>NZ_LLYA01000025.1 GCF_001440415.1 Bradyrhizobium retamae
GGTGATCACGATGGCCTGGAATCGGTGATCACGATCGGCTGGAACGCGCACCCTGCCGGCCATGGCATTAGATTGCCCCGCTTGTTGATGTCTTCGCTGGGGTCATGGTCCTTTCCGAGGTCGCGCAGCGCCTCATGATGATGTCCGGGTCGGACGCCTCAACGTCTGCAGCGGAGTACAGTCAAGCCGCCACCAGCCGAATGAACGAGGTCGCCACAACACCGTCCCAGCGGGACATCGCCAGTCCGGCAGACCGGACCAGGAAGTTTACAAAATCGGATCAGGCTTCCTTTGCCTGGCCCCAGTCGAAGGATGTGCCATCGACCCAGATACAGTGAAGAACGATGGCGATTTTGCGCGCGATGGCGACCTTTGCCTTTCGCATGCCAATTCGCTTGGCGAGCTTCATGCCCCAAGCCTTGAGAGAGGACCATTTCTTCGTTCGATAAAGCAGGACGGTCGCCGCCTCGTACAGGTAAGTTCGAAGAAGACGGTCGCCCCATCGTGATATCTTGCCATTGATGTCAGTTTCGCCAGACTGGTTGCGTCGAGGCGTAAGACCCAGATAGGCGCCGACACTTGATGCCGATCGGAAGCGCGATGGGTCGTCGATCGTATGGCGGAAGGTCAAGGCGGTCACCACGCCGACACCAGGAACCGTCATTAGGCGGCGCGTCGTCTCATCTGACTTCGCCAATTGGTGGATTTCGTCGTCGAACTTGCTTTGCTGCTTGCAGATCTGTTCATGGATCGACAGAAGCGGCGCGATCACACCGCGGAGCTGATGATCCTCGCCCAATAGCTCGCAGACCTGATTGCGAAACTGCCGTCCGATCGCACGTGGGAAGAGCAGGCCGTATTCTTTGATTAAACTGCGGACCTGGTTCTCGATATCTCGACGAATGGCCACGAGCCGAGATCTCGCGACGAGTATCGCGCGTATCTTCTGACTTTCCTCGCTCTTGACTTTGACTTCTCGATACCAGCCGACCCGCACCAGTTCGGCCAAACCTCGAGCATCATTCTGATCGCTCTTGTTCATGCGTACGGACAAAGCCGCGTGGGCATGACGCGCGTCGATGCAGACCACCGGAAGATCAACCCTACGAAGTTCATGCCAGAGCCAACTCGCCATCGCCCCGGTCTCGAATCCGATGCGCTCCGCCTGTGGCGCTCGCCTGCGAAGCAGTGCCGTCAGCGCCCCCGGGTCGGACTTGGCCTTTCCCTCGAACAAGACCTGACCCACTTCGTTGACCACGCATACTGACGTTTCTTTTTGCGAGACGTCCAGCCCAACATATTGCTTCATAGTCCCCTCCGATTCGCGAGATTGCGGAAGGCTTGAACATAGCGGACCTTTCGAGCCGCGGGCGCCGACCGCAATTACGTCATCGTTTGCAATATTTGCAAGCCGATTGACAACCTCGTCTCTCAATCGATATCGAAGGCCGTGGAGACGGTCATGGACCGCATCACCAAGCTCGAGGAAGAGACTGACGTCTCGAGCTCGCCGTCGTTCGGAAGCGGGAAGCAGCAGGAGAGCGACAGATTCGACGACGAGGCATTGAGAAGCCTGTTTCTTCCCCTTCTGCAAAGATGACCATTTGGGCAAAAGATCGAAACGGACAACCTTTGCCTAGGCGGTTCTGCCTACGACCCTTACGTGGAACGGATTTGATGCCAATTTCTCGTCAGCTTCTCGAAAGCCAAGCATCTTACTATCCGTGTCCGGCGTTAGCTGCTCAGATCTGTCGAAGGAGAGTGGGGTGGATCCGTTCAACAATCTCAACCAATTCGAGGGCCCAGATGTCGAGTGGACGTATTACGACGGGCTAGAACAGCAGCAGGCGGACCAAGCGGGGTTTCAGCAGCACCTGAATGCGAATCCTTTGAGAATGCCGGACGAGGATCGTGTCGGGCAAGGCACCTCGCGGTGGCTCTCGGATCCGCCCGCCTCCTCTGAACAAGGGCTCAATCAGCATATGCTTTTTGCGGCGGCGGATCGCGCTGGCCAGTTGCCAGCCGGCAATTTCGGTCTAACGGATTGTTGGCACGGCATGGATGCAGCTGCCGATTGGCCGACGCATAGTGTCGATCAGGAGGAGCGATCGTGGGCGGAGGTCGGTGACGTGGTGCCGGAGTGGCCAACGACCTCCGAAATTCCTTGGGAGCAAAATCTCGGGGCATCGATCCTTGGCCGAGAGCCCCGGCCGGGCGATGGCAATACTTCAAGAGGAGGCCGCCGGCTCACCCCAGCCGCGGCGCAGTGGACCGAAGCCTTGTACGGCACGCGGGCCTCAGGCCCTGCAACCCTTCCGACGGACCTTGAAGACCCCGTCCTCAGGCAATCGCGGCTTGACCAGATCTTGGACACCTGGGCCGGCGAGGAGGGGCAGACGGAAGACGAGGACCGGCAAGAGGCGGTAAGACGAATGCGTGCCTGGGGAGAGGCCGGCGACGGCTATGTAGGGCTGGAGCTGTTAAACCTAGGCCTGACGACATTGCCCGCCGCCCTTCCGCCGGGGCTCCAGTCGCTCAACGTGAGCGACAACGAGCTGGTGCACTTGCCTGACACCCTCCCGTCCCGACTCCGAACGCTCGACGCCAGCGGCAACCGGTTGACCAGCCTGCCCGACACCCTGCCGACGGGACTCCAGTCACTCGCCATCGGCAACAACCGGCTGACCAGCTTGCCCGAAACCCTTCCGGAGGGCCTTTTGACACTCGCCGTCTTCAACAGCCGGCTGACCAGCCTGCCAGACACTCTGCCAGCCGGGCTCCAGGACCTTGATGTCCGCGGCAACCTGCTGACCAGCCTGCCCAACGCCCTCCCGACCGGACTTCAGTTGCTCGCTGCCGGCGGCAATAGGCTGACCAGCCTACCCGACACCCTCCCGCCCGAACTCCAAGAGCTCGAAGCCGATGGCAACCTGCTGACCAGCCTGCCCGACACTCTTCCCGCCGAGCTCCAGTTGCTCTTCGCGCGCGAGAACCACCTGAACAGCCTGCCCGAGACCCTCCCACCTGAGCTCCAGAGACTCCACGTCAGCGGCAATAGGCTGACCAGCTTGCCCGAGACCCTCCCGGCCGAGCTCCAGGTGCTCGAGGCACGCGACAATCGGCTGACCAGCCTGCCGGAGACCCTGCTAACCCGGTTAGGTTCTGAGTGCATGGTTCACGTGGAGGATAATCCGCTGCCCGAGCAGGTGCGGACGAATTTGGCGGGAGCCCTGAATACCTTGAGCTATGCCGGCCCGCGGGTCTTCTTCTCGATGGGCGGGGGGACGGCGGTGGGTCAGGAACGGCCGCTGGCCGAGGTGGTAGCGGACTGGATGGAGGCCGAGCCGGAGGCGATCGCCGCCTGGCAGAACTTCGCCGACGAGGCGGGTGCCTCGGAATACGCGCTCTTCCTCGACAGGCTGCGGGAGACCGTGAATTATGACAATCCCCATTTCCAGCAGGTCGTGGCCGAGGATCTGCGGCAGGCAGCGATTAGGCCGCAATTGCGCCAGCAGTATTTTCAGCTGGCCTTCGGGGCGAGCGAGAGCTGCCAGGATCGCATCACCCTGACCTGGAACGGCATGCAGACCGCACGCCTGAACGCCGATGTCGAGGACGGGGCCTATGACGATCGGCTCGGCGAACTCATCCAGCAGGCCCGGGTCCTGTTCCGCCTGGACGCGCTCGAGCCGATTGCCCGTCAGAAGGTCGGCTCGCTCCAGTTCGTCGACGAGATCGAAGTCTATCTCGCCTATCAGGTCAAGCTACGTGAGCGGCTTGACCTGCAGCTCGTCGCTCCGGACATGCGGTTCTTTGACGTCGCCTACGTTACTGAGCACGACCTCACCGCAGCCGAGACGCAGGTGCGGAATGAGGAGGCGGCGGGGTTCGCCGACTATCTGGCAACTCGCTGGCAACCCTGGGAGACGGTGGTGAGCCGGATCGCCCCCGAAGCCCATGCAGAGATGCAGGACCGGCTCGCCGAGGCGATGGACGGGGAGTTCAAGAGCCGCCTCGACCAACGGCTCGCCGATCATGACCTGACCGGCAACAGCGATGCTGAGTTGCAGTTCGGAGCCCAGATTCGCGAGGAGATCGCCCGCGAGATCAAGGGCGCTCTAACGCGCCAGGTGCTCGGGGACCACGCGGTTGAGCTGTGAAGCGGCCTATTGCGAGCCTTGGCGACCCCATCGTGGATGATCAGCGGGTCCATCAGCTGCATCTTGCCGTAAGTATCGATCACATCTGCGGTCTCCGTGATGTTGGGGAGGTAATCGAGCCATGACGGCTCCTTCAGACTGACATCGAAGGAGAGCGCCTTGCCATGCATAAGTGGATCCGACGAAATTACACCATGTTTCGCGACGTGGAATCGAGTGTGATGCTGCGGGGACCCTATCGATCTCGAGCGACGAATATCGAAAGCCTACGGGGCACAAGGGCACACTGAGGTTCCGGCTCGCCATCCATTTCGCAATGGGAGGTGAACGTGTGGAATTGCGATAAAGGATTCTTCACCCGAAACGTGCAGTCGACAGTACCTTTTAAGCCGGCGCGCGCTCTCGCGCGCAATCAATAAAGGCTGGATTATGTCATCCTGGATGACAAGCTCCCTCCTGTTTTGACATCGGCCGCGAGGAGCGATCCTCCAACATCGGCTCATGCTGTCGCAGATTTCGACGGACAAGCGACGATGACCCGGCTCTTGGTTCGCTCCCATTGTCAGTTGAACAAACGGCTGCATCTGCAGTGATACGACGGATATTTCTCTACGCCCAGCTCACTGCAACCAATCCGTGCCGCGACCGATGAACTCGAGCATTGATCTCGCCTTGTTGATCTCGCGTGAGACACGCTTCAGGATCCGGATTGCCGCCTCTTCCGTTGCAATCAGCCCCGCTCTTTCGCAGGCTAGCACTACTTTGGCACTTTAGTCGTCGCGATATCTGCAAGGAGCAGGTCACAGTGAGGACATTGTCGGGGTGGAGGTCGTGCGAAGAGGTCGAGGATCGCTTGCCTGATGGCCGGCATGCTTGGTTGTGGTGGCGGTCCTGAGATTCTTTTTTTTCCGTCCCGCGGCTTTGAGGCGGCGGGATTGGAGGAAGGCGTAGGCGATCATCGTCATCAACGCATGTCGATGTAATCCCGTCCAGGATCTACCTTCGAAGTGGTCGAGCCCAAGCTCCTCCTTCAGCTGCTGGTGGGCCTGTTCACAGACCCGCCTGGCCTTGATCGTGGCAGCGAGCGTCTTGATGGTGGCATCGGCCGGCAGGTTCGACACATAGTATTTTTGCTCCCCGGTCGACCGCCGCTCGCCGACGAGCCAGACCTCGTCGCCAGGCATGCACTGCATACGGTTATTGATCATCCGGTGCTTATGGCCATCCGCAACGCGGACACGGCGGGCCGTGAAGAGACATGTCAGCCGACCTTTGGTGCCCCGCCGCCAGCTGACCCTTTGCCATTTGCCTTCGGCCAATAACGCTTCAGCAGAGACCGGTGGCTGATCAGGGATGTGGTATTTGCGGGGCTTTCCGGTCTTCGCGATGGGGAAGATCAGGGCAACGTCGGCAGGATAGACGTTCTGGCGCCGCGACAGACCCACCGCCCACAGCAGACCGCGCTCGCTCAAAGCCTGACGGAAAGGCCCGCTGGAGCCGTACCCAGAATCGGCCAGCACACAGCCGAAACGCGCACCAGAGGCGATGACGCGGTCGATCTCCTCGATCGCAATCTCCGGCTTTGTCAGAGCAGTCTGTCTATCCTTCGGCACACCGGCCCGCGCCATGCGCTCAGGATCATTTGTCCAGTTCTCGGGCAGGAACAGCCGCAGGCCCACCATCACCGGCACCTCCCGCGACGCCAATGTTAGCGAGACTAGCGACTGACAGTTAGCAGTCTTTCCGAGCGACGAGGCATATTGTGGCGCGACGCCAATCGAGTGACGTCCCTTCTTGGGCAACGCCGTATCATCGATGACAAGAAAACCCGCATCATCGCCAACCAATCTGTCTGCCTCCTTCAGCAGGGCAGCCTCGAGTGGAGCACTGTCCCAAACTCCGGCAGCGACGAAATGATGGAGCTGATCGTAACCGACCCCACTGGCGCGTGCCGCCATCGGTTGAACGCTCTTGCGGTCTCCTGGACCAATCAAACCCGCGACGTAGAGAGGGCACATCCGGGCCCGCGTCTTGTGCCCTAGTGTTCTGTCACTGACATTTGAATCCCAACTGTCATGGCGTCGTGGCAATTATGCGTGAGGTCGGGGTTTCGAAGACCACCGTCTGGCGCTGGCAGGACTATT
>NZ_LLYA01000026.1 GCF_001440415.1 Bradyrhizobium retamae
GGTGCGCGTTCCAGCCGATCGTGATCACCGATTCCAGGCCATCGTGATCACCCATTCCAGAACATCGTGATCACCATTTCCAGCCGATCATGATCGCTATTTCCAGCGATCATGATCGGGGGCAACGGGGAGGCGCACCGCTGACAGTCTGCAACCCGGCTACCTTGGTCTTTTGCCTAACCGCAGAGGATTGAGATGCCGACCGAGAGACTGTCCATGCGCCACATTCGTGAAGTTCTACGCCTGCACTACAGCGTCGGCATGTCGCAACGCGCCATTGCCCGCAGCCTGGGCTTGGCCCAGGGCACGGTCAGCAAGTACCTCAACCGAGCCCGCCGCGCCGGCCTGACCTGGCCGTTGCGGCCGGAGCTGGATGACGATGTCCGGCTCGAGAACCGCCTGTATCCGCCACCCTCTGATCGGCCCAGCGACGAGCGTCCACAGCCCGATTGGGCGCTCGTGCATCGCGAGCTGCGGCGCCCGAACGTCACGCTGATGCTGTTGTGGGAGGAGTATTGCGACGCAAGCTCCGACGGCTTCAGCTATTCGTGGTTCTGCGAACGCTACAAGGAATGGGCCGGCCGCCTCAAGCCGACCCTGCGCCAGGTCCATGTCGCCGGCGAGAAGCTGTTCGTCGACTATTCCGGCCACACCATGGAGGTGATTGACGGGCTCAGCGGCGAGGTGCGCAGCATGCAGATCTTCGTCGCCGTGCTCGGCGCCTCGAACTACACCTATGCCGAAGCCAGCTTCAGCCAGAGCCTGCCGGACTGGATCGCCTCGCACGTTCGGGCGTTTGCCTATTTCGGCGGCGTGGCCCGGCAGACGGTGAGCGACAATCTGAAGGCCGGTATCACCCGGGCTTGCTTTCACGAGCCGATGGTCAACCGGACCTATGCCGATCTCGCCCGCCATTACCGCACCGCCATCGTTCCAGCGCGGCCATATCGGCCGCGCGACAAAGCCAAGGTCGAAGTCGGGGTCCAAATCGTCGGGCGATGGATTCTGGCGCGCTTGCGCAACCGCCGCTTCTTCTCGCTCGCCGCCCTCAACGAGGCAATCTACGCGCTCCTTGTCGAGCTGAACGATCGACCTCTCCGGAGCTGGGGACGAAGTCGGCGCGAACTGTTTCAGGAGCTCGATCATCCGGCGCTCACCCCCTTGCCGGATGAACCGTACGAGTATGCCGAGTGGAAGCGCTGCCGGGTCAACCTCGATTATCACGTCGAGATCGCCAAGCATTACTACAGCGTCCCTCACAACCTCGTGCATCAGGAGGTTGAGGCCCGCATCACCCAAAAGACCGTCGAGATATTTCTCCGCGGCAAGCGGGTGGCGTCGCATCTGCGCAGCACCTTGCCGCATCGCCCGACCACGATTCCCGAGCATATGCCGAGCTCACATCGCCGCTATCGCGACTGGACCCATGAGCGCATTCGTTCCGAAGCCGCCAAGGTCGGTCCCGATGCCCAGACGCTGATCGATGTCATCCTGCGGTCGCGGCCGCATCCGGAACAGGGCTTCCGCTCGGCCATCGGCATTCTCGGGCTGGTCAAGCGCTATGGCCAGGAACGCGTCGATGCCGCTTGTGCCCGGGCCCTCCTGCTCAACGCCCGTTCGTACAAATCGGTCGCCGCGATTCTCAAGAACGGCACTGACAGAACTGCTCCTCCCGCCGAGGAGGCGCCCATCCTCTTCCACACCAACATCCGTGGCCGCAGCTATTACAATTGATCAGGAGAGATCAGCATGCTCATTCACCCCACCGTCGATCGCTTGCGCGCACTCGGCCTCGCCGCCATGGCCGATACCTTCGTCGAACTGCAGAACAATCCCGAGGCGGCCGAGATGCCGCACGCCGATTGGCTCGGCCTCCTCGTCGATCGCGAGGTCACTGCCCGCGACAACCGCCGCCTCACGCGCCGCTTGACCAGTGCCAAGCTCCGTCAAGCCGCCACCATCGAGAACGTCGACTATCGCACCGCCCGTGGTCTCGATCGTTCGCTCTTCCAGAACCTCGTCACCTGTCAATGGATCCGTGACAGCAACCACCTGGTCATTGTCGGCCCAACCGGCACCGGCAAGTCCTGGCTTGCCTGCGCGCTCGGCAATAAGGCCTGCCGCGACGGCTTTTCCGTCCTCTACAAGCGAACATCCCGCCTGTTCGCCGATCTCGCCCAGGCGCGCGGCGAAGGCCGTCTGGCGCGCCTGATCGCGGCCCTGGAGCGCGTCAATCTCCTCATCCTCGACTTATGTGGAGCGCACAGTGATGTGGAGCCGTATTAATCTCCCCGCTATTAACAGCAGCCTCGACCGTTCCTACTCAACATAACTGGCAGCGGTAGCGTGGTTCTCCCAACCATCCAAAAGGGGGCAACCATGCTCGAACACTTATTCCGGAAGGTTCACGCGTGTTACTCGGCATCGCCCAACGGCGCTTTGTTGGAAAATTTCGCCACTTGGCTCATCTCGGCTGGGTACGCCCGACACACAGCCTGCCGTCACGTACGAGGGCTAAAGGAAGCCCTCGACCGGATGGGTTCAGCGCCGCTTGATTGGGGTGCCGGCATTTCAGGAAGGTTTTTGTCGCAAGCATTTTCTTCCGCATCATTGCAAGGCACCCGATGCGCCGTTGAACGGTTTCTCACCGCGAGAAGACTGCTCGTCAGAGAACCAGCACCGGACCCGTTCTCACTGCTTCTTGAGCGCTACAGACGACATCTATCGGAGGTGCGTGGCCTTACCAGCGCGACCCTGGAACAGCACATCGCAACGGTGAAGAGCTTGCTCGCGCACGCTTTGCCAGCTGACGCCCCGCTGCAGGCGTTATCAGCCGCTGCAGTCGAGCGGTTCGTAACGACCGAAGCGCAGCGGATCAAACGACAGACCCTCCAGCACGTTGTTGCTCGCCTTCGTGCTTTTCTCCGGTTTTGCTTCGACCAGGGCGAGATCCAGCAGCGGCTCGACGTAATTGACGCGCCGCGCGCCTATCGAGGTGAACTGCCGCCTCGAGCCCTGGCATGGCCGCTCGTCCAGCGGCTGCTGCGCTCCATCGACCGATCGAGCCGGCTTGGCTGGCGCGACTATGCGATCCTCCATTTGATGGCGCATTACGGCCTGCGGCCCTCGGAGATCGTCACACTGATGCTTGCCTCCATCGATTGGGAGAGCAGGACGCTCCGCGTCAAGCAGTGCAAAACCAGATCGGATCTGATCCTTCCTCTGGCCGACCAAACGCTGCGGATTCTCAGACACTATCTGCGCCGCGGCCGGCCCGGCGGGACGCGCCCTGAACTGTTCCTCCGCGCCAGCACCCCGGTCGGTCCCCTCACGCACTACACCATCGGCGATCTCTACCAAAAGCGCGCGCATCAGAGCGGGCTGCCACTGCAGGGTACATCCTCCTACTGCCTGCGCCATTCATTTGCGATGCGTCTGCTCGACCGCGGCGTCGGCGTGAAGGTAATCGGTGATCTGATGGGTCATCGTACTCTGGAGAGCACCTGTGTCTATCTCCGGCTGCAGACCGGAGCCCTCCGAGAGGTCGCGCTTTCCCTGCCGACGGCGACCATCAGCATTGAGGAGGACGCCGCATGAGTACGACATTACCGGGCAGCGCGTTCAACCAAGTGGTCGACCTTTATTTGCGGAGGCAACGTTCACTCGGGCGCGCCTATGTTCATGAGGAGCACGTAATCGACGCTCTGCGTCTACTTCTTGAGAAGACCAGCTCTACCGACCTCGATCAAACGCTCTTCGAGGCATGGTGCGCGTCACAATCTCATCTCTCTGTAAACACGCGGCGCAATCGCCAGCGTATCGTGCGCAACTTCTGTCTCTATCGTCGGCGGATCGAGCCAACTTGCTTCGTTCCAGATATCAACCGCCTCCCACGTCGGTGTCCGTATGCATCGCCGGTCATCTTTGGAGCGGCCGAGGTCGCCAGGATGTTGGCTGCGGCCGATCGTTTGGCGCCGACCTCAACCTCGCCGCTTCGGCCAGCCGTGATGCGGCTTGCCGTGGTTCTGCTCTACACGGCAGGGCTACGTCGGGGCGAACTGCTGCGCCTTACACTGGCCGATGTCGATCCGCGCCACGGCATTTTGCGCATTCGGGCGTCGAAGTTCCACAAGTCGCGGACCGTCCCGTTGTCGCCGGACGCCGCTCGGGAGCTGAGGTCGTACCTCAGGAAGCGGCTTCGGCCACCTCTGAGCCGGTCATTGGATTCCCCCTTGCTCTGCAACAGCAAGGGGCAGGTGCGCGGCTACACGGGTACCGGCCTGCGGCAAGGAATCCAAGCGCTATTCCGAGCAGCCAACGTTTGCGGCACCGACGGACGAACCCCGCGGGTTCATGATTTTCGTCACAGCTTCGCGGTCGGGTCGCTGTTGCGATGGTACCAGCAAGGTGCAGATGTCCAATCCAATCTGCCGAAGCTTGCGATGTACATGGGGCATGTCTCGATTGTTTCGACTGCCTATTACCTGCGCTGGATTCCGCAACTCGCTGCTGCAGCCAGCGATCGGCTCGAGACGCACTTCGGCCACCTCATCACCGGAGGTGCTGCATGAGATCCCAAAGACCTAACGAACTCGGCAAGGGCATCGAGCGGTTCTTCCGCGAGTATCTACCGACGCTCCGGGGCACCAGCCGACACACCATACGCAACTACCGAGATGCCATCGTGCTGTTCCTGCGTTTTGCTTCGTCGCAAACAGCCAAGCCTATCGAGGATCTCGATCTCGTCGATTTCACGGCGAAGCAGGTCCAGGACTTCCTGGCTTTTCTGGAGGCCGAGCGTCACAATGGCGTCGCCACCCGCAATGCGCGGCTGGCGGCGCTGCATACGTTTGCTCGCTTTCTCGCAACCGAACAGCCCGCCTATCTAGCCGAGCTGCAGCGCGTGCTAGGCGTACCGTTCAAACGCGGCGCGCGTACCAAGCCGATCGAATACCTTGAGCCGCAGGAAGTCGAAGCGTTGCTCAAATCGATCGATCGCTCCACGCCGCCGGGCAAGCGCGACTATGCGTTATTCGCACTGATGCTCAACACGGGTGCCCGCGTTCAGGAGATACTCGATCTGCGGCTGTGCGACATCCGCACCGATCCTCCTCATCAAGTCCGGCTGCACGGCAAGGGCGGCAAAACTCGATTATGTCCAATTTGGCCCCAAACCGCACAGCTTCTGCAAGAGCTCTCGAACAATGTCGCTCGTTCAGGGGGCAGCGACTCTCCGCTGTTCGTGAACCGCCAGGGCAACAAGTTGACCCGTTTTGGCGTTCGTTACCTGCTCAAGAAGCACATCGGAGCCGGAGCCAGGGCAACCCGCGCGCTGCAGGAGAAGCGGATCCATCCGCATTCCTTGCGGCATACGACCGCCATCTTTCTCCTGAAGGCGGGAGTCGACTTCGCGACCATCAGTCAATGGCTCGGACATTCGTCGCTGAACACAACCATGACCTATGCAAGGGCGGACATCGATCTCAAACGCCAGGCGCTTATGCAGGTGTTCCCTGAGATCCTCGCACCGCCTCGTGCCGGGCACGTCTCTTCCGCGCCGATCAACATCGTTGATTGGCTGAAGAGGCTATGACCTACAGGTAAATTATGTGGAGTTGGCGGCTGTCAAAAACCGGACCGGCGCCGACTATCGGCCCTCAACTCCACATCACTGTGCGCTCCACATAAGTCGAGTCACGTTGAGCTCAACGTGACTCGACGACTGGGGACCCGAACCGCTCACCGCCGACCAGCGCCGTGATCTGCTTGAGATCGTCGATGATCGCTACGACAAGGGATCCTTGTTGATCACAAGTCAGGTCCCCGTGTCGCAATGGCATGACGTCATTGCCGATCCCACCCTTGGCGATGCGATATTGGACCGCATCATTCACAATGCGCACCGCATCGAGCTCAAAGGCGACAGCCTGCGCCGTCAGGCCGGCGAAAAGAAAAAACCGTGAGCACCTCACGCGCGATCGCCCCGCCGGCCCACAGGCCCCTCCCGCGCGCGTCGCTCCGTCGCTCGTGGCGGCACTTCGCGCCGCGCACGGGGCCCTCCCATGGACTGCCGGGACGATCTCCAAACCAACCCGCCAACCTTGACGAGGAGGCTATTTCCAGCACACATAAACCGTCAGCCGTGTTCACCTCCGCACCTGATCACGATCACTGGAATCCGTGATCACCATCGCCTGGAACACCTGATCACCATCCCTGGAATGCGCA
>NZ_LLYA01000027.1 GCF_001440415.1 Bradyrhizobium retamae
TGATCCACCTCGCCGCTGCCGTGATAAACTCGCGATGAATCCCAACAGACCCTAGCGAAGCGCTCACGCCGCGGCCGCCCTATCAGGGCGCCGCGTTCTTCGGCGTCAGCAGACGGCGCCCGAGCGAGGACGGCAGCTTCGCAGGTGTGATCCAGACCTCCGTGCTGCCGGAATATTTCGAAAATTACTACGCCCGGATCGGCCGCGAGCCGGGCAGCTTCTTCGCGGTCGGTCGCACGGACGGCACCGTGCTCGCTCGTTTTCCCGCCGCAAGCCGAGACATCCGCCTCGACCGCAACGGCGCGCTCGGAAAACTGATCGCGGCCGATCCCAAGGCCGGCCTCGTCACCGTGACCTCGCCGACCGACGGCATCGAACGGCGGCTCGGATACCAGCGGCTCGCCAAATACCCGATCTATGTCAGCGCCGGCCTCGAGACGTCGGTGATCCGGGCGCGCTGGCTGTCCACCATGAGCCAGCACCTGATTTTCGGCGCGCCGGCCACCGCGCTGCTGTTTGCGCTGCTGGGGCTGGCCTTGCGCCGGACGCGCCACCTTTATTTCGAGGCCGAGAAGCGCCGGGTGGCCGAGGAAGCGCTGAAGCACGGTCAGCGGCTGGAGGCGCTGGGCCAGTTGACCGGCGGCGTTGCGCACGACTTCAATAATCTGCTGACAGTGATCCGCGCTTCCGTGGACCTATTGCGGCGGCCCGACCTGCCGGAACAGCGGCGGCTGCGCTATATCGATGCGATCTCGGATACGGTGACCCGCGCCGCCAAGCTGACCGGGCAATTGCTGGCCTTCGCGCGGCGGCAGACGTTGAAGCCGGAGGTGTTCGACGTCGGGCGGACCGTGCAGATGCTGAGTGAAATGATCGGCACCCTGATCGGTTCGCGCATCGAAATTGTCATCCTTGGGCCTGAAGAACCGTGCTTCGTCAACGCCGACGCGGGCCAGTTCGAAACCGCCATCATCAACATGGCCGTGAACGCGCGGGACGCTATGGAAGGCCGCGGACGGCTGACGATTGCGGTCGGAATGGCGGCCAGTCTGCCCAACGCTGCCCCGCAGCCGCAGCATCCATATGGCTATGTGGCCGTATCGGTCGCCGATACCGGCAGCGGCATTCCGCCGGACCAGTTCGAACGCATTTTCGAACCCTTCTTCACGACCAAGCAGGCCGGCCATGGCACCGGGCTCGGCCTGTCGCAGGTATTCGGCTTCGCCAAGCAATCCGACGGCGAAGTGGCTGTGTCCAGCGAAGTGGGCAAGGGCAGCATTTTCACGCTGTATCTGCCGCGCACCGCCGGCAGCGGCAAATCGCGACAGACGCCGGCAGCAGATGCCGCGGCGATCGACGGAAGCGGGATGTCGGTGCTCGTGGTCGAAGACGATGCCGAGGTCGGACGCTTCGCCACCGACGCGCTGGCCGAGCTCGGCTACGCCACCAGACTCGTCGGCAACGCCGTGCATGCACTCGAAGAACTGGCGGCCGGCGCCGAGCATTTCGATGCCGTGTTCACCGACGTCGTGATGCCCGGCATGACCGGCATTGAACTCGCCCAGGAAGTCCGCCGCCGCCATCCCGACCTGCTGGTGGTGCTGACCAGCGGCTACAGCCACGTGCTGTCGGAGCACGGCAGCTACGGTTTCGAGCTGCTGCAAAAGCCCTACTCGATCGAGCAGCTCTCCCATGTGCTGCACCGGGTTGGCCGGCGGAAGGTAGAGCCGAGCGCGGAAACGCGGGCGTGATCCAGGCGCCGTAAGTGCCAATGATTGGCTTCGGGGTCTTCCACGTCATTGCAATGACGGCGGAGGGACACTCAGACAACCAGCGGGAACCATCTGATTCCCCTTACGTTATCGCGGCATGGCCAGATCCGATGTGAAGCCCAAGCCATCTGTCAGGAAATCCTCAGCCAAGAAATCCCCTGAGAAGCAAGAAGATTCGGAGTTCGTGGATGTCACGGCGGAGGGCGGCGAACGTGTCGAACCGCCGCCGCCGGAGGTCGTCGAGCCCGATCCGGAAATGTCTCCGGAGGACGCCGAGCAGGCCCGCAAAAATTATCTGCTGACGCGGTTCTGGATCAGCGCGCGCGGCTATTGGGGCAGCGGCGGCGACCGGCTGGCGTGGCTGCTATCGATCGGCCTGCTGCTCCTGATCGTCACCAATGTCGGATTTCAGTACGGCATCAACGTCTGGAATCGCGCAATCTTCGACGCCATCGAAAGGCGCGACGCCGCGACCGTCTATTTTCTCACCGCGGTGTTCTTTCCGCTGGCCATCGGCAGCGCGTTGCTTGGCGTGGCCCAGGTGTTCGCCCGCATGGGCATTCAACGTCGCTGGCGCGCCTGGCTCACGAATGCGGTGATCTCGCGCTGGCTGGCCAACGGCCGCTACTATCAACTCAACCTGGTCGGCGGCGATCATCAGAATCCCGAATACCGCATCGCCGAGGATTTGCGGATCGCGACCGATTCGCCGGTGGATTTCGTCGCCGGCGTCACGTCGGCATTTCTGTCGGCCGCCACCTTCATCGTCGTGCTCTGGACCATCGGGGGCGCGTTCACGATCACGCTGCCGGGCTCGACGGTCACCATCCCCGGCTTCCTCGTGATCGCCGCGATCGTCTACGCTGCGATTGCTTCGGGCTCGATCACAGCGATCGGGCGAAGCTTCGTGCAGATATCCGAAAACAAGAACCAGGCCGAGGCCGAATACCGCTACGTCCTGACCCGCGTGCGCGAGAACGGCGAGAGCATCGCGCTGCTCGGCGGCGAAGAGGAAGAGCGCGACGGCATCAACAAGACCTTTTCAAAAGTGCTGCAGCAATGGGCGCGGCTCGCTGGCCAGCATATGCGCACCACGCTGGTGTCGCAGGGATCGGGCCTTATCGCTCCGGTGGTTCCGATATTATTGTGCGCGCCAAAATTTCTCGAGGGCAGCATGACGCTGGGCCAGGTGATGCAGGCGGCGTCCGCCTTCACCATCGTGCAAACCGCGTTCGGCTGGCTGGTCGACAATTATCCCCGGCTGGCCGACTGGAACGCCTGCGCGCGCCGCATCGCTTCACTGATGATGTCGCTCGACGGCCTGGAGCGCGCCGAGCAGGGCGACGGCATCGGCCGCATCCAGCGTGGGACGACCGAAGGCGGCGCCGTGCTGAGCCTCAACGATCTCTCGGTGACGCTGGACGACGGCACCGCCGTCGTCGGCGAGACCGAAGTCGTGATCGAACCCGGCGAGCGATTGCTGGTGGCCGGCGAGTCCGGCACCGGCAAGAGCACGCTGGTCCGCGCGCTCGCCGGGCTGTGGCCCTGGGGCGGCGGCAGCGTCAATTTCCATCCTGACCGCCGGCTCTTCATGCTGCCGCAAAAACCCTACATCCCCTCCGGCACGCTGCGGCGCGCGATCGCCTATCCCGGCGCGGCCGACGACTGGCTCGCCGAGCAGATCTGCGACGCCCTGCACAAGGTCGGCCTCGACCATCTCAAGGACAAGATCGAGGAAGAGGGACCATGGGACCAGACGCTGTCCGGCGGCGAGAAGCAGCGGCTCGCCTTCGCGCGGCTGTTGCTGCACAACCCCGACATCGTGGTGTTGGACGAGGCGACGAGTGCGCTCGACGAAGGGAGCCAGGACAAAATGATGGAGCTCGTCATCAAGGAATTGCCAAACGCTACCATCGTCAGCGTCGCCCATCGCGCCGAGCTGGAGGCGTTCCATAGCCGCAAGATCGTGCTGGAGCGACGCCAGGGCGGCGCCAAACTCGTCAGCGACGTCGACCTGATTCCGCGCAAGGATAGACGCCGCCTGCTCGGCCGTTTCCTGCGCCATCGGAAGGGGACAAAGAAAGCCGCGTAGGTCTCTTTCTCGCCCGAGTGACGCGCACGATTCATCCGGCCTGTCATTGCGAGCGCAGCGAAGCAATCCAGCTCTCCATTCGCCGCGCTATGGATTGCTTCGCTGCGCTCGCAATGACCCAGATAGGCCGCAACGTACCGGTGCCCCGCCTTTGCAAGGACATAGCAGACCGATCGATCACGACAGAAATTGAACCCTGTTTCGCTGCCGTAAAACCGGCTATGCATGCGCCGCTTCTACACGAGGACCCACCGTTTGACGCCCGACAACGACCCGTCACCCGCGCAGTTCGGCGCGTTCGCCCCGAATGCCGCACAGGCCGCCATTATCGCGCTGGCCCACCGCTCGCGGCTGAAACGCGGTGCGTTCCGGCCGATGCTGTCGCGGCTGGTGAACCTGTTGCGGACAGGGCCTGTCGACGTGCAATACCAGGGCGCTTCGTTCCGCTTCTATCATCAGGCCAGCGCCACCGAGCGCGGCGCGCTGTTCAATCCCGACTACAATCTCGAAGAACTGAATTTTCTCCGCGCGCATGTGCCCGCCGGCGGCGTATTCGTCGATGTCGGCGCCAATGTCGGCACCTATGCGCTTGCGCTGGCGCGCCATGTCGGCGCCGCCGGCAAGGTGATCGCAATCGAGCCGCACCCGGTCACCCATGCGCGGCTTGCCTTCAACAACGCCGCCTCCGGCTACAGGCAGGTGCGACTGGTCGCGGCCGCCGCCGGTCCCGCCGATGGCGCGTTGATGATCGAGACCGATGGCGACAATCTCGGCGCCAGCCACATCGTATCAAGCGGGGCCTCCGGCAAGGCGATCGAGGTGCCGTCGCTGCGGCTGCAGCGCATTCTGCAGGAGGCTGGTGTCTCGCATGTCGACGCGCTCAAGATCGACGTCGAAGGATTTGAGGATCGCGTGTTGACCGGCTTCTTCGCCGACGCACCGCAGGCCTTGTGGCCCCGCGCGATTGTGATCGAGCATCTGTCGAAGGACGAATGGCAGCAAGACTGCATCGCCGACATGCGCTCGCGGGGTTACGCCGAGACCGGCAAGACCCGCAGCAACACACTGTTGGCGCGAGGCTGAATTTCCGTTGCGAACCCATCTCTCAAACCGCAGGAGAGCTTGATGATCGACCACATCGGATTTCCGGTTTCGGATTATGAACGTTCCAAGGCCTTCTATCTGAAAGCCCTGGCGCCGCTCGACTACACCCTCGTGATGGAAGTCACGCAGGAGCAACACAGCCACGAACCCGCCGCAGGTTTCGGCGCCAACGGAAAGCCCGATTTCTGGATCGGCGGCGAGGGCGGATTGGACAAGCCGCTGCATGTCGCAATCCAGGCAAAGGACCGCGCCACGGTTGACGCCTTCTACAAGGCGGCGATGGCCGCCGGCGGGCGCGACAACGGTCCGCCCGGGATCCGCGCGATCTATCATCCGAACTATTACGGCGCGTTCGTGCTCGATCCGGACGGTCACAACATCGAGGCGGTCTGCCACGCACCCGAGTAACCCGGTTCCATGATTGGATCACGCGGGAACTTGACGGCGCCGTCGCCGTTGTCGTTCCCGGAACTTGTAGTCCGGGAGACGTGATGCCGATCGAACCGCCGGAAGTACCGCCGGCGACACCAGGACAACCGACCGAGCCGCCGCGCGAGGAGCCACCGGGCCGTCCTCGTCCGGAGGTGCCGCCACCGGTACATGAACCGGGCCGGCCGCCCCAGCCGCGGGAATTGCCGGGCGAAATGCCAGACGAGCTACCGGTGCGTGGGCCTAATGGCCCGCGAACGCCTAACCCAGCCACCGATCCGGAAACCGAATGAAACAAACTTTGAAAGCACCATCTGAACGCGCAATGAACGAGGGGCCATGCAACCCTTTGCTTTCATGAAATAAAAAGCTACGGGCGATTTGTAAGCCGCCACAATCCGGCCTAATGATTAGCTGCTGATCGACCAACTGATACCTCAATACGGCACTTCCGTTACTGCCAGGCCTTTTCTACTGCCAGGCCTTTTCCGGGGACCAAAGGACATCATGACAAACCTTCGCATCGTGCTGCTTGCCACAACTGCCCTGTCGGTAACGCAGCTAGCGAGCTCCGCATCGCATGCCCAGACCGCTCCGCTTGTCCTGGCGCAAGCCAAGGAAGAGGAAGGCAGACCCAAGGGGCAGCCGCCAAAGGGAGCGCCGGGCGCCCCGCCGCCGGCGGCCGCCCCCACTCGACCGGCGCCTACTCCGCCGCGGCGGGAGGCCGCGGAGGAGGCGCCGGTCGCTGGCGCCTATACACATCTGACGCTGCCGACGGAGAGGATAGAAA
>NZ_LLYA01000028.1 GCF_001440415.1 Bradyrhizobium retamae
TCGTATTGCCTGTCCTGGAGGCGGCTGCGGGCTGCGCGAGAGCCGGCCATGGCAACCGACGCTGGGGCGAGGTGGCATGCTCGAGTACGAGGACGAGCACACAGGTCAGTTTCGTTAAATTTGTGCTGTCGATATCGTCAACACGGCCTTCAGCTATGCTCTGTTTGTGCTTTTTTACCTGCTGCTTGGATCTCATCGACCTGCCATAACGCTTGCGACTGGGTGCGGCGTCGTCTTCAATTTTCATTCCATCGGAAGGTTGGTGTTTCGCAGTCGGAGGCATTCCACACTCCTGCCCTTTGTGGCTGGCTGCGCAACCGTTTGGCTCGTCAATATCCTGCTGCTGGACGAATTGACTGCTCTCGCGCTATCGCCGCTCGCCGGGCAAATGCTTGGCCTCCCCGTTCTCTCTCTGCTTTTACGCGATCAATCGCTATCTTGTATTTGGCAGGGTCCCATGAAGACGATTTCGGTCGTGTCGCCGTATTTCAATGAAGAGCAAAGCATCAGGGATGCCTACGATGCAGTTCGAGATATCTTCAAGGGTATGCCAAGCTGCCAGCGTGAGCGTATCTTTTGCGACAATGCTTCGATGGATAGAACGCTCACAACTCTGCGCGAGATCGCCGGCCAGGATCCCTGCGTCAAGGTTATCGCCGACATTCGAAATTTGGGCCCGATGCGACGCTCATACAATGGCGTGATGGCCAGTTCGGGCGATGCCGTCCTCCTGTTTCTTTCGACCGACCTGCAGAATCCACCACCGGAGCTTCTGCCAAAATTTGTCGAGCTCTGGGAACGGGGCTACGAGATCGTCTACGGGGTTCGTGCCAGGCGCGAGGAAGCGTGGGTCATGCGCTTCACCCGCAACGTCTACTACCGCGTACTAACGAAGTTTTTTTCGGAGGTGGTCGTCCCCCCGGGCGCCGGTGACTTCCAGCTCGTCGATCGACGGATCGTCGAAGCCATGCGGCAGGTCCGCGATGGCTATCCTTTCATGCGCATGATGACTTTCGAATGCGGCGGGCGATCGATCGGGATTCCCTACACGTGGCGGGTGCGCAAAAAGGGTATTTCGAAGAACACTATAGGCGCTCTTCGATCAGGGGATGAATGGGCTTGTCTCGTTCACGACGGCCCCAGTTCGGCTTGGCTTGTTTGGAGGCTTCCTGCTGGCTCAGTGAGCCTGTTCTACGCGCTGGCCAATCTCCTTATCAGTCTCATCTTCTACAGGCAGCCCGCAGAGCCACGCATCATGACGATCATAGTCGCCCTATCCTTTTTGGCGGTTTTCAGCTGTTTTCCTTGGGAACGACTGGCGAGTACGTACTCGCAATCTATGGACAGGTGAGAGATAAGCCGGCCCTGTTCGAGCGCGAGCGGATCAACTTCCCGTCCGCCGAGATTTCGACCGATCCTGATGTCTCGCGAGGCAGTTGGAGCGGCGAGCAACCGCGGGAACGCGTTTTGGACTAGGTCGCGCGGATCCCGACGATTTCGCTCAGGTGTACTGAAATGGTCCTGCCTCGGTTCCGAGATATCTCGACGCCACTCCGCCTTTCTTACGCGATCAATCACTATCTTGTATTTGGCACCCCATGACGACGATTTCGATCGTGACGCCACGTTTGCGAGCGTGCCCTGATCGAGCCCAAGCTCGAACTGGGTCGCATCATCAACGATCAACTTCCCTATCTCTGCGACAGCTAGTACGTGGGGTGAAATCGGTTCGCGGACTCGAGACCATCTTCTGTTGCACCGATGTCCACGACAGGCGTTTAGCGCAATACGCCTCGCGAACACATATTCAATTCTTTCCCCTGATTGTGTCAACCACGGCCGCGGTTTTGTTTGGGCCACTCATGGCCACTCGTATCCGGGTCGTCCAAGGGCCGCAGTGATTTTCGACGCAGGCTCCGTCGCCGCATGGGCTGAAAACCTTCATCAGGAAGAGCAAACCATTCAGGACAGTGTCTTGCTCGAGAAGCTCGACGACATCGTTGAGCGAGAACCGATCGCGAGGATCAATCAAGTGTGATGTCGAAGGTGGCGAATTTCACGTGTTGCGTGGTGCGACGCGGCTGATCCAGCGCGACCAGCTGGTCAGAATGCTGGGCAAATGGGACCGGCAGTTCGATTATCATCTGCACCGAGATGATGGGCGCTACCATTTTTGGGAGGAGATTGCGGAGTCCGGGTCAGCTAGAAGCTCCTTGAGGCTGATATCCATTGGTATGGGCCTTCCATTACGAGGCTATCGGGAAGGGACTTATGCCAAAAAATAAATACTTTACCAATTGCCAGTCTTGGCGGATCGAACTGTCCGCCGTAACCACAGCAATCCTTTTTGCTTGGCCGCAGATCTGCCCAAGATTGATGTCTTTTCTGAACAGAATTTTGATGCTGGCTCATCGTCGCGCGATGGACGATGCCCCCATTCTTTCGCCCTCAAGGATCTCGACAGCCTGGTTGCGTTCGGCCTGATCGCCGAATCCTGTTTATTGCGACCTGAGCGAGGGCTGAAAAGCTTGCAGGCACATCACCGGAGACGGCCGCTCGATCGCGTTAAGAGGCACTTGCTCATGCATCCGGGAGGACGTGATAGTGACGGCGATTTCGGGTTGGGGCCGCTATCCCATCAATGACACCGAGATGATCCATCCGCGCACAGTCGATGCGGCCCGACGAGCGACAGTACAGGCGAATCCAGGGATTGCCCGCGGCAATGGCCGAGCCTATGGAGACGCAGCCGTCGGCGTTCGCCAGACCATCGAGATGGCGCATCTCAACCGCATGCGAGCTTTCGATCCTCGGACCGGCCAGCTAACCGTGGAAGCTGGCCTGCTTCTCACTGACCTGATTGCGACATTTCTGCCCCGCGGGTTTTTTCCCTATGTCGTTCCCGGTACGAGTTTCATCACCGTTGGCGGCGCAATCGCGGCCGACGTACATGGCAAGAACCACCACTGCCAGGGCGGCTTTGGTCAATATGTTGAGAACATATTGTTGGTACTGCCGACGGGGGAAACGATTGGGGCATCTCGTGAAGAGCATCCCGATTTGTTTCGCGCCACAATTGGCGGAATGGGACTAACCGGCACAATTCTCGAGGCTACGATCCGACTCCGCCCCATCGAAACGGGCTGGATCCGCCAGCGGACGTTCGTCGCAGATGATCTCGACACCACGATTGGAGCGTTGGAGTGTGGCGACAGCGCCACCTATTCGGTGGCCTGGATTGACTGCCTGGCAAGGGGCGCACGCCTTGGCCGCTCGCTGATATTTTTGGGAGAACACGCCGCCCTTCATCACCTCGGCGAACGGCACGTTGCAAATCGGTTTCCGCTTCGAAAACCTTCTATGTCGATGCCAGTCGATGCACCATCCTTTGTATTGAATCGTTGGACTGCCGCAGCGTTCAACGAGCTCTATTTCCGGGCGGGCGCGCGCAAGGCCGCCTCCTCCACCCTCGTCCCCACTCATCCCTATTTCTTTCCGCTCGATGCACTAGGCAACTGGAACCGGATGTATGGTCGGCGCGGCTTCGTTGAGCACCAAAGCGTGCTTCCCATAAAAAATGCGCAGACGACTCTCGCCGAGATGCTCGATCGCATCGCCAAACGCGGCGAATCCGCGTTTTTGGCTGTCCTGAAGAAGCTCGGGGCCGGGAGCGGCTCCCTGTCATTCCCGATGCCGGGCTACACTCTAGCTCTCGACTTTCCGATAGAGCGCGGTTTGTTTTCAGTGCTCGATGAGCTGGACGAGCTTGTGGTCGCCGCCGGGGGACGGCTTTATCTGGCAAAGGATGCCCGGCAGTCACGAGCCACCTTTGAGGCAGGGTACAGCGATCTTTCTTTCTTCAGTGAGGTCCGACGGACGGTTGACCCCGCCGGGAAGCTGAAATCGCGCCTTGCCGAGCGACTCTTGATTTGAGAGGAACCGATGGCTGCTGCCGAAAAAGCCGTTCTCATCCTTGGGGGCACGTCGGACATTGGCAGGGCAACAGCGCTTGCCTTCGCCCAGAGCCAATGGACAGTTCGGCTCGCGGGACGCTCACTGGCTGACCTTCAGCGCGAGGCAGACGATATTTCGGTTCGCACCGGTCGCCAGGTCACCGCTCACCCCTTCGACGTGCTCGACACGGATTCGTTCACTGTATTCGTCAACGCGCTGCCCGATCTTCCGGATGTCGTCATCTCGGTTGTCGGCCTTCTTGGTGAGCAGCCTCGCGCCGAAACCGACCTTGATCACGCCAAAGAGATCCTACGCACAAACTACGAGGGTCCGGCGCTGATCCTTCGTGTCTTCGCGGAGCAATTTCTCGGGCGCGGATATGGATCTATCGTCGGAGTATCGTCTGTTGCGGGAGACCGAGGACGAGGCTCAAACTATTTTTACGGCTCTGCAAAAGCAGGATTCAGCGCCTTCCTTTCTGGCTTGCGTAATCGCCTGGCGATCAACAGCAGCATTCAAGTGATGACGGTCAAGCCGGGGTTCGTACGAACCAAAATGGCCGAACATAGAAAGCTGCCGCCCCTAATCACAGCCACTCCGGCGGAGGTGGGCGAAGCCATCCTCGGTGGTCTAAATCGCCGCAGGGATGTGATTTACGTACGATCTATCTGGTTCTTCGTGATGCTGATCATCCGCCTGATGCCAGAGCGAATTTTCAAACGACTCAAGTTGTAGCAAAGCCCGGCAGCGGAGAACTGTGATGCCCTAGACCATCCGCAATGTTGTCGCCATCCAGACATTTCGGCTCGCCGCGGACCGTAGGGGCTCGGCCTTGGCTGGATCTCGATCCTCGATCCTGAGGGGGTCTGGTCAACCTCGACCCGGCGGACCGGACCTTCATCTCCTATCTCTGCCTGGGCCGGCCGGGGAAGGAGCAACGACATGACTTCCGCGTTGCCGAAGCTATCGCCGAGGCCGTTCAGCGGCGACCATGCGATTCGTCCCATCCAAGTCGGCCAATCGATTCATTTTGCAGGCAGTCCACAAGGCTCGCAGCCGATTGGTGACGCAGAGAACTACAGTCATCAATCAAATTCGGGGCTTTCTATCTGAGCGAGGGCCGCTAGTCCGGCAGGCAGCGGCTGCGCTCCGATCGGGCGCTTCCTCAGATTCCCTCGACACTAATGGGAACTGTCGCCTCAAGCAGTCCGTCCATTCAAAAATTGGTCGGCTACTGACGCTCGGTATCTCGGCGAGCAGCGTCAATCACGAAGGAAACCAACGAACTTATCGATCAAGGTGCACGCACAGACTGATCCCACGGCGTCCGCCATGGTCGACAACGCGATCGGCACGCGCTCCAGGACGTAGCGCTCGGCCTGGCGGTTTAAGGGCTAGCGAGTCGCGCGGAGGAATTCCACCTCCGCGCGATCTCAGAACCTTACGTGAGCCTCTCGACTCATATGGCTCCCAGTGTTCGGCCTCCGCTAGGCAGAAGGGGCCAATGGGCAAACAGGTCCGGCGATGAATGGATCACGTGAGCCAGCCATTCCCGGCGCCCTTTGGCCGCTGCCGCAGGCGTTTGAACTTGCGTCGTGCCCATCGGAGGAGAAAGGCGTCGATCCCGCGAACTCGCCTTCGCGGATGGTGTTCTTACAATAGATCACTTTGATCTTTTCGGATGGAGCACCAATCGACAGTCGGCGAACCGCCGTTCCAGTGCCTGACGCAATGCCAGGGCCTCGCGCTCACTTCGGCAGTGACGGATGATATCGTCGGCGTACCGCAAACGGTAGGCCTGGAAATCCCCGCTTCAGCCAGACGTCGAACGCGTAATGAAGGAACAGATTCAAGAGCGGCCTGATCACCCCTCTGTGTGGCGTACCCTGCTCCAGCGGAACAAGTATGCCGTCGTCTCGCATCGCCGGCGCCTTCAGCCAACGCTCGATATAGAGCAGTACCGACGGGACAATCTGTATGTTTACGGACCGCTTTGAGCAACAGCACCCAATCGATACTGGCGAAAGACTACTCGACAGACTACCACCACCGCGCTCATCATCTCGACGACTATCCCGATCAGGTAACCATCGTTCGG
>NZ_LLYA01000029.1 GCF_001440415.1 Bradyrhizobium retamae
GCCCGGGCGGAAAGCGGCTCGGAACGAGCGGCACCGTGCACGAGGGCAAGACGCTGTTGTATCGTGCGAGCAAGCTCGACTGCGATGTATGCCCGCTCAAACCGCAGTGCTGTCCAAAAGAACCATCGCGCAAGATCCCGCGCGACATACATGAGCACGCCCGGGACGTCGCCCGGTCGTTCGCTGGCACCGAGGGCTTCGAGACATCACGACGTGAGCGCAAGAAGATCGAGATGCGGTTTGCGCACCTGAAGCGCATCCTTAAGCTCGGTCGACTTCGACTGCGTGGTCCACAAGGCGCCCAGGACGAGTTTGTTTTAGCTGCCATCGCTCAGAACCTGAGGCGGCTCGCGTCACTGGTTGCGCGACCGCCACCGGCAGAAGTTCTGTGCACCGCGTAGCGTTGGAGTTGAGCGCCAAGGCCGGCGGCGTTAAGCCGCCGTCCTAACAAAACGCCAAACGACCCGATCCCTTGCACCCGACTTTTGCAACAAAATCCGCCAAGAGCTGACATAGCTCCAGCCGGTAAGCGGACATTGGCCAGCCGGCGTAGCTGGCCTCTGAGCACCCGATGAACCGACACAGTGGACGGATTCTGACCTACGGACTCAGTCCGTAGCAGGCAGGGAATGATGCTCGTGTGCGATGCGCCAGTCGCCATCGACCTTGCGCAGGCCAACAGTCAGTCGGAACAAAAAGCCGTCCTTGTCTATAGGATTGCTGGACGAGTCAGATCCGCACCACATGATGGCGACCGCGAAGGCGACGTCAGCGCCTGCGGTAACGGCGAGTTCTCGAAAGTCGAAGGCCGTACCCGGCTTGTGGTAACGGAAAAGCAGATCCCAGGTCTGTTCGTAGGCTTCGATGCCCCTGCATTGAAGTGGCGGCGGCAAGTCGAACATCACCATGTCCCGCTCGTGGTGCGCAAGAATGGCGGGAAGATCGTGCCGGCGGACAGCGTCCGCCCAGCCCTCGAGAAGGGCTTTGATCCGGGCTTCTTCGGCCTTGGCCTGTTCAGGCATGGTTAGGGCTCCTTGTTGAGAACCTAGGACGAACGAAGGCTGGCAAATCCGACAACGTCTGTGAAGTCCTCTAAGCCACTGAAGCTCACAGCGCCAGTTTCGGGAATTTAGGCCATTGGCGCTTGGCCGTCGACTTTGCGCGAATAGCTGCCGTTCCTTGTAAGTCCGCTAGTGGCCCTGGCCGGACCTCCCGCGATTTCCGCTTTTCCGCCGCTCGTGGGAGCTAAGCAGACATCACTTAGAGATGGCAGAACGGTCGCGATTTGTGAGTACGCGCCATCCGCTAATTCAGTTTGCCCTTTTGGGCATCGGACGATGGATGTGTGGCCTTTGCCGAATTGCGCGCCTCCATCCGGTCTGCCAGCATCCGAAGCTCATCCGCAAGAACGGTTCCTCTCGGAACCGGATAATCATGGGAAATGCGATCATTCATATAAACGCGGAAAACCACTTCTTCCGCAGTCTCAACGATCCGCACTCGTTCAATGCCGGGAAGGGCCATGCTGTCTGCGGCCGGACTTCCAATCGCCTCCTCTAACGAGGTCCTCAACGCACCGATAAGGTCTGCCGTCTCTACTGTGCTTAGAGCGATTTCGTGTTTACCGCGCTCATCGGTGAACCCAATAATCACCCTTCCATCCCGTGAATCCGTATAGGTTAGTTTCATAACCTTGGCTCTCATTAGGGCCCACTTAGCAGCAGCGCGATCCGCCTAAGCTCTCATGAGTCTTCAAAGCGCTCGAAACCAGTGGGATGACGGTGCGGCACTTTCCGGCGGAAGATGGAACTGGCGGTTCGGCGGCCAACTCAACAGACACGTGACCAAGCCCATGCTCATTCAACAGCTTGGTCAATTCGGAATGCACCGCCTGCCAAACCCGGTTTGGGTTAGCGTCGGCTGCGGGATGTAGGCGAACGCGCAATTGTGTTGGCGCAGTCTGCACTATCTGAAACAACCCCACACCGGGTACATGATCGATCTCAAGCGCGAGCGGTGGCACTGCGACTTTCTCTCCGCGTTCGGTTGGGAAGGTGAGGATGTCGGCGGCCCCGCACGCGGATCGCCGGAAGCGGGTTGCCGCAAGGACAAGGATCAGGCCGTTGCAGGATGCGGTCGCCTAGATCGTAGCGGAGGATCGGCTGCACGCGATTGGCGAGATTGCTCACGAGAACCGTATGCGACTCCTCGCCGGACGGAACCGGCCGATAGCTCGCATCGACGGGTTCGAGAATCACCCAATCGCTGTTGACATGATACCAACCGTGTTCACAGCCGATGGCCACGAACAGGCATTCCGTCGCGACGTAAACGGTCCGGACCTTGACGTGGAATGCCCTTGCGATACGGTCGTATCCGTCCTGCGAAAGCCCTTCCGAAGTCGGAAGAACCAGCACCGGCTGAATATGCAGGCGACCGGCATCCTGCTCGGCGGCCAATAGTGCCATGACGCTGGCGTATCCGATGAGCAGAGCCGGGCGGTACCGATTGAGTTCGGCGACCAGATTGCGCAACGGCGCCTGCGCCGGAAGCGCCCGTAATCGTCGGGCCGACCGTCTTGTGCGGATTGCAGCAAAGCTGGTTGCACCGACGTAATGGCCGCCCATCGCCAGCACCGACGCCGCGCGGCCGCCGCGGACGAGGAGACGAAACGTGTCGCTGGCGTTAAGCCAGCCCATTATCATGCGCAGCGAAAAAGCGAGAGTGACCGTCCAATTGAGTGTGTCCAACAGAAATATTCCAGGTATCCCGGTGCTGCCCGAAGTGGTTGCCACGGAATACTTGCCAAGGAGACGTTGCCCGATCAGCTCAGGGTTATCGACGAACCCTCGCACTGCCGCGAAGCTAACTTCGCGATCGGTGACCCAGTCGTCAAAATGACGCATTAGCTCTTGCTTATTAGCCACCGGCAGCACGGACGAAGTCTCAATCCGCTCCGGTAGACCCTGATAGAGTTCGCGATAATAGGGCGAGTTGGCGCGAGCGAAGGCGACGGCCTCGCTAAGCCGAGCGCGTTGTCGCTACGCGATGGCGTTGAGACCTTGCCTTCTTGCGCGGTGCGCATCGAGCAATACCGATGAGATGCTTTCGCTCATGACAAGTGAACCAACAGGGGGCGAGCGCGTGGCGATGACATTCACGTCGCACCACCGCGCAAGAGGCTCGCGAAGGCTTACAGGATCATCAGACGAAAACGGCCTATAACTAACCAACCGCGCCCAACTCGCGGCACAAGCGCTTGCGCCGCGTGGGGCGCGGAGGTTGATGCTCGCTTTCTCTGGCCGCTAGGACCCTGGCACTGTCGGCGCTGGCCCGTCGGGCACTGGCACTGTCGACTCAGGTCCTATGGCGCCCGTGGCGCGAGATACCGTCTCGATCAACCCGCCCTTGATGTAGACCCGCGCAGGCAGCGGACCCAACTCACGACTAGGTGAAAGCCGAGATCCGGTTAGGGCCTGATCCGCCCGACCGGACCACGGGCGTCGCGCCCTATCGCATCCGGATGGACGAGACGCCACGCGGCTGCTCGAATGACGCCAACGTGCATTCTTTGATGCGCGTGCGGAGCGGGTCCGGCCGAATGTCCGGTTTGCACCAGAAGCGGCCATTCGCCGATCAAACGCTATCGAACTTCGATACCCAAGCTACTTAAGCTTGGTATAAAACGCTTATCAGTCGGGCGCCCCCACGCGCGTGGCCATCGCAAGATCTACACGCTGATCCGAATAGCCTAGTTCATCAAAAGAAAACACCGCCACTGCCACAGGGGTTTTCGATTACATCACGACGAAGATCGGCTCGATGAGGAAGCCGCCGGAAAGGCGGGAACGCTGACACCGGAAATGTTCAAGGATCGGGGCGAGGCGTCGGTCCTTCAGGCCTTCCGGATCTCTTTCCTAGATGCCGTCCACGTTCTCCTTCAGCGCACGCAGCGTGCGGTCGACGACACTCATGTCGTTTCCGACATGCACACCCTCGCTATCGTCCTGTGCATTGTAACCCGGCAGGTCCACAGTGATGCTCTGCCCCTTGTAGGTGGCCTTAAATGGGCGCACGCCACGGGTCAACGTCTCGGCCGTCTCGGGCGATGGCATCGTCTTCGGAAGAATTCCTACCTTCGTCGCCATGGCTACTTCTCCTTGAACGACATGACCGTGAATTCCGCCAAAGCAGCACTCGCGAGGGCCGGCACGAATCATGACTGACGCGGGCCCTTCTCCGCCGAAACTTGGCGGCAACTACGGCGGCCCGATGTCCGCTCTCCGACTCCGCGCCGTCCGATAGATAGCGTGCGCGCACCCGTCATCCGTTCGATCGAGCAACCATTCGCTATCAGTGAAGTCTTTCACAGGCAGTTCTGCGGCGGGCCGCTCGCCGTTAGCTATTGCTTCCTTGCTGGTGCGCCCGGAAGCACGGCTGCCAAACCTTCCGGATTGATGTTGAAGGCCAAGAATATCAACGGCTCGTTGCCTGGGTTTCCCCATTGGTGCACGAGGGCGTACGGTTCATAGATCAAGGAACCCGGCCCCCTTGCTTCTGTCTTACCGTCGATCGTGTTCGCACCGGTGCCGGAGATGATAAAGTATAGAGCCGCGCCTGACCGATGGTGCGGTGGGTTCGAGGGCATCTGTGCCGGAAATGTGACTCGCGTGAGATTGAGATCATAACCACCTGGCTTGAGGTCGGGGATCGGATTTGCTGTGCGATACAATTCTCTCACGACGGCAGGCGCCGTCTCGGCAGGCTGACCCAGGTTCACAGCGGGAGCAAGGAAGAAGTGGAGGAAAGTCGATGGCCCTCCGCTACCCGCCGTTAGCGCCGCGGTCTTTCCGCCGGCGATGAACAGCCCCTCTCCGGCGTTGAGCATTTTGGCCTCCCCATCGAGCGCGACCTCGGTCGATCCTGACATCTGGTAGAGGATGCCGTTGGCCGCCGAGACGCTGCTCCTTTCGTCCGGCTGAAGAGTGATGCTCGCCGCTTTGAAATGGAGCGGCACGTCTGTAACGGTCGGCAGTTTGGTTGCAGCGATCACTGTTCGTGTAATTGCCGATGGAGCAGGAGTGGTTTGTGCGGTCCCGGAGGCGGGAAGCGCCATCGCGCCGAGCAGCAGTAGTCCGGTTGTCCTGAACTGCATGATTGCCTCCCAGGTTCAGCGGATAATCGGAGCACCATACGCTCTCCCAACGCCTCTTGGAATGACAGGCCGCTTCAGCTGCTATTGGCCGGAAGCCAGGAGCAAAGGTCGAGCGAAACTGAGTTCGTGGCCATCGGGGTCAATTAGGTGGAAGAAGCGCTCACCCCATTCGGCATCGCGGGGCACGGTAGCTGGCTGGTATCCCGCTGCGAGTGCACAGTCGTAAAGTGCGTCAACATCGGCAACGTAGAAGATGACCCGCCCCCACCAGGACCAGCGCCGCTCGGTAGGCTGGGTGATGAGGTTGAGATAGCTCGTTCCTGCTCGAAAGCTGGTGAATGACCAATCTTCGCCGCCATGCAGGACCTCAAACCCCAGCGTGCGGTAGAATCGGACGGCTCGTGGCATTTCGTGGGTGCCGAGTGTAACCGCGCTGATCCCCTCGATCATGGACAGAACTCTCCCGTTTCGTTTCCCCGCGCCGTTGCCACAGGGCCCAGACTGGCACCTGGCGGCGGACGCTCACCGCATCGGGCGGGAGCTTCCGGTTTCGCAATTTCCCGCGGGGCGCTTACCTTCCTACCAAATATCTGCGAATTAACTCGCGTTTGAGATCCCTCAGGCGCAAACCCAGACAATCACCGCTCCGCCTCCTAGGCATTACCGGTGACAGAGAGTGCGCGCTCCC
>NZ_LLYA01000030.1 GCF_001440415.1 Bradyrhizobium retamae
ACGACCGGCAGCTTGCGCGGTTCTCGCGCATAGGGAATGCGTTCCGGGATCAGCGCCTCGCCGAGAGTGACGCCGTAGAAAAACCGCAGCGCACAGACGATTTGGTTCAGCGCCGGCCATGATATGCAGACAGATGCACTTGAAAGGCGCGAACGTCTTCCAGTTCCAACCGATCCGGCGATTTGCCGAAATAACGGCTGAACTTCGAAACCGCGCTGATGTAGGATCGCTGCGTCGCCGGCGACAGATTGCGGACTGTCATGTCCTCGATCATGCGGCGGCGAAGAGGGCTCAAATCGGCCATCTCAATACTCCTGTCTGAGAGGGTGGGCTGCAACACCCACATCCTCTCAGGCAGGAGGCGCTCTACGCCACCTCGCCGTTCACGCCGCGGTAGCGGCTTCGTTCAATCCTTAGAGTCCACACCACCTAGTCCGGCATCCGCTCCACATTGTGAGCCACCATGATGCTCTGCGAGGCGCTGATTTCGCATTCTGGTCGGGTCGGCGAGAAGCCGCTCCAACCAGCTGGGCGCGCACGGTCAGTCGAAGCCGGCATCAGCCCCTCAGTCGGTTTTGCAGTGCCCGCCGATCGACGACGAGATTGTCAAGGTTCAGGTCTACCTGCCGTCTTACCGCCAATCGCCCAACCAGCGCCCGGGTGCCATCCACTACGAAGACGCCGCAATCATAACCGTTATTCTGCTGGCGCATGCTAGCGGCGTGCAGGTTGGCGCCCAGCCGTTCTGCGAGCCGTTGTGCAGGCCGATCATTGAATCCCCGGGCGGAGTCGTAGTGATAGGCAACCGGCCTCTCCCGATCGCGGCGATCGATCAGCAGCAGCGACCAATGGTCGCCGCGGCGAGCGCGGTCCGTAGGGCTGGCATCGCTAACTGGCAAGAACAGGAAATCGGCTATATCGTTACCATTCCGATCATCGACAAGGCGATGGAACGCGCGTAGCGCGTCGCTATCGGCGCCATGGCTCAGCTGAAAGGCGATCAGGGGATCCACGAACCGCGTCCGGGTGGCGAGATTCGGATCACTCCGCCCCAGCTCCTGCGCCAGGAGCTCGTAATCCCGCTGGATATGCTCGTCACCCAGCCATTGCTCGGCGTCGAGCACCCGTCCGCTGCGGTCGCGGGAAGAAGAGGCCCCCGTAGCCAACGCGCCGATCTGAGCATCCGGAGCCGAGGATGGACGAGGATGATGGATAAATTGAGAATCGAGGCGCCCTCGCGGTCCCAACATGATCGAGTAGGTCTCACCGTTGATAGAGACCGGCTGTGGAACGATGCGCAAATTCGGCAACAGCATTCTGTTGTCCAGCACATCAACCAGGAAATCCGGGACGGGCTGGGTACCATGCTGCCAATCCCTACCGACGAGATGTCCGATATCCTCTAGTTCCTGAGGTGCGCCTGATGGCCCGATGAAGAACGGCGATCTGACGCCGGAGCTAGGCGCCAGCGCAGACTGAGCATCGTCACGCATCTCCTGCGGCGTGGACGGCAGATCAACCAGGGAATCAAGACCGCGGTAGATCTCTGACGTCCGATTCTGCGGTGTGGACGGCAGATCAACCAGAGAATCAAGACCGCGGTAGATCTCTGACGACCGAGCTGGCGCGGCATCCGGAATTGGCCGGATGCTCGCCCCATAGTCGGACGGCAACGACAGCCACTCACTTGGACCAAAGTCAGGCGGCGTCGGCAAATCACCGAGGCTGAATTCGGACGGGGACAGCCCTCGCGGCGACCAAGCTGGCGCGAGCGGCAGCCACTCGCTCCGGTCGAAGTCGGACGGCACTCGCGGCCACGATAAGCTCGACCCCGCAAGCGGCGATTCCTGCCTCGGCCGCTCAGGGAAGGCCACTCCCAGCGCTCTGTTTGCTTCGACGAGCCGTAGGTACGGCCCAAGCTGGCTGAGTAGCCTGTTCAAACTCAGGCGGATGTTCCGTTTGGCTTGAGTGAATTCCCGGTAATCTACGTTCAACGACCGTTGCTGCTGATCATTGCCGTTGATTCGACTCACTATGCTCTCTTTACCCGTGGTTCGGAGCCAATCACTGAAGCTACGTTGCGCCGAAGCAGTATTCTGCACATATTTCTTTTTCGATTGGGAAGCCGGGTCGGATCCGAGCTTGCTTAGCTGTTCCTTGGCCAAGCCATCGATGATGCTGGCGTCGTCGGCATAAGGATGAAGCCCGCGAGGATGAAGCCCGTGCTGGAGCTCGCCGCGTAGGTACTCCCGAAGGTCGTTGATCCCCAAGCTGATTTTCGGATAGCCAATGTCTCGCTTGAACTCCGAGATATCTTTCTCCAATTGTTTCTCCTGCTCCTCACCGCCGTTGAGTCGACTCTCTATGCTCTCCCTGCCCTCTCTTTTCAGCCAGTCACTAAGCCTGCGCTGACTGCTGGCGACGTTGAGGATAGTCGCCCTCTCTTTGGCAGTCGATTCAGGTCCAAGCCTGCCCAAGGCTACGTCAGTGGCGCCGTCGATGATGCCGGCGTCGCTCTCATAAGCACTCAAAATACGGCGCCCCATGACGCGTGGCCCCGGTCCGAGTGTTTCGAACCCTCCCCCGTCAGGCTGAAGCCTTCGGAGATGATTCAGGGCAACGAAGAGGCGGCCCTTGTGATCATTCTCCTCGCCGTAGGCCATGATGTCCTCGGCTAATTCGTCAGTTCGAAACCGAGAAGTCAGGGATGGCTTCTGTTTGGCTGTGAGCCACTCAGCAAAGTGCGTAAGAACATCCGTATGCCTTCCGAAGGTTCTGTCGGGAACATTATGTGCCCGGGCTGCTGCCGCGTACTGGCGAATGAGTAGCGCGTCTCCGGTAAGGGGCGGCGGAGAAGGAGGAGAACCGCCGGCGCGGGACTTCCGAAGCGCTTCCAATGCGGCATGCACTCGCTTTATGCCCCCCGCATTCACAAATTCATTCGCATGGGCCTTCAACTGAATAGGGTTTTCAAGCAGGCTAGCCAGTGTCAAGTTGTTGGACTTTAAAAACTCGCAGAACCGGCCCAGATGTTGCACCATCTTCTGAATGCTACTGGGAGCATAACTGCCTGCAGCCCGTCGCGCGAACTCGGAAATGAGGGACGCGTCCTCTTCGGATGCGCGGCTGCGCTTGTAGCAATCGATACGAAGCTCTGAATAGACCACATCCGACGCCGGGCCGCCGAACGACTTTTCACCGCGACTTCCTCCGAAGACTTTGCCGAGCCCTGATTTAACCCGAGAAAACAGTCCTCCGCTCTTATCCCTTGTCCGCGCGACGGGCTCCGGTTCCGATGGTGCTGTATAGGGCGCGCTGCTGAATAGCCTGTCACGCACGTCAGACTGCGATGTGCCAGCAGCTGAGCCACCAAGGTGAGCGCGAGGCATATCTACGCTGTAGCGCGTGTTGTTGAACGAGTTACCCCGAAGGTTGGACTGCGGCGGCACCCGCATCGAACCGCTAACGTCAGTGCGCTGGATACTGTCATGCGCCTTTGCGGGTCGGGTGTCGGGCGAACTCAGCTCAGCTGAGCTCTCATCAGGGGAGCCGAGTTGCAGCTCGCCCAACTGCTGCTCAAAGCCAGCTTGGCCCGAAGGCTCATTATCCGGCTCTTGCCGCGCACGCTGCAGCTCCTGCTGGTCAGCGTACCAATGCGTCCAATAGTTCGGATCGTTATAGCTCGGTTCCATACTACTCTCCCTAGATGAGATGACTCTTCATAGCTGCCCCAGAGCCAAACTCGGGTGCACTGACCACAAAGACTCCAGCTTCAGAAAGCCGATTGCCGAGACCGGCAACCAGAACAACAAGAGGACTGTCGTCGCGCGCCGCTCCGAGTTCGCGCATTACTCACACCAGCGCCAGCCTTAGCTGCCGCAGACGAACCCGCTGGCCTCCTCGGCAGCAGATGGCCGCGCGCGCCAACGACGATCCCTTCATAAAAAGGCCTGGATTCACGTCGCGGCTTGCACTCAGCCTCAACTGATATTGGTTGCACTCAGAGGCTGGCCAGTACAGCCGCCAAGAATGCGCTAAGCCCTGCGCTCCATATCGCCCGAAAGTTGATTATCCCTCCCCGCCTCCTGTCAACAGCGACAGAGGCTGGTGAGTAGGCTGCTAAAGCTCCCGAAAAGCGGTCGTATCCGCGCCAGCAGCGCCGGCCAGCGCATCGCGCTGCTGGGCCAGACTCTGCTCGTCGGAGGGAACGTGGTTATAACTGATTCTCATGGTAACAGGTTTTTATTCGGACAACCTTTCGAAAACCTGACGGGACCGACGGGTGTTTCCGGAGCGCCCAGGGCGTCATGCGACGTCCGTCCCTTTGTCGAAGCAAACCAGTATTCAGCCTCTAAATGATTGCGGATGCCCTTACCGACAATCACCATCCGTTCGATCTGCTCTGGTAGTGCGGCAAGCACGTAAACACATTTGTGATCGTGTGGGGGTTACGATTTCACGAGCGCACCTGGCTGGACGCTTGGGTCTTCGTTCAGATAAAAGCGGCCTTCTGGTGCCTTAACCATTGCGGTCCCGATTTCACATTCGGCACCCGTGGTCGAGTTGGCGCGTCCAAGATCAATTCTCTAACGAGAACGAAACAAGGCGCCGCCGAAGCGGGCCTTAGGCTCGGGAGGAATTCAGCGCGCAAGTCATTTCATGCAGTGGCTCGCGATCTTGGACAGCAGTGCATCCTAGTTTGACGGCTTGCGCGATCTCGCGGATCATGATGGGAGAGCCACTTAGAGAAAGCACGCTGATGAAGACGAGCGCCAGCCGCCAGCGGTTGCGATGGAAACGCCTCAATGGTCTCGAATGCGAGCGTCCGCACTTGCGGAACTTCATGACATATTGTGATGACTGCGACTTCTGCAATATTTTATGAATTAGCGCGCGACCCACTCTGAATATATATGGCAGCGCTTTGTCGGGAAATGGCGCATCTCGCTTCGACATGATCGCAACATAAAAATAGACGAGAAGAATAGGGGCACTCGATAGGTGACCACGTCCTTGCGCTGCTGCAGAATGATCTGACACAAGGAGCCCTTCTCAGACCACCATTCGTGAACTCGATTTCGGAAACTCCAAGCGAACGATCTGGCCTCGTGGTCGACCTACAACAAGTGGAGCGGACCCGCGCTCGATTCAACGCCGAGCTGTTCCGAGTAGCACTTATCGAGAAGGCTCGATATTTCCTTCGATTAGCCAGAGCGGCCCGAATCTCGTTTTGAGCGCAAGTAGTCGTTCCTTGGTTCAGGCGAGCGTCGCATCTGCTGCGAACTAGTCTTACTGAGTGTGCGCCGGGAGGCCGGCAAGGAATAGATGGTGAGAGTCCATTACGATGAAGGAGTAGCGCCCCACATCGGCCCCGAGCCGTGCGGCAGCGTCCGTGAGGGCGTTGGCGAAGCGTCGGCAGGGGAGCATGCAGGCCAGCCATTGAGCCGCGAAAGAAGATTGTTCCGGGAGCCGACGCTGTACTCAGAGCGGAAGGCGACGCGGACGGGTGCGATAACGCGAGCACCTGGACGTCCCGGCGTGGTCGTAGACCCTGGCATGTATGGACGTTCCTTGCGCGGAAACCGGGAGATCTCGAGTCTGACCGGGGGACGGTTCGGCCGCCCCGGCCCGCACCGGGAAGGCGAGGAGCCGTAGCCGGTGATGCACGGACACGAGAAGTCAGAACTAGTGTTCTGTCACTGACATTTGAATCCCAACTTGTCGCGAATATGATTCACTC
>NZ_LLYA01000031.1 GCF_001440415.1 Bradyrhizobium retamae
CTGGGTGAGATCGTCCAGCGGGTGCGGGACGGACGACTGCGGACGAACATCGGCAACGTCTCGACCCTCGACGATGCCGTCGCTGCTTTCAATCCGACCAAGCGGATCAGCGGGAAGACGATCATCCGTGTTCGTCCGTGAACGACACGCGCCTTCGATGCACGCGGCCGGCTGTGTCCTGTCAGGCGCGCCGGGGACAACCTGGGAAACTACCCATCGCCCCTAGCATGAGATGTCGAACGGGCTCCGTGCCTGCGGCATTTCCAGCAAAGTTGTCTCAACCCATCCCTTCACGCGTAGGAATCACCATGACTAACGGAATCACCATGACCAACGCCGTCATCGAATGTATCCTGAGCCGCAGCTCCGCCAAGTACTACGACCCGACCGCCACCTTGAGCGACGAACAAATCCGCGAGTTGGTGCGAATCGGCACCACCGCGCCGACATCCTTCCACTTGCAGAACTGGCGCTTCATCGCCGTACGCACGCCGGAAGCTAAAGCTCGGCTGAGTCCGATCGCTTGGAGTCAGCCCGCGATCACCGAAGCAGCCGTTACCTTCATCGTCTGCGGCCAGTTGGCCGATTCCAGCGTGGTACCAGAGCGTCTGGCACCGCTGGTGGAAGCGGGCGTCATGCCGGCAAAGATGGTGCCGGAATGGGAAATCCCCGCACGCGATCTGTACATGGAGTACCCGCAGCGCCAGCGCGACGAGGCAGTACGCACCGGCACCTTCGGCGCGGCGGCGATGATCTATGCGGCCCGCTCGCTAGGCTTGGGTTCGACGCCGATGATCGGTTTCGATGCCGAAGCAGTGCACCGCGAGTTCGGACTGACCAAGGACGAAGTACCGGTCATGCTGTTGTCCGTAGGGGCGGAGCGTCCGGGAAACTGGCCGCAGAAGCCGCGCCGTCCGGTGGCCGACGTGTTGGATCTCATTTGATTATTAGTGAAGCCAGTAACTTGCGGAGACTACGATGCCACGATGTGCGGCTCTAAAGCCGGAGCAGGTGCCGGCCGATTCGAAACCGACCCTCGATACGTTCACCAAGAACATCGGGTTCACCCCAAATATGATGGCGACCTTCGCGGCAAGCCCGATCGCGTTCAACTCATGGGCTACCCTGCTCGGCTCCTTGAGCAAGGCGCTCGACGTGAAGACGCGTGACAGCATCGGCCTCGCCGTCTCCGAAGTGAATGGCTGCGACTACTGTCTGACAGTTCACAGCTTTACGGCCGATCATATGGCCAAGCTGCCGGCCAATGAAATCATCCTCGCTCGGAAAGGCCATGCCAGCGATCCGAAGCGCGATGCCGCGGTCGAGTTCGCCCGCAAAGTCATCGAGAGCCGGGGGCACGTCACTGACGCCGATCTGAAAGCTGTCCGCGATGCCGGCTACACGGATGCGAACGTCATCGAGATCGTCGCGCTGGTGGCGATGTATTCGCTGACGAACTTCTTCAACAACGTGTTCGATCCCGAGAAGGACTTTCCCGCCGTTGCGCCGGCTGGCTCGATCTGAACCCTATCCGGTCGCATCGACCATCTCTGAGGATGGTTGGAGCTTTTTATGTGATGCGAGCGTAACGCCAGAGCCCGGATGCACCCAGGAAAGATTCTTGGGAATGCGTCCGGGCTTTTGGTACGTGCCGACAAGGTTACGATACTGCATGAGCTCCTCGTCCGTCCGCTTCATTGAGGCGATCGAGATCATCTGCACCCCCTACCAGACGACCTATCGAGTCGAACGGTTCGAGCCCGGGTTGTATCGGTTCGAACTCATAGCATGGAAAGGAACGAGAAATGGCAGTCGCGACATGGAACGGAACAGTGATAGCGGAATCGGAGAAGACCGTTGTCGTCGAAGGCAACCACTACTTTCCGCCCGAGTCCGTCAATACGCAATATCTTAAGCCGAGCACGACGACCAGCCAGTGTCCATGGAAGGGCCTTGCAAATTACTGCTCGCTAATCGTCGATGGCAAAATTAATGAAGACGCAGCATGGTATTACGCCAAGCCCTCCGATGCAGCAGCGGCCATCAAAGGCTACATCGCATTCTGGAAAGGTGTGGATGTTAGGTAATCGCCTGACCGCCGTCATCACCCGACTTTCCGCCCAAATATGATGTATTCAGCCAGCACATGAATGGGCGGGCAATTGGACGATCGGCCGTTCAGTAGCGAATAAGTCCGAACAGGCCGAATAGCCCGTCCGCATCCTGCCAAGCCTCGGCAACCTTCCATCCGCCGGAGCGGGCAAGCCGCTCGAAGCTCTCCGCAGTATATTTTCGGGAGCTCTCGGTGTGGATGGTTTCCAACGTTCTGAAATTGAACGTCCGCCCACAGAGTGTAATGCGCTGATCGCACAAGCTGACCAGATGCATCTCTACTGCTTTCTCGATCTCGTTCCAGCGCGCCACGTGCTTGAACTGCTCTAAACGGAAGTCGCCGCCCAGTTCGGCGTTGATCCGCTCAAGGAGGTTGAGGTTGAAAGCGGCCGTCACACCCGCGCTGTCGTCGTAAGCGCGCAGAAGCGTATCTACGTTTTTCTGGAGATCGACACCAATGATAGCGCGTCCGTTGTCGCCCAGGTGTCGCCCCATCTGCATAAGCAAGGTCTTCGCCTCGCTCGCGTTCAAATTCCCCATCGTCGAGCCCGGGAAAAATCCCGTCCTGCCGCCGCCGGAGCCGTCAAACGGAACCTCAAATACATCCAGGAAATTGTGCTCGATGGGGCGGACCCAGAGCGACGGGAAGCGCGAAGCGATCCTCTTCGACGTTTCTGCAAGGAAGGCGTCGGCGATATCGATCGGCACGTAGCCTCGCGGGTCACGCAGCCCTGCCAGCACAAGCTCCGTCTTAACGCCGGCTCCCGCACCATACTCGATGAGAATCGCGCCAGACTCTACAAAATCGGCGATGTCATTCTGCCGCTCTCGCAAGATCGACGTTTCGGCTCGAGTCAGATAATACTCATCCTGCCTCGTTATCTCTTCAAAAAGTTCAGATCCACGCTCGTCGTATAACCAACGGCTCGGCAGCGTCTTCACGTCAGCGGATAATCCGCCGACGACGTCTCGGGCAAATGCATTTTCAACACGGCAGATGCTGTTATTTACATGAAGCATATTTTCCGCTTTCGGTGACACGGCGGATGACGGCGCGGTAAACTCGCGGCCGATGTCATCACCGTGGATTCTCGGCTGGCGCAGCCAATAGGTTATTTGACTGGCGTGGTCAGCGCTTTGTCGTTGGTGTCCAGGACGAAAACGGCGAGCAGCTTCGCCGGCTCGGCCTTGCTCGCGTTGCGGCTGATCGAATGGGTCGCACCCGGCGGTTCGGACCAACTCTCACCCGCCCGATAGATGCGTGTCTCGGCGTCATTCACTTTCGACTCGATCGCGCCCGAGATCACATAGGCGTAGATGAAAGCCGATTTTGCGTGCGTGTGGGACGGCGAGGCCGCCCCCGGCGCGTAATCGACTTCCAGGGCGATCAGCGACTTGCCCGGGATATTCGGAATGGCCGCCTCGAAGTTCTTCGTGACGGTTTGCGCTTCGCTATCGCCGGCCATCGAGAAGGCCAGGGCGGTGCAGGTGGCGACGATGATAGTTCGGATCTTCATGGGCTTTCTCCTTCTGCCTTTAGATTGGTCTTCGTTCCTCATGGTTTCCGCAGGCCTTGCCGAACTGCTGATTGCGGACACCGAACGGGTCAGTCTCGCGGGATGAAGTCGACGTGGGGCCCCGGCTCGATAATGAACACCGCGAGCGTGGCGAGAACGCACGCGACCGCGGCCATAGCCATCGCCATGTGGAATCCTGAAAACAACTGAGGACCGCCCTGCTGCAGGACACCGCCGAGCAGGGCGATGGCGAAGAGGGACCCGGCGCGTGAGACCGCGCTGTTGACACCAGACGCGGTTCCCGCCCGATCGGACTCGACGGAGGTGAGGACGAGGGTCGTCAACGGTGCGATCACAACGCTCATGCCCAGCGACAGCAACAGGATGGGCGGGAAGATGTCCGCCCAATAGGTCGCGTTCGAACCGACACTGAGCGTCATGGCGCATCCCAGGGCAACGACGGCGCCGCCGACGAACAATGGCAAGCGCCGGCCGAACCGGCGGCAGAGCATGCCGGCGAGCGGCGAGACGACCGTGATCAGCACTTGCAGGGGAATGAAGGCAAGGCCCGCCACCAGCGTCGGCAGGTGCGCGCCTTGGATCATCACGAACGGGATCAAGGTTAGCATGACCGTGAACGCCCCGTAGAGGAGCGCGGTGAACAGGTTCGCGCCGACGACCGACCGCGAGGCGAACAGGGACGGGGGCAGCATGGCGTTGTCGCCTAATCGCCGTTGGGTCACGATGAGGCCGGCTAAGCCGCCCAGACCGACGATCACGGTGACGAGCACCCAAAGGTTCAGACCGGAACCGTTGGTCAGGCTGGTCAGCCCCGCGCCCAGCCCGCCGAGCCCGACTGTCGAAAGGACTGCCCCACCGACGTCGATCCGGGCGTGGCTGGTCGGGGAGTCCTTGGGTATCCACATGGCGCCGACGGCCAGCGCGCTGGCGACGACGGGCAGGAGCATCAGAAAGGTCGTCCGCCAGGACCCGTGATCGAGGATCGCGCCGGCGATCGCGGGCGCGACGCCGCTGGCGACAGCCGCGGCGGCGGACCAGATGCCGACCGCGCGGGCTTTCTTGTCGGCGGGAAAGGCCCGCCCAAGCACGGAAAGGCCGTTGGGAAGGATCACGGCTTCGCCCAAGCCTTGCAGGAAGCGGCCGACGATGAGCGGCGCGAAACTCGGCGCGAAACCAATCACGGCCGCGCCAAGGCCGTAGAGAGCGATCCCCCCGAGGAAGATCCGCTTCTGTCCGAACCGGTCACCCAGAGCACCGGCGACCAGGGTCAAGGCCGCGAGCGGCAAGAGCTCGGCGTTCATCACCCACTGCAGCTCGAACGGCGACAGGCGCATGTCTCGGCCAATCGTCGCGAGCGCGACCGTGACGACGGGGCTGCTGACGAACACGAGGCAGCCGCCCAGGCTCGACGCGGCGAGCACCTTGGTGCTGCCCCGCGCACCGACGGCCTTAGACTCGGAGAGCGCCAGGCCACCGTCGGTCAGGATCAGGGACGCGCTGCTCACGACCTAATTCCTCATAGGTATTGCGCCGGCCAGCGCGTGAAGATTCGATGACCGAGTGTCGCTTTCTTGCACCTAGATGAGCCGGCCGAGCTGTAGGGACATGGCCGATCTTCCGCCTGGATGCGTGCCGAGTTGGCGGGAGCGCAGAACCGTTCTCCGCCCCCAAGTCCTCACGGGCGAACGCGAATGATTGTCTTCCCCTTGCGTCGCTCGGTGCGATTGAAGGCGGTGACGGCGTCGTCGAGGGTCGAGACGGTGCCGATGTTCGTCCGCAGTCGTCCGTCCCGCACCCGCTGGACGATCTCACCCAG
>NZ_LLYA01000032.1 GCF_001440415.1 Bradyrhizobium retamae
TGTCAGGCAGAAACTCCACTTATCGACATGTTCAAATTTGCGGAGCCGGCTCTCTGCGCCGCTATTGGACAAGCACCTGCAAGACCTGCGAGCTAAGAGCTCAGTGCACGACAGGCCCCGAGCGCCGCATCTCACGCTGGGAGCACGAGGCCGTTCTGGAAAAAGTTCAGGATCGGCTCGACCACAACCCCAATGCAATGGGTGTTCGCCGTCAGACAGCGGAAGCATCCGTTCGGCACGATGAAGTGTTGGATGGGAGCAACGCACTTTCTCACGAAAAAGCTGCCAAAGGTGGCCACCGAGATGGCGCTCAACGTGCTCGCCTACAACATGAAGCGCGTGATGATGATCGTGGGCGTAGGCGGTTTGCTGGAGGCGATGCAGGCGTGAGGCCGGCCTCCGCGACCAAATCAGCGCCTACATGAAGCTCCTGGTTGCCACTGAGATGGCAGGAGGTCGATTCCACCCGAATTAGAAGCTCGGCGGCCGCGAAATGCACGGGAGCGCCCCAGGTTGCGAGATTTTCACACGGCCTGGGCCAATAGGCGACGTTGCGCCTATGTTTGGCTTGAAATGTCCGTCAACCGAGGCGGCACCCGACGCTCTTAGTCGTCGACCTTTTCGGACGTGATTACGCCGGTCTTCGGATCGGCGTGAAAGTCCATCTTCTGGCCGTTCTTGATGCCTTCGCCTTCCCATTGATCGTCGTCGGCTTCTAGTTTGGTGACCTCCGTATAACCTGACTGAAGAACCTTTTGCTTTACCTGTTCGGCAGGCATCCAGTCCGGTCCCGGCTGATCGGCCTTGGCGAGGTTCAGCGAACTTGCTGAAAGGGCCGCAGTGAAAACAACTGTCGCCAATTTGTTCATTGCTTAGCCTCCTTTTTCTTCGCGGCATTCCGCTTTGCTTTTAGAATGTCGGCCTGACTGCGTTAGGCCCGCGCCATGCTCATGTATCGTTGCGAAATCTCGACATCCGTCACGGCCTGGGCAATCCGCTCAGCCTTATCGGCCTGCTTGCGGAGGAAGTTGGTCTCTTTCACCATCGTTGGGCCCGACAGAAAGCCCGCCTGCACATGGCAGGACGGGGAGGTTTGTGCTGAGCGCCGGTGTCAATCTTCGCAATGCCATCGCAATCATAAGGATATAACGATTACTTGGAAATGGCAGTGAACTACGCGCTTTGCCAGGAACCGCCGCCGCCCGAGCTGCGTCGGCCGCGGTATCGTTCGGGCGGAGGCGGAGCGCCTTCCTCCGCTCAGTCATCCAATTTGCGTGCTGCGCTGAGCACGCGGCCGCTGTCGGGATCCACGTGCACAACGTGCAGCCCGTTCTGCTCGATGTCTACCACGTAAACCACTTGGCCTCCTCTAGGCTTGGCCTCGGCGGCGGCAATTATGCCGCCGGGAAACCGCTTGTCAGCAAGTGCAATTGCTTCAACCATCGTGACCTTGGCTTGATCAACAGCCTTCACTCGTTTCAAATCCTTCGCTGCAACGTTCTTCTGCGTGACCTCGATGACGCTCCCGTTTTGCATATCGACGCTCACCTTGTGCAAGTTGTGCGCGTCGTTTTTTACCAGTTCGATGGAGTAGATGACTTTACCGTCTTTTGTTGTCACCAAATCTGCATCGACCGGTTTTGCTCCAGCGATCTCCTTCTGAGCGACGGAAATCGCATCGGAAAGCATGACTTTTGCTTCCAGCAGCGCCGCCGTTTCGCGCTTGCTTTTGGCGAGCGCCGGATCGAGCGAGGCGCCTAACGACAGCATGAAAATGCTGGTGGTGCCAAGCACGTACCGCATTGCTTCCTCCTGGATTGCAGAACGGCTCCGCCTCACCATAGCCCTGCCGCCGTCAGGCTGCTACGTCTCTTATGGGTCTTAGCCGTGTAAAAACGTCTTTTCCAGGGAGTCGGTACGAAGCTAAGACCGGTTCGGTCTCAGGCCACGATTGCAGCTATTGCCGAGCCTCATTGCCGCAATCTGATCGAGCGCTTTTCGAGCGGCCAAATCGAAATTAGGCCACCGGGAAAATTAAACTAGGCTACTGAGGTCAGCAGTTGCCGATCGTAACTATGACGGCATCCACAGTTCGAGAATGGATCATACACGTTCAAGAGCGGACCTCGATGCAACGTGCCGCCACTTCACCTACGGGCCAACAACTGACATTAGCATGGATGGGCATTCGATGTGAGCCGTTGTACAATGGCAATCAGATTGGATTGCCAAGGCCATGGTGCAAGAGCGGCCAGTCCGAGTTGAGCGGAGGCTGTCGGCGATATTGGCCGCCGACATGGCTGGCTATTCGCGGCTCATGTACTATGACGAAGAGGCCACGCATATCAAACTGACTACGCTCCTGGCGGACGCAGTTGATCCAGCAATTGCCGAACATGGCGGCCGCATCGTGAAGAACACCGGGGATGGGTTCTTGGCGGAGTTTTCGAGCGCGGTCGAGGCGGTTCGGGCTGCCGTGCAGTTCCAGACCCGCATCAATGAACTTTCAATCGAAGAGCCTGAAGACAGGCGTCTTCTTTTTCGCGTTGGCATCAATATTGGCGACGTAATCGTCGAACCACATGACATCTTTGGAGACGGCGTTAACATCGCGGCGCGGCTTGAGAGCGTCGCAGAACCTGGCGGTATCTGCATATCCTCTGCTGCCTACGATCAAGTCCGAGGCAAGGTCGGGCTTGAATTTGCCGATCTGGGCGAGCAGAACCTCAAAAATATCGCCCTTCCAGTCCGAGCCTATGCGGTGGTCCCGGATGGGCCTAGCTCGACGAGGCAGGCTCAGGGGGCGACGCCAGGCCCGTTATCGCCGCCTCGTCTTTCCATCGTTGTGCTGCCTTTCGCTAACTTATGCGGAGATCCTGAGCAGGACTACTTCGTCGATGGTGTGACCGAGAGCCTGACCACGGACTTGTCGCGCATCAGTGGCTCATTCGTCATAGGCCGACACACGGCATTTACCTACAAAGGCAAGGCAGTTGACCTCAAACAGATCGGCCGCGAGTTGAACGTCCGCTACGTGCTCGAAGGTTCGGTGCAGCGTAGCGGTAACCGGCTTCGGGTGAACGTGCAGCTCGTCCATGCCGAGACTGCCAATCACCTGTGGGCCGACCGTTTCGACAAACCCGTCGCCGATCTGTTCGATATGCAGGACGAAATCGTCTCGCGACTCGCTAACACACTGAATGCCCAACTCATTGAGGCTGAGGCGCGGCGAGCGGAGCGTTCGCTGCATCCAGATGCGATGGATTTAGTTTTTCAGGGCAAGGCTTGGTCGAACAAAGGGCTGAGCCCGGAGCACATGACGCAAGCGGGCGGCTTTTTCCAACGTGCCTTGGTCATCGATCCCCGAAATGTAGAAGCGCTGGTTGGCACGGCGCAGGTCAATATTGCAATTGGCGCTGGCTTTTTGACTGATGACCGGGCCGCGCGCTGTTCCGCAGCCGAAACAAAAGCGATCAATGCACTTTCACTCGCCCCTGACCATGCAGCGGCTCACTTGGTCTTGGGTTTCGTCTATATTTTTACGAACCGCGCCGCCCAAGGGATTGCTGAATGCGAGCAGGCATTAAGGCTCAATCGCAATTTGGCCAGTGCTCATGCTGCTATTGGTTTCGCCAAATTTTTTATGGGTCGTGCTGCCGAGACCGAAGGTCATATACTCGAGGCGTTCCGTCTCTCCCCTCGCGACATATCTGCCTACCGATGGATGCACACTGTAGGCTCGGCCAAAATACAACTCGGCCTATATGCCGAAGCCGCCGATTGGCTGCGACGAAGCATAGAGGCCAACCGCAATTTTCCTATAGCCCACTTCTGGCTCGCTGGTGCCTTGAGTTTACTCGGCGCACTGGATGATGCGAGAACCGCTGCAAAGGCTGGACTTGCCCTAGATCCAGGTTTCACTATCCGTCGCTTGCGCGCCGGTCAATCGAGTGACAATGCGACCCTTCTTGCTGGACGCGACCGGCTTTGTGAGGGCATGCGCATGGCCGGGGTACCGGAGGGGTGATGTCCGCCATGGGTCACAAGCGATGGTCAGGCAATCGCGGCCCAGCGTGCGGTCTACCGCCAACAGCCGACGTGACATCGGCTTAAGCTTTGGTCGGCCAGGGGGCCAAAAGCGATCAATTGTTCCACCCAGCCTATGGTTTTTGCGATAAGAGGCGCTCATTCAAGGCCGTGATCTGATTTTCAACTCTTTGCGGGTATTCAAGATCGGTCGTTTGAGCGACTTCACGGCCGAGCCGTCCGAAGAGCTTGGTAGTGGCTTCAAAGGCACGCCGAGCATCAGCCGCTTCGAATCGTCCGAATATGCCCTGGAGCTCGGCCCTAGTCTCGCGGCCGATCCACTCATGCATTCGCGTCCCGATATGCCAGACGTCGATCGGCCCAATGCTGCGGGTAACAGCATGCCATTCCATCATGCGCAACAGCAGTTCCTTCATGGTCCAATCGCGCTGCTTCACCAGCCAAAGTTCACCGCGTGCAAGGTACTTGGGCACGTGAAAGGCTTCGAACCAGAATTCCTCTACAATCGCGCAGAATTCCTCCTGAGACGGAAGCACTGCGGCGGGAAAGCCATACGATGGCACTGGCAAGCCTGTCGTCGCGCCTGACTTGTCGAGCAAAACGCGGTAACCACGCTCGTAGAGCGGATCGAGCATCCGGGCATCGATCATGGAGCGGACCCGCTCGATACCTGCGAGCATGAAATCCACCTTCACGCCTTCCGAATAGATCGCCAGACGCGTTGCCCATTCCTGCCCGTCCTCCGGGTTAAGTCGGAGAACGGTGATCAAATCACCGATTTGGTGCAGCCAGCTGTCATCGACCCCCAAAGAGGATGGCTTCGATGTGATGATCTCGATATCGACGTCCGACAGGTCATCGGCAGTGCCATCGGCTCGCGCCAAAGAACCGGTTTGGATGAGAGCGTGCACGATATCGCTCTTTTCAGACCACTTGATGATCGAAGTTAAAAGCCCATCTCTCATCGCTCAACCTCCAGCGAGTCACGTGCAATGTCGCTACACTTTCTATCAAAATAGCGGCTTCCCAACTCTTTTGAGGCGGCAATTCACAACGCAGGGATCAAGAACGGCCGGGCCCAACCTTTCGCCCTGATTAATGACGCGACTGGATCGAGTTGCGAGCGGGCGCAGTTTGGTCGCTATGTCCGAGATGGGTCACGTGTGGACGGCGCCCTGGCAAGAACTTTCTGACGTTTTGCAGCATTG
>NZ_LLYA01000033.1 GCF_001440415.1 Bradyrhizobium retamae
CAGAAGCGCCGCCTCACGGTTGCGTCCGGCCGTCGCCTCGTTCCAATCCGCAAAGCGCTCCATCTTGAGCCCGCTCATCCGCTCGATCACGCGCAGGTCGTCCTCCTGTGCTGCGATGAAAACCAGTCGCGAACCAGCCCGTCGCGTCTCGTCCACGAATGCGCGGAGCGCCTTTCTGGGTGATGCGACCTGCGAAAAGTCCGGTGTGGGAACGAAAGATGCCTTTTGCGACAGCACGTTCATACGCCTGGTCGCCTGCTTCCATTCGCGTCTCCCGAGGTATTCTCGGTCTCTGTCCGTGCGACCCGCCGCCTCCTCGATCGTGCTGAGCCAGTTGTCAGCGTGCGCTGAAACGCCGGCATCCGCGATCCACTTGGATCGACCACAATAGTCGAATAGGGTCGAGCGCCTTCCGCGTATGTTCCCGAACGCCAGCCGCTCCGACATCGGGTCGATGAGAAGCTCTTTCGTCTCAAAAACGATGTCATGTTCTATCGGGTCGAACGCCACGATCCGACGTATCACCCCGCCGGAATGCTCTACTCTGAACGGACCGAGCGCGCCGGCGGGAAAAATCTCGAATGTCTTCCCGTGAAACAGCACGCCGCCGGGATAGTCCGCCTCGTCATCGAGGTCGTATCCGAGGGCCTCAAGCCGCGCCCGGAGATCTTGTTCAGAGAACGCGGCGCTCACTTTCAAACGGAGGATTACGCGGGACCAACTCGCCGGCATGGGCAGGCGCTCCATCACGGCCTCTGCCGTGGACACGAGCAGAATCGGCTTCTCAGGCTTGGCAAGGCGCCGCAAGACCGAAGTTCGTCTGCCTGCGATTTCGTGCGACGGCTCGAGCTGATCCAACGGCAGCGTATTGAGTCTTGGAAAAACAAGCACATCGCACGAAGCATCAAGGGCATGAATGATGGCACCCAGCCGCTCGGCTTTATTCTCGTGTTCAGCAAGAAAGACGACGCCATTGCGGCCAGACTTCCTCCACTGTAGGAGCAGGTGGAGGGCCACCATGCCTAGGGGCGATGAAGAAGAGATTGCGGTCCGCGATGAAGAATTCTTTCGCTTCGTTGCCCTGCTGGCAACCTGCGCCTTTTTAGAACGGCCCACGTTAAACCCGTCGTTGATTCGCGACCAGCTCACGCTGATAGCGAGTGTTGCTTCGAACAGGCCCGCTCTGATGTGGGAGCTACGACCCGAGGCTGAGTACATAAGCGAATTTCGGCGCGGAGGCACGTTCCAATCTAATCATCCCGTGAAACATCGCTTGGGAGCGGAGGGCGTCTCGATCGTCCCCTCCTCTCCGCCCGACAGATCGTGGTCTTCAACATCGGGGTGTTTCGGTTCGCCTTTCCGGCCCATCATCGACATGGCAGGTTCACCAGTAGTACTTTGCCCTCATCCATGATCTGGCGCACGTGGAGATCACGTTCTGGAGCGGTCAGAAGCTATTGAGTACGGGATCTGAAAGGAAAGAGAAGCGTTCGAACTTTTAGAAAGAAGGTCCGGACAGTTTCATTCTTCAGTTGTCAGCGGCGCACGCTGCTAGCGTACACCGGTACAAATATCCGTCCGCGGAGCTACGCAGCGATCCGTTGGGAAATGTCGTAAACGGCGAGGCCGCCAGCTTTATATCCCTAACGGCGTTCGCTTTGTACGCATCCGGCGCAGGCCGCGGGCCCGATTGGATTATTCTGATGGCGAGCGCTTAAGCAACTCCGGATTTTCTTTCATAAATTTGGATGAGCTCGATGAGGCGTTCGATGCTGAAGTCGGTGAACGCCTGGACACCTTCTTCGCCAAGGCCATAGACGCATATGGCTCCGCCTTGAACTCCACTTCGTTGGCGACGTCTCGCAGCCAATCTTGGTCTTCAGATGTCCCTCGCGACGTTTGTGACGGTGGTGACGTGACCCGAGACCCTTTTCGGCGGCCAAGGCAGCCAATGAGAAACCGTTCGAGCATCACTCATTTCGAATGCGCAAGCGCTTCGGGGGCGTGAAGTATCGATATTTGCCGGTAAGCGTCCCATTGACGAACTGGAGGCCGTGATCGCCATATATCATATCCTCACGTACGTAGCCGTCCGCTATGGCCTCTTGATTGTTGCCGCCAACTGTCTTCCGGGTAGTCGTCACGCCATGGCTGGCTGGCGGCGAGCCGAGCATTTCAATTATGGCATCGCGTGGTGTGCCCAGTTTCAAAGTATCAAACTGTTTGGCAGGAATCATCCCGGCGGCCTGGATGGGCTCAGCTCTCATTCGCGGGAGATCTTCAGATCCAATTGGCTTACGAACCACAACTTTCTCGATGCAGTGTGAATGGATTGGAATGCCAGGGTGCGAGTCCCATTTAATGTAATGATCGGAGCGCAAGATGTCCCAGCCGGCTTCTGTATAGATGGCCTCCAGCTCTCCGCGCGAGAACGACTTCTTGTGACCAGATGCCAACCCCTCCTTAGGAATAGGATGGTCTGGTCGATCGATCGTGTTGGTGAAGCAATGAAATCCTCCAGGCCGCGTCCGATCGATTAAGGTCGTGACGAGCGGTTTCCAGACGGTCCGTTCCGTGAAATGCAATACGGAATGCGCTATAAAGACGTCGAGGTAAGCAGGCGGCTGGAAGTCTTCAACACGAGCCAAACCGCTCGTTATATTCACGCCAAGATCGCCTGCCAGCCGGTTCAGCTTGGAGATGGCGGCTTCGGACATGTCAGTTGCGATCACCTGATGATCAAAATGGGCCAAATAGAGGGCATTGCGCCCCTCGCCGCAACCCAGCTCGACAACCACGCTCTTCGCGCGGAGAGCTGGTGCTATCTCGAGGATTTCGGGGCTGGGACCACCCATACACGATACGTTGGGGTCGGCGTAGCCCGAATCCCACCATAAGGGTGAATGCTTCACCACCTCTTGCATACTGCACCTCACGCTGCCTGATATTGCTCTTCGAGGGCCACCATCGTGCCCGTGTAAAATATTCGCGCCATAATGCTCGAATATTTGAATCCCGCGTGAGTCAGTTGATAAGTATCACCGTCTGCCAAGTCGACGAGTTGCAGACATTCGAGCGCCTTGAGCTCTTCGCTGAAATCGGCCGCCAGTTCGCGTCCGAATACTGAAGCGTAATCCTTTCTGCTCAGTGCGGACAACGTGAGGCCAAGCAGGACGTAGCGACGCGCGAGATCTTCCGGCGTCAGTTCGATTCCGTGCGATGCTATTGCATCAGGATCGAAGGGGCGAGCCGAGAAAGCGTTGATGATGGGCGAAGCCGCACTCCAGTCGATGTTGTCCGTGCCATAGTGATATCGCCCGAAATAACTTCTGGCGCCAACTCCCAACCCTAGCAGGGGCGTTCCCTTGAAATCCGAGGCCTCCTGCCGGTAGGCTCGGCCGCCAGCGATCTTGGTAAAACGCGTGAAGGATTCCTGACGGTAGCCTTTGGACGCCATCAGAGCAACGTTCTGGTCGTAGACCTCATACTTTTCCGCTTCAGAGAAGAATAATTCAGGATTGTGCGCTTTCGAGGTCATGATGTTTGTCATCCGACGAACAACAACGGGGTAAAGGGAGAGTGTCTGCGGCTCATAGTCGAGCGCGCGGCCAAGCGAGAAGATCCAGGAGTCACGGGTTTGACCACGCAGGCCGTAGATCAGATCAAGATTGACGTGGGAAAAACGTTCCATCAGCGCTTTGATTCCCGCTTCTGCAGTCTCGACCGAATATGGTCTACCAGAGTGCGCAAGCTCGCCGGGTACCATGCTTTGGATGCCCATGCTCATTCGGTTGACGCCAAGAGCCTTCAAGCAATCCAGAAGGTTGTTTTCGAAAGTGTCTGGCGCGCTCTCGACCGTAATCTCACATTTCCGGCTTCGTTTTGGAAATGCAGCGTCGAGGGCGGCGAAAAGCTCGCCGAATTGATGCTGAGTCAGCAGGGTCGGCGTGCCGCCGCCGAAATAGATACTTACAACCTCTCGATCTCCGAAGTATTCTCCATATCGCGCGATGTGCTCTGCCAGTCGAACAACATAAGACTCCCCCTCCGCCGGTTTTTGGCGCATTGTAAGAAAGAGCGTGCAGTAAGTGCAGCGATAGCGGCAGAACGGGATATGGACATAGATGTTGATTTGCTTAGCACGGCTAGCCTGCTCAACGACATCAGTTACGCGGAGTGGCTGCGGAAAAGCCCGATACGCTCGCTTGGAAGGATAACCATAGACGTAGGTTGGCAGCTCCTTTTTCGCCATAGTTGTTCGAAGAAATTCCAGACAATCCATGACCTAACCCGTTGATTGCCAAAGCCGGTGAATGCCTGAACGCCGTCGTTCGCCGAGCCACAAGTTCATGCCTTGTGGTGATCAGCAGTTTCGATAGAAGCTAGTCCGCAGAAAGCACGGCGTTTTCGTCACTTATGTTCTTCAGGTCTAGCCGTGCGGCTTATGTGTAAGAAACCAACCGCCCTCAAATATAGCTACAGCGGCTACCACCCCCGAGAATTCCGCTAAGTGCTCCTATGAACAGCCAAGCCAGCCTCCCAAACTTGCAGATGTTTCTTCAGCAGTTAATTCGGTCACACCGTAATCGGTCTTCATTTTTGCTCCTTCTCAATGAGAGGATTAACCAGTGATGCCGGTCGGCAGCTCCTGCCGCCGGGCAACGAGAGACACTCAAGATTCGTGCCAACTGCGGGGGAAGAGCCTCCGAAAGGCGTCCTACATTTTAATCAACAACTTAACTGCCAGCACGGCAGCCCGGCGGGCGAATATCATGTGTCGCAGACGCGACAAACCGGGCAACTGAGAGCAACGCAAGTCACGTCGCAAGAGCTGCAACCGGAAGTCGGGCTCGCGTTATCAGTTGATTGTAGGCGAAGTCTTCCCGCGAGAACGTCCCATCGGCGCGGGCCGACTTGTCGAACACCGGAATGTGCGGCTCAATCGCCCGCTCGTTGACTAGCCATCCCAGCATCTCCGCCGAGCCATAGGCACTATCGGCGGCTAGGCGCTCAGGACAGAGCTCAAGGCGCTCTTCGGTGCGCTCAATCATTGGTGAGCGTCATCCAGGGACCACGCGCTGAGGGCTGATTTGGTGGGTTAGGAAGATCTCGTGGACTGAATCATCACGAGGTCTCGCCATGTTTAAGGATAGTCGTAAGGATAGCGATACGGATAGGCATACGCCTATCCTCAAGGGTACGCATCCGAGGGCGGCCGCCTTGCAGAGGTTGGCTATTGCATGATTACAGGC
>NZ_LLYA01000034.1 GCF_001440415.1 Bradyrhizobium retamae
CTGTCAGGCAGAAACTCCACTTATCGACATGTTCAAATTTGCGGAGCCGGCTCTCATCACCAACGCGCCATCTGGGGATCGTTCTATTCCACCGCCGACCTCGTCAAAAATGGACCGCTTTATCCAGCCACAATGCAAATTCACAACCCTTGCCCGCTGCCGCCGAATCCGTCGCCTAGAATCGCGCCACTTTGTATTTCCGCGACGGTACACTATGTGAATTTTGACAGCGTGGAGACAGCGCCCCATACATTTTTTGGCATGGGTGCTTTGCCGATCTTTATTGGTTCAACAGAATCGAGTGCCAGGTTTATTCCACTCGACAGGTTGATGGTGAAATCAGTGGCCGCGTCGCGGAGCGTTATCGGAATGGTCTCAAACGCAATGTTCAGTTTTGGCGCGACGCGGTGGCGGCCATCAGCTCTGCAGCTTGCGCTACGCCAGCTGCTCAATATGGGCAAGCCAATCCCACACTGTACCACGCAACAAAGTGAGACGAGGTGTTCCAGGTCGGCAACCTATCGATCCAGGCCTACGACTTTCGAAGCCATGCATTTGGAGCGCATGTAAGATTGCTCCCAAACGCGTCGGTGTAATAAGTATCGATCAAAAATCCTGATTGCTCGACCAACTGCAACCCATCAATAATCCCCTTATCTGCCCGCATAGGACCGTCTTCGAACACATAATAATCTCCTGATACTAGAAAGCGGTTCAGGTAAGAAAATATCGAAAATATTTGTTGGTGTGCGTCGTCGATCACAAGCCATGGATGAGGTAGCCTCATCAGCAGTTTTTCATTGAAAGCGGCAACGTCTGAAAGGTCAACATGATGAAAGGTAAGAAGTGCATGCTTTGCATTTTCATGGATACACTTGGTGTGCAGATCAAATGAGTGTACTTCACCTGGGTGCTCACAAAGCACCGACATGTGATCGGCAAACCACAGTCCGCTGCCACCCTGAAGCGAACCGAGTTCTAGAATTGTCCTCGGCTGAAGTTCCCAAATAAGCCTAGTATACAGAGCCAGATCAAACGGGGTCTTGAGACACATTAACCCTTTGTACGTCAGCGCTAAGGCTCCGATAGCTGTGGAGCGCTCGGGAAAAATCTTTGAGTTAAGAGACGACTTCCATCCTCGATCCGATGGCTTTGCAAAGCGGTCGGAATGGTCAGCATTCACGACAGTGCTTATTGACACGGGATACATATCAAGAGGTCCTCCCCGCCTCAGTTGATCGGGGTAGTTCTTGTTGGCGGTCTCCCAAAAAGCCTTGTATCCGTAAGCGAGTTTCATAGGTCATCTCCGTGCTGCGCTGTCATTGTTTCCTTAGGGGTAGCTCGATCGACCCCAAACAAGCTAAACCATAGGCTAACTAGCTTGGGCAGCTACCAAATCAAATAGCGGCAGAGCATTGTAGAGGGCGTCGTTTTAGCGCCGCCGCTAGCAGCAGCTCGAAGTAGATGGCCTCCGCTCGTGGCGACGCGCCAAATCGGAGAAGAAAAGAGCGTTGCTCAAGCTGCGGAGCTTTGATCATGCCTGAGTCGGCCGAGGCGGTGTTCACGCGCCGACGGACGCGAACCCATGTTAACGGCGGCATCATTCATCGCATCGACAAACTTGTTTCTTTTCTGTACGGGCCTCGAGATCCCAAGTCTGCTTGGTCGCCTTCCGGAGCGGCCGGCCGAAGCCATGCTGCCGCTTGCGGCAGATCGCCGATGCGGTACGCGGAACAGCTCGAGGTTGACGTTCGTCGATGGCGGAATCGGCCGGTCGGTTCACATCGGGGCGGCGGCTCGATGCGATCGCCACACGCAGAGCTAGAGCAGAAAGGGTGCACGAGCCTCCAAGCTCGAGCGTGCTTGAGATCATCTGGTGATGCACGGCTGCCGGCAGATCGCTTTCGCGCACGTCGCGCTCGACCGTGTCGATCGAGCGCTGCATCATCGCATCGGCGATGCGCCGGTTCGCCGGGGCTCTTCGATCCAAATCCTGCCCACCAGCGGGGCCGCATCGACGATCTCGGCTTGCGGTTCTGCGCGTCCAACTGGATGTAGCGGTCCTGATAGCCGCGGACTTTCTCGTCGGCCAGCCACACGGTCCTCCCGGCCGACACCGCGTCGATAACGCGTCCGGCCCAAATGGGTTCGTCATGGTTGAGCGCCACGATCACTGTTGGCGGCGTAAAGGAGTAGGCATTGTGGTCCTGTAGATACTCGCACGTATCGGCGAGAGCCCGGCCTACGCTATTGCCTGAATGCCGACACATGCTGTTGGGTTTGTTCGGTCCGGCACACAAGCTTGTTTGGCCAATCACCCACTATGCCTCCCAGCTGAAATAGCTGAAGCAAACACACACTTCTTTCTTCGGCTTCGATCAGCCAAGTTGGCACAAACTTTGAACTCTTTCCTTGCGAGTTGGTGAGATGCTGCCATCGGGTTCATGTCTCGCACGCGGCGATGGATGGAATGATCGAGGAAAGCAGACGGGTCAGCGTCAGATCGCATTCGAAGCGAAGGAGAGCTTCCGCAAGTCCACCTCAAAACAAGTTCGCAGCCCCCAAATCGTCAAGGTGATGGAGTAGAAGATGCAAGTTGCTAAGAGGCCGTCCTTTGGAAGCTTTTCCGAAATAGCAGAGTTTTATCCGGCGTTCCCACCCTATTCGCGGCGACTGCTTCAGATGCTTGTTGACCAGGTGAAGCACCTAACCGAGAGCCCGGTGTTCGGGGATATCGGCGCGGGTACGGGCGCGGTCGCCTACCCGTTAGCTGAAATGGGGCTTTCAGGCTATGCAGTCGAACCCGATAGTCAGATGGTTACGGTGGGGCAGAGGCTCGGCCGAACTTGTCCAGCCGTATCTTGGATTAATGCGCCGGGAGAATGCACGGGCCTGGCTGAGGCTTCGCTAGATTGGATTTGCTACAGCATGTCGTTCCATTTGACGAACGCTAGCGAAGCGCTTCGCGAAAGCATGCGAATCCTACGGCCTCGCGGCTTCTTCACAATCGCGCACGTTTTTCCAGACCTTGAGACTGATCCCTTCCAACTCGAAATCGAAAATCGGATACGCGATATGGCACCGGCTGTACGAAGGGCGCGTACTGCACTCATCGGTCAGATGGGAACCTACGAGGCGCTCCTCAATCAATATCCCGGCCTGGGAAACTGCATTTATCTTGCTACCACCGAAGCGATATCCATGAGCGAGGAGCGGTATGTCAACTATTGGTCTGGGAGACATGATATCCCGAGTCAAGTCTCCCCCGAGGTTTGGAATTCGATGCTACAAATGATCGCGGAGACGTTCCGAAGGCGGCAGCCGGCTAGCCTGCGATTTCGCTCTATGGCATGGCATGCTCTACGCGTGTGAGGTGATTGCCATATGTCTGAAGATGATCGATGGCGCCTGATCCAGAGCGCTCGGCTACTGGTACGGATTAAACAGTAGGAGGAGACAATGCGAAACTCCTGATACACTGTGCTCTTGACTACCGCGAGTTGGGCCTGCAATGCGCAATAAAAAGCTTCGATCTCGCTGCACAAGGCACCCAGGCTCTGATGCCGCTGGATGAATGGCCCCATGTGGCGATCGGCAATCGACCGCCGAAAAAACGGGGAAGGGGAGTACCCCTACCAATGTTGGAGGGTGGCGCAAGATCGCTCTCATTTTACATATTCGCTCAATCATTCATCTTAGGACTCATGAGACCGGAGACTTGGGGCAGCGTTGTGCCCACCGCCGACCTCGATAAGACGTTGCGCGGTGTTGCCCTTGCTGCGATAGGCGCGGCCCGCTTCAGGACCCTGCGTCGCCTGTTCGTCCATGGAGCGTCCACGATATTTTCGTGCCGCGCTTGAAGCACGCCTATACATCCGTCACGGTCGGCAACCCGCTTCATACGGGCGCGCTGGTTGGTCTGCTAAATCGATACGGCTGCCCATCGCGGCAGGCCCCCACATGCCAAGCGAGCATAGGTAGGGAGGTGCGCACCAGATGCGCAAGTTAACAATTGTGAAAAGACTTCATGTCTTCGAGGTCATGAGCGGGTTTCCAAGTTTCTTGAAGCCAGCTCAAGGATTAAACATGACTCACGGGGCGGTAAGCTACCAAATGGGCATTCTCGAGGATTGGTTCGGGAGGAGATTGTCATCCATCACAGCTCGGGGGGATGGCGAACAGCTCAAGCGCTGCTGTGAGAGCGCATTCACCGTGCTTGAGAAAGGATCCTACGAACTGCGAAGGCGTAATGTAGGAACATCCGCGGTGGTGGGGTGCTCCGCTACATTTTATCGCACAGTCTGAACCTCCTCCGAAATTGGGCGATCCCGGATGTCGGGTAACTTTGCTCGTGTAGGCGACAGATTTCATCCCAGCGTTCGCGTCGCGCAGCCTATCGATCCGCCGGCACTGTGCAAGGCCGGGCTGCGGCGTAGAACTGCCGGTCTTCGCTCGTTACGCGAATGCCACGATTCGCACGGCGGCGGCTACGTTGTGACGATGGCGGCCGACCACGTGGCGCGGGGCTTCACCCAAACTGTTGAGCAGGTACCAGCGGTTCGTCACCTGCACCGCATCGGGCGCGCCGCAGCGTGTTGCCATCAGCATAAAGTCCCGAACGATAGCGGGCAACGACCTTGATCCCCGGCCAGCGCTTCAGCCAGCTCGCAACACTGTCGGCGTTACGATCGGGAAGCAGATCAAGCACGCAATTGCGGTCCCGATCGCAGAGATCATTCTATATCGCTGGCCACGACGCCAAGCCCAATCGTCGATGCCGACGGCGGTTGGGCAACGAAATCCGGCAAGAGGGCCGAGCGAATGATTCGGAGCAAGGTGTCGCCGCTGATCGGCATGGCCAGCTTGGGCGACAGGGCGAGCCAGGGCTCATCGCCGACCGCAAAGCCGATCGCTAGTTGGCTCTCGCCGAGGCGGGTTGTGCGACTTGCTGTCGGCCGCACCGTTGCCGGTAGCGAATCGGGAATATCCGACGCGGGCATTGCGGAGTCGCGCATCGGAACCGTCGCGCGTGAAGCCGGATTTACACAACCTGAGCCTGCCACGGCAGATCTTAAGCGTCGCACGTAATGGCTGTGGACGCGACCCGTCTGGCAGCCGCAACAGGGACAGAGCGAGGCCGCTGACTTCGGCCGAGCCACGAGCACCACCCTGTCGGTCTGGG
>NZ_LLYA01000035.1 GCF_001440415.1 Bradyrhizobium retamae
TCTTTCCCGGCGCTCTGACCATTCCAGCGTGAGATCGGCATTCTTCACGGACGACTACGTGCTCACCGTGCACAAATCGCAGGGCTCGCAATGGGACGACGTCGTGCTGTTCGACGAGAGTTTTGCGTTCCAAGACAGCCGAGCGAGATGGCTGTACACCGGTATCACCCGTGCGGCGAAGCGGCTGAGCGTGGTGGTGTGACGGTCGCTTGCGTCATTGCGAGCGAAGCGAAGCAATCCAGAATTTCACCGCGGAGTCAGCCTGGATTGCTTCGTCGCTTCGCTCCTCGCAATGACGGCAGCGGCCTATTTCCCCGCCACGAAGTAGAAATCCTCGCGTCCCGGCAATGAGCCGTAGGTGAACGGCTGCTGCGTGCGGTTGGTCGCCTTCCAGACGTCGTCGCGGACGATGTCGAATAGTTTGCGTACCTCGACCTTCGGCTCCCTGATGACGCGCGCGAGGATAGTGGCAAACGGGCTGTTGAGGGAATCGCCGTCAAGCGCGGTCTCGCCGTGCTTGGCGGCGTAGACCACCATGAAGCCGGCTTCCGGCTCGATGTTGGAGAAGCCGCGGTTGAACAGCTTTAGCGAAATCGTTCGCTGCATGGTCTTTTCGAAGGGATTGTCGCGGCAGGCATCGAGCATCACCAGCCGCAACTTTCGTGCGCCGGCGACCGCGGCGATCACCTGCTCGAGCGCGACCGCCTGCGTCTCCGCATCGCTGTCCGTTTTCAGCCTGGCATCGACCGGGATCAGGTAATTCACGCCGCCGATCTCCATGCCATGGCCGGCATAGTAGACGACCGCCCAATCCGCCTTTTCGGCCTCCAGGCCGAACTCGTGCAGGGCGGTCGAAAAATTTGTCCCGGCCAAGGTCGGGAGCCAGCGTCACCGTGGCAAAGCCGAGTTCGCGAAAGGTCGACGCGATCAGTTTGGCATCGCGCGGCGGATTATCCAGCGGGGCGACATTCTTGTATGCGCCGTTGCCGACGATCAGCGCGACCTTGCGCGGCCCCGCCGGTTGTGGCGTCGACGGCGAAGCCTTGCCCGCGGGCGACGGCGCGGCGGTGCCCAGCAAGGCTTCCAGCCGCTCCTTCGCGATCCCGCGCGCAAGCGTGGTATCGATATCCTCGCGTCTTGCCGCGACGGCGTTGGCCGCCGAGCGATAGTCGGCGCGGGCGGCAGCAAGGTTGCGGCGTTTCTCGAAAAGCTGCCCGCGGCCGACATAGGCGCGGACGTAGTTCGGATTGATCTTGAGCACCCGGTTGTAGTCGCTGAGCGCGGCGTCGAGATCGCCCTTGCCGAGATAGGCGTTGGCACGGCTGGTCAGCGCGTAAATGTTGTTCGGCGACTTGGCCAGCGTCGCATTGCAGTCAGCGAGCGCGTCATCGAACCTGCCCATGCTGGTGTAGGTAACGCACCGGTAGGCCGGAACATGGGGACCATCGGGATTGACCTTTTGCGCCTCGGCATAGTCGGCGAGCGAGGCCTCGTACAGCTTCATCAATCCTTGCAGGCGGCCCCGGTTGTAGTGGTGCAGATAGCGGCTCTGATCATTGAAGATATGCTTGACCGCCAGGTTGAACTCATCGAGCGCACGCTGCAGCTCTCCCCGGCGCATGAAGATGACGCCGCGGTTGTTGTAGGCGCTGCCGAAGCTCGGGCGCAGCTGCAGGCACAGATCGTAGTCGGCGAGCGCGCGCTCGTCGTCGCCCTTGTAGCTGTAGGCAATGCCGCGTGCGTTGATGACGTTGATATTCTGCGGCGCGATCTCGTGGGACGCGGTAAACGCCGCGAGCGCGCCGTCGTAATCGCGTTTCTTCATCAGTGAATCGCCGCGATACCAGAAGGCGGCTGCCCTGGAGGTCCCCGTGATCTTCTCGTCGGCAATCACGCTTTCGCAGGCTGCGAGCCGGGCGGCCGGTTCCGCCGAGTTATTTCGGCAGGTCTCGACATCGCCCGCGGCCCGCACGGGGCCGGCGGCGACGAGCAAAACGAGACCCGGCAACAAGGCCCGCAACATCGGCGGAACGCTCCGGCGCATTGGATTTTTGGTCGCGGCGCGCGACCACCGATTCATTGTGGAAAGACAGGCCCGCACCGGTCAAGTGACGGAGATCACCCCTCCAAAAACTTGGGTAGATGGCCCTATTCACGAACTCGTGTGGCGCACCCTGTAACAATCCGCAGGCAGCGCCGTATGTTGGGCATCGGCGATAATTGAGCCGATTGCGAAACGCCGTTCCCGCTCTAGACTGCCCAACCAACGCCGAAAGAGGAAACCATGTCCCCTCGCCATTTCAGCCGCCTGTCGCTCGCCGCTGCCGCCATCGGCACGCTGGCCGTCGCGGCCTTCGCCGCCGCGCCTTCGCGCGCCTCGGAACAGGCCGTCGTCATTCCGGCCCCTGCCGTCGACGTTCAGGCTGCCGACGGCATCCAGACCGCCGTGATCGCCGGCGGCTGCTTCTGGGGCGTGCAGGGCGTGTACCAGCACACCGCCGGCGTGCTCAACGCGGTCTCCGGCTATTCCGGCGGCAGCAAGATGACCGCGAACTACACCATGATCGGCACCGGCACGACGGGACACGCCGAGGCGGTTGAGATCAAATACGATCCGAAGAAGATCAGCTATGGCAAGATCCTGCAGATCTTCTTCTCGGTCGTGCACGACCCGACGCAATTGAACCGCCAGGGCCCGGACATCGGCACGCAATATCGCTCGGCGATCTTCACCACCAATGACGAGCAGAAGAAGGTGGCGGAGGCCTATATCGCCCAGCTCAACGCCGCCAAGGTCTACAAGAAGCCGATCGTGACCAAGGTCGGCCCGCTGCAGGCGTTCTACCCGGCAGAAGACTATCACCAGGACTACCTGACGCTGCACCCGAACCAGCCCTATATTGTCTTCAACGACATCCCGAAGATCGAGAATCTGAAGAAGATCTTTGCGGAGAACTACGTTGATCAGCCGACGCTGGTGCGCAACGCGAAGGCTACCAATTAAGGAGGGCAAATGTCCGATACCAAGACATCCGGCAAGGTCGTCAAGAGCGAGTCCGAATGGCGCAAGGAATTGACGCCGATGCAGTACGCCGTGCTGCGCGAGAAGGCGACCGAGCGGCCGTTCTCGGGCGAGTATGAGCACGAGCACCGCAAGGGCACCTATACCTGCGCCGGCTGCGGCCAGACGCTGTTCGAATCCGATGCCAAGTTCGATTCCGGATGCGGCTGGCCGAGCTTTACGCAGCCTGCCGTGGACAGCCATATCGATGAGGAGCGCGATTTCAGCCACGGCATGATCCGCACCGAAGTGCTGTGCTCGAAATGCCATGGCCATCTTGGCCACGTCTTCAACGACGGCCCCGGCCCGACCGGCCTGCGCTACTGCATCAACTCGGCGGCGCTTAAGCTGCAGCCGAAATAAGCTCCGATCCGTTCCGACCGACGAGACGAAGAACTGACGACGTCGTCGTCATTCTCCGATGCGCAATCGCGCATCGTAGATGGTCCGAAGGACCAGACCTCGGATGCGCAATTGCGCATCGGGGAATCTCGAGAGTTCGCATCTTCGACGCGCCCCGGAATGACGGGTGTCCCCTTCTCCATTTCGGTGGACCGACCAAGGACTCGCGGCCCGCGATATGCTTTGATCCCGGCCGCGGCCGTCGTTTTCCGAGAGCCTTGGGGGGAGCAAGCGATGTCGCTTGGAACGATACTCATCATTGTTCTGATTATTTTCCTGCTGGGCGGCTTTTCCGGCCGTTTCGGCGGCTATGGCTATGGCGGGGGCCATTCCGCGATGGGGCTCGGTGGCGTGATTTTAATCGTGCTTCTCATCCTCCTCCTGCTCGGCAAGCTGTAAGCCAGGGAACCCATTGAAATGGCGGAACCCATTGAAATAACTTGATTTAATTTACGCATCCCGCAGCCATGCGTGGATTCATCATCACCCCCGATGTCGGGCCTCAGGGGTCGCATTTTCGTCAAAGAAGCTTATATTAGAGAGCGAAATGACGTGCACGGCGTGGCCCGCCACTGTGGCCCACCGTCATCCAATCCCCATTGCTCACACGAAAAGAGCCGAAAAAGATTGAGGTCACCGTCCATGCGTCCATTCAGCTACAACACCGCCGCCGAACTGTTTCCCGCCGCGATCCGCAAGAAGAAGCGGGCCGGGTTTGCCTATCGGCGTTTTGGCACCGCGGCGGAAGCGGTTCGCTTCGCGATCGAGGAGCTGCCTGCGGACTCGCTGAATGGCGCCTATCTCCAGGTCGAGGAAGCGCGCTTTGACCAGAGCGGCATCCGCTCGCTCTATGAAAGCGAGGCGTTCCCGCTGCCGCGCCGTCCGCGCCCGGCCGCCACCGACGACAAGGCCGACGCGGCCTAAAGCTTCCACCTTCTGAAACAGCGCGTCCCCGGAAGTCATTTCGGGGGCGTTTTTCTTTAGCGCGTTTCCTTAGCGCGGCTGCTTGTCGAGCCAGCGCTTGAGCATGCGGACATTGCGTACGTTGGCGCGGAACATGACGTCGAAGGCGTCGCCCGCGACCGGCACCAGGCCAACCGCGCCGTCAACCGCAACATTGGCAAGCATCCGCGCCGTGATGTGCCAGGGGGCGCCAAGCGCGCGCGCCTCGCGCACCACCCACAGCGAAATCGCCGTCGTGATGATGTCGCCGACCACCGGGATCAGGCCAATCAGCCCGTCGATGCCGTAGCGGAAATTGGTGCCGGGCACGATGAAGGCGACATCCAGCAATTTGGCGATGGCATCAAGCCGCGCGATCCGCTGCTCGCGCGTCAGCTCGCCGAACGGATTGGCGGCGGAATGACCGAAATCGAACCGCATTCCCTCGAACCGCGTATGCAGGTTCGGCTCGGGGAGTTCGCGCCCCTCCTGGTCTATGACCGGCCCACGTCCGGGCGCGCGCGTCCGGGAAGATGGTCCGGAACGCGAACGGGGCGGCGTAAAGATATCGTCGTCTGCCATGGCCATCAGATGGTAACGCGAATGCGAGGCGCAAGTTGCGTCATGCGGTCGCTGCTTTGCGTGGGTCGGATCCGAGAGGTCAGCGCTGTCATCACCCGCCAACGGATCTGGAATGGTGGGCATGACGGGCTTTTCCTGACATCCCCGAACGAGGCATGATTCCTAATATGCCTTGGTTGCGCGCGAGGCAGGTGGAATGCGCGCAGCGGTCCGACCCGCCATTGAAACGCCTTCGGACAAATCAACGGCACGAAGTGAAGACAGATGAAGAAATTCGTCCAGCTCGCAACTGGTTTGTTTCTCGCACTGGGAAGTGCGGCGATCGTAGCCTACGCGATGGCGCACCTCGCGCAACATAGCCTGGGCTTTCCCCGATCCATACTTCGAGAGCAGGCGCTGATCTGCGCGGCTATTCTCCTTGGCCTCGTCACGATCGAGTTCCTCGCAAGCCGAGAGAAATAGCAGGATAGCCGACGATGAGGATCATAGACCTGGCTGTCGCCGTCATCTTCTTTATCGCGAGCGCCGGCGTGACCGCACTCCTGATGGCCGTGTTCGTTCACCACGGATTGGGAGTCCCTCCGGCGGCATTGAGAATGAATGCGCTCATCTCGGCCGGCGCCCTCAGCGTTGTGGTCCTGGTAGCGATGGCGGGGGCTCACGAGAGCGAAGACTAGTTCGCGGTGCTACGGGGAACGGGGGCTGGAATGTTCAGTGGCAGGACAATCGATAATCGACCTTTGGCGTATTGCGTTCCATGCTCGGAAAGGACGCCGCACCGGTACGAACGATGGGGCGTCAACCGACGTCTCACTTCGAAAGCCATCTGCCTGGTCTGCAACAATGATTCGCGTGGCGACACGGGTCACAACAGCGCCACCGAAATCGCATCTGCAAAGGCAGGCACAGTGTAAGCATCATTGTGATTGACAGGTTTTTCCTGACGCGCCGGCACAGGATTGCACTCTAGGATGGCGGTCATTCGTTGGGGCGCCGCGTGCGCAATGGGACGAGGAGCAAGAAGGGTGGGTCGAACCAAACGCAAATTGATCAAGCTGTCTCGGGCCGAGCTGCTGCATGAGCGGGCCGTCTTTTGCAAGCGTCTGGCGATTGGCGCGGCCGATCCAGGATTTGCCGAAAAACTTCAGATACTGGTCGACGAATATGAGGCCGAGGCCGCGCAGGCAGCACTACAAGCGAGCCCGCAGCCTGGATTCTGCGAGGCCCTCAACGCTCAGCCGCAGCATCAGACAGGTTGACGGATTGCAGTGCATGCGGCGTGGTGGCGATATCGCCACTCGGAGACTCTCTGGTTCGGTGATTCCGGCATCCGTGTCGATCGACACACAACATCAGCCCACGGCATGGCAACGCGATACGTTCCCGACGACGTGCGGGCCTTCATATTGAAGCACATCGCTTCGGTGGCGCAGATCGAGGCGCTGCTTCTGATCTGGTCCAACCCGGAAGAGCGATGGGAACTGCGCCAGATTGCGGCTCGCATCTATGCCAGCGACACGGAAACCGAAAGCGCGCTGGCCGGGCTTTGCACTGACGGGCTACTGGTTTGCGAGGCTGGCGTCTTCAAGTTGCGAACCTCAGCGGAAAACGCCGAGATGATCCGAAGGCTTCACGAAGTCTACACCCGCTACCTTGTTGCGGTGACTGACGTCATCCATGGCAAATCGCGCAACATGCTCCGGGCCGCCGACGCGTCCGGACCTGGAAAGGACCAATGAAGGTACAAAGGATTTCCTACAAAATGGCAGGCTGGAGTGCGTTCCTGACGGCTTTGTTCATCGCCCAGCCGTGCATGGCCCAGAAGCTCCATTCTTACGAACCGCTGATGATGGATCCATACTCCACCATCTACGTCGATGATGGCTCCTGTTCGGCTGGCAAGGTCTTGAAGGTGCAGGGCGCAGCGAAGAATCATCGCCGGAAAAAGAGCTGCGTGCCGCTGAGTGATCTGCAGCCCGGCGCGCGCACCGGGTCGGCTAAGTAGCCGGCAGCGAGACAAAGCCGTCGTCCCGGCTTCGAACGCCATGGGCCGCGGACCTTCATCCGCGGCCTCAGCACTGTTCCTATGGGCAGGGATGCCGATAGCCGTCATATCCGAGATAAGTGCCGGATGCGGGGTCATAGGAGCGGTATCGTTGTGCGCAGTAGGCCACTGCATCATTTGCCCGGGCCTGACTGTTGGCGATGGCCCCTCCAATGATAGCGCCGGCGGCCAGTCCGCCGAGCACGGCCGCGCCGGTGCCGTGCTGGCGTCGATGCCAGCCGTGGCGGTAGTGCGGCCCACGATGCCAGCGGCGATACTGCACGGCCTCGACCGGCTGAATCGATGCGGCCAGCCGCTCTGCCCCGGCCACCGCCATCATTGGCGATGCCGCGGCCGGCTGGAGCGGGATCAAGGGCGATATTCCGAGCACAATGGCTGCCGAAACAATTTTCCATGATTTCATCTGATTGCTCCTGTTCTGCGCTCTTGTCCAAGCTCGACCGACAACGCACCCGCGGCCGTATCGTTCTGACAGGTTAATCCTGACGCTTGACATGCCGCAGAGCAGGAATTGGTATTTCCTGTCGCGCTCAGTTTGGAGCAGCGAGCCAGCCCCGCCTGATGCCGTAGCGGACGATATCCGCGCGGCTATGCAGGCCCTTCTTTTCCGATGCTCGTGCCTTGTAGGTCTCGACGCTTTTGACGCTCACCTCCAGCTCGCCGGCGATTTGCTTGTTGCTGAACCCTTGAGCGACCAGCTTGAGCACATCCTCTTCGCGCCGGCTGAGTTCGCCGCCATCGCCGTTATCGGCCGACGTCAGTTCGGGAGCGCTCGTTGACGCCTTGTCGGCGATAGCGGGATCGAGGTAGATGGCGCCCTCGTTGACGGCCCTGATCGCGCGAAGCAGTTCGTCTCCGGCGGATCGCTTCAGGAGATATCCCCGTGCGCCAGCTTCGAGTGCCGGATGAATATAGGCGCGGTCTTCATGCACGGTCAGCGCAATGATCTTTACCGCCGGGCACCGCTTGCTCAGCCGGCGCGCGAGTTCCAGGCCGCTGATGTCGGGCAGCGAAAGGTCGATCACCGCAATGTCGGGGGAGCATTCGCAAATGGCTTTCAGTCCCGTTGTCCCCGTATTCGCCTCGCCGACGAGTTCGACCTCGGGCACGCCTTGTAACAGCGCGCGTATGCCGGCGAGCACGACCGGATGGTCATCGACAAGCGCGATGCGGATGGGCGTCATGCGCCGGTCTCCTGCACTTCCATCTCCTGCCCTTCCAGCGGGATCTGGACAAAGATTGTGCTACCTTTTCCGGGCGCAGATTCCACCGCGATCGTGCCGCCGAGCAGCGCGACGCGCTCCTTCATGCCGGAGAGGCCAAGTCCGGACGGTTGACCGCCGCCCATCGCATTGCGGCTGACGCTTTCCGGATCGAAGCCAACGCCGTCATCCTCGAGAACAAGCGCCAGCCCGTCCGATTTCTTCTCGAGCACGATACTGACCTTGCTGGCGCTGGCGTGCTTCAGGACGTTGGTCAATCCCTCCTGGACCAGTCGATACAGCACCGCCGCGACATCGGGAGGCAGCGAATTGTCCCGCCCGAACGTCTGGATATCGATACGAACACCATAACGCTCTTGCCACTCGGCGGCGTAGGCTTCGATCGCCCTGAAGATTCCGAGGTCGTCGATCGCGGTCGGCCGCAGGTCCGACGCGGTGCGGTGAATGTCCCGGCCGATCTGCGCAGCAAGCTGCTCCAGCCATCGCACCTGCTCGGTGGCTGCTTCCGGGTTGCTGCCTTTCGCCAATCCTTGTTCAAGCGCCTTCAGGCCGAGCGACAATCCCGTCACCGTTTGGCCGATCTGATCGTGCAGTTCTCGCGAAATCCGGCGCTGCTCCTCTTCCTGGGCCGAAGCCAGGCGACGAAGCAAGTGAGAACGCTCCGCCTCCGCGCGCTTGAGGATATCGATGTCGGCAAGCACGCCATGAATCACATGACGCCGGTTGGGCGGACCTTCAGCCCTGCCTGCGGCACGCAACCAGTATTCGCCGCGATCGTCGGATTGAACCGGAAATTCGACACTGCCTGATTTGCCGCTTTCGAGACAAGCGCCGCCGAACGAGGCCAGAGCCGCGCGGTGCGCTGGTTCGAGCAACGCAAAGATCCGGTCCGCGGACCATCTGGTTTCGCCCGATCGGGCGCTCGGCAAACCCAGCAATGCGCCAAAGCGGTTGCAACCGCTGAACTCGTTTGCGGTGAGATCCCAGCGCCATGTACCGAGTTCGGCGGCATCGATGGCAAGCGCGCCGCGTTTTTCGCTGTCCAGCAGCGCTGCGGCCGACTGAAGCGCTTCCATGCGACGCCGCTGCGCGATCTCGCGGGCGATCACCAGTCCAAGCGCGATGGCGAGCCCGACACTCGCCGCCGTTCCTCCGACCAGCAGCCGCAACGAGCGGGATACGGGAGCGTTCAGTTCAACGACTGGAACGCCCACGTGAACCGACCATCCTTCCGTTCCCGCCAAGCCGCGATGGACGGTTTCGACATCCATTCCCTCCCGCGTCTGGGTGCGCAGCGAATTCGAGCCGCCGCGGGCAATGGCTTCCTGCACCGCGGGCGTCTTCGCACTTGCACTGGCGGCTCTGGCATCAGGCGTTCGCGCGACAATCTCGTCCTTGGCGTCAATGACGGTGCCGGCCCATCCGGCGGGCAGACCGGCCTGACCGAGAATGGTGCCGATCTGATCGGGCAACAGCCCGACGGTTAGGATGTAGCGAAGTTCGCCCTCTCGAATAACCGGCACACGCAGTGCCACGAGCCGCTTGCCGATCGAAGCCTGGTACGGCCCCAGCCCGCCAAGGGCTGGCTTACGTGTGCGGAGCACGGCGTCGAAGCTTTCGCTGTCGGTCACCGGCCCGAGCGGCGCACCGAGCGGCCGCAATACGTTGAGGACCTGTTCCCGGTCCGGCTTGGTCAGGAAGGCGGTCTCCCACAGCGGACGCGCGGCGACTATTCGTTTCGCCTCGCGATAGAAGTCGCCCAAATTGCCATCGTCGAGCGCGGCCGAGCTTGCAAGCGTCTCCGCGACCTGTATTTCGTGGGAAATTTCGCCCTCGATCCGGTGCGCCACTTGCGTCAGCGCCTCGGTGGCGGCTTGGCGGGCGTAGCTTCGTTCCTGGTCGGCGGTGATATAGGCCATCCATCCCCCGAACAGCAGGACCGGAATGGCAGCCGTCAGAACCAGCGCGGTGAAAAGCCAGACGGCTTCCTTGCTTCGGCCCGAACCGGAGGAGAGCCTGTTACTTAACTCCGCGATCATGGACGCGCGCATGTTGGTTCGCCGGCGAAAACTGACAACTCTGTGGGTTCCCTTACGCCGCACTTCCCGATCGGACCAGCCTGACGTTCGTCTGCCAAGCGCCATGTTGACGGCAGAGGTCAGGTAATTCCTGACGTTCGGCAGTCTCGCTCCCCGACACGGTCATCTGTGCTTAGTTGGAAGCGTCGCCGTTAGGAGGCAGGCGTGGCATTCGAAAGTCAAGAGAGCGTGCTCCCTCCAACAATCCCGGGGGTTGGTCGGCTGGAATAAGCAGTTTCATTCATCCGAATCGTGCGCCCGCCGATTATCCCGCGCGCGTCACAGCGCGTTTATCAGCAACGCCGAGCCGAAGGCCAGAAACACCAGGACGAATGGAGGGTAGAGCACCAGGGCTGCATTGAACCGCAGGAAGCGGGGACTGGCCCCGTCCTTGTCGGGCCTGCCGGCGTACAATAGCATGGCGGCTACCGCCAATAGCGCGACTCCGAAGCCGTAGTTCATCCTCTGTCCTCTCGACCTGCGCCTCAGCTTTCGGCTGCAGCGACTTGGCGGATCAAACCGCCGATGGCGCTCCGCGTGTTCGCCGCGAAAGCTACTCGCGGACACGGCGCTCGGGTATCCAGACCAAGGGACGAGAAGAGACAGGGACTAAAGTCGAACAAACGCCGGAACGAACATCGGCGCGCGGGGTGAATCACGTCGAATGCACTGGCTGCGGCTCGTCCACGTATCGGTGCGCGAGCCACGACGACAGCGCCGCAGGCACCATGCCGACGATGCCGTAGAGCAGAAACTGCACCACGCCGGTATCCGGTCCGCGCGAACCATAGAGCAGTTCTGACGCGGCAAATCCGATGGCGCCCACGATCAGGATTCGCACCACGTTAGGAATGCGCTTGACGTGACAGAGAATGTCGTCGATGGCGCCGATCATCAGCGCAGGCACGATGCCGAACAGGTAGCTGTATTGCAGCGTCTTGGCGAACGCGCCGAGGAATTTCCCGATCTCCGACCAGTTGGTGTCGGTCCAGTAGCCCGAGGCCACCGTGGTCGCTAACAGCATCAGGAATCCGCCGACAAACGGGCCGATGGCTCCGAAGATCAGATAGCGTTTCATGGAACTGCCTCCTGGCGCTGGTTACCCAATACAGCAGCTCAAGGGCCAAGTAAATTTGTCCGGTCCACGTTCCCGTTGCGCGAGAATTGTCGATAGCGCCAGCATCTGAATCCGGCTGCGCCGAGGGGCGGATGAATGAATGTTCAGCAATATGAAACCGGCTGGACGCAAGCCTGAGGCAACTTCCACACGCTTTCGGACTTATGCTGATGGGAAAAAGTGGCAGACGTGGACGGGAGCCTTCGCCTGTAACGGCCGGTCGGTTGGAAAGTAGTTAGGCCAGCAGGTTCCCGCTCGCAGATGGCGCTGAGGCCTGCGATCGCGATTGCGAACTTGTCGAGATTTGGAGCGCGTGAAGCGGCATTGCCGCAATGCAAGAACTCTAGAAGAATCACAGAGGCGACTTCGATGTCCACGCTCACTTCCGCCGTTCAACGGTCCACTCTCGGGCTTCACACGCTCGAACAGTACGAGCCGCTCATCGGCGCTGCGACGGTCGAGCGCATCGCGGCGAAGGCGGATCGGGTGCGCACGATGCGCGTCGCCCATATCAGTTCGACGTTCTACGGCGGAGGCGTCACCGAACTGCTCACGCCGCTCACGCTCATGATGAACGCGACCGGCATCGAAACCGACTGGCATCTGATCCAGGGAACGCCGGGCTTCTTTGGCTGTACGAAGAAACTGCACAATACGCTGCAGGGCACCAGCCTGGAGTTTTCCGACGCTGAAAAGACGATCTACGAAGAGGTCGTGTTCGAAAATGCCACGCGGCTTCATCTCGACGAATGCGACGCAGTCATCGTGCATGATCCTCAGCCTCTGCCGCTCATCACGCATTTTTCCGATCGGGAAATGCCGTGGCTCTGGCAATGTCACGTCGATCTGTCGTCGCCACACGCCTCGGTATGGACTTATCTGAGCCAGTTCATCGAGCAGTATAACGCAACTATCTTTTCGCTGCCCGAATACGGCCAGGATCTTCAGGTCGGACAGCATTTCGTCACCCCGGCGATTGATCCGTTCTCGGCGAAAAACCGGGAGATGTCCGACCGCGAGAGACGGGAATTCCTCGGCAACTACAAAATTCCGACAGATCGTCCCTTGGTAACGCAGATTTCCAGGTTCGATCGGTGGAAAGACCCGATGGGCGTGATTGAGGCTTTCCGCAAGGCGAGAGAGCAGGTCGACTGCACGCTCGTGCTCGTCGGCAATAATGCCTCTGACGATCCCGAGGGCGGACAAATCCTCGAGACGATCGAGAGCGTCGCCGACGAAGGCATCATTGTTCTCAGCGTCGACGATCCAACCCTGGTGAACGCACTGCAGCGCTCTGCCGCGGTGGTCCTGCAGAAGTCGATCCGCGAAGGCTTTGGTCTCACCGTCGCCGAGGCAATGTGGAAGGGCGCCGCCGTCATCGGCGGCGACGTCGGAGGCATCCGGCACCAGATCAAGGACGGATGGAACGGATTTCTGGTGAGCACGCCCGATCAGGCGGCGGCGAGAATAGTCGAGCTATTGAAGAATCCGAACTTGCGGGAGGAGCTCGGTGCGCGGGCGAAAGAAAGCGTGCGGCAGAACTTTTTGATGAGCCGACTATTAGAGGATTGGCTCGACCTGCTGTCCAAATACGAACGGCCGGTGGTTTGACGGTTTGGTTCGATCTCGATGGTAGAAAGTCCATGCGGATTGCCCAGATAGCGCCTCTGGCCGAAAGCGTCCCTCCCAAGCTTTACGGCGGCACCGAGCGCGTGGTGGCGTGGCTGATCGATGAGCTGGTGAGCCTGGGACATGAGGTGACATTGTTTGCCAGCGGGGATTCCGGGACCGCCGCCGAGCTCCATGCCGTTTGGCCGCGGGCGCTTCGTCTTGGCCGGCCGAAGACGGATCCAATGGTGGCGCAGGCAGCCCTGCTGGAGGCAGTTGCGGGCCGCGCGACCGAATTCGATGTCATTCACGCGCATATCGATTGGCTGCACCTGCCACTCCTGAGCCGGCTCGGCGTTCCGTTTCTAACCACCTGCCACGCGCGCATGGACTTGCCTGGCTTTGCGGACGTGGTCCGCAGCTTTCCCGACGCGCCGTTCGTTTCGATATCGGACAATCAGCGCGTTCCCCTAAGCGAGGCCAACTGGATCGGCACCATTTACCATGGCTTGCCGGCCGACCTGTTTCGACCTTCGTTCGAGGCCGGATCCTACCTTGCCTTCCTGGGCCGGCTGACGGCGGAGAAAGGACCGGAAGCCGCCATCCGGATCGCGCGCGCTGCCAAAATGCCGCTTCGTATCGCCGCAAAGGTGCCGCGCGGCGATAGGAGCTACTTCAAGGAACAGCTCGAGCCGCAGATCGATGGCGAGCGGGTGCAGCTCACCGGCGAGGTCAACGATGACGCGAAGCGGCAATTTCTGGCAGGCGCTGCGGCGCTGTTGTTTCCCATCGATTGGCCGGAGCCGTTCGGGCTCGTCATGATCGAGGCCATGGCGTGCGGCACGCCCGTCATCGCGTTCAAGTCAGGCTCGGTGCCCGAAGTCATCGACAACGGCATTACCGGGTTTGTCGTAGCGGATGAAACAGAAGCGGTCGAAGCGATCGGAAGGCTCGCCGAACTCGATCGAAGCCAGGTGCGCGGGCATTTCGAGAAGAGGTTCACCGCCAGGCGCATGGCGGAAGAATATCTTCGCCATTACACAGCACTGGCTCGCGACCGCGCCAATGAAGCCATTCCGGCATGAGGCGGTGCTGGTGGATATGGACGAGCTACATGCGAACCTGACGTGCTCTTCGTCTGTAAGCTACTTTCTGCCGGCCGCCGCTACAGCCGCCACGGGCTCGCTCTTCTTCCCAAGGATCCGGTCGGAGCCGAAACGAATGGTCCACTGCGCCACCGACAGCAGTAGCGATTCATAGATCGCCACGCACTGCTCGAGTTCCCGCTCGGTGGATGGCGGACAGTTCGGACGGTTGCGGACGATCATCGTCGTTGTCGACCAGCTCAGCAGCGCCGCTTTGCACGCGACGATCAGGCCGTATACCCGGTCGGGCTCGAGCAAGGGTTCGATGGCCTCGATCTTGACGTCGGCCTTCAGGGCGAGCGCTGCGACGACGTGGGTGTATTCACCCCGCACCGCAAACCGGTTCACGATCGAATCGTTGAGCTTGCCCGTGCGATTGAGCGCGACGACTTCGCTTTGCGCCTGGGTATAATCAATCGCCTTCCGGGCCGCGTCACCCTGCCCGGCAGCCCCGGCAGAACCTTGGGTTTTCTTCCGCGCAACAGGTCGCGACGCCGTCAAGAACCGGGCGCGGACCACGTCGGCAACTCTGCCCAGAAGCTCCCGAAGCAGGCTGCCCGGAATGTCCAATCGAAGCCCGAGCTTTTCCGCGAGGACTTCATCACGCTCGGCCCGCCCCACCAGCGTCGCGTAACCGCATTCGGAGAAACGCGCGCCGGCGTTGCGCGCGAGCGCGTTGGAGACGTGGACGTCGCCAAATCGCATCAGCGCGTCGGTCAGCGCCTCATTGAGAATCTTTCTGTCCGATATTGCCAGCAAATGCTGCTGGCTGCGGCTTTTGACGATTTCAAGAAGGTCGGCTTCCAACAGGCAGTTGGAGCATCTGAGAACCGGCGCCGCCAGCAAGTGGTTTTCGTGAAATGCCAGCTTGCGGATGGTCTGGCGCGGGGCGCGGTCGATGATGGAAAGGGCCTCGCTGAGCTGGACCAGGGTTTTCGCGTCCACCCGCTCGATCAGGTGGGCGAGAACGCCATCGACGGCAGCGATCTGCGATTCACCGAGACGATCGACATTGGACAGGAACAGGTCCGTCACTTCCCCGAAAATCCGGGCGTCGTGCTCGGGTCCCTCCTTTTCGGCACCATTCAATTCCGCGCGCAAATTCGGCGATGCAGCAGGCATGGCTATGCCGCCTCCGGCCGGGTCGTGCCGGCTCGCCGCGACGCCTTACGCTCCACCGCGCGGATGACCGGCATCTTGGTGAATCCATCGGCAGCGGCATGAACGCGCATTTGAGTGCCATTCGACAGACAGGCTGGGTCTCGGCGGCTTTTTTCACTTCAACGACAGCAATGAGGCGGGTGCGAGCAATAGCCGCTGATCGTACTCAGCCTTCCCTAACGGGTGGTTGTTGCGGAACGCTGATTTTGCGCATTTTTACGGAGTTTTGGGCAGATGAAGGCGGGCCCGGCCATCTGCCTGGCATTCGGGCCGCGCAGCATCCGCTTCGGGAGGGCCTCACCGGATAACCGAACTCATGGTTGCCGCATCATAAACGGGGCGGCCGCGAATGAGGTTTCGGCGCGGAACGTACGCTCCGTTCGCCGGCCTGTTTGATCATGGCTGAGAGGTTGCCGCTTCTGTTCCTTCTCCGGAACCATCGAGCTGGCATAACGACCTGACAATAAGAAGCGCAGCGCAAAACCGAGTTGTCCCACTTCCGCGCTTCGCTCGACGTGGCGCGCACGCAACAGTCACGAGAAGTGTTGACGCCAGCCATTGCAGCTTCGCAGCGAGCCATTGCAGCTTCGCAGCATTGTCGCATAATTCGCGTGGGGCCGCGCAGCACTTTTCGATTCGGACATCGGCAGAAATCGAGCAACCACACCGGGTGAGTTCCCGGTGATGGACGACGTGTGCGGCAGCGCAAACCGCGTGCAGCGCCCCCAATGAAGAGCGGCCAGCACCGCACGCAACCCTGCACGCAACCCTTGGGGAACGGCTCAATGACTATCCATCGCACAAGCAAGATCGCGCTTCTCTTCGCCATCGCCTTTGCGGCGACGGCACTTTCCGCACGCCCAAGCCTCGCCTTCTCGGAGGCGCAGCAGATGTGCACCGGCGACGCCATGCGGTTCTGCGGCCATGAAGTGCCCAACGTCCAGCGAATCACCGCCTGCATGGTCAGGCACCGAGCGCAGCTCAGTCCGGGCTGCCGCGCCGTGATGGAGCGCGAAGGCGCCGCACGGCGACGAGCCGCCTCCGCAGAGCGATAGGCTGCTTCGCTCGAAGACGAACGCAGAACGGCCTCAGCGGGAGCAATGCTGAGGCCGTTTCACGTTGGACTCTTTGGAGCGTTTTCCAGCGAAAGCCTGCGCCGGACTTGATCCGGGGTGGCTCAAGCTCAGGAGCGCATCTCCTGCGCTCGCAACAGCTACTCCCCCCACAGCGCGAAGGCGTCGTTGAACGCACGTTCGCCCGGAGAGCCCTTTTCGATCGCGATGATGGCGCGGCGCTGGTTGACGTAGACCAGCGGCACGTCGAACCAGGAGCGCTCCTTGAGGAGCTGCAAGTTGCGGGCGCGGTCGGAATCGACATTGGAGAGGCCGACCAGGAAGAAGCCGTCGGTGACTTTCACGGCGAGCCCCGCGAGCGGCGTGCCGCGCGCCTGCTCGTTGGACTTCATCAAAATGCCCGGCACGTTGCCGACGCCGCCGCCGGAAAAATCCTGCGGCAGGATGAAGGTCAATTCCGCGGTGTGGCTCGCCGGCAGCGAGGTATCGGTGTTACGGCGGAACGACATCGTCATCTTGAACTTGCGGTCGGGAATCTCGATGTCGGCGCGCACGGCAACGTCCGGCTTCTGATTGCCGCTCGCCTTGATCGGTTCGGTACGCCAGATCACCGAACCGACATATTGCTTGCCCTTGGGATCGGACGGATCCTCGTCATACAGCACGACGCGCTGCGCCACGGGTGCCACGTTCTCGCTCGACGACGGCTGGCCAACGCGGTCGGGAATCTTCGGGCGCGACTGCGGCGCGGCCGGATCCTTCGGCGCTTCCACCACAGATGAGGATTTGAACAGGCCGCTCACGGCTGTCACGATCGACTTGCCCCAGAGGATGCCGGCGCCAATCAGGATGAGCACGATGCCGACCGCAATCGCGCTCTTGAACGGAAATACCGCGCGCTTCTTCGGCGGCTCACGGTCGCGGTCCTGCGACAGCCGCGGACGGTCGCGCAACGGCGGCGGCGCGTAGCGGTCGGCTTCCGCCTGCGATTCGTCATACGAATACGGCACCTCGGGATCGGCGCCGCGGTCTTCCATGTTCGGCTCGAGCCGGTCGAATTCCGGCGAGGGCGACGGCACGTTGGCATAGGTCTTCCGCGCGTTGCGGTTGGCTTGCGCCGCGGCGCGGCCAAGATCGTCGGCGTCGGCTGCGATGTCGCGGAAGCCGCGCATGCCGGGCGGCTGTGGCGGCGTCGGCGGGCCACCATTATCCGGGCCGCGACGGGGGCCGCGCTCGCGAGGCGGCGGTGGCGGCAAGCCAGCATCCTGCGTCGGAATCTGCGGCGGCTGCGGGCGCGGCGCGCCGGGCGGAGGCGCATCGGCGCGCAGATTGCGCGGCGGGCGTGGCTCCTCGCCAAGCGGCGGACGGCCATCGCGCGAGGGGCCTTGAGAAGGCGGACGCGGGCGCGGAGTCCCCGGCGGCGCGGCAGCCGCTTCCGGCGGGCGCGCATTGGCGCGGCGGAAGGCATCGCCGCCACGCGCAGCCCCGCCACCGCCGGGCCGCGAAGCCTCGCGGGCGCGCTGGGCGGCTTCCGATTCGACCTTGCGCACGGCCTCTTCCAGCGACAACCGCTCGCGGGTGATTTCGGATTCGGAAAGCGGCGGCTGAACGCTGCGCAACTGCGCGATCAGCGCGGTACGCGCCCGCTCATAGAGCGCACGGCGGCTCTCACCTGGAGCATTGGGGTCCAGGCCGGCGATAGCGCGTGCGATCAGCGGGTAATAATCAGCCATTTCTCTTCAATACTGCAGCCCCGGCGGTAACATCCCGTTAAGCCTCAAACGGGTTCTGTACCAGGATAGTATCCTCGCGTTCGGGGCTCGTGGAAAGCAATGCGATCGGACAACCCACGAGTTCCTCGACCCGGCGGACATATTTAATGGCCTGGGCCGGCAGATCCGCCCAGGAGCGGGCATTGGCGGTCGGCTCTTTCCAGCCCTCGATGGTTTCGTAGACCGGCACCACCCGGGCCTGGGCGCCCTCGCCCGCCGGCAGATGGTCGATTTCCTTGCCGTCCAGCATATAGCCGGTGCAGACCTCGATGGTGTCGAAGCCGTCGAGAATATCGAGCTTTGTAAGCGCCAGACCCGTGATGCCGCAAGTGCGGACTGTCTGCCGCACCAAGGCGGCGTCGAACCAGCCGCAGCGGCGCGGCCGGCCGGTGTTGGTGCCGAACTCGCGGCCGCGCTCGCCGATCTTGCGGCCGATCTCGTTGTCCTGCTCGGTCGGGAACGGGCCTTGGCCAACTCGCGTCGTATAGGCCTTGCAGATGCCGAGCACGTAGCCGACCGCGCTCGGGCCCATGCCGGTGCCGGTCGCCGCCTGTGCGGCCACCGTGTTGGACGAGGTGACGTAGGGATAGGTGCCGTGATCGACATCGAGCAGCGCACCCTGCGCGCCTTCGAACAGAATGCGCTTTCCCTCGCGGCGCTTGATATCCAGGAGCCGCCACACCGTTTCCGCATAGGGCAACAGCTTTGGCGCCAGCGCGGTAAGCTCTTTCAGAATGCCGTTGCCGTCGATCTCCTCGAGATTGAGCCCGCGGCGCAGCGCGTTGTGATGCGCCAGCAGCCGGTCGATCTTGTGCGGCAGCGTATCGAGGTCGGCCAAGTCCATCAGGCGGATGGCGCGGCGGCCGACCTTGTCCTCATAGGCCGGGCCGATGCCGCGGCGCGTGGTGCCGATCGCGGTGGCCGTGTTGGCGGATTCGCGGAGCGCATCGAGCTCGCGGTGCAGCGGCAGGATCAACGTGACGTTTTCGGCAACGCGCAGGTTTTCCGGACTGACGGCGACGCCCTGGCCCCTCAGCCGCACCACCTCGTCGAGGAAGGCTTGCGGGTCGAACACCACGCCATTGCCGATCACGGCAAGCTTCGAGGGCCGCAGCACACCGGACGGCAGCAGCGCGAGCTTGTAGGTCTCGCCATTGATGACGAGCGTATGACCGGCATTATGGCCACCCTGGAAGCGCACGACGATATCGGCCTGCTCCGACAACCAGTCGACGATCTTGCCCTTCCCCTCGTCGCCCCACTGGGCGCCGACGACGACAACATTGGCCATTTTTAAGGTGTTCCCTGCAAATCTCTTGGTTCCAGCATGACTTCACCGGAGAACCGGTACCTGTGTTTCCGGACCATGCTCTAAGCTCGCCCAGCCATAATCACGGCCGGGGCCGCTCGCGTGCAGGGCGCCCCACCGGATAAAGGAAGCAGGTGATCTAGGCAAGCAAGAAGGCGGCTTTAAGGGGCCTTAGAACGGCTCCAACCCATTGATATCCCCCTAAAATCCTGGCCATCCCGGCCTTGCGCGGGCGAGAAACGCATTAATGTTCGGCAATGATGGAATGGCCATGTCCAAAACCACCCGTGCGACGCTAGCACTGGAAAAACTCGGCGTGAAATTCGCCCTGCACGCTTACGACTACGACCCGGATGCAGCGAGCATCGGGCTACAGGCGGCGGAGGCGCTCGGCGTGCCGCCCGCGCGCGTGCTGAAGACACTGATGGCCGAGGTCGACGGCAAGCCGGTCTGCGCCGTGGTGCCGTCGGACTGCGAGGTCAGCATGAAAAAGCTTGCGGCCGCGTTCGGCGCTAAGGCGGCGAAGATGATGCGGCCGGCGGATGCCGAACGGCTGACCGGTTATCATGTCGGCGGCATCTCGCCGTTCGGACAGAAGAAGCGCGTGCCGGTCGCGATCGAAGAAGCCGCGCTCGGCCATACCAGCGTGTTCATCAATGGCGGCCAGCGCGGCCTGCAGGTCGAACTCGATCCCAACGACGCCGTGAAGGCTGCGGGCGCAATCGCGCGCGCGCTCGTGGCGTGAGCGGCCTTCGCCGCGGCGGACCCCTATTTGGTGAGTTTGGGCTGCGTCTGCGCCCATAGCATCGCCTCGATGATCGCCCCGCGCAGTTTCGGGCGCTGCTCTTCATCGCATTCGATGAACGCCAGAATGGAATTGGCGCGAACGGCAAACTGGTGACGTGTTTCGGCTTCTTCGGCCGATATCGGCTTGTTCAAGGAATGATCCATCATCTGCAATCTGCAAAAATTCGATGTCACGGACAAACGAAACGCTTGAGAGCGGAATAGCCTGCAAACCGTGGTCCCAGCGATCGAACCAACGCCAACACTGAAAGCAGCCCGGAATAACTCACTGCATGCGCCCGCCGAAAAACAAACCAGGGTTGGGTCACATGAATCAATCGTCCTTTGATTGCATATTTGCCTGCCCGCTGGCAACCCCGAACAGCCAGCAAGACGCGCTGCATGGTCGCGATGCATCTGCACCATTGATGAGCGGCGCAAATCGGTGTCTGTGACCGGGGCCGGGCCACATTCCGGCCCGGCGTCGATCGCCGGGCGGACCGCGGCGCCATGAACCGGGCCCAATCTTGGTTTGACGCGTTTTCTTTACGCGAACCGGTGCCCACCTCGCTCGAAAACGCTATGGACCGCGAATGTCGGCCACCGAACAGAGTTCACCCGCATCCTCCGGGAACTGGCTCGCCAATCAGCCTTATCTGCTGCTCAGCATCACCGCGCTGTGCTGGGCCGGCAATGCCATCGTCGGGCGGCTGGCCGCTGGCCACATTCCGCCGGTGACGCTGTCGTTCCTGCGCTGGTCGTTCGCCTTCCTGATCATCCTGCCGTTTGCCTGGAAGCATCTCGTCAAGGACTGGGCTGCGATCCGCGGCCGGCTCGGCATCATGCTCGTGCTCTCGATCACCGGCATCGGCGCCTTCAACACGCTGCAATACTGGGCGCTCGAGCACACCCAGGCGCTGAACACGCTGTTGTTGCAGTCGGCGGGACCGCTGGTGGTCGCGGTGTGGTCGCTCGTGCTGCTCGGCGTGCGGCTGACGCTGGCGCAGGCGGCCGGCGTCCTGCTCTCTATGGCCGGCGTGCTGGTGATCATCCTGCACGGCGATCTCACAACGCTGTCGAAGATCGACTTCAATATCGGCGACCTGATTTTCCTGGTCGCGCTCGCGATCTTCGGGGTCTATTCGGTGCTGTCGCTGAAGCGCCCCGACATTCATGGTCTGTCGTTCGTCGCCTTCACTTTCGGCGCCGGCGCGGCCTGCCTGATTCCGTTGTTCATCTGGGAATTGTTCGCGCGGCCGCTGATGCAGATCGACGCGGCGAACCTCTTGACGCTCGCCTACGTCGCCCTGTTCCCCTCGACGATCGCCTATCTCTGCTTCAATCGTGGCGTGCAGATGATCGGCGCCAACCGCGCAGCCCCCTTCTTTCACGTGGTACCGGTGTTCGGCACCGTCATGTCGATCATCTTCCTCGGCGAGCATCCGCAGGCGTTCCACTTCATCGGCTTTGCGCTGGTGCTGACGGGGGTGTTTGTCGCGTCGCGGAAAGCGTCCGCGTAAGCGCTCCCTCCCCGCGCTTCGCCCGCAGGGGGCGAGGTTGAGGCTCGCGGTGACTTGCCCGACCAAATCCGCTATCTCTAAAGGCAGCTTCACAAGGCATCCTCGATGAAGGTTCGCGCCAGCAATGTAATGATCGGCACCTTGACCCTGGCTCTGATCGCCGGGTCGCTCACGGCGTGGCTCGGCTACCAGAGGCTCGCCGGGATCAAGCAGAAGGTGCCGTTCCGCGTCATCTTCGAAGGCTCGGCTTCCGGCCTGCGCAACGGCGGCAGCGTGAATTTCGCCGGTATCCGGGTCGGCGAAGTGGTGTCGCTGAAGCTCGACCATCCGCGCCGCGTGGTCGCGCTCGCCATGATCGACGGCAACACGCCCGTGAAGAGCGACACCCAGGTCGGCCTCGAATTTCAGGGGCTGACGGGGATTGCCGCGATCTCGTTTACCGGCGGCACCGATGAGGCGCCGCCGCCGTCCAAGGGCGCGGACGGCATTCCGGAGCTCACCGCCGATCCGGAAGGAACGCTCAACACCCAGGAAAAAATCCGCGTGGCGCTGCGCAACGTCGACCGCGTGATTGCCGACAACGAGGTGGCGATCAAGGATACCTTACGGAATTTCGAGACGTTCACCGCCTCGCTTTCACATAATGGCGCAAAGATCACGTCCATCATCGCGACCGCCGAATCCGGCATCGGCGCGGTCGACGGCGCAATGGACAAGACCAGGGATTTCCTCGGCAGCCTCGCCAGCGACAAATATGGCGGCGAACTGCTGCCGACTGTGATTTCGCTGCGCGAGCTGATCGAAAGTTTCGACAAGAAGTCCGGGCGTGTGATCGCCGAGACGCGAAAAATGCTCGGCGACGTCAGCGAATCCGTCAACAAGGCCGGCCAGAAATTTGGCGGGCCGCCTCCCCGCCGCTAACCCGCCGTTCGCATAACAACCAAAAAATGGAACGCCCGCGTGCTCGACAAATCCGCAAGCTTGACTGCGCCGCCTCCGACCGTGACCCGCACCGGGAGCGCAGTGCCGCGGGCTTTGCAAAAATATCTTTCGCTCGACGATTTCGAGCCCGTGGCGCGGCGGCGGATTCCAAAATTTCTCTACGGCTATATTTCCGGTGGCGCCGAGACCGATGCCGCACTGCGCGACAACCGCAAAGCCTTCGACGAATACGGCTTTGTGCCGCGCGTGCTCAACGACGTCTCCGGCCGCGACCACACGACGACATTGTTCGGCAAGACCTACGCCGCGCCGTTCGGCATTCCGCCAATGGGTTCTTCCGCGCTATGCGCCTATCGCGGCGACATCGTGCTGACGCAGGCCGCTAGGTGCGAGAACGTGCCGATGATCTTGAGCGCCTCCTCGCTGATCACGCTGGAGGATGTCCGCGCCGCCAATCAGGCCGCGTGGTATCAGGCCTATCTCGCCGGCCTCCCGGAGCGGATCGAGCCGCTGGTCGATCGCGTGGCGGCGGCCGGCTACGACACTTTCGTCGTCACCGCCGACGTGCCGGTGCCGCCGAACCGCGAGAACAACATCCGCAATGGCTTTCAGGTGCCGCTCGCGATCACGCCGCGCGTGTTCTGGGACACGGTCACGCATCCGCACTGGCTGTTCGGCACCTGGGCGCGCACCGTGATGAACCACGGCATGCCGCATTTCGAGAACATGGACGCGCAGCGCGGCCCGCCGGTGCTGGCGAAAAACCTGATGCGCAACATCGGCGCCCGCGACCAGCTCGCCTGGAAGCATGTCGAATTGATCCGCAAGAAGTGGAAGGGCAAGCTCGTCATCAAGGGCCTGGTCTCGCCGCCCGATGCGAAGGTTGCGCGCGAGAGCGGCGTCGACGGCGTGATGCTCTCCAACCATGGCGGCCGCCAGCTCGATTACACGATCTCCGGCCTGCGCACGCTGCCGGAGATCGCGGCGGAAGCGAAGGGCATGACGATCATGGTCGACGGCGGCATCCGCCGCGGCACCGACGTGATCAAGGCGCTGGCACTCGGCGCCCATTTCGTCTGGGTCGGCCGCCCCTTCCTCTATGCCGCGATCGCCGGCGGCCAAGCCGGCGTGCAGCGCGCGATCGCACTCTTGAAGGCCGAAATCGATCGCGACCTCGCGCTATTGGGCATCCGCTCGATCAGCGAGATCACGCCGGACCTGGTGCGGGAATTCTAGCCCCGATTCTGATTAAAGGGCGTGAATGACCTATAAATTCAGACTGGTCAGTGGACGTCCGCTTAGCGCGCATTCCGGACTCAGGTCAGACATCACCGCGGGTCCGGCAAGTGCCCCGAAGCAGACCTAGCGCTCTCGCATATTCATTGTGGTTCGAGCGCAGGCTGCGGCAAATGCCGGCCCGCTCGACATCGAGCCGGAGCACAAACGGCCCGGCTACTCTGGCTCAAGCCATGGACTCCGAAGCGGCGCGAGCGCTACCGGAAGCCGAGGCCAAGCAAGAATAAGAGGATGCCGCTTTCCGTGATCACACGCGCGGCGCGGAACGGTCGAATTTAGCGCAGAGCACATTAGCCGACCCGCAGCAATAATATAACTGCCGATTATCTTCTTTGGAACGGCCAATCGCGAGACGCGTTGCGCGGGATAGCTCGGTGCTGTTCCCACAGACAGCTCCGTACCCATGTAGATGAAGGGGGCAAGACTGCAGATGACACCCTCGTCCCAAACCGACGCGGAGAGGTTCCGTAAGGAAGCTGAGGAATGCCGTGAGCTGGCGGAGAAGGCCATGAGCCCTCTGGATAAGGAGGCTTGGGTGCGCCTTGCGGAGGATTGGCTGAAGCTTGCGCAAGAGGCGGAACGGGGCGCCAGGTTTGGACGGACGAGATGATCCGGCTTGCGTCACGGACAAGGCAGGCCTTACAGGTTAACATTTGATTTGGTGGACGACGGTCTCTTCTCGATAAGATCGAGATCGAGGCGACGATTTCTTACGACGGGCTAGCAAGGACCCGTCGTCAGGAGAAATCGCGATGACCGTCAAAGAGCTTATTGTTCGACTGCAGGCGCTTCCCAACCAGGATGCACTTGTAATTTTTGCAAGCGGCAATGCAAACGAGTGGCTGGTGGCCACTGGCCTCGTTGAGCGCGGTATTTCACCGTCACCTGCAAACCCGGACTTTGTCGTACCAGGCAACGATCCTGGCGTGGAGATCATCTAGCCGCTTCTCCTTCCAATGGAATACGGAAGAGGCAGCCCTGAGTACTCGGCCACCGAGGTCCAGCTGACAAATCCAACCAAACCGCTCAGTCCTGTAACACTGTCTGCTCCGGGTACGTCGCTTTGCCTCAATGAGGCTGACACGTCGGCTCGACCCGCCGTTTCCGAAAGCGCCGCGAACGGGCTGACCCTAACCTGATCGCTGTGAGAGCGAATGCTCGAGGAAAAAACGCAGCATTTCCCTTGCTGCGTCCGGTCCTTTCGGATCAGTGTAGGAGCCGGCAGGGTTGCCTCCGGACCATGCGTGTCCAGCTCCGTGGATATCCCAGTGCTCCAATATTCCGCGCCCATGCGCGTCGCTCAGGATCGTGCGGGTATAGGCATGCCCTCCAGGTACCTGGCCGCGACCAACCTTCTTTTTCAGGTTCATCGCTCTCACAGACTGCGCAAGAATTTGATCGCTGTTGTTGGGGTGCACGGTAGTGTCGCGGTCGCCGTGAAAAACAATGGTTGGTACAGGTGGCCCGTCACATAAAGTAACCCTGTGACTGGCTCCGCCACCTTGTCGCATGGCGACCAACGCAGATGGAAGGTCAATGGCGGCCCCGCAGGCAAGGCCGGAATGCACGCCGATTGCTGCGTACAGATCCTTATAGGTATTACCCATGATCGCAGCAGCGGCAGCTCCGGCCGATAGTCCACCAACATAGACACGATTTGGGTCGATCGAAAAGTCGCTCATGACTTGGCGAGTGATGCCCGCGATAAGCGAGGGTTCACCTCTGCCCCGCTGCTGGTCGGCTGGGCGAAACCAGTTCCAGCATTTCGCCTGGTTTGCCTCACTGCGCTGGGCCGGATAGACCACAAAACAAGATTTTTCTTCAGCGATGAAGTTCATCCTCGTACCAGCGGCGAAATCGTCTGGGAATTGAGTGCAGCCGTGTAGCATCACGATCAAAGGAAGCGATTGGTCCTGATAGCGGCTGGGGATGAAAAGCTTGTAGGCACGGCTTCCCGCCGAATTGCTGTAGGTTCCTTCGATAAACCTTGTGCCGTCAGGCATGATGTCTGACGGGGAAAGGGGCTTGCGCTCAATCACAGCTCGCAAGCTGAACCCGGGGCGCTGCCTTGTATGATCGAGAAACTCGCGGAGCATGCGAGGTTCAGCGGATGGAGGCCGCACCCGGTCCGCGCTATCGTTCTCCTCAATAGCATTGGCCTTCGCGTCAATGATCGAGGGCTCTTGTCCAACAACTGTGGGGTGACCGATGCGCGATTCCGGGTCTGGCGCGCTTTCGTCGCGCAGCATGCGTTGAAGGAGCGCGGTGGCCTCCATGAGTCGGCCAGCGCGCGTGAGGCGTGTGGCTTCGCCAACTATGTCCTGTCTGAGCATCGCGTTCACCGTGTTCTATCGACGAGGGCGGCCTTGACCGCCGGACTGGCCTGCAAAGCGCCCAGAACACAGACCGAAGCAATTGCGGCGCGAGCAAGCTCGGGCGTGACATCTTGAGCGATACTGGCCAGGCCCAAAACGTTGATGTGCAGCATCTCCCCGGCTCGCCGCGCCGCTTCGAGATCCTCTCGGCTGAAGTGCCTCAGACCCAGATCCAAACTTTTTCGGGTCGTTGACTGTTTGACGACGTCCGCGTGACGTTCGAGCTGGTTGCGGATTGCCGTTCGAATGAAATCGGTACGGTTCGAGTAGAAACCTTCCTGAACCATCAAGTCGACCTGACCAAGATCGACATAGCCGAGATTGATCGTGATTTTTTCGCTTTCCGGGGGCTTTGGCCGGAGTTCGCGGACGTTGCTCGTCATGGCCCTGCTCCATCCTGTTGCCATCTACATGGATGGTATATGGATGTTAAAGGCGCCTGTCAATGGAGTGGAACGCTGGTGGGTTCTCGAATTTGAAATGCACCCCGGGACGCGAGACGATGTTTCCGATTTTTTCGGTTAGCGACGCCTTTAAAAGGTCAGTTGGCGAAATGCTGGAAAGTGCGGGCTACGGGCCGCATGAAACGGCATGGGACCGCGTCAAGCATCCTGGACGAGTTCGCGCCCAGCGGCCAACTGATCCGAGATGTAGTCCAGCTGCTCTACCGTGAAGACCGATTCGCGCGCGACGAGCTTCATTTGCTTGGGCAGGATGCCCGATCCGACTCGCTGGCCAAAATACCCGTCGCGGCAATTGTCGATCATGCAAGCCGAGTGGTCCCATCCTTGTCGGTCTTAGGAGCGTTGAAGAACCCTTCGATATTTTCGTATGAGCGAGAAATCGGAGTGGCGCTTCAGCACGTGGGACCACTTGTGGGCAGGCAGGCGCATCGAAAAATCTGGCCTGAGTTAATTCATTGGATGCGCGGGCGCCAGCGGTGACGCCGACCTAAGGGCAAATTGTCGATTGCCGCTGCTTCGACAGCGGACGTCGCTCAGGATCAACGTCAGGTCGGCTTGGTGCCAAGCCCGGAAATCGCGCCTGATCGCTCAAGATTGATAATTCTGTTCAGATGCCCCTTAACCCGTTTGGGCTAGTAATCGGCAAATAAGAGGCCCCCAACTGGGGCGGTCTTGCACTGGAAGGTACACTCATGTTGGTTGCTGACCTTGTGTTCTGGCCAGCCGTCGCCTTTCTTGCCGGGTGCAATCTTTATTTTGGACCTAGCATCAGGAGCGCTCGCATGGCTATGCAGTGGCGGCTCGACGGCGAGCCTACTTGGTACGCACCCAATGCAGTGGGGCTTTGGGGCATCGTGGCGTTCGCCCTTTCAGTCCGATTGCTGATTTGGGTCGCCTCAACTTACGCGCCGGAAAAGGTTCACGGCGCTGAAATAGGTTTGCTGCTGTTCTCAGTCATCGTGGCTGTGGTCCATGTGCTGACGTGTAGAAGAGCCGCGCGAGCAAACTAGGCATCGCTCAATTCTAGCCCGCGATGCCCATGACGGGATGGGGCAGCCTCAGATGTTATTCAACTCGAATGTCCGTTCCGGTCATTCGCGTCGATTTTGGCGATCCCAACATGTCCGGTCAGTGCGCGATCTCAGCAATTCCGGGTGTCCGGCTTTATCGGTTGAAGGTATCGGTTTGGGCGTGAAAACGCTACGCTCATCGTTGCCCGTCGTGCACTGAGATCGCATCGACCGAGAGCCCGCCGATGCGCGCGTGCGTTCGGCCGCCAGTTGCCATGACGAGCCCGAACACGATCTCGTCGCGCCGCGGCGCGTCCCAGATCGTCATCTCGGCGGTGCCGAAATGGCTGCGGACGTAAGCCGCCTCGATATGGCCGAGCGGGACCATCAGCCGCGTGCCAATCGCGCCGACGGTCTTGGCGGCGGGCACGATCGCCTTGGCCTGCGCGATCACTTCGCGGATCGCAGCGCCACCCGCCTCATGCCAAACCGCGCCGTGCTCAAGCTCGCCGTCGCCTCCGACGATCGCACCCTTGCCATAGGCTTCGACAACATCCTTGCCGCCCAACCGCTCGCACAACGTCCGCGCCAGTTGCCGGCCGAGATCGCGCAGGCCGGCCTGAAACGGCATCAGGTCCGGCTCGTAGCGGCCGGCATGGGGATTGTTGATCACGGCAAGCGCGGTGCCGATCAATAGCGGCCGTGTCCGGCGCGGCCCGCGCTCGTGCCAGACTTCTTCGATCGAGACTTGCGTCTTCCTGATGTCGTAGACCGTCCCTTGGGCCATCACTGCGCGGCCTCATCGATCACGGGGTTACGCAGCACGCCGATCTTCTCCACCTCGACCTCGACGACGTCGCCGGGCACCAGGAACATCGGCGGCTTGCGCGTAAAACCGACACCGGCCGGGGTACCGGTGGCGATGACATCGCCTGGCATCAGATCGAAGATCTCGGAGGCGTAGTTGATCAGCCGTGGAATCGAGAAGATCAGAAACGAGGTGTCGGACTTCTGTACCGTCTTGCCGTTGATACGGGTCTCGAGCTTCAGCTTGGTCGGATCGGGCAATTCGTCCGTCGTCACCATCCACGGCCCGAACGGCCCGGTGCCGACGAAATTCTTGCCGGCCGCGATCTGTTGGGCGTGCATCTGATAGTCGCGGACGCTGACGTCGTTATAAATCGAATAGCCGGCGACATAGGCCATGGCGTCGGCCTCCGAGATATAGCGGCCGGGCTTGCCGATGATGACGGCGAGTTCGCCCTCCCAATCGAGATGCGTCGACACTTTCGGCCGGATCACCGGCGCGTCATGCCCGACCTGGGAACGCCAAACGCGCAGGAAGATCGGCGGAAACGCCGTGATCTCGCGCTTCATGCCGTGGGCCACCGCCTCCTGGTGGTGGTCGAGATAATTGCGCACGGCGCAGACGATCTTTTCGGGTCGCGGGATCACCGGAAGGTATTTGACGTCGGCGAGCTTCAGGTCGGGCTTGTGGCCGGCCACGAGACGATCGCGCTTCTCGAAATCGGGGCTCGCGATGAAGTCCTGCAGCGTGGCGTGGGGCAGCTTGCTGCCGAGGTCGACCACGCCATCGCCGACGATCGCTCCCCAGGTCTCCCTGCCATTGTTCAGAAATGAAAGCAGCCGCATGGGACGTCTATCCTTCTCGGTTGGGACGGGCTGATTGATTGGAATTTCGTCAGGAGCGACTATTTTCGAAAATCTTGCCGAACGCAACCAAAATCCGCTGCCGGGGCGGCATCCACCGAGCACTTTTATGAGAAAGGCGTCCGCTGCCGGCCGCAGGCGATCAGCCGGCGCTGATCACGCCGGAAGCGTATTTTGCGACATTGTTGGAGGTGGTCTGGATGTGGCTGGCGATCAGATTGCACGCCTGATCGGCGTTGCGCCCGATCGCGGCCTGCATCAGCGCGCGATGCTCGCCGGCCTTGTCGCGCGGGTGCGGCCGGAACATGGCCGACAGATTGCGGTAGCGCTCGGCGCGGTCGAACAGCGAGTTTCGCACGGCAAGCAGCGTCGGCGATCCCGATGCCGAGACCAGCGCCTCATGGAACTGGCGGTGCGCCGCCTTCCATTCGGTATTGCTTGCATAATCTTCCGGGGCCCGCTCCTCGATCCTGGCGAGCCGGTGAAGTGACGAGATAACCCTTATTTCCCAGTCGTCGTCGCCCTTTTCGATCGAGCGTCGCATCAGATCGACCTCGATCAGGATGCGGGCATGCGTCAGGTCGTGCAGGTCCTCGAGCGTCACCGGCGCGACCTTGTAGCCACGCTGCTCCTCGGCGACGACGAGCCCCTCCGCCGCCAGCAACGTCAAGGCTTCGCGCAGCGTCGTGAAGCTCGCGCCGAACGACAGGCGCAGCGCATCGAACTTCAGCGATTCATTCGGCTTGAGCTGGCAGGTGACGATCTCGTTTCGCAGCCGGTGTGCGATGTCGGAGGCGAGCGTCTTGCCGAATTCCTTGCGCGCCTTGAGGGCTGTCGTCGTCATTGATTCTCTCGCGACCCCGGAGCCGCGATCCTAGCCAAAAAGAATCCCGTTGCAATGATTTTCGCAATGATACATATTTTCGAAAATATGTAAAATGGGGAGCACACTCGGATGAAGGCTGTACTGGTGCATCGCCCTGGAGGCCCGGAGGCGCTCGACTATGTCGACGTGCCGATGCCGGCGCTGGGCGAGCGGGACGTTCTGATCCGCGCCCAAGCCTTCGGCGTGGGCCAGCCTGACAAACTGATCCGCAGCGGCGTCTACAAATGGATGCCGCCGCTGCCGGCCAATCCTGGCAATGATGTCGCCGGAATCCTGGAAGCCGCGGGTGCGCAGGTGAGCGGCCTTGTCGTCGGCCAGCGGGTGCTCCTGAGCGCGCGCGACCTTACCCAGCGCGGCGGCTGCTACGCCGAATATGTCGCAGCGCCGGCCGACGCGGTGCACGCGTTGCCTGATAATGTCGCGTTCGAGGACGCGGTGTGCCTGCCGAACTACCAGGTTGCCTGGGCGCTGCTGCACAATTGCGGCTCCGCTACGCCGCCCCACTCGGCCCTCGTCATCGGCGCGGCCGGCGGGGTCGGGACGTCGCTGGTGCAACTCGCAAAACTCGCCGGGATGAAGGTGATCGGCACCGTCTCCACGCCGGAGAAGGCCGCCTTCGCGCGAAAGATGGGCGCGGACGAGATCATCTATTATCGCGACGAGGACGTGGTCGCCCGCACCCGCGCGCTGACCGGCGGACACGGCGTTAGTCTCGTCCTCGATCACGTCTGCGGCCCCGAATTCTATTCCTATTTCGGCGCGCTCGACAAATGGGGCACCATCGTCTCCTACAACGCGTTTGCCGGACTGCCGACGGAAAACTTGATGGGCGAGATGCGGAAATACCTCGACATCTGCCCGGCGATCCGCTGCTTCTCCTTCCACATCTACGATAACGACCGCGAAGGCCGGCGCGACATCATGCGAAAGGTGATCGGCTATCTCGCAGAGCGCGCCATTCGCCCGTCGATCTCTAGGCGCTTCAAGCTCTCCGAAGTTCGCGCCGCGCATGAACTGCTCGATTCCGGTGCGGCGTTCGGCAAGATCGTGATGACCCCGGATTGAGCTGATGCCCGCACAGCCCAAACATTCTGCCTGAATTCAGGAGGTCACGAGATGATCAAGGTCAAGCGGCTGCGACACGTCACTTTCACCAGTCCGAACATCGAGGCGCAGCTCGACTATTACCAGTCCATCATCGGGCTCGGCGTCATCCAGCGCAGCGACGGCCGGATCCTGCTCGGCACCGAGTCCGAGGAGCTGACGCTGGTTCTCGAACGCGGCGCGGCCTCGCAATTGACTTCCATCGCCTATGAAGTTGCGCCCAACCTCGATCCGGCCGACCTGCAGAAATCGCTGGCAAGCCTCGGCATCAAATCGGAGATCAGGAGCGACACGGCGCCGGGAACAGCGAAGGCACTCGTCTTCGACGATCCGGACGGACACCGGATCGAATTGTTTTCCCGATGGGAGTTCTGCAAGGCCGTCGAGCCGATCCGTGGCCTTGCCGTCGCCAAGCTCGGCCACGTCGCGCTCCATACGCCCGATCCCGGGCGAACCGCCAAATTCTTCGGCGATGTTCTCGGCTTCCGCGTCTCCGACCGCATCGAGGAAAATTTCGTCTTCCTGCGCTGCGGCCCGGAACATCACGCGATGAATTTTGCCCGGGGCACCGACGGCCGTCTGCATCACCTCGCCTTCGAGCTGCGCGACGCCTCGCACATGCACCAGGCCTGCGACCTGCTCGGCCGCAACAAGTTTCAGATTCTCTGGGGACCGGTGCGGCATGGACCCGGCCACAACGTGGCGGTCTACCATTACAACCCCGACGGCTACCTGATCGAGCTCTATTACAGCATGGATCTGATGCTCGACGAAGAGCTCGGCTATTTCGAGCCGCGTCCCTGGCACCACGATCGTCCGCAGCGGCCGAAGACCTGGATCGGGTTGCCGCGCGACGTCTGGGGCGTCGGCCCGGCCAAGGAAGCAACCGAATTTTCTCCGGAGATGCGCGGCGTGAAGTAATCGCACGCGCCGCCACCAGCCGGAACAGACATTCAAAAAGCAAAACACCAGGGGTGAAACACAAATGGCTCGATCGTTGAACGTCCTGCGCGGACGGTTGCTTGCTCTGCGCTGCTGCATCGCTGCCGCAGCGCTTAGCCTCACCTGCCTGGCGCCTTCCATTGTCGCCGCGCAAACCTACCCCAACCGGCCGATTCGGCTGCTGCACGGCTTTGCGGCGGGCGGCGCCGCCGACACCATGGCGCGCATCGTCTCGGACGGGCTTTCCAAGCGCCTGGGACAGCCGGTGGTGGTGGAAGCCAAGCCAGGCGCCGGCGGCAATCTCGCTGCGGACGCCGTCGCCAAATCCGCGCCTGATGGCTACACGATCGGCCTCGTCACGGGCGCACATGCGATCTCGGGCGCGCTGTATAAGCAGCTCGCCTATAGCCCGATCGACAGTTTCGATACGTTGTCGACGATGGTCTACTACGCGCTGGTGATCGCGGTTCGCGCCGACCATCAAGCCAAGACGCTGGCGGACCTGATTGCGATGGCGAAAGCCAAGCCCGATGCCCTGAGCTACGGCTCCGTCGGTTTCGGCAGCACGCATCATCTCGCGGGCGAGCTGTTGAACGTCACCGCCGGCACCAAGATGGTGCACGTCCCCTATCGCGGTGACTCACTAACCGTCACCTCCCTGCTCGCCGGAGACGTTCCCGTGATCGTCGGGACCACCGTGCTGCTCGCAGGCCAGATCGAAAGCGGCGCCATTCGCGGCCTCGCCGTCACCTCGCCCGCGCGCACCAAATTGCTTCCGAACGTGCCTTCCGTTCAGGAAGCGGGCGTCAAGGACTTCGACGTCCGCACCTGGGCCGGGCTGGTGGCTCCAAAGGGCACGCCGCCCGATATCGTGAAGCGGCTGAACACGGAGATTCAGTCGATGCTGGCCGACCCCGCAACGAAGACGGCGCTGGAGACGGCAACCGGCGGCGAGGTCCGCGGCAGCACGCCGGAGCAAATGCGCGCGCTGATCACGTCGGAGATCGAAAAGTGGTCGAAGGTGATCAACGACGCAGGCATTCCGCGTATCTGAGGGGGTTGCTGCGGGGTTGGCGGAAAGCTCTAGGCGCACCGCGCTGCGACGAGACTGTCGTCACCCGCCTTGTGCGCAATTGCGCACTGGGGCGGGTGATCCAGTATTTCAGAGACGTTCGCGGTCAATCGAGAAGCCGCGGCGTACTGGATACCCCGCTTTCGCGGGGTGTGACAGCGGGGGTGCTTCGCGCAGCGCCGTCGCAATTTCCCAGCGCTAAAGAAGGAACAAGCGCAAACTGATGCGCAAGGCATTGTAGCATTGCGCGCGCAGGACTTGTCGCGCGGCGGAATTTTCGCCCTACTCGCCTCGCGACCATGACCAAACCTGCACCAGCGCCGCCTGCCTTCCATCCGGTCCGGTGGCTGACCAACCAGCCTTACCTGCTGCTGAGCCTGACTTCGCTGTTCTGGGCCGGCAACATCGTGCTCGCGCGCCATGTGGCCGGGCACGTACCGCCGTTGACGCTGTCCTGCGTCCGCTGGATCGGCACCTTTCTGATCCTGCTGCCGTTCGCCTGGCCGCATCTGAAGCGGGACTGGCCGGTGCTGCGCGCGCATCTGCCGATGATGCTGTTCCTGTCGCTGGTCGGTTTCGCCTACAACAATGCGATCTCCTACTGGGCGCTGCAATATACCGAGGCGCTGAACGCGCTATTGATCCAGTCGGCGGGGCCGTTGTTTGTCGCGCTGTGGTCGCTGGCGCTGTTCGGCATCCGCCTGACCGGCGCGCAGCTTGCCGGCATCACCATCTCGCTCGCCGGCGTGCTGACCATCATTTTGCGCGGCGATTTCGGCGCGCTCGCCAACATCAGCTTCAACCGCGGCGACCTGATGTTTGCGAGCTCGCTCGTGTCGTTCGGATTGTATTCGGCGCTGATCCCGCGCCGCCCGGTGACGCACGCGCTATCGCTGATTTCATTCACCACCTGCTGCGGCGCGCTGATGCTGGTGCCGTTCGCGATCTGGGAATTCTCGACCGGCGCGACGTTGAAATTCGACATGATATCGATGGCGACGCTGGGCTATGCCGTGATCTTTCCCTCGACGCTGGCGTACCTGTTCTTCAACCGCGGGCTGGCGCTGATCGGGCCCAATCGTGCAGCGCCATTCTTCCACCTGGTGCCGGTGTTCGGCTCAGCGATGGCGATCCTCTTGCTCGGCGAACAGTTGCGGTTATTCCACCTGGTGGGCTATGCGCTGGTGCTGGCCGGCGTGGTGATCGCTTCAAGGCGGGCTTCGGCGAAGGCATGAGAGCTTGCGCGTCCCGGACGCGGTGCAGCGCGTCAGCGCTGCTACCGGGGGCGCGGCACATGGCGTGGCGTCCTGCGGGCTTCCACTTTGTCCCTCGGCAGGCTAGCTTGCCGGCCATTTCAACAGAAGAACAAACCGAGGAAACAACTATATGTTCGCGTTATTGAAGCGGTATCGGCCCGTCGCCGCAGCGGCTCCCCTGATGCTGGCGATGATCGCCACGGCTGCCGCGCAGGCCCCCTACCCGAACCGCAACATCACGCTGGTGCTGCCGTTCGCGGCCGGCAGCGGCACCGATACCACCACGCGCATCATTTCGAAGGAGCTCGGCACCGCGCTTGGGGTCGGGATCGTGATCGAAAATAAGCCGGGCGCCAACGGCTCGCTCGCGGCAAGCCAAGTGGCCCGCTCCGCGCCGGACGGCTACACGCTGATGGTCTCGACCAACACACCGCATTCGGCAAATCCTTACTTGATGAAAAACATGACCTACGACCCGGTCAAGGACTTCACGCCGATCGCGCGCAGCGGCGACCTCCCGTTCATGCTGGTGATCCACCCGGATATTCCGGCGAACTCGGTGGCTGAACTGATTGCGCTGGCGAAGAAAGAGCCGGGCAAATACTCCTATGCCAGCGGCAGCTCGGCTGCGATCGTCTCCGGCGCAACGTTTGCCCGCCTCGCCGGCGTCGATCTGCTTCACGTCCCCTATAAGAGCTCGCCGCCCGCATTGACCGATCTCATCGCCGGCCGCGTCTCCATGATGTTCATCGACGTTCCGACCGGCCTGCCTCACGTCAACGCCAAGGCGCTGAAGGCGCTCGCGGTCACCACCAAGCAGCGCTCGGCATTGTTGCCCGATCTCCCGACCATGAACGACACGGTGAAGGGTTTTGACATCACCTCATGGCAAGGCTATTTCGGCCCCGCCGGCATGCCGAAGGATATCGTGACCAGGCTGAACGCGGAGATCCGCAAAGTCGTCGAGCGGCCCGATATCAAGAGCCAACTCGCCGAGCGCGGCATGGAGGCGTTCTCGGGTACACCGGAAGAGTTCGACACCTTCGTGAAGGAGCAGCTCGTGGTGTGGGAGAAGCTGATCACGGCGGCAGGGATCGAGAAGCAGTAGGGGCCGCGCCGCGTAGGTGCGTAGGGTGGGCAAAGGCGCCTTGGCGCCGTGCCCACCATCTATCCGTTGGACTGTCTTTGTGAATGGTGGGCACGCTTCGCTTTGCCCACCCTACAATTCTACATATCCTGGCCTTACGCCACGCGCACCTTGCCCAAGAACTCATCCACCGCGCTGCGCAGCATGCCGGACTGGGTGTCGAGTTCACGGGCGCTCGCCAGCACTTCGGATGCTGCCTTGCCGGTTGCGGCTGCCGCTGTGCTGACGCCGCCGATATGAGCCGAGATCTCGTTCGATCCGGCCGCCACCGACTGAATGTTGCGGGCGATTTCGCGGGTGGCGCCGCCCTGCTGCTCGACGGCGGTCGAGATCGAGACGGTGATCTCGCTCATCTGCGCGATGGTCTCGGTGATGCCGCCGATCGAGGCCACGGCTTCGCTGGTGGACGCCTGCATGGCCGCGACCTGCGAGGAGATTTCCTCGGTCGCTTTCGCGGTCTGGTTGGCGAGCGCCTTCACTTCCGACGCCACTACCGCAAAGCCGCGCCCGGAATCGCCGGCGCGCGCCGCTTCGATAGTGGCGTTCAGCGCGAGCAGATTGGTTTGGGCTGCGATCGAGTGGATCAGCTTGACCACCTCGCCGATCTTCTCGGCGCCGGTCGAGAGCGCGCCGACGGTGGCGTTGGTACGCTCGGCGTCGCTGACCGCCTTGGCGGCGATCTCGCTGGAGCGAGTCACCTGGCGGGAAATCTCGGTGACGGAGCTGGAGAGCTCTTCGGCGGCGGATGCCACCGTGCCGACATTGTCGGACGAACGCTGCGACGCCGCGCCGACGGTCGCCGCGCGTGCGCTGGCGTCGCTGGCGGTCGTGGTCATGGATTGCGCCGTGCTCTGCATGCCGGCGGCCGCCGTCGAAACCGAGCGGACGATGCCGGTCACGCTGCGTTCGAAGTCGCTGGCGATACTTTCCATCGCCGCCCGCCGTTCGGCCTCGGCGCGCGCCTGCACCTCGGCTTCCTTCTGCTCGAGCCCGCGGATTCGAACCGCGTTGTCCTTGAAGATCTGCACGGTCGCGGCCATCGCGCCGATCTCGTCGCCGCGGCCGATGCCGGGAATTTCGCCGTCGAGCCGGCCCTCGGCGAGGTCCTGCATGCGGGCGCCGAGCTGACCGAGCGGCTTCGAGATACTGCGGCCGATCATCCAGGCGATGCTGCCCGCAACCAGCGCGATGCCGAGAATGGCAAGCCCGAGCACCGCCGCGATCGGCTTCATCTTGGCGTCGAGGTCGTCGAGATAGGCGCCGGTGCCGACGAACATGTTCCAGCCCGGGATCGGAACCGCGTAGGAGAATTTGCGGATCAACTCGTCTTGTCCGGGTTTGCGGAATTCATAGCGGAGCATGATTTCGCCGTTCGCCGCGATGCCGTCGCGCAGTTCGCGCACTAGCTTTCGGCCACCGGTGTCGATATCCATACGGTTCTGGCCGATCTGGCTGGGAACCGGGGCCAGCACGGCGACGCCATCCATGGTGTAGGCGAATACGTAACCGTTGCCGTTGTCGAAGGTCAGCGTATTGCCGCGCTTGCTGAACTCGGCAATCGCGGCCTCCTTGGTCATCTGGCCGGCGGCAACCTGCTTCTGCAGGCCGAGTGCCATGTTGCGCGCCATGTCGACGATCGCCTTGGTCTGCTCGATCCGCGCATTGACCATTTCACGCTGCATCAAATAGCCCGCGAGCACACCGGCGACGCAGAGGCCGAGCAGGGTCACGCCCACCAAAATGCCGAGCTTGGGTGTGATCTTGAGATTGGTCAGCTTCACGGGGATCTCCGGAAATAGGCGCGTGGCACGCGATTGGCCGATTGATTCGGCGCACAATATCGTGAGACCCTTTAGCGCTTTGTTACGAAGGCCAGCGGAAATCCCGCAGAAAACCGCGCTGCCGATCAAGCAGCAACCGGTGATTGTAGCAGAAGCAAGTCAAGTCGCGTAAAAGGTGAAAGTACGTCAACGATGAAGTGGCGGCGCCCGCCGCCTCAAACCAACACCGAAAAATAAAATCGGGAGCAGGAAATGCCGAAATTCAGGGTGGTGACGCCGAAGGGCGCGAGCTTCACGGTCGCCGGCGGCGGCTATGACTATGAGAAGGAAGCGCTCGATCCGATCGGGGCCGAAATCATCGAGGCGCCGGCCAACGAGGCGGAATTCATCGCCGCCGCAAAAACCGCAGACGCGATCTACGCCAAGGGCATGCCGATTACCAAAGCCGTCATTGACGCGCTCGAAAATTGCAAGGTGATCACGCTCGGCAGCGTCGGCGTCGACAGTGTCGACGTCAAGGCCGCCACCGCCCGCGGCATTCCCGTCACCAACATTCCCGACACCTTCATCGAGGAAGTCGCCGACCATGCCATGATGCTGCTGCTGGCGGGCTTTCGGCGGCTGGTCGAGCAGGACAAGATGGCGCGCACCGGCCGCTGGTCGGAGGGCCGGCCTGCGCTGTTGAAGATCCCGCGGCTGATGGGCCAGACGCTCGGCTTCATCTCGTTCGGCCGGGTGGCGCGCGCCGTCGCCAAGCGCGCCGCGCCCTTCGGCCTGCGCATGATGGCCTATGACCCGTTCATCCAGGAAACGCTGATGTACGACCACGGCGTGATCCCGGCGACGCTGTCGGAGGTGCTGCAACAGTCGGACTTCGTCTCGATGCATGCGCCGGCCCGGCCCGAGGTGCACCACATGCTGACCGAGAAGCATTTCCGCCAGATGAAAAATTCCGCCATCTTCATCAATACCGGCCGCGGCGCCACGGTGGACGAGGAAGCGCTGATCAAGGCGTTGCAGGAGGGCTGGATCGCGCACGCCGCCCTCGACGTGCTGGAAAAGGAGCCGCCGTCGCACAACAATCCGATACTTTCGATGGAAAACGTCACCCTGACCGCCCATGTGGCGTCGGCATCGGCACGTTTTGACGAGGCGCGCAAGCGCCGCGTAGGCTACGAATTGTCACTGGTCCTGTCCGGCATGTGGCCGGTAAGCTGTGTCAATCCGTCGGTACTGCAAAACACCTCGCTCCGCCGCTGGCAACCCGTCAGCATGGATCGCGGTCCGAACAGCTAGCGCCGGCAAAGAAGCGTTTCGAACGACAGGTTAACCGGCGATTCAACGCCGGGAACCGATACAGGGAGAGCACCATGAGGAACGACATCACCCGTCGCGATGCGTTGGCTTTGGGCGCCTCGGCAGCGGCTCTGGCCGTGACCGGCGCTTCGGCGCAGACCACATCGCCAATTAAAGCCGCCGACGTCCCGCCCCCCAAATTCGCAATCGAAAAAGGCGCGTCCCTGCGCATGCTGCGCCCGGTGCGCTTCGTGCAAGCCGACGAGGACGTGTTCCGCGCCAACGCGGCCAAATTCACCAAGGAGACCGGCATCGAGGTCAAGGTCGACTTCGTCGGCTGGGAAGACATCAGCCAGCAGACCGCGGTGACCTCGAACTCCGGCGCCGGCCCGGATATCATCATCGGCTTCTCCGATGCGCCGCACATCTATGTCGACAAGCTGGTCGAACTGAACGACGTCACCGATTATCTCGGCAAGCGCTACGGCGGCTGGCTGCCGCTGGCGCAGACGTACGGCAAGCGCAGCAAGAGCGACAAATGGATCGGATTGCCGTTCGGCGCCACTGCCGGCCCGCTGATCTACCGCAAGTCAGTGTTGAAATCGATCGGCTACGACAAGGTCCCGGAAGATCATGCCGGAATTCTGGACCTCTGCCAGAAGCTGCACAAGGCCGGCAAGCCGGCCGGCTTCGCGCTGGGCAATGCCAAGGGCGACGGCAACGGTTTTGCCAACTGGGCGCTGTGGTCGCACAACGCTTCGCTGCTCGATGAAGAGGGTAACATCATCATCAACAGCAAGGAGACCATCGAAGCGCTGAAGTGGGTCAAGGCAATATACCCGACCTTCATCGCCGGCACGTCGTCGTGGAACGACGTCAGCAACAACCGCGCCTACTCCTCGCAGGAAATCTCGCTGACCGCCAACGGCGTCTCGCTGTACTTCTCGCTGAAGAACGACCCGGCGACCAAGGCAATTGCCGAGGACAGCGAGCATCAACTGCTGCCGAAGGGCCTCGCCAAGGTCTCGCCGATGGCCGGCCTGACGCTGAACGCGATGCTGTTCAAGCACAGCCCCTATCCCAATGCCGCAAAGGCGTTCCTGCAATTCATGATGGAAAAGGAACAGTACGAGCCGTGGCTCAACGCCAACTCCGGCTACTGGTCGCAGCCGCTTGCCGCCTATGCCGACGCCGCGGTCTGGTCCAGCGACCCCAAGGTCTCGATCTTCAAGAACACGATGCAGAGCACCTACTACGATGGCTACAAGGGGCCGATTTCGACCGCAACCGGTGCGGTCAGCGCCGACTACGTGCTGATCCAGATGTGCGCCGCGGTCGCGACAGGTGCCCAGACGCCGGAGGCCGCCGCCGCGGAGGCGGAGCAGCGTGCGAAGCGGTACTTCCGGCGCCAGGGCCGGTAAGCCGCAGAACCGTAGATCCTGATTAACCGTCATTGCGAGCGAAGCGAAGCAATCCATAGCGCCACAAAGGAAGAATGGATTGCTTCGTCGCTTCGCTCCTCGCAATGACGACGGTGGATAAACATTCAATGTCCGTAACTACTCTACCATCGCGCGGCGTGGCGCTCCGGCAACCGAACTGGATCGCGCGCTTGTTCGACTACAAGCCGTTCCTGATCGTGATGTGCCTTGCGCCGGCGATCGGGCTGCTGACGGTGTTCCTCACCTACCCGCTCGGCCTCGGCGTCTGGCTTGCCTTCACCGACACCACGATCGGCCAGCGCGGGATCTTCATTGGCCTGGAGAACTTTCAGTACCTGTGGACCGATCCCTTGTGGTGGGGCGCGGTGTTCTACAGCGTGTTCTACACGGCGATCGCGACCTTCGGGAAATTCGCGCTCGGCTTCTGGCTGGCGCTCCTGCTCAACAACCACTTCCCGCTCAAGAGCCTGTTGCGCGCCATCGTGCTGTTGCCGTGGATCGTGCCGACGGTGCTGTCGGCGCTGGCGTTCTGGTGGATCTACGATCCGCAGTTCTCGATCATCTCCTATCTCCTGGTCGATGTGCTGCACATCCGCTCGACCAACATCGACTTCCTCGGCACGCCGTGGCCGGCGCGCTTCTCGCTGATCGCCGCCAACATCTGGCGCGGCATTCCGTTCGTGGCGATCTCGCTCCTGGCGGGCCTGCAGACCATCTCACCCTCACTCTATGAAGCCGCGATGCTGGACGGCGCCACCGCCTGGCAGCGCTTCCGCTACATCACCCTTCCGATGATGATGCCGATTCTGGCGATCGTGATGACGTTCTCGATCATCTTCACTTTTACCGACTTCCAGCTCGTCTATGCCATCACCCGCGGCGGTCCGGTCAATTCCACGCACCTGCTGGCGACGCTGGCGTTCCAGCGCGGCATCGCCGGCGGCGAGCTTGGCGAGGGTGCAGCGATCGCGGTCTCGATGATCCCGTTCCTCGTGTTCGCGACGTTGTTCAGCTACTTCGGCCTGGCGCGCCGCAAATGGCAGCAGGGAGAAGCCAATGACTGACGTAGCTGCCCAATCCACCAACGCCGCCAGCGCCACGCCGGACACCATGGCGTGGGATTCGCGCGCGCGGCGGGTGATGATGATCTACCTGCCGCTGGCCTGCTTCGTGCTGATCCTGCTGTTCCCGTTCTACTGGATGGCGATCACCTCGTTCAAGCCGAACGCGGAGCTGTTGAACTACAAGCAGCACAATCCGTTCTGGATCTCCTCGCCGACGCTGGCGCACATCAAGCATCTCTTGTTCGACACCGCCTATCCGACCTGGCTCAAGACCACGATGTTCGTGGCGATCGGCTCTACCTTCCTGTCGCTGTTCGCTTCGACGCTCGCAGCTTACGCGATCGAGCGCTTGCGCTTCCGCGGCAGCCCCTATGTGGGCCTGGGGATCTATCTCGCCTATCTGGTGCCGCCCTCGATTCTGTTCATTCCGCTAGCGACCGTGATCGTGCAGTTCGGACTGTTCGACTCGCCGATGGCGCTGATCCTGGTGTATCCGACCTTCCTGGTGCCGTTCTGCACCTGGCTATTGATCGGCTATTTCAAGTCGATCCCCTATGAGCTCGAGGAATGCGCGCTGGTCGACGGCGCCACCAGGCTGCAAATCCTGCGCCGGATCACGCTGCCGCTCGCCGTGCCCGGGCTGATCTCGGCCGGCATCTTCTCCTTCACGCTATCGTGGAACGAGTTCATCTACGCACTCGCCTTCATCCAGAGCGGCGCCAACAAGACGGTGCCGGTCGCGATCCTGACCGAACTCGTCACCGGCGACGTCTACCAGTGGGGCGCGCTGATGGCCGGCTCGCTGCTCGGCTCGCTGCCGGTCGCGTTGTTTTATTCGCTATTCGTGGATTACTACGTGTCGTCACTGACCGGCGCGGTGAAGGAGTAACTAGCGAAGCCCAAACGACACCGGCATGGTGAAGCTCATCGAAGCCTGCTTCATGTCGGGCGGAAACGGCGGGAATGGTTGCGCCCGACGAAGCGTCGCCAGACTCTCCGCGTCGAGCGCCGCATGGCCGGTTGATCCAACCAATTTGCTCGCCGTCACCTGACCGCTGCGACTCAGGGTGAAATTCACCCGGCCTACGCCCTGTTTGCCGGTGGCCTTGGCCTCCGGCGGATATTGCTTGAAGCGACGCAGGTGGGCGAGGACGAGCTGGTTGTAGGAAGCAACGGCCGCTGCTGACGCGCCAGAGCTGACCGCCGACGCAGCCGGTGCCTGACGCTCGGCCCGAGGGGAAGCCGTTGTGCGCGGCGCGGGCGGAGCCTCCGCCGGCTTCTTTGCCTCCGCACGCACTACCTTTGGCTTTACCGGCGCTGGCTTTTTCTCGAGCTCGACCTTGGCGGGCTCGGGCTTCGGCGGGGTCGGCTCGGTCTTCTGCTCCGGCGGGGCGACGACCTCCGGTTTCTCCTGTGGCGGTGTCGGCGCAATCTGTTCCGGCACGACCTCCTGCTGCACCGCCTCGGGCGGGGGCGACGCGTCGGCCTGCTGCATCACCGGTCCCGGTGCGAGATCCATCGGTGTCGGCTGCGGCGCGGAAGAGACCGGCGCCATGTCGACCATGATCGCCGGCATCGAGACGCCGGGCGTGGGCCGCTGCGTCGCCCAGTTCACCGCCAATGCGATCAGCGCGACATGCGCCGCCGCGATCGCAAACGCCGATGCGCCCCAGCGCCGGACGCCGGCCTGGTCGGAGATATCATGCAGCGCGAACGCGTTCATGGTGCTTAGCTTCGGCCGTCGAGGCCGACCAGCGCGATCTTGAGATAGCCGGCGTTGCGCAAGAGGTTCATCACCTCCATAAGGTCGCCATAGCTGACGGCCTTGTCGGCGCGCAGAAAGATGCGCTCGTCCTTTTTCCCCTGCGTGGCGCTATCGAGCGTGGAGGTCAGCGCATCTCGCGCAATGACGTCCTCGCCAACCGCAACCGACAGGTCCGGCCTCACGGTGACGAACACCGGCTTGTCCGGGCGCGGCGACGGCTCGACCGCACTCGCCGGGAGATCGACGCCGAGATCGACGGTTGCAAGCGGAGCGGCAACCATGAAGATGATCAGCAGCACCAGCATCACGTCGATGAACGGCGTGACGTTGATCTCGTGATTCTCGACAAGATCGTCGCCGCCGCGCGCGCGTCCGCCGACAACATGTCCGAGCTTCGCGCCCATTGGCTACTCCGCAGCGCGCGCCAGGCGGAACGAACTGCGGTCGCCCTCGCGGCTGATCAGGAGCAGCACCAGCGCCGAGGCATCGCCGAGCAGCGCGCGATGGGCTGAAATCGTGCGGGTGAGATGGTTGTAGATCACGACCGCCGGGATCGCCGCGACCAGACCGAGCGCGGTCGCGAGCAATGCCTCCGCAATGCCGGGCGCGACCACGGCGAGATTGGTGGTCTTGGCTTCGGAAATGCCGATGAAGGAATTCATGATGCCCCAGACCGTGCCGAACAGGCCGACGAACGGCGCGGTGGCGCCGATGGTAGCAAGCACGCCGGTGCCGCGCGCGATCTGCCTGGACATCGCCGCCTCGACCCGCTCAAGCCGCAGCGCGACCCGTTCCTTGAGGCCGTCGTCGAAATGACCGCCGGAGAGACTGGCCTCGCGCGCGGCGGACTGGATGATCTGCGCGACGGCATCGTTGCCGCCACGGGTTTCCTGCTCGGCCTTGGCCAGCACCGTATCGGTTTCCAGCATGCCGAGGCGCCGCCTGGCGGTCGCCGTCTTGCGGCGGATTTCGACGGTCTTGGCCAGCCAGATCGTCCACGTCACCAGCGAAGCGAAGGCCAAGCCCACCATGACCGCCTGCACAACGATGTCCGCATTAACGAACATGTTCCAGGGCGACAGGTTGCGCGGCAGCAGCGCAACATCGGTGGCGGCGAGCGCCGCGCCCGGCATTCCAGCCACGCCGGCAACGCCGCACCAACGGATCATAACGTTCAGCATCGTTCGCTGCATGATCGCCTCCCGGGCTGACAATGCGGATCGGTTACGCCGCGCGGGCGGGCGCGATCCTTTCCGCCAACGCATGAAAGCGCTGCAACTGGTCGCTGCGCAGCGCGCGCTGCTCGTCGCGGCCGACAAACACCTTGAACATGATGCCACCGTCGACGTTGATGAACGCGATGAAGGCCGACGACTTGCCCATGAAGGGCCGCTCGACAAAAGCGATGGCTCCGCAGCGCTCGTGCCGGAGGTGGCCGTGCAGTCCCTTCGGCTGCATCAGGTTGAAGTAACCGCGGCCGATCTCGCCGGCGGGGACGGCGCCGGTGAACTCGAAGATCGCATCGTCGGTGTGGACGATCAGCGTCACCTCGCCCCATTGCGCGACGTCATTCATCGCGGCGGCGAACTCACCGCCGGGGCCGAGGCGCACCATCGTGTCCGGCAGCGCCTCGAGCACGGCGCGCGGCGTGACCTTGCGCTCCCGCGCCACGTCCTCGATCACCGCACCGGGATTCTCCGCCATATGCGCCTTGAGATCGGCAAGGTCCGTGCTCAGCATCGCAGCCTCCCTTACGCGGCGGCGCTGGATTTGCGCTCGCTCAGGATCACCTCGAAACCTTCGAACTTGGGATGGCCGAGGTAGAGGCTTTCGCCGGTCTTGTTGTCGGCGCGGGCATGCGCGCGGCGGAACTCTTCCGATTTGGTCCAGGCTTCGAACGCCACCTTGTCGACCCAGACCGTATGCGACGAATACAGCGTGTGATCCTCGGCAACGGGCCCCTTGAGCAGGTGAAACTCGACGAAGCCGGCCATGTTGCTGAGATAGGACTCGCGCGAGCGCCAGACATTCTCGAAGGCCGCTTCAGAGCCAATCTTCACCTGGAACCGGTTCATCGCGATAAACATTTGAAATCTCCTTGCTGGGTTGCTGGGGTGCGCCTGGCGTACCGTTTGAGTTGGTTGGAAACATGGATGCACCGAAGCCGCGCTGGAGCATCAGCGCGGCTTGGTGCGTTTGGAGGTGATGGTCTCACGCGAGACCCTTGGATTCTTCGTGTCAGGTTCCTCCGAAGTGATATCTGAGGCCGCCCTTGAAGACGATGCCGGCGCCAGCGCTGGCCCATTTGACGTCGTTCTGCGTGTCGCCCGTGCTCCCGACCGGAATAGCGTACGGCCGATAGTACTGGTTGAGAAGATTCTCGACCGAGAAATTGAAGGTGAGATCCCGCGTCGGCTGATACTGCAGATACAGATTGACGAGGTCGTACGACGTTGCCGGCGTGTAGGTCGGAGGAATGTTCCTGTTTGCGATCGCCGACGTCCACAGCATGGAAAGAATGAGCGTCCTGTCGAGCAGCCTGATGCCGGCCGTCGTGGTGATCTTCTGCGGCGGGACGCTATACAGTCCAAATCCTGTCTGCAAGTTCTTGCCATCCTGGAAGGAGCCGGAAATCCCCGCGTACCAGAGGCCGGCGTCATACACCGTCTCGGCCTCGAAGCCCTGAATTCGTGCCGACGCGACGTTCTGATACTGCAGGAACGGCAGGGCGCGGAAAATCGGGTGTGGCGTACCGAACGCAACCTGGTCGATGAAGTCGGTGATATCGTTGCGGAAGAAGTTGATCTTGCCGCGGAAGCTGTCGCCGGCGATGAACAGGTCGTTTTTCCTGATGTTGAAGCCGATCTCTTTGTTTTTCCCGACCTCGGGGCGCAGGTTCGGATTAGGCAGGAAACAGAAGGTGGAGTCCGCGCCCGGCCCCGGCGTACCTGACGGACAACGGAAGAATGAATCGAAGGCGGTAGCGCCGGCATGCGGGCCGTTGACCAGCGTCTCCGTGATCGACGGCGTGCGGTAGCCTTCTGCATAACTGGCATAGGGCGTCACCACCGCCACTGGCATCAATGCGACCGTGATCTTCGGCGACAGCCGGTCGCCCCCCGAAGACGTTGCACCCGACTCCAGGCTGTAGTTGTCGTAACGCAGTGCGCCGATCGTCTCCAACAGCGTGCTGTATGTCGCTTTCCATTGGACAAACCCGCCGGAAACCGTGCGCCGCCCGCCTGGAGTCGTGACATCCGAGGTACCGCGCCGGTCGGCCGTCTTCACGTTGTCCTGGAACGCATCGGCGCCGTAGGTGACCGCATGGTGCCAATCCGCATACTCGAAGCGCGAGGTGTTGTGTGCGTCGAAACCGACCGTATCGAGCAGATAACCGCGGTTGTCGCCGATGCAGCCGGAGACCGGATTGCCCGGCACGCCGCCACAAAAGGCGGAGGGAGTCGTGTTGATGTGGAACGTCTTGATCTGGTCGTTCTCGGTGCGATTCCAATAAACCTTCGCATCCCAGTCGAACACCTTGTCGTCCGGCTGCGAGTATTTCCAGCCGAGCGTCGTCGTGTAGTTCTTTACGTCCGTCCTGTAGATCGACGTGCCGTTAAGGTTATTGGTCCCGTTCGGATTGGTGGAATTGGGATCACCGGCGCGGCGCGGCGGCTGACCTACGTTGTAAAGGTCTTCCTGGAATATCGTGCCGAGCTTGACTTCGTGTCCGTCAGCAGGACGCACGGTCAGCTTGGCGAGGCCAGCGGTGAGCCGGTTTCCAGTATTGGCGACTTCGAAACCAGTGCCGTCCTTGTAGCTTTCCTGCGTGCTGTAGGTGCCGCCGGCAAAGAAATCCACGTTAGGGGTAACGTGGACACCGCCGAACAGCGAACCAAGGGCGCGCCCCTGATTGGTTCCGAGTATGGTCTTTGCGTCGACACCCCAACGCTCGCCCGGGCGAACGACGTCGTCGATGTCCTTGGTGCGGAACGACGCAACGCCGCCGATCGCGCCCGAACCGTAGATGTTGGCCGTCGGCCCCCGCACGATGTCGATGCTGCTGACCAATTCCGGGTTGAGGAAGAAGGAGCCGTTCGCGAAATGGCCGGTGCGCTGATAGTTCTGCCGTGCGCCATCGACCACCACGGCAACGCGACCAAAATCCTGCAAGCCGCGAATATTGATCGAGGTCGACGGCTCGTCGCCGCGATCCTGCACCCACACGCCGGGAATGTTGTAGAGGAGACCGCCGAGCGTGCTGGCTTGGCGGCCCTGGATCTCTTCCAGCGTCACCACGCTGACCGGCGCCAGTGCGTCGATCGCGCGCTCCTCGGTCTTCGACGCCACAACCGTAAGGGTATCCAGCGACTGCACCGGCGCGGCTCCAATCTGCGCCCGCGCATTCATCACCGGCGCCGTCGGCTGTTGCTCCTGCGGCGGCTTCGCCGGCTTGCGCCGCGACTGCTTCTGGCGCTCGGACGCGCCGCTTGCGGCCTGCGTACCCGCCGTCTGCGCGTTGCCGGCTTCCCCGACCAGCAATGCAATTGAAAACACCGACGCGCCCAACAAGAGGGCACGCGAAATCCTAGCCCCGTCAGCCATACAACCCCAGCCCCGATATCTGTTCTTTTGGGTCTGGCTGGCGGGCGCTGCGCGTAACTTGCGAGCTGCTTGCTGGCTGCCACATGGATGCAGGCATTATGCCAACGTCGCATCATGCTTGGTTACGTGGCGGTTCCCGGGCGGTCAAGAACCGCATTCGGCACTTTATATCAATTGTAAAGTGCAGTGGTTGGATTGCGGCCCCGCCCAACTATACAAGCGTGGATCGATTGAATTTTCGGGGCACCAAAGCACAAAATGTCCGCGACAACAGGAGACAAGCTCGGAAGCACCCGGACGCAAGCCGGCAATCCCGCTTCCGCAGCCAGATCGCTGGCGATCAGCGGCAACCGGATCGACAGCCGCGAACTGTTCGCCACCGAGCGCGAAATCATCATCGCGCATGGCGAGGAGCATTATCGCCTGCGGCTGACGTCGCAGAACAAGCTGATCCTGACAAAGTGACCGACCTGGTGAACCCGCAATGACAGTTTGTCGCACGATTGCAGTGTCGGCCGCCGCGGGCTGTTTCCTGCTCGGCGGCGTCGCGCTCGCTGCGGCCGTTACGGTGCATGATGCCCGTGATCGCGACGTCACGATCGCAGACCCCGCGCGGATCGTCTCGATCGGTGGCGCGATCACGGAAATTCTCTATGCGCTCGGCTTCGAGGATCGCCTCGTCGGCGTCGATTCGACCAGCCTCTATCCCGCCGCGGCGCGCGAGAAACCGGATGTCGGCTACATGCGCCAGCTTTCGGCAGAGGGCGTGCTCGGGCTCAATCCCTCCCTGGTGCTGGCCGCGCAAGGGTCCGGGCCGAAGGAAACCATCGACGTGCTGGAGGCTGCCAAGGTGCCGCTGGTGCTGGTGCCCGAAACCTTTTCGGAAGCAGGCCTGCTCGACAAGATCAGGCTGGTCGGCCACGCCATGGACGCGGATAAGCGCGCCGAATGCCTGACCGCGGCCGTGTCGGACGATCTGGCGCAACTGCGCGAGCTACGCGCCAAGGTGACGAAGCCGGTGCGCGTGATGTTCGTGATGTCGCTGTTGAACGGCCGGGCGATGGCCGCCGGAAAGAACACCGCGGCAAACGAGATCATCGCGCTTGCCGGCGGCATCAACGCCATCGACAGCTATGAAGGCTACAAGATCATCAATGACGAGGCGATCGTCGCGGCGAAGCCCGAGGTCGTGCTCTCGATCCAGCGCGGCAAGGATTCGGTGGTCGCGGAGACGGTGTATCTTCATCCGGCCTTCGCGATGACCCCCGTTGCGGCCAACAAGGCCTTCATCTCGATGGAAGGCCTTTATCTGCTCGGCTTCGGGCCGCGCACGGCGGCCGCCGCCCGCGATCTCTCGATCAAGCTCTATCCGGCGCTGGCGCCGCAGGCCGAGAAATTCAAGCCTGCGGCACTCACCGCCGACTGCCGGAAATGACCGTTCTGACCGAGGGTAACGCCAAGCGCCGCAGCGGATACGCGTTGCGCCCTCCGGCCTCACTGACCCTCATTTGCCTGTTCGCCGCGCTGGCCGGTGCAGCGCTGATCGCGCTGACGGTTGGCGCCGCCGGAATTCCGCTGGCGCGGCTGCCGGCCGCGCTCGGCCTGTGGGGTGACGCCGCGGCTGGTCCAAGCCTCGCGCGCGACCAGCTCGTGCTGTGGTCGATCCGGATTCCACGGATCGGTGCGGCCGCGATGATCGGAGCGCTGCTCGCGGCATCGGGCGCCATCATGCAGGGGCTGTTCCGCAACCCCCTCGCCGACCCCGCATTGGTCGGCGTTTCCTCCGGCGGCGCGCTGGCGGCGGCGGCTGCGATCGTCTTCACCGACAGCCAGATCGGCCAGAACTTCCGCTTCATGCAGCATCAGTTGCTGCCGATCGCGGCGTTCGCCGGTTCGCTCGCGACCACCGTCATTCTTTATTCGATCGCGAGCCGCTCCGGGCGGACGTCGATCGCGATTTTCCTGCTGGCCGGCATTGCCATCGCTGCGATCGCCAATGCCGGCATCGGGCTCCTCGTGTTCATCGCCGACGATCGCCAGTTGCGCGATATCACGTTCTGGCTATTGGGCTCGCTGAGCGGCGCGACCTGGCCCAAGCTCGCCACGCTGGCGCCGGTGCTGGGCTTGGCTGCGATCGCCTGCCTCTCGATCGCGCGTGGGCTCGACGTGCTGGTGCTGGGCGAGGCCGAGGCGTTCCATAGCGGCGTCGACGTCGAGCGGCTGAAGCGGATTTCGATCGTGCTGGTGTCGGCGATGACGGGCGTGGCGGTTTCGGTCTGCGGCGTCGTCGGCTTTATCGGCATCGTGGTGCCGCATCTGTTGCGGCTGGTGATCGGGCCGGCGCACCGGTTGCTGCTGCCCGCTTCCATGCTGCTGGGCGCGGTGCTGCTGGTGGGCGCCGATACGCTGGCCCGCACCATCGTGGCGCCCGCGGAAATGCCGATCGGAATCCTGACGGCTGCGATCGGTGCGCCGTTCTTTCTGGCGATGCTGCTCCGCCAGCGCGGGCTGGTTTCGCTATGACCGCCATTCTCGAAGCGCAGTCGGTTTCAATGGTCGTTGGCGGCGCCACGCTGGTCGATGGCATCGATCTTTGCGTCGCCCCCGGCGAGATGGTCGCGATCGTCGGCCCCAACGGCGCCGGCAAATCGACGCTGCTACGGATGCTGTCAGGCGATCTCCGCCCGACGCGCGGCCAGATCAGGCTGAAGCAGCGCGACATCGAAAGCTATCCGCCGCGCCTTCTCGCTTTCCACCGCGCGATGCTGTCGCAGCATGTCAACGTCACCTTCCCGTTCACGGTCGAGGAGATCGTCCATATGGGCGCGGGTGATGCCGGCCGCGCCGCCGCGCAGCGGCTGGTCGATGCGGCGCTCGGTGAGGTCGATCTGGCGCATTTCAGCCAGCGGCAATTACCGACGCTCTCCGGCGGCGAACAGCAGCGTGCGCATTTCGCCCGCGTGCTGGTGCAGCTCGCCTGCGGCGAGGCGCAGCATGGGCCGGGCCTCTTGCTGCTGGACGAGCCGACCTCGAGCCTCGACATGCGCCACCAGATCGACCTGGTGGAAACGGCGAAGCGGCGCGCGCAGAACGGCACGGCCGTTATCGCCGTGCTGCACGACCTCAATCTCGCCATGCGCTTCGCCGATCGCATCGTGCTGTTGCATCGGGGTAAGCTCGCCGTCGATGGCGGCCGCAGCGATGCGATCACAGCCGAGACCATCCGCCGGATCTTTGAGGTCGACGTGAAGATCGACTATACCGACGCCGGCGTGCCGTTCCTGCTGCCGCAGACCATGCGGCCGGCTGCAGTGCAGTAACGCCTAAACCGCAGCCTTATCCAACGCCGTTACGCGGCTTTCACAAAACTGTCAGCCGGCTGTAACAGCTGCTGCGCAAGACACACCGCATCGCTATTCAACAGGAGATCCGCCATGCGCGTGTCATTGCTCTGCTCCGTCGCATCCATGTTTCTGGCTGGCGCCGCCTTCGCTCAAGGTGAAGGCGAGTTTCCCGCCACGCTGAAGGGCCACGCCGTGCTGCCGGCGCAGACCTTTATCGACGCGCCTGCTGATGCGCCTGACGATCTCAAGACATCAGGCAAATACACCACCGGCCGCCGCATCGACGCCGTGGGCACTTTGATGGGCAAGTCCTACGAACGCCCGACCGGCGTTTCGCTGCCGTTCAAGGGCCAGCCGCTGCAGGGCCATTCCGGCATCAAGGTGATGCCGGACGGCTCGTTCTGGCTGCTCACCGACAACGGCATGGGTTCGCGTTACAACTCGGCCGACTCGATGCTCTATCTCAACCGGCACAAGATCGATTGGGCGAGCGGAAAGATCGAGCGACAGGAAACCGTCTTCCTGCACGATCCCGACAAGAAGGTGCCGTTCCGCATTCTCCATGAAGACACCGCCAAGCGCTATCTCACCGGCGCCGACTTCGACACCGAAGGTTTTCAGATCATCGGCGACAGCTTTTGGATCGGCGACGAGTTCGGGCCCTACGTGCTGAAGGCCGACAAGACCGGCAAGGTGCTGGCGGTATCTGAGACGACCGCCGACGGCAAGCCGGTGCGCTCGCCCGATCACTGGTCGGTGCAGTCGCCTGCAGTTCCAGGCGCCAGCTACACCACCGTCAACCTCCGCCGCTCCAAGGGTTATGAAGGCTTTGCCGGCTCGAAGGACGGCAAGTTCCTCTACGGCCTGCTCGAGGGCCCGCTGTGGAATGCCGAGAAGAAGGACGCTGAAAAAGTCGACGGCAAGGAAGCCGCGAGGATCCTCGAATTCGACGTCGCGGCGGAAAAATTCACCGGCCGTTACTGGCACTATGTGTTCGAGCAGAACGGCAACGCCATCGGCGATTTCAACATGATCGATGCGACGAGCGGCCTGATCATCGAGCGCGACAATGGCGAAGGTACCGCCGACAAGGCTTGCCCGGCCGGCCAGCGCGGCGAGAACTGCTTTGCGGACCTCGCCAAATTCAAGCGCGTCTACAAGATCGAGCTCTCCGACGCCAATGTCGGCAAGCCGGTGCGCAAGATCGCCTATGTCGACCTGATGAAGATCAAGGATCCCGACAAGAAGGCGCGCAAACCGCTCAATGACGGCGTGCTGACCTTTCCGTTCTTCACCATCGAGAACGTCGAGCGCGTCGACGAGACGCATATCATCGTCGGCAACGACAACAATCTGCCGTTCTCGTCGAGCCGCGATCCCAACAAGGCTGACGACAACGAGTTCGTGCTGCTGGAGGTGGGGGAGTTCTTGAAGGCGAAGTAGGTCATCTCCCTCTCCCCGCCCTTCGCGGGAGACTTGACTCCCTCTCCCCGCGAAAAGCGGGGAGAGGGAGCAGAGAAGAGCGCTACGGCATCACCGTCTTGCGCCGCCCGATCGCATCAGATCGTGACATCCACTCCGGCAGCGGTGCACCATCCCGATGCCGTCCGCCGGCGCAAGCTGCGGCCCAGGTGGCGACGGCGCCGAGCAAAATCGCGGTCGCGACCGAGAAGGCGAGAATGATGCTGCTGCGCCGTGATCGCGTAATCGCAGTCTTGGCGCTGGCGACGACGCTATCGACGCGCCGCTCCGCATCCGGCGCGGAAAGGCCTGTAAGGGCGCCGACCTGCTGAATTAGATAGGTGCGGTCGTCCGCGCTGAGCCCGCTGTGGCTGGACGTGGTGAGCAGGATGCGCCCTGCTTCGGCCCGCTCCGCGCTAAGATCGACATTGGGTGCTCGGCGACCGGCGCGAAACAGCCGGTCCAGCTCATAGCTCAACAGCGGCTCTGCCGTACTGGCCTGCGCAGAACTGCGCATCGACGGCGTCCGGCTGATCGTGGCCACGCTCACCAGGGCGGCGAGCAGCACTCCCAGGATCACGGCGAGGGACCAGACGCCCAGGCCATGGACGCCGTCTGCCCGTTCAGTGTCCTCCACGGATGCAGCGGCGGTCGCGGTGCGAACGCGGCCGGCGACATAACCGCCAAGGCCGAAGCTCACGATGGCCTGCAGGATGAGGTAGATGCCCGACAGGATCGCGAGCGCTGCGGACGCATCGCGCCATGTCGGCGCGGTCGATGTAACGCCGAGACCGATCGTGGCGCCAAACGTCAGCAGCACGAAAGAAAGCGCGGTCGCCGCAAACGCGCCAAGCACGATCGGCGACCATTGCAGGAAACGCGGCGCGATATCGCTGCGCACCGCAGGAGAGGCGTTTTCCATCGACCCCTCCATGCGTTAGCGAAGGCCGAAGAAGGACAGAATTGCCAGGATCACGACAATGAGACCGACGAGATAGATGAGCCCATGCATGGCTTTCTCCATGTGCCCCGCCGCCATTTCTCATCGACAATCGGTCGGCATTGGCAAAGTTCCTCCCGTCGGCAGGAAAAAGATGCAATCGACGCGGCGCAGCAGAAGTCCTTCGCTCGCTATGAACGCAATGTCCGCTCGTCGACACTTTGCCTGCCGCCCTTGCTTGCCCATATTCAGTGCATACGCCCAAGCACTGGGACCAAGGATTGACCGGACAGCTCGCACTATTTCCCGAAGGCCGGCCCGATGGCCTGCAATACGCGGCCGAATTCATCTCGCGCGAGCTTGAGCGCGAGCTCATTGGCCATGTCTCGGCGTTGCCGCTGCAGCCATTCCAGTTCGGCGCGTTTGAAGGCAGGCGCCGCGTCGCGTCGTTCGGGTTCCGCTACGATTACACACTGCAGCGATTGCAGCCGGCCGAGCCGATTCCGGTATGGCTCGGTCCGCTGATCGAAAAGGTCAAAGCGTATGGCGGGCCCTCGACGCACGTCGCGCAGGTTCTCTGCACCGAATACGATACCGGCGTCGGCATTGGCTGGCACCGCGACAAGCCGCATTTCGGCAGGATCTTTGGCCTGTCGCTCGGATCGTCCTGCAAGTTCCGGTTTCGCCGGGCGGCGGGCGAAAAATGGCAGCGCTACATGCTCGAGGCCGCGCCGCGCTCGGTCTATATGATGTCCGGCGAGTCCCGCGAGGTCTGGGAACACAGCATTCCTCCGGTCGAGGCGAAGCGCTATTCGATCACGTTCCGCACGATGGCTGATCGAAAGACCTGACGGCTCGGCTGCTTGGTCTGATAAGCTGGCTACCGATTCAGATACCGCAGGATGCGATGGCAAGACGTACCGGCAGCGCCGACTTACCCCTGCATGGCGGGCGCGTACCCGCCTGGCTCGGGGTACGCATGTCCTCGCTCGGCGCAATCGTCACCCAGGCGATCGTGCATCATTACGGCCGCGACGAATTCCTGCGGCGGCTATCGCATCCGTTCTGGTTTCAGTCGTTCGGCGCTGTGATGGGCATGGACTGGCATTCGTCCGGCATCACCACCAGCGTGATCGGCGCGCTGAAGCGCGGGCTCAAGCCGCTGGAGAGTGAGCTTGGGATTCATGTCTGCGGCGGCCGTGGCCAGCACTCCCGCAAGACGCCGGACGAGCTTCGCTTGCTCGGCGAACGAACCGGCTTCGACGCTCCCCAATTGGTTCGCGCCAGCCGCCTCGTTGCCAAGGTCGACAGCGCCGCGGTCCAGGACGGTTTTGACCTTTATCTTCACGGCTTTTTCGTTACCGATGACGGCAAATGGACGGTCGTGCAGCAGGGCATGAACGGAGACAAGCGGCAGGCGCGGCGTTACCATTGGCATTCCGAGCAGCTCGAAAGCTTTGTCGACGAACCGCATAGCGCAATCGACGGCCCGCAGCAGGGCGAGATCGTCAACCTCACCGACCACCGTGCCGGGCGGTCGCGCGCGGCGCAGCTTGAATTGCTGAGAGAATTGGGGCCGGATGGCATCGCCAATGAACTGGCGGTTATCGAACGCAAGGAGCCGGCCCAAGCCTTGCTGCCGCATCTGGTGATGCCGGCGCATCATGACGTCAGGTCAAGCGATGTCTTCAGCCGGCGCCTGCACGGCACGCTTGCCGCCGCCGCCGAGCGCGGGCCGGTCGATTTTCCGGAATTGCTGCTGACGCCCGGCGTCGGCCTGCGCACGGTGCGTTCACTGGCGATGGTTGCCGAAGTCGTCCACGGTGCGCCGTATCGGTTCAGCGACCCGGCGCGTTTCTCGCTGGCGCATGGCGGCAAGGACCGCCACCCGTATCCGGTCCCGCTCAAGGTCTACGACGAGACCATTCGCGTGCTGAAGTCCGCGGTGCAGAACGCAAAACTCGGACGCGACGAGGAAATGCAGGCGTTGAAGCGCCTCGATGACCAGTCGCGCCGGCTCGAATGCTCTGCGGAGGGGCCGTCGCTGGACGCGTTCATCGCACGAGAGCGTGCGGCCTCTCCAGAGCTCGACGGCCGCTCGGTGTTCGGATGGGAAGCGGAGTTGAGCGCGCGCAAGAGCAAATGAGCACGGGCTCTCCCTTTCCCGTGAAGAACGGGGAGAGGGAAAGTCGCGCGCCGCGGCGCCAGGCCGCGCTCCATAAATGTGTGCCGCAGCCTCAGCCCGCCGGCAGCATCACCACGCCCTTGTCCCTGGGCCAGCGTATCCGCCAGGCGAAGTTGATGTCTCTCAGCTCACCCGGCTTGGCCTCGAATGCCCACTCCAGCACGCCGCGTCTGTCGCGGATGTTGCTTGCGGTCGGCGGCGTCGTGGACGACAGCATTTCGACCTGGATTTCCTCGTTCTCGCTGACCGGCAACTGGTCCTCGATCGCGATCCGGATAGGGAAATCATGGCCGTTGCGCACGGTGGTCTTGAACGCGCGCTCGTCGGTCTTTGAGGTTGTCACGATCAGGCCAGCCGATCCCTCGTTGCGCTTGAGAACCGCGCGTTCGATCTTGATCTTGTCGTCGGCGCCGAAGCCGAGCCGCACGGTCTCGTCCTTGGCCGCGGCGGCCATCTGCCCGCGGCCGACAAACACGCCGTCGCGGTAGATCGAGACGCGTCCCGGCAATAGCGGCGCGTCCTCGTTCTGCTTGAAGCTGGCTTCGAGGAATGCGGTCGGGTCCTTCACCGGCGCGGCGCGGACCGCGAGATCGGGGGCGATGGTTGCGGTGGAAATGCGCAGACTCTTGGCGCCTTCGCTGGCGCCGAGGCTGACGCGACCGGGAATTTTGAACACCACCTGGAAGCCGCTGACATCGGCCGCGGCCTGCTGTTCGTCGGCACGTTCGGCGAGGGATTCCGCCACCTTTGCGGCAGGCGCCGAGCGCAATCTATTATCCATCGCGCCGCTGACGGACGCTTGAGGCCGCGGCGGTTGCGGGTACTGCACGATCAGCGGATTGAGCTCGGGCGCGCTGCCGCCGCGCGCGGTCCGCACGGTCGACACACTGAGCGCGACGTTCGACCAGTCCTCGCCGGTGGCCTGCGTGATTTCGGCGCGGCGCACCAGTTCGAGCGCGGGCTTGCGATCTTTCGCGCCGGTATCGAGACGGGCATCATAGAGCGGCGTCCAGCGCGCACTGCGCACCGCATAGGTCACGCGCAGCGTCGCCTTGCTCGCGGCGGCCGCTGCGAGCTCGATCCGCACCTCCAGCTTGTTCGGCGGCTTCTGGGCCTTGTCCTGTTCGAGGCGTGCGATTTCGCGGTCGAGGTCGCGCTGCTTGCGCTCGGCATCGCGGATCGCGGCGTCGGTGCTGGCGACTTCTTCGCCAACCGCGGCAAAGGCCGCGCGCCATTCAGATACGGGCCGCGCCTCGCCTTTTTCGCCGATCCCGACCGGCGCGGTATCCGCAAATCGCTCGGCGAATTTGCGCCGCGCTCTCGCCGCATCGATTACGCCCTGCAGGTTGACGCGCTCGTCCTTCAGCGCCTCGATGCGCTTGTCGAGTTCGGGCAAGTTGATCGGCGGCGCCGCGCGCGGCGACTTGGCGTCGATCGCGCCGATCGTGAGCTTTGCGCCGGCCTCACCCTCGACCCGCAGCGACGTGGGGTCGAGCGTCAGCGGAAAATCCTTGAGAAGAGCGGAATTTTCACCGGCCGGCAGATCGAGCGTGACGAGGCGCGTTACGCTGGCGCCGTCGGGATAGACGGTGACAGCATCGACCGCCGAGCTCGCGGCGATGTCGGCGGCCTGCGCCTCACCGGCGGCAAGCGCCGTCAGAACGACGAGGCTCGTCGTCAAAAAGCTGTTCGCAATCAATCGCATGGATACCCTCCTGAACCGCCCGCCGGATGGCGGCGGACAAACAACGCCCACCACTCCCGGTCATGAGACGCAGCGAAGAAGGAATCGGTTCGATCGGGATTTTCGCCGCGGCAGCACCGCGGCGAAGGATCTTCCCCCCCCCGGAAGGAATGGGATGCGCGCTTTAAAACGCCAGCGCCTTGGCCTGCTTCACCTGCGGCAGCGCCTGCACCTTGGCAAGCACGTCGGCCGGCACCGGGCCGTCGATCTCGACCAGCGCGATGGCGTCGCCGCCCTGCTTGACGCGGCCGAGATGGAAGGTGGCGATGTTGATCTTGGCGTCGCCGAGCAGGCTGGCGAAGCTGCCGATGAAGCCGGGCTTGTCCTCGTTGGTGACATAGATCATCGACTTGCCGAACTCGGCATCGACCCGGATGCCCTTGATGTCGACCAGCCGCGGCTTGCCGTCGTGATAGACGGTGCCGGAGACGGATCGCTCCTGCCGTTCGGTGGTGACGGTCACCGTGATCAGGCTTTCGTAATCGCTCTGCGCCGCGCGCACGATCTCGTCGACCACCATGCCGCGCTCTTTCGCGACGACCGGCGCGGAGACCACGTTGACTTCGCCCAGCATCGGGCGCAGCAGGCCCGACAGCACCGCCGAGGTGATCGCCTTGATCTTCATCTCGGCGACGTGTCCCTCATAGGTAATCTGGACTTTCAGGATGCCGCTCTCGGTGAGCTGGCCCGCGAAAGAGCCGAGCTTTTCGGCGAGCTCGATGAACGGCTTCAGCTTCGGCGCTTCCTCCGCCGTGATCGATGGGAAGTTCACCGCATTCGAGATCGCGCCGGTCAGGAGATAATCCGACATTTGCTCGGCAACCTGCAGCGCGACGTTCTCCTGCGCTTCGGTGGTGGAGGCGCCGAGATGCGGCGTGCAGATCACGTTGGGATGGCCGAACAGCACGTTCTTGGTGGCGGGCTCCTCGACGAAGACGTCGAAGGCGGCGCCGGCGACATGCTTGGAATTCAGCGCATCGAGCAACGCCCGCTCGTCGACCAAACCGCCGCGCGCGCAGTTGATAATGCGCACGCCCTTCTTCATCTTGGCGAGCGCCGCCGCGTCGATGATGTTCCTGGTCTTCTCGGTCAGCGGCGTGTGCAACGTGATGAAGTCGGCGCGCCTCAGCAATTCGTCGAGCTCGACCTTCTCGACGCCGATATCCTTGGCGCGCTCCGGCGACAGGAACGGATCGAACGCGACGACCTTCATTTTCAGGCCGAGCGCGCGGTCGGCGGCGATCGAGCCGATATTGCCGCAGCCCACCACCCCTAAGGTCTTGCCGGTGATCTCGACGCCCATGAAGCGGTTCTTCTCCCACTTGCCGGCCTGCGTCGAGGCGTCGGCCTGCGGAATTTCACGCGCCAGCGCCAGCATCAAGGTGATCGCGTGTTCGGCGGTCGTGATCGAGTTGCCGAACGGCGTGTTCATCACGATGATGCCCTTGGCGGTCGCCGCGGGAATCTCGACATTGTCGACGCCGATCCCGGCGCGGCCGATCACCTTGAGCTTCTTGGCCTTGTCGATGATCTTCGCGGTCGCCTTCGTCGCGGAGCGGATCGCCAGGCCGTCGTAATTGCCGATGATCTCGGCGAGCTTGTCCTTGTCCTTACCGAGATTGGGCTGGAAGTCGACCTCGATGCCGCGATCTTTGAAGATCTGGACGGCGGCGGGAGATAGCGCGTCGGAAATGAGAACTTTGGGTTTGGTCATCTGAATGTTTCCTTCAGGAAATCGATCGTCGTCCGGCCGAAGCGCCTCTTGGCGCGTAGAGCCGGGATCCATACTCCGTGCTGTGGTTATGGGTCCGGCTCGCGCTTCGCTTGGCCGGGACGACGGCTAAACAGGAACTAAGCCGCCTTTGGCAGCGCGGCCTTGGTCTCGGCAAACGCCCAGTCGATCCACTGCGTGAGCAGCGCGACGTCGGAGGCCTCCACCGTGGCTCCGCACCAGATCCGCAGGCCCGCGGGCGCATCGCGGTAATAGGCGAAGTCGTAACCGGCGGCTTCCTTCTCCACCAGCGCAACCAGCTTCTTGGAGAACTCGGCCTGCGCGTCGGCGGTCAGTGAGGTGATCGCGGGATCGACGAACTTCAGGCACACCGAAGTGTTGGAGCGGATCGATGCATCCTTGGCCAGGAAGTCGATCCACGGCGTTTTCGCCTTCCAGTCCGACAGCACCTTGGTGTTGGCGTCGGCGCGCGCGATCAGGGCTTTCAGCCCGCCGATCGATTTCGCCCAGTTCAAGGCATCGAGATAGTCCTCGACGCACAGCATCGACGGCGTGTTGATGGTCTCGCCCTCGAAGATGCCCTGGTTGAGCTTGCCGCCCTTGGTGAGGCGGAAAATCTTCGGCAGCGGCCAAGCCGGCTTGTAGGTCTCGAGGCGCTCCACCGCGCGCGGTGAGAGGATCAGCATGCCGTGCGCGGCCTCGCCGCCTAGCGCCTTCTGCCAGGAGAACGTCACCACATCGAGTTTTGCGAAATCGAGTGCTTGCGCAAACGCAGCCGACGTCGCGTCGCAAATCGTGAGGCCTTGGCGGTCCGCGCTGATCCAGTCGGCGTTCGGCACGCGCACGCCTGAAGTCGTGCCGTTCCAGGTGAAGACGATGTCGGAAGCCGGATCGGCTTTGCTCAAATCGGGAAGATCGCCATAGCCGGCGTGCAGCTTGGTGACGTCCTTGAGCTTCAATTCCTTGACGATGTCGCTGACCCAGCCCTCGCCGAAGGATTCCCAGGCGATCGTGGTGACGGGGCGCGCACCGAGCAGCGACCACAACGCCATTTCGACCGCGCCGGTGTCGGACGCCGGCACGATACCGATCTTGTAGTCGGCCGGCACTTCCAGCACTTCGCGCGTCAATTCGATCGCGAGCTTGAGCCTCGCTTTACCGATCTTCGCGCGGTGCGAGCGGCCAAGGGCTGCGTCCTTGAGATTTTGGGGATTCCAGCCGGGGCGCTTGGCACAGGGGCCGGAGGAAAAGTGCGGCACGTTCGGCCGCGAAGCGGGCTTCGCTACGGTCATGAATCTATCCTTCCAGATAGTAAGCCTCCCGTTGGGGGGAGGTGTCCCGCCGCGGTCATTAGGGGAATCGGGCCCGATCGTCAAGAAGCTTCGGGCGCTTCACGCTCGATTGATGCTCCTCGTCCACGCAGGGAGCCGGCTCGTGCTGCAGAAGTTCGGCGGCATCGGTGACCAGTTTGGCGGCCTCTTGCCGGCTCGAGACCTTCAAAATGCTGATGTCCCCGGCCTGCACGACATATTCGCTTCCGATCCGGACAATCGAATATTTTTTCATTGGAAATCCCCAAGCTGCCCAAAGCCCCCATGGGAGAGCCCGGCATAGCGGAGACGTTCGGGTCCGTAAAATCACGGACGCATGCGTAGTTTATCGGTTGTTAACCGGATCGCACAGCGACGACTACCTCAGGCATTCGTCGCAAGCACGCTTCAACCGCGGTTGGCTGATCTTTATTCTGACGCGTTTTCTTTGCGCGAACCGGATGCCATCCCGCATCAAGTGCGGGACAGGCTTCGCTCGAAAACGCCACAGCGATCAAAATCGCAAGGTCATGCCGACATGGCTGCGCGCAAAGCCGAGCCGCTCGTAAAACCGCTGCGCGTCGACGCGGGTGTGATGCGTCAGCAATTCGACCAGTCTGCATTCCCTCGCGCGCGCCTCCACAATCGCCCACTGCACCATTTGCTCGCCGATGCCGCGGCCGCGGCAGTGGCTGGCGACGCGGACATCCTCGATCAGGCCACGCGATGCGCCCTGCGAACTCAGCCCGGGCAGAATGCATAGCTGCAGGCAACCGACCACGGCGCCTTCGCCGTCGTCGGCGACGACGAGAAGGATGTTCGGGTCGAGCTGCAGCCTTTCAAATGCCGTGACATAGGATTGCGGCAGTGGGTCTTCGATCCGCTCACGCGCACCGCCGAGCGGATCGTCAGCTAGCATGGCGATGATGGTGCCGACGTCCTCGCGGCGCGCGGCGCGGATGGTGACCTCAGGGATGGCAGACATGACGATTTCCGGTGAAGTCAGCGCGCCGATGGCAGGCCGAGAAATTTTTCGATCTCGGCGATCCAGCGGCGCACTGCGGCATAGCCGTCGAGATGAAAGCCGCCTTCGTGCGCCACGCGTGTATAGGCCAGGAGCGAGACGTCGGCGAGCGTAACGGCCTCGCCGACCAGAAACGGCGTCAGCGCAAGCTGGTGCTCCATCCGCGTCAGCGCCGCATAGCCGCGCTTGACCTTTTCAGGGTCGAGATCGGATGCCGGCTTCTTCAGGTAGAACATCTGGAAGCGGCAGACGGCGATGTAGGGCTCGTGACTGTATTGTTCCCAGAACAGCCACTCGTCCATCTTCGCTTCCGCGAACGCATCCTGCGGAATGAGACGAGAACCGCGGGCGAGATAGCGGATGATGGCGTTGGATTGCGCCAGCGTGCGACCGTCGTCGAGTTCGATCGTCGGCACCTGGCCGGCGCCATTGCGCTTGAGAAATTCCGCCGTCCGCGTCTCGCCCTTGAGCGTATCGAGCGCCATCCAGGTGTAGGGCAGCGCGAGATGGTCGCACACCCACTTCACCTTCAGGCAATTGCCGGAATTGGTATCGCCGTAGACCTTCATGCGCCGCCCTCGTTAGGGCGATAGTGCAACAGGCGGCGGCAATTCTGTCAACGGCGCCGGAGCGGCGCCGCCGTAGCGGGATCAGAATTTGTAGCCGAGGCCAGCGCGGACCGTGTTGATGGTGGTATCGACGCTCGAAGTAAACCGGAGATACTCCCACTCGGCGCGAAGGAAAAGGCCCGCGTATAGCATCACATCGACGCCGACACCGCCGGCGAAACCGGTGATGAAATGAGAGTTGGCGTTGTCCGTCAGGCTACCACCTCCCGAGTAGTTGGGCAGCGGTGGAATGGCCGAGCCGACATATTGATAGTTAGCGGCATAATCGGCCCTGCGGTTGATATTCGCCTGCCCCATTGCAATGCCGGCAAATCCATAGGGCAAGAAGTTGTCGATAGCGTATCCGCCGCGCACCCGCAGCGAGCCGTAATCGGTGACTTTCATCGACGCGCTCGAGGATATCGCAACGGTGGACACATAGTCGGCCGGATACTGAAACGAGCGGGCTTGCGCGCCGCTGTTGGCTCCAAAAAAATTGCCATGGGTGTAGTTCAGTTCGATGGCGACGACGGCTTCGGTCCACTGCCAATTATACCCGATGAACCCGCCAAAGCCGCTATTTTGCATATGGGCCTTGCCGTGCACCGGCCACCTCGAGATGCTGAACTCCGATTCCAGATCGAGATTGTTCATCAGCTTGGCGAGCAAGTCCTGGCCGGAATTGGTGAAGTCCATGTCCGCCGCGCCGTGAGAAGCGTGGCCACCGATATAGCCGCCGCCCCAGTTGACGTTGCTTGCGCTCAGTCCGTCGGTGAAGCTGCCGCGGAGAAACGGCATATCAGCCGCCTGCGCACCACTTACCGCTCCACACATCACCGCAACAAATAAAAAACGACGCATCGCAACGCTCCATCGCCCCACTCTGAACTTGCGCTGATCATCGCCTGTTAACCTTAACCAATGGTTGTCGCGCCTTCCGATTGGCGCAATCTTACCGAAAAGCGGGCGAATATTTTTCGTCAGCCGCCGCGTGCGCATCGGCACGCGCAAAAGCAAAACGGCGCGGGAAGCTCCCGCGCCGTCTGCAAATATTAACGAGTGAAGGTCGCGATTAACCTTTGCGGATCAGCGGCGGCGGTGCGTAGACCTGCGGAGATTCCAGATTCCAACGCACGCCGAGCTTCAGATCATGCGAGGTGATATCCTTGAACTTGAAAACATTGTTGGTGGTTACCCCGGTGTAGTCCGAGAGGATGCCGGTTTGTCCTTCACCCAGATTGACATAACTGTAGGCAAGTTCGAGCACGAGATTCGGATTGACGTTATAGGCAAGACCAGCGTGGGCTGCCCACGCGAAATTCCACTTCGAGCCGGTCGGCGCGCTCGCGAAACTCGTCGTTGTGAATGGCAGGTTGTTCGTTCCCGTATCCGTAAAATTCGAGATCGTCACGCGCGCGCCCCCGACGCCGGCACCGATGAACGGGGTAATGCACCACCAGGTGCCGAGATCGACATAGGCATTGGCCATCACCAGCCACTCGGACTTGCTGCCACCGTAATTGTCGATCCCACTATAAGCGATGCCGCCGGCAGTTCCGGTGAAGCGGTCGGTCGCTTTAAAATTGGCGTTGCCACGATACTGCCCGGTCACGTCAGCACGGAACCAGTTGTTGAGCCGGTACCCGACACCGATTCCATAGATGCCTGCAGTGTCGAACGCAGACTGCTGCTCGAACGATGTCAGCTCCGAATAGGCGGATTCACGGCCATAGTGAACGTCCTTCACTTTCTGATTGCTGAAGCCGATGTCGCCGCGCAGATACCAGCCGCCGAAATCCTCGACCACCGGGGCCGGAGCGTACGGAGGGGGCGCAATCGCCATGTCGGCAGCAAACGCCGCCTGGGACAACAAAGTGGCCGCACCGGCGGCAATGAAAGACTTAACGCTACGCATGGGTTCGTCCTTTTGTCCGGTGAGGCTGAACTGCAAAGGGGCCCCACTTCAAAATCCACGGACGAACGATGGCATCAAATGCTTAAACGGCGCTTAACCCTAATTTTTAAGGTTGATAATCTCTGACTTTTTTCACGGCGCCGCTTGCGACGCGAGTCTCGATGCACTGCACACGACACATGAAGCGAAAGCGCCATACACCCTAACGATATATCGAGAATCAGCGCGCTGCCGCGCCGTTAAGACTTTGTTGATGCGGCGAGCTACGCCCTCGCCTCGCGGTAACTCGTCAGCGCACGTGCTTTGGCATCTTCGGCAGGAACACCGCGAGCAGGCCGAGCGCGGGCAGGAATGCGCAGAGGTGATAGACGAAGGCGATGCCGGTGTGATCGGCAAGCTTGCCGAGCACCGCCGCGCCCAGTCCGCCGATACCGAAGGCCACGCCGAAGAACACGCCGGAGATCATTCCGAAGCGATGCGGCATCAGCTCCTGCGCGAACACGATGATGGAGGACGTCGCTGACGAAATGATCAGGCCGATGAACACCGTCAGCACGGCGCTCGCGTAGAGGCCGGCATAGGGCAGCGCCAGCGTGAACGGCAGCGCGCCGAGGATCGAGAACCAGATGACGTATTTGCGCCCGAAGCGATCGCCGAGCGGCCCGCCGAAAAATGCGCCCACCGCATTGGCGGCAAGAAACAGGAAGAGATAGAGCTGGGCTGCCTGCGTCGACACCTGAAACTTTTCGATTAGATAGAAGATGTAGTAGCTCGACAGGCTCGACACGTAGAGCTGCTTGGAGAACAACAGCGCAACCAGCACCGCGAGCGCGATTCTGACGCGCCGGGAATCCGGCAGGTCCGGATGACGTTCCACCGCCGCCGCTTTCTTCGTCGTGATCTGCGGCTTGTACCAGACCCCGATCCGCCACAGGATTACGATCGCCAGAAACGCGATCGACGAAAACCAGGCGATCGAGGGCTGGCCGAACGGCACCACGATCAGCGCCGCCAGCACCGGTCCCATCGACGTACCGAAACTGCCGCCGAGCTGAAACACCGATTGCGCGAAGCCGTAGCGCCCGCCGGAAGCCAGCCGCGCGATCCGCGCCGACTCCGGGTGAAACACCGCAGACCCAAGTCCGACCAGCGCCGCCGCGATCAGGATGATCGGATAGAGATGCGCGACGCTGAGCAATAGCAAGCCGAAGAACGTAAAGCCCATGCCTATCGCAAGCGAGAACGGCTGCGCCTTCTTGTCGGTGAAGTGCCCGACGACGGGCTGCAGCAGCGACGCGGTGAACTGAAACGCCAGCGTGATCATGCCGATCTGCGCGTAGTCGAGCGCGTAGGCGTCCTTCAGGATCGGATAGACGGACGCAATCAACGACTGCATGGTGTCGTTGAGGAAATGCGAGAAGCTGATGCCGGCAAGCACGATGTAGGCCGGCCCTGCCGCCGCCGCTTTCGCGGCAAGCCCCGGCGCCGCGTCCGACACGACCACCGGCGCGGTCGCGGTTTCCTCAGTTACGATGACGGGCTTGTTCAACGGCGCATTCCGAAAAGGATTCGTGGACGCAATGCCGCGTTTTTACGCCGCACGCCCAGTTGCGACCAGCAGCAATAGCCGATAGCTGCGATGCGCTCCTGCGCACCGCAGATCAGCAATCGCGCGTCCTTTGGATAAAGCGTGCTTATGCCGCGGCGGCGTGGCCGAGCGCGTTGACGATCTGGTCGACGACTTCCTCGACCAGGAGGCGGTCGTCGCCCTCGCCCATCACGCGGATCACAGGCTCGGTGCCGGACGAACGCACCAGCAGCCGGCCGTGGCCGTTGAGGCGATTCTCGCCGTCCATGATCGCCGATTTCACCTCGGCGTGGTCGAGCGGCTTGCCGGAGCGATAGCGTACGTTCTTCAGAATCTGCGGCAGCGGATCGAAGCGGTGGCAGACCTCCGACACCGGGCGGCGAAGCTTTTGCACCACGGCCAGCACCTGCAGCGCTGCGACGAAGCCGTCGCCTGTCGTGGCGTAGTCGGAGAGGATGATATGGCCCGATGGCTCGCCGCCGAGATTGTAGCCCTGCGACAGCATCTGCTCGAGCACGTAGCGGTCGCCGACCGGCGTGCGCACCATGCCGAGGCCCTGCCCCTCGAGGAAGCGCTCTAGCCCGAGATTCGACATCACGGTAGCGACGATGCCGGGCTTGGCAAGACGGCCGTCTTCCTTCCAGCTTTGCGCGATCACCGCGAGCAACTGGTCGCCATCGACGACGTGGCCGCGCTCGTCGACCAGGATGACGCGATCGGCGTCGCCATCGAGCGCAATGCCGATATCGGCGCGCATCTCGCGCACCTTCTTGGCGAGCGCCTCCGGCGAGGTCGAGCCGCACTCCTTGTTGATGTTAAAGCCGTCGGGTTCGACGCCGATCGCGATGACGTCGGCTCCGAGCTCCCACAGTGCTTCCGGCACCACCTTGTAGGCCGCGCCGTGCGCGCAATCGATCACAACGCGCAGGCCGTCGAGCGAGAGCTCGCGCGGTAGCGTCCGCTTGGCGAATTCGATATAGCGGTCGTGGACGCCGTCGATGCGGCGGGCGCGCCCGAGGCTAGCGCTCTGCGCCAAGCGACGGTCGATCGGCTCGTCGAGCAGTTGCTCGATCTGCTTCTCGACGTCGTCGGACAGTTTGAAGCCCTGCGGACCGAACAGCTTGATGCCGTTGTCCTCGAACAGATTGTGCGACGCTGAAATCATCACGCCGAGATCGGCGCGCATCGACTTGGTCAGCATCGCGACCGCCGGCGTCGGCATCGGGCCGAGCAGCAGCACGTCCATGCCGACCGAGGTAAATCCGGCCACCATGGCGTATTCGATCATGTAGCCGGAGAGCCGCGTGTCCTTGCCGATCACGACGCGGTGGCGATGGTCGCCACGCTGAAACACCAGGCCGGCCGCCTGGCCCACCTTGAGCGCGAGCTCCGGCGTGATCAGACCATTGGCGCGGCCCCGAATTCCGTCGGTACCGAAATATTTGCGACTCATGTGACCCCCAGCCATTCCGGGATTTCTTCATGGCCTTGCGACCACGAACCCGAATGCCTCCATTGTAGCGTGCTGGGGGTTATAATCCTTCGCCCGCCAAAATGGCTTCAAAAAATATGATGAATCATTACGGCCATTGGCGGCCAAAAGGCAATATAACTATTTGGTATATTTGGATATTCACGACAAGCAGCCATCGGCCTGCCGGCTCAACCGCCCCGTTTGATGTGCTGATCGCCTTTCGAAGGCGCCGGCTGGGTGACATTGACCGGATCGGATGCCGGAAAGGTCTCTTGCAGACCCTCCTCCAGCGCATCATCGAGCCGGCGCTTTTCCTCGGGATCGGCCGGGCCGGTCTCGACGGGGGCGGCTTTGCGCGGTCCGATCATGGGGATGTCCTCCCGGGAATGGCGCCGCCAGATGCGATTTGGCTGGCCATCCAACCATGCTAGATGACGACGCAGCGGAGAAGTTCAAGAAGGGCCGGGACGTCCATGAAGCATATCACCTGCATTGAGGATCTGCGCCAGTTGCACAAGCGCAGGGTTCCCAAGGCGTTTTTCGACTACGCCGACCGCGGCTCCTACACCGAGGACACGCTGCGGGCCAATTCGGAGGATCTGCAGCAGATCAAGTTCCGCCAGCGCATCCTGGTCGACGTCTCCAAGCGCGATCTCTCCACGACGATCCTCGGCGAGCCGGCCGCGATGCCATTGATCCTGGCGCCGGTCGGCCTGCTCGGCATGCAGCATGGCGACGGCGAAATTCATGCCTGCCGCTCCGCGCAGGCCGCCGGCATTCCCTTCACCCAGAGTACAATGTCGATCTGCTCGATCGAGGATATCGCCGCCGCCGTCGACAAGCCGTTCTGGTTCCAGCTCTACGTGATGAAGGACCGCGGCTTCATCAAATCGCTGATCGAGCGCGCGATTGCGGCGAAATGCTCGGCGCTGGTGCTGACCGTCGATTTGCAGGTGATCGGCCAGCGCCATCAGGACATCAAGAACGGCATGACGGTGCCGCCGGAATGGTCGCTGTCGAAGCTGCTCGATTTCGCGAGCAAGCCGTCATGGGTCGCGGGCGTGCTGCGCGGCAAGCGCCGCACCTTCGGCAACATCGTCGGCCACGTCAAAGGCACCGAGGATCTCACCAAACTCTCGGAGTGGACCGCGTCGCAATTTGATACCTCGCTGAACTGGAGGGACATCGACTGGATTCGCTCGATCTGGCCGGGCAAGCTGATCCTCAAAGGCATTCTCGACGTCGAGGACGCCGAAATCGCGGCCAAGACCGGCGCGCAGGCGATCGTGGTCTCCAACCATGGCGGCCGCCAGCTCGACGGCGCGCCGTCCTCGATCGAGGTGTTGCCGGAAATCGTCGATACCGTCGGCTCAAAGATGGAGATCATGTTCGACGGCGGCATCCGCTCCGGCCAGGACGTGGTGCGCGCGCTCGCGCTCGGCGCCAAATCCTGCATGATCGGCCGCGCCTATGTCTATGGCCTAGGGGCCGGCGGCGAAGCCGGCGTCGCCAAGGCGCTCGACATCCTGGCTAAGGAAATGCTCACCACGATGGGGCTGTGCGGCGTCAATACGATTGCCGAGATCGACGATCGCGTGCTGGCGGTTTGAGGGAAGCTCCTCGCCGGTCGTCCCGGACAACCGCCTTACTTCCTTCTCCCCTTGTGGGAGAAAGGAAGAAAGAGAGCCCTTCGCGTCACATCGGCGGTGTGATGCCGTCGCGGCCGACATTGACGCGGTTGGCTTCGAGCGTGCCGTCGTCCTTCTTCACCGCACCGAAGATGATGATCTTCGCGCCCGGCTTCAGCTCGGACTTGTCGCCGGCGACGAAGGTGACAACAGGCGTATCCGGCGGCACCACGACTTTCTTTTCGCCGTCTTTGTATTTGACCAAAATATTCTGCCCGTCGGTGCCCTTCACCGTCTGGGCGACGGTGGCGTTGGTCATGGTCGAGTTCGGTCGCTGATCCCATGGCCGAAAGCCTTCGGCCGCGCCGCGCTGGTTCTCCGGGAAGATATGCACCGCGACCGCCTTCTGGGTGCCGTCCGGCTCCGGCATGCCGGTGACGCCGATATAGGAGCCTTCCTTGATCTCCGACAGCGCGGTCTTCGCCACGCCGAACACGGCGACATCGTCGGTGAGGCGGACCTTCATGTCGGCGCCTTCGCGCGACTTGATCGATAGCATGGACCCATCGACTGCCTCGATGGTGCCGCGAATGCGCACCGTCGGTGGCTGCTGTGCCAGGACCTCCGCTGCAAACAGAGCGACAAGGCCCAGCGAAACCGCAAGCATCGGCGGCCATGAAGAAGATTTCGACATGATGTTCCTCCCAAAGTTGGATCGGCGCCCAATCCAACGCCAACACCGGGAGGAAATGCCTATTCCACGGCTGGCGCCCCGCCTACCGATCATCAAGGCGTGATCGGGTTTAGGCGCGCCAGCGGCGATCATGTATTCGTGAGATCGGCTTCGACGAGCGCACGAAGCTCCGGCGTCACCTCGGGACGCCGTCCGAACCACAATTCGAATCCCCGCACCGCCTGATGCAAGAGCATGCCGAGCCCGTCGGCCGTCTTCAGCCCGCGCGCGCGCGCAGCGGTCAGCAGCGGCGTGTCGAGCGGCACATAAACGAGATCGGCGACGACGGCGCGTGACGGCAGCCGGCCGACATCGAGTTCGAGCGGCGGCTGGCCCTTCATGCCGAGCGAGGTGGTATTCACCAGAAGCCCGGCGCTCGGCAGGAGATCGCCGAGCGTATCCCACGCCACGGGCAACACGCTCGCACCGAACTGATCCGCCAACGCGCTCGCGCGCGCCATGGTGCGATTGACGAGATGAATGCGCTTGATGCCGCGCTCGCGCAGTCCAAACACGACGGCGCGGGACGCACCGCCGGCGCCCAGCACCACCGCATCCTCGCACTTGTCCCAGCCGCCGGCACAGGCGTCGAGATTGTTGATAAAGCCTTCGACGTCGGTATTGGTCGAGCACAATTCGCCGTCTGCGAACCACAGCGTGTTGGCGGCGCCGACCGCGCGGGCGCGCTCATCCGGCTTCGACAGCGCAAGCGCGCGCTCCTTGTGCGGAATGGTGACGTTGGCGCCGACAAAGCCGCGCAGCGACAGGCGGAAGATGAAATCCTTGAACTCATCGGGCGGCACCGCCTCGATGACATAGCCGCCCTCGATGCCCAGCGTGCGCAGCCAGTAATGATGGATCAGCGGCGAGCGCGAATGCGCGGCCGGCCATCCGATCAGGCACGCGGCGGGGGGTTTAGGCACGGCAATAGCCTCCAAAGACGTCAATGGCCGGGATAAACCCGGCCACGATTATCAATTTATCTTTCGCTTAAATGAGTCAAGCACCGGTCGCCGCAGACGGAGCTGCGGCGGCCGACCGCACAGCTACGCCGCGACGCGATGCGCGGCGATGATCTGGTCGGCGGCGCGGCCGGTGACCTCGGCCATGCGGTCGAACTGGCGGGTGAACCCGCCGGCGCCGGCGGTGGCCGAGCGCAACTCCACGATCAGATCGCCGATCTCCGCCTCCGGCATGGTGGCGCGGACGCAGTCCCATCCCGGCCATCCCTCGCGGGTATCGAAGCCGAGAATCTGGCCGCGTCGCGCCGACAGGATCGCGTTGATCTTCGCCGTTGCTTCCGTGGGGCAGACGATCTCCACCATGTGGATCGGCTCCAGCAGCACCGGCGCGCACTGCGGCAGCGCCTCGGTCATGCCGATACGGGCCGCAGTGCGGAACGCGAGGTCGGATGAATCGACGCTGTGATACGAGCCGTCGATGAGCGTGACCTCGACATCGATGACGGGAAAACCGAGCGGACCCTTGACGAGGCCGTCGACCACGCCCTCTTCTACCGCGCCGATATAATTTTTCGGCACCGCGCCGCCGACCACCTTTTCGCGGAACTCGAAGCCCGAGCCGCGCGGCATCGGCTTGATTTCCAGCACCACGTCGCCGAACTGGCCGTGGCCGCCGGATTGCTTCTTGTGGCGGCCGCGCTGGGTGATCGGTTTGCGGATGGTCTCCTGATAGCCGATCGCCGGCGGCTGCGATTTGACGTTGACGCCGAAGCGGTCGCGCAGACGCTCGAGCGCGACGCGCAGATGCATCTCGCCCTGCCCCCACAGCACGACATCGTGGGTGCGCTGGTTCTGGATCATCGTCAGCGACGGATCCTCCTCGTTCAGCCGCAACAGCGCTTGGCCCAGCTTGACGTCGTCCTTGCGGTCGGCCGCCGATAGCGACATCGCCAGCACCGGCGGTGTCGGCGCGATCTGCACCAGTGCCGCCGGTGCGGTCTTGCCGCTGGACAGCGTGTCGCCGGTCTTGATCGCGTCGAGCTTGCCGAGCGCGATCGTCTCGCCGGCTTCCGCCGCGGCACGCTTGGTATCGTGCGCGCCGTTGACTGCGAGAATGCCGGACACCCGTCCGGCTTCGCCGGAGGAGGATTGCAGCGTCGCGCCGTCATCGAGGTGACCGGCGAGCAGCCGCGTCAACGACAGCTTGCCGCCGTGCTGCAGATGCAGCGTCTTGAACACATAGACCAGCGCCTCCTTTTGCGACGATGCGCCGAGGCGTTTCGCCGTTTCAACGACGCCCGGCGATTCATGGCGCAGCGCCTTCATCAGCCGCAGCACGCCGTTTTCGCGGCTCGCGGCGCCCAGCAGCACCGGGCAGATCAGCCCTTCGCGCAACTCGCGGGCGAGATCGTCGAACACCGCATCGCGCGGCGGCTGGATGTCCTCCAGCAACTGCTCCATCAACGCGTCGTCGTGGTCGGCGAGCTTTTCAAGCATCGAGAAGCGCGCTTCCTTCTCGCGGTCGAGATCGCCGCCTTGCAGCGCGATCACTTCCGAAGGCTTGTGCTCGCGATAAACAAAGGCGCGCTCCAGTGCGAGGTCGACAAAGCCTTCGATCAATTCGCCGTTCCAGATCGGAATCTGCCGCAGCACCAGCGGCACGCGCGAGGCCGGCTGCAGGGTCGCCAGCGTTTCGCGGATGCGCTTGTTGGCGCGGTCGATCTTGTTCAAAAACAGAAAACGCGGAATGCCGAGGTCTTCCAGCTCGCGCAGGATGATCTGCAGTTGCGGCAGCTTCTTCTCGTCCGCTTCGCAGACCACGACCGCGGCATCGACCGCGGGCAACGCGGCGCGCATGTCATGCGCGAACTCGACCGAGCCGGGACAATCGATAAAGGTGTAACTGTCGCCCATGAAGGTGGTGGTGGCGGCGCTTAAGGCCACGCCCATCTTGTGATGGCGCGCTTCGGGGCTGGCATCGCCGACGGAAGTTCCGGCATCGACGCTGCCGGCACTTTTAATGGCGCCCGTTCGCGCCAGTATCGCTTCTAGAAGTGTGGTTTTACCGCTCTGGAAAGGGCCCACCAGCGCAATGCACCGTGGACCTTGGGGACTTCTGACGTCTTGTCCCATTGCCGCCTCCCTGTTTTGGAGCTCGGCCCGTGATTGGGTCGGCGACCTGTGATGCTCCGCCTGTCGCAACGATTTGGCAAGCGGGAAAACGTCGCTGCGGTGCGAGGTGGGGTGTTCGGGGCGCCGCCCGCCGTCATTGTGAGTGAAGCGAAGCAAATCCACCTCCCCACTCCGGGAAAGAATGAATTGCTTCGCAATGACGGGGAGAAAGGCGTGATTAAGAATTAACGCCCAGGCCTGAGTTCCAAACTTTCCAATCCGGCAGCAATGCTGACGCCTACCTGGCCCTGCACGCTCAAGGGCTGCAGCGCGATCGAATTTGCGGAGCCGCCGACGCTGCCACGGCGCTAAGCACCCGCGGGAGCGCAGCGAAATGCGGGACAAGAACCAACCAAGGAGCACCGGATGTCGCGATGCTCATCCGGCTACGCTCGATTGGCCGGAGCGACGGTCGATGAACTCCGCAAGTAGGCCCGTGATCTCAGTTGGCCGCTCCAGGCTCGGTAGATGAGCAGTGCCGGTCAACATATGGTCCGCCCCCTTCAAGATCGTCGTTGCAATATGGCGGCTTCGTTCCTGAATGTGCGGAAAATCGAGGTCACCCCAGATCACAAGCGATGGTGCTGATATCTCGCGCAAGCGATGGAAGGTGGGCACGACATCGAGGTTCGACCCGGCCGGTGGCGACCGTAGCGCAATGGCGTTCATGTCGAGGAACAGCCGGCGCGCCTCACCTGTGACACGCTCCTCGGGCTGCAGTGGACCGTCCAGCCAAAGATGAGCCTTGATTGCGTTCACGCGATCCAAATCGCCGGCTTGCTCGGCGTCCTTGAGCTTGGCCATCAGCCCTCGATCTCCGGCGGATAGATCGGCTCCGGTCCGCCGCTCACAGCGGGCGCAATGAGAACGAGGGCGCGGACATAGGATGGATGCAGAAGAGCAGTGTCGAGCGCGATCCGTCCACCCTGAGAGCATCCAACAAGGATCGCCGGCGCGCCGTTCCCGACGGCGTCAATCACCGCCAACAAATCTGCGACTGCAGAAAAGTCCCCCTTTTCCGCGCGAGTCTCGCCAAAGCCCCGCCGATCGTACGCGATCGCCTTGTTGCTTGCGCCGAGTGCATCCAGTTGCGCGCGCCACATGCGACTATCGCAGACCGCGGCATGCAGAAAGACGACAGGGTCGCCGTGGCCGACGACTGTCGCGGCCAACCTGGCCTGGCCGGACGCAATCTGATGATTCGAAATCATGATTGATGCTAGTCCCGTTGGCTCGCAATGATGGAGCCAAGCCGCCCCGATCAGCGCCCCGGCCGCAGCTCCAGACTTTCCAATCCGGCGGCGATGCTGACCCCTACCTGGCCTTGCAGGCTGAGCGGCTGCAGCGCGATCGAGTTCGCGGAGCCGCCGACCAGTACGTTGCCGCCGACACCGACGCCAAGCGTCGCGCTGCCTTGCGCGCCGACATAATCGCCGGAAAGGCCGCCCGGCCCGAGCCGCGCGACAGGTGCGAACACGCCCCAGGCCAGCGCAGATTCCTGGGTGATGCCGAGATCGAGTCCGACTTTGCGGATGGTGGCGACATAGCGATCTTCCGGCATCCCTTCTGCGCGCAGCACGCAACCGAGATGAGTGACGGAACCGACGACGAAACCGACGCTGGCGCCGCCGCGACACTCCAGCACGCCGACCTGCACGCGCTGCCCCTGCTGCGCATTGGCGCCGATGGATGAAGCCAAAGCGGCGAGCACGGAAGCGGCAAGGATGAGGGAACGACGCATGAAGTATCTCCGGCTGAAAAACGGTGATGCGAGAAGAGAATTAAGAACAAGGCCGTGCCCGCGGCGCTCGCCGTTCTATGCCACAACATCACAGACCGTGCCAGATTGGCGGGAGCTGAAGGCGAGCCGTCTCCATTCGCTCGTCATTCCGGGGCGATGCGCAGCATCGAACCCGGAATCTCGAGATTCTCAGGTGCGCAATTGCGCACCATAGTTCGTCGCTCCGCGCCGCCCCGGAATGACATCAACAAAAAAGGCCCGCTTGCGCGGGCCTTTCCTTTAACGTGTCATGCTCAGCCGCGGTGACGATGGCGGCGATGGCCTTGGCGTCGCGGGCCGTTGCCGTAGAACGGTTGCAGCTCGAGGCCGGCGATGCCGGCGGCGACGTTCAATCCGGTCTGGCCTTGCAGGCTGATCGGCTGCAGCGCATAGGCATTCGCCGGACCGCCCACCAGGAAGTTGCCGCCGCCGCCGACGCCGATCGATGCATTGGCGCCGACGCCACCATAGCTGCCGGCGAGTTCGCCGCGCCCGAGCCGGCTGTTCGGCGCACTGACCGCCCACGACAACTGGGTCTGCTCGGTGACGCCGAGATCGAGACCGATGCGCTGCACCTTGGCGATGTAGGGTTCAGGCCGGCGGCCTTCGCTGCGGAACACGCATTCGAGGCTCGTCACCGAACCGACCACGAAGCCGACATTCTGGCCGCCCTGGCATTGCAGGATGCCGGCGCGAACCGGCGGCGCCGCGCTGGCGCTTGCGATCGGCGCGATCAGTGCCGCCGCGGCGAGTGTCGATGTCAGGAGTCGCATGTGTCCCAGTCTCCGCATGTTGATGAACAAATTTAGCGGAGCGGACAGGATGGAAGTGCCGTGTCGAAAACATGGCGCTTCATCAAGAAGCCGTCAAAACATTGCGTGTTCGTTTACGCGCGATGTGATTTGACGGCCGTCCTTTTGACGCGATTGCTCGTTGCGAACCGCGGCCCGTCCCGCATCAACTGCGGAGCGGGCTTGCGCGGCGAAACGCCTATCTCAAATTGCCGCAGAAGCGCTGGATGCGCTTGCAAGCGTCTTCGAGGTCGGAGGTCTTGGTCGCATAGGAGATCCGGAACGCCGGGCCGAGGCCGAACGCGGAACCCTGCACGACGGCGACGCCTTCGCTCTCCAGCAATTCCGTGACGAAATCCTCGTCATTGGCAATCACCTTGCCCGAAGGCGAGGTCTTGCCGATGGTGCCGGCGCAGGACGGATAGACGTAGAACGCGCCTTCCGGCCGCGGGCATTCGATGCCCTTGGCCTGGTTCAGCATCGAGACCACGAGGTCGCGGCGCTCCTTGAACATCTTGTTATGCACCGGAATGAAATCCTGCGGACCGTTCAACGCTTCGACGGACGCCCACTGCGCGATCGACGACGGGTTCGAGGTCGATTGCGACTGAATGGTCGCCATCGCCTTGATCAGGTCGGCCGGACCGCCGGCGTAACCGATGCGCCAGCCGGTCATGCAATAGGCCTTCGACACGCCGTTCACCGTCAGCGTGCGCTCGTAGAGTTTCGGCTCAACCTGCGCAGGCGTGGCAAACTGAAAGTCGTCATAGACCAGGTGCTCGTACATGTCGTCGGTCATCACCCAGACATGCGGATGCTTCACCAGCACGTCCGTGATCGCCTTGAGTTCGGCGCGCGTGTACGCGGCACCGGTCGGGTTCGACGGCGAGCACAGGATGATCCATTTGGTCTTCGGCGTGATCGCCTTTTCCAGATCCTCGGGCCGCAGCTTGAAGCCGCTCGACGCCGGGCACACGACGGGGACCGACTCGCCGCCGGCCAGCGCGACCATTTCCGGATAGCTGACCCAGTACGGCGCCGGGATGATCACCTCGTCGCCGGGATTGAGGGTTGCCATCAGCGCATTGTAGAGCACCTGCTTGCCGCCGGTGCCGACGATGATCTGGTTCGGCTTGTAGGTCAGGCCGTTCTCGCGCTGGAACTTGTTGATGATGGCTTCCTTCAACTCGGGAATGCCGCCGACATCGGTGTACTTGGTCTTGCCGGCCTCGATGGCGCGGATCGCCGCCAGCTTGATGTTGGCGGGCGTGTCGAAGTCCGGCTCGCCGGCGCCGAGGCCGATGACGTTGCGGCCCGCCGCTTTCAGCGCGCGCGCTTTGTCCGTGACCGCGATGGTCGCGGACGGCTTCACACGGGCGAGCGAGGCAGACAGGAAGGGCATCATCATCTCCTGGCAAACGTCGTGACTTCTGAAATTCACGACTCGTTTTGATGGGAACGCCGCACCCTAAGGCGCAGGGCGCTGCATCGCAAGAAGCTTGGCCAAATAACGGCGAACTTTAGGGACGTTAAAGCTGGCTCGGTACGGTCGGAGCAATGTCGGCGCAATAATCGTAAAATTCCGCGGTGAGATGACTCATATCTGGCAAGGGTTGCGATCCGGCGAGTGGCTGACGGCTTCGCGCATGCGCGCCTAAAGCCTGATCCTGCTCGGCCTCTCGGTCCTGATCTTCGCCGGGTGGATCGCTGTTTCCGAGGGCCTCATTGACCGCACGGGCCAGCCGATCGGGGGACTGGCGCTCTGGCTGGTCGCCAGTTTTGCCGCCTACCTCGCAACGATCCGCGCCATCCTGCCGCGTCAGGAAACGTTGCTGGTCGCCGCCGCCTTCCCCGCCGTGCTCATCAATGTCGGCCATGGCCAGAATGGATTTCTCACAGCAGCCCTGCTCGGCGGCGCGCTGCACTGGCTCGACCGGCGACCATGGCTTACCGGCGTGCTGATCGGCCTGCTCGCCTACAAGCCGCAATTCGGCGTGCTGATTCCGATCGCGCTTCTGGCGGGCGGGCGCTGGCGCACGATCGGCGCCGCGGCCGCCACCGTCGTCGCGCTGGTCGTGGTCAGCTTCGCGATGCTCGGCAGCGGCATCTGGCATGCCTTTGCCGATTCCATGAATTTCACGCAGACGGTCGTGCTCGAACAGGGCGGCACGGGCTGGCACAAAATCCAGTCGATCTTCTCGGCCGTCCGCGCATGGGGCGCGAACGTGCCGACAGCCTATGCGGCGCAGGCCTCGTTGTTCGCCTTGCTCGCCACCAGCCTCGCTTGGCTGTGGCACAGCGATGCCGCCTTCGAGCTCAAGGCGGCGGCGCTGGCGCTGGGCAGCCTGCTCGCAACACCCTATGTGCTCGATTACGACCTCGTGGTGCTCGCGGTCACGATCGCATTCTTTGCGCGGCACGGGCTGAACAACGGCTTTCGCGATTTCGAGATCAGCCTGCTCGCCGCGGCCTGGATCGTGCCGCTGCTCTCGCGCAGCATCGCCGGCGTCAGCTACATACCCCTGGGCCTGTTCGTGGAGCTGGCCTTCTATGCGCTCATATTGCGGCGCGCGGCCCTCGACCGTGCGAGCCATGCGCTCGGTGGGACTCGCGTCGCGCAAGCGTGATCTTTGTTGTTCCGGCGTGTTGATGGAATCATTCTGCGCGTGTGCAGTGCGGTAGAGGTTTTCGACTTTTTCCATTCCGCGGGACTTGCGACGTAGTGATATCGGCATCATTGTTTAGCCGCGTTGCGGTGCGAACCGCTGACAGCGCGGGCGCGCAACTGCGGTGTGCGTGCTTCCTCGATCGGGGTGAAATCCAGGACGATGTACAAGCTCTATTCGATGCAGCGCTCCGGCAACAGCTACAAGGTCCGCCTTGCGCTGGCGCTGCTCAACGCGCCCTATGAGGCGATCGAAATCGACATTCTCCGTGGCGAAAGCCGCACGCCGGAGTTTCTGGAGAAGAATCCGAGCGGACAGGTGCCGCTGTTGGAGGTCGCCGAAGGACGCTACCTCGCCGAGTCCAACGCCATTCTCTGGTATGTCTGCGGCGGCACGTCGCTGGCGCCGGAGTCGCGGGTCGAGCGCGCCGAAGCGCTGCAATGGATGTTCTTCGAACAGCACGCGCTGGAGCCCAATATCGGCGCCGCTTACTTCTGGCTGTCGCTGGTCAAGGGCGGCCGCGACCTGCAGACCCATGCGCTTGAGGACTGGATGGAGCGCGGCTACGCCGCGCTTCAGGTGATGGAAAACCATCTCAAGACCCGCGCCTATTTCGCGGCCGGACAACTCACGGTCGCCGATATCGCACTGTACGGCTACACCCATGTCGCCGACCGCTGCGACTACGACCTCGCGACCTTCCCCGCCATCCGCGCATGGCTGCGGCGGGTCGAACAGACCCCCAGTTTCGTGACGATGGACTGGCAGCCGGCGACCGAGGTCGACGATCAGGCCGACATCGCCGCCGGCGCATAGCCACCCTCGCTCTTCTCACTTTCGCGCGAGCACGCCGCCAAAGGTTAATAATAGCGGGCATAACGTTAACCTTTGCCGCGATTCCGCCATTTTCAGCCTCCGGTCGCCGCAATGTTGCCGGTGATCGCTGCAAGATTTTTCCCGACGTCGTGAGTCGCGGGTGATTCGTCCCGCGTTACAAGGATTTAGGCTATGATGCGGTCACCCGGCGCGGTCGGCTTCGAGAGCAGCCGCGCGCCCGTCGCTTCTTCCCGCTTGCTTGGTGCCATCGCCACCTCGCTTGCGATCGGCACGCTATCGCTTTGCCTCGTGGTCACCCTGACGGTGCTATCGATCAAGGCCACCATCGCGATGCCCATTCCGTGACTGGTCCAGCCTTTTTGTTTGCATTATTGGACTAGCGAAACGCGATGATCAGCATCGCGATGTAGACCAGAATGAAGACACCCGTCGGCCTTGTGACCGTCGCCTTGGCGGTAGCGATCCTGCTCGCCGTCTCCTTCCTGATCGCCACCGGCACGCGCGGCGAAGGGCCGGCGTTCGACTCGTCGGCGGGCGAACTCGAGGTTCGCACCATTGCGAGGGGCCTCGTCAATCCGTGGGCGCTGGCATTCTTGCCCAATGGAACGATGCTGGTGACCGAGCGTCCCGGCCGCATGCGCCTCGTCAGCACGGAGGGCCAGGTCTCGCCGCCGCTCAAGGGCGTGCCTGACGTGTGGGCCTCAGGCCAGGGCGGCCTGCACGATGTCGTCACCGACAAATCCTTTGCACAGAACCGGACCATCTATTTCTGTTACGCCGAACGGACCTCGGGTGGCGGCCGCACCACGGCCGCGCGCGCGAAACTGAGCGACGACAATGGCCGCCTCGACGAGGTCAAGGTCATCTTCCGCCAGCAGGGCCCGCTATCGTCAGGCAATCACTATGGCTGCCGCATCGCGCAGGCCGACGACGGCAATCTGTTCGTGGCGCTCGGCGATCACTTCACCCATCGTGACCAGGCGCAGAATCTCGGCAATCATCTCGGCAAGCTGATCCGGATCGCGCCCGACGGATCGGTGCCTCCAGGCAATCCGTTCGCCGGCCGCACTGATGCCAAGCCGGAAATCTGGAGTTACGGGCACCGCAACGTGCAGGCGCTCGCGATCAACCCGGCGAGCGGCGAGCCCTGGGAAATCGAGCACGGCCCGCGCGGCGGCGACGAGGTCAATCTCGTCGGCAAGGGCAAGAATTACGGCTGGCCGGTGATCGGCTACGGCATCGATTATTCCGGCGCGAAAATCCACGAGAGCACGGCCAAGGATGGCATGGAGCAGCCGCTCAAATATTGGGTGCCGTCGATCGCGCCGTCGGGCATGGCCTTCTACACCGGAAAGCTGTTTCCGAAATGGAACGGCAGCCTGTTCACCGGCGCGCTGCGCAGCGCGATGCTGGTGCGGCTGACGCTGAACGGCAACGCGGTGACGTCGGAGGAACGCCTGCTGCAGAACCTGCACGAGCGTATCAGGGACGTCCGTCAGGGGCCGGACGGCGCACTGTGGCTGCTCACAGACAGTTCGAACGGACGGATTTTGCGGGTGGCGCCGGCCTCGAAGTAACGATACCTCTGAACAAAAACACGCTCACCATTTGTGAAAGATCAGAAACGCGCCGATCGCGATGAAGAGAAAGCCGAGCGCGTGATTCCACGCCAGCGGCTCCTTCAGATAGAGCACCGAGAAGCAGGCGAACACCACCAGCGTGATCACCTCCTGCATGGTCTTGAGTTGCGCTGCGGAATACACCGTGCTGCCCCAGCGGTTGGCCGGCACCGCCAGCCAGTATTCGATGAAGGCGATCCCCCAGCTCGCCAGCACCACCATTGGCAATGGGCTTTCCTTGAATTTCAGATGGCCGTACCAGGCAAAGGTCATGAAGATGTTGGAAGCAAACAGCATCAGGATCGGCAGCAGCGTCGGCGAGACAGTGGGCATCGATGTCCTCTTGCAAAAATGTCGAGCAGCTCAATGGTTGGGTGCGGTACGGCGTTCCTTAACTCGATATCATTTGATTTCAAAAATGCGAAAGTCTTACGCATGCGCGCAACGCTCTCTTAGGACTGGCGGCAGAAAGGCGTGCACAATCGCAACAATCAGGCATGCTTGCGTCTTATTCCCGGCAAGTAGCGAGAACGGGCATGCAGTTAGACTGGCGCGCAATCTCCGGTCCGGCTCTCACGACAGCGACGGCGATGATTGCCTTCGTTGTCGACCGACACTTCGTTGCAGTCCCCAATCCCGCGCCGCTATTCGTCTGCATCGTCGCCTTTGCCGCTTCCATCAGCGGCATCGTCTCCGGCATGGCCAGCGCCATCATAGCGGTGGCGTCGTCAGCGCTGTTCTTCCTCAACCACCGCGCTACGCCCGGTTACGACATGTCCGACCTGGCGCGCATGCTGCTGCTGGCGGCGACCGCCGGCGGCACCGCGCTGATCACCGGCTTGTTGCGGAAAAGATGGGTCGATGCGTTCGCGTGGGAGAAGAAGCATCACGCTACCGCGGACCGCCTGTCGGCCGCGCTCGATCAGGTCGATATCGGCATCGTGCTGCTCGATTCCGCCACCCGCGCCGAGTTCATCAATCGCGCGTTCCGCGATTATTTCAAGCTGTCCGACGAGCAGGCCGACAGCAAGCCTCCCTTCATTGCGCTGATGTATCACGGCCGCGACACCGGCGCCTGGCAACTGCCGGAGGACGAGTTGAGCGCCTTCATCGCCAAGCGCACCGAGATGATACGAACAGGCGATTCCACGCCGATCAACCTCGATCTTGCGGACGGACAGGTGCTGCGCTTCACCTGCACGGCGCTTCCCGACGGCGGACGCATGCTGAGCTACACGCCGATCACCGACCTCGTTCGCCACACCGACGATCCCGGCCGCGCGGAGTATTATCGCGCGCTGCGCGGCAGCCATCGCAGTCTCGCCAAGCACCTCGGCGCCGCGGAGTAGCGAAGCGATAAGTTGATCGTCTGCTGCCACATCTGTATTAATCAACAGGCATCCCTCCTTCCCGCGTCCCTGACGCGCCATCTCTTAACCAAAACGGAATCGCGCATGCCCGGCGACCTCACTATTCGCTTCGTCACCCGCCAGGACTACGCGCAATGGCTTCCGCTATGGGACGGCTACAACGCCTTTTATGGCCGTTCGGACGCGACCGCGCTGGCGCCCGAGATCACGGCGATGACATGGGCGCGCTTCTTTGATGCCTATGAGCCGATGTATGCGCTGGTGGCCGAGAGCGGCGGCGAGTTGCTCGGGCTGACGCATTATCTGTTTCACCGCTCTACGACCATGATCGAGCCGAACTGCTATCTGCAGGACCTCTTCACCAGCGCCGCAGTGCGCCGCAAGGGCGTCGGCCGCGTCTTGATCAACGGCGTGTACGAGCAGGCGAAGCTCGCGGGATGTTCCCGCGTCTATTGGCAGACGCACGAGACCAATCACACCGCGATGCAGCTTTACGACAAGGTGGCCGAGCGTTCCGGCTTCGTCGTTTACCGCAAGATGCTCTGAGGCGCGGCTTTCGGCCGGCCTGTGGATAAATCCCAGCGTCACGCGCGCGTAACAAAGCGCAGCTAGCCTGCCCCTGCGTCTGATCAGGCCCCCGTCTCGGATCACGCGCCCCAGCGGTCCCCGTCAGTCGCCGCGTCTGACCGGGGCCGCATCTTTTTGTGCCGCATGGCTGCCAAGCGCGGGCGCTGGTCCGCTTTTCTTGCGGGCCGAAGCCGCGCGCGCCACAATGCGCCCTCCCCGCTCTTCCCACAGGATCGATCCATGCAAATTCGCAACCTCGGTGGCTCCGGCCTGCGTGTTTCCGCCGTCGGCCTCGGCTGCAACAACTTCGGCCAGCGCACCGATCTGGAGACCTCGCGCAAGGTCATCCACAAGGCGATCGACCTCGGCATCACGCTGTTCGACACCGCCGACATCTATGCGGGCATGGGCGGCTCCGAGACCGTGCTCGGCACCGTGCTCGGCGACCGCCGCAAGGATATCGTGCTGGCGACGAAGTACGCGAAACCGATGGCGGCCGACGGCACCAGGCAGGGCGCCTCGCGCCGCTACATCATGTCCGCGGTCGAGGCCAGCCTGAAGCGGCTGAAGACCGACTACATCGATCTCTACCAGCAGCATGAATACGATCCGCTGACGCCGATGGAAGAGACGCTGCGCGCGCTCGACGATCTCGTGCGCCAAGGCAAGGTCCGCTACATCGGCAATTCGAACTTTCCGGCCTGGCGCATTGCGGAGGCCGAAATGCTGGCGCGGCAGATGAACGTCAACCGCTTCGTCTCCTGTCAGGATGAATACAGCCTCGTGGTGCGCGGCATCGAGAAGGATTTGCTGCCGGCGGCGCAGGAATACAAGCTCGGCCTGCTGCCGTTCTTTCCGCTGGCGAGCGGCCTTCTCACCGGCAAGTACAAGCGTGGCACTGATGCCCCTGCCGACACCCGCTTCGCCAAGGCGCCGGCGCTGAAGGACCGCTACGTCACCGCGCGCAATGAGGACATCGTCGAAAAGCTCCAGGCGTTCGCGACGGAGCGCGGCCACACCATGCTCGAACTCGCCTTCTCCTGGCTGGCCCAGCGCCCGCAAGTCGCAAGCGTTATCGCCGGTGCCACCCGCGTCGAACAGGTCGAGCAGAACGTGAAGGCGACCTGCTGGACGCTGAGCGCGGAGGAGCTGGCGGCGGTGGATCGGATTACGAAGTAGGTCTTGGTTGCCGTCGCTCCCTTGCGAACGCAGGGACCTATACCGCGTGATCCGTCGATGATGCGCGGTGGCCGATACCGTAGCATGCCACAAACACCTGTGGTTATGGGTCCCTGCGTTCCGCAGGGACGACACTGCCGTTGAGGCTGGCGCTAGGTCACCAGCCCCTGCATCGGCTTTACCGTGGCACTGTCCGGGAACACGCTCTCCGCCAACACCTTCTCAGCCAGCCCGAACTGATCCTTCAGCACGCCTTTCATCACCGCGCGCAGATCGGTGGTCGGCGCGAGGTCGCGGCCCTGATGGAGGCTCGCCGGCTTCAACCCCGGCCAGTCCGCGATCACCCGCCCGCCGTTCACCGCGCCGCCGGCGAGCAGCGCGACGGTGCCGGTGCCGTGATCCGTGCCCTGCGTGCCGTTGATGCGCGCGGTGCGGCCGAACTCGGTGGCGACGACGATCACCGTGTCGCGCCAGCGCGGTCCCAGCGCAGTTTCGAATTCGGCGAGTGCGCCGTCGAGCCCGCCGAGCAGTTGCGCCAGCCGGCCGACCGAGCCGCCTTCATTGGCATGCGTGTCCCAGCCGTCGAAGGCGAGCGCGCCGATCCGCGGACCATTGTCGGCCGCCATCAATCGGGCCGCGCCGCGTGCCGCCAGCCGCATTGCGGCCACGCCGCCGGTGCCGGGCTTTGGTTTCATGTCGTCGCCCTGCGCGGCCTTGTCGAAGGCGAGGCCCTGCTTCAGCGCCGAACCCAGTGCGGCGTCGCGGTGCTGATAGAGGTCGAGCAGCCGCATCGCGGTGTCCTCGCTGGCCTGCGGCAACGCGAGCGGCGCCCAGCCGACGGTCGGTGCCGCGCCGCGCAGCACCAGCGGCGTGATCGGGCCGACTGCGAGCCCGCTCGTCACCCGCTCGCCTTTCGGCAGGCCTTCCAGCGCGCGGTTGAGCCAGCCGGACTGTACCCGGCCGGGGCCGGCAAAGCCGCTTTCGAGCACGTCCTGTCCGTCGAAATGCGAACGGTCGCGATAGGGCGTCGCCACCGCGTGGATCACCGCGGCCTTCTTCTCGCGATACATCCGCGAAAATTCCGGCATCGCCGGATGCAGTGAGAAGAAATTGTCGAGCGGCAGCGCCGCGTTCGGCCCGCTCGACGACAGCGCGATCGCACCGTGCAGGCCGGCGTAGTCAGGGTCGCCTGTTGGAGCGACGGTGGCGAGCCCGTCGAGCGCGCCGCGAAGGATCACGAGCACCAGCCGCGGATCCCGGCCGTCGGCCGCGCGCGCGAACTTCGGCAGGTAGGCCCACGCCGCAAAGGACGCGCCGGCGAGCAGCGCGGCACGCCGCGTCGTCGGCAATGACCGCATCTCTTCGCAGCAACCCGTTGTCGTTTCCATGGACGTCATCTCCTCTGGAATTCCGGCGACATCAACAACAGCGCCAGCGCCTGCTGCCGCGATTCCGCGCGTTCGATGGTCCGCCGCGTCTCCACCGACGCCGTGTCGGCGGCCGCGAGTTCGAGCAGATCGCGCGGATCGACGCCCTCGGCGAGCCTCGATGCAATCTGGGTGGAGATATCGAGGCGCAGTCTCATGCCCTCCGGCGCCAGCCACGCAGCGTTGCTGTCGGGAAAGCCGTTCGGCCCGGCCGGCGACCATAATGGCTGACCGAGCGCCCTCAGGCCGGCGAGATAGAGGTTGGGATTGTTCGGAATCTGCGCCAGCAGCCGGCCGGCCGCGACGAGAAATTCGTAAGGCGAGCGGATCTTGGTGAGCGGCGCCGTCCAGGCCTCGTTGGAATCGACCAGCGCCAGCGCCTTTAGATCGCCGTCGGTTTTCGTGAAGACATCGGCGAGCCGCGCTAGCAGCGCGGCCGGCGGATCGTCGGCCACGAAATGGCGCGCGAACTTTGCCGCGATGAATTTCGCGGTCGAAGGATGCCGCGCGATATCCGCCAGCACCGCCTCGCCCTGCGCCACGCCTTCGGCATGGTAGACCTTGCCCATCACCCGCTGCGCGCCCGGCTGGTGCGCATTGGCATTGAACACGAAGGTGCCGGGCGCGCCGAGTTGGCCCAACCTTCCCGCATAGGTCCAGCCCGTGATGACGTTCGCCAGCGACGTCACGTCGTCCTGCGAATAGCCGCCGCCGACGCCGAGTGTATGCAACTCAAGTATCTCGCGCGCGAGATTCTCGTTCAGTCCGCGGTTGCGGTTTTTGCCGGCGCGCGAATGCGGGCCCAGCGATTGCTGGTTATCGAGGAAGAACAGCATCGCCGGATGCTGTTCGACCGCCTTCAGCATGTCGGCGAAGCGTCCGAGCACGTGTGGCCGGATCGCCTCGCGCTCGAACGAGCCGGCCCACATCCGCGCCGGCCCGCCCTTGTTGGCGGAAATGCAGAAATGATTCGACCAGAACACGACAAGCCGCTCGGCAAATCCGCCATCGGCGATGACGGCGCACTGCAGCCGCGCCAGCGCCTCGGCGCGAAAGGTTTTCTGGATGATGTTGAGCGGTTGTGGCGGCGGCTTTAGCGCATTGAGCTGCGTCGCTTCCGCCGGTGCCATCGCGCCGGGATTCTCCGCAGACTTGGCCTGTGGCTCCCTGGGTGACTCCTTGGGCGCCATCTCCATGGCGATGCCGTTGAGCGACAGGTTTCGCCGTTGGCCGTTGGCCTCCGGCCGCGGTGAAGCGCCTTCGCCCCTAGCCGGCGGCGCGGCCGATTTTGCGGTGTCGCGCGCCTGCTGGATTTCGAACTGATAATCGAACAGTGCCTTGCCGAGCGCGGGCGTCGACTGCAGCCGCGGCGCTTCGAGCAGCACGCGATTGGGACGGCCGAGTTCCGCCTTGACGAAACCGCGCGGATCGGACGCGGCGTTGAGAACATCGCCGGATGCCCCGCCGCGCGCGCCGAAGCCGAAGCGATTGAGCGCAACGAGGGCTGCTTGCGAATCGCGGGTCATCGGATTTCCCTTAGAATTTCCCAGGCGTATAGTGATGAAGTATAACGCGCCTCAGTGTGATCCCGGATTAATTCCGCGTCAGGATTCAGCCTCGTTGATGACAGATCGTTTGGAAAATGCGCCCACGCGCCGCCTTGCCTGCGCCGGCTGCGGCACCGAATTCGGCTGCAACCTGTCCGGCCCCTGCTGGTGCAACGACGAGACGTTCCGCCTGCCGATGCCGGTGGACGGCAGCGATTGTCTCTGCCCTGACTGCCTGCGCAAATTCGCTGGCCAGCGCACCGGCGTGGGTGCGGCATGATCGGGAAATGGAACGTCAGCGCCGTCCTGCTCGACATGGACGGCACGCTGCTCGACACCGAACGGGTCTATTTCGACAGCCTGGTCGCGGCGCTCACCGCGCATGGCTACACCGACGACGCCGTAACGCTGTGCCAGGCGATGGTCGGCCTGCCCGGTCCGGAGTGCGAGGCCCTGCTGCAAGCGCGCTACGGAGATGGCTTTCCGCTTGCGGAGGTCAGCCGTGCCTTCGTCAGCAACCGCAATGAAATTCTCGGCGCAGGCCTGCCGCTGAAGAGCGGCGCGATCGAACTTTTGGATGCGCTGCGGGCGGCCGAATGTCCGATGGCGATCGTCACCTCCTCTTCGCTGCGCACGGCGAATGCGCATCTAAAGCTCGCGGGTATCCGCCACCGTTTCGAAACGCTGCTGACCCGCGACGACGTCGCCCGCGGCAAGCCCAATCCCGATCTCTATCTGCTCGCGGCATCGCGGTTCGGCCTGAAGCCGGAGGCGTGCGTGGCCGTGGAGGATTCCAACCACGGCGTGACCGCCGCGCATGCCGCGGGCGCGATTACCATCATGGTGCCCGACATGGTGACGCCGACCGAAGAGTCGCGGGCGCGATGCGCGGCGGTGGTGCCGGATCTGAATGCTGTGCTGGCAATGCTGCGCGAGCGTGGCGCGTTAACGCGAGGCCGCTAGCAGCCATCGCGAGAAACGCGACTTGTCCGCCGAAGCCTTGGCGAAGGCGGAAGCCGCCAGCCATAGCGCCGCAACGGAGGCATGGATTGCGCCGCCGTTCCCCGCGGAACGATTTCGCCAAGGCCAGCGTTGTCGTTTTCCGTTGATAACGGAGACCATGATGACAAAGACCGCGCCTCCGATTCCCCCGGACAATCGGAGCCCCAAGGGCCCCGGCAGCGCGCCCCACGTGCCCCTCGACACCACCAAAGGCCATCGCGACGACGAGAAAAACAACATTCGCGAACAGGGCGCACACGGCAATCTGACGCAGAACACCAGCCACCGGCGGTCGGGGTGACAGCGCAGTCGCGCTTTTCGGATTCGAATGTCAAACAACTGGTTCGCTTGTCGTCACCCGCGAAAGCGGGTGATCCAGTATTCCAGAGGCACTTCGTGCTTGAGCCCAAGCGTGGTCAGTTCCTCGCTTTCATACGGTGTCATATCCCGCGCGCCGCAATGCGGGCATGTGTCGTCGCACATGCAGGACCATTCATCGGCCCATCGGCGTCTGCAGCGGTCGCACTTGTAGTGATTCAGAAACCACGCCATGGCCGGGCTCCCTAGTGTCGCAAGCGATAATTCCCGCGCGAAACGAATTCAATAAACCCGCGATCCCGCAAATATTGAAGCTGCTGCCGAATCTTCGGTCTGACGTTCTGGTTGCCGGGATAGAGATCGCCGAGGTGCCGTTCGAAAGCATAGACCTCGTCAAGGGTGAAGTCCCGCTTGCCGAGCGACTCCACGCACTTCATCACATCCAGCAACCAGCCACGCGTTTCCGGAGATTCGTTTCTGAGGAAGAGTGTCTTCTGCCAATCGGCGAGAACGATGTCCTTCGGACGAACGACGCCGTCCTTCACGATATGAATCTTGCCGGATTCGGGCACGCGAGACAGGATGATATTCGATCCTATCCAGCCAGCCCGTCTGGCCGTAGCGGCAAGGGGCTTCCGCTCTTCGATGATCTCCCGGACGAAGAAATGTTTCGGTACGATCAGGAGATTGACGACAGAAAATGATTTGGCATCGTAGTTCATCAACAGCAAGTTCGGATTGTTGCTGGCCGCCAGCCGCTCGCATTTTGTCTTGTGGGCGCCATCGGCGACCTTCGCACCGAACTTGCCCTTCTGGTTTTTCAGTTCGAATTCCTCACTGCACGATCCGCAAAGGAAATCCGCGAGTGGGCTGTTGTTCGGAAATTGCGACATCTTCGTATTGCCGCAGTGGGGGCAATACGCTTGTGCGCTGACCCAGGCTTCAGTCCATGCGCGCGCCTTCTGCGTGCCGCTAGTGTAGGCCAATTGGGATTCTTCGAAGCCGAGTTTCATGCGCGGAGGGTAGCGCATTCAGGCCGGATTGCGATAGGATCTCGGCTTTAGATTGAATCGAGAAGGTTGAGGTTACGTCATTGCGAGGAGCGATAGCGACGAAGCAATCCATGCGTCCGCTTGTGGTGAGATGGATTGCTTCGCTGCGCTCGCAATGACGGTCGGCCCTACCTCTTCTTCCACCCGCCGCGATGCCCCGGTGCGCCGCCGGTTGATCGCGGGGCAGGCCCGAACTCCGGTCCCGACTGCCGCGAGTCCGTTGGCTGGAAGATTTTGCTGCCGCTGCCGCTCTCGGGCTTGCGCGGTTTGGCGCCGCTGGGCCGGTAGGGCAAGGATTCCGGGCCGTGCATTTCGTCGAGGAGGGGTTTGTGGACCTTGGAGGTGGAAGAACCGCCGCTGCGGCTCACCCCGCCCCGACCGCCTGCGGCGGTCGACCCTCCCCCTCCAGGGGAGAGTGGAGAGGCGCCGCGCTTCTTCATCGCTGATGTCGGCAAGTTCGCTGCCTCGCCGTACTTCTTCGTCCCCGCGTACGCGCCAGCCTTGCCTTGCACGGTGCGCTGCTTTGCGGTGGGGTCGTCGACCACGGCCATTTCCGTGGCGCGGAGGCGTTTGACTTCGTCGCGGAGTCTGGCGGCTTCCTCGAAGTTCAGATCGGCGGCGGCTTCGCGCATGCGAGTTTCGAGGTCGTTCAGCACGGCCTCGAAATTGTGGCCGATCGAGATGACGTCGTCCGCCATGCCGCCGTCGCCGATCTCGACCAGCACGTGGTCGCGCTCGTAGACAGAGTTCATGATGTCGCCGATCGACTTCTTGATGCTCTCCGGGGTGATGCCGTGCGCGGTGTTGTATTCGACCTGCTTCTCGCGGCGGCGGTCGGTCTCGGCGATGGCGCGCTCCATCGAGCCGGTCATCTGGTCGGCGTAGAGGATCACCTTGCCGTCGACGTTGCGCGCGGCGCGGCCGATGGTCTGGATCAGCGAGGTCTCGCTGCGCAAAAAGCCTTCCTTGTCGGCGTCGAGGATCGCGACCAGCCCGCATTCGGGAATGTCGAGGCCCTCGCGCAAGAGGTTGATACCGACCAGCGCGTCGAACGCGCCGAGGCGCAAGTCCCGGATAATTTCGATGCGTTCGATGGTGTCGATGTCAGAGTGCATGTAGCGCACGCGAATGCCCTGCTCGTGCAGATATTCGGTGAGATCTTCCGCCATGCGTTTTGTCAGCACCGTGATCAGCGAGCGGTAGCCGGCCGCCGCGGTGGCGCGGACTTCGCCGACGAGATCGTCGACCTGCGTGCGCGCCGGACGAATGTCGACCGGCGGATCGATCAAGCCCGTTGGACGAATCACCTGCTCGACGAACACGCCGCCGCTTTCGTTCAGCTCCCAGCCGCCCGGCGTTGCCGACACCGCAACCGTCTGCGGGCGCATCATGTCCCATTCCTCGAACCGCAGCGGGCGGTTGTCCATGCAGGAGGGCAGCCTGAAACCGTATTCGGCGAGCGTCGCTTTGCGCCGGAAATCGCCGCGGAACATGCCGCCGATCTGCGGCACGGTGACGTGGCTTTCGTCGGCGAACACCAGCGCGTTGTCGGGCACGTATTCGAACAGCGTCGGCGGCGGCTCGCCGGGGCGGCGCCCGGTCAGGTAGCGCGAATAGTTCTCGATACCGGCGCAGCTTCCGGTCGCTTCCATCATTTCGAGATCGAAGGTGGTGCGCTGCTCCAGCCGCTGCGCTTCTAATAGCCGTCCCTGGTTGTTGAGCTCGTCGAGCCGCAGCTTCAGCTCGGACTTGATCGACTTGATCGCCTGCACCAGCGTCGGCCGCGGCGTCACGTAGTGCGAGTTGGCGTAGATCTTGATGAATTCGAGATCGTCCTGCTTGTGGCCGGTGAGCGGATCGAACTCCTCGATATTTTCCACGGTGTCGCCGAACAGGTTCACGCGCCAGGCGCGGTCCTCATAGTGCGCCGGGAAGATGTCTATGACGTCGCCGCGGACGCGGAACGTGCCGCGGGTGAAATCGGCCTGCGTGCGCTTGTACTGCAGCGCGACGAGGTCGGCGATCAACTGCCGCTGGTCGATGCGCTCGCCCTTCTTCAGCGCAAAGGTCATCGCGGTGTAGGTCTCGACCGAGCCGATACCGTAGATGCACGACACGGACGCCACGATGATGACGTCGTCGCGCTCCAGCAGCGCGCGCGTCGCCGAATGGCGCATGCGGTCGATCTGCTCGTTGATGGACGAATCCTTTTCGATGTAGGTGTCGGTGCGCGGGACGTAAGCCTCGGGCTGGTAGTAGTCGTAGTAGGAGACGAAATATTCCACCGCGTTGTCGGGGAAGAAATTCTTGAATTCGCCATAGAGCTGCGCGGCCAGCGTCTTGTTCGGCGCGAGAATGAGCGCCGGGCGCTGCGTCGCCTCGATCACCTTGGCCATGGTGTAGGTCTTGCCCGAGCCGGTGACGCCGAGCAGCACCTGGGTGCGGTCGTTGCGGTTGATGCCCTCGACCAGTTCGGCGATCGCGGTCGGCTGGTCACCCTTCGGCTGGTATTCGGATTTGATCTCGAAGCGCACGCCGCCTTCGGATTTTTCCGGGCGCGGCGGCCGGTGCGGCGTCCAAACTTTGAGCTGGCCATTGTCCCCGCGAAATTCGGGACGGCCATCGCGGATCAGGCTTTCAAGCGCATCGGCGGTGGCCTTTACGCCGAGCGCTTCCATCTTGTTGCGCGGTGGGCGAGCGAGGGCTTCCTCGTCGTCTTCCGCGGTCGGCAGGCCGAGCTGGCGCGCGAGCTCAGGGTCGAGGGTCGGGATGGTGGCCGCGGTGCCGTAGTTGGCTTGGGGGGATTCGTCGAATCCTTGTTTCGAAGCATCGCGCTTTGCAACGTCACCGCTTGTACCGCGGGTCGAGGCCCGCGCCCTGTGCAGGGCGGCCTCGCCACCGGCGCGGCGGTCCCAGGAATTGTCCGGCGGCGGCTGCAATCCGGTGCCCGAGCCTGTGCCCGCGTCGCCGCGGTTGATGGCGGGATTGAGCAGTTCCGCCAGCGCCGGTCCGATTGGTTGCACCTCGGGCCGGTGCGCCTTGGATTTCGGGGTTTTGCCTGATTTTCGGGGAGCGTCCGGTTTCTTCGCCATCGCCCGAATATGGGACGAGTCAGTCGGTGAGAAAAGGGCAAATGGCGGCGCGAAAGCGCGCGGCTTCGCCTGTCAGCAGATGTCAGCAAGACGCAATCGGGAACCGTCGTGCGCCTCAGACGCGGAGATCGCCATTATCCGCTCTGACCGGCGCTGCCTTGACGATATCCAGATGAATCCCGCCGCAGCGCGTGCATCGCATGGTCCAGTACTCGGCACCGGCGCGGCCAGGGATGATACGCAGCACCGCGAGCGCAGCGCTGCAATCCGGACAGGTCGAAAGCAGCGGCGTGGCTTGCAGGGTCTGTTCGGGAGGGGGAACGGAGATTCGGCCGGCCAGCACGCTTACCGATTCGCGAACCGCGGCATGAAACGATCGATATGGGCTTTCGCATCCGCGATCGCCGCTTCCGGATTCGACCAGGCGAAGCCGACCTCGAGCGTCGGAAACGCCAGGCCATCGATCACGACCGGCTCCTGGTCGGCCCGTTGAATCCTGGCGTGCCATAGCCCTCTCCCCGCTTCGAACGACTGAATTTCAAAGCCGCCATAGATCATGGCGCGTCCCCCGGAATTGCGCATGGCGCGAACAGAGCACGGCGCGGCGGAGGCAGATGTGAAGGGGTTCACATCTGCTGAATTTTTTCAGACAGAAGAAACTGTCATCGTCCGCCAACGGGTCGCGCGAATGCGCGCCCGATGACAAGCTCCGGCGGGCGATCCAGTATTCCAGAGTCGTCGCGGTCCAATCCATTGCTGCCGCGGCGTACTGGATAACCCGCTTCCGCGAGGTATGACGACGTGCTTGGGTTACGAGCACCAAAGAACGAAAGATCAGCGCCGCGCCAAAATATGATCCGCGAGCACCACGGCATCGTCGCCGACGCCTGACAGGAACGAGGAGTTCATCTTCGACAGCCATTGCAGGCCGAGGAAGTACAGGCCGGATACGGCCGAGATGCCGTTGCGATGAACCGCTTCGCCGCGGGCGTCGAGGACCGGGATATCGATCCAGCCGAAATCGACGCCGTAGCCGGTGGCCCAGACGATCGAAGAGATGCCCTCCGCGGCGAGGTCGAGGCGCGTGAGCGGCGCGGTGACGCAAGGCGGGTCGGGAAGCGTCGCGCGGGCGCCGGGTTCTTCCGGCAGCTCCAGGCGGCGCCGTTTCACATATTCATCGACGGTGTCGAGGAACGTGGTGAAGGCGATGTCGCCGTCGCCAAGGCTTTTGTCGAGGCCAGGTGCGATGTTGAGCACGCCGCCATCGGCGGCGTCGAGACGTCCGAGCAAAATCATGCCGCGGGCGGCGAAATCGCGGAAATCGATGCTGCGGCCGCCATAGGCGCCCGAAATCACCGGGCCGAGGCGCGCTTGCCCGCGCTCCTCCGGGGTGATCTGGTCGAACTGCATTTCGGCGAGCCACCAGATCAGGTCGCGGCTGCGGTAGCGGCGCGGCAGGCGACGATGCCGTCCGACTGAGAGATAGACGCGCCGCCCGGCCTGCAGCAATTCCTCGGCGATCTGCGCGCCGGACGCGCCGGCGCCGGCCACCAGCACCGCGCCCGGCGGAAGCTGTTCGGGATTCCTGTAGTCGGCGGCACGCACCTGAAATACCGGATGATCGCGCAACAGGTCCGGGATGACGCTGCGCTGATAGGGTCCGGTGGCGACGACGACATTGTCAGCTTCGATCGTGCCGTCCGTGGTCTCGGCGATAAAGCGCCCGCCGTCGCGCTGCGACAGCCGCGTCACAGCGACGCCGCAGCGGATCGGCGGCGCGACGAAATCCGCATAGGCCTCGATAAATTTGATGATGGTGGCCGTATCCGAGAACCCATCCGGATCGCTCTGCGGAAACGGAAAGTCCGGCAGCCGCACTGACCAGTTCGGAAACTGGAATATCAATCCGTCCCAGCGTTCGCTGCGCCAGCGTTCGGCGATCCGGTGGCGCTCGAGCACCAGATGCGACAGTCCGCGCTGCTTGAGGCGGTGGCTCATCACGAGGCCGGCCTGGCCGCCGCCGATCACCAGCGTTTCGATCTTCTCATCCGGCATGTCTGTGGCCCCTGCGGCGCGTGGCGGGCTCCGCTGCCGCGCGAACGATCCAGCGCCGGAACGCGGCAAAATCGCGCTGCCCGGTGCTGAAGCCGCGATAGACCAGATACCAGCGCATGCCTTTCGGCACACTTAACGCAAACGGCGCGACCAGCCGGCCGGCCGCAAGGTCATCGTCGATATAGGGTCGGATGCCCATGGCGATGCCAAGTCCGTCGACGGCGGCCTGCAGCGCCTGGCCGTAAAACTCGAACTCCGGCCCGCGGGCGCTGATGCGGGCGGTGCCGGCGGCCTCGAGCCATGACGGCCAATCGTCGGGCGAATGCGCCACCCGCAGCAGCGTCGGCCCCTTCAGATCGCCGGGACGTTTGAGCGCACCCGCAAGGCGCGGCGCACAGACCGGGAGCAGATCGGCCGCAAACAGCGGCTCGGCGATCAGGCCGGGCCATTCGCCGTCGCCGAGCTTGATGCCGCAGCTCCAGTCCTCGCCGAACGGCACCGCGGCGCCGCCGGTGGTGATACGGACGTCGATATCGGGTTCTTCCTTGCGGAAATCCGCCAGCCGCGGGATCAGCCATTTCATCGCAAAGGTCGGACCGACGCCGATGGTCAGCACGCGGACGCTTGCGGGCGCCGTCACCTGCGCGGTCAGGCTCGCCAGCGCATCGAAGATCGGCGTCAGCCCGTTCTGGTAGGCGCGGCCGGCGGCGGTGGTCACGAGTCGGTTGGCCTTGCGCTCGAACAGCGCCACGCCCAGCCGCTCTTCCAACAGATGCACCATCCGGCTGACGGCGGCGGCGGAAACGTTGAGCTCAGTCCCGGCGGCGGCGAAGCTGCCGGTGCGCGCTGCCGCTTCGAACGCCTTGATGCCGTTGAGAAAGAGCAGCCGCCGCACATGACCCTCAGGAAATCTGATGCCAGGGCAAGATAACTCGGTTTGCACGCGCCGTCCAAGCGCGGCAGGAATATGATTGTGGAGATTGCCGATGACGGCCCTGATGATCGCAGCGCTCGGTGCCTTGATGGTCGCGACAGCCTTCCTGTCCGGCCTGTTCGGCATGGCCGGCGGGATGATCCTGATCGGCGTGCTGTTGATGCTGATGCCGCTGCCGACCGCGATGGTGCTGCACGCGATCACGCAGATGGCTTCCAACGGCTGGCGCGCGTTTCTGTGGCGGGCGCATATCCGCTGGCGGCCGGTGTTCGTCTATCTGATCGGCTGCGCGCTGGCGCTCGGCCTCTGGTCGCTCACCCGCTACGTGCCGGACAAGCCGATTGCATTGCTGTTGCTCGGGGCCACGCCGTTCATGGCGCGGCTGATGCCGAAGAACCTCAAGCCGAATCCGGACAGCATCTGGCAGGGCTCGTTCTACGGCTTCGTCTGCATGGGCCTGATGCTGATGACCGGCGTGTCTGGTCCCTTAATGGACACGTTCTTTCTCGGCGGCAATTTCGGCCGCCGCGAGGTGGTCGCCACCAAGGCAACCTGCCAGGTCGTCAGCCATCTCACCAAACTGATCTATTTCGGCGGCATCATCGACCAGGCAGCGACGCTCGATCCCGTGCTGGCTGCGGTCGCGATCGCGGCCTCGATGCTCGGCACCACGCTGGCGCGGCGGATTCTTGAGGCGATGAGCGACGCGCAGTTTCGTACCTGGGCGAACCGGCTGATTACGACGGTGGCCGCCTATTACATTCTCTACGGAAGCTGGCTGCTGCTGGTTCACGGCTCGGTTGCTTCCTTCTGAAGGGAGAGGGCTGATGTCGGATGCTGCAGATCCACTGGTGCTCGACTTCGTCGAATGGGTCGCCCGCGAGCCGCGGAATTACGCAGAGGTGGTCGCGACCTGGCGGACCTCCTGTCCGCGCCTGACGATCTGGGAAGACGCTTCCGATCGCGGCTACGTCGTGCGCGAAACCATCGCCGGAACCGGACTGATGGTGACCGTCACCGCATCAGGCGAAAAGCTGCTGCGCGAGCACGGCCGCGTCGGCGTGCCGCAACGCTAATCCGCGTCATCACATTTCCGCGCTACGGCGCCTGCCTGCATTGACTTGGCACGTCAGCCCGATCAAATTCATGCAGTCGCATCTTTCTTGCGAAACAGGAAACCAACGCAAGGATCGTCCCATGATCGACCTTCACTACTGGACCACGCCGAACGGCCACAAGGTCACGATGTTCCTCGAAGAGACCGGGCTGCCTTACAGGATTTTTCCGGTCAACATCGGCAAGGGCGAGCAGTTCAAGCCGGAGTTTCTGGCGATTGCGCCAAACAACCGGATTCCGGCGATGGTCGATCACGAGCCGAAGGGCGGGGGAAAGCCGATCTCGATTTTCGAATCCGGCGCGATGCTGCTCTATCTTGCCGAGAAGACCGGAAAGTTTCTGCCCGCCGATCTCTACGGCCGCTACGACGCGATCCAGTGGACGTTTTGGCAGATGGGCAATCTCGGCCCGATGGCCGGGCAGAACCATCATTTCGCGAACTATGCGCAGGAAAAAATCAAATACGCCATCGACCGCTACGTGAACGAGACCAACCGCCTCTATGGCGTGCTCAACAAGCGCCTGGCGGACCGCGAATTCATCGCCGGCGATTATTCGATCGCCGACATGGCGAGCTATCCCTGGGTGGTGCCCTACCAGAACCAGAGCCAGAACATCGACGACTTCCCGCATTTGAAGCGCTGGCTCGAAACCATTCGCGCCCGGCCCGCCACCGAGCGCGCCTATGCCAAGGCGAAAGAGGTCAATCCGAATTTCGGCCAGCCGGTGAATCGCACCGAGGAGGAACGCAGGATCCTATTCGGGCAGACGGCGGCGGCGGTGAGGTAGCGGTTGCCCTCTCGCATTCGGCTCGCTTTCTCTACTCCATCTCCCGTCCTTCACGGGAAAGGGTTGGGTGAGGGCTCTCTCCGTGAGCCGTGAGCGACGTGAGACCTGTGCCCCCTCACCCGGATTGCTTCGCAATCCAACCTCTCCGCAAACGGGGCGAGGTTGGAGACGCGGCGAGATTCCTCTCAAGGCAACGATCGACCCGTCGTCGCTTGCGCTTCTCGCAGTGTCGGCTAGGCTGGCTTCGTTTTCGGAGCAGACCCTATGCCTCTCAAACTCTACGAACTCGTCGGTACCGATCCATCCCGTCCGTTCAGCCCATTCTGCTGGCGAACGCGGATGGCGCTGGCGCATAAGGGGCTGTCGGCGGAGACGATTCCCTGGTGCTTCACCGAGAAAAGCGCGATCGCGCCGCATGGCTCGGAGAAGGTGCCGGTGCTGCTCGACGGCGACAGCGCGGTCGTCGATTCCTGGACCATCGCCAACTATCTCGAAGACAAATATCCGGACCGGCCGTCGCTGTTCGGCGGTGAGGGCGGCCGCGCCATGGCGCGGATGCTGAACTGGTGGGGCGACGGCGTGATCGGCGGCATGTTTCCGCTCATCATCGCCGATGTCCCGCTCAACCTGAAGCCGGAGGACGCCGCCTACTTCCGCACGTCGCGCGAGGCGCGCTTTGGCAAAGAGCTGGAAGACATCATGGCCGGCCGCGACAAGGCGGTCGAAGATTTTCGCAAAAGCCTCGATCCGCTGCGACTGACATTGCGGACGCAACCCTTCCTGGGCGGCACGGCAGCGAACTATGCGGACTATATCGTGTTCGGCGCGTTCCAGTGGGCGCGCGTGGTCAGCCCGTTCAAGCTGCTGATGGAGGACGATCCGGTCTATGCCTGGCGCGAGCGGCTGCTCGACGCGTTCGATGGGTTAGCGCGCAAGTCACCGAGCTATCACGCTTAATCAGCGACCGGCATAGTTCGGCCGTCGGCGTTCAATCCACGCGGCGATCCCTTCGCCGAGATCGTGGCTTGGCACGAGCGCGGCGAACTGCTCGCTCTCGACCTGCAACCCTTCGCCGATGCCCATGTTCAATCCGCGCGTGACGGCGGTGATGATACCGCCGACCGCGAGCGGCGAGTGCCTGATGATGCGGCCCCCCAGCTCGCGCGCGGCTGGCAGCAATTCCTCATGTGGCACCACCATGTTGACCAGGCCGATCTCCAGCGACCGTTGTGGCGAGAAAGCATCGCCGGTCAGCAACAATTCAAGCGCGCGCTTGCGCCCGGCGAGGCGCGGCAGCCGTTGGGTGCCGCCAAAAGTCGGCGGCATGCCAAGATTGATTTCCGGCTTGGCGAAACGCGCGCGCTCGCTGGCGACGGCGAGGTGAACGGCTTCGGTGATCTCACAGCCTCCGCCGAACGCCAGCCCGTTGACCGCCGCGATCACCGGTTTCTTGAACGCTTCAAGCCGAGCGGTCATGGCCTGTCCGCGCCGGACAAAGTCCCGCACCGCCGCATTTGGACCGCGGCGAACGCTGTTCGAGAATTCGTGGATATCGGCGCCAGCGGAAAAGGCGCGTTCGCCGGCGCCGGTCAGGATGACCGCGCGGACGCTGGCGTCGATTTCGACGCTATCGAGCGTCGCCATTAGACTGTCGATCAACGCGTAGTTCAGCGCATTAAGCTTGTCGGGCCGGTTGAGCGTGACCAGCGCGATCCCGTCGGTGATTTCGGTCAGAATGGGCTCGGACATCTCCAGGTCTCCGCAGGCTCGATGGGTTGCACGCACCGTAGAAGACGGTCCGAATTGTGTATATTCACTGGATAGTATACATAAGGGCATGGCCCGATCCGGCATCCCGACGCGCGAACGCATCATCTCGGCGGCGAACGCGCTGTTCTACAATGACGGCATTCGCGGCGTGAGCGTCGACGCCGTCGCTGCGAGGGCCGGCGTTACCAAGCGCACGCTGTATTACCATTTCAGGAGCAAGGACGATCTGGTGGCGGCGTATCTCGCCGGCCGCGATCAGCCCAATCTGGCATTGTTCCGGCAATGGTTCGGCGAGAAGGATGACGGCTTGCCGGCGCAGGTCGAACGCGTCTTTCGCAATCTCGCCCGCTCGGCGCGGCATCCGAAATGGAAGGGCTGCGGTTTCCTGCGCACGTCTGCCGAACTCGCCAACATGCCCGGTCATCCCGCGATGAAGATCGGCGCCGCGCACAAGAAGAGGTTCGAGGAATGGCTGCGCGTGACGTTTGCGGCCGAGGGGATCGCCGATCCCTTGCGCCTCGCACGGCAAATCCTGCTGCTGCTCGACGGCTCATTCGCCGTTGTGCTGCTGCATCGCGATCCCTCCTACATGGAAACCGCCGGTCAGGCCGCGCATGCGCTGGTCGAGGCAGCGCTCGCAGGCCGCGCGAAGCCGCAGTCGCGGCGGGCGCGCTAGCTCTGCGTCATTGCGAGGAGCCAACGGGTCCCGCGAATGCGCGCCCGATGACAGGCTCCGCGACAAGCAATCCATGCCGCCGCTTGTGGCGCGATCGATTGCTTCTTCGCTCGCAATGACGGTTGCAACAAACGGCTTTCGAACTGCTATCGCGTCCGCAGCCCTTCCTGGGCGGCACGGCAGCGAACTATGCAGACTATATCGTGTTCGGCGCGTTCCAGTGGGCGCGCGTGGTCAGCCCGTTCAAGCTGCTGATGGAGGACGATCCGGTCTATGCCTGGCGCGAGCGGCTGCTCGACGCGTTCGACGGGCTCGCGCGCAATTCGCCTAGCTATCACGGCTAACGCAGGCGGACGGCGCTCGATCTCTGCGGAGCGAGCAGCCATTATCACGGCTGCGGGCCGGACAAGTTCATTTCACGCTCGGCCCGGAAAACATTGCTGTGCAGGTTTGCTATCCATTGCCGTCCGCTCGACGTGACATTGAGATAGCGTATTGCGGTCTGGATCTGCGGGGCGACGTTGTTCCAATAGAATTGCGGATATTTGTAAACGACGTCTGCCGGCGTCTGGTAGCCGAGCGTTTTATTCATGCCGACTTCTTCGAATTCGTAGAACAGGGCATTGGCTTTTTTCAGGTAGTTGGGGTCGCCGAGCTGCCCGATGAGGTCGGCCGCGCGCAGCAACAGGCCCTCCTCTTCGATTAGCTCGTCGTTCGACGATGAATCAACATAGGGAAATCGTGTATACTCGATTGCCCTGGCGATCCGGCTCGCATCGACCTCGTCGGCGGTGTCGAGCCGCTCGAAGACGAACAGCTTCGAGCGGTCCACATGGTAGGCTCCCAGCGCGGCATCGGATGAACCTCGTGCCAGGCGAATGGTACGGCCGCTGAGATCTGCGACATAGGAATCCCCGTCATCTCCCTGGACAATTCCACGAACGTATCCGATGTCGTGGGTGAGGCACGCCACGATGAAATTGGCGTAGTCGTCTGGCGTCGTTGGCCGCAGCATCCCCCGGCCCATGAGTATGTCGTGCCCGGCAAGGGTCACGAGCATTGTGTGTTCGATGTTGTGATAGAGGGCATCGCTGTTGCCGATGCATTCCAATGTGAGCCTGGCTGCATAAGGGAGAAATTCAGCCAGCCGGGCCTGGGAGGAGCCAAACCTGCTCCTGGTATCCGAGGCCAGAAATGACCCCAAGGCTTGCGCCACCAGTTCCGGGATTGTGATCATCTGAGCACCGCGTCTCATGTGCGACGTTGGCGTCGGCATGATAGCACATCGCCGTTCTTTCCGGTGGCAAATGTCTGCTCTCGCCACCAGCAGACGCGACCCAAATCTGTATCAGGTGCACGGCACTCAAAGCGCCCGTTGATCGCTGAGAGCCGGCGCTCCTCGGCGCGCCTCTCTCCGGATAGCCGGCCAGGAGGCTTTGCCTCGCTTGGGAATGATTGACGTTTCCCGAGACAAACTACCAGGCAATGATTGCCAGAGCGTCCGCGCAATCGCCGAGGCTTTAAATTAGTTCTATCCAATAACGATGTTAGCCGTGACGTAAAATGAAGGCGTAAGCTGATCCCCTTGGTGGCCGTTAGGGGAGACGCGTCATGACCGACCTTGAAGCCAAATTGGAGCGGTTCGAGACTCTCGCTGCCGAATGCGATTTGATCGGCAAGTTGACATCGGATGGGGCGAAGCGCGAGCTATACCTGCGCCTCGGATTGCACTACCGCGAACTGGCCGACGACATCCGAGCGGTGATCGCAACCAAAGACGCCGCTTAGCCGGCGGACAGGGGCGGCAGCAGGATACTGGCCTGGCCGCTATCTTGCCGTGTCATAAGCCCTCAATGGTGAGGAGCGCCAATGGGTCCGCGCGCAGCGCGGCCCGATGACAGGCTCCGCGCGTCTCCGGACGATGCTTCGCATCGCCGGGAGACCCATGAGGCACCTGTCTGTGGCCTAACAGGTCCCTGCGTCTTCGCTGTCGTCGCATCGCGGGCGGCAGTGAACCTTTTGGAAACCACCACGTCACATACTGTAGGTTGCTTTTGCTGATTGGTCCCTCCGCCCTTCCCTTCACGATGGACTGGCCCCAGAGCGGATCGAACCCAGACGGGGTGGACGAATGACCGAGGAATCCCATCGTCAGCGCGTACTGGATTTCCTCAACATCCTGTATTCCGGCGACGTCGAAGGCGCGCTGGCGCGCTGCACCGACGACATCGAGTCGCTCGCCAACGCCCCGATCGACATCCTGCCGCATATGGGCCATCGCCGCGGCAAGGCCGAAATGCGCGAGATGTGGAACGCCGTCCGCGCCCGCTATTCCGAACTGCGCTGCGAGGTGCCGATCCTGGTCGTCGAGGGCGACAAGGCGGCCGCGTTCATCCGCGTGTTCTTCCGCAAGAGCATCAACCAGCGCATGGTGCAGTTCGACATCGCCGGCTTCTACACGCTGCGCGACGGCAAGATCAGCCAGATCAGGGAAATCATCGACACATTCGATCTGGTCCAGCAACTGCTCGAACGCGACGTCGCCGCGATCCTGACTGGTAGAAGGCCGGAGCCGATTTAGCGATTGTGTTGGGCTGTCATTCCGGGATGGTCCGTTAGGACCAGACCTCGGATGTGCAATTGCACATCGGGGAATCTCGAGATTCTCAAATGCGCAATTGCGCACCATAGTTCTCGCACGTCGTGCGCCCCGGAACGACTTGGTGCTGTTCTCCCCACCGCATTGAACCTGATCGCGCCGGCCGTGACACACCACAAGGTTTTTTCCGGACAGAAGATCATATGAAGATCGCGTTGCTGGCTTTGCTTGGTTTGGCGCTGGGGGCGTTGGGAGGCGCGGCACTGGGCATCGGGGCGGGTCTCGCCTGGGTGGAAACCTTCAAAACCACTGGTTTTGAAGGCTATAGCAGCATGCTGGTGTTCTTCACCTTCATGCCTCTGGGGGCCGCGATCGGCGGAATCGGCTGTGCCCTGCTGTTCGGCATCATCGCCATTCGCGACGCCGAGATCGCCATCGAGCGCGAGCCGGTGCGCCGCCACGACCGATAATGCGGCCAAAACAGTCGCATTTGTGCATTGCAAAAACGACAATTGCATTCTGGCGAAACTGCTCTATTTCTGGCTGCAACGGTGAAGTTCGGCATTTCGGCCCCGGCGTCGATGGAGACGCCCGGTTGGGCGCGATTGCCGTTTTGAAATCCAGTTTTAGGACCAAATCAAAATGACAGAGCATAGTCTCTGGCGTTTTTCGCGCGCGTTGTATCGTGCGATCAATGAACGCCAGCCCGCCGACCTCGAAGCCCTGCTCGACGAGGAGGTCGACTGGGCAATCTATGGACCGATCGATATGTATCCGTTCTTCGGCCAGCGCCGCGGCAAGGTGGCCGTGATGGAGGTGATCAGGCAGATCGCGGACAATTTCCGCGTCCACCGCTTCGACCGCGAATCGATCATGCTGGGAGTGGATACGGCCGCCTCGATGATGCGCTATTCGCTGACCGCGCTGGATTCGAACAAGCCGATCAGCCTGCGCACCGCCCATTTCGCCCAGTTCAGGGCCGGCTGCCTGACCAACTTGCGCGTGCTGGTCGACACCTTCGATCTGGTCGAGCAGACCGTGGGCTACCCGATTCACCTGCCGCGGATGGCGGTGTAGCGCTCCAATCGGCTTCGCCTCTTCGTCATGCCCGGGCGAAAGCGCGAAGCGCGTCTTCGCGCTGGATGTCCCGGGCATCCACGTCCTTTGTTCACCAGCCCCGACAAGAACGTGGATGGCCGGGAGCGCAGACAAGTGTACGTAGTCACGCGCAAGGCAGACTACTACGCCCGGCCATGACGACCACCTGCAAGCGCGCGCGGTCATAATTTCGCACCAAAACAAACGCATTCTTGGCGCGACTTCGAATGCGGGCGGGCAATGATTCCGAAAATGCGGTTTGGCTTGGCGCGGCTGCCAATGCTGGCGGCCGGCGTAAGTTTGGCTTCGATATTGGCGGTGGCGGCACAAACGCCGCCGACCGACGACGAGCCGGAGATGCAGGAGGCTGAACAAGCCGAGGCCGCTCCCAGCGTTAACGATGCCGACATCATGAAGGACATCGACGTCGAAAAGCTCGACTGGAGCCAACTCAACGTCGATACATCGACCCTGACCGGCCCAGCGCCGAAGGGAGGCAACTCGTCGAAAGGCGCTGCCAGCGCGGATGCCTCATGGTCCGCCAATGAAAGACCGAACGGCATCTCCGCGGTATCGGTTAAGCAATCCATATCGCCGTTCTGGGATGCGCGGATCGGCGCCGACATGACGGTCGCGCGGCAAGGCACGGTGACGACGTCCGAACTGCTCTCGGAAAAACTTGCCAATGGTGGCAGCCTGCCGCAATCGTCCGGTACCGCGTGGGCTGCGATCACGGCCCCAGGCGTTGGCTCGATTTGGGACACGACCGCGGTCGAGGCCCGGGTCGATCCCGGATCCGAGCAGAGCAAGCTCGGCACATCCTTGAGCAAGTCGCTGGCGATCAGCGAGCAGTATTCGTTGACCCTGAAGAACGACTACAACCTGATCCAGCAAGGTATCGTGCCGGTGCCCGGCATCGTCGGCCACTCAGCACACAGCTACGAGACCGACCAGTCGGCAAAGCTCAGCATTGCCGACACCGGCACCAGCTTGATCGCCGCTCAGACGCTATCGACATCCGACGACAAGTGGCTGCGCAAGGTCGGCGCCGAGCAGAAGCTGTTCGACGGCGTCACCATCTCCGGCTCGATCGGCGAAACGCCCTCGGGTGCCGCCAACAAGAGCCTCAGCGCGGGCTTCAGGCGTAGCTGGTGAGGGCCGAAATCGTCCCAGTTTGACGCGCTTTCCGATATCGAGGGCACCGCCCCAGAGAATGAACCATCATTGCCGCAGATTGGCCAAGATGCGGACAAAATCGGCGGGACAGATGAGACCCGCTCCACTTCGTCGTGCGGGGGACGTCCGCGCTCGCCTGAAAGCGAAACAGAGGAATAGCCGATGAACGCCACCATTCGTTCCGAACAAGCTGATTCGAACCCGGAAGTCGACGGCGATCTCGCTGCCGTATCCGAAGTCGAGGCCGGCATCCGCGATTTCGTTCGCAACGATATCGCCTATCTGCGTCGGCCCGCAGTGGCCCCGGACACCGTGCCGATTGATGCCAATGCCGAAGCGACCGTCAACAACGTCAACTCGCTGATCCAGCGCGTCGCCGGCACTTCGCTGGCGGAAATCGAGAAGCTGATTTCCGAACTCGAAAGCCTCCGCGACTTGCTCCATGCCGAAGGCCAGCGCGTCCAGCGCGAGATCTCCGGCTATGCGCAGCTCAGCCAGGCGGCGATGAAGTCGACGCGCATGATTGCCGACAACGTCACGCAGTGGAAGCGCGCCGCCGACGGCCTGCGCAACGCCTAATCTGATCGTTGCAAAAATCTGACACTCCGCCGCGTTCCGTACGGGAGCGCGGCGGTTTTGTTTGGCTGTGTTCGATCTGAACTTTATAAGCACGGTCGCGTCCAAGGACGGATGTCGTCACTTGGCGGCAGGCACCTTTTTGGGGACACACCGGCGATGCAAAACGTTCAGCCAGACAACATGGATTCAATGCCGTTGCGGCAATCGTCGCATAGCATGGGCACGCTCGTAATCCGCTTCGTCGGATTGCTGACGCTTGCGGTCGTGGCAATGACGTTGATCTGGAGCCGCTGAATCTTTCCGAGATTCGGCGTCTATGCTTGCCCGATCCGCAACTACTGGCGGACGAACGCGGTGTCCTCGATCGTGTAAACGCCGTCGGCATAGGATTTCACCACCATCGTGGCGGTGAGCATCACCGCCATCGTGACGGTTGCGAAGACAAAGCCGACGAATTTCAGGCCGCTGCGATCTGCCATTTTCATCCCCTCGGTACTTCCCCTGAGACGCATTTGGCAGGCAGAAAGTTCAAAATGCGTTAGCAAAAAACGGTTTCATGGGGTCGTGGATTACGAAGCACTAACGAAACAATTGGCTAACCATGTTTCGCCGGACCACAATTAACCGGCATTCCGTCGCGGCACGAACGCGGTGGCGAGGAACGAGAATACGACTTCGTTGCGCTGGTTGGTGCCGGTATTACGGGCCTGCAGGATGCCCCATTCGGGACGCTTCTCCGAGGTTCGCTTGGTTTCAACCTGGTTGGAAAAGCTGACGGTATCGCCCGCCAACACTGGCCTGACCCAGCGCAATTCACGAAAACCCGGCGACGGCCCCCACACCGCGACCTTCTCACCGCGCGCGGCGGCCTCGGCCGTCAATCGTTTGCCATCGGCGACCAGGAGCTTCATGCACACCGCCGCAACGTGCCAGCCCGATGCGGCCAGCCCCCCGAACAGGGATTTGCGCCCCTCCTCCTCATCGAGGTGAAAGCGCTGCGGATCGAACTGTGCGGCAAACCTCTTGATGTCGTCGGCCGTGAAGGTAAACGAGCCAAACTCGCGCTGCGCGCCGATCTCGATGTCCTCGAAGAAACGCATCGCTACTCCGCTCCCGCTTCAAGGCGCCGGCGCACGATGATCGGGGACTCCATCTCGCACAGTACGATCCCGGCCGCGTTGCGGATCGTGCCCTTGAAGGTCACGATGCCGGTCTCGGGTCGGCTTTTCGAAATCCTGGCCTCGGCAACGTTGACGTCCAGCGTCAGGTCATCGCCCGGGCGCAGCGGCGATAGCCAGCGCATTTCGTTGACACCGGGCGAGCCGAGAGAGGCGGTGCGGCCGATAAAGCCGTCGAACAGCATCCGCATCATGAGCGAGCCGAGATGCCAGCCCGAACCGGACAGCCCCTTCAGCATCGACGCGTTGGCGGCAGCCTCGTCCAGATGCATCGGCTGCGGGTCGAATTCAGCGGCGAACGCCAAAATCTCCTCGCGGGTGACGTGGCGCGGTCCGAACGTGCCGAAATGGCCGGGCGTGAAGTCTTCGAAGGTCAGCGTTGTCATTGATCGACGATTTGGATTGAGGATAGCGGCGGAGAAGCCCGATTGTGGCCGTTATTTGCGGCAATCTCAATCCGCCCACCCGCATGGCTCGTTCGCCACGGGCGAGTACCGTCGCCGGCGCTCGCCCTGACTTGCCCGAAGCAGTTTTCGGGGCTAGCCCTGTGCCGTCTGGGACCAGGTTTCTTGACCCGCCGGAGAACCATCGATGTTCGATTTTCAGGATCTATTTCAGTGGGACCGTTTCATCACGCCCACGATTATCAAGACTTTCTACTGGCTGGTCATCGGCTTGATCGTGCTGTTCGGTATCGCCGGCATTTTGTCGAGCCTGTCCATCATGGCCATCAGCCCCTTCTATGGATTTGTCCTGCTGTTGTCCTCGATCGCCGGCGTCGTGGTCGGCGTGGTGTTTTCGCGCATCGCCGCGGAATTCATCCTGATCGTCTTCCGCGTCAACGAGCATCTCGGCGCGATCCGCGACCAGGGCGGGATGAGGTAGTCGCGCAGGAGTCGTAGGGCGGGCAAGGCGCATTGCGCCGTGCCCACCATCTTTCCGGGGTCGCGAGAGACATGGTGGGCACGCTGCGCTTTGCCCACCCTACAAGATTCTCAGGTATTAAACCTGAAATGCATCACGTCGCCGTCGGCGACGACATATTCCTTGCCTTCCAGCCTGAGCTTGCCAGCGTCGCGGGCCCCGGCTTCGCCGTTCAGCGCGACGTAATCGGCATAGGCGATGGTCTCGGCCCGGATAAAGCCCTTTTCGAAATCGGTATGGATCACGCCGGCCGCAGCCGGCGCCTTAGTGCCGCGGTGGATGGTCCAGGCGCGGGCTTCCTTGGGGCCTACGGTGAAGTACGTGATGAGATCGAGCAACTGGTAGCCGGCGCGGATCAGGCGGTCGAGGCCGGCCTCTTCCAGGCCGAGCGTCTCGAGAAATTCGGCGCGCTCCTCGCGTGACAGGGTCGCGATCTCGGATTCGATCTTGGCCGAGATCACCACGGCGACCGCGCCTTCCTTCTTGGCGTGATCGAACACCTGTTTTGAGAAGCTGTTGCCGTCCTTAGCCGAACCTTCCTCGACGTTGCAGACATAAAGCACCGGCTTCGACGTCAGGAGGCCGAGCATGCCGAAGGCGCGCTCTTCCTCCGGCTTGCGCTCCAGAAACCGCGCCGGTTTGCCCTCGCGCAGCAGCACCAGGGCGCGGTTAACGAGGTCGAGCGCTTCCTTGGCGTCCTTGTCGTTGCCCTTGGCCTTTTTCGCCAGATTGTCGACCCGCTTCTCCAGGCTGTCGAGATCGGCGAGCATCAGTTCGGTCTCGATGGTCTCGATGTCGGCCAACGGCGCGATTTTGCCTTCGACATGGGTGATGTCGGAATCTTCGAAACACCGCACCACATGTGCGACCGCGTCGACCTCGCGGATAGTGGCGAGAAACTGGTTGCCGAGGCCCTCGCCCTTCGAAGCGCCGCGCACGAGCCCTGCGATATCGACGAAGGTCAGTCGCGTCGGGATGATCTGCGCCGAGCCTGCGATCGCCGACAGCTTGTCGAGCCTGGGATCAGGCACGGCGACTTCGCCGACATTCGGCTCGATGGTGCAGAACGGATAATTCGCCGCCTGCGCCGCCGCCGTCTCGGTCAGCGCGTTGAACAGCGTCGACTTGCCGACATTAGGCAGGCCAACGATACCGCATTTGAATCCCATAACTTGTCCTGAAGTTCGTTGCTGACGGTCGACAACGCGTCACGCCGCACCATCATCACCCTTGTCGAAAAATCCCTTGGCCTGCAGCGCCAGATGCACCTTGTTCGCGAACGAGGAATCGTGCCCTGCGACCAGCAAACCGGCGTTGTCGGCCACCGCTGCGCACAAGGCTTCCACCCAGGCGCGGTCGCTCTTGGCGAAATCCGAGAGCACGTGGCCGTGCACCAGCTCCTTGATGCCGGGATGGCCGATCCCGAGCCGCACCCGGCGATAGTCGTTGCCGATATGCGAGGTGATCGAGCGCAGCCCATTGTGGCCGGCGATACCGCCGCCGACCTTGACGCGGACTTTCGCCGCCGGCAGTTCGAGCTCGTCCTGAAACACGGTGACGTCGGAAGCGCCGAGCTTGAAGAAATTCGCGGCTTCCTGAACCGCGCGCCCGGACTCGTTCATGTAGGTGGTCGGCCGAAGCAGAACGACCTTCTCGCGATCGAGCGTGCCTTCGGATGTCTCGCCCTGAAAACGGCGGCGCCACGGTGCGAAACCGTGACGCCGCGCAATTTCATCAACGGCCATGAACCCGATGTTGTGCCGGTTGTTCGCGTATTTCGAACCGGGGTTACCTAGGCCAACAAACAGGCGCATAACGCGGCATCCTGCCGCTGCTTACTTCTTCTTGTCGCCACCAGCCGGCGCCTTCGCGCCAGCCGCCGGAGCGGCAGCTCCCGCCGCAGGCGCGGCAGCAGCAGCTGGAGCGGCACCCGCCGCCGGAGCGGCCGTGCCTGCAGCCGCGGCAGCCGCCGCAGCTTTCTGTTCTTCGGCGTAGCCGGACGGCGGCACGATGGTCACGAGCGTCGCGTCTTCGCGCGAGAGCGCCTTCACGCCCGTCGGGAGCTTGATGTCGGAGAGATGCAGCGAGTAGCTGATTTCCAGCGCGCCGGCATCGGCTTCGAGGTACTGCGGGATGTTGTCGACCGAGCATTCGAGGTCGACGGTATGGGTGACGATGTTGATGGTGCCGCCGCGCTTGACGCCGGGCGAGGTTTCGCCGTTCACGACGTGCAGCGGAACGCTGACGCGGATGGTGGCGCCTTCGCCGAGCCGCAGGAAGTCGACATGAATCGGGAAGTCTTTCACCGGATCGAGGTGGAAGTCGCGCGGAATCACGCGGTGCTTCTTGCCCTCGAGGTCGATGTCGAACAGCGTGGTCAGGAAGCGGCCGGCCAGGATGCGCTGACGCAGTTCCTTATCGTCGACCGAAATGGTCACGGGGGGCTGGTTGTTGCCGTAGATCACTCCGGGCACTCTCCCGGCGCGACGCTCTGCCCGGGCGGCCCCCTTGCCGCTCTGCGGACGCGCGGTCGCCTTCAATTCCTTGACGGTCGCCATCGTGTTAAGTCCTTGTTTTCTAAAAAGTTAAAGGCCGCATCGCGGCCCGTCGGCGTCCCACAGCAAGCCTCCAGGGGTGCGGGGGCTGCGGACGTAGCCGGCTTTTAGCCCCAAAGGGGCGAAATGACAAGGAAATGAAGGGATTTTTCTGCGGGGCACCCTTCCCTGGAGGGTCCCTGGAGGTGAGGGTTGGGCAATCCCTACCCGTCCGCCATGCTCCCGGCATCCGGCGTGGCCGGCGCAATGCCGAGCTTGGCTTCCAGAGCAGCAATCCGGCTCTTCAGTGCCTCATTCTCCTCGCGCGCCAGGCGGGCCATGTCCTTGACCACATCGAACTCCTCGCGCTTGACGACATCGAGATCGCGCAGGATACGCTCGGCCTGGCTGCGCATAACCGTATCGACCTCACGCTTGACACCCTGGGCGGCGCCGGCGGCGTCGTTCATCAAACGGCCAATCTCGTCGAAAAACCGATTGCTGGTCTGGGTCATCTGAAACGCTCCGGTCGCTGCAAATTGATCGTCACCACAAGACAATGGCAATCCCAAGGGAAACGTTCAAGAGCGCGGTTCAACGCCAACGTGACGGCCGTTCGCCTTGTCATGCTGCGGTTTCCTTGCAATCGTATCGAACAGCCAGCTTGACACCAGAATCACAACACAAGAAGCAGCGCCCATGATCGACCAGCAGAACCTCGTGTCGTAGACTCCCCCTCCGATGCCCCTTCTCACCATAACCTTTCCGGAAATCGATCCGGTCGCCATCTCGATCGGACCATTCGCGATCCGATGGTATGCGCTGGCCTATATCTGCGGCATCGTGCTCGGATGGATCTATGCGCGCGCGCTGATCAGGAAAGAGAAATTATGGGGCGGGCCGGCGCCGATCGCACCCGTGCAGCTCGACGACTTCATTCTCTGGGTGACGATTGGCATCATCGTCGGCGGCCGCACCGGCTATGTGCTGTTCTACAACGCGGCCTTCTTCATCCAGAATCCGGTGGCGATTCTCAAACTCTGGGAAGGCGGCATGTCCTTCCACGGCGGCTTTCTCGGATGCGTTGCCGCGGTGATGCTGTTTGCGCTCAAGAACAATATCTCCATCCTGTCGCTTGGCGACATCACGACTGCGGTCGCTCCGATCGGAATATTCCTCGGGCGGCTCGCCAATTTCATCAAGGGAGAGTTGTGGGGGCGTGAGGCGGATGCCAGCGTTCCCTGGAGAATGGTCTTTCCCGATGACCCGCTTCAACTTTTCCGCCATCCAAGCCAGCTCTACGAAGCGGCGCTCGAGGGTTTCCTGCTGTTTGCGGTACTGGCGGTGATGATCCGGATGGGCGCGCTGAAGCGGCCCGGCCTGATCCTCGGCAGCTTCATCGCGATCTACGGCCTTGCGCGCATTGCCAGCGAATTCTTCCGCGAACCCGATCCCCAGCTCGGATTTTTGTGGGGCGGGCTGACCATGGGTATGCTGCTGTCGGTACCGATGATCATTGCCGGAGCCATCCTGATCATGGTGGCATGGCGCCGCGAGACGCGGCAGCATATAGAGAAGTCGATTTAAGGCAGGCCGTGACCGAATTTTCGCCGTTACAGTCGGAGATCCACAAGCTGATCAGATCGTCAGGCCCGATGCCGGTCTGGCGGTACATGGAGCTGTGCCTGATGCATCCCGAGCACGGCTACTACGTGTCGCGCGATCCATTGGGCCGCGAGGGCGATTTCACCACCGCGCCCGAGGTCAGCCAGATGTTCGGCGAACTGCTCGGTCTATGGACGGCCTCGGTCTGGAAGGCGATCGGTTCGCCGCCGATGCTGCGGCTGGTCGAGCTCGGCCCCGGCCGCGGCACCATGATGGCGGACGCGCTCCGCGCGGTTCGCGTGCTGCCGTCGCTCTATCAATCGATCCAGATCCATCTCGTCGAGATCAATCCGGTGCTGCGCGAGAAGCAGCAGGCAACGCTATCCGGCGCGCGCAACATCACCTGGCATGACAATATCGACGACGTGCCCGAGGGCCCCGCGGTCATCCTCGCCAACGAATATTTCGACGTGCTGCCGATCCATCAGGTGGTCAAGCGCGAAACCGGCTGGCACGAGCGCGTCGTCGAGCTCGACGCCAATGGCAAGCTGGTATTCGCCGCCGCGGATGACCCGATCCCGCGCTTCGAGGTGTTGCTGCCGCCGCTGGTGCGCGCGGCCCCGATCGGCGCCGTGTTCGAATGGCGGCCGGATACCGAGATGATGAAGATCGCGGCGCGGGTGCGCGACCAGGACGGCGCGGCGCTGATCATCGATTACGGACATCTGCGCAGCGACGCCGGCGATACCTTCCAGGCTATCGCCCGGCACAGTTTTGCCGATCCCCTGAAAAATCCCGGCCAGGCCGACGTCACCGCCCATGTCGATTTCCAGGCACTGGCGCGCGCGGCGGAAGACGTCGGCGCGCGCGTTCACGGCCCGGTGACGCAGGGCGAATTCCTCAAGCGGCTCGGCATCGAGACCCGGGCCGTCACCCTGATGGCAAAAACCACGGCGGAAGTTTCCGCCGATATTTCCGCCGCGCTCAAGCGTCTGACCGACAGCGGCCGCGGCGGCATGGGATCGATGTTCAAGGTGCTTGCGGTTACCGAACCAAATCTCACCTCGGTCGCAGGCCTCAGCGACGAACCGCCGGGAGACGAAAGAGCATGACGTTCGGATCGTCCCTACTCGCAGCCATTCCCGGGCTGCGCCACGCGTTCTTCACCCGCGAGGGCGGGGTATCCGGTGGAATTTACGAAGGACTCAATGGCGGGTTAGGCTCCAACGACGATCCGGCCAATGTCGCGGAGAATCGCCGCCGGATGGCCGAGCGGATGGGCGTTGCGCCCGAGCACTTGCTCAGCGTGCACCAGATCCACTCGCCCGACGCCGTGGTCGCGACCGGACCATGGCAGGGCGACAAGCCGCGCGCCGACGCGCTCGTCACCCGCACGGAAGGCATCGCTATCGGCGTCACCGCCGCGGATTGCGGGCCGATCCTGTTCGCCGATCCAGCCGCGCGCGTGATCGGCGCTGCGCACGCCGGCTGGAAGGGCGCGCTGACCGGCGTCCTGGAATCCACGATCGACGCAATGGAAAAACTCGGCGCCGACCGCTCCGGCATCGTCGCCGCCATCGGCCCGCTGATCCGCCAGCATTCCTACGAGGTCAGCAGCGAATTCGTCGAACGTTTCCTGGATGTCGACGCGGAGAATGCAATGTTCTTCATTCCCTCGGTTCGATCAGGACATTCGATGTTCGACCTCGCCGGCTTCATCCGCATGCGGCTGGAGAACGCCGGCATCCTGATGATCGACGACCTCGGTGTCGACACCTATTCCGACGAGCGTTTTTACAGCTACCGCCGCTCGGTGCACCGGAAGGAGCCGGACTACGGCCGCCACGTGCACGCGATCGCGCTGGCGAGCGAGTAATTCCTACTTCACCCGCAGCACCACCTTCCCCGCGCCCGGCCGGCTTCCAGGTGGGGTGAGCGCCGCCGGCAATTGCGCGAAGGCAAATTCGCGATCGAGAACAAAGGCTCGCATGGATGATCCTGCGAAGTTGAAGAATTCTGGCAACAAGAAGGAGAGACGGGACGAGCCGGGCGCAATCTTTTTGGCGAGCTTATCCATGCACTGCCCTAGACCTTAACACATTTTAACGATATCGCAGGGAGCAATGAGGAACACCTTGATTGCTTCGTGCCTGCAAGCCCCGCGCGCCATGATTGCCGCGGCGCTGCTTGTCGTTTCTTGCGCGCTCGGTGGCTGTGCCGGCGGCGGCGCGGCCAGCGGTTCGTATGCGATGGCACCGAGCGCGGGCGGCGGTCCCACGGTGGCGTTCGAATCGATCGACGGTCCGCCGCCGCAGGTGTTCGAACGGATGGTCAGCGTGCTCGATAGCGAATCGAAGCTCCGAAACCTGTCGATCGTCTCGCGCGAGGGCGGAGCATCCTACCGCGTGCGCAGCTATCTGTCGGCGCAGGTGGTTCGCGGCAAGACCGTGATCGCCTGGGTCTGGGACGTCTACGACAACAACCAGCAGCGTGCGCTGCGCCTTTCCGGCGAAGAACCCGCCGGCAAGGCTGGCCGCGACGCCTGGGCGGCGGCCGATGACCTCGTGTTGCGGAAAATCGCGCAGGCCGGCCTCAGCGGTCTGTCCGGCATGGTCAACGGAAGTCCGGATGCAGCGCCTGCGCCGGCCCCGGAGCGCCGCGGTCCCGCGGTCGCGAGTGCGGAAGAAACAGTACCCGCCCAGGATGCGGCCGGCGTCACGGCGCTCGGTTTCAGCGCTCAATAAACAGCCCTGTAAAAGTCCCGTACCGGCCGATTTTTGACCGGGAAAACGACATCAACGGGTTGCCAGCCGAGCCACCCGCCTGATATCTCCTCGCTCACAAAACGCGCCGGTTCCCGAGGACTTCTCGATATGCTGAACGTCGTATCCAGCAAGGCGCGAGGAGAAGCGTTGATGGCGGCCAAGAACGGCTCGATCAAGCTGGTCGCTGGCAATTCCAACCCCGCGCTGGCCCAGGAAATCGCGAACTGGCTGCATCTGCCGCTGACCAAGGCGGTGGTTCGGCGCTTCGCCGACATGGAAATCTTCGTCGAAATCCAGGAAAACGTCCGCGGTTCGGACGTCTACATCATCCAGTCGACGTCGTTTCCGGCCAACGACCATCTGATGGAACTTCTGATCATCACCGACGCGCTGCGCCGGGCTTCGGCGCGCCGCATCACCGCGGTCATCCCCTATTTCGGCTACGCCCGCCAGGACCGCAAGGTCGGCTCGCGCGCACCGATTTCCGCCAAGCTGGTCGCCAACCTGATTACGCACGCCGGCGTCGACCGCGTCATGACGCTCGATCTTCACGCCGCCCAAATCCAGGGCTTCTTCGATATTCCGGTCGACAATCTCTTCGCCTCGCCGGTCATGGTGCGTGACATCAAGGAGCGTTTCGACCTCGCCAATGTCATGGTGGTATCGCCTGACGTCGGCGGCGTGGTGCGCGCCCGTGGACTGGCCAAGCGCATCAACACCCCGCTCGCCATCATCGACAAGCGGCGCGAGCGCGCCGGTGAATCCGAAGTCATGAACGTGATCGGCGACTGCGCCGGCTACACCTGCATCCTGATCGACGACATCATCGATTCCGGCGGCACGCTGGTGAACGCGGCCGACGCGCTGATCGCCAACGGCGCCAAGGAGGTCTACGCCTATATCAGCCACGGCGTGCTCTCCGGCGGCGCTGCCGCGCGCATCGCCTCGTCGAAAATGAAAGAGCTCGTGATCACCGACTCGATCCTGCCGACGGAGGCGGTCAACAAGGCCGCCAATATCCGCACGCTGTCGATCGCGCCCCTGATCGCCGAAGCGATCAGCCGTACCGCGTCGGAAGAATCGGTGTCGAGCCTGTTCGACTGAGGCAGGTTTGAAGGGTGGGCAAAGCGAAGCGTGCCCACCGTTTGATGATCTCGAAATAGATGGTGGGCACGGTGCAAGCGCGCCTTTGCCCACCCTACGGCACCTCATTCAAATCCCGGTCGCGGCACTAGATTCATCAGCATGTTGGCATAGCCGCCATCGACCATGATCTCCTCGCCATTGACGTAGGACGCGCGATCGCTGGCAAGAAACAGGATCGCATCGGCCATGTCCTGCGGCATGCCGACCCGCCGCAACGGCACGACTGCGGCGCGACGCTCGGTGACGCCGGGCGTATCGTAGAACGCCTGGCTCATCGGCGTGATCACCATGCCGGGACTGACGACATTGCTGCGGATGCCGTGCGGCCCCCATTCATTGGCGAGCTGCCGCGACAGCATGATCACGCCGGCCTTGCTGACACTGTAGGCGCCGCTCTGTCCCTGCGCGTTGCTGCCGGCGATCGAAGCCACGTGAACCAGACTGCCGCGGCCAAGCACGTGCATCTGCCGGCCGAACACCTGCGCGCAAAGAAAATAGCCGGTCAGGTTGACGGAGAGAACGGCGTTCCATTCGGCAAGCGACAAGGTATCGAGCGCACCCGGACGCAGTACCGCGGCGGTGTTGACCAGCACGTTGCATGGCCCCAGCGATTTCTCGATCGTCGCGGCCGCAGCGGTGACGCTCTCGACATCCGTCGTATCGCAGCGCGCGATGACATGATCGGCGCCGAGCTTGCCGAGCTCGGCGCGCGTGATCTCAAGGCCACGTTCATCGAGATCGATCGCGGCCACGCGGGTACCGGCCTGGGCAAAACTGAGAGCAACGGTGCGGCCGATCCCGCCGCCCCCGCCCGTCACCACGCACACGCGGCCTGACAGGCCGAGCCAATCGGAAGATTGTTGTTCGGTTTCAGCCATCGATGCCTCCAATGCCCGCATCCGTCATTGCGAGGAGCGAAGCGTCGAAGCAATCCATTTTTCCCGTCGTGGCGAGATGGATTGCTTCGCTCGCAATGACGGAGACTACCTCCTACCTCCTACCCCCCAATCCCCGCCGCGACCTGGCCACGCAGCCGCTCCAGGCTGTGCAGCGTGTTGGCGCAGGCTTCCGCGACCTCGATGCCCTTGATGACAAAATGTTTGCGGAAGAATTCGTGGTGCACGGCGCTTTCATGGAATTGCTGCGGCGTCAGCACCGCCGAGAATACCGGCACTTCGGTCCTGAGTTGCACGTCCATCAGCGCCTTGATCACGGTGTCGGCGACGAATTCGTGGCGATAGATGCCGCCATCGACCACGAGGCCTGCGGCCACGATCGCGGTGTAGCGCCGCGTCTTGGCGAGCAGTTGCGCATGCAGCGGTATTTCGAACGAGCCCGGCACCTCGAACAGATCGACCTGCGCGCGCGTGATATGGCGCGCTTCGATCTCTTCGAGGAAGGCAATGCGGCATTCCTCGACCACGCCACGGTGCCACGACGACTGCACGAAGGCGATGCGCTGCGGCTTGACGAAACGCGGATGCACCGGCGCCGGCGGGCGCTCGGGCACGTCAGGAACGTGATGGGCTTCGGCTGCTTGGGATTGGACTTCAGGCTCTTGCAACATCTGATTCATGGCTTTCCTCTTTCAGGACCAGAATCAGGGCATACGGAACGACACCGGCCCACGCGCAAAGGTGCGAGGCCGCCGCAAACCGTTCTCTTTCATCCGGACTGTAACCGTCGGCTTCGGAATCACACCGAATCTGCTGACCCTTCTGCTCAGGCGAGAAGAAGGCGCTCGCGGGCTTGGGCTACGTCACCCTTACCGCCGGTGGGGATTTTCACCCCGCCCTGAGAACATCGGCCGCCCGGAATGGACGACCTGCCGAAGAATATGACCAAGGCCGGGGCGGCAGCAAGCGTCTTTGGCATGGGGAAACGGCATGTCCCCATGCCGCCGGAACAGGGCATGTGGCCTGCCGGATCGCTGTCTTTACTTAAACAGCGGCAATTGAGATAGGCTTGCCAAGAACAGGGGGACGCTCAACATGAAAATTCTTCGTCGGAATTTCCTCAAGCTGGCCGGCGCGCTCATCGCTGCGCCCGCCTTGCCGCGACGGGCGTCCGCGCTCGATTATCCGACGCGACCGACGAAGATCGTGGCCGGCTTCGCTGCAGGGGGCGGCGTCGATATCACGGCGCGGCTGATCGGCCAATGGCTGGCGGACCATCTCAAGCAACCCTTCGTCGTCGAGAACCGCACCGGCGCCGGCGGCAATATCGGCACCGAGGCGGTCGTGAATGCGGCGCCCGACGGCTACACGCTGTTGCTGGCGACGGTGCCGAACGCGGTGAACGCCTCGCTCTACGAAAAACTCAGTTTCAATTTCGTCCGCGACATCGCGCCGGTGGCCGGCGTCATTCGCGTGCCGATGGTGGTGCTGGTGCACCCCGCGGTGCCGGCGCAGACCTTGGCCGAATTCATCGCCTACGCCAAAGCCAATCCCGGAAAGGTCAACATGGCCTCCGCCGGCAGCGGCAGCGCGCCGCACATGGCGGGCGAGCTGTTCAAGATGATGACCGGGGTCGACATGGTCCATGTCGCCTATCGCGGCCAGGGGCCGGCAATGACGGATCTGATCAGCGGCCAGGTGCAGATCCTGTTTGCGGCCGCGCCCGGCACCGCCGATCACATCAAGACCGGCAAGCTGCGCGCGCTCGCGGTGACGACGGCCACGCGCATGGCGGAGCTGCCGGAGGTTCCGATCGTGGGCGATGTCGTGGCAGGCTATGAAGCCAGCCAGTGGTACGGCTTCGCGGCGCCGAAGAACACGCCGGCCGAGATCATCGACAAGCTCAACAAGGAGATCAACGCGGCGATCGCCGATCCCGGCATGAAGGCCCGGCTTGCCGCCATCGGCGGCGCGCCGATGCCGGGCTCGCCTGCCGATTTCGGCAGACTGATCGCAGACGAGACCGAGAAATGGGGCAAGGTGGTCCGCGCAGGCAGCCTCAAGCCGGAGTGAGGCGGCGATTTGCGAACGGTCCGGGAGATACCGATGCACGGTGAGCGCCGCAAATGGAACAAGCTGACACACGCCGCTGACGTTGACGGCACGGATGCAGCAAAGGCCTGCGGGGGCAAGCCGATCCGCGAGACATTGCTGGAGCGGTATGGTCCCTGGGTAGATGCCGCAAAGTCCTGCGTTTAAATCGAGGGCGCGCAACTCGGGACCGCGATTGAGGCGTGTCCTTTGGTCGCGCGAGAGATAGGCGCGCGGGTGTGCCTGCGCCGCGGACGTGAACGCGGCGCTTCCGCGCAAAATTAACTATCCATTAACCATTGTGGCAGAGCTGCCCGATTTCACTCCGCGACGGACTCCGCGGCGCTCGAATCCGATTCCGGTTTGTTCTCAAATTAATAATTATGACCGCGTTCAACTGTGGACGACGCCGCTTTGGCCTGTGGACGGACTCAGGGGTCAGTTGCGCGGATTCCGCAAATCACATCACTTGAGCTCGGCAGGCCCCGGGATGATCCGCGAACGGGGGATTGCAGTCGGCGGCGCCGCATCAGTTCAACGCACGCCGTGCTCCGCGTGCGTATCAGAAGAATTCAAGAAACAGGGTCGAGACGGCATGTCCCTCCTCGAAGGCATTATTGATTCCCGGAACAACCCGCTCGCGGCCGTCGAGGACATCGCCGCCGAAAACAACTGGGCGTTCGAGCGCTCCGGCGAAGACGAAGTCACGATCGTCTCCAAGGGGAACTGGACCGACTACCAGCTCTCCTTCACCTGGATGGCGGAGATCGAGGCGCTGCACCTGGCCTCCGCGTTCGACATGAAGATTCCTCCCGCACGCCGCGCGGAAGTGCAGCGGCTGATCGCGGCGATCAACGAACAATTATGGGTCGGCCATTTCGACATCTGGACCCACACCGGCATGATCATGTACCGGCAGGCCCTGCTGCTGCCGGGCGGGCTGACCGCCTCGACCGCGCAATGCGAGGTCATGCTGGCCGGCGCCATCCACGCCTGCGAGCGTTACTACCCCGCGTTCCAGTTCGTGGTCTGGGCGGGAAAAACCGCCGCGGAAGCCATGAGCGCGGCGATGTTCGATACCGAGGGTGAGGCGTAGGCCCCGCCGCTTCCACGCGCACAGTGTCGTCCTGCCGAAATCAGAGATCCATACTCCGTGACCGCCAGGCTCAAGCAAACTGCTTGTGGCCCCTTCTGAGCTTTACTAAAACCGCCGGTGGTTATGGGTCCCGGCTCCTGTGCGCAACTGCGCACTAGGCAGGGACGACGGCAGAATTCATGGTGACACCGTGAATACCAACACACTCCAAAATCTCCGCGGCACTATTGCGCTGGCTGGCGCGGGCAAGATGGGCGGCGCGATGCTCACCGGCTGGCTGGCCGGCGGGCTCGACGCAAGCCGCGTGATCGTTATCGAGCCGCAGCCATCCGCTGAGATCGGCGCGCTGGCGGCGCAAGGCCTCCGCCTCAATCCGAAGGACGCGGGTACAGTCGATACGCTGGTGATGGCGGTGAAGCCGCAGACGTTCCGCGAGGCGGGGCCGGCGCTGAAGTCCCTTGTCGGAGCGAACACGCTCGTCGTCTCGATCATGGCGGGCACGACGATTGCGGCACTTGAAGAAGTCTGCGGCGGCATGGTGGTTCGCGCGATGCCGAACACGCCGGCCGCGATCGGCCGCGGCATCACGGTTGCGATCGCGGCGAAAAATGTCAGCGCCGCGCAACGCACCACGGCCGACGCGCTGCTGCGCGCCACCGGCTCGGTCGAATGGGTCGAGGACGAAAGCCTGATGGATGCGGTGACCGCCGTGTCCGGCTCCGGCCCGGCCTACGTGTTCCTGCTCGCCGAAGAACTCGCGCGCGCCGGCGTCGAGGCCGGCCTGCCGGCCGAGCTTGCAACGAAGCTCGCGCGCGAAACCGTCGCCGGCTCAGGCGAATTGCTGCACCGCTCGGAACTTGCCTCGGCCACGCTGCGCCAGAACGTCACCTCGCCCGGCGGCACCACCGCGGCCGCGCTGGAGGTGCTGATGGCCAAGGACGGCCTGCAGCCGCTGATGATCCGCGCAATCGCCGCGGCAACGAAGCGCTCGAAGGATTTGGCGAAGTAGTGGAATCGTAGGGTGGGCAAAGGCGCGCTTGCGCAGTGCCCACCATCCGGCACCGTACTCGTGATGGTGGGCACGCTTCGCTTTGCCCACCCGACGATTCAGCGGATGCCGCTACTTCCCTGCAAGCCTCTTCGTGAACGTCTCCACATTGACGAGGCCGCGGGCGTGGCGTCCGTCGCCTATTCTGCGCTCGCCTTGGAAGGCTTCGACTTCGAATCGGATCACGCGGCGCTCGACGGCTACGACCTTTCCCGTGACGCGCACCGTCGCGCCGACCAGCGACGCGCCGAGATGGCGGATATCGACCTCGGTGCCAACCGTGATCCAGCCCGGCTGAAGATGGCCTCTGATGGCATCGCTCGAGGCCATCTCCATTTCCAGGATCATCATCGGCGTCGCATAGACCATCGGCATATCAGGCACGAAATGCCCGACCGTGCGCTCGCGCGGCACGACCAGCGTCCGCTCGGCGCTCATGCCGATCTTGATGAAGTCGCGTGCGTCCATGCGATGGCCTTGGATAGTCGTCATTCCGAGGCGGCGCGAAGCGACGTACCCGGAATCCAAAAGTTGTTGGCGCGAGATCCGGGGTTCGCGCTTCGCGAGATCCGGGATGACCTTTCAGGTCACTTCTGCATCGCCTTGCGCTCGACGAAGGTCTTGCCGCCCTTCATCTTGTGGGTGAGCGGCGCCTCGTTGATCTGGATCACGACGGCTTCCGCGTCGACGCCGAGATTCTTCACCAGCGCCTGGGTGATGTCGCGCATCATGCCGACTTTCTGTTCTTCGGTACGGCCGGCGGCCATGCTGATGGTGATCTCAGGCATCGGTAGTGCTCCCTCTTGCTCTTACGTGTTCGGTAAACTGTCATTGCCGGACATAGTAGTCTGCCCACGCAGACTACGTAAACTTGTCTGCGCCCGGCAATCCATCATTTTGAAGATGGACACGCGGGTCAAGCCCGCGCATGACTAAATCAGTTGCCCCACTTCACGTCATGGCGCGCGAGCACCTCGCGCACTTTGGCGACGATTTCGCCCTCAGCGCAGGAAAACTGCGCTGGACGCGTCTCGCGCCATTCCTGGTTGGAGGCGATGGCAGCCGCGGCTTTCGCGCCCTCGATCAGGTCCTTGATCTGAATTTCGCCGCGCGCCTTCTCGTCCGAGCCCTGGATGATGACGCAAGGCGAATTGCGGCGGTCGGCATATTTGAGCTGGTTGCCCATGTTCTTGGGGTTACCGAGATAGAGCTCGGCGCGGATGTTCGCGTTGCGAAGCTCGGCGACCATTTTCTGGTAGTCGGCGACACGATCGCGATCGAACACCGTGACCACGACCGGGCCGAAGTCAGGCCGCGTGTCGAGCTTGCCGAGCATCGTCAGCGCGGCCTGCAAGCGTGACACGCCGATGGAGAAACCCGTTGCCGGCACCGGTTCGCCGCGGAAGCGCGAGACGAGGCCGTCGTAACGGCCACCGCCGCCGACCGAGCCGAAGCGAACGGGACGGCCTTTCTCGTCTTTCGTTTCGAGGGTGAGTTCGACCTCGTAGACCGGACCGGTGTAATATTCGAGACCGCGAACGACGGAAGGATCGATCACGATACGATCCGCCCCATAGCCCGACGCCGTTACCAGCTTGCTGATCGCATCGAGTTCGTCGCGACCTTCCTGTCCGACTTTGCTGTCGCGCAGCCGCGTATCGATCTGCGCGCCCTGCTCGATCGCACCAACGACCAATGCAATGTCATCAGGCTTCAGGCCAGCGCCTTTGGTAAAGTCACCCGACTCATCCTTGCGGCCCTCGCCCAGCAACTGCTGCACGCCGGAAATGCCGAGACGATCGAACTTGTCGATCGCGCGCATCACCGTCAGCCATTGTCCGTCATCGGCAATGCCTAGCGCATCGCGCACGCCATCGAGCACCTTGCGGTTATTCACCTTCACCACATAGCTGCCGTGCGGAATGCCCAGCGCTTCCATCGTATCCGCCGCCATCATGCACATCTCGGCGTCCGCTGCCGGCGAGGCCGAGCCCACCGTGTCGGCATCGAACTGCATGAACTGGCGGAAACGGCCGGGGCCTGGCTTCTCATTGCGATAGACGTAACCCGCGCGGTAGCTGCGATACGGCTTCGGCAGCGCGTCGAAATTCTCCGCCACATAGCGCGCCAGCGGCGCAGTCAGATCGTAGCGCAGCGAGATCCACTGCTCGTCGTCGTCCTGGAACGAGAACACGCCCTCGTTCGGCCGGTCCTGGTCAGGCAGGAATTTGCCCAGCGCGTCGGTAAACTCCATTGCCGGCGTTTCCACCGGCTCGAAACCGTAGCGCTCGTAGACCTCGCGGATTTTCTCGACCATCTGGCGCGTGGCCGCGATCGCGGCCGGACCGCGGTCCTCGAGCCCACGCGGCAGCCGCGCCTTCAGTTTCTGCGGTTTTTTCGCTTTGTCCTTCATGGGCAGGTTGGTACCAGCCGGAGCGCGGCCCGGCAACCGTCGCATACCTCCCCTTGTGGGAGAAGGTGGCCAATCACGCCGCCGCGGCCTTGCCCTTGGACTGCACTTCGGCGCTGTAGTCCGCCATCAACTGCTCGGAGATCTTGCCGGGCGCAAACTTCCAGTTCGCGATCTCGGACACCGGCGTCACTTCGGCGGCAGTGCCGGTGATGAAGCACTCGGTGAAGCCGTCGAGTTCCTCCGGCACGATGCGGCGCTCGATCACCTCGATGCCGCGGCGCCTGGCGAGGTCGATCGCGGTGGCGCGGGTGATGCCGGCGAGGAAGCAGTCGGCGATCGGCGTGTGGATCTTGCCGTCCTTGACGAAGAAGATGTTGGCGCCGGTGCATTCGGCCACCCGGCCGTGCCAGTCCAGCATCATGGCATCGGCATAGCCGGCGCGCTCCGCTTTGTGCTTAGAGATGGTGCAGATCATGTAGAGGCCGGATGCTTTGGCCATCGCCGGGATCGTCGCCGGATCGGGCCGCCGGTATTCGGCCACGCACATACGGATGCCCTTCAACTTCTCCGCCGGATCGAAATAGCTCTGCCAGTCCCAGGCTGCGATGGCGAGATGGATGGTGTTGGCCGGCGCCGAGACGCCCATCATCTCCGAACCGCGCCACGCGATCGGGCGCAGATAAGCGTCGGGCAGATTGTTCTTGTCGATCACGAGCTGCTTGGCGGCGTCGATCTCGGCCACCGAATAGGGAATCTCGAAATCCAGAATATTGGCCGAGGCCTTCAGCCGCTCGGAATGCTCGGTGCTCTTGAAGACCTTGCCGCCATAGGCGCGCTCGCCCTCGAACACGCAGCTCGCATAGTGCAGGCCATGAGTCAGGATGTGAACATTCGCATCAGCCCACGGCACCAGCCTGCCATCGTACCAGATGACGCCATCGATCTTGTCGAACGAAACTCCCATGACCTCCTCCCGGATTGGTGCTTTTCAATGAGCCGCGCATCAGCATCGCGCGACTCGACGCGACGCGCGCTACCAAGCACTTGAAGTGATCTATCGCTTAAGCGACGGCGTAATTCCGCCGCCGGTCACAAGATCTTTCTGATCCAGTCGTGCGGGTCCGCTGCGCGACCGTACTGAATATCGACGAGCTTCTTGCGCAGCCCCATGGCGACAGGGCCGGCTATGCCGCCATTGATCAGAAAATCGCCGTTCGCCGAACACACTTTTCCGATCGGCGAGATGACGGCCGCGGTGCCGCAGGCGAACGCCTCTTTCAGCTTTCCGCTGGCGGCATCCGCGCGCCACTGCTCGATGGTGTAGGCTTCCTCGCGCACGACCGTGCCGGAATCCTTCGCCAGCGCGATGATCGAATCGCGGGTGATGCCCGGCAGGATCGTGCCGAGCGGCGGCGTCGAGAGCGAGCCGTCGTCGAATACGAAGAAGACGTTCATGCCGCCGAGCTCCTCGATGTAGCGGCGTTCGATCGCGTCGAGGAAAACGACCTGGTCGCAGCCGTGCTCGATGGCCTCGGCCTGCGCGCGCAGGCTCGCGGCGTAATTGCCGCCGCATTTGACGGCCCCGGTGCCGCCGATCGCGGCGCGCGTGTAATTCTCCGACACCCAGATCGACACCGGCGCAGGTCCGCCCTTGAAATAGGAGCCGACCGGCGAGGCGATGACGGCGAAGATGTATTCCGCCGATGGCTTCACGCCGAGGAATATCTCGCTCGCGATCATGAAGGGCCGCAAGTAGAGACTGCCCTCGCCGCCAGGGATCCAGGCGCTGTCGATGCGCACGATCTGCTCGACCGCTTCGATGAAGATAGCTTCGGGCAGCGGCGCCATGGCCATGCGCTCGGCCGAACTGTTAAAGCGCCTCGCGTTGGCGTCGGGGCGGAACAGGTTCACGCCGTTGTCGCGCTTGTAGGCCTTGAGGCCTTCGAAAATCTCCTGCGCGTAGTGCAGGACTGCTGTCGCCGGATCGAGCGGAAAATTCGCCCGGGCCTCGACCCGCGCGTCATGCCAGCCGTTCGCCTGATTGTAGCGGACGATGGCCATGTGATCGGTGAAAATCCGGCCGAAGCCCGGGTCCACGAGCTTGGCTGCGCGCTCCCCCTCAGAAGTTGGATTCGCCGCAGGCCGGATTTCGAATTTCAAACTCATTCCCCTTTGCCCTTGCTTCCCGCTATTGGAATTCGGAGCCCATCTTGGCGCCGGCATGCGTCTTCCGGGCCTTCACAGGTCTGGACTTCACCATCACCGGCCTTGCGGCCGGCTTCCATCGCCGTCATGTCGGTCGAGGACATGCTTTTGCGGGATGCCGAAGTCCAGTATGTTTGCCGAAATGCCGCTCGACAATCGCACGGTAATCCATTTGCGGCCGTTGCCGCCATCACTGGCTTTTTCCGGCTGCCTGACACGTCACCAGGTTCGAAACGACCTAAAGTTTCGTCGTGGCTGGCAGTTTTGTAACATTGAACCCAAGATATGTCAACATGACTGACATAAATTTCTCAAAGGGCCATGTCGCCTCCGATTCGCAGGAGGCCGCCAGCCCTGCCCCGCGGGCTGGCGAATTTCGCTGGGACATTATCGAGCTGCTGTTCTTCGCCTATCGCGACTTCGTCGGCGATGCCGACCATGAGCTTGAGGCTTTCGGGTTCGGCCGCGCCCATCACCGCGTGATGCATTTCGTCTACCGCTACCCCGGCCTCAAGGTCGCCGACCTCCTGGACGTGTTGCGGATCACCAAGCAGTCGCTTGGCCGGGTGCTCAAGCAGTTGCTCGATGAGGGCTACATTGTCCAGAAGACCGGCAATAACGACCGCCGGCAGCGCCTTCTTTACGCCACCCCGAAGGGCGAAGCGTTGGTGGCAAAGCTCGCAGGGCTTCAGACCGATCGCATCACCCGCGCGCTCCGGGACATCAATCCCGAAGGCGCCGCCGCGATCAGCGAGTTCCTGCGCGCGATGATCGATCGCGACGACCCCGACAAGGTGTTGGAGGCGATCTTCGGGATCGGCAGCAAGAAGCCAAGGGAGTGATCGTGCCGCAAGGAGCAACCATCGCTGCAGCCACCACGCGCGCGCCGCGGCAACTGGCCGATGACGCCCCGCATCTGCTCTTGGTCGACGACGACCGCCGTATCCGCGATCTGTTGTCGCGGTTTCTGACCGGCGAGGGCTATCGCGTCACCACCGCCTCGAGCGCGAGCGATGCGCGCGCAAAACTGCTCGGCCTGCATTTCGACCTCCTGATCCTCGACGTCATGATGCCCGGCGAAACCGGCTTCGACCTGGCGCGATTCATTCGCACCTCCTCCTCGGTGCCGATCATCATGCTGACGGCCCGCCACGAGGCGGAGGCGCGGATCGAGGGCCTGCAGATCGGCGCCGACGATTATGTGGCGAAGCCGTTCGAGCCGCGCGAGCTGATCTTGAGGATCGGCAATATCCTCAAGCGCTCTGCGCCGCCGCCGGTGGAGGCGCTGGAGCAGATCGCGTTCGGCCCGTACATTTTCCATCTCGATCGCGGCGAGCTGCGCCAGGGCGACGAGATCATTCACCTGACCGACCGCGAGCGCGAAATGCTGCGCATTTTGGCTGCCAGTCCCGGCGAAACGGTGCCGCGCGCGGCGTTGACCGGCGGCGGCACGGTGAACGAGCGCGCCGTCGACGTGCAGATCAACCGCCTGCGGCGCAAGATCGAGCGCGATCCCGCCAATCCGCTGTTCCTGCAGGCGGCGCGCGGCATCGGCTATCGCCTGGTGGCGTCGCCCTGAGCCAGCTCATGAGCACGATCGACACCGGCCTGACGTTCATCCGCAACGCGTCGCAACGCGTCTCCAGGGCCAATGGCTGGATGGGCAACGCGTTCAAGAGCTGGATGCCGACCGGCCTCTACGCCCGCGCGCTCCTGATCATGATCGTTCCGATGGTGATCCTGCAAACGGTCGTGGCGTTCGTGTTCATGGAGCGGCACTGGAACACGGTGACGCGACGCCTGTCGGCAGCCGTCGTGCAGGACATCGCCAGCCTGATCGATGTCTACAAATTCTATCCGCAGGACAAGGACCGCGCGCAATTGCGCCGCGTCGGGCAACGGTTGCAGCTCGTGGTCGATTTTCTTCCCGCCGGCGATCTGCCGCAGCCCGGGCCAAAACCGTTCTTCTCGCTGCTCGACCAGACCTTGTCGGTGCAGCTCGGTCGCCAGATCGGCCGTCCATTCTGGATCGATACCGTCGGCAAGTCCAATCTGGTTGAAATCCGCATCCAGCTCGACGATGCCGTGATGCGCGTGTTCGCGCAGCGCAGCGCCGCCTATGCCTCCAATTCGGAGATTTTCATCTTCTGGATGCTCGGCACATCCTCGATCCTGCTGATCGTCGCAGTGCTGTTCCTGCGCAACCAGATCAGGCCGATCCTGCGGCTGGCGGACGCCGCCGAAAGTTTCGGCAAGGGGCGCGAGGTGCCGAATTTCCGTCCGCGCGGCGCACGGGAGGTGCGGCAAGCGGCACAGGCATTCCTGGAGATGAAGGCCCGCGTCGAACGCTCGATCGATCAGCGCACCGCGATGCTGGCCGGCGTCAGCCACGATTTGCGCACCATCCTGACCCGCTTCAAGCTCGAACTGGCGCTGATCGGCGACAGTCCCGAAGTCGACGGCATGCGCAAGGACGTCGACGAAATGTCCGGCATGCTCGAGGCGTATCTCGCCTTCGCGCGCGGCGACAGCGGCGAGATCGCGCAGCCGACCGATATGGCGATGGCGCTGGAGGAGTTGCGCAGCGACGCCGAACGCAACGGCCATACCGCAACCGTGACGTTCCACGGCCTGCCGGTGGTGACGGTGAAGCCGGCCTCGTTCAAGCGCTGCATCGCCAACCTGGTTTCCAATGCGGCGCGCCACGCCAACACGGTCGCCATTACCGGCCACCGCGATCACCGCTATCTGACGGTGACGGTCGACGACGACGGGCCGGGCATTCCGGTCAACATGCGCGAGGAGGTGTTCAAGCCGTTCCTGCGGCTCGACGATGCCCGCAACCAGGATGAGGGCGGCACGGGCCTCGGCCTCGCCATTGCCCGCGACATCGCCCGCTCGCACGGCGGCGACATCACGCTCGGCGACAGCCCGATGGGCGGCCTGCGCGCGGCGGTAAGGGTGCCGGTGTAGGCAAGGTAGACAGGACGTTGTCGTCGCTGCGTTCGCATGCGTTCGCAGGGACGATAAATTCTGCTTCGTTACTTCGCCGGCTGCTTCGGGATCAGCGCCTTTAGCTTTTGCATGTCCTTGATGTTCATCTTCATGCCGCCAGGCATCATGATGTCGCCGGGCTTCTGGTCGGCCTTGCAGGCGCCGACCCATTTGGCCTCGATCGTGGAAGTGGAATCGTGCGCGCCGGCCCGGCCACCCTCGCTATGCGAGGTCGATTTCACGGTGTAGGCGGAGTTGAAGTCACCGGTGATCTCGGCCTTTGATTTGACCGTCACGCCGGCGATGCCGCAGACCGAGTCGGTGACATAGCCGGTCGCCGTCTTCTGGATCTCCTGCTTCGCGCAGATCTCCTTGGCCACCGGCGACATTGCGGTGCTCATGTCCTTGTCGGTGGTCTCGTCGGTGCATTGGTGCATCGTCATCTCGGATGATGGCCCGCCTGTACTCACCACCTTCATCTCCCACAGGCCGGCCTTGCGCACCGGCAACTCCACGGCGATAGCGCCGCCTGCCGGCAACAGAGCAAGCACACCAACGGCCGAACAAGATACAAGAAGCAGTCGTCTCATGCGTGGCTCCCGCTGAATTCTTCCAGAGATCGTCATCGCGAAGTGAACACACGCTCCGCGTGGCGAAAACATGTCCAGCCGGAAAACAGGTAGGGGCAGCGCTCAGTAAAGCGTGCGCAGCGGCCGCTCAGCGGCGCCATAGGGCACCCAGCGGCAGGCAAAGGAAACGTAGCCGCCGTAATTGGGCTGCACGCCGAGGAATTTCACCACCTTGCCGTAGCGGGCGCAGTGATCGACGGCGAGCTGGCGGGCGTCGGCCTGCATCGCGAGCGGATAGGCGATGATGCCGCCGGTGTCGTTGCCCTTGAACGGTGGCACCGTGTCGATATCCCACCACTGCGCCTGCGCCGGCGCCGCCGCCAGCATCCCGCCCATGGCAATCAGGCTCGCGGCCACAATTCTTCGCATCGCAGACTCCATTTCGCTCGAACCGCACCATAGTGTGCGCCGATGGCCGTGAAAAGAATGCTTGCGGCACGAGGCGGACTTGGCTGTCAGGTGTTGCCGCGCTGCACTTGACCTTGTCAGGGCTTCGCGGCACCGTCCCGTGCGTTGGCTTACCGGCGGATTCCCCATGCGCAATTTGTTCAAATCCTTGAGAGCACTCGGTCCGACGGCGGTGGCGCTCGCCCTGCTGGCCTCCAGCCATGCCGCCCAAGCGGCCAATCCCTTGGAATTGAATTTCTGGCTGTCAGGCCCGCGCTATGACGGCCGCGTTGCCGAATGCGAGCGGGCGCTGTCGACCATCGCGTACCAATTCCGGGAGAAAGAGGGCAAGTTCTGGAATTCGGCGCTGACGATCACCGGCTTTGGCCGGATCCAGGAAACCGCATTCCGGCCCTGGCAATCCGACAACATTCCGCGCCGTTTTTGCAGCGGAGATGTGATGCTGAGCGACGGCAAGATGCGCAGCGTGCACTACTCGATCATCGAGGATGGCGGCTTTGCCGGCTTCGGCCAGGGCGTCGAATGGTGCGTGACCGGGCTTGACCGCAACTGGGCCTACAGCCCCGGCTGCAGGGCCGCACGGCCCTGATCGCCCTGAAATCCGGCAAGCGATCCGGCTGACTCGGGCCGATTCTGGGGTTAATCCAATTTTGTTCTTGAAATGTTCTAGCTCCCTGCTAGGCTCCCGGTAGTCGAGTAGAGGGGGCGTTCGATGCACCGGTCCATCATTATTTCGCGGCTTCTGATTTCGCTGGCTCTTGCTGTCGTCTTGGCCGGGACAGCGTCCGCGCAGGACCGCCGGCAGAACGCGCCGGGCGAGTTCGATTTTTATGTCCTGGCTCTTTCCTGGTCGCCGTCCTTCTGCGAGGCGGCGGCTGAGCGCGGCAATAGCGGGCGATCGCAGACCCAGTGCAGCCGCCCCTATTCCTTCGTGGTTCACGGCCTGTGGCCGCAATATGAGCGCGGCTTTCCTGAATATTGCCAGCGGCCCTCGCCGCGGCTCGATCGCAACATCATGACCTCGATGCTGGACCTGATGCCGGCGCCCGGCCTGATCTTCAACGAGTGGGACAAGCACGGCACCTGTTCGGGCCTTGGTGCGCGAGCCTATTTCGAGACCACCCGAAAAGCGCGCGCTGCGGTAAAGATTCCAGAGGAATTCCTGCAATTGTCAGAGCAGAAGACCATCGCCCCTGGCGATCTCGAAGAGGCCTTTATCAAGGTCAACCCGGGCTTGAGCAGTTCGGCGATTTCGGTGACCTGCTCGAGCCGGCGCCTGAGCGAGGTGCGGGTCTGCCTGAGCAAGGACATGCAATTCCGCGCCTGCGACGAAATCGACCGCCGCGCCTGCCGGCGTGACGAGGTGGTGATGCCGCCGGTACGGGGCGGCTGAAGACCCGCTTACCGCCATGCCAGGCATGGCGGCCCGTGTTGCGCAGACTGCTCGAAGTTGTCTGCGTTCCCGGTCATCCACGGCTTATCGTCATCTGCAAGACACGTGGATGGCCGGGACCTATCTGCACCAAGACGTCGTCGGCATTTGGCCCGGACCCCTAGGGGGTTTGCGAAGCAGGACCCGTCTTCGCCAACCCGTCTTCCGCCAAGGCTTCGCCGGGTTTTCAGCCCTGGTCATCCGAAGCGTCTCGCGAAGGAGGACAAGCCCGGCCCTGACGAGTAGAAGACAATACGTCTTCTCCAATTGGTCGGCCGATTGCCATGAACTACCGACACGCCTTTCACGCCGGCGGCTTTGCCGATGTCATCAAGCACATCGTGTTGGTGCGCATGCTGATCTATCTCCAGGAGAAGCACGCCCCGTTTCGCGTCATCGACAGCCATGCCGGCGCCGGGCGCTATGATCTCACGGCTGAGGAGGCGCGCCGCGGCGGCGAATGGCTGACCGGCATTGCGCGGGTAATGCAGGCGCGGTTCTCGGAAAGCGCGCTGCCGCTGGTGACCCCCTATCTCGATATCATCAGGGCATTCAATGCGCCGGGCCGGCTCGAGGCCTATCCCGGATCGCCCCTGATCGCCCGCGCGCTGCTGCGGCCGCAGGACCGCCTCACGGTTTGTGAAATCGAGCCCAATGCCCGCAGGCAATTGATTGATGCGCTGCGCCGCGACAGCCAGGCGCGGGTGGTCGACCTCGACGGCTGGACAGCGTTGCCGGCCTTCGTGCCTCCCAACGAGCGGCGCGGTCTGGTGTTGATCGACCCCGCATTCGAGCAAAAGGACGAATTCGAGCGGCTGGCCGGCGGCTTCGCCGAAGCCTACGCGAAGTGGCCGACCGGCAGCTATCTGATCTGGTATCCGGTGAAGAGCCGGCGGGCCACCGACACCCTGGCACGGCTCGTCGCAGACGCTGCCGCGGCCAGCAAGCCGGCCGGGAAATGTCTGCGGCTTGAATTCAGCGTTGCACCGCAGGAGCCGGGCGGCCCCCTCGCCTCCACCGGCCTGCTGATCGTCAATCCGCCGTGGACGCTGGCCGGTGAGTTGAAGACAATTCTACCCGAACTCGAAAAACCGCTCGGCCAGGGCGGGGCCGGCCGGTTCAGGCTGGAGACGCCCAAGCCGTGAGCCTCCGCGCGGCCGGTGAAAAGTGCGAATCGCCGTAGGCAATTTACGCGAAACCGTATTATGCTCAGGCCGTTGGGACTGGCTTTACGTTCCGCTTCCGCGAATGGTTGCGGCGGAGTGATCAAGGCCGAATAAAATCCGGGTTGATCGGCGGCGTGAACCCGATCGGCTCAGGTGGCCAAGCTTCCGGCAGCGAATGTCCGGTCGGCCGACACGCGAGGTGCGCGTAACGGCGGAGCAATACCGGGGAGGAGTTTCCCGATGGCCATGACTGGAACAGTCAAGTTCTTCAATGGAGAACGCGGCTACGGCTTCATCAAGCCCGACGACGGCGGCCGCGATGTGTTCGTGCACATCACCGCTGTCGAGCGGGCCGGATTGAAGGATTTGACTGAAGGGCAGCGCATTACGTTCGAGGTCGAGCCGGACAAGAAGGGCAAGGGCCCCAAGGCGGTCAACCTGGTGATTTCGTCGTGAGCTGACGCTCGCGTTGAACGCGGCCTGAATTCTTGCTGCGAGGATCGCGCTGGGTGGCACAACCGTCCACAGCGGTGAGATTTGCGACGCCCTCGGCCTGAAGAAAAAAATCCCGGCGACTTACTGCCGCCGGGAGTTGGTAGCCGACAGTTTCTTTGTTCTCAGAAGTGATAGTTCACGCCGGCCCGTATCAGGCCGAACCGGTAACCGTTCGACGCGCCTGTAATGACGAAGTTGCTGTTGGCCAGATCGACATAGAGATATTCGATCTTGGCGCTCCAGTTCGGCGCAAGGCCCACCTCGGCGCCGGCACCGAGCGTCCAGCCCGCATTGGTATGGGATTCCGTCAGGCCAAAGGTGGTAGCGCGCAGCTCGCCGAAGGCGAGACCGCCGGTGCCGAAGAACAGGATGTTGTTGAACGCGTAGCCGGCGCGGCCGCGAACCGTGCCGAACCAGGGATTGGAAAATTTCCATGGCGCGAAGGTTTCTTCGGCGCCGGTCGCCTGGATGTCGCCTTCGAGACCGAACACCCACGGTCCGTTCTGCCAGTTGTAGCCGGCCTGAACGCCGCCGACGAAACCGGACGGCTTGGTCGGATTGTTCGCGACCGAACCCCAGGCATAACCGAGATTGCCGCCGAGATAGGGACCAGCCCAGCTATCGGGACCGAACTGCGTCTGGTTGACTGTCAAAGGCGGCCGCGATCCGTAGAGGTCGGCCGCCCGTGCCGACGTGGTCCAGCCGGTGGCGATCAGCGCCAGCGCGCCCCACACAAGCCTGCTCATCCCCCAACTCCACGCAACTGCCGCGACCTTGCCGGCGAAACCGGCCTCGTTACGGAACTCCACCTTTTCCGGTACGATTTATCGAGAGTTTTAAGTTAAAGGGTTGTTAATCCGGGTTTGCGCCCACTCATCAGTCTTAAGGAAGCGTTACCGGCCTCTCCGCGAAGACGCGCCGCGAGCGCTGGCGATGCCGCCCTGCAGCGCTTAATTTAGGCCCATGGATCACGATTCTACCGACCATCCGCAGCTCCCACGCAAGGCGCGGCGGGGTTCCCAGCCGGATTTGCCGCCCCAGGACCTGACCGCCGCCGCCGACGTCGATCCCGCGACATCTGCCGCCGAGGAGGACGACGAGGCGCGCCTGCCGGAAGCCCCCGAGGAGCCGGCCGAGGCGATTGCCGAAGGCCCGCTGGCGGTCGGCCACGCAGCCATCGAAAACGCGGTGCGGCTGGCACCGACCTCTCCCGGCGTCTACCGCATGCTCAATACCGCCAACGACGTGCTCTACGTCGGCAAGGCGAAGAACGTTCGCAAGCGGCTTGCGTCCTACGCCCGCGTCAACGCGCCCTTGCCGGCGCGCATCCTGCGGATGATCGCGGCGACCGTCACGGTCGAGATCGTTTCCACCACGACCGAGACCGAAGCGCTGCTGCTGGAAGCCAACCTGATCAAGCAGCTACGGCCACGCTTCAACGTGCAGCTACGCGACGACAAGTCGTTTCCGTACATCCTGATCACGGGCGACCATTGGGCGCCGCAGATCCTCAAGCATCGCGGCGCCCAAACCAGGCCCGGACGATATTTCGGGCCGTTCGCATCCGCCGGCGCCGTCAACCGCACCATCACGGCGCTGCAGCGCGCGTTTCTGATCCGCTCCTGCACCGACGGCTTTTTCGAAAGCCGCACGCGGCCCTGCCTGCTGTACCAGATCCGCCGCTGCTCGGGGCCCTGCACGCGCGAGATCGACTTCCCCGGCTATGGCGAGCTGGTACGCGAAGCGACCGATTTCCTGTCCGGCCGCAGCCATGCGGTGAAGGAGCTGCTCGCAGCCGAGATGGAGAAGGCGTCGAACGAGCTCGAATTCGAGACCGCGGCACTCTATCGCGATCGTCTCGCCGCGCTGTCGGCGATCCAATCGCAGCAGGGCATCAATCCCCGTACCGTGGAAGAGGCCGACGTGTTCGCCATCCATCAGGAAGGCGGCTATTCCTGCGTGGAAGTGTTCTTCTTCCGCACCGGCCAGAACTGGGGCAACCGCGCCTACTTCCCGCGCGCGGAAAAGTCGTTCACGCCGCAGGAAGTCTTGGCCTCGTTCCTCGCGCAGTTCTACGACGACAAGCCGCCGCCAAAACTCATTTTGCTGTCGCATGAGATCGAGGAATGCGCGCTGCTGGCCGACGCCCTGTGCGTCAAGGCTGGCTACAAGGTCGAAATCTCGGTGCCGAAGCGCGGCGAGAAAAAGGAACTGGTCACGCATGCGCTGACCAATGCGCGCGAGGCGCTTGGCCGCAAGCTCGCCGATACCGCGACGCAGAGCCGGCTCTTGGATGCGATGGCCGCCACGCTCGGGCTGCCGCAGGTGCCGAAGCGCATCGAGGTCTACGACAACAGTCACATCCAGGGCACCAACGCGGTCGGCGCAATGATCGTGGCAGGACCGGATGGCTTTATCAAAAACCAGTATCGCAAGTTCAACATCAAGTCCGAGGGACTGACGCCCGGCGACGACTACGCGATGATGCGCGAAGTGCTGGAGCGGCGCTTCAAGCGGCTGTTGAAGCCGCCGGAGGACGAAGCGGCCAAGGCCAAGACCGACGATGACTCCTTTCCGCAATGGCCCGACCTCGTCATCATCGATGGCGGCCGTGGCCAGCTCAACGCCGTCAGGGAAATTTTCGAGGGTCTGGGACTAACCCAGGTCTCCCTGATGGCCGTGGCAAAAGGCCCGGACCGCGATGCCGGGCGCGAGACCCTGTTCATGCCGGACCGCGAAGCCATCAAGCTCGAACCACGCGATCCCGTGCTATATTTCATCCAGCGGCTGCGCGACGAGGCGCATCGCTTCGTGATCGGCTCGCACCGCAAACTGCGGAAAAAGGACATCCGGGAAGCGGGCTTGCAGGAAATCCCGGGCATCGGCCCGTCACGCAAACGTGCCTTGCTGCATCACTTCGGAACACTAAAGGAGATCGAGCGGGCCTCGATCGCGGACCTCGGCAAGGTTCCAGGCGTTAGCGCCGAAAGCGCCCGCAAGATCTTTGAATTTTTCCATGCACAGGCGGGTTAAGGGGACTTCGCGTCGAGAGGCATGTCATTTGGGCGTCGCCTGCGACAGATGATCTAAATCCGCACGGTTGACCTTCACGCTCCAGCGGTATTGGTAAGACGGATGAACATCGCGACGACCAGGGGGCAGGCCAAGACCCTGTCCCTGCCGAATATTCTAACCTACGCCCGTATTGCCGCCATTCCGGTGGTGGTCGGCTGCGTTTTCGCCCAATCCATCCAGGACGGCCCGCTGTGGCTGCGCTGGGTAGCGCTGGCGGTCTTCCTCGCCGCCGCCGTGACCGATTACCTTGATGGCTACTATGCGCGAATTTGGGACCAGCAATCCGCCTTTGGCCGGATGCTCGATCCGATCGCCGACAAGCTCCTGGTAGCGTCCTGCCTCTTGATGCTGGCCGCCGATAGCAGCATCCACGGCTGGACCCTGTGGGCCGCCATCGTGATCCTGTGCCGAGAGATTCTGGTCTCGGGCTTGAGGGAATATCTCGCGGCGTTGCGGGTCAGCGTACCCGTGACCAAGCTGGCCAAATGGAAGACCACGATCCAACTGGTCGCAATCGGTTTCCTGATCGCGGGCGAAGCGGGCGAGCAGCTCCTGCCTGCAACCACCCTGATCGGTATCGTCCTGTTGTGGATGTCGGCGCTCTTCACGATCTACACCGGCTGGGACTATTTCCGCGCCGGGATCCATCACCTCATCAAGGAGGATGAGGGATGAGGGTTAAATATTTCGCCTGGGTGCGTGAGCGGGTCGGCGTCGCGGAAGAAACCGTCGAGCCGCCGGCCGACGTGCGCACCGTTGCCGATCTGATCGGCTGGCTTTCCAGCCGTGGCGAGACTTACGCCCATGCCTTCGAGAAGCCGAAGGTGATCCGCGCTGCGATCGACCAGGCCCATGTCAAGCCCGATGCCGTGATATCCGGCGCACGCGAGATTGCGTTCTTCCCGCCGATGACCGGCGGCTGACTTACTATGTCCGTCACCGCGACCATCCGTATCCAGGCAGGCGATTTCGACGCTGCGCAGGAGATCGCGGCGCTCACCGGAGACCGCACCGATATCGGCGCGGTCGTCACCTTCAGCGGCATCTGCCGCGGCAGCGAGAACGGCGAGCCGATCGCAGCCCTGACGCTCGAGCATTATCCCGGCATGGCCGAGGCCGAGATCGGGCGCCACGCCGACGAGGCGCTGTCGCGCTGGCCCTTGCAGGGCCTCACCATCATTCACCGGTTCGGCCGCATCGCGCCGGGCGAGAACATCGTGCTCGTGGTAACCGCCTCACCGCACCGCCAGGCGGCCTTCGAAGCGGCGGAATTCCTGATGGATTATCTGAAGACCAACGCGCCGTTCTGGAAGCGCGAGGAAAGCGAAAAAGGCGCGAGCTGGATCGAAGCGCGCGATCATGACGACGCTGCAGCCGCGCGCTGGACCAAGTCCTGATGGCCAAACGCACGAAGCCGGCGGCGAAGCGCGGCCAGACCACATCGAGGCTTCCCAAGGTCGGCGCGGGAGAATTGCTGACGCTGCTCGATTTCGTCCGCTATGCCGTCAGCCGCTTCGTCGAGGCCAAACTGGTATTTGCGCACGGCACCACCGATCCGCTTGCCGAAGCCGCATTCCTGGTCTGCGAAGCGCTGCACCTGCACCCCGACCACTTCGAGACGTTCGCGACCGCGCGCGTCACCGCCGCCGAAGGCAAGAATATCCTCGATCTGATCGCGCGCCGCGTCACCACGCGAAAGCCCACCGCCTATCTCGTCAACAAAATCTATATACGCGGCCTGCCCTTTTACGTCGACGAGCGCACCATCGTGCCGCGTTCCTTCATCGGCGAATTGCTGGACCAGCACTTCGGCCGCGATGGCGATGACGAGGCGGGCTCGCTGATCTCGGATCCTGACACGGTGGAAAGCGTGCTCGATCTCTGCACCGGCTCGGGCTGTCTTGCCATCCTGGCCAGCCGGAATTTTCCGAATGCGGCGATCGACGCCGTGGATATCTCCAAGGATGCGCTCGAAGTCGCCGCGCGCAATGTCGGCGATTACGGGCTTCAGGACAGGCTCACGCTCTACCGCGGCGATCTGTTCAAGCCGCTGGGGGATAAGCGCTACGACCTCATCATTTCCAATCCGCCCTATGTCGATGCGGAAGGCATGGCCGGCCTGCCGCGCGAATGCCGTGCCGAACCGAAACTCGCCTTCGATGGCGGCTCCGATGGGCTCAACATTGTCAGGCGCATCCTCGACGAGGCGGCCGCGCACCTGACGCCACAGGGCGGGCTATTATGCGAGATCGGCCGCTGCCGCCCGCAACTGGAAGCCGCCTATCCGCAACTGCCGCTGCTCTGGCTCGATACCGAGGATTCCGAGGGCGAAGTATTCTGGATCGCGGCGACCGATCTCTGAACTGTCCGATTGCGCGAAAAATATCACGTCGTGGTGGCGTTCCCGTGTCGCGACGAAACTGATACCTTGGGGCAAATCCGACGTTCAAGCTGAAGAGAGGCCTTCCATGCTGGACAAGAGCCCCCGCCCCACCCCGGTCAATGTTCCGAACGATCTCGCCGCGCACTGGATGCCGTTCACCGCGAACCGGGCGTTCAAGAAGAACCCGCGGCTGCTCGCCGGCGCGAAAGACCTGCATTACTTCACCGTCGACGGCCGCAAGATCATCGACGGTGCCTCGGGCATGTGGTGCACCAATGCCGGACACGGCCGCACCGAGATTTCGTCGGCAATCGCCAAGCAAGCCGAGGCGCTGGACTACGCGCCGCCGTTCCAGTTCGGCATCCCGCAGGCCTTCGAACTTGCGAGCCGCATCGCCGAGCTGGCGCCCGATGGGCTCGACCACGTGTTCTTCTGCAACTCCGGCTCGGAAGCGGCCGACACCGCGCTGAAGATCGCGCTCGCCTATCACCAGATCAACGGCCAGGGCAGCCGCATCCGCCTGATCGGCCGCGAGCGCGGCTATCACGGGGTCGGCTTCGGCGGCACCGCCGTCGGCGGCATCGTCGGCAACCGAAAACTGTTCGGCTCGCTGCTCACCGGCGTCGACCATCTGCCGGCGACCTATGACCGCGAGAAGCAGGCGTTCAGCAAGGGCGAACCGGAATATGGCGCGCATTTCGCCGACGAGCTCGAACGGCTCGTTAACCTGCACGGCGCCAACACCATCGCTGCGGTGATCGTCGAGCCGATGGCTGGCTCGACCGGCGTGCTGCCGGCACCGAAGGGCTATCTCAAGCGGCTGCGCGAGATCACCCAGAAGCACGGCATCTTGCTGATCTTCGACGAGGTCATCACCGGCTATGGCCGGCTCGGCTTTGCCTTTGCCGCCGAGCGCTACGGCGTCACGCCCGACATGCTGACCTTCGCCAAGGGCGTCACCAATGGCGCCGCGCCGATGGGCGGCGTGCTGGTGCGCGACACCATCCATGATGCCTTCATGAGCGGCCCGGAACATGTGGTCGAGCTGGCCCATGGCTACACCTATTCCGCGCACCCGCTGGCCTGCGCCGCGGCTCTTGCCACGCTCGACATCTACCGTGACGAGAAGCTGTTCGAGCGCGCGCGTGAGCTCGAGCCGAAATTCGCCGACGCTGTGATGTCGCTGCGCAACGAGCCAGGCGTCGTGGATATTCGCACCATCGGCTTGACCGCCGGCATCGATCTCGCACCGGTTGCCGACGCGCCGGGCAAGCGCGGCTTTGCCGGGCTCAACAGCGCCTTCCACGACAACGACCTGATGCTGCGGGTGGCCGGCGATACGCTGGCGCTGACGCCGCCTTTGATCATCACCGAAGACCAGATCGGCGAGATTATCGACAAGGTCGCCAAGGTGATCCGCGCGACGGCGTAGTCGCCAGCATCGGCTCTGACCGGGCAGGAACATTCGAAACGACCCCGCGTTCATTACTTTCGGACTTTTGGCGGAGGCAATCCTGCCTCCGCCAGCGGAGAACTGCGGAGATGCTCGCGCCTTCGAGCGGCTTGCTGCGCGCCGGGATCGAACTGAAGCTGAATCAGCTCAAGCTGGCGACGCGGTCGTATTTGCGCGATCGGACCCATCAGGCGACCGGAACGATGACTTCCTATGCCATCGCCGCAGGCCTGTTCGCAGCAGCGGGCATTTTCCTGATCGCCGCCTGCCTGGTCGGCATGACCGCGTTGTTTCGCTGGATCGAGATCCATTACGGGCCGTTTTGGGCTTTCGGCGCGATTGGCGCGTTGCTCGCGACAATCGCCGCGATTTGCGCCGGGCTCTCCGCCGCCAAGCTCAGACAAAGGCCGCCGCAGTTTCCTTCGCTTACAAGCCGCCTGCGCGTGGCGATCAAGGCCAGTCCAGTTGAACCGGACCAGATCGAGGCGACGCGGGACACCGCCAGGTCAAATTTGGCCAGGTCAGTTTTGCAGGCACCCTCGGCATCTCCAACGCGCAGCCGTGCTCGGCGCCGATCTCCGGGAAAGGACAGGAATCTGCAGGCCGGTCTTATCCTGATGGCGACATTGCTGGGCCTGGCGGCAACGCGACGGCGATGGCGCGGCACTCGGACGTTTGACGGCGCAACGGCGCTGGCTATTGCACCGCTTTGATCGCAGGTTCCGACCGTGTTCAAAGAACACTAGCTCTGCGAATCAACATTGATGCTAAGGTTGCGCCGCTGGGAAAAGCGCGAGTCGGACGATGCCTGAAACTTCCGTGTTTTCCCGGGGGAGCACAGTTCGGACCTGAAGGCGTAGCGCGCGACATGATTCGCATTTCGACGATTTTCATCGCCATCTGCATGGTGCTGGTTGCAGCCTCCCTAGGCCTCGTCCTGCATGCGGTGGCGGGCTTCAACGGCACCGAATCCGCGATCGTGGCGCTCACCGCGCTGACCTTCCTGATCCTCTACAACGCGGTGTCGATGCGGCTGCGCGACCGCTCGGACGTCGGCGGCCAGATCGCCGATCTTTCCCGTGGCACCGCCGACCTCGCCCGTCAGGTCGCCGAATTCGGCCGCCGGCTCGCCGCCGTCGAGGGCCGCCTGGTGTCGGCGAACTCCGCAAGCTCCGACCGCATCCAGGCGGTGGTCGGCGAGATCAACGAGCTCGGCGTCCTGGTCAAGCAACTGGCCGTCTCGGTGGCGGGCCATGAGGATCTATTGGCCTCGGGCGCAGCGACCGCATCCCCCGCCCCTGCGGGCCGGCCGGATCCCGAACCGCAGGGCGAACCGGCTGTCGCCACGGAGCAAGCCGCGCCAATCGTCGCCAAGCCCGCACCGGCTGCCGCCGCAAGGCCGGCAAGGCCTGCAATTGCCGCGGAAGCCGCTCCGCCCTCGCGCAACCAGCCGCAGCTGCTTGCCGCGGTGAAGAACGCCGTCGAGGAAAACCGGCTCGACATCTACCTGCAGCCGATGGTGACGCTGCCGCAGCGCAAGGTGCGCTTCTACGAGGCGGTGACGCGGCTGCGCGACGACAGGGATCAGATCCTCGCCGCCGATGATTTCATCCCCACTGCCGAAGCCGGCGGGCTGATCGGCAAAATCGATCACATGGTGATGTTGCGCTGTATCCAGGTGTTGCGCCGCCTGATGGTGCGCAACAAGGATGTCGGCGTGTTCTGCAACGTCTCGGCGGCGACGCTCGGCAATGCCGCCAATTTCGCGCAATGCCTCGACTTTCTGGAGGCCAATCGGGCGCTGGCGCCCTCCTTCGTGCTCGAATTCAAGCAGGCGACGTTCCGCCAGCTCCGCCCGACCGAAATCGAGAATCTCGCCGCGCTGTCGCAGCGTGGTTACCGCTTCTCGATCGACCATGTCACCGACTTGCGGATCGAGCCGCGCGACCTCGCCGATCGCGGCGTCCGCTTCATCAAGGTGCCCGCGGCGTTGCTGCTCGACCCCAAGCAGAGCTCGACCTCGGACATCCACCCTTCCGATCTTTCCGACCTGCTCGGCCGTTTCGGCATCGACCTGATCGCCGAAAAGATCGAGGGCGAGCGCGCGGTGGTGGACCTGCTCGACTATGACGTGCGGTTTGGACAGGGCTTTCTGTTTGCGCCGCCGCGGCCGTTGCGGCCCGAAGGGGCATCTGCTACCGGCGGGGCGACAGCGAACAAGGAATCCGGTAGCCCCAATGGCCCCAGCAACCCCGTCCCCATGGCCAGCCAGGCCGCGGAACCCCCGATGCGCGCGACCGGCAATGCCGCGTTGGCGCGCCGTGCCGCGGGACCGGGTTAACAGGCTTCCGACATCATGACCTCATTGCGCTTCGTCGAGCGGCTACGCGACCTCGTGGACGGCGTCGAGGTCGTCCTGTCCGATATTTGGGGCGTGGTGCACAACGGGCTGGAGTCCTTCCCCGAAGCCTGCGAGGCGCTGCACACCTGCCGCCAGCGCGGAGCTACCGTCATCCTGATCACCAACGCTCCGCGGCCGGCCGATTCCGTGCAGCGCCAATTGCGCAAGCTCGGTGTCCCCGACGAAACCTATGACGCCATCGTCTCTTCCGGCGACCTGACCCGAAGTTTCGTCGCCGATCATCCTGGCAAGAAGATATTCTGGATCGGTCCGGAGCGGGACTCCTCGATCCACCGCGGACTCGATGCCGTGATGGCGCCACTCGAGCAGGCCGACTACATCATCTGCACCGGCCTGTTCGACGACGAAACCGAATCGGCGGAAGACTATCGCGCGATGCTGCTGCAGGCGCGCGAGCACAAACTGCCGCTGGTCTGCGCCAATCCCGACATCGTGGTCGAACGCGGCGACCGGCTGATCTATTGCGCGGGCGCGATCGCCGAGCTTTATCGCGAGCTCGGCGGCGAGGCGATCTTCTACGGCAAGCCGCACCGGCCGATCTACGAGCGCGCGATGGCGCTCGCCGCCGAGCGCCGCGGCCATTTGGCACCGCTCGACCGCGTGCTGGCAATCGGAGATTCGGTTCGGACCGACCTCACCGGCGCGCACGGCTTCGGGATCGATTGTCTTTTCCTTACCCGCGGCATCCATTCGGAAGAATTCGAGGGCATCGACCAGCTCGACCCGGCCTCGGTGAAGGAGCTGTTCGGACATCCACCCCGCGCGCTGATGCGGGAGCTGCGGTGGTAGGTGCATCGCTGCACCGGACTCAAAATTGCGAAAACAACCCCATGCAAAGTAGGAATGGGCCTTACATCATCTGAAAACGCAAGACCTGGTAGGGCTCATGAGAGCGCAGCATGCCCGGGATTGGGCCGGGCATTACGAGAATGGGAGCGAGCTGGAGACCAGGCGCCTTACGCCGTCGCCATGTCCGGGAAGACCGCCTCGATCTTGGTCTTCAGCGTCGCCGCGTTGAACGGCTTGACGATGTAGTTGTTCACGCCGGCCTTCTTGGCGGCAATCACGTTCTCGGTCTTGGATTCCGCCGTGATCATGATGAAGGGGGTGGTGGCGAGATTGGGGTCGGCACGGACTTCCTTGAGCAGGTCGTAGCCGGTCATCGGCTCCATGTTCCAGTCCGAGATCACCAGTCCGTATTTCTTGCTGCGCATCTTGTTCAGCGCGGCCGAGCCGTCGCTGGCGTCGTCGATGTTGTCGAAGCCGAGCTGCTTCAAAAGATTTCGGATGATGCGGATCATGGTGCTGTAGTCATCAACCACCAGAACCGGCATGGACAAATCAACCGCCATCTTTTCCCCCACTCGACGCTTTACGCCACAAAATACCGACAGGCCTGCGCGGCCCGCAGTCCTCCCCAAACCTCTAGCATCAGCCGTTAAACAGCCCGTTAACCGGACGACACCGGATTGCATCCGTTTTGGCCCGACCCACCCGGCTTGACTTCGACGGCGGCGCCGCGTCACCGTCCGGCCGCCTTCACCGAGACCAAGAATCCCTGAAATGACAACTGGTTTTACCGTTATCCGAGACGCCACCCCTGCCGCCGACATCCCCCGCGGGGCGGTGGTCGCGATGGGCAATTTCGACGGCGTCCATCTGGGCCACCGGGCCGTGATTGACGCGGCCTTGCGGATGGGCCACGCCCACGGCAAGCCGGCCTTTGCCATCACTTTCGAGCCGCATCCGCGCAGCTTTTTCAGCCCGAACAGCCCCCAGTTCCGCCTCTCCGACGAGACCAACAAGCTGCGGCTGCTGGCCGGAACGGGGCTGAACGGCGCGGTCGTAATGACCTTCGACAAGACCCGCGCCGGAACCTCGGCGCAAGATTTCATTCACCATGACCTGATCGGGCGGCTCGGCGTCAGCGGCATTGCCGTCGGCTACGATTTTCATTTCGGCAAGGGCCGGGCCGGCTCGCCGAGCCTGTTGGTCAGCGAGGGGCCGCGGCTCGGCATCGAGGTCGACGTCCAGGCCCATGTCGATATCGAGGAGCGGCCGGTGTCCTCCAGCGCGATCCGCATGGCGTTGGCGGAGGGCCAGATCGACGAAGCCACCGCCATGCTGGGCGGGCCGTGGTTCGTCAGCGGCGCGGTGATCCATGGCGAGAAGCGCGGCCGCGACCTCGGATACCCCACCGCCAACATCCGCCTCGACAAGAATTGCAGCCTCAAGCATGGCATCTATGCAGTGCGGGTCGGCCGCGGGCAAGGAAAGGATCACGAGCGCTTCGACGCCGTCGCAAGCTTCGGCCGCCGCCCGACTTTCGACAACGGCGCCCCGCTCTTGGAAGTGTTCCTGTTCGACTTCAAGGGCGACCTCTATGGCGCGGTGCTCGATGTCGCCTTCATCGGCTTCATCCGGGACGAACTTAAATTCGACTCGATCGACGCGTTGATCCGGCAGATGGACGACGACACCGCGCGCGCCCGCGCGCGGCTGGCTGCCGCGCCGGATGCGTTTCCCAAGCTTGGAGTGATCGGTTGAGCAAGACCGAAAAGCAAAAGATGCTCGCCGGCGAACTCTATCGCCCTGGCGATCCCGAATTGCAGGCGGATGCCGCCGCCAACAAGGCCTGGCTCGCGCGCTACAATGCGGCGCTGGCTGCGCCTGTGTCGGAGCGGCATACGCTGCTATCGGCCCATTTCGGCCGTGTCGGCACCGGAGCTGTGATCCGTCCGCCGTTCTTTTGCGACTATGGCTACAATATCCGGCTCGGCGACGAAGTGTTTCTCAACTTCAACTGCGTCATCCTCGACGTGGTCGATGTGACGATTGGCGACCGCACCCAGATCGGACCGGCGGCGCAAATCTACGCCGCCGACCACCCGCGCGACGCCGAAACGCGGCGAACCGGCCTCGAATTCGGCCGTCCGGTGCGAATCGGCAGCGATGTCTGGATCGGTGGCGGCGCCATCATCCTCCCCGGCGTCACAATCGGCGACGGCGCCGTGATCGGCGCCGGCAGCGTGGTCACGCGGGATGTCGGCCCGGGCGTGATCGTCGCCGGAAACCCGGCCCGGTCGCGGCAGGGCTGACAGTCCGCCGCCAGCAGGCTTTGCGATTTTCCCGGCTGGCTGCTATGGAAAGCCCCATGTTTGCGCGGTGCACCATCAGCATTAGGAGCCCGGCTTCCGCCTGAGCGTTCGCTCGGCGCAAGACCGGGATTTCCTGTTTCAGCCGCTACTCCCCAGCGTTTCCGCGCCGTCTTCGAGCCAACCAGAGCATTCATGTCCCAACAGCCGCAAAAGTCCGACGTAACAGATTATTCGAAAACCCTGTTCCTGCCGCAAACGGAATTCCCGATGCGCGCCGGCCTGCCGCAGCGCGAGCCGGAGATCCTCAAATACTGGAACGAGATCGACCTCTACGGAAAGCTGCGCGAGAGCGCGCAGGGCCGCGCCAAATTCGTGCTGCATGACGGGCCGCCCTATGCCAACGGCAACATCCATATCGGCCACGCGCTGAACAAGATCCTCAAGGACGTCGTGACCAAGAGCCAGCAGATGCTCGGCTTCGATTCCAACTACGTGCCGGGCTGGGATTGTCACGGCCTGCCGATCGAATGGAAGATCGAGGAAGAGAACTACCGCTCCAAGGGCAAGCCGAAGCCGGACTTCCGAGACTCCACCGCGATGGTGGCGTTCCGCAAGGAGTGCCGCGCCTATGCGACGCACTGGCTCAACGTACAGCGTGAGGAGTTCAAGCGGCTCGGCATCATCGGCGATTGGGACGACCCCTACGCCACCATGAGCTATCCGGCCGAAGCCCAGATCGCGCGCGAATTGATGAAGTTCGCCGCCAACGGCACGCTCTATCGCGGCTCCAAGCCCGTGATGTGGAGCGTGGTCGAGAAGACCGCGCTGGCCGAAGCCGAGGTCGAGTACGAGGACTACACCTCCGACATGGTGTGGGTGAAATTTCCGGTCACCTCGCCGGCGCATGGCGCGCTGGCAGAGGCTTCCGTGGTGATCTGGACCACGACGCCGTGGACGCTGCCCGGCAACCGCGCCATCTCGTTCTCGCCGAAGATCGCCTACGGCCTCTACAAGGTCACCGATGCGCCTGCCGACAATTGGGCGAAGACCGGCGATCTCCTGATCCTCGCCGATGCGATCGCAGCAGAAGTGCTCAAGCAGGCGCGCGTCACCGCCTATGAGAAGGTGCGCGACCTGCCCGGCGACACGCTCGACGCCGTGGAATGTGCCCATCCATTGAAGGGCTTCAGCGGTGGCTACGAGTTCACGGTACCGCTGTTGCCCGGCGACCATGTCACCGACGACACCGGTACCGGCTTCGTCCATACCGCACCGGGCCATGGCCGCGAGGACTTCGACGTCTGGACGGCAAATGCGCGTGAACTCGATCAACGCGGCATCAACACCGCCATCCCCTACACCGTCGACGAGAACGGTGCTTTCACCGATCACGCTCCTGGCTTCACCGGCAGGCGCGTCATCAACGACAAGGGCGAGAAGGGCGACGCCAACGATGCCGTCATCAAGGCGCTGGTCGAGGCCGGCAAGCTCCTGGCGCGCGGGCGACTCAAGCATCAGTATCCACATTCCTGGCGCTCGAAGAAGCCGGTGATCTTCCGCAACACGCCGCAATGGTTCATCGCGATGGACAAGGACATTGCGATTGACGGCAAGACGAGGCCTGGCGATACGCTGCGCGCCCGCGCGCTGCACGCGATCTCGGTAACGCAGTGGGTGCCGCCCGCCGGCCAGAACCGCATCAACGGCATGATCGCAGGCCGCCCCGACTGGGTGATCTCGCGCCAGCGCGCCTGGGGCGTGCCGATCGCCGTGTTCGTGCGCGAGAAGGGCGACGGCTCCGCCGAAATCCTGCAGGACGACATCGTCAACCAGCGCATCGTCGAAGCCTTCATGGAGGAAGGCGCCGACGCCTGGTACATGGACGGCGCACGTGAACGATTCCTGGGCGAACGCGCCGGCGAAGACTGGAAAAAGATCGACGACATCCTCGACGTCTGGTTCGACTCCGGCTCGACGCATGCCTTCGTGCTGGAGGACCGCCAGAATTTTCCAAGCCTTGGCAACATCGTCCGCAAGGTCGATGGCGGCGAGGATACCGTGATGTACCTAGAAGGCAGCGACCAGCATCGCGGCTGGTTTCATTCCTCGCTGCTGGAAAGCGCGGGCACCCGCGGCCGCGCGCCCTATGACGTCGTGCTCACCCACGGCTTCACGCTGGACGAGAACGGCCGCAAGATGTCGAAATCGCTCGGCAACACCGTCGAGCCGCAGAAGGTGATGAAGGATTCGGGCGCGGATATCCTGCGGCTGTGGGTCTCCGCCACCGACTATGCCGACGACCAGCGTATCGGGCCCGAAATCCTCAAGAACACCATCGAGACCTATCGCAAGCTGCGCAACTCGATCCGCTGGATGCTCGGCACGCTGCATCATTTCAATCCGGCCGACGCGGTCGCCCATGGCGACATGCCCGAGCTGGAACGCTTGATGCTGCACGAACTGGCGAAACGCGCGACAATCGTGCGCCAGGCCTATGCCGAGTTCGACTACAAGACGGTGGTCGCGACGCTGGCGGCGTTCATGAACAGCGAATTGTCGGCGTTCTACTTCGACATCCGCAAGGACACGCTCTATTGCGATCCGCCGTCCTCGGTCGCGCGCAAGGCGGCGCTGACCGCGATCGACATCATCTGCGATGCCATCCTGCGCTGGCTGGCGCCGGTGCTCAGCTTCACGACCGAAGAGGCGTGGCGGATGTACAAGCCGGACGCGGAAGCTTCGGTGCACCTGACGCTGTTCCCGGAAGGTTTTGACCAATTCCGCGACGAGAAGTTGGCGGAGAAGTGGGAGACCATTCGCGACGTGCGCCGTGTCGTCACCGGCGCGCTCGAAGTCGAACGCGCGGCCAAGAACATCGGCTCGTCGCTCGAAGCCTCGCCGCTGGTCTATGTGTCGGACAAGAATATCTTCAACACGCTTTTCGACGTCGATCTGGCCGAAGTCTGCATCACTTCGAACGCCATGGTGACCAATGACGATGCGCCGGCCAGCGCATTCAGCCTCGCCGACGTGCCCGGCGTCGCCGTCGTGGTCGAAAGGGCCGTGGGCACCAAATGCGCGCGGTCGTGGAAAATCCTGCCCACGGTCGGCGAGGACAGCGAATACCCGGACGTGTCCCCGCGCGACGCGCAGGCCCTGCGGGAATGGAAGGCGCTTGCCGAAGGTCACAGGCCGGCCGATGCAGCCACCAAGCCTGTCGCGTTGGTCGAGCAGCAACCTGTAAAACAACCGCAACAAGCGGAGGAAGCGCCGGAGCAGGCCGGTTCAGGAAAGATGACGGCGGACACGACTGCGAAGAAGGTCAGAGCCAGGAAGACTTTGGAAGCCGCGGAGGCCGAGCGCGCCAAGAGCGAGGCGAAGGCCAAGAGCGCCCCAGAACCCAAGGCCGAAATTAAGAAAGCAGAACCCAAGAAGGCTGCAGCCAAGAAGGCCACAACGAAGAAAGCCAAGACCAACAGAACCACGGCCAGCAAAACCACGGCCAAGAAAGCCAAAGCCAAGAAAGCGAAGGTCAGCAAAGCGAAGGTCAGCAAAGCCGCCAAATCCAAGAAAGCTGCTTCGGCAACGAAGGCGGCCAAGAAGGGAGCTAAGAAGAAAGCGGTAAAGAAGGCGGACAAGAAAAGGACTGCCAAGAAGGCGGCAAGAAAGTTGCCTGCGACCGCGTCGAAAAAGAAGAAAAAGAAGGCGAGATAAGTGTCCGGCAAGGAGCGCTTCGTAACCCCTCACCTTCGCGCTGGCGTCATGGTCGCGGTCGCGACGCTGGTGATCGACCAGGCCTCGAAGCTGTGGCTGCTCTACGTATTTGACCTCGCCAATCGCGGCGCGGTCAGGGTCACGCCGTTCTTCGACCTGGTGCTGGCCTGGAACATCGGGATCAGCTTTGGCTGGTTCCAGAGCGATAATCAGTTCGCCCAGCTCGCGCTGATGGCAATCAAGGCAATTGCGGTGATCGTGCTGGGGATCTGGATGGCACGCTCCAGCACGCGTCTGGCGACGGTGGCGCTCGGCCTGATCATCGGCGGCGCCGCCGGCAACGGCATCGACCGATTCGTGCACGGCGCGGTGGTCGATTTCGCCCTGTTCCACATCGAGATCGGGGGAAAAACCTTCAATTGGTATGTGTTTAACCTTGCGGATGTGGCCATTGTTGCCGGGGTGGCGGCCCTATTGTATGACTCGTTTCTGGGGGTACCCGCCGCAAAAGCGCCCTGATCCCGGCCGATACGACCCGTGCGGTCTGGAGCCGTTAGGCCCCTTAAGCCCGGCCCCCCCGCGTGTTGCAGAAATTGTGAATGGGAACAGCGCGATGCGCGAGACCGAAGCCCGCTTCTGGATGATGCAGACCAGCTCGCTGACCCGGGCGCTGCGGTTCGCCGCCATCGCCCTCGGCATAGGTCTCGTGATGGCTGCTGGCCCCGTGCGCGCGGCTGACGACGAGGACGAAGACGACAAGACCTTCGAGGAAAAGATCATCGAAGGCATCATGCGCGGCCTTGGCGGCACCAACATGGAAAATCGCGGCATCGATTACCGCGAGCGCTCCCCGCTGGTCGTTCCACCCAAGCTCGATTTGCCGCCGCCGGCCGCGGCCGCAGCCGACGCGACGGCGCCGAACTGGCCAAAGGATCCCGACGAGCAGCGCCGCAGGGCGGCGATTGCGGCACGCAAGAAAGAGAACAAGGACCCGCGTGAGGCGGCCCGCATCCTGACGCCGGCCGAACTTGCGGTGGGCAAGACCGCGGCGTCCTCGCGCAAGGACAACGATCCGGTGCAGCCCGGGACCACGAACTACAACCCGATCCTGAGCCCGTCGCAGCTCGGCTATAACGGCGGCTTCAGCGGCCTGTTCGGCGGAAACAAGACCGAGACGGCTCCCTTCAAGGGTGAGCCGACGCGGGAATCGCTGACCCAGCCTCCGCCCGGCTACCAGACGCCGTCATCAAATTTTGCTTACGGCACGGGACCAAAGGAATCGCTCAATAAGGAATACAATCCGGCCCAGGGCAAGTATGGCGAATAGTTAAGTTCATCTCTCGCCTTCGTGACGATTGCCGGAGCCGGGCGCGGTGTACGATGCCGCCGTTTGATCCCGGTTTTATCGGGTTACTTCTAACATTTGCGCGAATTCGTTTCGCAGGGCCGGTAACCAGCTTTGCGGAACAAGCGCCAGATAGGCCATGATGTCCTCACACCGTCTTGCCGTTTCTCTCGCTATAGCCCTCATCTCAACGTTTGCTTTCTCCGCCGGCAGCGCACTCGCCCAGACCACGGTCACGTCGGAACGTCCGGCCAGCTTCACCCTCGACAACGGCCTGCAAGTCGTGGTGATCCCGGATCATCGCACGCCCGTCGTCACGCAGATGATGTGGTACAAGGTCGGCTCCGCCGACGAGACGCCGGGCAAATCCGGACTGGCGCACTTCCTCGAACATCTGATGTTCAAGGGGACCGCGAAACATCCCGCCGGTGAATTTTCGCAGACCGTGCTGCGGATCGGCGGCAATGAGAACGCCTTCACCTCACTCGATTACACCGGCTATTTCCAGCGCGTGCCGCGCGAGCAGTTGGCGAAAATGATGGATTTCGAGGCCGACCGCATGACCGGCCTCATCCTCAAGGATGAGAACGTGCTTCCCGAGCGCGATGTCGTGCTCGAGGAATTCAACATGCGGGTCGCCAACAATCCGGACGCCCGGCTCACCGAGCAGATCATGGCGGCGCTATATCTCAACCATCCCTATGGCCGCCCCGTGATCGGCTGGCGCCAGGAAATCGAGAAGCTCGACCGCGAGGATGCGCTGGCGTTCTACAAGCGCTTCTATGCACCGAACAACGCGATCCTGGTGATCGCGGGCGACGTCGATGCCAAGGAGGTCCAAGCGATGGTCGAGAAGGCCTATGGCGGCATCCCGGCGCAGCCGGCCATTGCCGCGCAACGAATCCGCCCGCAAGAGCCGGTGCCGGCGGCACCGCGCACGGTGACGCTATCCGACCCGCGCGTCGAACAGACCAGCCTGCGGCGCTATTATCTCGTCCCCTCTTCCACGACCGCGGCGGCCGGCGAAGGCCCGGCGCTCGACGTGCTCGCGCAACTGATGGGCGGCGGCTCCAACTCCTATCTCTATCGCGCACTGGTAATCGACCGTCAGCTCGCGATCAACGCCGGTGCCGGTTACCAGGGCACCGCGCTGGATCCCTCGCAGTTCTCGATCTCGGTTTCGCCAAAGCCCGGCGTGGAATTTTCGCAAATCGAGCAGGTGATCGACGGCGTGATCGCGGAGGTCATCCAGAACCCGGCCCGCGCCGAGGATCTCGAGCGGGTCAAGACCCAGTTGATTGCGGAAGCGATCTACGCCCAGGACAACCAGGCCACCCTGGCGCGCTGGTATGGCGGCGCGCTGACCACGGGGCTTTCCATCGATGATATCAGGAGCTGGCCGGACCGGATTCGCGCCGTCACCGCCGAGCAGGTCCGTGACGCCGCGCAGAAATGGCTCGACAAGAAACGGTCGGTGACGGGCTATCTGATCAAGGATACCGCGCAAAAACGCGAGGAGAAGCGCTCGTGATCCGTTTTTCGATTCCCACGCAGCGCCTCGCATCCGCCCTGATCGCCAGCGCCGTCCTGCTGTTGCTGGCGGCGAGCCCGTCGCACGCCGCAGCCAAGATCCAGCGGCTGGTCTCGCCTGGCGGCATCGAGGCCTGGTTCGTGCAGGACGCCACCGTGCCGCTGATAGCGATGGAATACGCCTTCGCCGGCGGCGCCGCCCAGGATCCGGCCGGCAAGTCCGGCGTCGGCAACATGGTCGCCAGCCTGCTCGATGAAGGCTCCGGCGATCTCGATTCCAAAACCTTCCACGAGCGGCTTGAGCGCCGCGCCATCGAGCTGAGCTTCTCGTCGACCAGGGATTATTTCCGCGGCTCGCTGCGCATGCTCAAGGACAACAAGGACGAAGCTTTCGGCCTGCTCCATCTGGCGCTGACCTCGCCGCGTTTCGATGCCGCCGACGTCGAGCGCATTCGCGCGCAGGTGCTCTCCGGGCTGCGCCGCGACACCACCAACCCGACGTCGCTGGCGACCCGTAAATTCCTGGAAGTCGCCTTTGGCGATCATCCCTACGGCCGACAGGCCAACGGTACCCTCGACAGCGTGCCGAAGATCGATGTCGCCGACATGAAGGACTACGTCCGCCGCGTGATTGCGAAGGATAACTTGCGGATCGCCGTGGTCGGCGACGTCGATGCCGACACGCTCGGCAAGCTCCTTGACAAGACGTTCGGCGGACTGCCGGCCAAGGCCAGCCTCACGCCGATCGCCGAGGTCGAAGCCACCAAGCCGCCGCAGCGCGCCTTCGTGCCGCTCGACGTGCCGCAGACCGTGGTGACGTTCGGCGGCCCCGGCATTCGCCGCCACGATCCGAATTTCATGGCCGCCTATGTCGTGAACCACATCCTCGGCGGCGGCGGGCTGTCATCGCGCCTCTACAAGGAGGTGCGCGAAAAGCGCGGCCTTGCCTATTCCGTTTATGAATCCCTGCTCTGGATGGATCGCTCGGCGCTATTCATCGGCAATACCGGCACCCGCGCCGACCGCGCCGGCGAGACGGTGGACGCAATCGAGAAGGAAATCCGCCGCATCGCCGAGGAAGGCCCGACCCAGAAGGAACTGGACGAGGCCAAGTCGTACCTCAAGGGCTCGCAGATGCTGGCGCTCGACACCTCTTCGAAGCTGGCGCAGGCGCTGCTGCAATACCAACTCGACAAGCTGCCGATCGATTACATCGAGAAGCGCAATGCCCTCGTCGACGCCGTCACGCTGGACGACGCCAAAAAGGCGGCGCAGAAGCTGTGGGGCCAGGGTCTGCTCACCGTGATCGTCGGCCGCGCCCCGCAAGCCGCTGCGCAGCCCGCCGCGGCGCCGGCGAGAGCGAATTAGCCCTCCCCTTTCTCCGCCGTCATGGCCGGGCTTGTCCCGGCCATCCACGTTTTCTATACGCTGATAAGTCGTGGATGCCCGGGACAAGCCCGGGCATGACGATCTTTGGTGCCGCCATGCTGCGGGTTTCCCGCGATCTCGCGATCGACGAAAATGACATCGAGATCAGCTTTGTCCGCGCCTCCGGCCCGGGCGGGCAGAACGTCAACAAGCTCGCGACCGCAGCGCAGCTCCGTTTCGACACACGCAAGATCGCGCTGCCGGAGGATGCGGCCGCTCGGCTGGTGCGGCTCGCCGGCCAGCGCATGACCAAGGAGGGCGTGATCGTGATCCACGCCCAGCGCTTCCGCACCCAGGAGCGCAACCGGGCCGACGCCATCGATCGCCTGCTCGAACTGTTGCGCGAGGCCCTGATCCGCCCGACGCCGCGCCGGCCGACCAAGCCGACCTTCGGATCGAAGCAGCGGCGGCTGGAAGGCAAGAAGCGGCGCAGTGACGTCAAAGCGAAACGCACTGCGCGCTTTGACGATTGAACCGCCGATCACGACGTCTCAATCGCGAACTAGATATTCCCGGATCATGATCCGCGCGCGATGGATGCGCGCCTTGACGCTTTCGCGCGTCAACCCAAGAACACCAGCGATCTCGTGGATCGACAATTCCTCGATATCGCGCAGCAGGATCACCTCGCGATAGTGGTCGGGCAGCGACTGGATGGCGCGGGAAAGATCGATGCGAATGTCTTCTGGCGCAAGATGCGCCAGGCGCGCCTCCGCATCGTCGGCCGGCGCTTCCGTGCTTGCTGCGCGGCGCAGCAAGCGAAGGCAGGCGCGGCGGGCCACCGCAAACAGCCACGCCGAAAATGACGTCACCGCGCGCAACGTGCCGACCCGCCGGTACAACAACAGCAGCGTTTCCTGAACCGCGTCGTCGATATCGGCCGCGCGGCAATTGCGTGCGGCATAGCGGCGGATATCCGGCTGAGCGGCCGCGATCAGCGACACCAGCGCCTCGGTGTCGCCGCCGCGAGCGGCCTCGATCAGCGAGGGATTGCAGCGCCTCGCTCGGACCAACAGGCTCATGATGAGGGAAGCCTGCGGCCGACCATGGCGCACATCGGACAAAAGCCGAAAAATCCGGTCGCGATTGCGACCGCGCCGGTGGCCGCGATCAGGTAGCCGGCCGTCGTGCCGGGCATGCTGAGCAGCCCGGGCATGCCGAAAAACCCATAGGCGATCATCACGACGCCCCCGATCGTCCGCATCGCCCGCTCCCAGCCCGGCAAATTCTTGCGATAGAACATAACAGCTCCCTTTGATTGCGCGAAAGAACGTCGGCGCGTTCTCGTCAGATAGAGCCGCCGGGCCGAGCTTTCGGTTCGCGGGTCGCCGGTCGAGGCACAAAAAAACTCCGGCCGCAGCACGGCCGGAGTTCTGTTGGAGAGCAACCCGTCGGAGGAGGCGGGTTTCCTCCAGGCATTTAGCGGCTGCTTGCTGGAGGGGTCGCCGCTCCGCCCGTGGCCTTGGGCGGCGCTGCGCTACCGCCCGCCCCGACGGTGCCTTTCGCACCCGGCTTGGCGCCTGCCCTCTGGCCCGCGGCGCCCGCCGGCGCGTCTTCGTCCATGCTGCCCGGCGCGCCGCCCTGCATCTGGGTCGTGCCCCTTGCTCCGCCGCGAATCTGGGTGTCGGATGAGGCGCCTTGCGCCAGTACCGGACCGGCAAGCAGAGCCGAGATTGCAACCGCGATGGCCGAGGTTTTCACTAGCTTCATCCATTTCTCCAAGGTTTTGTCGAACGACAAACAGTTCGGCTTCTTCAAAGCACCGTTCACAACCCGAACATGTCCATCGCCGGATCAGTCGTTATCCGCGAACGGTGCGCTCGCCATGCAAGCTGCGCGATGTGGTGATCGTACAGGGATTTCGAGGTCATTTTGCGAATCCTTGGCCACATGCAGACCGCATATTCGGCGCCTCCGCAGCATCGGGAAAGTTCCGTAAAAAAATTTTGAACACATGCATTTGACTCGGTAGCCGCGTAAAATCGCCATCCAGCCTCGAATCGATCCGAGAACGCATGCCCGTCCGCCAGCTCCCCGAACAGGTCGTCAACCGCATCGCCGCCGGCGAAGTGGTCGAGCGTCCCGCGAGCGTGGTGAAGGAACTGGTCGAAAACGCCATCGACGCCGGCGCGAGCCGCGTCGACGTTTTCACCGATGGCGGCGGCAGGCGGCGGATCGGCATCACCGATGACGGCAGCGGGATGACCCATGGCGATCTCGCGCTCGCCGTCGACCGTCACGCCACCTCCAAGCTCGACGACGAGGATCTGTTACGCATTCGCACGCTGGGCTTTCGCGGCGAGGCCCTGCCCTCGATCGGCGCCGTGGCGAAGCTCGGTATCACCACGCGCCACGCCAGCGAGCCTCATGCCTGGTCGCTGTCGGTCGAAGGCGGCCTGAAATCGCAGATCATGCCGGCCGCGCTGTCGCAAGGCACCCGCGTCGAGGTCAGCGATCTCTTTTATGCAACGCCCGCCCGGCTGAAATTCCTCAAGACCGATCGCACCGAGGCCGAGGCGATCCGCGAGGTGGTGCGGCGCCTCGCGATGGCGCGGCCGGATATCGCTTTCACTTTGTCCGGCGAGGAACGCGCGCCGGTGACCTGGGCCGCGGCGCTGCCGGGTGCTGCGGGCCGGCTGACGCGGCTCGGCGACATCTTGGGTCACGATTTCCGTTCTTGCGCCATTGAAGTGCGCTCCGAGCGCGAAGGCGTCGTGGTCGAGGGCTTTGCTGCCGCGCCCTCGCTGACCCGCGCCAATGCGCTCGGGCAATATCTGTTCGTCAACGGCCGCCCGGTCCGCGACAAGCTCATCCTCGGCGCGGTGCGCGCAGCCTATTCCGACTATCTGCCGCGCGACCGGCATCCGGTCGTCGCGCTGTTCGTGACGCTGGCGCCGCAGGAGGTCGACGCCAACGTGCATCCGGCCAAGACCGAGGTGCGGTTTCGCAACGCCGGGCTCGTTCGCGCGCTGATCGTGCATGCGCTCAAGGACGGCCTCGCCCGCGAGGGCCGGCGCACCGCTGCCAATACCGACGGTGCCGCGCTGTCGGCGTTTCGTCCGTCCTTTGCGCCGCGCCCGACCAACTGGGACTGGCGGAGTTCGCCGGCCTATCCGGTCAGGCCTTCGTTCGAAGGCGCGGCGGCAACGGCGCTCGCCGAAGCCGGGCAAGCCGCATTCGATGTCGGCGCGCCAACCGCCGACGTGCGCTTCGAGGCGCAGCTTTCCGCCGACCTGCTCGACCGGCCGCTCGGCGCGGCGCGGACGCAAATCCACGAGACCTATATCGTCTCGCAAACCCGCGACGGCCTCATCGTCGTGGACCAGCATGCCGCCCATGAGCGCATTGTCTACGAGAAGCTGAAGGCGTCGCTGGCGAAGAACGGCGTGCAGCGGCAGATTCTTCTGATCCCCGAAATCGTCGAACTCGATGAGGCAACCGTCGAGAAGCTGCTGGCGCGCACTGACGAACTCGCCTCCTTCGGACTTGCGATCGAATCCTTCGGCCCCGGCGCGGTCGCGGTGCGCGAGACGCCGTCGCTGCTCGGCAAGACCAACGCCGCGGCGCTGTTGCGCGATCTCGCCGAGCACATGGCCGAATGGGACGAGGCGCTGCCGCTGGAGCGCCGCCTGATGCATGTCGCGGCCACCATGGCCTGCCACGGCTCGGTCCGCGCCGGCAGACGCCTCAAGCCGGAAGAGATGAACGCGCTTCTGCGCGAGATGGAAGACACGCCGAATTCCGGCCAGTGCAACCACGGCCGCCCGACCTATGTGGAGTTGAAGTTGAGCGATATCGAGAAGCTGTTCGGGCGGAGGTAGTCGCAGCGCTTCCGCACATTCAATTGTCGTCACCCGCGAAGGCGGGTGACCCAGTATCCCAGAGACGTTAGTGATTGAATCGAGAAGCCGCGGCGTACTGGATGCCCCGCCTTCGCGGGGCATGACAGATCAGGGTTTGGTAACGGCCCGCAAAAACACGAACTCCGTATCGTCATACGCACGCCGCTCCAGTTCCTCGAATCCCTCAGGCGCTGCGAATGCTGCCGCTTTTGCCTCCTCCACCACAACCAGCGCCCCCGCCGTCAGCCAACCGCCATCGCGCAGCGAGGCCAGTGCCTTCTCCGCAAGCCCCTTGCCATAAGGCGGATCGAGAAACACCAGCGAGAACGGCTCGACCGGATGCGCCGGGCCGAGATTGGTGGCGTCGCGGCGATAGACTTTTGTCACGCCGCCCAGCCCCAGCGCCTCGACATTGTTGCGCAACAGCGCGCGCGCTTCTGCGCCGTTGTCGACAAACAGCGTGAAGCCAGCGCCGCGCGACACCGCCTCGATGCCGAGCGCGCCGGTGCCGGCGAACAGGTCGAGCACCCGCGCGCCTTCGATCGGGTTGTCGTAAGCGTGGATCAGGATGTTGAACACGGACTCGCGCAAGCGATCCGCGGTCGGGCGGATCTCCCGCGATGAAGGCGAGGCGATACTACGGCCCTTCAATCGTCCGCCGACGACACGCATAGCCCAATTACTCGTCCCGCGGCTTCAGGTCGCGCTTGCCGTGATAGCCGCGTCGCGGGCGGCGCGGCGGGCCGTAGCCGCCGGCCTCGTCCTCGTTGCGCGCGCGGGCTTCCTCGCTGCCGGTGCGCTGCACCAGCACGCGGCGGCCCTTGCGGTCGGCGATCAGCGCGCTCTTGCCCGCAGGCTTGAACGGCTTCTTGCCGCGCGGCACGTCGTCCCCCTCATCGGATTTCTCGCCCGGCATCGGCCGGTTGAAATCAGCGCCGGCGAGTGCAGCGATCTTCTCGCCGAGCTGCTCGCGCAGCACGCGGGTCTTGACCTCCTCGACCTGGCCCTCGGCCAGTTCGCCGAGCTGGAACGGTCCGTAGGAGACGCGGATCAGGCGATTCACCTCGAGGCCGAGATGCGCCATGACGTTGCGGACCTCGCGGTTCTTGCCTTCGCGGATCGCGAACACCAGCCAGACGTTGGCGCCCTGGTCGCGCTCCAGCGTTGCATCGATCGAGCCGTATTTAACGCCGTCGACCTCGACGCCCTTTTTCAGTTCATCGAGCTGCGCCTGCGTGACCTCGCCGTGGGCGCGCACGCGATAACGCCTGAGCCAGCCGGTGTCGGGCAGTTCGAGCGCACGCGCGAGCCCACCGTCATTGGTCAGCAGCAGCAGCCCCTCGGTGTTGAAATCGAGCCGGCCGACCGAGATCAGCCGCGGCAGACCTTCCGGCAGGTTGTCGAACACGGTCGGCCGCCCTTCGGGATCTGCATGCGTGGTCATCAGCCCGCGCGGCTTGTGATACATGAACAGTCGCGTGCGCTCGCGCGGCGGCAACACCTTGCCATCGACGGCGATCACGTCATTGGCGGTGACGTCGAGCGCCGGCGAATTGATGACGCGGCCGTTGACGGTGACGCGGCCCTGCGTGATCCATTCCTCGGCATCGCGGCGGGAGGCCAGGCCTGCGCGGGCGACCACCTTGGCGATACGCTCTCCGGCCTTCTTCGGCTTCGGCTCCGCGCGCGGGGCGCGCTTGTCGAAATCGGTCGGGCGCTCGCGATACGCGCCACGGCCCCCAAAGGCAGGACGCTTTGCGAAGATCCTGCTGTCATCTTCATTGTCGCGACGCGGACGGTCGTCGCGCGATTCGCTGCGTGGATGCTCCTGCCAATCGGTGCGGCCTTCCAGCCGTTGGCGGGGACGGTCGAACTTGGGACGATCTTCCCGGGGGCGATCCTCGCGCGAACGTGAAAACCGCGGACGCTCATCGCCGCCGCGATCCTCGCGCTTCTGCCACGGTTTGGAATCACCGCGATCCCGGCCACGATCGGGTCGGTCACCAAAGGCCTTGCGCGGGCCCCGATCGCCGCGGTCGCTCGTGCGATCCGCAGCGCCCCGGGAGAATTTTCGATCGCCGCTAAATTTTCTCTCGGGCCTATCACCACGGGGGCGATCGCCATCGCGGGACGGCCGGGCGCTAAAGGGCCGATCGCCACGCGGACGGTCGCCGTCTTTGCGAAAGCCTTCGCCGCGCGGCGTATAGGGCCGCTTCTCGCCACCACCTTCTCGCGGGGTATAGGGCTTCTTGTCGCCAAATTTCCTATCGGAAAAACGTCCCGCCGGGCGAGCATCGTCGCGATCCCGGCGCGGGGCGCGGTCGTCGCGATTGAAATTCGGCCGATCGCCGCGCGGCTTGAACGAGCGCTTCTCGCCGCCGCGGTCGTCGCGCGGGCGAAAATCCTTACGCGGTCCACGGTCCGGGCGATCACCGGTGTCGCTGTTGCGATCCCGCGTAAACGGCCGATAGCTGCGCGGGCCCGGCGCATCGCCAAAATCCCGGCGCGGCGGACGATCGCCGCCATCGCGCTTGCCGGCGTAAGGTTTTCCGCCGGAATAAGGCTTCTTGCCAAACCACTTCGCGCCGTCGGGTTTCCCGGCATAGGGACGCCGCTCCCCGTCACCGTCGCCCTTGCCGGCAAACCCGCGCTTGGCGAATTTCTTGTCCGGCCCCCTCGCCGCCCCGGAGCGGCCCTTACCGCCGCCGGCGCGGCCCTGGCCGGCGCCGGGACGGTCACGCCGGCCGCGGGAATCGTTGTTTTTGTCGCTATCGCGGGGCATGAATGGTCTCTCGAATATGGATGAATTGCCAATCAGGGTGCGGATGGGCTGTCATAGCGACAACGCGCGCGCACTTCGCTCAAGGCGCATTCTCACGCAAAACCGGCATCCACGTTTGCTGAAGGCGGCCCTCATAGCAGGTTTATTCCAATGATACGAGGCATGACTGCCCCTTCTTTCATGGATTTGGCGCTAAAAACGGCCGAAAACGCCGGAAAGGCCGGCGAAGTTCCGATCGGCTGCGTGATCGTGCGGGATTACGAGGTAATCGCCACCGCTGGCAACCGGACGCTGACCGACCGCGATCCGACCGCGCACGCCGAAATATTGGCAATCCGGCAGGCGGCCGAGGTTATCGGCACCGAGCGGCTGGTCGATTGCGACCTCTACGTCACGCTGGAGCCCTGCACCATGTGCGCCGGCGCGATCTCGTTTGCGCGGATCCGGCGGCTCTATTACGGCGCCGCCGATCCCAAGGGCGGCGCGGTGGATTCCGGCGTGCGCTTCTTCGCGCAGCCTACCTGCCATCACGTGCCGGAGGTTTACTCGGCTGTGGGGGAGACGGAGGCGGCAACGCTGCTCAAGGAGTTCTTTAAGGTGAGACGGTAGGCGGTACAACCTCATCCAACGCTGTCATCATCCGCGAAGGCGGATGATCCAGTATTCCAGAGACGGTAGTGATCGACCGAGAGGCCGCAGCGTACTGGATACCCGCTTTCGCGGGTATGACAATTTCGATGTGCGGCGAAAATTTTCGACTCACGCCGCCGTAAAAAACTCCCGCAACAATTTCGCCGTCACGTCCGGATTCTCCTCCGCCAAAAAATGCCCGGAATCCACCGGCGCCCCCTCCACGTTCGTCGCCCATTTCTTCCACGCATCGAGCGGCGTCGTTGCAGCAGGCGCGACGCCGGCATCGCCCCACAGCGCCAGCATTGGAATCGTGATCTTCTTTCCGGCGTCGAAATCGGCCTTGTCGATTTCATAGTCGGCATAGGCACCGGCGCGGTAGTCCTCGCACATCGCATGCACGCGGGCGGGATCGCGGAATGGCGCGAGATAATGTTCCAGCGCACGCGGATCGATCGCGTCAAGCGTCTTCGATTTGGTCTGGCTCGCCATCTTGTACTTAAGGAAAAATTCTCCGTTGTTGGCGATCAACGTTTCCGGCAGCGGATAGGGCTGCGCCAGAAACGCCCAGTGGTAAATCTTCAGCGCCGAAAGCCGGTTCAGCTTCTCCCAATAGTCATAGGTCGGCGCGATATCGAGCACCGCGAGCTTCGACAGCCGGCCGGGATGATCGAGCGCCAGCCGGTACGACACGCGGCCGCCGCGGTCGTGTCCGGCGAGCGCGAAATGCACATGGCCGAGTTGCTCCATCGCCTCCACCATCGTCTGCGCCATCGCGCGCTTGGTGTAGGGCGTATGGTTCTCATCGCTGCGGGGCATGTCAGACCAGCCATAGCCCGGCAAGTCAGCGATGATCAGCGTGAACTGGTCCGCCAGTTGCGGCGCGACCTGGTGCCACATCACATGCGTCGACGAAAAACCATGCAGCAGCAACAGCGGTGGGCCGTTGCCGCCGACACGGGCGAAGATGCGGCCCGACGAGGTGTTGATCCATTCGGACGCGTATCCGGGAAACAGATCGGCAAGATCGGGCATGGGCGCTCCTTCGTGGGCTGCAGCACTTGCTTCAAACTTTGTTTGCCGTTGCCGCTGGCAGACCGCAGGTTTATGCCATCTCCCAAGTCCGACCAAGAGCAACAAGACGCGAGGAAACCAGCGATGTCGATCGATTTCGAAATCCCGTCTGAGGCCAAGGCCATCCGCGAGAAGGTTCGCAAATGGGTGCAGGAGGAATGCATCCCTGCGGAGAAGGAACTCGACACCAAGCCGCTCGCTGAAGTACTCGGCCCGCTACGGGCCAAGGCCCGGGCGCGCGGCCTGTGGTGCCCGTGGGTGCCGAAGGAATATGGCGGCATGGGCCTCGGCCCGCTCGCCAACGCGCTGGTGCAGATGGAGCTCGGCGAGAGCATGCTGGGCGCGCTGTCGATGAACACGCAGGGTCCCGACGACGCCTCGATGATGACGATCCTGGCCCACGGCACGGAATATCAGAAGGAGAAGTTCCTTAAACCCCTGCTCAACGGCGACAAGCGCATCTGCTTCTCGATGACCGAGAAGGCTGCCGGCGCCGACGCCACCGGCATGCAGACCACGGCCGTGAAGGACGGCAACGAGAACTACGTCCTGAACGGCGAGAAGTGGTTTTCCTCCTCGGCCAGCGTCGCCGACATGGCGCTGGTGATGGCCAAGACCGACCCGAACGCGCCACGGCACAAGCAGTATTCGACCTTCATCGTGGAGCTGCCGAACCCCGGCTACAAGATCAAGCGCAACGTCGCCAACATGGCGATCGAGGGGCCGCATGACGATGTCCTGCACGGCGGGCACTCCGAAATCGAGATCAGGGATCTGAAGGTGCCGGCCGACAATCTGCTCGGCGGCGAAGGCAATGGCTTTGCCATGGGCCAGCATCGCCTCGCCTACGGCCGGCTACGGCACGGCATGCACAACGTCGCCAAGGCGCAACGCGCGCTCGACATGGCAGTCGCCCATGTCACCAAGCGCTCGACCTTCGGCAAATTGCTCGCCGACCGGCAGGCGGTGCAGTTCATGCTCGCCGATTGCGCCAGCGAACTCTACATCGGCCGCCTGATGCTGCTGCACATCGCCTACAAGGCGGAAAAAGGCCTCGACATCCGGCAGGAGAACTCGATCGCAAAGATCTTCCATGCGCACATGGTGCACAAGGTGATCGACACCGCGATCCAGCTCCATGGCGCACTCGGCTTCAGCCAGTATACGCCGCTGGCGAAATGGTACACCCAGGTGCGCTCGCAGCGGCTGGTCGACGGTCCGGATGAAGTACACAAGTGGAAGATCGGCAAGAACGTCATCAAGGCGTTCCGCGAGCACGGCACGACTGCGAGTGCAGCAGGCGGGGATTTGTTGTAGCCATCGTCATTGCGAGCTACCCGGTCGGCGCAAAGCGCCGCCGGATGACAGGCTCCGCGGAGCAATCCACTTCTCCCCGCAGGGATAGATGGATTGCTTCGTCGCTGCGCTCCTCGCAATGACGGAAGGAGCGGTCAGCCCCGCGCCCTCTCCACCTCCACCGCCTGCCATGCGATGTCGCGGCGGTAGAAACCATCAGGCCATTGGATGCGATCGACGGCCTGATAGGCACGCTCTCTCGCCTCAGTGACGGTCTTCGCCATCGCGCAGATGTTCAGCACGCGGCCGCCATTGGCGACAATGCCACCGTCCTTTGCCACCGTACCGGCATGGAAGATTTCGACGCTGTCGATCTTGGCCGCATCATCGAGCCCATCGATGCGCGTGCCCTTCTTGTAGTCGCCGGGATAACCCTTAGCCGCCATCACCACCGTCAGAGCAGGCTCGGGATACCAACGCAGGTCGAAATGCTTCAGTTCTCCGTCGCAGGCCGCCAGAAACGCAGGCACGATGTCCGACATCATTCGCAGCATCAGCACCTGGCATTCGGGGTCTCCAAAGCGGACGTTGTATTCGAACAGCTTTGGCCCCTGCTCCGTCAGCATCACGCCGGCGTAGAGCACGCCGCGAAACGGCATGCCGCGCTTCTTCATCCCCGCAACCGTCGGCAGGATGATCCGCGCCATGATCTGGTCGTGAATTTCAGCCGTCACGAACGGCGTCGGCGAATAGGCGCCCATGCCGCCGGTGTTCGGCCCCTCGTCGTGATCGAACACGCGCTTGTGGTCCTGCGCCGAAGCGAGCGGGATCGCGGTGTCGCCGTCGCACAGCGCGAAGAAGCTGATCTCGCGGCCGGCGAGGAATTCCTCGATCACGACTTCCGTTCCCGCCGCGCCGAACGCGCCGTCGAACATCATGGCGATGGCAGCTTCCGCCTCAGCCAAAGTCTTCGCTACCACGACGCCCTTGCCGGCGGCCAACCCATCGGCCTTGACCACGATCGGCGCGCCCTGCGTGCGCACATAGGCCAGCGCATCATCGGCCGTAGTGAAGCGGTTATAGGCGCCAGTCGGAATATCGAATTCGCGGCACAGGTCCTTCGTAAATCCCTTTGAGCCCTCGAGCTGCGCCGCCTGCTTGCTTGGACCGAACGCCTTGATGCCGGCTTTCGCGAGATCGTCGACGATCCCGGCGGCAAGCGGCGTCTCCGGGCCGACCACGACGAGATCCACGGCGTTCGTTTTGCAGAACGCGATCACCGCGCCATGATTCGCAACGTCGAGCGCGACGCATTCAGCTTCGCGCGCGATGCCGGCATTGCCCGGCGCGCACCACAATTTGGTCAGCAGCGGGGAAGCCGCAATCTTCCACGCCAGAGCGTGTTCGCGGCCGCCGGAACCGAGCAGGAGAATGTTCATTCGGAATGCAGCCAAGTGGAGGGGTTGCCGGCCATTGCGCGACGGTTTAGCACGGCCGGAGCCCGCCGCAACAACGTGTCCATTCCCGTGTGGATATGTGCTCTGGCTGCCCCAACACGGCCTCGGCACCTTGCGGAAGCGCCGGAAAAGGCCGATTCTACGCCCTGATATGCCAGCAGATAACCTGATCAACGCGCCCGAATTCACCGTCTCGGAACTGTCCTCCGCGCTGAAGCGGACGGTCGAGGACCGCTTTGGCCATGTCCGCGTGCGCGGCGAAATCTCCGGCTTCCGCGGGCCGCACTCCTCCGGCCATTGCTATTTTGCGCTGAAGGACGAGAGCGCCAAGATCGAGGCGGTGATCTGGAAGTTCGCCCACGCCCGGATGCGGTTCAAGCCGCAGGAAGGGCTCGAGGTCATCGCCACCGGCAAGCTCACGACTTATCCAAACTCCTCGAAATACCAGATCGTCATCGACTCGCTGGAGCCTGCCGGCATCGGCGCGCTGATGGCGCTGATGGAGGAGCGCAAGCGGAAGCTGGCCGCCGAAGGCCTGTTCGACGAGGCGCGCAAGCAATTGCTGCCGTGGCTGCCGGAAGTGATCGGGGTCGTCACCTCGCCGACGGGCGCGGTTATCAGAGACATCCTGCATCGGCTGCACGACCGTTTTCCCCGCCGAGTGCTGGTGTGGCCGGTGAAGGTGCAGGGCGAAGGCTCGGCCGAGCAGGTTGCGGCGGCCATCCGCGGCTTCAACGCGCTACCCGAGACCGGACGAATCCCGCGGCCCGATCTCCTGATCGTTGCGCGCGGCGGCGGCTCCCTGGAGGATCTGTGGTCGTTCAACGAGGAGATCGTGGTTCGCGCTGCCGCCGACAGCACGATCCCGCTGATCTCGGCCGTCGGCCACGAGACCGACATCACGCTGATCGATTTCGCCGCCGACAAGCGCGCGCCGACGCCGACGGCGGCGGCCGAAATGGCCGTTCCCGTGCGCAGCGAGTTGTTCGCCGAGGTGGAAAGCCTGGCGCGCCGCACCATGGTGTGCTGGCAGCGTGGCCAGGAGAGCCGCCGCAACGAATTGCGCGCCACCGCCCGCGCGCTGCCGAGTTTGAGCGAACTGCTCGCGATCCCCAGGCAGCGGCTGGATCACCTCGGCGCCGCCCTGCCCCGCGCATTGAAGGCCAATACGCACGCCCATCACCGCCGCTTTTCGCATCTCAGCGCCGGCCTGACGCTGAAGGTGCTGCGCGGCCAGGTCGCGCAGGCCAGCCATCGTCTTACGGTGTCGGGCGAGCGGATCAGGCTGTCCGCCCGCGCCCTGCTGCGCAACCGGCGCGACCGTTTTGCCGGGCTGGAGGTCAGGCTCAAGGCATCGAAACTCTCCAACGCCCAGGCGCAGCGCAATGCGATTGCGCGCGACCGCGAACGCACGCAACGGCTGGCCGAGCGTGCCCGCCGCGCGCTTGAGACCGCGATGCAGCGGCTCGACGCGCGGGTCGCCCATAGCGGGCAATTGCTGTCGGCACTGTCCTACCGCGGCGTGCTCGCACGCGGCTTTGCGCTGGTGCGCGACGAGCACGGCCACGCCGTCCATGCCGCCGCCGCGGTCGGGCCGAGCGCACGTCTCTCAGTCGAATTCGCCGACGGCCGCGTGGGCGTCACCGCGGATGCGGACCGGCCGCAGCCGACGGCTCCGGCCCCAAGCGCGCCGAAGACGGCGCCGCGCGAGACGAAGCCCGCCGCGCCGAAGCGCGTGCCAAAGCCGGTCGATCAGGGAAGCCTGTTTTAGCGCGCCAGCCACTCCGTGACGCGCTGTTGCGCATCCTTGCGCGCATCCGCGTCGGTGCCGATATGGCCGTGTTCGGGCAATGCCGCGTCGGCGCCCGCGATCGCTCGCAGCGGAAGGTTGGCGCGGTCGAAATCGTGCGCCGCCCCGGGATAGACCACGATTCGCGCCAGCGCGCTGCGGCCGCGGGCACCCTCCACCATCTGACGGCAGGCCGACGGCGAACTGATGTCGTCCTTCGCGCCAATCAACAGCAGCGTCGGCACCCGCGTGCTCCAGCCGAGGCCGGAGGAGATCCGGCAGTCCGGATAGAACGCGATGGCCGAGCGGAAATCCGGGTCAATCCCGCGCGAAGATGATTGCGGGCGTACCGCCCACAGCACCGCGCTGGCGCCGTTGGCCCATCCAAACAGGCTGATGCGGTCACGCGCGACCCAGGGCTGCTGCAACAGCCATTGCCGCGACGCGTTGACATCGGCCACCCGCTCGCGGCGGTCAAGCACGCGGCGCTCCTTGGCGCGGCATTGCGGGTCGAGCTCGCGCGAACCGTAACTGTCCGGCAACAGCACGGCATGGCCGGACTTCAGGAGCTGTTCCGCCCAGTCACGGTAGCGCGGCAGCACCGGCTCGGATTGCCCGCTCAATCCGCCGCAGCCATGCAGCGCTATTACCGTGGGAAATGGGCCGTCGCCATCAGGCTTATAGAGCTGCGCGTGCAGGGTCAGTCCGGTCGCCGGGATATCGACCTGGCGCGGGGCCGGCAACGGCGCGGCGCCGGCCGTGGAAGCCGCAGCAAGGAGCGTCAGGAATAGCGTTGCTGACAACAGGCGCATCGGTCTCTGTCGGATCGGTATGACGCTGCGGTAACGATGAAATTCACGCTATCATGCAGGGGACGCAAAATCATCACAAGTAGGTCAGTTTGCGGGGCGGACAGTACGACCTATTTATGATAGATCGAATCCGGAGAATACACTTAAGGCCGGCCCGCGCGCCGGCCCATCGGAGAGTTTGGCGGTGCTCAATAAATTCGGCCCCTCGGGCCATGGCGAAGCGCAGGTGCAATATCTGGACGGCGATTTCCGTGTGATCTCGCCCGGAACCTATGTGCGCTGCGCCGTCACCGACGTGCGGATTCCGCTCGACGAATTGAAGTACTGGAGCGTCGATCTGCAGGAGGCCTATTCGGTTCCGGGCGCCGTGCTGCAGCGGCACTTTCCCGGCGCGCTGAAGACGCAGGGTTAAGATCGCTTCGGGCTACGATTATTTCCTCTCGCGCGCCTTGAATAGCCGGTCGGCGACGAATTTTTGCAGGCGCGCAGGATCATCGAACTCTAGCGTTACCGCGAACGGCACGATGTGTCGCCGATCGCGCAGCCGCGCCAGATCCTTTTCCGTCGTCACCAATGTCAGCCCGTCGCGCCGAGCCTCGGTAATCAAGCCTTCGATCTCGGTCTGTGAATACGGGTGATGGTCGGCGAAAGCCTGCTGCCTGACGACATTGATGCCGCTTGAGCGCAGCGTGTTGAAGAATCGGACGGGATCGCCGATGCCGGCAAATGCCAGCACGCGCTTGCCCCGAAGCGCGGCGACCGGCGCGTCATCCGGCTTCAGATGCGCGTGCAGTACCGGCTTGCCCTGTGCGGCAATCTCGGCGGCCACCGGCTCGGCAGCGGTGCCGTCGCCGACAATGATCAGCGCGTCGGTGCGCGCCAGTTGCGGCCGCAGCGGCGCGCGCAGCGGTCCGGCGGGAAATACCTTCCCGTTGCCAAGTCCGCGTTCGCTGTCGATCACGATCAGGGAGGCGTCCTTGATGATCGACGGATTCTGGAAACCGTCGTCCATCAGGATCACGGTCGCGCCTTGCGAGCGCGCCAGCGGCACGCCGTCGGCGCGCTTGCGCGACACCACGACCGGCAGATGGCCTGCAAGCATCAGCGGTTCGTCGCCGACATCGGCCGCCGCATGCCGCTCAGGATCGACCCGGACCGGCCCGCGCAATTCACCGCCATAGCCGCGGCTCAGCACGACCGGCGTCTCGCCGAGGTTGCGCATGAGCTTCGCCAGCGCCAGCACGGTCGGCGTCTTGCCGGCGCCGCCGACGTGGTAATTGCCGACGCAGAGCACTGGAATGCCGGCATTCAACCCCTTGCGCTGCAGGCGCTGTGCAGCGATGGCGCCATAGAGCGCGGCGAGCGGTTTCAACAGATGCGAGTTGAGCGAGGACGGGCCGTGCCAGAAGCCCGGCTCACGCATTGCCGGTTCCCATCTCGATCCGCACCTGCAGCAGATACGGCTCGAGCGCAGAGAGCGTTCGCTCCAGCGCGCCGCCGAGCTGACCGACCACGCGCTCGGATGCGGTGAGCACGGCTTCGCGCGCCCTGGGATCGGCGAGCATCTGCCCGAACTGCTTGACCAGCGCTTCCTGCGTATCGGCCCGCCGCGCGCCGCCTGCGGAATCGAGGGCTTCGTAGACGTCGGTGAAGTTGAAGACGTGAGGGCCGTGGACGATCGAGGCGCCGAGCTTGATCGCCTCGATCGGATTCTGCCCGCCATGCTCGACCAGCGATCCGCCCATGAATACGATCGGCGCCAGCCTGTAGAAAAGTCCGAGTTCGCCCATGGTGTCGGCGACATAGATGTCGGTCGTGGCGGTGGGCAAGTCCTCATGCGAGCGCAAGGTCGGATTGAGGCCCGAAGCGGAGATCATCCGCGCGATGGCCTCGCCGCGATCGGGGTGTCGCGGCACGATCACCGTCAGCAGCCCCGGGAAGAATCCGGCGAGCGTCCGGTGGGTTGCCGTCACGATTTCTTCTTCGCCCGGATGCGTGGAGGCCGCGACCACCACCGGCCGGCCGCGCGTCATCGACATCAGCATATCCAGCTTGTTGGCGTCAGCCGGCGGTGCGGGAACGTCGAGCTTGAGATTTCCCGTGACCATGACGTTGCGGCTGCCCAGCGCGGCAAACCGATCCGCATCGGTCTGCGACTGCGCCAGGCAGATGTCGAACTTGTCGAGGAGCGCCGAAATGGTGCCGGCAACCCGGCGCCAGCGCGGAAACGAGCGCTGCGACATCCGTCCATTGATCAGCACCATCGGCAGCCGCCGCGCGGCACTCGACAGGATCAGATTCGGCCACAGATCGGACTCGATGAACAGCGCCAGCGACGGACGCCAATGATCGAGGAATCGCGCGACGTAGCGCGGCGAGTCATAGGGAACATATTGATGGATGACGTCCCGGGGGAACCGCTTGGCGACGATCGCAGCCGAAGTCACGGTGCCCGACGTCAGGAGGATGCGCAGGTCCAAGGCCCGCAGCCGCTCGATCAGCGCAGCCGCCGCCAGCACTTCGCCGACGCTGGCGCCGTGAATCCACACCAGAGGCCCTGCGGGGCGAACATCGGCGCTCATGCCGCGGCGTTCGCCTACCCGCGCCGGGTCTTCCTTGCCGAGCTTCAAGCGCCGGTTGATGACGGCAGGCGACAACGGCACCATCACGGAGGACAGTTTCCGGTAGACGCGCAACGTCATCGGCAGTGGATCAGCCAAGAGCTGCCTCCGGACGCCCGACAGCCGCGTAGGCGCGTCGAGTCGCTTCGTTCAGCAAAGCTTCTACCTGAAGGCGCAGCTTTTCCATAGTCTCGGAGTCGGCGTCCGGCGGCACGTATATATGTTCAATGCCTACCACGGCGCCGCGCCCGAATGGCAAATTGATGGTGGTGGAGTCCCAGTTTTTCAACCGGATGAACCGGCTGGTCACCATCGCAAAGGGCATGATCGGCCGGCCAGACTCCCGCGCCAGCATGATGATGCCAAGCCCGACCACCCGCGCGCGCTTCGGCACGTCGGCGGTGGTAGCGACATTCCATTTGTCTTCCAGCGCCTGCAGCATCTCGCGGAACGCACCGACGCCGCCCTTGCGGTGGAAGGCGCCACTATGATCGCCGGAGCCCCTGATGGTTCCGATGCCGAGCCGCTCGGCGGCGATGGCGTTGAACTCGCCGTCGCGGTGTCGCGAGATCAGGACCTTGGCGCGGTGGCTCTCTTTGGTCTTGATGAACGGCGTCATGAAATGCTGGCCGTGCCAGAACGCGAAGATCGCCGGCATCTCCGGCTCGACGATGCCGTAGATGTTGGCAGGGTCGTAGCTGAAGCGGTTGGTCAGCCAGACCAGCCGCAGATATTCGGCCGCGAGCACACCCAGCGCGCGCTGAACCCAGGTGCTGCGCAGCAAATCGCGAAGGAGACGTTTCAACTGGAGGACTTCGCGTCTTGACCTGGGTCGAGCAGCCGGTGGAGGTGAACCACGAAGTAGCGCATGTGGGCGTTGTCCACGGTCTGCTGCGCCTTCGCCTTCCAGGCCGCGTGAGCGGATGCGTAATTGGGGTAGACGCCGACGATGTCGACCTGGTCGAGGTCCTTGAATGTGGTGTGTTCGAGATCGGTCAACTCGCCGCCGATGACGAGATGCAGCAATTGCTGCGGGGCACTATCTGGCATGTTGGTCTTTCCTAACGAGGTGCCCGGCGAGCAAGATCGACAATGTGAATCGCGGTATGAACGGGATGATTTGTGGCGCGGATTTCGACCGATTCAGGGCAACCGACGATCCCGGAAATGCTCGACAATGCGCGCATGCCGATCGTGTCCCGCCGCCACAAGCACCCCGTGCACCACCTCCCGGCGATTATACTCAATCGCATCCCCCGAGAGCGCGGTCATTCTACCATTCGCTTCCTGCACGATCAAATTCGCCGCGGCAAGATCCCAATCGCGGCTCTGGCCGCCTGCAAAAGCGGCATCGAGACTGCCATCGGCGACCCGGCACAGCCGCAGCGCCAGCGATCCGATTCGCGGATGCAGCGTGATGTCGTCCGGTGACGAACTCAGCCGCTGCACCAGCGGTTTTGGGCCGGCCATGCGGGAAAAATCGAGCTCCGTTCCTGCGGATGCACGGACCCGCTTTTCGTTCAGCATGGTGCCCTTGCCGCGCATTGCGAAAAAGAATTCGTCGCTGGCGGGCGCGAACACCGCCGCAAGTACCGGGGTTGAACCCGAAACCAGCGCCACGCTCACGCACCAGTCCTCACGATGCGCGAGATAGGCGCGGGTGCCGTCGATCGGATCGACGATCCAGACCAGTTCCTTGCCGAGCCGCGTGTCGTCATCGACGCTTTCCTCGGACAGCCAGCCATATTCCGGCGTCGCCGCGCGCAGCCGCCGTTCGACGAGGTCGTTGACGGCGATATCGGCCTCGGAAACCGGCGAGGAAGCGCCCTTGGTCCAGTTCTTCAACTCGGTGCGAAACAGCGACAGTGCCAGCGCGCCGGCCTCGCGCACGGTGTTCTTCAGCAGCGCGGCATCGCGCGCCCAGATCCGGTCGGCGGTATCAGCGTCCGCCAAGCGTCAGGCCCTCGATGCGCAGCGTCGGCGCGTTGACGCCGTAGCGGAATTCCAGGTCGTTGGCGGGAACGAGCGACTTGAACATTGCCAGGAGGTGGCCGGCGATCGTCACCTCGCTGACGGGATAAGTGATCTCGCCGTTCTCGATCCAGAAACCGGAGGCGCCGCGGCTGTAATCGCCGGTCACGCCGTTGACACCGGAGCCGATCAGGTCGGTGACGTAAAAGCCCTGCTTGATGTCGGAGATCAGTTCCTTCGGCGTCATCGCGCCGGGTTCGAGATGCAGATTGTACGACCCCGGCGACGGCGACGACGACACGCCGCGATGGGCATGTCCGGTCGTGACCATCCCGAGCTCGCGCGCGGTGGCGCAGTCCAGCAGCCAGGTGGTCAGCACGCCCTCATCGATGAGCGCGAGCTTCTTCACTCTGACGCCCTCGGCGTCAAAAGTCTGCGAGCGCAGGCCGCGCACGCGCAAGGGGTCGTCGATGATGCGGATGTTCTTCGAAAACAACTGCTCGCCAAGCTTGTCCTTGAGGAAGCTGGTCTTGCGCGCAATCGAAGCGCCGTTGATGGCGCCGACGAGATGACCGACCAGCGACCCCGAGGCCCGGGGATCGTAGACGACCGGCACCTTGCAGGTCTCGACCTTGCGCGGATTGGAGCGCGCCACGGTACGCTCGCCTGCCCTGCGGCCGACGCTCTCGGGAGCATCGAGGTCGGACGCATGCGGGGCCGAGGTGAAGTCGTAATCGCGCTCCATGCTGGTGCCTTCGCCGGAGATCGCGGTCACCGAGATGCCGTGGCTAGAGCGCAAATATGAGCCGTGGAAGCCCGTCGAGGTCACCAGCACCATGCCGCCGATGCCGCTCGAGGCGGACGCGCCGCTCGACTTGGTCACGCCCTTGACTGCCAGAGCTGCGGCTTCCGCTTCGCAGGCACGCCGCTCCAGCTCGCTTGTGGTCGGAATATTGCGGTCGAGCAGATCGAGCTCGGCGAACTCGCGCGCTAGCAGCGAGGGATCGGCGAGGCCGACATATTTGTCGTCGGGCGCGACGCGGGCCATCGCGACCGCCCGCTCGGCTAGTTTGGCGACGCCGTCGCCGGAAATGTCGTTGGTCGAGACCACCGCCTGGCGCTGGCCGACCAGCACGCGCAGCCCGACATCGTCGCCTTCGGAACGCTCGGATTCTTCGACCCGGCCATCGCGGACTTCGACGCCTTGCGAAACCCCGCGCACCGCGACCGCGTCGGCGGCATCCGCGCCCGCACGCTTGGCGGCCTCGACCAGCCGCTGCGCCAACGTCGAGAGCGCCGATTGATCGAACAGGTCGGAAGTTGCGGAGGCCTTCGAAAGCGGCGAAGCCGTGGATGGTGAAGAGTTCACAAACAAAATCCCTGACATTGAAGGGTTCGGACGCCGGCCGGCAAGGCCCTGAGATGTGCCCGATTCACAGGGATTTCAAGCATTTTGCGGCGCCAAATGCCAAACATTTTCGGCATCTGCGCAAGGTCTCGTCAATCATGTGAGCCAAGGTCTTGTCAATCATGCTGGCGGGTGACTTCTCCTTAACCAGGCTTTTTAAGGCGAAACGGAAATTGCTCGGCTAAGGTCTCGCGTATCGACCGGGAACATAATCCCGGCGGGGAGATGAGAGCCGTGGGGCGTCAAACAGCAATAAGCGGGATCAATCCCGCCGGGTCGAGCCGTTCATTGCGGCTCGACCCTCTTTCTCTGCCGCTCAGCTTCCATGCGCACGACACCCGTGCGGACGGCGGCGTGCGCAGGATTGAACTTCATCGCGAGCGCGTTGTGCTGCACCGTGCCGTCCAGGGCATGCGGATGGCGATCAACGTCCGCGTCAGCGATTTTCTCGGCGTCGCGCTGCGTGGTCTGGACGACGATGCACAGATGCTGGTGCTGGCGCATCGCGACCCGTCTTTGAACATTCCCTTGTGCGTGAGCTCCGACGACGAGGAGATCGCCTCCGCCTGGCAGATGTGGAGCGACATCTTCGCGCTGCCGCTATTGGCGGAAGATGATTACCGCGAACCGTCCGCCCGCCGCCGCCGCCACAATGCGGTCCGCGCCCGTCGCCCGAAATTCCTGGTGCGCCGCCGGCTCGGCAACTTGCTCAACACCGAGACCGTTCATCACGACGAGCGCGAGATCATCGCGCGAGATTAACCTCGTCATCGCTTCTGCACCTGCAGGATGAGTGAGGCGCTCCTCATCGCCGTCGTCTCTGCGAACGCAGGGACCCATACGCCGCGGCAGCACTTATTGAGCGCGCGGGTCGACGATGTTCTTCAACAACGAAAGCCTGTTGTTATGGGTCCCTGCTTTCGCAAGGGACGACGAAGGGTACACTACGCGCGCATCACTGCGTCCACGAGCAATCCCGCAAACAGTAACAACCCCGCATCGCGGTTCGACTTGAACAGGCGCAGGCACAGCGCGGGATCGCTTATGTTCAATCGCCCGATCTGCCAGGCCAGATGCGCGGCAAACGCAATCAGCCCGATCCACGCCGGCCAGCGCGCGCCGCCCAGCGCCAGCGCAACGCCGATCAGAACCACGGCGAGCGAATAAAGCACCGAGAGTGCCCGATGGGTGCTCGCGCCGAACAGGCGTGCCGTCGACTTGATGCCGATCAGCGCGTCGTCCTCGGCATCCTGATGGGCGTAGATCGTGTCATAGCCGATCACCCAAGCGATCGAGCCGGCGTAGAGCACGAGTGCGGTGAGATCGATTCGGCCAAGCGTGACCGCAAATCCCATCAGCGCGCCCCAGGAGAACGCCAGCCCCAGCACCACCTGCGGCCACCAGGTGATGCGCTTCATGAAGGGATAGACCGCGACGATGACGAGCGAGGCGACGCCGGTCAGGATCGCAACGCGGTTGAACTGCAGGAGTACCGCGAGCCCGATCAACGCCTGCAGGACCAAAAAGGCGAACGCCTGCGCCACGCTGATCTGGCCAGCGGGCAGCGGCCGCGACCGCGTGCGCTCGACGCTGGCGTCGAGGTCGCGGTCGGTGATGTCGTTCCAGGCGCACCCCGCCCCGCGCATCACGAAGGCGCCGATGAAGAACAGCACGATCACGAGCGGCAATTGCGAGATGTCACGCGCGACGCCGGCGGCCAGCGCCGCCGACCACCAGCACGGCATCAGCAACAACCACGAGCCGATCGGACGGTCGTAACGGGAAAGCCGCAAGTAAGGCTGCGACCAGGACGGCGCACGCGTATCGACCCAGTTGCCGGTCGCATCGGCAACGCGGGTAGACGCGTCGCTCATCGGATCGCGGTCATCGCGCGAGAACGTTGCCGTTCAGCGTATCGAAGGTGCTGCCGCCCTTCCTGACCGTCTGCGCCTCGGGGAGCGCCGCGGAGGAGCCGAGCACCTCGCTCAGGCTCGGGCCGGCCGGTCGCTGCGTCCGCGCCTGTTCCGCCACCCCGCAAACCTGCTTCTGCATCTTCTCGGTGTTCTTGTGGCCGTTCTTGAGCTGGTCGGCGATCTGCGGCGGAATTCCGCACTTGGCCGAGTTGGTCTGGACATACTCGATCATCTTCAATTCGGCCTTGCCGAAATTTCCGATCAGCTTGCAGGCTTCATCGGGCGGCGCCTTGCGGTCGCTCGCGGCCTTGATCAGCTTGCCGCGCCGCTCGGCCTCCTCGCGCAGCGGGACGAAGCCCTGCATGCAGGCGTCCGCCGAACCGCTGGCCTGTGGCGGCGGGCCGCTGAATCCTCTGGAAACCGGGGCAGCGCCCTGCGACGGAAACGGCGAGGGTGCGCCGACCGAGGCCGATGGCGCCGCGCCATTCACCGGCGGAAACGGCGAATTCGCGGGCGCGGCGCTCTGGTTGGGCAACGGCGCCGGGAACGCGCCCTGCGCGAAGGCTTGGCCCGCGTGAACGGTCACGACGGCAGCGGTCAGCGGCACAATCAGGCGGCGGATCATCACGGCGGTATCTCCGGCTAGGTCCAGGCAACCCCAGCGTCTTCGAAAACGAAGCGGATTTGCGGTGGGCACTTTTTACGATTCCTGCCGACGCTTAACAACCCGTTGATTGGGGCAGCAGCGCGGCGCAAGGACGCCCCGGAAGCTAAAAATAGCGTCCGGATTCTAGCGCTTTAGGCTAAAAGCGGTGCGGACACGGAATATTACGGATGCCTGACCTCGATTTTCGCGCCCCGCGCCTGTTCGTCGACGCCCCCTTGCGGGAGGGCGAGAGAATCGCGCTGGAGCGCAACCAGAGCAATTATCTGGGCAATGTGCTGCGGCTCGCGGCCGGCGAAACCATTTTGGTGTTCAACGGCCGCGACGGTGAATGGCAGGCAGCAATCGAGGGCCGCAAGCGGCCCGATGGCTTGAGCATCGTCGCGCAGACGCGGCCGCAGGACCGCCTGCCCGACATCGCCTATGTCTTTGCGCCGCTGAAACATGCGCGCCTCGACTACATGGTGCAGAAGGCGGTCGAGATGGGCGCCTCAAACCTGCAGCCGGTGCTGACGCGGCATACCCAGGTCTCGCGGGTGAACGGCGAGCGGATGCGCGCCAACGTCATCGAGGCCGCCGAACAATGCGGAATCCTGAGCCTTGCGCACGTTGCCGAGCCGGTCGCACTCGACCGCTTTCTCGACAAGCGCGAAGCCAGCCGCCTGCTGGTGTTCTGCGACGAGGCGAGCGACGTCGCCGGTCCGGTGCAAGCGCTGCAAGCGGCGCAGGCCGCCGGCTCCGGCATTGACGTCCTGATCGGCCCCGAGGGCGGATTTGCCGAGGAAGAGCGGGCACTCTTGATGCGGCAGCCCAGGACGCTGCGGCTGTCTCTGGGGCCCCGCATCCTGCGCGCGGATACCGCCGGTGTCGCCGCGCTGACCCTCGTGCAGGCCGCGCTTGGCGACTGGCAGGCGCCGGGATAGCCGGTGGCGGGCCAACCGGGCGAGACATCGCCCATTAATTCAGTTGGCCAATCCCTGTCGAAACGCCGCCCCGGCCATGCTAAGGCCTGCGCCAATGAGCCGCCCGGAACCCCCGGGGAGTCCCAAACGAACCCTGGAACCCGGATTTTTCCGGATATTTGGACGAAAAATGACCGCGACCGCTGCCGCCAGAGGTGCTGCCGGGTCCGCCGCCTGGGCGGACGCGCTGCTATTGTCGTTTGCACAAGGCGGCTACGTCCAGGCTCACCCGGATATCCTGCAGCCGGCCGAGCCGTTCCTCGACCTCTCCGGCGAGGACATCCGCAAGAGCCTGTACCTGACCACCGACCCCTCCGGCGAGGAACTCTGCCTGCGCCCCGACCTCACCATTCCGGTGGCGCGGGACTATCTCGCCTCGGGACGCGCCGGAAAGCCGGCGGGCTTCAGCTATCTCGGGCCGGTGTTCCGCTATCGCGGCGGCCGTCCCAGCGAATTTTTGCAGGCCGGCATCGAGTCCTTCGGCCGGCAGGACCGCGCCGCGGCGGATGCCGAAATGCTGGCGCTGGCGCTGGAAGCGACCTCGGCGTTCGGATTGAAGGATGTCGAAATCCGCACCGGCGACGTCGCGCTGTTCATTGCGCTGATCGACGCGCTCGATCTCTATCCGGTGTGGCGGCGGCGGCTGATCAAGGATTTCAACCGCAAGGTCAGCCTCGCCGAGGACATCGAGCGGCTGACGCTTGCGACTGCGCCCGGCCGCAACGAATATGAGGGCGTGCTCGCGGCGCTCGCCGGCTCCGACCGCAAGGCGGCGTTGGCGCTGGTCACTGACCTGATGTCGATCGCCGGCACCACCAATGTCGGCGGACGCACGGTCGACGAAATCGCCGATCGCTTCCTCGAACGATCGACCTTGAAAGGCGGCGCGCTGCCGCGCGACGCGCTCGATATCATCAAGCGCTTCCTGGCGATTGCGGGCGATCCCGATGAATCGGTGGCGCAACTGCGTGCGCTGGCATCAGACGCCAAGCTCGATCTTGCGCCGGCGATCGACCAGCTCGAAAGCCGCATCGGCTTCATGGCCGCGCGCGGCATCGACACCAAGCGAACGCGCTTTTCCACCTCGTTCGGCCGCGGGCTCGATTACTACACCGGGTTCGAATTCGAACTGCATGCGAAAGACAATGGGATCGAGCCGCTGGCGGGAGGCGGACGCTACGATGGCCTGATGACGCAACTCGGCTCGGCTTCGCCGATCCCGGCGGTCGGCTTCTCAGTGTGGATCGAGGCGCTGACGCAGCTCGGCCAGTCCAACGCGCAAGGGGGCGTCGCATGACCGTTCCCTTCGTCCTCGCCGTTCCCTCCAAGGGCCGCTTGCAGGAGAATACCGAGGCGTTTTTCACGCGCGCGGGGCTTGCGCTGGCAAAACCGCGCGGCGCTCGCGACTATCGCGGTACCCTTACAGGCCTCGACAATGTCGAGATCGCCTATCTCTCGGCGAGCGAAATCGCTTCGCAACTGGCGCGCGGCATGGTGCATCTCGGCGTCACCGGCGAGGATCTGTTGCGCGAAAGCATCCCCGATGCCGACAAACGCGTCCTGCTGATCGACAGCCTCGGCTTCGGCAGCGCCAATGTCGTCGTCGCGGTGCCGCAGGCCTGGATCGACGTCCGCACCATGGCCGATCTCGACGACGTCACAACCGGCTTCCGCGCCCAGCATAACCGGCGGATGCGGGTCGCGACCAAATACATCAACCTGACGCGCAACTTCTTCGCCGCTCACGGCGTGGTCGACTATCGCATCGTCGAAAGCGCCGGCGCCACCGAAGGCGCGCCCGCCGTCGGCACCGCCGAGATGATCGTCGACATCACGACGACAGGTGCGACGCTCGCCGCCAACGGGCTGAAGGTGCTCGACGACGGCGTGATTTTGCGTAGCCAGGCCAACCTCGTGGCCTCTCGCGATGCCGACTGGTCGGCTGAAGCCCGCGAGACCGCGCGCGTCATCCTCGATCACATCGCAGCTCGAGCCCGGGCCAGCCAATATCGCGAGGTGCGCACCCGTTTCACCGGCTGCAACGAGGCGTTGCTTAACGAGGCGCATAACCGCTTTGGTGTGGTGGCGCCGTTCGGCGGGCCGACCTCGTCCGGCATGCTCACGCTGCACTGCCCGCCGATGCATCTTTACGCGCTCGGCAGTTTCCTGCGCGAGCACGGCGCCGACACGGTCTCGATTGCCTCGCTCGACTATGTGCTCGACCGCGAAAACCCGCTATTTGCCAGGCTCGAGACGTTCCTGCGGCAATAAGGCCGCCGTTTCGTTCATCATTGCGACAGCTACCCGCGGGTAACATATACGGTTGAACAATCTGGGACCTGATCGATGACGCTCGGCTCTGACGTTTCCCGCCTGACGACGACCGCAGCCAGCGCCGCGGCGAAAGGCTTGTCGATTGTCGTGCCGCTGTACAACGAGGCGGCAGGACTCGCTTTGCTGCACGAGCGGTTGATCGGGCTCGTCAAGACGCTGAAGGCGCGCTACGGCCTCGTATGCGAAGTGGTCTATGTCGACGACGGCAGCGCCGACAACACGCTGGCGATCGCGCGTTCGCTTGCCGCCGATGCGCTCGACGTGCAGATCGTCTCGCTGTCGCGCAATTTCGGCAAGGAGGCAGCGCTGATGGCGGGGCTCGACCATGCCCGCCGCGGCGCCATCCTGTTCATGGATGGCGATGGCCAACATCCGCCAAGCCTGGTCGAAAAGCTCGTCGCGCACTGGATCGATGACGGCTACGACGTCGTCTATACGGCGAAGGCGCATCGCGACAATGAACCGTTCCTGCGCCGCCAGGCCGTGCGTGGCTTCTACGCGCTGATCAATTGGGGCGCGCGGCAGAAGATCCCCGCGGACGCCGGCGACTTCCGCCTGCTGTCGCCACGTGCGGCGGCCGCGCTGCGGCAGCTTCCCGAACGCAACCGCTTCTTCAAGGGCCTGTCGAACTGGATCGGCTTCCGCCAGATCCGCGTCGACTACGAGCCGGCGGCGCGCGCGCACGGCGTCACCACGTTCAGCCCGGGCCGGCTGATCGGCCTGTCGATCGAGGGACTGACGTCGTTCTCGGTGGCACCGCTGCGCTTTGCCAGCCTGCTCGGCGTGCTGCTCGCCATCAGCGCCTTCCTGTTCGGCCTCACCATTCTCTGGGAGGTCTGGACCACCGGCAAGCAGGTCCCCGGCTATCCCTCGCTGATGATCGGCATGATGACGATCGGCGGCGTGCAGCTCATCATGATCGGCATTGTCGGCGAATATATCGGCAAGATCCTCTCCGAGCTGAAGGCGCGTCCGATTTACTTCGTCGCCGAGCACAACGAGAAGCGTGCCGATGGCGAGACGGCGGCCAGCGCCACCGAACGGACCGCCGCCGAATGAACGATGCCGCGCCGCCGCGCCGGATCTGGCTATGCGCCGACGATTACGGGCTGGCCGAAGGCGTCAACCGCGCCATCCGCGATTTGATCGGCCGCGGCCGTCTCAATGCCGCCTCGGTGATGGTGGTCGGCGCCGCGATCGGGCGCGCCGAAGTCGCCGCGTTGCAGGAAGTTGCGGCGGCGAGCCCGCGCTGCGCGATCGGACTGCATGCGACGCTGACTGCGCCGTTTCGTCCGCTGACAATGCACTTCAGACCGGTCGACGGCGGCTTGTTCCTGCCGTTTTCGAAGCTGCTGCGCGCGGGCCTGCTGCGGCGGCTCGATTCCGAAATGATCGAAGACGAACTCGCAGCTCAGCTTGCAGCCTTCGAGGACCTGTTCGGCCGCGCACCCGATTTCGTCGACGGCCATCAGCACGCGCAACTCTTCCCTGGGGTACGCGACGCTTTTCTGCGCGCGGTCAAGGAGGCGGCCCCGAGCGCCTGGGTTCGCCAGGGTGGACGCCTCAAGCCGTTGGGCCAACTGCTCGGCGCGCCGAAGGCTTTGGTGCTCGACGTCCTCAGCGCGCAATTTCGCAAGCGCGCGGTCCATGCAAATATCCCGTTCAACCCCGCCTTCGCCGGCGCCTATGATTTTTCGAAAGAGCCCGATTTCGGCGTGCTGATGCGACAGTTCCTCGAAGGGCTGCCGGAAGGCGGGCTCGTGATGTGCCACCCCGGCTTTGTCGACGAAACGCTCGAGGGCCTCGATCCCCTGACCACCCAGCGCGAGGCAGAACACGCATTTCTGGCAGGCGATCGATTCCCGACATTGCTCGCGGCTAACAAAGTCACATTGAGTTGACAGATATCTGCAAAAAGCCGCTTGGCGTTTTGTCGCATACCAAAATTTAATTCGGCCGCCCACTACTTGCGACACAAAGCCTTCCTTACATCTTTGGGCGCGTCGATCACGATTCGACGCGAGGGAGAGGGCCATGACACCGCAAGAACGCCAACTGATTGACGATCTTTTCGACCGGCTCGCCAGGCTGGAGAGCGCCAAGCGCGATCCGGAGGCGATGTCCGCAATCATGGAGGGCCTGCGCAACGCGCCCAACGCGGTCTATGCGCTGGTGCAAACCGCGCTTGTGCAGGACGAGGCACTGAAGCGCGCCGACATGCGCATCCAGGAGTTGGAAGCGGCGGCGGGCCAGCAAACCCAATCCGGCGGCTTCCTCGATTCGATGCGCGACGCGATCTTCGGGCAGAACCAGCAGCACGGCCAAAACCAGGGCTCCGTGCCCAACGTTCGCGCGCCCGACATGGGCGGCCGCCCGACCTGGAACAGCGGCCAGGTGCTGCAGCAAACGCAGCCGCCCGGACAATATAACCAGCCGGCCTATGGCGAGCCGCAGCCGCAGCAAGGCGGCGGTGGCGGCTCATTCCTCGGCACGGCGGCGGCAGCCGCAGCCGGCGTGGTCGGCGGATCGCTGCTGCTCAACAGCATTCGAGGGATGATGGGCGGCGGCAGTAATCAGCAAGCGTTCGGCGACACGGCGAACCACAGCGGCGGCGTCGAAGACCGCAGGCCGTGGGGCGATCAGTCCGGCGGCGATCTCGCGCGCGAGGCCGGAATCAATGACATCGGGTCGTCGAGCCGACGCGCCGACAACAATGACGACAGTGGTTCGCGGCAGGGATTCTTTGATCAAGCCTCGCACGACGAGGGCAACGACATGGATCATGATGCCGACGGTTTTGACGGTGACGACGGCGGTGACAGCGATTACGCATGACGCGCGTCAGCGATGAAAGCGCAAACGGCCGCCCGATGGGCGGCCGTTTTGATTGTGGCAGAGGCTGAAGCCGCTATCTCGCACAACGACGAGCAATGGTGGTTATGGGTCCCTGCGAACGCAGGGACGACACTGTTTTTGCGGCTTCACTCTTGCTCGACAATCAGATCACCACCACTTTCGCCCCGACGCCGACGCGGCCGTAGAGATCGATCACGTCCTCATTGCGCATGCGGATGCAGCCGGACGAGACATTGGTGCCGATGGTCCAGGGCTCGTTGGAGCCGTGGATGCGATACAGCGACGACCCCAGATACATCGCGCGCGCGCCGAGTGGATTTTGCGGGCCGCCTTCCATGTGCCGCGGCAGATCGGGGCGGCGCGCCAGCATTTCCGGTGGCGGCGTCCAGGCCGGCCATTCCTTCTTCGCCGAGATCGTCTTGACGCCCGACCAGGTGAAGCCGGGACGGCCGACGCCAACGCCGTAACGCAGCGCCTTGCCGTCGCCCTGCACCAGGAACAGGAATTTGTTCGGGGTGTCGATCACGATGGTGCCCGGGCTTTCCTTGCCGTGATACTCGACCACCTGCTTTTCATATTTCGGATCGAGCCGGTGCTGCGCGGGGTCGAATGCTTCCTCCTCCTCGCGCCGCATCGGCTGCTGCGGATCCATCGGCGGCAGCAACGCGCGCCGCCCGCCATAACCGTAATCCGGCTGTTGCTGATAGGCCGGCGCTTGTTGATAGCGCCCGCCCTGCGGCGCATCGCCGAACAGGAATTCGATGAAGCCGCCGCCCATGTTGGAGCGTTCGGCAGAAGCCATGCGCGCCGGCGCCGGTTGGCGGGCGTAGATCACGGTGGGTTCAGTTGATGAGGAGGCGTCGATCGCAGCAGCCTCACTGGCGAAGCAAAGGCAAGACACGCTCGCGAAGAGCGCAACAAGGATTTTTCCGGACATCGACGTACTCTGTACTGTTCGTCACTGCGGGTTCGCATCGCGCAACGGCGCGACGAACGCCGCTGCGCGCGATCAATACAAATCAAAACCTAATCGGTTTGGTAAACAGAAGTCGCGTTTCGATTCACCACATCGGCAAGCGCGCCCGGATTTGTCCGGTAGCGTTTATTTTGCGTGAACGCGGGCCCCTCATGGTTAATCGGTGGTGAGCGATTGCGGACAAACCGCCACCACGACGCCTTCCCGCGTGAACCTGACGTTAAATGGCATCGGTTTAAAACACACGTGAAATGAAGGGGTGGGAAATACTCATGTCGGTCAATCGCAAACGTTTTCGTATTGAAGCCATTCTGGGCGATGCGCCAATTGTCATGCCTACAGAAGGCGGCGAGATCGGCCCGATGCATCGCGAGATCATGGCCGAGCTGCGCGCAATCCGTGCACAGATGGCCGGCTTCGGCCACGCCCGCGCCGCTTCGACCGAGAGCGCGGACATTATCCGCGAAGTTGCCGAGTCCCACGCGCTTCTGGAAACCTATCGCGCGCAGATCGAGCAGTGCGAGAAGCTGAAGGTCGAGCTCGATCTCATTCACGACGCCATCAACCGCACCAAGCGCGAAATCGCTACCCTGCACGGCAAGAGCTTTGACGGCCAGGAAATGGCCAAGGTCAACGGCGAACTCGGGGCCGTCGTCGGCGGTACCGAACAGGCCACCCAGCAGATTCTGGAAGCCACCGAAGCGATCGACCAGGCGGCGACCGCGCTTTCCAAGAACATTTCTCCGGACCAGCAGAAGCTGCTCAGCGAAGATATCCAGGAACGCGTCGTCTCGATCTTCGAGGCCTGCAATTTCCAGGACCTCACCGGCCAGCGCATCAGCAAGGTGATGAACACGATGAAGTTCATCGAACAGCACATCGTCGAGATGATGGAAATCTGGGGTGGCGTCGATGCCATCAAGGCGCACGCGCCCCCGATCGTCGATACCCGCGAAGGCGACGCCAAGCTGCTCAACGGCCCGAAGATGGACGGCGACGACGGTCACGCCTCGCAGAATGACATCGACGCATTGTTCGACTGATCGGTCTGGTTAACGCGGACTAAACAAAACGCCGGCAGCGATGCCGGCGTTTTTTTGTTGCCTGGTTGTCCGTCCTCCGCCGTCGGAGAGACGTCTAATCACGCCCGCGGCGCGCAGCGGACATAGACCATGTTGCCGTAACGGACCGCGGCATCCTTTTCGATGAAGCGGGTGACCATGATGCGGCCGTCGAACGAGACGATCTCGCGGTCCTGGTCGCCGCCGGCTGGGCCGGGCGGGCCGATGTAGTTCTTGCCGCTCGGACTGCCTTTGAGGCGCAGTTCCTGCGGCGTCGCCTGATCGGCCAGATGCATGACCACGCCACCATTGGCGCCGGCGCCGATCACATAGGGCTGCTTGCACTGTCCGCGCGCCGCGGCCTCGGTGCGGGCGCGGTCATTGGGATTCTGGAACGAGGCAAGGCCCCAGCGGCCGACGATCTCGTCGGCGCGGATGGTTGCCGGCATTTCCGGCGCGACTTCGGGCTCGGGCGGCGGACTGGATGACAGCGACGGCAGGCTCATGCTGCTGCACGCCGCCAGCAAGATCGAAAGCGCCGACGCGATCGCCAGATTGGCAACCGTACGCGCATTACGTGAGCTGATCATCGCATTCCCCCGAGCAATCACTTGGCCGCTCCCGTCGAGCAGCCGAGAAGCAGCCGATTAAGGCAGCCAATCGCAAAAAGCCTGCCGGAGCAATGACGTCGGCTAAAATGACGCCGCTGCACCGATTTGGTTTCCGAAGCACCATCCTATATTGGCCTCACCAAGGCTTTAATCTCCTTGTTTGCTTGACAGGAACAGCGCCAAGACATATTCCCCGGCCCCACGTTTAGCACTCAAATACAACGATTGCTAAGGGTTGTGCTGCCCCGCCCCGGGGCGGCGTTGAATACCGGCATTCCCAGCCATTTTCGAGTGGTACAGGCCCGAAACCTAAGCCTCCCAGAGGAACTTCAAGAGGAGACGTCATGGCTAAAACCAAATTCCGTCCACTGCACGACCGCGTCGTGGTCAAGCGCATCGATGCCGAAGAGAAGACCAAGGGCGGCATCATCATTCCCGACAGCGCCAAGGAAAAGCCGTCGCAGGGCGAAATCACCGCCGTGGGCCCGGGTGGCCGCGACGAGGCCGGTAAGCTGATTCCGATCGACGTCAAGGTCGGCGACCGCGTGCTGTTCGGCAAATGGTCGGGCACCGAGGTCAAGCTCGATGGCGAGGAACTCCTGATCATGAAGGAGTCCGACATCATGGGCGTGCTGACGTAAGTCGATAGATCCGAGCGCTTGCCGCGCTCTCAGGTGTCATGCCCGGACTTGATCCGGGCATCCATCATTCTTCGAAGAGGATGGATTGCCGGGTCACTGATCACGAAGACGCACTTCGTGCTTCTGCCCGGCAATGACGAGTGAATAGAGCAGCGGCTGTTTACCTCAATTTCAAGGAGCAACTCACATGGCTGCCAAAGACGTTAAATTTTCCGGCGACGCCCGCGACCGCATGCTTCGCGGCGTCGACGTTCTCGCCAACGCGGTGAAGGTGACGCTCGGTCCGAAGGGCCGCAACGTCGTGATCGAGAAGAGCTTCGGCGCTCCCCGCATCACCAAGGACGGTGTCACCGTCGCCAAGGAAATCGAGCTCGAGGACAAGTTCGAGAACATGGGCGCGCAGATGCTGCGCGAAGTCGCCTCCAAGACCAACGACACCGCGGGCGACGGCACCACCACCGCCACCGTGCTGGCGCAGGCGATCGTGCGCGAGGGCGGCAAGGCGGTCGCCGCCGGCATGAACCCGATGGACCTGAAGCGCGGCATCGACATCGCGGTTCACGCCGTGGTCAAGGACCTCGAGAAGCGCGCCAAGCCGGTCGCCGCCTCCTCCGAGGTCGCCCAGATCGGCACCATTTCGGCCAATGGCGACACCGCGATCGGCAAGATGATCGCGCAGGCGATGCAGAAGGTCGGCAATGAAGGCGTGATCACGGTCGAGGAAAACAAGTCGCTCGAGACCGAAGTGGACATCGTCGAGGGCATGAAGTTCGACCGCGGCTACCTGTCGCCCTACTTCATCACCAACGCCGAGAAGATGACCGCCGAGCTGGAAGACGTCTACGTGCTCTTGCACGAGAAGAAGCTGTCCGGCCTGCAGTCGATGCTGCCGGTGCTGGAGGCCGTGGTGCAGTCCGGCCGTCCGCTCCTGATCATCGCCGAGGACGTCGAGGGCGAGGCGCTGGCGACGCTGGTGGTCAACCGCCTGCGCGGCGGACTGAAGGTCGCCGCCGTCAAGGCGCCGGGTTTTGGCGATCGCCGCAAGGCGATGCTGGAAGACATCGCGATCCTGACCGGCGGTCAGCTCATCTCCGATGAACTTGGCATGAAGCTCGAAAGCGTCACCATCAACATGCTCGGCCGCGCCGGCAAGGTGGTGATCGACAAGGAAAACACCACGATCGTCAAGGGCGCCGGCAAGAAGAAGGACATCGAGGCTCGCGTCACCCAGATCAAGTCGCAGATCGAGGAGACCACCTCGGACTACGACCGCGAGAAGCTGCAGGAGCGCCTTGCAAAGCTCGCCGGCGGCGTCGCGGTGATCAAGGTCGGCGGCGCGACCGAGATCGAGGTCAAGGAGAAGAAGGACCGCGTCGAGGACGCCCTCAACGCGACCCGCGCGGCGGTGCAGGAAGGCATCGTGCCGGGCGGCGGCGTGGCGCTGCTCCGCGCCAAGAAGGCGGTCGGCCGCATCAACAACGACAATTCCGACGTTCAGGCCGGTATCAACATCGTGCTGAAGGCGCTGGAAGCCCCGGTTCGCCAGATCTCGGAAAACGCCGGCGTCGAAGGCTCGATCGTGGTCGGCAAGATCTTGGAGAACAAGTCGGAGACCTTCGGCTTCGACGCCCAGACCGAGGAATATGTCGACATGGTCGACAAGGGCATCATCGACCCGGCCAAGGTGGTGCGCACCGCGCTGCAGGACGCTTCGTCGGTGGCCGGCCTTCTGGTGACCACCGAAGCCATGGTCGCCGAATTGCCGAAGGAGCCCGCCCCGGCGATGCCCGGCGGTGGCGGCGGCATGGGTGGAATGGGCGGCATGGGCTTCTGAGCCCCGCCCCTTCTCACGCCAACCAATCGAAGGCCGCCTCCGGGCGGCTTTCCTTTTTGGCTGCGAACTGCGTGGGCATTTCAGGCTCTGAAGTCATGTGAGCCACTGATGGGACTCCCTCCCCTTTTGCTGGATACGAGACGCGCAAGCCTCCTCACGGCCTTCTTTTTGGCCGAAGCTACCGAGGTTTGCTACCTAGGGTCTGTTGGGATTCAGGATTCTCATCCGGGCTTGGTTGTGATTCAAGCTA
>NZ_LLYA01000036.1 GCF_001440415.1 Bradyrhizobium retamae
GTGTCTACACTATCTCGATGCCCTTGTTGCATCAGGGCAATCTCAAGTCAAAGTACCTATCGAAATTTATGACGCAGTAAGACTAGTATGTTCGCGACAACATACCAGCCGGTTCTGTGACTTGTTCCGCAACTGGGAAGGTCGGCTGCCGCTCGTGATGCGCCAGCACCACGGCGGGGGCGAGAAATTGTTTGTCGACTATGCCGGCGACACGGTGCCGGTGGTTGACCGTAAGATGGCGAGGTGCGTGACGCGCACATCTTCGTCGCGGTCATGGGCGCATCCAGCTTGTCGTTCGCGCTGGCGACGTGGACCGAGCAGCTCGGCGACTGGATCGCGGGACATAACGCGGCCTTCAGCTTTTTTGGCGGCGCGACGCAACTGCTGGTGCCCGACAACGCCAAGGTCGCGGTGATCAAGGCCTGCCTCTACGACCCTATGGTCAACCGCAGCTACAGCGATATGGCGCAGCATTACGGCACGGCGATTTTGCCGGCACGGCCGCGTCGCCCGAGAGATAAGGCTAAGGTTGAGGCCTGCGTCGGAATCATCGAGCGCTGGCTGCTGGGGCGGCTGCGCAACCGAACTTTTACAGCCTGGCCGAACTCAACGGTGCGATCGCCGAGTGGATGGCCAAGCTCAATGACGGACGGGTGCTGCGCCAGTATGGCCGCACACGGCGCCAGTTGTTCGAGGAAATTGACGCGCCGAATCTTAAACCGCTTCCCGGCGAGCCGTGGGTCCATGCCGAATGGCGCCGATGCCGGGTCGGGCTCGACTATCACGTCGAGATCGAGCGACACTACTACTCGGTGCCCTATCGCTTCGCCCGTCGCGAGGTCGAAGCGCGGATCTGTGCGCGAACGGTTGAAATCTTCCTGGGGGGCGAGCGTATCGCCGCGCACATGCGCGGCAGCGGCAACGGGCGGCACACCACGATCAGCGCCCACATGCCTTCCAGCCACCGGCGCTACGGCGAGTGGACGCCGGCAAAGATCCGCAGCGAGGCAAGCCGGATCGGCCCGATGCTGCGCCTGCTGATCGACCGGATCATCGAGGATCGGCCGCATCCCGAACAGGGCTATCGTTCGTGCCTGGGGATCATCCGTCTTGAGAAGCGCTTTGGCGCCGAGCGCCTCGAGGCGGCCGCGCTGCGCGCGATTGAGATCCAGGCTCGCAACTACCCAAGCGTCAAATCGATCCTCGAGAAGGGGCTCGATCGCGTTGCAACGCCCGCGTCCCCCGAGCGCAAGACGATCATACACACCAACATCAGAGGCTCGGACTATTACCACTAAGGAGAAAAAATGCTGACACACCCCACACTCCACTTGCTTACCCGGCTCGGCCTTACTGGCATGGCCGAGGCCTTCACGAGCCTCGCCGAGAACGAGGAGGTCCGGGGTCTCGCTCACGCCGAATGGCTGGCGTTGCTGCTGGACCACGAAGCGACTTGGCGCAACAACCGGCGCCTGGCGCTTCGTCTTCGCAAGGCAAAGCTGCGTCATCATGCCGTGCCCGAGGATATCGACTATCGCGCCCCCCGTGGGCTCGACCGCCGCTTGTTCGACATGCTGCTCAAGGGAGACTGGATCAAAAACCATGAGAATTGCGCCATTGTCGGGCCAACCGGCGTCGGGAAAAGCTGGCTTGGCTGTGCGCGCTTGGTCACAAGGCCTGCCGGGACAACCACTCTGTACTTTACACGCGGCTGCCGCGGTTGTTCGAAGAACTGGACCTTGCCCGGGGCGACGGCCGACTCACTTCGCGGATGAAGAGCATCGCCGCCGTCGAGCTCCTGATTTTGGACGATTGGGGCCTCCAAGCCATCGACGCCAATGCCCGTCATTATCTGCTCGAAATCCTTGAAGACCGTTACGGCCGTCGATCAACACTCGTCACCAGCCAGCTTCCAATTGCCAAATGGCATGAGCTCATAAATGACCCAACTTACGCTGATGCCATACTTGATCGCCTGCTTCACAACGCTCACAGGCTCGAACTGAACGGTGACTCCATGCGTCGCCCGCCGGTTCTTTCTCGGCCTTGATTACATCGTCGGCCGATGAAGACTGAGACTGCAGCCCGCGAAGCTGACCGGCCGCTACGGCACTGTTGGGGGTGCGCGTCCAGTCAGCTTCGCTCCGTCGAGCGACACCATCAAACATGAGACGTGATCTCTTCGGCAGCCGCTTGACCACGGGCTGACGATAGTGCCAATTGCCTTTAACGATCGGGGGCTTCCACATGCGCGCGATCAGATTGGAACGCTGCGCGGCATCAGATTGGAATACCTGCGCGCGATCATTGGAATCCGCAACTTGACCTTGCGCGCTCTTTCGAACGCGTCGAACTCCCGCGCCTTGTTCTCAAGGAGTTCAGTGCCGCCAAACCGATCGACGGTGCCAACCATTCGGCGTCAGAAAGTGATTCGAGTCATCCGATTCTGGAATCACAATCGATTCTCAGGCGCGACACGGTAAGTTAGCGCCAAGGGGGTGCCCCTTGGGCCGGCCTCGACGGACCACAGCGTGCATTCTCAATTGAACTTCGCGATGGCGCGAACTGCCGGCTGGCAGGTCACCGGCTGAATCGTTTCCACGGGATGGCCAGAGCAAGATCCCGCACGTCGGATGTAGCGTGCACGCAATGGAGTTAATGAGTTTGCAGATCGCTTTGCCCGCCCAAATCCGCTGCCGAATGACTCTCCCGTCACGGCGGTTGAATGGCATTCGAACTTTAACCGTGACGGCTATATTGCAGCGGTACAGCGCGTCATCGACTTGATTTTGGCCAGAGACGTCTTCCAGGCCAACATTGCGCGGCGCTTCAGCGCCCGGCTGTCAAGCTCATTTGAGCCGCTTGCCTTTTGCCAGCTGAGGTCATTGATCCCGGCCCCTTTGCAGCCCTCCTGCGCTACGGCAAGCTGATGATTGCATCGAGCTCGCCGGAACGATTAAGCTTGAGGGACGGCAGGTCGAAACGCGAACGATGACCTGGCTGTGTTTCATGCAGGCGGGATCACCGCGATGTAGGAACCAATCCCGAACAACCGGTTTCATCACTTTCTCCTATCTGCTCGGCCCGTTGATGCTGAACAACGATGAACCGTCGCTCTTCAGCGTGACCTGCGTGATCCTCGCACCCACGGGAAAGGTGATGTCGGCGTCGCCGAGCGCCGAGCGAGCGATACCGCTTGCTGTGGTTCGAGAGGTACACCGGGATGATCGGGATCGATCGCCAAAATGTGGCGACTCTTTGACGCGTTTCCGGTGCGTCTTTATTGTCATCATCGACAACTACGACTCGTTCGTCTTCAACACTGGCCGCTATTTCCGCAAGCACGGTGAAGAAACGGAGATGATCCGAACAACATGGCCTCAAGCCGCGCGCAATCGCGATCTCCCCCCGGTCGCTGTCCCGCTTCAGCCACTTCGGTGCCCCCATAACCAACATTGACGCAGTACATGCCGGGGAAACTGTCGATCAGCTGATTGCCGTGAGCGTCCCGGATTCGGATGCCGATGTCAAAATCGCTGAATTGGCCCCGGCGGACTTCCCTAGCCGCCCTGCTCTTTTATCGAACTCACGAACTAAGACGACGCATAAGCGCCTGAAATGAGCTTGTAACAACTGCACGATTTTTCCGCGAGGCAGTCACGTTTATCGATCTGCAAGACGCCACGTGTCTTTCGAATGAGCTTCTGTTCTTCGAATCGAATTAGAGTCTCAGTTACCCCAGCGCGTCGCAACCCCAAAACTGACGAAAGATAGTCATGGGTAACTGGAAGTACATGAGCATCAAGAGCATCACTTGCCAGACAGAGCCAACTCGCGAGCCGCTTTTCGCGGCAGTGTCTAACGCCGCACAATCCCGCCTGAGCGGAATGCAGTGCCAGCGCTTGAACGTACCGGGAAATGTGTTCTCGAACCTCAATTCGCTCATTCATTACCCGACGCAAATCCTCGACCCGGATTCTGTGCGCACTTCCTGGAACGAGCACCACAGCTTGGTGCGTTGAGACATGCTCTCCCACTAACCACGAAGCGCCGACCGCCCCCTGATATCCTATCACCGCTGTCTCAAGGATGTTTCCAACCGCAACGATCCTGAGCGAGACGAGGCCTGCCTCGACGAAATAGACGTGTTCAACATGTCCTTTCGGATCTTGCAGAAGCATCCGTTCTCTCAGGGCAATCGGCTCCAAAAATTCCCTGAGTGCCGAGAGGTCTTCACGAGAAATTCTCGATAGGATTGAGTTTTTGACAAAGGACCGCGTAGGAGGACGGACCGTACCAGGTCGACGAAGCATCGATCTTGTTGCGGTCCCTCGCTTGAGGGCCGCATCTTGCCGGCCATCAATTGCTTCTAGGCACCGGATATCTGGTCGGTCATAGTGTGGTTCGGCTCTGACAACCGCTATAACGAAGATTGATGGTGACGGTAACGCTGGCCCTATATTGTTTTCATGCAATAAAACCGGCCTCGACCGATCGAAATTTGCTTTTTCTTGCTGTTTCCCGACGAATTTCAACCAGCAGGCTCGCAGTCCGAATCGCTCCCTGTTACAATACGGGACTGCAAGGAGCCGCGAATCGCGGCGCCACACAGGTTGCGTTTGCGCCTCTAGCTACTTTCCGGCGCAAAATTCGCGCTTCTAACCAGACTGGTCAACCGCGCGGACAACGACAAGGCCCCGCCAGGGGCTGGCGGGGCCTTGAGAGGCCAGATTGAGTTGGGACGGACTACGGTTGGCGTGACTGGTTTTCCATCGCGCGTCCGATATTGATGAGGTTGTCGGCGACGACGCCGAGGCCGACCCAGCGTTTCATACCGATGCTGCCCTTGTAGCGGCAGCGATCGAGCCCGTGTCGCCGTTTGACGACGCTGATACGTCCCTCGCATCCGGTTCGCCATTTCTGACCGTTACGGAACCAGCGCTTTTTCTGCTCACGCTTGCGCTCGGCGCTCTTGGTCGAGCGATTGGGAATGCAGACGCGTTTGACGCCTCTGGCTTTCGCTGCAGCTTCGTTCCTGGCGGAGTAAAATCCAGCATCCGCCGCCAC
>NZ_LLYA01000037.1 GCF_001440415.1 Bradyrhizobium retamae
TGAGCGCCCCTTGCCAGCTTCTCGTGCTGGCAGGGCCGGAGCACGGCCGGACCATTCCACTAGCGGAAGTCTTGATCTGCGATATCGATATAGGGGCTGCCGAGTTTGCGACTGGCCGTTTCAATTCTAGCATATTATTGTCCCGGAACCGACTAACAGGGGTCCATTTTGCTTTCAGAGGTTCTCGACCTTCATGGCCAGCAGTCGCCCCGGAATGCACTGCTTCGCGTGAACGATGCAAGTGCTCGTGAGACATCATTACTATCGCGGGAGCGGTTTGATCGAATGATTGGCTCCGCGAGCGTTGCAACGTTCATTGAACCCGCTAAGGCGCTCCTTCTGGCGTTCGAACAGACGGACAACTACGACGGCATCCACTTCAAGTGGTTTCAGAGCCGCTACGATCGGTTTCTGTACGTTGACCGCGTCGTGGTCTCCGAGGAGCACCGGAGCCATGGTTATGGCCGGATGCTGTATGCCGATCTGTTCACGCGAGCTGAAAAGCTTGGCCACAATTGCATCGTCTGCGAGGTCAACATGCAGCCCTCGAATCCCGGGTCAGACAGATTTCATTCAGCACAAGGGTTTCGAGAAGTAGGAAGGGCAACGATCGATAGTGGAGCGAAGGCTGTCCGCTATCTCCTCTGGCACCGATAACGGCGATTGTAACGATGCTCCACGGGTTGGCGATCACCCTGTCGCGTCGACCACCCCGGCGGCTGAGGAGAGTCCCTCTGGTGACTCCAAGGCGATGACGACCGAGATGCGCTTCCTGGATGCGGCTATCGTAACCTTTGCGCTTGAAGCGAAAGTTGCCTTTGGTCGTACATGACCCTATTCTGCTGTGTCGGAAATGTCAGACGCGAATTGCGGCTTTCGTAATGTGAATGCCATTGACCTCGCCTTGCAAAATCGTCGTCGCCGGCGGCCGTGGACAAATGGGCCAAGCCATTGTTCCGGCGCTGAATGCTGATCCCGCTTTCATTCATGTTGGCAATCTAGGTTGTCCGGGCAGCACCGGCGATGGGTTGATCGGCCTCGCAGCCGCGCTTGATGTAGCAGATGTGATCATCGACTTTACGACGAGTGAGGCAGCAACCAAACTCTCAGAGGCGTGTGCGGCAAGTGGCCGGCCTGCGCTGGTGATAGGCGCGACTGGCTTTGAGCCTGATCAACTTGGCCGGATTAGCGAAGCGGCACGCAGGATACCGATTGTGCGCTCCGGTAACTTCTCACTTGGTATCAATATGCTGGTCGGCTTAGTCGCGCAAGCGGCCCGGATTTTCCCCCGCGAGACTTGGGACATAGAAATTTCTGAAGCCCATCATCGCCGGAAGATTGATGCGCCTTCCGGGACGGCATTGATGTTGGGTGAAGCCGCTGCGCAAGGCCGTGGCGTTTCCCTCGCCGCTGTCGAACGACGAGGCCGGGATGGCATCACTGGCGAGCGCCTATTGGGTGAAATAGGATTCTCAGTCATGCGAGCTGGGGGCATTGTTGGAGAGCATAGCGTTACGTTCGCCGCTGCCGAAGAGGTTGTGACCCTTTCACACTCAGCGCTGGATCGCAGCATGTTCGCGCGCGGCGCGCTATCCGCTGCACGCTGGATTATTGGGCGTGCATACGGCGAATATGACATGCAAGATGTCCTGGGCTTGAAGAGTTCGTGACGCCTTACTGGGATTAACAGAGCGGAGCGGTCGCGCTCACCTTAATTGCAAATGTCCGCTCCTGGCCCACGCCGAACCGCGCTTAAGCCCTTGTGACGTCGATTGTCAGCGGCAAACCGGACATCGATCCTTGCTCCCTTCCACCGCCGCTTTTGACCCTGAACGGACATCCGAGGTGGACGTGGGTCGATCTGTGCCCTTCGTCACGACGTCGGTTACAAGGGTCATTGTTTGGGCCTCCAGCTTTCTAATCGATTTTTTCACGCCGCTGGCTTGGCGGTGTGACCAGCCATTTTACCAAAGCGTCAACTTGCTTCGGGACGTCGCGCCAACGAAGTTTGTCAAACTCAAGGGCATCAAAGCTCGCACGGAGACCTATGCCATCAACGACGTAGGTGTGGACGGTGCAACGACTCAAGACGCCGCGGTCCCTCTCAGTCAGGCCGGGTTTGCATGAGAACTGCAAATAGCCGCCAGCGCCATCATCGTCGCCGGGGCGAACAGCCACGTAGTACTGATTGCCAAGCCGCGCGAACCCGTCCGGGTCGGGCTGAAGTTGTTTCAGTCTTTTACTGACTTCAGGATCTGATGCTTCGCGACTTCGCTGTCGCGCTTCGCTAAGATTACGAATCCCGGAGCTTATCAACAATTCGTAGATGAAAGGCGGGCTGATTTCAGGATAACGTTCTTGCCAATCTCGTTGCCCTGGGACCTTCGGAAAGGAAATAAGGATTGTCCGTTCGACTTTGAACACGGCCTTGCCCGCGATAGCAGCAGACGCATTGTACGGAGGGTCGGCGCCGACCACATTGATCGTCCATGCTTTCGGAAAATAGAAGCGTGTTCCGTTAAGCTCGAAAGTTATTGTTTGAGCCGTCGCGGAGAACGCCGACATCGATATCATGCTCGCTGTAAGGATTGTCGTCAGAAGCTTCATGCTACCCAAGGTCCGTCTTCAGTTGGTGCCCCTTTAATGCCCAGTCGAGCCTGCTATGTCACCTCCTGGCCCTCAACGGACGTGCCGAGCGGGCCGGATGATGTCCGCCTTCGGGAGCAGAGCAGAAGTGCCCGTAAGTCCGGGCGATGTCGCATTTTGACCCCGAAGCGGACCTTTGGCTCCACAGGAAAGAGGCCCGAGTCGTGTCGCCTTGTGACCGGAGCAATAGAATTGGCTTGGCAGCGTAGTTGGTCTTGATTTTTTACCGCCGAAGAGACAACCTCTCGTTCTCATTTATAGAGTTTGCAACGTGATTAGCAGCGTGGATCGACGCGCCGTCATTGTCGGCTCCGGAGCATTGCTGCTGGCCGGGCACGGTTCAGCAAAAGGGCCCCCGATGACTTCGGAAAGCGTGTCGGACAGTCCTGCGGATATTCATGACGGTTGGCGTGTCGGAAATCCTGCACGGCATGGGTTCGACCCCGCGCTACTGCAGGATATGCGCCGGCGCGTGGCCGATGGCCGGCTCGACAACGTTCACGCCATCATCGTTGCGCGCGACGGTGTGCTTGTTTACGAGCAGTACGCGGCCGGGCAGGATCAAAATGGTCTTGAGCCAGCAAAGCATACGGTGTTCAACGCGGCGACGAGGCACAATGGCAACTCGATGACCAAGAGCGTGACCTCGCTCCTGGTCGGCGTCGCCCTGCAGCGTGGCTGGATCAAAACTCTGGACGCGCTGGTTCTGGACTACTTTCCGGAATATGCCGATCTGCGCACGCCGGAGAAGAGCGCGATCACGCTGTACCATCTGCTGACGATGTCGGACGGCCTTGATTGGTCCGAGTTCAAGCCGCCGTTCGATAGCCTCGGCAAGATGCGTGGCGCGAAGGACGCTTATCGCTACGTCCTGGAACGGCCGGCCGCTGCGCCGCCGGGGCACACCTACAACTACAATAGCGGAGCGACCGAGTTGATTGGCGCGGTCTTGCGGAAGACGAGTGGCAAGTCGCTTGACGTGCTGGCGAGAGACGAATTGTTCGAGCCACTGGGCATCGAGGACGTCGAATGGAATCGACAATTGCCAGATGGTCAGCCGCAGGCGAGCGGTGCATTGCGGGCTCGCCCACGCGACTGGGCGAAGCTTGGTCAGCTGGTGATAAACCGCGGTGTCTGGAATGACCGGCAGATTGTCCCGTCGGCCTGGATCGCGGACTCGATCAAGCCTCGCAACAACGGACCGGGATTGTTCCTGTACGGTTATCATTGGTGGCTCGGGCGCTCGTTCTGCCGCGGAAGAGTCGTCGAATGGGCCGGTGCGATGGGCTGGGGTGGTCAGCGATTGATGATCGTTCCGGATTTGGGCCTGGTCGCGCTTGTTCATGCATGGCTGCCGAACCGGATGAACCTTCCGGAGACTATTTTGCTGAACGAGTTTATCCTGCCTGCGGCAATGCCTTCCTGATCGGGCGGAGACAGGCAGTTGGCCACGGTGCAGCGGCGCCTTCGTGTCGCCTATTGGCCCATTTGGGACATGCCCGCCTGTCCTGAGAACGTCCGTTCACGGGCGTAGACCAGAAGTCGCCGTGATCCGGTCAGACCGACGCTGATGACCCACAGACCTTGGGCCTTTTCGGCTCTAGTCGAACCAGACCCCACACGAGTCTCCTCAGTCTCATTAATATGGGAAGATGAGATCCCATTCTGAAAGAATCGGCCGCAGACCCACTTGATTGCACTTATCTATTGTTCCTTGGCGCGTATTATCGCCCGGGATTGCAACCCACGTGATGCGATCCCGGCTCTCGGCCAAAACGACTTCGAAGTCCTTGGTGCCGGATTTGAGCAATCGAAATACGGTATCCCCTGCAGCGGCTGTCTCAATACGGCCCTTCAATGCCAACCCGGCTACACTCTCGAATACGACCCTTCCTAAATCGGTATCAAACGTCACGTGATAGTACCCTTGATTCGCACACCTCACAGTGAACTGCTCTGCGTTCGCGGGTGTCGCCTCAAGCAACAACATCAAAAGTGAAACTGCTCTCGCCTTTTCAATCATGCGCAGCCAACCAAAGCACGAATGTCGGTGTTGCGACGACGCAGAACTCTGGTGAGCTTGTTGTATGCTGAGGGCATGCTGGCCGAGTTTCAATGTACGCTGCCTTTTGGCTTGGCTTCGCTCAAAGGTAGTAATCTAGTACTAAGAGATTATTTAGAGTGATGCCAAAATTGAATCCGATCTTAATCAAGCCAAGTCGCCTGTTGGCCCTCAACGGACATGCCAAGCGGGCCGGATGATGTCCGCCTTCGGGAGCAG
>NZ_LLYA01000038.1 GCF_001440415.1 Bradyrhizobium retamae
TAGATTACCGGCGCCCCTCGCGAGTGCTCGTGTTGGGTACCGAACCACGCGCCGCAGCTTGTGCGTCAGGCGTTTCCCTTCCGTCTTGTGCTTCGCGATGAAGCGGACAATCTGGTCAGCCCGGAGTAATGGGTGAAGCCGAGTAAGGCGAAGGTCTCTGGCCGCCGCTCGCGCTCGCATCGCGGAGATCGCCACACGGGTGGTCGACTCAATCGGGGAGGAGGAGGCGACGACCAAGCACGTCGCCTTCAGTGTGCAGGAAGCGCCGGCCAGGACCACCCAGGTTGCAGCGAGCGTCGGCGAAGTCACCAACCGCTTCGAGGCAGGAGCCAATGTCTGCCGAACTGCTATCTGAGGAAGCACCTCGGCTGAAGCACGAACTAAACAGCTTCGTCGACAGGTTTCAAGCGGCTTAACTCGGCATGTTAATGTCTTAAGCTCTCGATGCGTGACTTGACCAACGAAGCCAAGTTGCCTCCACCTGCTCGGGCGCGCAAATTCACGCCGTTCAATCAAACCTAGCCTGTTATTTTTGCAAACGCCGTAGCGCTAAGGCTCCTTCTCTCGAGATCGCATTGTCCTCGCTGCAAAACAGCGAACGTGCGGCAGTAATCACGCGGGAAAAATGCATTATTCCAGAGAATTGGCAGAAATAATCCGCCGAATTTCACTACGTTGCGATCCGCGTTGGGGCGCAAAAATTGAGCATGGAAGCTATGGAACGGTACTGACTAAAGCTTCGCAGGGACAATCGAAACCTGAGCGAGTCCTTCGGTGCGAAAGGCACACACTTTCATCTTTGAAAACTAAGCGGCTGCGTAACATTGAGGGGCGATCTCATCTGGCCAAACCTACAGGGCCCGACGGCACTAGTCGTGTGAAGGAGTCCAAATGAATCAATCGAATGTCGCTACGAAGTCGAGGCCCGAGCTAGCTCCCATCCGCTCGAATATCGAGGAGGCAAAGCGCGATCTTACCGATCATGGAATGACGCGTTTCCTCGGCGCAACGACTGAGGATGAGATCGACGCCGCTCGGGCACGGGTGATCGAACAGGCCGCGGGCGAAGATGCGTATGGATGCGGCTATCACGACAGCGGCTTCGGCAGCGTTCACGAGCCCGGCGGTGCCAACCAGCGCGTCTGGAACCTTGTGAATAAAGGCGAGATCTTTCGTCGGCTCATGGTGAACCCTGTGGTGTTGACATTGATGCGCCACGTGCTTGGCGAGGACATCCTGCTTTCTAACCATATAGCGAATATCGCCCACAAAGGGGGGCTTATGGGGAAGCTGCATGGCGACCAAGTGCCCATTGAGACCCCATTCCCCCTCATGGCGAATTGTATCTGGATGCTGCACGACTTCACCGAGGAGAAGGGAGCAACGCGGGTTGTGCCCGGCAGCCACAGGCTAGCGCAACATCCGCCCGCGGAGGCGTTCGAAACCGTACCGGCAATTGGCCCCAAGGGTACGATCATGATTTTTGAGGGCCGCCTTTGGCACGCAACAGGGGCCAATCTCACTGATGAGCCCCGCTATGCACTTCTAACGGCCTACTCCCGCGCCGTCGTACGCCAGCAGGAGAACTTCACGATCTCGGTTGCGCCCGAAGTGTTGGAGGCATGCTCCGAAGAGCAGCTCACGTTGCTGGGCTTTCGCACCATGAGGGGGCGACTTGGGTCGGTTGACGGCTCGGACGCTGGCACGCTCAATCTTCGTCCCAAGGCGTTTTCCCGAGAACTTAGGCCCTAGGCTCAGTCGATGGAGGCTGCACATTCCGTCGTGCGAGACGTGCGCGCACCGATGCGTGAGCCATGCGGGCACCGCATCCAGCGCCTGATGCGCAGGATGGGATTGCGGCGCTGGGGCCGAAGCCCCGCACCAGCAAGCCGGCGCTCGGGCACAAGATCTTCCTGTATCTGCTGCGGGGCTCGCGATCGAGCAGCCGAACCAGGTCTGGTACGCGGACGTCAAACATCCGGGTCGGTCGCGCGCTCCCTCTACGTCGCAATCATGGATTGGGCGAGCCGAGCGGTGCTGGCGTGGCGACTATCGAACCCCATGGACAATCTCGTTCTGCCTCGATGCGCTTGCGGAGGCGCTCGCGCGATTCGGGCGGTCGGACATCTTCAACACCGACCAGGAGATCGGATCGGCCAAGAATCCAACTAACAAACCGGTCCCGGTGGTCCCATGGTCAAGGTTCACCTCAGTTGCATATCGTTTAAGAACTCTGGCCTTTTGCGGGCTACTCGCCGAATTCCTGCGTCCTCGGACAAGTTTTTACTAATATTAAGCGTCCACTACTCCTACTATCGGTAAGCGCCGAAAGCCGGACCGGCAAGGAACTAGGATGAATACTGCGCCTTACTCGCGAAGCTCTTGCTCGCCGACACGATGCGGGAGAGGGGCCCCACAATCTGGGATCCCGGCATGAAAGCTGGCTCGTCCTAAGTTACGACATCTGCGCGATTGAACCCCAGGTTCTTCGCACTGGTGTTATGCATCGTTGCACGTCGTGTTCTAGGAATTCCTCAAAATGAAAGTGCTCGTTTATGACCAGGAGGCAAGTTAGTCGAACTCAATGAGGTGTCTTCGCAAACGATTATGGAAGCGATTCGGAATGCAGGGTTGAATCTGACTGGGCAATGCGGAGGGTGTATGTCCTACGGAACTTGTCAGGTGTACATCGACGATGGTTGGCGGGCGAAACTCGAGCCAGCCAGTGAAACCGAGAATGCGATGTTGGATGTAGTCGAGGATCGCCGCGAGAATTCTCGTCTTCGTGCCAGATCAAGTTAACGAAGGAGTTGGACGGCTTGACCGTGACGCTCGCACCCAATCTAGATTTGTATAGAGATCAGAATCGATCATGGGCTCCGGCAAGAAATCTGGGTCAAATCGATGCGTTCATGGTGTCCAAACGCAGCCTCTACATTGAGAAACCATGGACCTTAATTTCAACATCGCGGCGCTGCTGAAAGGCGCGCGAGTTAGCGTCGGGTCTAAATGGAAGGATCGCGTCGATAAGGATTGTCTCGCACTGCACTAAGCTCGGCTTAGTGCGGAGAAGCGTCAGCGCATAAGCAGCACAACTCAGGTAACAAGCAGTCACCTCATCAACCAAGGCGAATCTAGCCAACAAAAGGAAGTGTCATGCAGAACGATATTTCTACACCTTCACGTCGCTCCTTCCTTGTGAGCACCGCGGGAGTCCTCGCCGCACCGATTGTGCTAAAGACTTCGCGCGCCGTAGCCCAATCGAACTCGGTTGCAATGGTCACTTATGGAGGATCTTATCAGGATGCCACTGTCAAGGCAGTGTTTGATCCGTTTACAAAGGAAACTGGAATCAGGGTCCAGCTCGTTCCATATCCCGGCCTAGATAAAGTCAAGGCAATGCAGCTCACTGGCAATATCGAAATTGACGTTTATCTTTCAACTGGAGCGGAAGCCGCCGCCGGATCCAAACTGGGGTTTTGGGACAAGCTCGACCCCTCCCTTTTCGATCTCAAAGATTTGAAAATTCAGCCGACAAGCGACTACGTCACGTATGAAATCTACGCCCAAGGCGTAACATGGGATCCGAAAAAATTTGGCTCTGGAAAACATCCGACAAACTTTGTCGAATTCTTTGATCGGCAAAAGTTTCCTGGGCGGCGCGCAATACGCGCTCGAGTTCAGAACACGCTGGAGATAGCGCTGCTCGGCGACGGCGTGGCGCCCAAGGACATCTACCCGCTGGATTTGAATCGCGCTTTCAAGGCGCTCGACCGCATCAAGTCTCAGCTTGTATGGGCAGCTAACACCCCGCAAGACACCGCATTGGTGCAGGTCGGCGAGGCTGATTTTAGTATCGCCAATTCCAATCGCGTCAAGGCGACGACCGAGCCAGGCGGCGGGGTACCTTTAGCATTTTCCTTCGAACAAAACGTCCTTGGCGGCTCGACTCTCCAACTTATAAAGGGCGCGCGAAACAAAGACGGTGCGATGAAGCTCATCGCCTATCACTTGCGGCCAGAGGTGCAAGCGAGACTGTATAACTTGGTTGGTGCTACTCCGGTCTCTAAGAAAGGCTCCGCGATGTTGTCGCCCGATGTCAGCAAATGGCAGCCAAACCTAGAAAACCCCAGAAACGTCTACCTTAACGATACATACTGGGCGGACAATTACGAGGCGGCGACGCGTCGGTTCCAGGAGTGGAAGTTGACGTGATTGATCTGTCGCTGCCGGGCGGGTCACCCTCTCGGCAGCGTCTTCACCTCCAAATAGAAAAGCGTCTGGATTATCGATGAAACCAACGAGTGATCTACGCGCGTGGACCATCCTCGTGCCGTGCCAAGCGTGCCGACCGGGTGAAGCTGATCTATTAGGAAGGCACGGGCGTATGCTTGTACGCAAGCGGCTCGAGGACGGGAAGTTCCGCGGGCCAAACGTGCAGGATGGCGTGATGCCGCTATCTGCTGCAGAACTCGCGGCATTTCTGAAAGGACTGGACTGGAAGCGGGTTCACGCTGCGCGAGCGACGCCTGCACCGATGCAGCCGCGATGATCGCGCAGAGTGCCTCAGTGCGATCTATGCCTCGCGATGCATTGCATCGCATGGTCTACATTCTGACGATTCCCGCGCGACGCGCTTCCGATGATGCAAGCACGCGGAAGGCGATGCTGATGGCCGAGCGTGCGCAGAACGATCGTCTGCGTCAAATAATCAAGGAACTGTGCGTATTCCGACGATCGCGACCACCCGCTACGACGGATTGTGACCACCCATTCCGATCGATCGCGACCAGTGTGATGGTGCCGTCAGGTGCATTTTCTGA
>NZ_LLYA01000039.1 GCF_001440415.1 Bradyrhizobium retamae
CCGCCATCCTGCCATGATACAGCTCCTCGTTTCGCCGACCGCAAACGAGGAATCCCCCAACAACCCGTCCGTTCCACCAACTCGGTCTGCTCAATAAGCGCAGGTTTCATGGAATCGATCGTCTAGGCGAGATTATTAGAACGCGAACTTTCGGCAAGTTCCGCGCGTTTTTCTGAGGAGCTCCAGGGACCTCAGCTTCGCCAAGGAGGTCGCAAAGTCTATACTCGCTCAGCCCACAGTGACCATGCATGTCAAGCAGCTGAGACGGAAATCGGATTGCCGCCCTTTGGCCGCAATAGCAAGGAGGTGGCGCTGACGACTCCAGCGAGTGCTTCTATACGCACCCCATCCGCCTCGGCGAGTTGAAATCCGTCGAAGAAAACCGACCGAGCGCAGCATTTAAGCCTCAACTGGCGGTTCATTGCATCAATCAAGATTGAAAATTTCGTTACAGTCAGCGACAATACTGGCCGGCGAAGCACTCCGATGGAACGCGCCGCTTCGCCGACGAGGCGCACATTAGAGCTCAAACTCTTGCGCCCGGTTCCCTGAACGCCGCGAGACTTGGCATCGCCGACGCCCCACTTCACGTGCGGGCGTGGTGCTGCAGCGAAGAAAACGCAGGGGCTATACACGTAATGCCGACAGGAGGCGAGAATGCGCAACAGCTCCCATACTTTCCACCACGGTTCAGTAAAGTGCTGCGCGATATGCGGTGGAAAGTTCGGGTTGATCCGCTACTACTCTTGGCGAACGACCCTTTGCTCGAAGAAATGCGTCGACCGCTTCAAGGCGCGGCGGGATGCTGACCAAAAATGGCTTCGCTGGTTGCGGGCGGCTTAATGCATGGCACCGAGTACCAGGCAGTCTTTGAAGGGCAGTGCATTGAATATCATGCACAAGCTTCTTCGGGAAGTGCCTTAGCTGCCTTTTGGCAATGCCGGCAAGGCGCAAGAAGGTGGACAAAGACAGGCCATGCGGCACCGCAGAAGGTGGAGCGGAATAGGGATAATCCCGATGGCAGAAATTTATTTGTGTGCTCCCTTAAGCCTAATGGAATGCGGGTTATCAGCGCTCCCATCAGCTCGTAAAAGGCAATCGGAAGCAATATGACTTTGGCTGGAGGCCATATGATCTGCGGTCGCTGCGAGATCAGCGCGACCTCGAATGCCCGGATCGCTGACAAGACGTCGGACCGGAGTGGAGCATACTAACAGGCCCAGTTATGAAATTTATACTCGTGAATCATAGAACCCCGCGCGGCGACAGAACCTGCACCGAATGTTCTCAGTCCCCTCGATTTCATGGATCAACACAGCGGCGCGTGCCGGCGAGCCGTCTACGGCTGAGCGACCGCCCTCGGCTTAGGCTCGGCGGAGTCGTGGAGACCACGCCTCACTTCGGTGGTGAGTGCGGCTTTGAACTGGTTGGAGCTTGCTTCATGGCCAGCATCGGCGACCGAGCTGGCAACGCATTGACTATGTTGCTATGCAACTGGCGCTCACAGATATCACAAAGAGAAATTTTGCATTTTTATCGCAATGTGCGTCTCCTGTCGTCGCAAATGGAATTGCGCGATTGCTCAGAACCGACCTCAATTCAGCCGTTCGCCAGTTATCCTCGGCGAAGGATTTGAGGCAGTGTCGCAGATACACCCAACCGCTCGCACCTGTAGATAGCATAAGAGCGCGCGGCGGAGGAGCTACATCGCAAAGTCGCATCGCAGTGCGCAAGGGGGGCGGTCCAGTGGATTTTCGAAGTCATCGATGTCTCGAGCCAGCACGATGAGGTGCACTTGACGGCGCCAACTTCGAACAATTCAGCGCCTCGTTTGACCGTCAGCGTGACCCAACTAGCACGGCGGTGTTGAGGCAATTCGGTTTCAGGCAAAGTATGGCCTGATACTCTGGATTTGTCGCGCGTTGCCGAGCGCGCGATCGCGGTGCTGCATAGTCCAGTTCGATTCGAGAGCTCGGTCTAGCTGATCCGCGCGTTGATACGGGGAGGATTGTCAGATCGATCCCTTGTCGGCGTCCATTTGTTTGGAATCCTGCGTAAATGAACAAAAATCACTGAATTTCCGTGCCATCTGGATACTTGTTTCGCAAATACAGCAGCGGCCTTTCGAATAGAAGATGTCGTCCAAGACGGAGATTGCAAGTGAAGGTCGGTGTTCCCAAGGAAATCAAGACGCACGAATATCGCGTGGGCCTGACGCCGGGAGCCGTCCGCGAATATGTGGCCGCTGGCCACAGCGTGGTGGTCGAGACCAATGCCGGCGCCGGCATTGGCGCTACAGATGACAATTATCGCAAAGCTGGCGCAACGATTCTGGACTCCACGCACGAGGTCTTTGCATCGAGCGAGATGATCATAAAGGTCAAGGAGCCCCAGCCGTCCGAATGGACCCAGCTGCGAGAGAATCAGATCCTCTTCACTTATCTGCATCTGGCGCCGGACCCGGAGCAGGCCAAGGGCCTGCTAAAATCTGGGTGCACCGCAATCGCCTACGAAACCGTTACCGATGCGCATGGCGGTCTTCCGCTGCTTGCGCCGATGAGTGAGGTCGCGGGCAGGCTTGCGATCGAGGCGGCAGGTAGCGCCCTGAAGCGGTACGCCGGCGGGCGCGGACTATTGATCGGTGGCGTGCCCGGCGTCCAGCCGGCCCGCATCGTGGTGATTGGAGGCGGCGTTGTCGGTACGCATGCGGCACGAATGGCGGCGGGCTTGGGTGCCGAGGTCACTATCCTCGACCAGTCGATACCGCGGCTTCGTGAGCTAGATGAGCTGTTCGAAGGTCGCGTTCGTACCAGGTTTTCGACAATTGACGCCGTTGAGGAGGAAGTATTTGCGGCCGATGTTGTTGTCGGTGCGGTGCTCGTCCCCGGCGCGAGCGCGCCGAAACTGGTCAGCCGCGGCATGTTGAGCTCGATGCGCAAAGGCTCGGTGATCGTTGACGTCGCCATTGATCAAGGTGGCTGCTTTGAGACATCGCGTCCGACGACCCACGCCGATCCAACTTACGAGGTGGACGGCGTCATTCATTACTGCGTCGCCAATATGCCGGGGGCTGTCCCGCTCACCTCGAGCCAAGCCCTGAACAACGCCACGCTGCCATTTGGTTTGGCTCTCGCCAACAAGGGATTCGCAGCCGTGCTCGAAAACCCGCATCTGCGCGCAGGTCTCAATGTCTATCGGGGCCGCCTGACTTATAGGGCCGTAGCCGAAAGTCTCGGCCTGCCATTCTCACCGATCGAACAGGCTGCGGCCTGATCACAGAGGCCCGTTGAGGGCGTTTCCTCCCTGACTTGGTGGGCCACTCTTCGGAGTGGCCCTTTTTTGTGTGCCGAGTATGAACGACAGCTTGGGGGTGGAAGTCCTCTACCCAGCCTGATGGTGGCGAAGGGTTAGCGAAGCGCAAGGGCGTCATTGTGAGGTGGGGTCTGAAGAAAGCGTGGAGCAAATCCGCGACCCGATGGACAAGAACCGGATAACGAGGCCTACTCGACCGGAGGAGCGAGCAAATGATCGCGAAGTCCACAGCCATCGAGGGTCGGTGTGGTAAATTCGGCGGGTATGCGGAGAAGGCGGTCGGTCTTACCTCGGGAGGTCTGTGCTGTGTCTCGGCAACGAGACTGAGGGCGCCGCAAGGCGGCCTGACCGCAGCGCAGACGTCAGCAGAGGGCATATTAGGCGGCAGCGCGCCGCCGAAGGCCCGAACGGTGGAAGTGGTTAGTAGAGCAGTCGATCTCGCGCGAGCCATGCGGCAGAAGAATCAGGTTGAGCTGAACTCGGTCACCGGAGCGCAGGGTGAAGCCCAAAGCGCCGCCGTCCGAGAGACCGAAGTAAGCGCAGCGACGGCTGGTCTCGAACGCCCGGCGGTCGCAGGACCGTAGATGGAAGGAGTAATCGAGCGTGAGAATCTGAAGAAAGCGTTGGCGCAAGTGAAGCGCAACAAGGTACGGCAGGCGTCGACGGGATGACCGTCAGTGAGCTGCCGGCCTACCTGAAAGAGCACTGGCCTACGATCCGGGCCCGGTTGCTTGAGGGTGCCTACAAACCCCAGCCGGTACGGCGGGTGGAGATACCGAAGGCGTCGGGCGGCATGCGGCTGCTCGGCATTCCGACGCGCCGGGCATAATACACCTCATACAGTTTGCGTTGGGGATGGTGGGTCAAGATGGCTTGAAGTCGCAACCCATTTTCGGAGACGCCGGTCGACGTAATCGTCGATGGTGATTGCATATGGCGCATTCGGCTTGCGTTGCAGCGCCGAGACTATACCACGTTCGATCCAGTAATGGACGACCCACAGGCTGACGCCAAATCTCTCACAAACCTGGCTGACGTTCAACGTTCCGGCGGGAAGAGATGGGCCAGTGATACGATGCTTGTAGCGGATCCATCGAATCATGCTGACGGTGAACGGCCTGCCGGTCGAGCTTGTCTGGCCATTGCTTTTGAGTTGCGCGACGATTTCATGATCATCATGTAGTTCCGCCAGCGCGCGGATTTTGGCAACGAACTCATCGGGATAACGAACTGCTTCGGGGCGGTTCGGCCGCTGCCGGACCTCAATTGTCTCAGTAGCCCCACCTTGCCAG
>NZ_LLYA01000040.1 GCF_001440415.1 Bradyrhizobium retamae
TGAGCGCCCCTTGCCAGCTTCTCGTGCTGGCAGGGCCGGAGCACGGCCGGACCATCCCATTAGCGGAAGTTTGCTCTAGCCGGAGCCAACCTGTCGTGCTCTTAATTCAGGAGTGGCTTTATCTTTGGCCGCGCGGTCGCCTACTTCGTAGTGCGCTAACCCCGTGGAGTGGCAGCCATGGTGCAGAACCTCATAATCGGATTTGTCGTAGTGGCTTTCATTATCATGGGCGTGCTTGCTTACGCCCAGAAACATGAAGGGTGCTTGCACGGACGCTCGCTCCAAACCTTCAAGCCTTGCGGATCAATCAGCGCTGATATATAGCGCTGCCCGCGACGCCGCGGCTAACCTCGCGAGACAGCGGGCTCTGCCGTATAGGTGCTACGCCGGCTGAGCAATGAAGTCGCGGCGCGTTCATCCACATATTGTTTGATGCCGCTGGCCAGCGGGTTTTTTCGCACGCTCAACCCAGTCGGTGCCGAGTTGTCGGGGCATAGCTCTCGACGAAGTCTCGGATATGCTCTGGCATTCGGTCACCTGCGATATCGCACCGAGCTTGGATCATCTGCGCAATATCCTTGGAAACGTCATTAGCCCAATGCTCCAGTGTGTTGAAGGCCACGACGCGCACCGGGGTCGTTAAACTGCCCCGTCAGAAAATCATCAATGACAGTTTCAAGATCGGTCCGCTCGACCTCTGTCTCGCGGTAGACGCTGCCACTACTAAAGCGATCAACGACCAGATAGACCGTTTGATCCGCACCATACGGCACGGTGCCTGGCGACCACCCCGTTGTGGACATAGCAATCCTCCAACTCGATCAATGATCCAGTGCTTGACGACCTTCGTTGGTGACGACCACATGCGTGTCGTCACGTATTTCGACCAAGCCCATTTCAATCAACATTACCAAATCACTTTGACGGACGGGCGTTAATTTCGTTCGCTTGGCTTTGATATCGCGCAGCGCCCAGCGCAGGCGGATCGCGGTGTCTAAATCTAACCGAGCCAGCGGCGAGAGCGGCTGCGTCACTTGGTTTTCGCGTTCGGCCTCCGGGACAAGCGTGGCCCCTGTTGAGCCGGCGTTTATCGGCCCATCTTCGCCGCTCGCATTTTCTCCGCCTATTGGGTTGGCGTGCGAAGGTACGGCCGGTTCGGAAGCGTGCCAGCGCGCTCGCATCGCGGCTGCAATTTCTTCTAGTTTGTCCTTTGTGCTCACTTCTTCCCCTTTGGCCCCACCTCGGCGGGGTGGATCGTGTTAGCAATCTCCATGAGCGCCATTACCGATGCAAACTCGGCAATCGTATAGCCTTTGATGCCGTCGTTGATAGACACGCCACTGAACCTTTCGGCGACATGCCACTCGACCGCTTTTGCAAACGCCTGCTTCGCGGTTTCTTTTGTCACCGTCAGCATGTGATCGTCATAGAAGGCTTTCACCACAAATGGCATGACCATTCCGTATAGTAGAGCATGACCTTGTTGTTTAGTGGGCAAAAGCACCCAGCAAGCTACGTCCTGGAACGTTAGTCCGGCACATCTCCATGGATTAATGTGAAGTTAGATCGGCGCAGCTTTTTTTGCTCGCTATGAGCGCGTTGCAATTCGTCTTTGGAAAAGCGCGTTTCCTCACGGAAACGGCCGTTAACGGTCAACAAGCGATCTGGAAACCGCTCAAGCATCTGACGGAATTGTTCGTCTTGGTTGTAATCGGTGTTGCACACGGAACACCTGCTTTAAATCTATTATTATGCAAGCAATCGGCCGCTGTTAATTTCAGCCTCTTAAATCGCTGGTATCCTTCCGCAATTTGGATGAGAGATCAAGCCCCCGACTAGTCTCGTTTGAAAAGTCGTTGGTCGAACTACGGCATCAGGCGAACAGGTCGACACCGGATTTTTGGGCTGCACCCGAAGCTATTTCTGTATACGCTTCTTTTTGGTGGCGGCTTTAAATGAAACGCCCAACCGAATTGACACCTTGCGAATGCGCTCAGGCGTGCGGTTCATGATCCGAGCCGCTTCCTCTAACGATTTTGATGCTTTGGCGAGTTCGATAACGCGACGATCATGTACGAATGACCAAGACTTGCCAGCCATCGGTGAAGCGCTCCTTTTAAAAGACAAAGCCGCCGAGCGGAGTATGTTCGCTGACGGCCTTGCCGAGGGACCGGACGAGGGCAATTGCCCGGCGTTCTGTCGATAGCTCAACGTCTCGATAGCGCAACGCATGTTGCGCGTTAAGCTAACCGCTCAACCTTACCGATGCGGGTTTTCCACGCGGTGGTTACGCGGCTTCCGTATTTTTACGGGGGATTGGTTGCGCTCTTCAGCGCAGGTGCAATGAAGCAAGAGAGCGCTTGACCAAGCGAAAGCGGCACAGTCCCGATGGACAGCTAAGTCTCGTGGATTGCTCAGGGGCTTTGATGAGCTGTAATGGCCAGCCATGAGCACCAAGATCATGGGCGCGGACATGCGCGTGTTGGCGTCGACAAGATTTTCGAGCATTAAAAAGCTAATCCTCGACCGCCTCACTTCGCAAGGGCTACCTTCAATATTTCAGTGGCCGCAGGGAGCAGAAGACGGCTGGCTGATTGCCTATGGCCCGCGCCTGGATGGGATCAACCGGCAGTGTGGTCGACGGGTTACGAAGCTCCTGCGAGGCGCCAAAGTGGCGGAAGTACCTGTTGAACAGCCGACTGAACTCGTTCTCAGCATCAACCATAAAGCGGCCAAAGCACTTGGTGTGACAATTCCGCCAACGCTGGTCAGCCGTGCGGACCAAGTGATCGACTGAGGTCTGGTGTTGGCCCACAGCCGAACCGCGCTTAAGGCCTTATGACGTCGATTCTCAGCGGTAAACCGGACATCGATCCTCGCTCCCTTCCACCGCCGCTTTTGACCCCATAGCGGACGATTTGTAAAATGCAGCATGCGCAACCTTAATTTGTTAACAGTCTTCGGGCACACCGAGTTCGAATTCGACGAGAATCCGATGTCACTTAGATGCATGACAAGAGGTCGGCGCGTTGTCTTTGCGCTCATGATCGCGACCAGCCTGATCTCGGGCGGCGTCTATTGTTTGGCATTGTGGGTCAGTTATGGATTGTCGGAGAAATCCCGGCAGGTTAGGGCCAACTTCCGTGAGTGGCCGCCCTGTCCAAGCTATCCGGACCCTAGACTAAATTGTTAGACCCAATAAAGCGGACAAAGCTAAAGCCGATACCGTAGTTCTGCAATTGACCCAAACGCGTCATTGCGACCTCAAAAAGCTGCTCGCAATCTCCGAGCAAGATCAGCGGTTCGCGCTTCGCTCATCCGCCCTCGGTGTTAGTTGACGTCATCCATCAGTGGGTCGTCAGTACCCTGGACCAACTCCACCAATCTCTTTGCTTCAGGAGCGAGTGCGGCCCAACGCCACCATGAGGCCTCGTCAACAGTATCAACTGTATCGGGCAGCCACACACCGTCAACCCAACGCGCGGCCAAAGCTTGGACCACGGCACCTTGGTTATCCGTCAGAGCCGCATGCCTGACATCGTCGGGAATGGAGGCCAAGGCCTTACGCATGTCCAGATCGACGTCCCGTTCCTCGAGCTCTTCACGCGACAGGCAATTCTCGTCCCACCAGCCGCTCATTTGCATCGCGCGGCCGATCTTGTCCGTCCATATGAAGGCATCGTCGATCGGCTTGGCGTAGCCCGACGCTGCAAGCGCATCCATCACGGGCCTGATATCGTGATGAGGGACAAAAGGCAGGCGCTTTAAAGACGCATGACCCAGCTGGCTTGCAAACAATGATAGCCATGCTTCAAGGACATCGTCGATGGGCGGCAACGTGACTTGGCCAGCCCGCGACCGCTCCGTGACGAAGTGTGCAACTCGGTCACCATCGATCAGCAATTTGCACTCATAAGTCGCCAGCCCCAGCCTTATGAGCATAGTGCAAGCATCTTCGAATGCAGACAGGCCTCCTGAACCATCGAGTTTGGCCCCAACGCGGGCGCGCGGCTCACTTGGCTCACAGCGATCCGTGGTCGCGCGAACCAGCGAGGCCGCGAGCTCGCCGTAAAGTTCGTGAGTGGCCATGGCGCAAGTCATATCATGAGCGCCGTACACGAACCGTTAACGGGTCTTTTACGGACTGGTCCAGCGACTCATGAATGTCCGTATGTGGCCGATTTTGTTGCAAAAGTCGGTTGAGAGAGGCCTCGAGGCGTGATTCCGTTGTGTTGAGGCGAATCGCGACGAGGTCGATCCATGATGGGCCGTCTGAAGAGTGACCAAGGTCAACTGTTCTACGAGTTTGATCTTAGCGACGCGATTCCCGAAGATCATCTGGTGCGGAAGATCGATGCTGCTCTCGATCTTTCCTGGCTTCGCAGCGAGCTTGCACCTCACTATTCGTCGATGGGTCGCCCGTCGATCGATCCGGAACTAATGATCCGGATGCTGGTCGTGGGGTACGTTTTTGCGATCCGCTCGGAGCGGCTGCTCTGCCGTGAAGTGCAGGTGAACCTCGCCTATCGCTG
>NZ_LLYA01000041.1 GCF_001440415.1 Bradyrhizobium retamae
GCTCGATCACTACCCACGCTTTGGCCAGATCGGCGCAGTTCTCAAGTCCGAGCGCTTTCACCGCGACTGCGTTACTGCCGGGATATCCCCCGAGAAGCCATGGTAGACCGAGCGCTCGCGTCTCGAGCACATATAGCAGGCTCGGCGAGAAGCCAGCGAGATCGACCACCGGGGTACCGACTTCAACGCCGGCCGCACGGGCCTGGGCTCTGGCCGTGGCCAGATAGTCGTGGAACGATTGCGAGAGCACCAGTTTGCTATCACCCGGCATGGGCATGACAGCGGTATAGGCGCGCACATCTTTCAGCTGACGATGCGGCTTCAGGATGCCACCATTGACAACTGATGCAGCGAGCAACTGTGCCACCACCATCAGGGGTAGCAGGGTGGCGACGCTGCGTCCCTGTTGCGCAAGAGGGCTCAGGAAAGCAACGACCGCGAGCATCCAGAACAAGGCGTCCCTCGCACCGACGCGCCAGTAATTGAGATTTGAGCCCAGTGCAAACAGGTGCGGCATTACCAAAAAGGTTAGCGCCAGAGCGATGCTGGTCGGAGTCTGGGTGCGCAGAAGCAATCCCTCACCATAGAACATCGCGCCAAGGCATGTGAAGGCTGACACCAGGAACAGGGTTGAGGGCTCGATGTTGATCGGATCGGTCCCCAGTAGCGCAATCGCTATTGTTACGATCAACGCCGCAGCGAGAGCCATCGATGCGAGCAACTTGTGCGTAGCCCCCATGAGAATGCTGAGCAGAACGGCTATCGCCGTTAGTACAGCGATGGCGACTTGCGAGCGGCTGGTGGTGATCCAGTCGATCCGAAACATGAGAGACACCTCGTGCCCGGCATCCAGCAGGATTTCCATCTCAGCACTGTTGATCATCCGGGTCACCATCCCGGTGATGCCGCCGTCGATTAAGTAGGCGGTCACGACCATTAGAGGGAGAGCGACCAGCGCGGCGCCAAGCATGGGCAGCAGCGAATTTCGGCGCAAAACGACGATATAGAGCACAATGACGAGGGCAATGGCCGCAGCGGTGGTCGGCTTGGCCATGAAGCAGCACCAGCCGCCAACGCCGACCAGGATCCACCCCAAGACCAGGCGCATGCGCCCTGGCCATTCGGCTAACAGCAAGCCGATCATCACCATCAAGAGCGATTGAAAGGCCAGTGTGTAATAGCTGGGGGTAAGCACCCAGAAGTAAGAGTCGCAAAATGTCAAGCTAGCGATCCCTGCCGATAGCACCGCCGCCTGCGGCCAGCCCGCTTTCCAGAGGCGCCGGATCACAAGGAAGCTGAGAATCCAGCCCAGCGCCATAGTAAGCGTGACGTTCGCCATGCGAAGCATTGCGATGTCGCCCCCCGCCCACTGATATGGCCAGTGATAGACGAAGCCGAAGAGGGTCGGCGGCATGTTGATTGCGTAGCCGAATGGATTCGCGATGTAGTTGAGGTAAAAACCTTCGTCGCTGAGAACGAGACCGTAACTGCTGTAGTATAGCAGCCAAGCGAAAAGGATTGCTGTGGTTATGGCAGACAGAGCCAGCAAAGTCCGATCCAGCAGGACCGATAACGTCCTTCCGTTGGCAAAGTGGTTATCTCTTGGCATAGGTCCCTTCCTGCCAACCTCGTACACGAGGCCCATTCCAATGGAGATTAGCCTCAAGGATTTTCTAACTGACCTGAGACCCGCAATCTCCTGCCAAAATTGGTAGAGTTTGTAATCTCGGAACGAGACGGAAATGAAGCCGAGCCGATTGAGCCGGGGCCAATACGACGGACGTGTGCCGCAAACACGGATAAGCAGCGCAACCCTCTATAAATGGCAGCCAAGATATGGCGGGCTCGACGTGTCCACCGACAATTTTTAAATGCCTGGTACAGTGTAGGGATTCGTAAAAGCCTTTCATAGGCGCGCCCAATGTCAAGGTTCGTATGAAAGAGGCTTTGCCGCTCGTGCGCATTTTTTGAATTTCCGCCATCAACGATCGAGCATCTTGTAATTGTCAAGGCTTTGGCGCCACTCTTCATCTACAGCGAGATGCAACAATTTGCGTCACGGTCAACTACCAGCGCCAATAGTTGATCTAGATGACAGAAACATGCCACTTGTCGGTCGATGGACGTTAGGCCCGTCAGCCCCACTTACGGCATCAAGATCAATCACAATCTGTTCGCCAACAGCCCTAATCGATGTGGCATGCTTTCTTCTCGAGCGGCGCAGTCTACGGTGGAGATTTTTCCAAAGCAGTCGACGAAGATTCGCAGCTTTCGGTACCGGTCAATCGACTTGGGTCTTTTCCCGCCTACCCGCTGGCGACACTCGAAGCAGAAGCGCGCCATCGTCTCTTGCCGCACCACGCCATACTCGACGTCCGCATCTTCGGTTATGCCGACTTCGCGATATCCCTCAAGAGCCGATTTTTACCCGCGGACTCTTGCTATCCCCATCTGTGTTCGGGCCACGCACAGCTACTCCCATCCGGACCGTCGAAATGCGCAAGATCAGTGTCGTCACTCCCTGCTACAACGAAGAGCTTAACGTTGACGGATGCTATCGCCAGGTGCGTGCGCTATTCGATGGGCCGCTCAAGCGGTACGACTACGAGCATATCTTTTGCGACAATTCATCGACGGACCGAACCTGTGACAAGGTACGGGCGATTGCCGCGTGGGATAGCCACGTCAAGCTGATCGTTAATTCGCGAAATTTCGGCCCGTTCGCAAACATTTTCAACGGTCTCACCGCGAGCTGCGGCGATGCGGTTGTTGTGATGCTGGCCGCGGACCTGCAGGACCCACCGGCAATCATGGTTGATTTCGTTCGGCTGTGGGAGCAAGGCTATGAAGTCGTCTACGGCATCCGCCAGCAGCGCGAGGAAGCATGGCTGCTGCGAACCAGCCGCAGGATTTTCTACCGTTTGGTGAACTCATTGTCTCCGTTCTTCATTCCAGAAAATGTTGGCGAGTACCAGCTGATCGATCGCGTCGTCGCCCAACATGTCATCAAGATGGATGACCACTTTCCGTACGTCCGCGGCATGATTGCCTATTGTGGATTCAAGGCAACGGGCGTCCCCTATACCTGGACGCGCCGCCGCCATGGTGTCTCCTCGTCGACCTTCGTGCGTCTGGTCGATCAGGGGCTGAATGGCATCATATCATTCAGCAACGTCCCAATCCGGCTGGTTCTCGCTTGCGGCTTTGCCGTTGCTGCTCTGAGCGTGCTCGCAACTCTGTGTCTGTTTATCATCAGCGCGCTCTACCATCGCGAGCTCGCTCCGCCCGGTATACCGCTGCTGATCATGATGGTGACGTTCTTTTTTGGCATCTTTCTGTTCGTGCTCGGGTTCATTGGAGAATATATCGTCGCGATCCATTCACAGGTACGCAAACGTCCTCTGGTTATCGAGCGGGAGCGCGTGAATTTTGTTCCAGCAGCGTCGCCCGTCGCCCCTCTGCTACCGGGACTCTCGGACCTGAAAGTCGAGCGGGCTGAGGGCCGCCTGGATCGCAATACGTTCTGGCGGCAAGCCTCCGGCAGGGCCGCGCTGGTCCGACAGTTACAACCAATGCTCAGAAAAGGAGGAGTGCATGCGGTTGAAATTGACGCGGACGAACTGCGGCTGCAGTTGACAAATGGAGCGCGATTCGTCTGGGATCCAGAGGATATGCGCACGGCGCCCAATATCGCTTTGCTCGATGGTGAGTATAAGCCACAGGAGCTGGTCGTCCTGTCGAATCTTACCAGGAAAGCCGCGGTAATTTTCGACGTAGGAGCCAACGTCGGCTGGTATGCAATTCACCTCGCAAGCACTGTCAACAAGACGAGCAGGATATTCTGCTTCGAGCCGGTTCCCTCCACACGCGCCAAGCTGATGCGCAATGTCCTTCTCAACGGGCTCGAAGATCGCGTTCGGATCTTCGACTTTGGGCTGAGCGATCAGAGTGGGACGACACAGTTCTTCCTGCCCGAAGTCTCCGGCTCCGTTGCCGCATCGGCTAAAAACCTTCATCCGGAAGAGCGAACCATTCAGGTCAGCGTTCTGCTCGAGAAGCTCGACGACATCGTTGAGCGAGAACAGATCGCGAGGATCGATCTGATCAAGTGTGATGTCGAAGGTGGCGAACTTCACGTGTTGCGTGGTGCGGCGCGGGTGATCGAGCGCGATAAGCCGGTCATTTTCCTTGAAATGCTGCGCAAATGTGCCCGCCAGCTCGACTATCATCCCCACGACATTATTCGTCTGTTGGCTGAAAGTGGATACCGGTGCTGGGCAGTCGGTGACCATCGCCTCCGTGAAATCGATGCCGTTGACGAGGAGACCCCCGAGACGAACTATGTGTTCCTGCACTCCGATCGCCGCGACGAATTAGCGGCCATCGCTGATGGAAGCATATTGTCTTTTTAGCCTAACTGACCGTGCCCCACGGGCTTAATCCAGTTTGAAGCTCGCTCTGGCCCAAGACGAGGACGAGAGG
>NZ_LLYA01000042.1 GCF_001440415.1 Bradyrhizobium retamae
AGCGTGATCAAGTCGCCGCCAGCTCCCCATTAATGGATTTGCCCATAAGACAGCTAATGGGCGTCGCCCATTAGCTGTCGGAATCGGCATTGTCCGAAGTGTCAGGGGCGAGCCCGAGCCGCGTGGCTTGCCGCGCGAGAAGCCGACCTGCTGCCGGTTCCCTATTTCCACGTCGTCTTTACGCTTCCTGCACCGATCGCAGCGATCGCTTTCCAGAACAAGGCCGTCGTCTATGCCATCCTGTTTAAGGCCGCCGCTGAGGCGATGACGACGCTTGCTGCCAATCCGCGAAGGCTCGGTGCAGAGATCGGCGGCGTCGCGGTCCTGCATACCTGATGTGGTGGAACGGCCCGCTCCAACAGCATCAAAGTGCTAGAACGTGGTCGTTGTTCGAACGCCACAAAGGAGGGACCGTTCCATGAAGCAGGTTAGCACCGTCGGGTTGGATTTGGCCAAGCACGTTTTCCAGGTTCACGGCGCGGATGCGGAGGGCGAGCCCGTGTTCAACCGAAAGCTGCGGCGCAGCGAAGTTTTGCGTTTCTTCGAGAAACTGCCGCCATGCCTGGTGGGGATGGAAGCCTGCGGTAGCGCCCACTATTGGGCGCGCGAGATCGCGGCTCTCGGTCATGAGGTGCGGCTCATTCCGCCCGCTTATGTCAAACCGTTCGTCAAGCGAGGTAAGACGGATGCGGCGGACGCGGAGGCGATCAGCGAAGCGGTGACCCGAAAGACCATGCGCTTCGTCCCGATCAAGACGGCCGAGCAGCAGGCTGCCGCGATGGTGCTGAAGGCCCGCGCCCTACTGGTGCGGCAGCGAACGCAGGCAGTCAACGCCCTGCGCGCGCATCTGGCCGAATTGGGCATCATCGCCACCGCCGGCCTGGCAAAGGTTGAGGCGCTGGTCGCGATCGTACGGGACGAAACCGATGCTCGCCTGCCCGCAGCAGCACGCTTCGCCCTGATGGCTATTGCCGATGAGATCGAAGCTTCAGCCGACCAAATCGATAGGCTCGAGCGCGCAATCGTCGTGGAGGCCAAGCGCGACGAGGACATGCGTCGGTTGACCACGATTCCTGGCGTAGGCGCCATTACGGCGGCGACCATCAAGGCGCTCGTGCCGGATCCTGGCGGGTTCAAGTCGGCTCGCCACATTTGCCGCCTGGCTGGGATTGACGCCGCGGCCTCATTCAAGCGGAGGCAAGGAGCGGCTCGGACGAATATCGAAGATGGGAAATCCGGAACTCCGCACTCTCCGCGTCGTTGGGGCAACAGCCGTCTTACGGGTTGCCCGAAACGACGCTCAGACGCGGCCGTGGCTGAAGGCGCTTCTCGCCAGACGGCCTTTCAAGGTTGCAGCGGTCGCGCAGGCCAACAAAACGGCGCGGATCATCTGGGCGCTTCTGAACAAGGGCGGGATTTATCGGCGTCCCGACCTATCGGTGATGACTACCACCATCGCCGTCTGATCGACGCAATGACCGCCAAAACAATCTGACCGGCACAGGGCCGGCAGAGGGCAAGGTGCAACAACAGACGATGAACCCATGGGACGAAATCCCGAGACGAATGAAGCTGCTGGCCCCAATGCGCTCAAGCGCGCATACCTGATTTAGCTCCTCGTTTTGCGGATCTCATCGAGGCCAGCGGCCATGCGCCGCGCGTAAAGGCCGGACATATGACCGCACCGTTCCAATGGGTGAAATCGACTGAAAAAGCTCTTGCCACGCGGGCCGTTCCACATATGGGGACAGGCGCTGACGCAGAACCCTCACTCAAGATACCGGGCATTATCATCTCCTTGATTTTCAGTGAACAACGCAAGTTGATCTTCCGCGCAACCCCCCTGCAGAATTAGCTTGCCGGTGCGGTGGAGGCCCTCAATAACGCTGCGAATGGGTTCGGCATCCAAATCACGGCGGCTGACTTCCCAAGGTGCACGAGGAGTTATTTGTTCGCACTTCAATAGGCCGGCTTCAACCAGCCTTTGGATGGTGTGGTGGCTGACGCCGCATATTCGCGCAGCTTCGCTCAAACTCACTCTCTCCGGATCGTGCAGAGCTCGTTTTTGACCGGCTATCGAATGGTTACGCCGGGCTGTCGCTACACGGGTCTGATTCCACCGCTTCCCTTTACCCGTGGAATAGCCGCGTCGGTTCAACACAGAGGCAATCTGGTCGTCGCCGTATCGAACAGCCATGCGACGAATGATCTCCAGCGCCTCCATGGGCGTGGCCGTTTCCGTTACGGAACGTGGTCGTTCCATCGTGAGTTGCGTATGCGCACCTCCTTTCCAGTGAATCAGCAACTCAAGGTTTTTTTATCCTGGTCAGTGCGTACAATGATCTCTTCGATGGCGGTGCGGAAGATCATCTTCTTAAGTGTCGGGGGACAGTGGTTGCTCTGCCAGACTCCAGCAAAATGATCACCCATCGAACGTATTCTGATTTCCTCTTCAGGCGATAACGAGTAGCGCTCGGTTTCGAGACTGGAAAGCCGCTGCTTGACTGCCTCGATCTCTTCCAGCTTTCCGTTCCACCGCCGTTCCAACTCGCTGGCTGCAAGTCGATTCCGGGCATCCACCGCGTCGTACTGTTCGAAGGCCTTCCTCGCCTCATACACCAGTTGCTCGAGCTTGCGGGACAGGGCGGTACATTGAGCGGTGCCGACAGCACTCAGTTCTTCGAGAGCTCGCAGACTGGCTTCCACCCCCAATGGCGCGATCGCCTTTAATAGTTCTTGTCCTACGCACCGGTCTACCGAGCTGCCGCCGAAGCCGATGCAATACTGCCCGCCATCATCGTAGTCGCCCTTGCAAAGGTAGCGCGCATGGGTGCCACGGCCGCCCCAATACCGTACATGCAGCTTGCGCCCACAATGTCCGCAGCGCAGGAGTCCGACCAGAAGACCCTGGCCAGCGCGAATCGCCGCCATCGATTCGTCCCCCTCCCAGTTCACCGAATTGCGCCGTATCATTCGCTGATTCTCTTCGTAGGTTGCCCAGTCAATATAACCTACATGATGATCGCGGATGAAGACGCGGCACTCTTCGGCGGGGCGCATCGCGCTCTGACGTTTCTCGAGCCGGCCTCCTACCAGCAAGGTCGTTACTGGACGCCGTCCCCAAACATAGGCACCGGCGTAGAAGGGATTGCGTAAAATGTCGCGGATTAGGCTCTGCGAAGGAACCTTCCAGATCAGCCGCGTTCCCTGTATGGGATTGACCGGTAGCTCCAGGTCGTGATCACGGAACCATTGGAATGTCTGACGCACGCTCCACAGTTCTCGAAACTTGGCGAACACGAGCTGTATCGCTTCGCAGATCCGTCGGTCGGGATGAAACATGATCTTACCCACGGGGTCGCGGGCATACCCAATCGGAAGCCGTTTGAACAGTTCGCCGCGGCGCGCTTTGGCTTCCTGCCCTGCCAGCATTCGTTGGCGTATAACCTTGAGCTCGACGACGCTGAGTGTCCCTTTGATACCCAACACCAACTGATCGTCGAGATTATTCAGATCGTAGACCTGTTGCTCGTCAGCGATTAGCGTTCCAAAGATCTGGCATACCTCCAACAGCCGACACCAATCTTTGTCCGTTCGGGATAGCCGTGATACCTTTCGGCTGCCGACGATTCCGACCTCTCCCAGCGCTACCGAGCTGAGGACGCGCTCAAAGCCTTCCCGCTGGGCGGCGGCAAGGCCCGCGCTCGATCCCAGGTCATTCTTGATGATCTCGACCTCCTGCCAGCCCAGCGCACGCACCCGTTCGGCCATCGCATACTGGAGGAGTTGACTTTCCTTATTCTGTCGTACTTGCTTTTCGCTGGATTGCCGAAGGTAGACGATCGCCTTGCGAGCCAGATGCTCCGGTTTGATTTTGGGATTGTGCAAGAGCTCTGTCATTTCCTCTTCTCCTCTCCTCGTGAAACACCGCTGCTATAACGCGGGCTATGAGATCGATCAGATCGGCGCGTGTCGCTGCGTCCATTGGCACGGCGCCGCATTCCCTTGAGATCATCAAATCTAAAAGTTGAAGTTGCACCACGACGACCTCCCTCGCTTCCGCTAACGCGCGGTCGCCGAAGGTTATCGTGGACAGGGTGAGTCGAGTCGTGAGGCGATCAATGAAGCGAGAGATAGGAGGGCTTGCTTACCGAGGCGCGGTCGTTGCGAGATCGTGATCTCGGCACACTCCGGCAACAGCATCCAGATGGGAATCTTCAGTCGTCTCCCGGCTGGATCCATGACACAGACCGCCCCATCTCCTCGCGTTGGTCTGCGAAGAATCCGCAGGGTAACACCATGAAGCGGGTGAAAGGGGTAGAAGACCTGAACATCTGTATTATCGGCGCTCAGGGTATTGTGGGCGTGGGTGCCATCATCCTCACATTCACTGTGTCGTGCCGGGCGGCGGCCTCTCGCCCGATGGCG
>NZ_LLYA01000043.1 GCF_001440415.1 Bradyrhizobium retamae
CCAAGCTCGCGGGCGGCGTCGCGGTGATCCGCGTCGGCGGCGCGACCGAAGTCGAGGTGAGGGAGCGCAAGGATCGCGTTGATGACGCGATGCATGCGACCCGTGCGGCGGTTGAAGAAGGCATCGTGCCGGGTGGCGGCGTCGCCCTGCTCCGTGCCTCCCAGCACCTCAAGGGCCTGCGCACCAAGAACGACGACCAGAAGACCGGCGTCGAGATCGTGCGCAAGGCGCTGTCCTATCCGGCCCGCCAGATCGCAATGAATGCGGGTGAAGACGGCTCCGTCATCGTCGGCAAGATCCTCGAGAAGGAGCAGTACAATTACGGCTTCGACTCGCAGACCGGCGAGTACGGCAACTTGGTCGCCAAAGGCATCATCGATCCGACCAAGGTGGTTCGCGTAGCGATCCAGAACGCGGCCTCCGTTGCGGCGCTGCTGATCACCACCGAAGCTATGGTGGCCGAACTGCCGAAGAAGAATGCAGGCGCCGGCATGCCTGCGGGTGGCGGCGGCATGGGCGGCATGGGTGGTATGGACTTCTAAGTCCAACCGTTCAGCGCTCAAAAGAAAAAGAAAGGCCCGTCAGCGATGCCGGGCCTTTCTGCATTAGCTACACGTCCATCTCGACGACGATAGCTGCATAGAGGTGACCGCTCTCAAGGGATCAGCTTGTGGGCAATTCTACGGTCCGCTTGCGCCGTCTCGAACGATAAGGCCCCGGTGCCATGGTTCGAGATGCGCGCCGAGGCGCGCTCCTCACCATGAGGGCGGTGCTAACCGCCATTCCCGTTCACGCCGTTCTCGTCTTCCGAGATATGCTCGACCGACACGACGTGCTCGTCCTCGGCGGTATCGAACACGATGACGCCTTGCGTCGAGCGGCCGGCGATGCGGATGTCCTCGACCGGGCAGCGGATGAGCTGGCCCTTGTCGGTGACCAGCATGATCTGATCGCTATGCTCCACCGGGAACGACGCCACCAGCTTGCCGTTGCGGTTGTTGACGCTCATTGCGACGATGCCTTTGCCGCCGCGGCCGGTGGTACGGTACTCGTAGGACGAGGTACGCTTGCCGTAGCCGTTGACGGAGACCGTCAGCACCACCTGCTCCTGCGCCGACATTTCGGCGTAGCGCTCTTGCGAGAGCTGGAGCGAACCCGAAGTCTCCTCGCCCTCGGCATCAACAGGCTCTTCCGCCGCGGTTTCACCGGCCACCGCGCGGCGCATCTTCTGGTAGGCCGACCGTTCGTCCGAGGTGGTCTCGACATGGCGCAGGATCGCCAGCGAGATCAATTTATCGCCTCCCGCCAGCGCAATGCCGCGCACGCCCATCGAGGTGCGCCCCGTGAAGACGCGCACATCGGTAACCGGGAAGCGGATGCACTGCCCGCCGGCCGCCGTCAGCAGCACGTCGTCGTGCTCGGTGCATATCTGCACGTCGACGATCGATTCACCCTCCCCGAGCTTCATGGCGATGATGCCGGAGCGGCGGACGTCGACGAAGTCGGACAGCTTGTTGCGGCGGACCGTGCCCCCGGTGGTAGCGAACATCACGTCGAGATTGCCCCAGGAGGATTCATCCTCCGGCAGCGGCATGATGGTGGTAATGCGCTCGCCCTGCTCCAGCGGCAGGATGTTGATCATCGCCTTGCCGCGCGCGTTGGGCGCCGCCACCGGCAGCCGCCAGACCTTTTCCTTGTAGACCTGGCCGCGCGAGGAGAAGAACAGCACCGGCGTATGGGTCGAGGCCACGAACAGCCGGCTCACAAAATCCTCGTCGCGGGTCTGCATGCCCGCGCGGCCTTTGCCGCCGCGCCGCTGCGCCCGATAGGTCGAGAGCGGCACGCGCTTGACATAGCCGGCGTGCGAGACCGTGACCACCATATCCTCGCGCTGGATCAGGTCCTCGTCCTCGACCTCGCCTTCCTGTTCGACGATCACGGTTTTCCGCGGGGTCGCGAACTCGTTCTTCACCTCGGCGAGTTCGTCCTTGATGATCTTCTGCACGCGGGCGCGCGAGCGCAGGATTTCCAGGTAATCGGCGATTTCCACCGCGAGCTTGTCGAGCTCTTCGGAAATCTCCTCGCGGCCGAGCGCGGTCAGGCGCTGCAGGCGCAGCTCGAGAATGGCCTTGGCCTGCTCGAGCGACAGCCGCGCAGTGCCGTCCGGCGCCATCCGGTGACGGGGGTCGTCGATCAGCGTGATCATTGCTTCGACATCCTTGGCCGGCCAGTCGCGCGACATCAGCGTGTCGCGCGCGGTGTTCGGATCGGGCGAAGTTCTGATCACGCGAATGATCTCGTCGATATTGGCAACTGCGATTGCAAGGCCGACCAGGATGTGGGCGCGGTCGCGGGCCTTGCTGAGCAGGAACTTGGTCCGACGGGTGACCACCTGCTCGCGGAACGCGATGAACAGCGTCAGCAGATCCCTTAGGTTCATCGTCTGCGGGCGGCCGTTATCCAGCGCCAGCATGTTGGCCGGGAAGTTCGATTGCAGCGGCGTGAAGCGATAGAGCTGATTCAGAACGACATCGGCCATCGCCTCGCGCTTCAACTCGACGACGACGCGGAAGCCGTCGCGGTCGGATTCGTCGCGCAGGTCGGCGACACCTTCGATCTTCTTTTCGCGCACCAGTTCGGCGATGCGCTCGACCATGGTGGCCTTGTTTATCTGATAGGGAATTTCAGTGATGATGATCGCTTCGCGATCCTTGCGGATGGTGTCGATCGTCACCTTGCCGCGCATCACGATCGACCCGCGGCCGAGATGGTAGGCCGAGCGGATGCCTTGGCGTCCGAGGATGATGCCACCGGTGGGGAAATCCGGGCCGGGAATGATGTTGATGAGATCGTCGATGCCGAGCGCAGGATTGTCGATCAACGCCACGCAGGCGTCGACGACTTCGCCCAGATTGTGCGGCGGGATGTTGGTTGCCATGCCGACGGCGATGCCGCCGGCGCCGTTGACCAGCAGGTTAGGGAACTTGGCCGGGAGAACCGACGGCTCCTTCTCGGAACCGTCGTAGTTCGGCTGGAAATCGACGGTGTCCTTGTCGATATCGCCAAGAACTTCCAGCGCCGATCGGGTCAGACGGGCTTCGGTATATCGATAGGCCGCGGGCGGATCGCCATCGACCGACCCGAAATTGCCCTGGCCGTCGATCAGCGGCACGCGCATGGAGAAATCCTGCGCCATCCGGACCATCGCGTCGTAAATCGATTGGTCGCCGTGCGGATGATATTTACCGATCACGTCACCGACGACGCGCGCGGATTTGACGTACTTCTTGTCCGGCGTGTGCCCCTGCTCGTACATCGAATACAGGATGCGTCGATGCACGGGCTTCAGCCCGTCGCGCGCGTCCGGCAGCGCCCGCGCCACGATCACGCTCATGGCGTAATCGAGGTAGGAGCGTTTCATCTCGTCGAGAATGGAAACGGGGCGAATGTCGGAGCGCTCCGGCGGCTCGCCGGGCTTGTCGTCTTCGTTGTCGGACAAAGGGGAATCCAGTCAGTTCTCAGCTAAGAATCATATAGCGCATCGAGGGTCCGATAACCACCCCGAAGCTGTCAGGAGGAAGCTGTTTTTCCGCTCGTTTTTTCATAGACTTACCGGGATCGGAGACAGCTCGCCCGAGCCCTGCCCGAACCGCCATTTCAGAGCCGGAAGGCAGTGTCAAAAACGATGTTCCCACGGTAGGCCTAATGGCCAAAAACCACGGCATGCATGATCCGTCCCGGCAGGAAGGTGAACAAGCCGGCGACGACGAGCGCTCCAAAGAAGATCGACACCATCGCTTTGCGGTGACCACCGACATTATGCCGGCGGGCATGCAGGACCGCGAGCGTCAGCATGATCGGCACAAAGATCGACAGCAGATGGATCGGGCTGAACAGCCCGAACATCCGGATCTCATGTATCCAGAGCGAGCTGATCGCGACCGCAGCCATCAGCACGACCCAGATCCAGCCGATGGTTCGGTGCGGCAGGGTTCCCTTCGGTGCTGCGAATTGCACGATGCCAAGCGCAAACGCCGCCAGGGCTGCGAAGGCATGCAACGGGATCGTCCCGGGCGCCTCTAGCAGCGGTGCGAGGCTCATGGTGGGCGCTCCGGATCCGGTTGGCTTTCGAGCGCTGGAGCAGTCTAAGTGAAATGCCTCATGCGAATGTTAATAACATGACGGCTGAGCGAGCCGACGGCACACTCGGATCGCAACGCGCCTGTAGACAGGTTTTCAGCCGAATGCAGCGGATTCCTGCGGCGGCACATTAGCTGTAATGGGCAGGCGTGAACGCCCCCTCTCGCAAGCGAATTTCTTGCTGGCCAATGCGCCGGCCGTAGGCCCTGCTCTAGCATTACAGTTGCGTTCTTGGAAGGTTTCTGAATCCATGGGCAACCATGATT
>NZ_LLYA01000044.1 GCF_001440415.1 Bradyrhizobium retamae
CCTTCAGAACTCGCTTCGCTTGATCCCAAGTCCATTACTGGGACAGGCTCCTAGGGCGCGTTTGAGATGCGCCCTATGGGGAACGCGGGGGAAATCAGCTCAACTATTAAGGCCATCGACCGATCTTATCGGGCCGTGACTCACTTTTTGAGCGCGATATACCGTCGAGAAAGCAGTAATCCGGCGGTAAACATCGACTAATGTGATGGAATATCCATTCTTGGCAATGGCCCTTCCGGTGAAAACTGGCAGGTCCCAGAACCTATCGGAATAGAAGATGGCTATCGAAAATGATGCAGTGCCCCTCAACGCGATCCGGGTGTTCGTGGCGATCGCGCGAGAAGGAAGCGTAACGCGTGCGGCTAGCGCTTTGGGAGCGACACAGAGCTCCATCAGCCGCTACCTGGCCGTGCTGCAAGAATATCTGGGTACAGACCTCATCGAACGACGCGGTAGGCGGAGCGAATTGACGGAATTCGGAAGGCTTTTTGCGAACACAGTCGCCGAACCGCTAGATACAGTGTGCTTCACCGCTAAGAGAATGCGCCGGCGGACTCGCCCGGACGCCAATCGGCTTGTGGTCCGCACGTCGCTTTCGACCTTCGCCTACTCGTTTCTTATTCCGAATCTCCAAGCATTCTCCGCTGAGACGGGCGGCGTAATCGTGGATGTGACCAGTTCGCTGTCCATGCCGACATCCTCCGATGATTTCGACATCTTGATTACACGCGACCTTTCCGTCATCGAACCGGCCGACGATTGGGAAATCTACAACGAGCAACTCGTCTGTGTGGGCTCTCCAAATCACGCAAGTGGCAAGAGCCTCTCAGTTGTTCGCTCAATGCCGATTCTGAACATCACGTCCCGGCCCGACATACTGCCCACATGGCTGAGGGCGATGAGCCTGACCTCTAAAGACATAAAGTCGGGGGCGCGATATGATCACAATTATCTTGCTCTGCCAGCGGTCATGACCGGAAAATGCCTTCTGGTAGCGCCCGAAATTATTGTCAGCGATCTGGTGCGCGGGGGCGTTCTGCACGTGATACCAGGATCACGTACTGCCAGCGGCATGCAATATCGGGCGTATGCGGTCGATCGGAGTGACAATCCCGAAATCGCTCGTGCTTTTTGCCGTTGGCTAGTCCGCCTTTGTAAAGGCCGCCCTTCCGGAAGCCGCTTAGTATCGCATGAGGCGATCGACGGCACCTGTAACGGCCTCGCACGAGGCCGGTCGTCTTTGAAAGAGGCCTGACAATCAACATCCAACGAATATCGCTATTACTAGCGGCACATAGTGTGTTGCGGTAGCGCCATCAATCTGGTTGTCGAATATCAGCTTGCTGCAAGGAGCGGACGTTTCGCTTATCGCTCTTTCTGGACGACACTAAACTCTTGTTGCTGCTCTTCATTGACACCCCATAGCTTATCATTGTCAGTGACGCCCTCTCGTAAGAAAGCGTTTCTGTTGTGCGCTCAGCCAGCGATGCTCAAGCACCCTTGTGGCTAGAAGCGAACGAGCACCATGCTTTGAATACGGTCGGCCGTTCCACCCACAACCCCGTTCCCGTCGGGAACCAACAGATTGCGCGATCCATGCAGATACTCAATACCGAGGTCAATCGATGGCACGGGGCTGTAGATCAGATTGACACTCGCGGCCCACAAGCTCCTGTTGATCGCACTGGAAGTTGTCGTGAATTGGTTGACATAATCGGGATAGTTAAGGTTGCCGGCTGCGACAAAGGCGTTGCTCTGAAGATTTGGAAGGAACTTGTACTGCACGCCAACAACGCCAGCCATCGCCGTTACCGTATCAATTGTAGCTGTTTGGGCAGTTACACCGGGCAAGCCAAAGTTCGTTACGGCACCAAATCCTGGACTGACCATGCTGAGATAACGACCGATGCCTGGTCCATAGTTTGCCGTCGCAAATAGCGCCAGACGACCGTCTAAAAGGTAGAGCGACCCGCTCGCGCCAATGCCATAGCCCAAAGTCGACGCGTCATATCGTTGAGTAAGCCTCCCGGCGCCATTGTTGATCTCGATATTCCGCATCATGCCCCTCAGAGCGAACGACCCGCTTTCGCCACGCCAGAGGGCTCTCGCTGTAAGATCTGGAACCCCACTCAGGGTAAAACCCGCGCCACCATTCGAATCGGGATAGCCCGTTCCAACGGTGCTTGTGACGTCACTATATGTGTTCTCCAAGCCCACACTAAACGTCGTGGATCCAATGCTCTTGCTATACTGAATCGCTCCTTGGCGCACGATAGTGGTTGCCGGCGTCGACCAATCAGAAACGCTACGAAGCGGGTTCAGTGTGGCATCGTCGTAGAGCGACCAGGCTTGCCCTGCAATTATGGACCCCCAACCATCAGTTTTGCCGAATTCTGCAAACGCTAGCCTAAGCCTTGTAGTGTAGCTCGATGCAATTGCCTGTGTCGTAGGATCGGACAACTGCCCCGCGAAATCGACCTCAAGGACGTTACGAACAGTTCCAAAGCCTTCGCTAATCGGCGTCCTCACATCAAGACCCAATCGAGAATACCGACCGCTAACAGCAACATCTCCTGGCGTTCGAGCCGCCAGCGCTCCACGTGATAGCGGAATAGACGGAACCGTAACTGTATCAGATCTGTTGCGCGGCCCGAGATCTCCGTAAACATTGAGCTTTGCATGTCCGTACAGCTTAAAGGACGTATCAGTTCCCGGAATTCGCATGCTGCCAGGGAAGCTTCCTTGCAGCGGATCTGCTCCCTTCTGCGCTGCTTGCGCCTTCGCACGAGCAGCCTCCGCCTGAACTCGCGCCTCCTCCGCGCGTGCCCTCGCCTCTTCTGCCTCCTTTTGCGCCAGTCTCGCCGCCTTAGCCGCCGCGCGATCGGCGCGCGCGCCAGTTTGCTCGTTCGCTTCAAGTGAATGAACGCGAGCCTGAAGACGTTTCAGCTCTTGCCTTAGATCGTCCGATGACTCGGCATGACCGACGGAGGGTGAATACGAGATTGCACAACCAACCAAGGCGCCAGTCACGATCCATCGCGATACCATCAATCTATCGGACGGCCGCTGCCGCGCAAGATTAGATTCATCTCGGGTAGATATTGGTCCGACCGACTTTTTTAGCACTGAAACCCCCACATAAGTACGCAAACATAGACCCCTATGTTTTTCACGTAGGACGAGAGAAGTCGTAGATGTCCGTGTTAGGCCGTAACGCGTCGTGCCCAGCTAACGAGGGAGAGACGCGCTGATTCTGGGATCGGCCTGACAGACGGCGCCCGTTACTGGCTGTTGTCGTGGCAACGGATTAGTCTCGCCCGTGGAGAAACGCGCGTGTTCAGGCCTGATGCCGACGCTCAACAACGAGGCGAGCGCGTAAAATTACCGTCCGCCTTCTGCACGGTCGGCTCGCACGGGGATCAATCAGGGTGCTCGCAATTCGATGAGGACGAATAACGCTGGCGGTCAATTCAATCTGCACGAAGCCGTAACGATGCAAGCCAGCGCACTTAGTTCGAAATCCCATGCCCTCTCCTTAGTCCGGAACTTGTTTGTGCCGACGCAGTATCGGTGGGAAGCAATAGGCCGGTGACAGACATCAACTAATGCGATGGACCGTTTTGATTTGGCGATGGATTTGTTCGAACGGCTCTGCAGGTCGTTGAGTGCCACGGAGTGGCCATTACCTGATCAAGACGCGCGAAATCTTAGCGCTCGAGACGATACTGGCTGGTCGCCTGTTCGCGAGCGTGAGAGGAATGTTGGTATCGTCGGCGGGCTTTAGAACGACGCATCCTCTAGCAGAATCAGGGTCACCGGACCGGCCGGACCCAAAGCCAAAGGAATAGTTCTGCACGCATCGTACAGAACGCGTTCTTAATTTCGGTCGCTGCATTTCGAGACGTTGTCCCAAGCGCACTAACGACTTGATCTGGTTCCTCCGGCGGCATTGTCGCAATTTTAATTTGCGCTAAGGGGAAACCAAGCCAAGGATGGGAACCCTGACATACCATGCCGACGGATTGGCCTAACCCAGAACGAAGGGCCGGCAGTAGCCCTGCTGAGAGTCAGGACACCAAGTTGCTGGCGGTAGGACCACTGGAGAGAAAAGTCAGGCCACTTAAACGAAGGCAGTGGACGTGAGCACCACCATCATGACGATCCGCACCACGAGCACGAGCGGCATCATCACGATCACGACAAACATCACCACCATCGGTCGCCTCCCGAGCCACCGCCGAAGAGAGCCGGCTCCGCAAATTTGAACATGTCGATAAGTGGAGTTTCTGCCTGACAGC
>NZ_LLYA01000045.1 GCF_001440415.1 Bradyrhizobium retamae
TCGGTACAGCCGGTCGTGATCAATCGGAACGCCCGGTCGCGATCGCTCGGTACGCAAGCTCGATTCAAGGCCAAAAAACTAAGCCGCCTAGAATGGTGACATTTACATTGGATGGGTGTTTCGCATTGATTTGCGGCCGGCCAAAGATCGTCCGGCCGCCGGTGTGCCGGGCATGTTGGGGTCGGCAAGTTCGCTGCGCATGACCCACCGCTCCCCGGCCGTTTCCTGACAATCATAGCGCGCTGGTAACGCAATGCTCGCGGGTGGGGGATGCCTCGATGGTGCGCTCTGGTTCTCGCTGGCAGCAAGCTAGGATGCACGAGAGCCGCTTCAAACAGAACTTCAGATCCTTTGGTCTCATTGGCGCCTGTTAATGCATCCCGCTATGCTTGCAATCAACAGGCCGGAGTTCGTTCGCGGCACGGTCGGGCACGTCTTCTTTCCAGCGAACAGATCCGAAGGGGCGCTCCAGCATGCGGCGGACACGCACGGGCTCAGGGCCGATATGGAAAGCAATCGCCTGACGGTCCAGCGCGCGCTCCGACTGGGTCGAGCGACTGCGTTGGCGTAAGTAATCCAGCCATGTTGGGCAGTGAAAGCGCTCGGTCCATAGCTCGGGATCAGCGATGTCGCGCGCGAGCGACCAGCCATAAGCGCCGTTACGCTGCCGGAACAGCTGTACGTCCTGCATTAGATTGTGGAATGCCCATGCGTTCTCTTGCGCGACTCGATATTCAACCTCAACGACGAGCGGCCCGCTGCGCCCAGTGAGCGGAAGCAGCACCTTAGGATCGGCCAGCACCTCGGTTTTCTCCTCACGCGCGACAATGCGCGGCATCTGCAGCCAGAGCCCTAGGACCGGTGAGGCTATTAGCAGGGCGGCTGAGACTAGGAGTGCCGTTTCGACGCCGGCGGTATCAGTCAGATGGCCCCAGGCCCAGCTGCCGATGGCAATCCCGCCTGAGCACGCCGTCTGATAGGCTGCGAGGGCGCGGCCCGCGACCCAGCGCGGCGCCGATAGCTGCACGCCAATGCTGAAAACCATCCACGTGATCATCCACACGGCGCCCGCAAGGACCAGCGCGACCGCTGTCACTACCGTCTCGCGGCTTAGCGCCACAGCGGCCACCGCCCCGCCCATCGAGAGTGCGCAGGCGCGGATCGCGGCCTCGCCGCTCATCCGCTTGCGAAGCTCGGTGATGCTGAGCGCACCGATGACCGCGCCCAGACCGAAGGCGCTGAGCATGACGCCATAGATCTGCGCGCCGGCATGCAAGAGATCGCGTGCGACCAGCGGCATTAGTGCTGTGATCGCGCCGCCGATCACGCCGATCACCGCGGAGCGCGTCAGCACGATCTTGATTGACGGCGAATTGGTGATGTAGCGCACTCCGGTAATGATCGCGCGGCTAAGCCTTTCAGGCGGCAGGCGCGAGGGTTCGCGGATGCGTTTCCATAGGAGGAGCGCGAGCATGAGTGGCAGATAGAGCAGCGCGTTGAGCGCGAACGCCGCCACCGCACCCGAGGCCGCAACAACGATCCCTCCGATCGCCGGGCCCAAGCTGCGCGCGATGTTGTAGCTAATGCTGTTCAGTGCTACCGCCGCAGGTAGCGTATCTAATGGCACCTGCTCGCTGACCGAGGATTGCCAAGCCGGTCCCATCAGCGCCATAGCGCTGCCGAGGGCAAAACAGAGTGTCAGTAAAATGTTCGGCGTTACCAGGCCGAACCAAGCGAGCGCCGTCAGGATGGTTGCGCTGGCGAATGCAATACCGAGCGAGAGCAGCGTGACGATGCGGCGGTCGTGCATGTCGGCAATGGCGCCAGCGGGAATCGCGATCAGCATCACGGGCAGCAATAGGGCTGTCTGCACCAGCGCGACGTTGTTGGCCGACGACGTCATCTCAGTCATTGCCCAGGCCGCACCGACGCCCTGGACCATGATGCCCAAATTGGAAAACAGGCTCGCCAGCCAGATGTGCCGGAATGTGGCATAGCGGAGCGGGGCGGTGATGCCGTCTGCGCGATTAGGCTGGTCAGTCATGCCGGCTCTTGTCTCGCCTGCGATGGCTGCATTCTGGACCGCATCAGATATGGTCCGGGAAGGCTGACCAACAAGCAGGTAAGCATTTTTGCGACCTTCTCTGCTTTGCGCACTTTTAGCATTAATACGTTCTGATGCCCGTTAAGGCCGAGAGCTAGCAACTGGCTGGCGAACCAGGCCTGGAATCCTTCCAACGCCGAACTTGTGTCTCAATCTAGTTTGGATCCCCAATTACGAGGGGACTCCTTAGCTCGAAGATTGACAGCATCGAGGATACTATAGAGGGGGGCGGATTTCTTGCGTTCTGCGCGACTGAGCGCCGAAAAAGCGCAAAATGCATAAACCAGTTCGCGGAGATATGTGCATCAGCATTTTGTCGATCTTCGCAGGAGTGTCGACGAATGGCAAAGCCTCGCGTTGTCGAGCGAAAATGACCGGCGTATTGGGCGTTGCCCGAGCTCGCTCCGGTTGGACTCCGCCGCTCCCGCCGTGATTCGGATCCAGCGGGCACTACGTTAAACGCCAAGGCGACAAACTCAGGGGAACGATTGAGGCTAAGGGCGTTTCTCTTGCGGACTAAACGCGAGTGTGTGTCGACATCCGGACCCCATAGTCGGACTAAATCCGTCGAAAATGGCGCCCGATCGTGGAATTTTAGGCGCTAATGCGCCGCGGCTCATTGCCTGAATCGGTATTGAGAGATAGCTACAGTAAGCGAAAAGGCAAACAATCCAAAACCACAGACGGATGTGATTGCAGCTCATCTATTTCAGGCATCCAGTGCTGTATCCAGCACCCAGCACTGCGCATCTTCATTGCCTTCCTTACAACAGGGGCTGAAGGTTTTCCTGGGCTGCACGTCGGCAACGGCGCCCCCGAACGGATGTGGAATCCGTTGCGACTGGACGATTGCTGTTGTTTCCACGCCATAGTCTCAATTGTGCTATTGGCAGTGTCCCGGCTTGCGTCCCACAGATTTCGCCCGGGGGCGTCGCTCATAACGCGACTACGGTTACACCGCTGTAGTCAGGGGATCGGGGCTGGATGAGGAGACCGTGGAGGGTTGGCGCCTTTCGGCTCGCGCAGGGCTATATGTCACGGCATCGAGAGTAACCGGTACTCAGAGATGCGCGGCGAGCAAGCGCGCGTCCATGCGGCTCAAGGAGGGCGGCGCATGCGACATCCGATGCGTGCCTTTCATCGTCGTTCAATACACGAATAATCCGCTGATCAGGCTCATAGTAATGCACAACACATCTTCCAATGATATGGCTGCCTCTGCAGAGCATGAGCGGTCGGGCTGGGTCGGCAGCCATTGAACAAGATTCAATGCCAGCCGGGCGGCAGCGCCGCCGCAGCGGCGGGACTGGGATGTCCGGGTGTCACGGCCGTGTCGCGGACAGAAGTCGGAGCCGGTGGTATCCCAAGCGCGGCGGGTTCTTGCCGCCTGTACCGCTGCCGCGCCGCATATGGGCCGGAGGGGCGGATCGACTATCTGGCCCCTCTACCGGTCGGATCTGAAGCGACAAGGGTTCGCGAGATCGTACGAATCGATAACAAGTCGGGTCGTCGCGGTAATCTCGTCTTCGTGACGATCCGCGACACGACCGGCTTCGCCTCCAATACGTGCCTCGTTGAGGAGCAGGACGGAGCACAGCAACCCGGAACCTTGGCCCCTGTTTCTCGAGCCTGCGCCAACAGCCGCGAACTGGAGCTGCGAAACATTCTCCTGACCCCGTGCTGCTGTTCCGGTATTCGGCATTGGCGCGCAGCTATGCGGGCAAGCGCGGTGTTCGGTTGAGCCCCGGCTGAGTTTGTTAGGACCAGTTATCCTTTTAGGGCACCCGAGAAATTGTCGCATGAACAGCTCTAACCGACCGCAGACACCGTCCTCGATACTGCAGCACACACTTGGCGGCCCATATTCTTGCATTAACGAGGTCAAGATACCCAAGCTGATAGCCGCCCGTCCGCGACCCGAAATGCAGCAGCCTCATTCGCGGCAGTCCGAGCGGCACCAAACGCGCGAGCGGCGAAAGGAAAACGCGGCATCTACCTGATCTGGCGTCTAACCGCGGGCAGCGCCCAGTTCGACCCGGCGCCTAGTCTTACTGAGTCAGAGTGTCGCGGTCTTTGTCGACAGGAATCATATAT
>NZ_LLYA01000046.1 GCF_001440415.1 Bradyrhizobium retamae
CGGGCGGGACATGGCCAGGCCACTAGTCAAGTCAAGGGGTCGCAAACCGCGAACGATCTGTCCCGCTACGAACGGTCGCGCGACGAGGGCGACGACTTCCGTCACCGCATGCTCGCCAACATCGCAGCGCTCGCCTTTACCGTGGCCCTGACCGCGATCGGCATCTGGCTTGCCGTGAGCATCGCCGATCTCCGCAAGACCCAGGATTGCGTCCTGATGGGCCGCCGCGACTGCGCAAGGATCTCGGTGACGCCGCAGGGGTAAGCTCCTGTTTCGATGTTCAAGAGGCCGTCATACCCCGCGAAGGCGGGGTATCCAGTACGCCGCGGCTTTTCGGCTTAATCACTGCTGTCTCTGGAATACTGGGTCACCCGCCTTCGGCCTTCGCGGGTGACGACAACTGAATGCGTGTCGGCGTTCTCGCGACACAATGCGCCCGAGTTTTTGCAAATCGTTCGCCCAATAGTGAGAGGGCGCAGGGAATGCCGGGTGCTTTCCTGCACCCGCGGTCTCGTGTGCAAACGCACTTAAGAAGTGCGCACACGAGCATACAGGTACAGCCGGAGCAGCCCGGCATTCCCTGCGCAGTGGGTTTACGGCTTATGCCGCGCTCTCCCTGGAGACGAATTCCTCTTGCCTCCATCACCGACAGATTGGCGGTTCATCGAGCCCGGTCGGGTTTCGAAGAACCTCCGCCGGCTTGACACCAGCCACGGGTGCCAGGACCACACGGTTTTGCCGTACGCAGCTTCCTCTGCCAGAGACTTCAACCAGCCAAGTGCGTGCCGGCCAAAATTCTGGCGGAAGCGTTTAAGCGCCGTACGTCCTGCGCGCTGTGTTCGCTCACGGCAAAACCGCCCTGCGATCACATCCACGCGCCCGACGCTGCCGCGTCCACCGCAACCCGCCCCAACGTTCGTGACGATGGCCAACGCCCCTCTTCTTCGGGACGGGATGGCCGGAGTTGTAAGCGTGATTTGGGTTTGCTGCGAAGCGCTTTATTTTTCCGCGCACGACTGGACAGGGCAAATCAGTTTGAAACTGTTACTGAAATTCGCGCATTCGCGTAGCGCCCTTTGACCCTGATCGATCACCATCCGCCAGGCGCGTCGAGCCGGGCGAAAATTAGATGCGCGGTCGACGCAAATTGCCGTTACGTTAGGTAAGCACAAAAACAGAAAAAAACGAGGGAGGCTATGGTGAGACTTTTAATCGCGACCGCAGGCTTTGTTCTCGCAATGCTCCTTTCCATTCCGGCGCTGGCACAGACGAGGGCTCTGGTGACCGAAGAGATGATGGTCAAGGCTTCAGACCCCGGCATCGAGATATACGTCCGCAACAAGCGGCCGGCCGACATGACTACCTTCCACCCGGAGCAGACCGTGCTTTACGTTCATGGCCCGACCTATCCATCGAAGACAGCGTTCGACCTCAAGCTGGATGGCCTGTCCTGGATGGAATACATCGCCGCGCGCGGCTACGACGTGTGGCTCCTCAACCTGCGCGGCTACGGCAAGTCGACGCGTCCTCCCGAGATGGCCGACAAGCCCGAGGCCAATCCGCCCATCGTGACCGGCCAGACCGCGGTCAAAGATATCGGCACCGCCGTCGATTTCATCCTGCAGCGCCGCAACATTCCGCGCCTCAACCTGCTCGGCTGGTCCTGGGGCACGACGCTGATGGCGACCTACACCACGCAGAACGCTTCGAGGGTCGAACGTCTCGTTCTCTATGCGCCATCTTGGATCCGGCAAACGCCCTCGCTCGTTCAGACCGGCTCTGGCAAGCTCGGTGCGTACCGAATGGTCAATCGCGGTCAGGCAAAGGAGCGCTGGTACACCGGCGTGCCCGAGGACAAGAAGGCCAGCCTCATTCCCGCCGGCTGGTTCGACGCCTGGGCCGACGCGACATTCGCAACCGATCCGGTCGGCGCGGCGATGAGTCCGCCGGTCGTTCGCGCCCCGAATGGAGTCGTGCAGGACGGCGCCGAGTTCTTTGGTGCCGGAAAACCTTACTACGATCCCGCCAAGATCACGGTGCCGACATTACTGGTCGGCGCCGAATGGGACCGCGATACGCTGCCCTACATGGCGCAGACGCTGTTTCCGCTTCTGGTAAGCTCGCCCGGCAAACGCTACGTGGCGCTGGCCGAGGGCACGCACTCCATCATCATGGAGCGCAATCGCCTCAAGCTGTTCGAGGCGGTGCAGGCATTTCTGGATGAGGCGACGCGGTCGTGATAGTGCGGCCAGCATAAGCGACGCGATATGCGGGACCGCTTAGACCACGATATCGCTGCGCTCATCCGGGCTGCGCTTGCTAGCCGCGCGGCCCCCAAAGAATGACGGCGGCGCCGATCAAACATATGGAAGCGCCCGCGATGTCCCAGCGATCCGGACGCACGCTCTCGATCGCCCAGAGCCAGACAAGCGACGCGGCAATGTAGATGCCGCCATAGGCGGCGTAGGCGCGTCCCGCCGCATCCGTTTGGACGAGCGTCAACAGATACGCAAATACAATGAGGGAGAATACGCCTGGAAACAGCCACCAGATGGGCTTGCCGAGGCGCAACCAGCCCCAGAAGGCAAAGCAGCCAGCGATTTCCGCGACAGCGGCAGCAACATAAACGATAGTACTCTTCATAGGTCGAACTTCACACGGCATCCGCTGCCGCTCAAGGCAGCGGATCAGATCATCGCGGAATCAGACCCGCAGCATTCGGATAAGCGGCCTTTCGAGTAGTGGCCATAGCACTGCGACTGCCAATAACGCTGTCGCTGCCCCCATCATGACGAGCGTTGATGTGGCTGGCTTGCGAGCCGTGCGCCGCGTCTGCCGCGCGATCCAGCCCCATGCGCCGACGACCGAGAGGATGGCAAGGACGGTGACCCACACATGCATGCCGACAAACCACGCTAGCAAAGGTCCGGCACTGGCGAGAACCGTTGCCGGGAGCACAAACGGCAAGACGCAACATACGCCACAAGCAACTGCGCCAGTTGAAAGCGTCACCGCGGTGACGCCTGCAGCTTTCGAACCCGGCGGCTCCTTGGCATCCTTCACGCTGGATACCGAAGTGGCGCACGCGCATGACGATGGCGCGGGCGCGCTTGCCACAAACTGCTTGAACAAAGTGTCTGTGGCCTCGCGGTCCATTTCGGGCGCTGTGACGGTGAGGCGGATTTCGCTTCCCGTCTCGCAAAGCTCAAATGCAAGGAATGCGCAGCAGACCCGCTCATTGCGGACCATCTCATGCACGCGCTCGCGCGCATCGAGCGCATAGCTCAATTCCAATACGAGGTCGCGGCGCTCGTATTTCCGGAGCGCGTCCTTGTTCAAGGCGGCAATCCAGGCAAGCCGGTCTTCAAACTCCCTGGACGCTAGCGTGCAGGCTATGGGCCGGGCTTCAACCATCGTCATCGGCAATCTCCTTGTGCGGTTGATCGGAGCTTGCCGGACCCTACATCCTCAAGTAACTTTAGGTTCAAGCAGAAAGAAGCGACGGAAAATCAGATAGATGAGTAATCTCAAGATTGGTGCCCTCGCCAGGCAGACCGGCACGAATGCGCCGACGATCCGGTATTACGAGGAAATCGGGCTGCTTGGTTCCGTGGGCCGCCAGGCCGGCAACCAGCGCGTCTACAGCGATACCGATGTGAGGAGGCTGACGTTCATCCGGCGCTGTCGCGAGTTTGGGTTCTCCATCGATCAGGTGCGCGCTCTTGTGGCACTGGTGCAAGATCCTGCCAGCTCCTGCGTGCATGCGCGTGACCTTGCACAGGAGCATCTGATCGCCGTGCGCGCGAAGCTTACCGAATTAAAGGCATTGGAGCGCAGTATCGCGGCTTTCGTGGCCAACTGCGATGCATCCTGCGCAGGCGGCGCGGGACCCGACTGCGTGATTCTCGAAGATTTGACGAAGGGACGCACGCAAACACGCAACACTTCAGGAGGCCGGTGCTCGAAGACCAGCGCGTGTTCGTAGAGTGCAGAAGTGTCAACAAGTAGCCCGCTAGATGTAAAGACCCGGACGTCGCGGAGCCTGTCATCGCGCGCGCATTCGCGCGACCCGTTGGCTCCTCCGGGCTACGCTCGCTACGAGGGATTTGCCGGGTCCGTTCGTTCGCGATGACCGTCGCTGTTCGCAGCGCCTGCTCGCAGCGCTTCAGTTGAGCTTTCGAATATTCCTGCATGGACCGCAGTTCGTCCGGCGTCTTGTTCTTCCACGATGAACGCAATATCTAATCACTCTTCGTCGGCCCGCACTATCTCTCCTCACCTTTATTCCGGCTCCCGCAGCGGCGCCCGGCTTAGTTCGTTGCCGGCGGTAATCGCTTTGCGCAGCAGCCGCACCAACTCCGCGCCCTCCTTTTCGGTGAGGCCGCGCAGCATGGTGTGCTGGGCTGCCTCGACGGCCGGCGTGATGGCGCGCAGCGTGCGCTTTCCCGCTTCCGTAATTTGCAATTCGCGGGCGCGGCGATCGCGGGGGCTCGCTTGACGCACCAGCAAGCCCTTCTGCACCAGGCGGTCGACCACGCCGGTGATGGTCGTGCGGTCATAGGCGATGAGGCCAGCCAACGTCACCTGATCGATCCCCGGGTTCATCTTGATGGCTGCTAACGCAGCGTACTGAACGGGCGTGAGGTCGAAGCCCGCCTCCTCGACCTCGGCCAGGAACACGGCTACCGCGATTTGCTGGAAACGGCGCGCCAGATGGCCGAGCATCTCATTGTTGTCTCTCACCCAATTCTCCAAGGCAAATTCAAAGGCAGGTTCGGAATTGACAAGTATACTGATAATCAGCATGCTGATCAATATTTCCATGCGCTTTGGCCGCGGAATCTGCCGGCAGTCAAGTGACCGACGCCATAGATGAAGGGTAATCTGATCGGTCAAAATCAACTCCGATCGGCCAAGGAACGGGAGGAGCAGGTCTGATGCAGTTTCACCTGAATGGCTTCGAGCCGGGCGACCCCGAAATCGCCGACCCCGTCGAGCGGGTTGCACCCTCCGGCATGTCCGGACCGGTTCCCACGGAAGTCGATGTCCTGATCGTCGGCTGCGGACCGGCGGGCCTGACGCTGGCGGCGCAGCTTTCAGCGTTTGCCGACATCGAGACCTGCATCGTCGAGCAGAAGCCAAGCCGGCTGTTGCGCGGCCAGGCCGACGGCGTCGCCTGCCGCACCATGGAAATGTTTCACGCCTTCGGTTTCGGCGAGCGCGTGCTGAAGGAAGCCTGCTGGATCACCGAAACGACGTTCTGGAAGCCGGACGATCGCAAGCCCGAAAGCATCGTGCGCAGCGGCCGGGTTCAGGACGTCGAGGACGGGCTGTCGGAGATGCCGCACCTTATCCTGAACCAGGCGCGCGTGCATGATTGCTACCTCGATGTCATGCGCAAATCGCCGGCGAAGCTCGAGCCCTATTATTCACGGCGATTGCTGGATCTTTCGATCGCGCCGGCGGCGCAGTTCGAAGATCACGCCGTGACCGTGCGCCTCGAACGGCTCGATGCCGGGCACGAGGGCGAGGTCGAGACCATCAAAGCGCGCTATGTCGTCGGCTGCGACGGCGCGCGCAGCACGGTGCGCAAATCGATCGGGCGCGAGCTGCGCGGCGATTCCGCCAATCATGCCTGGGGCGTGATGGACGTCCTTGCCGTCACCGACTTCCCCGACATCCGCTTTAAGGTGCTGATCCAGTCGGCCCGTGATGGCAGCATCATCGTGATCCCGCGCGAAGGCGGCTATCTGGTCAGGCTCTATGTCGAACTCGCCAATCTCGACGCCGGCGAGCGGGTCACGAGCCGCAACATCACGCCGGACGATCTGATCGCGAAGGCGCGGCAGATTCTCAATCCGCATACGCTCGACGTGAAGGAGATCGCCTGGTGGTCGGTTTACGAGATTGGCCAGCGGCTTACCGACAAGTTCGACGACGTGCCGGCGGAAGAGACCGCAACGCGCCTGCCCCGCGTGTTCATTGCGGGCGATGCCTGCCACACCCACAGCCCCAAGGCCGGCCAAGGCATGAACGTCTCGATGCAGGACGCCTTCAATCTCGGCTGGAAGCTCGCTTCCGTGCTGCGAAGGCGCAGCGCGCCGCATCTCTTGCACAGCTATTCGGCGGAACGGCACGCGGTAGCGAAAGAGTTGATCGACTTCGACCGCGAATGGGCCGCGATCCTTGCGTCCGCCAAGGGTGACAACAAGGGCGCGGATGCGGCGAAAACCCAGGATTATTTCGTCCGGCACGGCCGCTATACCGCGGGAACGGCAACGCACTACCGCCCGTCCGTCATAACCGCCGAACCAAACCATCAGCATCTCGCCAAGGGCCTTGTGATCGGCACGCGCTTTCACTCCGCGCCGGTCGTGCGTCTTTCGGACGCCAAGCCGGTTCATCTCGGCCATGTCACCAAGGCAGACGGACGCTTCCGGCTTTTCGTCTTTGCCGGCGCGGGCGATCCCGCTGCCGCCATCTCCCCTGTTCGCTCGCTGTGCGATTTCCTGAGCGAGAATCCAAAATCTCCGGTGAGGAGACACACGCCCGCGGGCGCCGATATCGATTCAGTGATCGATGTCCGCGCCGTGTTCCAGCAGTCGCATGCCGAACTCGCTATCGCGACGATGCCCCCGCTCCTCCTCCCGCGCAAAGGACGCTACGGGCTCATCGACTACGAAAAAATGTTCTGCCCAGATCTCAAGGGCGGCCATGACATCTTTGCAATGCGCGGCATCGATCGCGACAAAGGCTGCACGGTCGTGGTGCGCCCGGACCAGTATGTCGCGCATGTGCTCCCGCTCGACGGCCATGCAGAGCTTGCGGCATATTTCGACGGCTTCATGCTAAGGGCCGATTGAACGTAGCCCGCCGCATGAGCCAACGGGGCGCGCATTCGCGCGACCCGTTGGCTCATCAGGGCTACACTTGCTCCCGGAACCAAAACCGGCCGTCCCTGCCCATAAATCGGTCGGCGATCCCCTCGCCTCCCTCCATTGAACTCAGCGCCCTGCTCCGATATACGGGCACTCGACTCCGGCCGAGGGAATGGGCCTTCCGGGGCCGTGCACCCGCCTCCTCCAAGCCGTTCCGGATTTTCTCCAGTATATCAAAGGCTTAATGATGTCTTCCACATTCGATCAGATCGCCAACATTATCGCGGAGACCTGCGACATCCCGCGCGACACGATCAAGCCGGAGAGCCACGCCATCGACGATCTGGGCATCGACAGCCTGGACTTCCTGGACATCGCCTTTGCCATCGACAAGGCGTTCGGGATCAAGATGCCGCTCGAAAAATGGACCCAGGAGGTCAACGACGGAAAGGCCACGACCGAGCAGTATTTCGTGCTGCAAAATCTCGCCGATCGAATCGACGAACTGGTCGCCGCCAAGAATGCAGCCCCGGGCGCCTAATCGCCCGCCATGAACCTTGATTACTTCCAACTCATCGACCGCATCGTCGATCTGAACCTCGACGAGAAGAGGATCACGGTCGAGGCGCAGGTTCCGGCGTCGCATACGATCTTCGAAGGGCATTTTCCCGGCTTTCCGATCATGCCCGGCGTGCTCCTGACCGAAGCGATGGCGCAGAGCTCCGGCTGGCTGATACTTGGCGTTCTGAAGTTCGAGCGCATGCCGTTCCTGGCCATCGTGAAGGAAGCCAAGATGCGGGGTTACGTCAGTCCCGGCCAGTTGCTGACGATCGATGCGAAGCTCGAGCACGAAGGCTCCGGCTTTGCCGTCACGAAAGCAAAAATACGCGTCGGCAAGGAGTTGAAGTGCAGCGCTGAACTCACCTTCGGCCTTGCCCCGTTCCCCGACCCGGCCTTGCGCGTGCACATGGACGCGATGGCCAACAAGATCGGCTTCCCACTGCAGGCAATCACGCATGACTGAGCCAAAATCCGCAGGCGCCAAGGAAGTCTGGATCACCGGCATCGGCATCGTCTCCTCGCTCGGCGAGGGGCTGGACGCGCATTGGGATGCGCTCAGCGCCGGCAAGATCAACATCGATGAGAAGCGGTTTGCGCCCTACATCGTGCATCCGCTGGCGCCTGTTACCTTCGACGCGCAGATTCCGAAAAAGGGCGACCAGCGCCAGATGGAAGCGTGGCAGCGCATCGGCACCTATGCCGCCGGGCTGGCGCTGGATTCGGCTGGCCTCAAAGGCAACAAGGAAATCCTCGGCCGCATGGACATGATCGTCGCCGCCGGCGGTGGCGAGCGCGACATCGCAGTCGACGCGGCAATCCTGAGCGCCGACGCCAGGGGCAACTCGAGCCCCGGCTTTCTCAACGAACGGCTGATGAACGATCTGCGGCCGACGCTGTTTCTGGCCCAGCTCTCCAACCTGCTTGCCGGCAACATCGCCATCGTCCATGGCGTCTGCGGCACGTCGCGCACCTTCATGGGCGAGGAAGCCGCCAGCATCGACGCGGCACGGATTGCGCTGGCGCGGATCGAAGCCGGCCAAAGCGACATCGCGCTGGTCGGCGCGGCCCATAATGGCGAACGGTCCGACTTGCTGGTCCTCTATGAATTCGGCGACTTCAACCTGACAGAGAAGTTTTCGCCGGTGTGGCAACGCGAGGACAGAAGCGGCTTCGCGCTCGGCTCCGCCGGCTGTTTCCTGGTGCTGGAAGCGCGCGAGCACGCCGAAGCCCGCGGCGCCAAGCCTTACGCCAAACTGACCAAGGTCGTCGCCGACCTTGCGCAGCGCAAGCAGCCGGGCGCGGTGACCAAATCGCTGGAGGCGCTGTGGCCCAAGCTCGGCATCGTCGACGACAGCGGCACCCTGATCACGGGCGCAACCGGCGTCGAGCCGGTGACGTCGGACGAAAAGGCCTTCTTGCGCCAGCATCCCGGCTTTGCGGTGCGCGCCACCGGCACGATCTTCGGTCACACGCTGGAGACGCAGTTTCCGCTGGGGCTGGCGCTTGCCGCACTCTCGATCTCCCGTGGCGCGCTGTTCCCGCCCAACGACCCGACCGGCCTCGAGGTTGAAAAGGCAGGCAGCCCGGACCAGATTGTCGTGGTGGGGGCCGGTCACTGGCAGGGCGAAGGCATGGCCCTGGTCGAGGCCATCAAGTAGAGCGTGGCCGAAAGACCGCTTTCGGCAGCGCCAGAGCAAGCAATGAGCGCAAGCGCACTTTCAGTTACGGCGCAACATCGGGGGAACCATGTCAGCACCACGCGATAAACTCGGCAGGCCGATCGTCGTCGTCACCGGCATGGGCGTGGTGACGTCGCTCGGCGCCGGCAAGCAGGACAATTGGGCAAAGCTGACCGCGGGTGAATCCGGTATCCGCACCGTGACGCGCTTTCCGATCGACGGCCTGAAAACGACCATGGCCGGCACCGTCGATTTCGTCACCGTCGATCCGTTCTCGTCGACCGGCCTCACCGAACGTCTCGCCGAGATGGCGACCGGGGAAGCACTCGAACAGGCGGCGATCGGCGCCAGGGCCGACTTTCCCGGACCGCTGTTTCTGGCAGTTGCACCGGTCGAGGTCGAATGGCCGCAGCGGCTCGAACTCGGACGCGCGGTCGGCAGGACCGAATTCGGCTACGAGGATATGCTGCGCGTCAGCGGCGGCGGCCGGTTCACAGCCTACCATCGCCGCTTCATGTTCGGTTCGATAGCGAGTCACCTGGCCGAAACGTTTGGCACCAAGGGATCGCCGATCTCGCTCTCCACCGCCTGCGCCTCCGGCGCCACCGCGATCCAGCTCGGCGTCGAGGCGATCCGCCGCGGCGAGGCCGATGCCGCGCTGTGCGTCGGCACCGACGGCTCGGTGAACCCGGAAGCGATGGTGCGATTCTCGCTGTTGTCGGCGCTATCGACGCAGAACGATCCGCCGCAGGCCGCCTCAAGGCCGTTCTCCAAGAACCGCGATGGTTTTGTGATGGCCGAAGGCGCCGGCGCGATGGTGCTGGAAAGCTACGAGTCTGCAATCGCGCGCGGCGCCAAAATTCTCGGCGTGGTGGCCGGCTGCGGCGAGCTGACCGACTCGTTCCACCGCACCCGCTCGAGCCCGGACGGCAAGCCGATCATCGGCTGCATGCGCAAGACGCTGGCCGATGCCGGCCTCGAGCCGGAGCAGATCGACCACATCAACGCGCACGGCACCGCGACGCCGGAAAACGACAAGATGGAGTACAACACGACCGCGGTCGTGTTCGGCGAGCATCTGCCGAAGATTCCGGTGTCCTCGAACAAGTCGATGGTCGGGCATACGATTTCCGCGGCCGGCGCGGTCGAAGCCGTGTTCTCGCTGCTGACGCTGGAGCATCAGCGGATACCGCCGACCATCAATTACGAGATTCCGGACCCGGCCATCCTGTTCGACGTGGTCGGCAACAAGGCGCGCGACGCCAAGGTCACCGCCGTGATGTCGAATTCGTTCGGTTTCGGCGGGCAAAACGCCTCGCTGATCCTGACGCGCGAACCGGTGTAGCGAGCTGGCTATTTCTTAAATGAACCGCCTGCTCCTACGCACCAAGGCGCGCCTGCGCGACGCCGCCAAGCCCGTGGCGGAAATAGCCGTCGGCGCGCTGACGATCGCGCTGTTGCGCACCACGCGCTACTTCGATCCGGACAAGACCGCCGATTTCTTCGGCCGCGTCACCCGCTTCATCGGGCGCAGGCTGCGCGAGGACCGCATCGGCCGCGAGAATCTCAAGGCCGCCTTCCCCGAGAAGTCGGCCGAAGAGATCGAAACCATCCTGGCCGGCGTCTGGGACAATCTCGGCCGCATCGGCGCCGAGTTCGCCCATCTCGATCACATCTGGGATTACGACCTCGATCATCCTGACAAGCCGAGCCGCATCGAGTTTCCCCCACGGACCAAGGAAATCTTCGATTCTTTGCGCGACGACGGGAGGCCTGCGATCATCTTCGCGAGCCATCTCGGCAATTGGGAAATCCCGGCGCTCGGCGCCGTCGCGCACGGGCTCGATTGCGCTATCCTGTTCCGCCGGCCGAACATCGAGGCCGCCGACCGCGCCATCGAAAGAATCCGCGCCGTCAAGATGGGCACGCTGGTGCCGGCGGGCCGCGAGGCGCCGCTCAAGCTGGCCGAAGCGCTGCAAAGGGGTCAGCATGTCGCGATGCTGGTCGATCAGTATCTCGGCAACGGCGTCGAGGTGACGTTCTTCGGTCGCAAGACCAAGGCCAACCCGACGCTGGCGCGGCTGTTGCGGCAGGTCGAATGCCCCGTGCATGGCGTGCGCATCATCCGCCTGCCCAACCACCGCTTCCGCGCCGAACTATCCGAAGAGGTCAAACCGGTGCGCGACGCGTCGGGCCAGATCGACATCCAGGGCACGATGCAGGCGGTGACGTCCGTGGTCGAAGGCTGGGTGCGGGAATACCCGGACCAGTGGCTGTGGCTGCACAGACGATGGCGGTAAGTCCGCAACCGTCTCTCCCTGTCATTGCGAGCCACCCGGTCGGCGCGAAGCGCCGCCGGATGACAGGCTCCGCGAAGCAATCCATTGTCACCTCATACGCGGAAAGATGGATTGCTTCGCTTCCCTCGCAATGACGGCGCGAGCCTTCCTTAGCCGCCGAACAGTAAGCCAAGACTCCACGCCTTCATCGCAACGGTCGATGCCAGGACGAAGATGATCTGTAGCAGTGTGCGCGTTGAAAAGAACGTGAAGATGTTGGTCATGTGATGCTCCCGGAGGGGAGCTATAGATTCTGCGTCGAGTTTCGGCAACAGGAGTTTGTTGGAGCGGAGCCCATGCATCACCTCCCCGTCTTCACCCTCGTCCAGAGGCGGTTGATGATGCGCTGCGTCGCCGGATCGCGGGCTTGGATGACGAACAGCTTCTTCTGCATCGCCTCGTCCGGATAGATGTTCTTGTCGTTGAGGATTTTCGGATCGATCAGCTTCTGGCTCGCCAGGTTGCCGTTGGCGTAGGACAGGAAGTTGGAATTTTTCGCGGCGACGTCCGGACGGTAGAGGTAGTTGATCAGCTCGTAGGCTTCCGCGACGTTCTTCGCATCCGCGGGGATCGCGAGATTGTCGAAGAACATCTGCGCGCCCTCTTTCGGGATGGTGTAGCCGATCTCGACGCCGTTCTTGGCTTCCGCCGCGCGGCTGCGCGCCTGCATGATGTCGCCCGACCAGCCCACCACGAAGCAGATTTCGCCGGAGGCGAGCGCGCCCAGATATTCGGAAGAGTGAAACTTCCGGACGTTGGGCCTGATCTTGCTGACGAGATCGGCGGCCCTTTCCAGATCGGCCTGCTTGGTGGAGTTCGGATCGATGCCGAGATAACTCAGCGCCGCCGGCAGAATGTCATCGGCAGAGTCCAGCATATGGATGCCGCAGTCTTTGAACTTCGCGAGGTTCTCCGGCTTGAAGACGATATCCCAACTGTCGATCTTGGCGTCGGGCCCGAGAATCTTCGCGACCGTCTTGACGTTGTAGCCGATGCCCGTGGTGCCCCACATGTAGTTGGCGGCGTAATTGTTGCCGGGATCATAGGTCGCAAGCTGGCCAGTCACCACCGGCCAGGCATTGGCGAGATTGGGCAGCTTCGACTTGTCGAGCTTGAGGAAGACTTTTGCGGTGATCTGGCGCTGCAGGAAATAGCCGGTCGGCACCACGACGTCATAGCCGGACTTTCCGGCCAGGAGGCGCGTCTCCAGCGTCTCGTTGGCGTCGAACGTGTCGTAGACCACCTTGATGCCGGTTTCCTTGGTGAAGTCCTCCAGCACCCCCGGCGCCATGTAGTTCGACCAGTTGTAGAAGTTCACGGTGCGCTCCTGCGCCCAGGCGGGCGAGAGCGACAGCGCGACCGTCATCACACCGATCAGGCAAAGCGGGCCTCGGATTGGATGGCGCATCCTCTACCTCTTGCGACGGCCGTGCACCGCGTCCGACAGGCGTTCCAGCGCGGCATCCAGCGTTTCGTCCTTCTTGGAAAAACAGAACCGCACCACGGACGTCACCGCATCCTGTTCATAGAAAGCCGACACCGGGATCGCGGCGACCTTGTAGTCGCTCACAATGCGCCTGCAGAACTCGACGTCGGTCTCATTCAAGCCCAGCGGCGACAGGTCGACGGTGAGAAAATACGTGCCCTGCGACTTCAGCACGGGAAAGCCGATGCTCTCCAGTCCCTTCGTCAACCGGTCCCTGCTCCGCGCCAGCTCCTTGCGCATGTCGTAAAAATATTCGTCGGGCTTGCCGAGGCCATAGGCCACCGCCGCCTGCAGGTTTGGCGCGGTGGTGAAGGTCAGGAACTGGTGCACTTTGGCCGCCACCCGCAACAGCGGCGGCGCGGCGCAGACGAAGCCGACCTTCCATCCCGTCAGCGAAAAGATCTTGCCGGCACTGCCGACCTTGATAGTGCGGTCGCGCATGCCCGGGATCGTGATCAGCGGGATATGCTCGCGGCCGTCGAAGACGACGTGCTCCCAGACCTCGTCACAAATCGCGATGGTGTCGAACTTCTGGCAGAAGCGCGCCAGTAGTTCGAGGTCTTCGCGGGGATAGACGACGGCTGCCGGATTGAGCGGATTGTTGAATAGCACCGCCTTGGTCTTGGGATTGAAGACGCTGGCCAGCATCTCTTCCGTCAGCCGCCAGCCCGGCGGCTCGAGCCGCAGCAAGCGTGGAATACCGCCGGCCTGGCGGATGATCGGCAAATAGCTGTCATAGACCGGCTGGAACACGACGACCTCATCGCCGGGTTCGACCACGGCGAGAATGGACGCGGTCAGCGCCTCGGTGCCGCCCGAGGTCACCATCACTTCCGTCATCGGATCAAGCGAGAGCTTGTGCCAGCGGCCGTAATGAGCCGCGATGGCCTGCCGGAGTTCCGGAATGCCCATCATCGACGGGTACTGGTTATAGCCGTTCACGGTGGCGTCGGCTGCCGCGCGGCGGATGTCTTCCGGCCCGGGATCGTCGGGAAAGCCCTGGCCGAGATTGATGGCGTTGTTGTCGCGCGCCGCCTGCGACATCGCCTCGAAGACAGTGACGGGAAGGTCGGCAAAGACCTTGTTCATGGAGGTCATTGGCAGATCAGCCGCCGGTCTTGGTCGGCAATCCCGCAGCCTTCCAGCCGATGATGCCCCCCGCCAGATGCTTGTCGTAAGGCAGCCCAGCCGCCTGCGCCGCGAGTGAAGCCGTTACCGAGCGCTTGCCCGAGCGGCAGGCGAAAACCACCTGCTTTCCCTGCGGTTCCGGAATGGCGGCCGTATCGAAGCTCTGGAGCGGAACGACCACTCCATCCGGATAGGCCTCCACCGCCACCTCATTGGGCTCGCGGACATCGACCAAAAGATAGCGCCCTTCCGCCATCCCCTTGGAAACGTCTTCCGGCGTCAAATCGTGCACCTGATGGTCCGCCACGCAATATCCTCCTGACAACCCGCCGCGCGGGCTCCGACAGGCCCGGCCAAGCGGGCGCCAAAGTCGCCCCTCGCGCGGTGAAAATCAAGCGCCGCGAACGGTTTAAAGCGCCGTTCGAACCTCCAGCCTCAGCTTCGCCGGAGCCGGCTATAGAAGCTGCTTCGCAATTGGCCAAGCCCCGTTCGGCGATTGACGACCATTCGCCCGGTAACCTCGACGAAGGTAGAATGCCATCGCGTTCGAACTGGCTTCGGCCCGCACCGCCCGAATGCCTCGCTCGCACATCAGCCGCTCGAATATTTCAAGTAACCCCGCGCCAACTCCCCGGCCGGCAAAATCCGGGTCGGTATAGAGCCCCTCCAGCCATTCGCCGCGAATGGCCCCCCACCCGGCCGCCCTGCCATCGAGTTCGGCAACCCATACGTCCAGCTCACGCAGCTTTTGCTCCATTCCGGCACGCGTGAGCTTCGCAGCCCACGCCTGCGCTTCGGCAACGGGCATCGTTGGAGGCGCGAGTCCAAGGATCGATCGTCGTCGAATGTCGTGGAGATCGCTTGCGTCCGTGCGCTTCGCCAGACGGTGAACGGCACCCATTGTTATCTGCCTCGCGTCAAACGGACCTGCCGAACCAGCCCGGTTTTCTTTCGTCGGACCGTTGCGCGATCCATCGTGTACCCGCCGGCAGCGACATCCTCGACCCGGAGGGCGACGATATCGCAGCCGCGACATTTGCAGAATAGGTACCGTGACCGTCCTCAATCGCCAATCGGCGCTACGTTCGACTAACGGAGGGCCAGCGGCCGCAGCGTCGTGCCGGCCACGGTACCGCGGATGGCGTTTGTGGTCAGGATATAGGCGAACTCGTAGACACGATCTGCAGCGAGCTGCTCAAGATTATTGAACTCCAGGATGTGGACGCCCTGCTGGACCAGCAGATAGACGTGGACCGGGATGAAGCTGCCGCCAACGGCCTGAGAGTCCGCCGGCTTCGGCGGCCCATATTCGAGCCCGGACGTATCGGAACCGAGCATAAGCGCGCCTTTCTCCTCGACGAGCCACTTCGCGGCTGTCAGGCCGATGCCCGCCGAGTCGTGCTGGCCGATCTTGGCGTGGTCGCGGCCGTTCTCGCCCCAGTAGCGTGCGGTTCCCGTGCGCAGCAGAACGACCGTGCCCGGGGTGACGTCGACGTTCTGCGCCTTCAACGCGCCCTCGATGTCCGCGACAGTGATTTCATAGGAAGACGGAAGGGCCTCCACATTCTTGAAGCCCGCAACGTCGACCAAGACGCCCCGGGCGACGATCGGCGGGATCGTCGTCACGTCGGCCTTGCGAACGCCGAAGTCGCCGCCCCACTCGTCGGACGTGAAGCCGTTGTAAAACTCGTTCTTCGGTCCGTGCGTGATGTGGCCGAGTCCATCAATCTGGGTCGCCACGTTATCGTTCATGAAGATCGCGTTGCTATGCCAGGCGGTGATGCCCGTATTGCCACCCTCCGGCGTGGTGAACGGCAGATCCTTCTGGCTCCTCACGCCCGCGGGCGAGCGGAAGCTCATGATTTCTCCCGGGCTGTGGCCTGGCCACTTGTATGAGTAGCGGTCGTACGGAAGGCCGAGATCGTAGACCTTACCCTGCGTCACAAGCTTCAAGGCGGCCAAACGTGATGCATCGGTCATCTCGTTGAGGTTTCCGACCTCGTCCTGAGGCCCCCAGACCCAGCCCCACCCTTTTCCTTTTGACCACTTCTTCATGCCACCGTCCTGCGCATAGCCGTTGCCGGCGACGAATGCGAGAACGGTCACGGCGAGCAGGAATCGCGAAACTACCCTCATGGAATCCTCCTGGAACGACATGGATAGCTCAGCTTGCCCAGTCTAGGCCTGAGCTCACCGTGGGATCAACGAGATTGTCGGTCGAGCCGGCCGACCGATTCCATCGCGCGCGGATGGCTCATGTGCGGCAAAGCCGATAGCCCACAGGTGAGCTAGTTCACATCAGGGCGAGACAACAAGGAATAAAATGCCCATGCCCACCTGGTGTGAAACAACACACCATCGCGTGGGCGGCAAAACGGAGTCTTCCGATGAAATCCGTATCAGGACTGTCGGCAGCTACCTTGCTGCCGGGCATCATCGCTGCTGCGCTGTTGGGCGCATCAGCGCGCGCCGATGTCGTCACTGACTGGAACGTGACCACCAGTACCCTGGTGTCCAGCGACATCGGTAACAATCCCCGACTGCGCACCTTGGCCATGGTGCATGTTGCGATGTCGGATGCGATCAATACCGTGCATAACCGCTACACCCGCGTGGTCGTGACGGTTCCGGCTGCGCCTAGCGCGTCGGCCGAAGCCGCGGCCGCGACGGCCGCGCGGCAGATCCTTGTTCAGATCTACCCGACAAAGAAAGACCAGATCGAAGAGGCCTACGCGGCATCGCTCAAGGCGATCCCGGACGGGCCTGCCAAGACTGAAGGCATCAAGCTGGGTATGGCGGTCGCCGACGCGGTACAGGCCGACCGCGCAAACGACGGCACCAACGCTGCGGACACCTATCGGCCGCACACTGCTCCAGGGGTATGGGTGCCGACCACACCGCCGATGCGGGAGCAATACGCGCGCGCGAAGCCATGGGTGTTTGGGAGTGCTGACCAGTTCCGGCCCGGACCGCCGCCGGCACTGTCGAGCGACGAATGGGCCCGAGACTACAACGAGGTCAAGAGCCTCGGCGGCACCAAGAGCACAACGCGTACCGCTGAGCAGACCGAGGCGGTCAGGTTCTGGGAAAACATCAATTTCGGCCCGGCATGGCAGGCGGCGGCGCGCGAGCTCGCGATGAAGCACGAGATGCCGCTCGCCGAATGTGCCCGACTGTTCGCGCTGCTCAACATGAGTCTGGCGAATGCCTACATCGTCAATTGGGACGCGAAGTACACCTACAATGTCTGGCGACCGGTCACCGCGATCCGCAATGGCGACCAGGACGGCAACGAGGCCACTGAACGCGATGCCGGTTGGACCTCGTTCAACCCGACGCCGATGCATCCGGAATACCCCTCGCAGGCGACGATCAACGCAATGATCGCGTCGGCAGTTCTGGAATCGGTGTTCGGTCCCGTGAAGGCCATTCCCTTCACGGCAACCGATGTGCGGGATGCGAAGCGGACGCGGCGGTTCGCCAGCCTGGCCGATATGGCCGAGGAGCAGAAGAATGTCCGCGTCTGGGGCGGCGTGCACTATAGATTTGCGATCCGCGCGAGCGAGGACGTGGGCCGTAAGGTCGCGGCCTACATGATCGAGAATACGCTCAAGCCCACGCCTTGAGTTCTTGAGCCGGCCGCGTGCGAAGCCCCGGATGCGAATCCGGGGTTCTCGCCCAAGATTGTGTGACTTGCGTCCCCGCCGATCCGGGACCTACGCCTTGATTTCTGCACTTTTTGAGCAAACAAATTGCGTCCATGTGACTCTTGGAGGACACGCGATGATGGGGCGTGGGCTCGCGTTGTTACTGGTGGTGCTGCTCGGCGGCTGCGTGCAAACGACGCTTGCGCCGTCATCGAACGCCAGTTTGACCGCTAGGGACCGGCAGTTACTCGCCCACGCGCCTTATGCGCAAGCGAGCATTCCGGAGACCTACCGCCGACATATTGTCGATTACACGCGCAAGGAGCAGCCGGGCACGATCCTGGTCGATACCAACGCGCGCTATCTCTATTACGTCCTGCCGGGAGGCAAGGCGATCCGCTACGGCGTGACGGTGGGCGAGGAAGCGCTGGCCTGGTCCGGCGTTGCAACCGTTGGGCGCATGGCCGAGTGGCCGGATTGGATTCCGACGGCAGAGATCCAGGCGCGGCTCGGCCCCTACCCGAAGCGCGTGGCCGGAGGCCCGGCTAATCCGCTGGGCGCGCGGGCGATCTATCTGTACGAGGGGAACAAGGACACGCTGTACCGCATCCACGGCACCAACCAGCCGGAATATATCGGTCAGGCCATGTCGTCCGGCTGCATCCGCATGACCAACGAAGATGTGATCGATCTCGTCAATCGGGTGAAGCTCGGCGCGATCGTCGTCGTCCTCCCGCCGGGCCGGAGTGCGTAGCGAGTTGCGCAGCGTGAGGCGCCGCGATCTCGTAGCTTCCAGGCTTAACGAATCCCGGCGCGGGGCTCGCGGGCGGGTGTTGGTCGGCTACCGCGTTACCGATCCTTGATCCTTGAAGTATTTGCGATCATCCCGGCATTCGTGTCACGCCAACAGCCCAGTCCGAGCAGCAATTTTGCATTTTTGACGGCTTCGTTGCTCGATCTGTAAATTCGCGCAATCCATACTTGTCACTTCGCTGTTGAACTTCTGCGAGGTTCCGGTGACCCACATTAGGGGGCTTTGGGACCACGGAGGTTCTGATGACGAGGCATCGAACGATTACTGGGTTCGTAGCTGTCGCGCTGCTCGCCGTCGCCGCAACCGCCGCCGCCATGAGGTCGCACTCGCCTTGGACAGACGGCATTGTCGTCTCCACCGGCACGACTACGTTGAAAAGCCTCACGGTTGACGCGAACGAGCTCCCGGCTGCGAGTTTTGACGACCGCTGGTCCGCAATATCAGCTTCGACAACGGACACGGCTGAGCGCGGGCTCAACGCTCGCTAAGTGCCGCCGCAATCGGTGCGAGGCGTTCTTGAAGCTGTTTTCGGCAACGGGACGGAGAACTTCACCGTGACCGATACTTCCGACGCCCGCCTTCGCCAATTTGCCAACTTTGCGCAGATGGCCGAGGAGCACAAAGAGGTGCGCATCTGGGGCGGCATTCATTTCCGCAATTCGCTGGAGGTCGGAGATGAGATGAGTCGCAAGGTCGCCGACCACCTATTGGCAAATTACATGAAGCCGATGCGGTAGGCCCATGTTCGGCGCCATCTCAAGGCGCCTGATGAACGGCAGCGTGCTGCTTACCGGCTTCGTTGGCGCGGACGCCGAGAATGAAAACACACGCGACAAGCCTCCGCGATCTGCGTCATTGACTCGCGTGAAGCATCTGCAGCCTGGCAATGCGGTCGTCGGCGCGTCGGAGCCGCCGACAAAGCTCGCGGTTGATATTCTGCATTACCATCACATACGCATGGACGTCGGTTTTGTAGCACATGTAGAGCTTTTTGGCTGTGAGCTCGTACAGCACGGTTGGACTCTCCGCGACGACGGTGGCTGATCGGTTCTGCATTTCGATAAGCGTCATTTCGCCGAAGAAATCACCCGGCTCGAGACTCGCTATGCGAATGACGCGTCCGTCATCCGTAAGCTTGCTCACCACGAGCTGGCCAGAGTGAACAATGAACATGGAGCGCCCCGGTTCTCCTTCCGCTACGACAGTGGCACCGGCGTTGAACCGGCGCTCGACCAGCATCGAGATCAGAAGATCGAGGCCTGCATCTGAAAGGCCACCGAAGAAAGGTGTGGCGAGCAAGAACGCTTTCAGATCGGGGGAGCTGACGGCCATTGGCAAAATATACTCCCGCTCCTAACGGCGGCAAGTCTGCCAAGCCCAACGGGATGATCTGCGACAAAGCCGGCTGCCCGCTCGATCGGCAGCCCTGCCGTGATGCGATCCACCAAACCTTATTCGGCGACGCTATAGCGCGTCACGGCAACGGCGAAGACGAGCCCAACGAGTATTCCCACCCACTCAAGGGGTTCGAGCGGCGTATCGGAAGCCTTCCGCAGCAAGCGGTCACGATCACTGCGACCGTAAGGCCGCAGCTCTGGATAGAGCAGGTTCTCGATCTCTTCCTTGATGTTCTGAATCATCGACTTCATTACCGAAGGTATGACAGGACCAAATAGGCCGCCAGCATGACGGTCATCCAGAATGCCATGGTGCCGGTAGGCCAGCTGCGGGCGAGAATGCCTTCGGGGCCGAGATATTGCTGGATACCTTCAGGCACTCCGCGCGCGCCGCGTTTCGCCATGGAAACGCAACCATTCCAAACCCCCGTCACCACGCGATCGAGATGGCGCGCCAACATGGGGCCAAGCCATCGGTAAAACCAGTCAATGTCAAGGGTAATCGTCAGCGTGCGCTTGAGCCAGCCGAGCATCAAAAAGAACGCTAGCCCGGAGAACAGCAGCAATTGCAAATAGAAAACCACATGGCTCGCCGTGTACGGAACGAAATCGACCTTGTAAGGCAGTAGCGCATAAAGCGGCCCTGGGAGCACGCCAATCCCGATACAGAGCACGGCGAAGAAGATCATCGCGGCCCGCATGTTCCACGGCGGATCGTCCGGACGCAGGCCGGAATCCCTCTGAAAGAAAACGAACCAGGGAAACTTGATGCCGGCGTGCAGGAAAACGCCGGCCGAGGCGGCGGCGAGCAGGTACCACACCGATGCGAGATGTTGCATGCCTGCGGCTTCTGAGATCATCGATTTCGATACGAACCCGGACGTCAGCGGGAACGAGGAGATCGATAGCGCGCCGACGATACCGCAGACGGTCGTGAGCGGCATGGTCCGGAACAGCCCGCCGAGATCGGTGCATTTGCGCTTGCCGGTCATGTAGAGAACCGAGCCTGCCGACATCAAAAGCAGCGCCTTGTAGATGATGTGGGTGAAGGCGTGGGCGGCGGCGCCGTTGAGCGCCATTTCGGTGCCGATGCCGATGCCGGTCACCATGAACCCGACCTGGTTGACGATGCTGTAGGCCAGGATGCGGCGCATATCGTTTTCGAGAATCGCGTAGACGATCCCGTAGAACACCATAAACAGTCCAACATAGATCAATGGCTCGGCGCCCGGAAAGCCGCGCAGCAGGACATAGACCGCCGTTTTGGTCGTAAACGCCGACAGGAAGACCATGCCGCTCCACGAGCTTTCCGGGTAGGCGTCCGGCAGCCAGGCGGAAAGCGGCGGCGCGCCGGCGTTGAGGAGAAAGCCCGCCAGCATCAGCCAGCGCGGCAGCGTGTCGAGAGCCATCTTGCTGAAGCCGGCCGGGCCGTTCGCAGCGATCTCGCCGGCGACGCCGGCCATCAGCAGAACGCCGCCGAGGAGATGGATCGCGGCATACCGCAGTCCGGCCCCGCGCGCTTGAGGCCCCGCGCTCCACACCACCAGGGTGGAAGCAATCGCCATCAGCTCCCAGAAGATGAAGACCGTGAGCAGATCGCCGGCGAACACGACGCCGATGGCGCTGCCGGCGTAGCAGAACGCCGCGGCAAGCTCGACTACCCGGTCCTGGTTGAGCGCAAACAGACCGCCGGCGAACGCCATGACGGCAAACACGGTTGCGAACAAACGGGAAAGTGCATCGCCCTTGACCAGCGCGAGTTCGTATCCAAGGAAAGAAGCCTTGACTGACACGCCGTCAGGCACTTGCCAAACCAGCAACAACGTAGCCAGCGGCAGGACCAGAACGGCGAGCCAGCGCAACCTGACCTGCAGCATCGGCAAAATCAGGCCGCCGAGAATCAACCCTACTGCCGGCGGGATCACGACGCTAGCTGTCATAGTACGTATCCGGTCGCTTCAAGATGGCGCCGAGCGCCTTGGCGAACACGATCATCGCGACGCAACTCACGAACCCGAACCACGCGCCAAAGCCCAACGTTCCGTCGAGCCCGAAATAGGGATGGTGCTCGATCGCGAGGTCCATCGATACCGTCGCTGCCAGCACGACGGCGAAAACAATCCAGAGCAGCCTGATCGTGCTTTGGCGCACCAGCCAATGGTCATTCATGCCATCACCGCCCGCTCAACAGTTTCGCCAGCGCAAAGGGGATATCGGGAAAGAAGAACATCAATACCGTGCCGATTGCCGTCGCCGTGAGCGCGACCACGATCGGCCAAGGCGCCTCGCCGGACTTGTCGTGCCCGCCCATGGGCTCGCAGAAGAACGCGCGATAGACGATGGGCAGGAAATAGGCTGCATTGAGGATCGTGCTGACGAAAATGACGGCGACCGCCAGCCAATTGGCGGTCTGCATTGCCCCGGTAAGGATGAACCATTTGCCGAGAAAGCCGGCCGTGGGGGGAACGCCGATCATTCCGAGCGCGCCGATTGTGAACGCTCCCATAGTCCAGGGCATGCGGCGGCCGATGCCGTCAAGCTGGCTGACCTCGGTCAGATGCGCCGCGGTGTAGATCGATCCGGCCGCAAAGAACAAGGTGATCTTGCTGAAGGCATGCGCGGCAATGTGCATCGCCGCGCCGGCAACCGAGATCGGTGCCAGGATGGCAACGCCAAGCACGACATACGACAATTGCGAGATGGTCGAATAGGCAAGCCGGCGTTTGAGATTGTCCTGCTTGAGAGCGATGATGGAAGCGACCAGGATTGTCGTGCCCGCGACGGCGGTAAGCCAGGCGGATTGCCCTGCGGCGCCGAGCGTGTCGACGCCGAAAACCAGCGCCGCCACCTTCAGGATGGAGAACACACCCGCCTTGACTACGGCTACCGCGTGCAGCAAGGCGCTGACCGGCGTGGGCGCCACCATCGCCGCCGGCAACCAGCGATGCAACGGCATTACCGCCGCTTTGCCGATGCCGAAGACGTAGAGCGCGAGCAGAGCGCCGATGATGGGCGCACTGAGCCCAGCCGGGAGAATGCCGCCGGGCCTGAAATCGAGCGTTCCGGCGAGAACCCAGGTGGCGACGATCGCCGGCAGAAACAGCAGGAGCGATGTGCCGAGCAGGAGCAACAGATAAGTCCGGCCGGCGCGAACGGCTTCCTCGTTCCGCCTATGGGTGACCAGCGGATAGGTTGAGAGCGTCAGCGCTTCATAAAACAGAAACAGCGTGAACAGGTTCTTGGCGAACGCAATCCCGATCGTGCTGCCGAGCGCTACCGCAAAGCAGACATAGAAAGTAGTCTGGCGTGGCTCGTCGTTGGCGCGCATGTAGCCGATCGAATAGACCGAGTTGACGAACCACAGTGAGGAGGCGATCAGCGCGAACAGCATACCGAGCGGTTCGACCTTGAAAGCGACCGTGAGCCCCGGGATGACGTCGACAACCGTCAGTTCTGGCCGTGCTCCGTCCAGTACCGGCCCCAGGAGGGACACAACGGTGAGGCACAGCGCCGCTGCCGTGACGAGCGTCACTGCCTCACGCAGGTTCGGCATCTTGTGAGCCAGCGGAAGGATCAGCGCGCCGACAAACGGCGCCAGCAGGGCCAAGAGGAGAATGCTTTGTGAAGAAAGAGCTGCGGTCATCGCAGCCCTCCAAGCAAGTCCTTGGCAGCCATGCTGGCAATTCCCGCGGTCCACTCAGTATCGAGACCGAAATAAATCGTAGCGGCGGCCAGCAGCACGAGCGGCAGCAGCATGGACAGCGGCGGATCGTTGGCATCCTTGATCGCGTCAGACGGCTCGCGCAGCCAGGCTAGTTCGAGCACACGGCCGACATAGACCAGCGCGATCAGCGAACTTGCCACGATCAGGAAGACCACGACCCACCAACCTTTTTCGAGTGCGCCGAGCGCCAGGTACCATTTGGAAATGAAGCCCGAGGTACCAGGCGTGCCGACGAGGCCGAAGCCCGCCACGGTGAAAGCCGCCATAGTAATCGGCATCTTCCGGCCGATGCCGGCGAGTTCCGAAAGCCGTACAGTGCGGACGCGGAAGAAGATCGCTCCGACCGCGAGGAACAAGGCTGCCTTCATCAAGGCGTGATTGACGATGTGTACCAGCCCGCCGGTGAGCCCAGCCAGATTGACGAAGCCGATACCGAGCGTGATGTAGCCGATCTGCGCGACGGAGGAATAGGCGAGCATCCGGCTCAGATTGGATTGGAACACCGCGATCAGGGAGGCGACGAACATCGCGGCGAGCGACAATGCGACGACGATCGCGGCAACCGGCAGAGCGCGAAAATCTATCGCGACGCCGAAGATCGAGAAAAGAAAGCGCACCAGCAGATAGATCGCGACCTTGGTCGCGGTGGCCGAGAGGAAGGCGGTCGCCCACGACGGCGCATAGGCATAGGCGTTCGGTAGCCAGGCGTGAAGCGGGAACAAAGCGAGCTTGAGGCTGACGCCCACCGTCACGAAGGCCAGCGCGGCTATGATCGCGCGCGAATTGTCGGCCCAAGCCGGGCCCAGGCGCGCGGCGATGTCGACCATGTTGAGGCTGCCGGTCACCAGATAGAGCAAGCCGACGCCGGCGACGTAGAGGGTCGCGCCGATCGTACCCATGATCAGGTACTGGAACGCGGCGAGCAGCGCGCGTCTGTCGCGGCCGAGAGCGATCAACACATAGGTCGATAGCGATGAGATTTCGAGAAAGACGAAGGCGTTGAAGGCGTCGCCCGTGATCGTGACTCCCAAAAGGCCCGTGAGGCACAGCAGGTACATGCAATAGAACCAGGCCCGCTGCCCCTCCTCGATCTCGAAGGCGACGGAGCGCCGCGCGAACGGCATGATCACCGCCCCGATCGTCGAGACCAGCATCAGCACGAAGGCGTTGAGGACATCGACCCGGTACTCGATGCCCCATGGCGGCGGCCAACTACCGAGGTGGTAGGAGATCGGGCCGCTCGCCAAAACTTGCCACAGCATTGCGCCGGCACACAACGGCATCAGCCAGCTCACCACCAGGGTGATCGCGAAGGCTGCGCCGGAGCGTCGCGCAAATCCGGCAAGCAAAGCGCCGAACAGCGGAATGATCACCTGCAATATGGGAAGATGCGGCCAGACCGCGCTCATGTCTCGCGGTCCCTTTCGAAGATTTCATCCTCCTCAATCGTGCCGTAGGCCTCGTTGATACGGACAACCAGCGCGAGGCCGAGCGCGAGCGTGGCCACACCGACGACGATGGCGGTCAGGATCAGGACGTGAGGCAGGGGGTTTGAGTAAACCTTGAATGCCGGGTCGATGATGGGAGCGGTCCCGCCAATGATCTTTCCGGGCGCGATATAGAGCAGATACACCGAGGTTTGGAAGATCGACAGGCCGACAAGCTTCTTCACCATGTTGCCGCGGACAACCACGATGTAGAGGCCGATCATCATCAGGAAAATGGTGATGACATAGTTGTAGTGACCAAGGGCAGTCGCGAGTGTTTCCATCACCGCCCCCGCTCGGCGAACGCGTAAAACAGGGCGGTCATGGTACTTGCGACCGTGATCAGCACGCCGGCCTCGACCAAGAATATGCCGAGTTCGTGGCCATGAACGGCATCGTGCGCGAGCACGGAATAATCGAGGTAATTCTTGCCCATCAGCAAGCCGGCAACCCCGGTCCCGGCGTAGATCAGCACGCCGAGCGGGATCATACGCTCCACCAGCGACTGCGGCGCGATGCGATGGGCCGCTTCAAGGCCGAAGGTAATCGAGAGCAGGATGATGGCGCTGGCGGCAATGACGCCGGCTTGAAACCCGCCGCCCGGGCCATAATCGCCGTGAAACTGAACGTAGAGCGCGAACAGCAGGATGAACGGCAGGATCAGCTTGGTGCCGACGCGCAGGATCAGGTCGAGGCTCACCGCTACGTCTCCCCGTCATTGGAGCGACCTCGCCGGCGTGCCCTGTGCAGCAGCAGCATGACCCCGATGCCTGCGGTGAAGATGACCGTCGTCTCGCCGAGCGTATCGTAGCTGCGGTAGTCGGCCAGAACCGACGTCACGACGTTCGGAACACCGGTGTCCTTGATCGTATCCGCGACATAGCGCGCCGCAACGTGCTGATGGATTACCGCATCGGGGGTACCGAACGGCGGCAGGACGAGCGTACCCCAGACGAGAATCGCGCCGGTGCCGACCGAAATAACCAAGGGCATGAGATGGGGCCGGACCGAGCGGATCTCGGTCGTCTTGATCAAATGCAAAGTCGCCAGCAGCAGCACTGTGGATATACCGGCCCCGACCGACGCCTCGGTCATTGCCACGTCCACAGCGTCGAGCACGACCAGCACACTCGCCATCAGAAAGCTGTAGACGCTCGCGAGAATGACGACACCGAACAGGCTACGCTGGCGCACGATGGCGATCGTCACCACCGCAAGCAGCGTCATGAGCACCGTGTTGATCAGCAATTCTATGGCTGCCTCCCATCCGATTCGGCAGACTGCTGGCGAGCGATGCTGCGGCGGTCTTCTGCCAGATGCGGATTGATTCCCTGATGCAGGCATGCCTGGGCGAGCGCATGCGTCACCACCGGGCCGGTGAAGAAGAACAGCGCCAGAAGAAACACGAGCTTCAACGTCACCAGGCCCAGGCCGGCCTGCAAGCACATGCCGAGGATCAGAACGCCGACACCGAGCGTGTCGATGACGCTGGCCGCGTGCATGCGGGTGAAGACTTCCGGCATGCGGACGAGCCCGAAAGCACCTACGAGGGTGAAGAACGAACCGAGGAGGATGAGAACCCAACTCGCAATCTCAACGGCGGCCGTCATGATGTCCGCTCCTCCTCGGCTCCGTAAGCGAGATCTCCATGGCGGAAGAATTTCAGCACCGCGAGCGTGCCTATGAGATTGAGCAGGCCATAAGTCAGTCCAACGTCGAGGAACTCGGGACGCTCCGTCAGGAAGCCGACGACGGCGAGCAGCACAATCGCAAGATTACCGACGGCGTTGCCTGCAAGCACGCGGTCGAACACGGTGGGTCCCTTGATGGCGCGCGTGATCGCAAGCGCAATGGCAACCAGAATGGCGGCAGCGGCGGCAGCGAACATCAGGCGGCGCCCTCGAACTGGCTGACGCGGCGGTCCATCGCGCCACCTTCGAGATCGAGCGCACCCTCGTTGACCAAGGCATGGACCACGAGTTCGTTGCCGTTCACGCCGACGGTGATCGTGCCGGGCGTGAGCGTGATCGAATTGGCATAGGTTGCCACGCCGGCGCTCGTCCTTTGGCTGGCCCGAACAACTGTCATCGTGGGCGAAATTGGAAGGCTTGGATGCAGGATAATCTTGGTGACGGCCCATGCCGACTTGGCGATCTCGCGAAGCAACCACGGAAAATAGGTGACTGCGCCCCACAACAGCTCGATCGGATGCGCCTCCGCATCGGCCACGCGGATACGGATCATGGCGAGCACGCAAAGCACCGCGCTCGCCCCGCCGGCCACCACGAGCATTAGCGTATAGTGTCCGGAGAGCACGAGCCAGAAGGCGAACAGAAAGCCCGCCAGACTAAAATGCCGCATCCACTTCCCCTCACTCGTGTTCTCATTGCGGTTACGTTCAGGGTCAAGGATTTTTTCCCTGAAGCATTGCAGTGGTTTTACCTCCCTTGGCGAGCAAATTGGAAGAATATTCAAGACCAGTAGCCCGATTTGTTCAATCCAAAATGAGCTCCTTCCGGTGTCCAAAATCGAAATAATGGGCATATCTGCTGGCTTCCGTTCAGTCCCGCATGGTTGAGCTACGGGCAGGACGGATAATCTCTGCCGAGCGCCACGGTAATCTTTGGCAATTCCTGACTCTCCTTGAGAACTGCGAGGTCGGCTCGGCGGAGCAAGCGCGATTAAGATCTGGGGCGCACGAAGAACAGCGCTTAGCTGTTGTCACGTCGCCTTTAAGCGCGACAAGCGGAAGTAATTCAGTTGCCGCCTGAAGTCGCGTTTTGACCCAGATCGAACGTCACCGGCCTTGCGGGTGGCGACCGATTCCTAACCTGGTATCGAATCTTCAATCGGCCGCATAGAACGCCTCCCGGACGGCATTCGAAATTGGACCGGAGCCAATAATCGCCGTCTGGGTCATGACTACGCCTATGACGCGGTTTGTCGGATCGATCCAAAACTGCGTGCCATAGATGCCGCCCCATCCATAGCTACCGGCCGGAAGACGGCTCTTGGCTGCGGCAGGATCAGTCAGGATCCCAAAGCCCAGCGTGAAGCCCCAACCCGGCCCGCGAATCGTCGGCATGTTGCCGGTCGCGTTCTGCGTCATCTGCCGGACCGTCTCCGCCCGGAGCACCCGCACGCCGTCAAGCTCGCCCTCGTTCAGCAGCATCTGCAAGAACCGCACGTAGTCACCGACAGTAGCACTCATGCCGGCGCCGCCGGAATTGTACGCAGTCGGAGAGAAGGCGCGGTTCGGGTCGAGGCTGGCAGTGCCCTTGGTGGGTGGGAACGGCACGGCCTCAGGTCCCATCACGGGAACGTAGCCTGTGCCGAGTGCGCCCGTGACCTGTGCGGGTCGCGTCACCTGCACGAAGCGTGAGCGAACGGTCTCAGGTGCGTTGAACACAAAGCTCTCGATGCGCAAGGGCTTTGCAATGCGCTCGGTGACAAAGGATTCCAGGCTGTTTCCCGTCACCTTCTCGATGACGGCGCCGAGCACGTCCGTCGCAAGCGAGTATTCCCAGCCCGTACCAGGCTGATAGCCAAGCGGAACGGAGGCGAGACGCTGCATTGCTTCAGCGGTGGTTACTTCGGGCTGATCTAGCCCGTCGGTCACGCGCGCGTCGCGATATGCATCCACAAGCCGGGGATTATTGATGAAGTTATACGATAGCCCGGCGGTATGGGTGAGCAGTTCGCGAATTGTCGGGGGCCTGTTGGCCGGCCCCTCGGCGCCGTCGGGCCCTCGCACCCGAAGCTTGGTGAACTCGGGGAGGAAGCGGCTAACCGGATCATCCAGGCCAATCTTGCCCTGCTCAATGAGGATCATCGCCGCCACTGAGGTGACAGCCTTCGTCATTGAGGCAATTCGGAACATGTCGTTTGCGCCGATCGGCGCGGTACCCCCGACCTCGCGAACGCCGACGCTGCGGCTGTAGACCGGGCGGCCGTCTTGGAGGATCAGCACCACGATACCCGGAGTGCTGCGGCCTTCGACCAATCCCCGAAGGGTTTCATCGAGCTTGGCGTTGCGCGCCTCGGGCGAAAAAGCCAGCACCGCAGGGATGGGGCTGAGCGCGAAAGCTATGACTGCGGCCCCAAGCAGTCGGATGACAAGACGACGTGAGATCATGATATCTCTCCCGTAGACCTGTTCTGACGCGCCATTCTGCAGCTACTCGAGATCGAGAGCAATGTCTCGGACGCGCACATGTCCGCGTTTGCCTCACTGCGGCCTTTCCGAGCATAGCGCAGGGACACTTGCTCCAGCCGCGAACGGTTCACTTTTGCTTCTCGCAACTTGCAACCTCACGCGGCCGGATTGGACCGGATCTGCCGGGCTTGAACGCTCTCGTCTTGTTCCAGCGGCAGCGAAAATTGAAACACGGCGCCCCGAGGTTCGTTCGCGCTCGCCCACATCCGTCCCCTATGAGCCTCGACCATCGACCGGCAGATCGCGAGGCCCATGCCCATGCCCTTGGCCTTCGTCGTATAGAAGGCCTGGAACACGCGCTCGACATCCGCCGGGGCCAGGCCCGGGCCGGAATCGCGAACCGTGACGAGTACGCCGCCCGCGGCCTCCGTCTCGCTGTTGATCCGTAGCTCGCGTGTCCGCTCGTCGATGTCGTCCATGGCTTCAATGGCATTAAGGATCAGGTTCAGAATCACCTGCTGCAGTTGAGTGCGATCGCCTTTCACCATAGGCAAGCCCGGCGCGAGGCCGGTCTGCAGCAAGATTCCATGCTTGAGCATTTCGCTCCGGGTCAGCGCGACCATTTCGAGGATGGCTTCATTGAGGTCGAACCGATCGTTCCGCGGCGGCACCTTGTTGATGAGAGCCCGGATCCCGTCGATGACGTTGCCGGCGCGCTTGCCGTCCTCGACGATACGACGAAGGGAATCCCCAACCTCGCCGAGATTGGGAGGTTGAGCGCTGAGCCAGCGCAGGGCGGCCCCGGCATTGGTAACCGTCGCCGCGATCGGCTGGTTGACCTCATGTGCAATCGAGGCCGTCAATTGACCCATCGTGGTGACGCGATTGGTGTGCGCGAGCTCCGCCTGCATGGCGCGCAAGGCTTCTTCGGCCCGCCTGCGTTCGGTGATGTGCCGCCCGACGCCGCGGTAGCCGACGAAGCGCCCCGTCTTGTCAAACACCGGCAGCCCGGAGACGGACACGTAACGCTTGCTGCCGTCGGGACCAGCTCGCGCAAGCTCAAAATCGCGAAACGGCAGGTGGGCATCGAGCGTCTCCCGGTGCTTGCGCCAGGCCTCTTCATCCGGCTCCAGGTAAGGCACTTCCCAACGGGTCTTGCCGATCTCGGAGCCCGGCGCCGGCGCCTCGGCAAGGCTGTCCGCGAACTCCTGGTGTGTGAAGCGATGTTGCGCATCAGTCTCCCAGTACACGTCGAAGGAGAACTGCACGAGGGTGCGAAAGCGTTCCTCGCTCTGCCGCAGCGCCTCTTCCGCCCGCTTGCGCTCGGTCAGATCGAGGACAAAACTAACACCTTGATCTGGGCTTTGTTCGAACATCACCCCGCCGAGCAGCACGGGCACACGACTGCCGTCCTTTCGAAAATACTCCTTCTCGAATGGCTGGACGGTCCCCTTCCGCTTCAACTCCGCCACCGTGCGTGAATCGCGGTCGTGCCATTCCACCGGCGTGAGGTCAGTCCGGCTCAGGCAACCCGAGGCAAGATCATCCCGGTTATAACCCAACATACGGAGAAACGCGTCGTTGGCTTCGAGAATGCGGCCTTCGAGATCCCAAATGATGATGCCAACGATGTTGGCGTCGACCAGGCGCCGGATCTTCTTGTCGCGCGCCAGGAGGTCGCCGTGAAGCGCGATGTTCTCCGCGATCGCCTTACGCCGCCTTATCGCTTCGAGCCGTGCAAGCGCCAACCCTACCACTGCCAGTGCTGCGACAATGACGATGGCGGTCGCGATCAGCCTGGCTTTGCGTTGTTCGAGTGCCTCGGCGCGCTTCTCCTGATCCACGAGCAGGAGACGCTCGTGGTCCACCATCTGGTCGATTTGCGATCTTATCTCGTCCAGGCTGCGGATCATGGTCAGCGCCGCCAGCCCGGAGATGCCGGCCGTCTTGACGATGTCATCGATCTCACGCAGCTTTGCTGCAACTGTCAGCGCCAGATGTCCGGCACGATGGTTCTGCAATGGATCGTTCGCGACCAGAGCCTGGAGCGCCTGCGTGTCTCGCCGTACGCTTTCGTCGGAGACGCCGTAAGCCTTGAGATATGAGGGGTCGAGAGTCAGCAGATACTCGCGTCTTTGGGCCTCCACGTCGGCGATGACCGCTCGCAGCCGATCCAGCGTGTCGAGCACCTGACGGCTGCGCTCGTGTGCAAGACTTGCCGCCTGTCGCTCCTGCCAATATCGAAGGCCGAAAAATCCGGTCGAGACCACGACAGCCAGAACCACCGCGACGACCACCAGCGTCAGCGGACGAGCAAACCACCGAAAGGACTGGGTCAGAGGGACTGACATTGGCCTTAAGTCTTCGATGCCCGCGTGAGCCGGCTCTTTTCTGATGCCGACGAAGAGTATTGCCAGTATAGTAGAAATACAGCCGCGGTCTGCGTAGTTTAGATAGGAACCGGCGCGCTCCAACCCTGCAGATTGCACCGGCTTAGAAGCCCGTCAGTTCCCCTCGCAAGGGCCAGAACGTCACGGGTGGGGTCGCTCGGCTGTTGTGAAGGCCACTCCCCACCAGGAGCAACCAGATGGCTCCAAATGAAATGGTGCAGGGTGAAAAGCTTCCGGGCCGTCCAGGGTCGGCCAGCCGGCGCAGCTTCGTCAAGGGACTGGGCGCAGCGGGCGTCGCCCTGCCGGCCGTCGCCATCCTGCCACGGTGGGGTTTCGCAGAGGATGTCGCCGGTGTCTATGCGCACGCTGCGATAGATTGGAGGCAATTTGGCGGGCAAACGATTACGCTCGCAGGCGCGATCCATCCCTGGTCAAACGCGATCACACCGCTTTTGTGGGATTTCACCAAGCTCACCGGTATCAGCGTCGTTACCGACTTCCGATTGGAGACCGCGTACATGGGCGCGCTGCCGATCCAGCTCGCCCGCGGCAGCAGCACACCCGACGTCTTCATGTTTACGGCCTATGGCCAGGGCATCTCAAAAGGATGGCTCGAGCCGCTGAACGCCTATTATTCCGACAGATCGCTGACCGATCTCGGCTGGTATGACGAGAACGATCTTCTCCAGACAGCCCGAGCCTTTCCGTTGTGGCGGGACGGCGAACGCTACGCCTGCCCGATCACTTCCGAGGCCGTGACCTTGTTCATCAACGGCGACGCGATGGCAGCCAGGAATCTGCGCGTCCCCCAGACTTTCGATGAGCTGCTCGCCACCGCCAACGCGGCCAAGACCAGTGAGATGTCCGGGATCGCGATGCGGGCGCAAGCCGGCGGCAATTCGTCCGTGCCGGCCATGAGCTTCGTGTTCTCCTATGGCGGAGACATGGTCAAGGACAACAAGGCCGCTTTCGCGAGCCCGGAAGCCATCGCGGCCGTCGAGATGTACGGTAGATTGCTCAGTCAAGCCGGGCCTAGCAGTGTGAGCGGCTATGAATGGTACCACGTGCTGGACGATTTCCTGCAGCGCAAGACGGCGATCGCGATCGACAGCAGCAACTTCGCCACCGACATCTCCAATCCAGCCAAAAGCCAAGTTGCCGGGCGGACTGTGTTCGCCGCCTTTCCACATGTCGCCGGTCGCCCGTCCGTGCCCTTTATGTCGCACTGGCAGGCGTGCATCAATTCCAGATCACGACACAAGCGGGCGGCTTTTTTGTTTCTGCTGTGGGCGACAAGCAAGCCGACTTCGCTGCGGACCGCCGCAGCAGGGCTGGCGACGACACGCGTGTCGGCCTGGTCGAGCGAAGAGTTCAAGAAGGCATTCGGCGCCCAAGCCGCGGAGGCCGCGCTGACCAACTTGCAGAATGCCGATGTCGACCGCGCCAAGGCGATCCTTTTCCATTCGCTCTCGAGACCTATCCTGGACGCGTTCATGATCGGCGTGAATGAAGTGGTGACCGGAGCAAGACCGGCAAAGATTGCGATGACCAATGCCGCCGAGAAGGCCAATGCGACAATCCGCGGATAGCGGAGCCGACGGCGCTTCCGTGCGTGGCGACCGCGTGAACCGGGACTTCAGCTCACGGTTGCCACTGCCGACGGCGCTCCACAAAAAAACAACAATCCAGTCAACTAATGGGCGTGTATCGAGGGACGTGTCATGGTGCACTGCACCGACATCGCCGGGCGCAATACGGGGCAGGCAAATCCTGACGATAACGGCCTGTGCCGCCCTGCGCTGAATGGCGGCCTTCTCGAAAACAACTTCTCACGCAGGCGACAAGACGTGCTGCCGTCTCCTCTCGACGGTAGTTCAGCCGGTCCATGCCATCTATCTCGAACTCCTGACCCATGAGGCTCTGACACCAGAACATCCCCTGCAAGGGTCGCGAGAAATTCGGCCCAACAAACGAACCACAAAGGGAGGACACAGATGACTTTCCATGAACGATATGCCGTCGGCTGCGCCGCGGTGGCGGTGGCTGCCCTGGTCACTGTCTCGCCGACGCGCGCTCAAGCGCCGACGCAGCCTCAAGAGGCGGCCCTGAACGCCGAGGCGGCCCAGAACGACTGGCCGACCTATCACGGCACCTACAAGTCCTACCATTACAGCGGCCTCGACCAGATCAATACCGGCAACGTCAAGAATCTTGAAGTTGCCTGGATGCATTTTCCGGAGCGCGCCACACGCGGCATTCAGTCAACGCCGCTGGCCCTTGACGGCGTGCTGTACTATTCGGGCTCCTACAGCCGTATCTGGGCGCTGGACGGCGCGACCGGTAAGACAATTTGGTCCTACACACCGGAGCTCGACGAGGATCTGGTCTCCAAGCAGACGCACTCGCCCTACAATCGCGGCATCGCCATCGGACACGGCAATCTCTACGTCGGCACGGTCGATGGGCGCCTGATCGCGCTCGATCTGAAGACCGGCAAGCCGGTATGGGACACGAAGCTCCTGGATTCCAAGAAGATGACGGTCGGCTTCACCGGCGCGCCGCTGGTCGTGAAGGACAAGGTAATCATCGGCGCCCAGGGCGGCGAATGGCCCCATCGCGGACCGATCTTCGGCGTGGAAGGCAAAACCGGAGCGAAGAAATGGGAATTCTTGACGGTGGCCGGTACTGAAGAGGCCATGAAGACCTGGGGTGGCGACTCCTGGCGGACCGGCGGCGGTGGCGGCTGGATGCCGGGAACCTATGATCCGGAAAGCAATACGGTGTGGTGGGGCACTGCCAACCCGGCGCCGCTCTACGACTGGGGAGGCCCGGACTGGAAAAAGAGCGGACCGCGGCCGGGCGAGAATCTCTACACGACATCGGTCATCGCGCTCGATCCCGATACCGGCAAGCTCAAATTCTACCATCAGGAGCTGCCGCACGATGCGTGGGACTTCGACTCTTCCGTGGGAGAGTTCGTCATGATCGAGCGTGGCGGCAAGAAGCTCGTCGTGCACGCCAACAAGAGCGGATACATCTTCGTCTATGATCGTTCCAACGCCAAGATCGAGAACGTCTGGCCCCTGGTCAAGAACATCAACTTCGTCAAGAGCATCGATCCGAAGACCGGCGAACTGATCGGTCGCCGCGATCTCACAGAAGGCAAGGTGGACCCGCCATTGTGCCCGGCCATCGCCGGCGGCATTAGCTGGAACTCCGGCGCCTATAGCCCCAAGAACGGGCTCTTCTACCGGATCGGGCAGGAGTGGTGCATGGAGCTGACGGTCGAGAAGACCACGCCGGTCCTGGAGCCGATGGCCCAGCTCAACCTCGGCGCTACGTTCAAGTTTATCCCGCCTCCAGACGGACCGGCCCGCGGCCATCTTAGCGCCCGCGATCCGGTCACCGGCGCCAAGAAGTGGGAGGTCAACTACAAGTATCCGCCGCTCGCCAGCGTTCTCGCCACCGCCGGCAACCTGGTATTCGTGCCGGACGCCGAAGGCGTCGTGCACGCCTACAATGCGGACACTGGCGAAGAGCTCTGGTCGCGCAATAACGGCATGGGGCATAACGCTGGCATCATCAGCTACATGGCCGGTGGCAAGCAGTACATCGCCGTTCCAGCGGGCTGGGGCAGCCTGGTGGCCGACGAGTTTGTCGCGCTCTATGGCGAGCCCTTCAAGAGTATGTCGAAGAATACCGGAGCCCTGGTGGTCTTCGCGCTCAGACAATGAGAATAGCGCGGGCGGCAGGGTTGATCTCTCCCTGCCGCCCCCGGCTAATACGGATGCTGGAATGCGAATACCGCTTGTAACTGTTGCCTCCCTGGCCATCATCTGGCCATGGCTGTCGACCGTCTCGTTTGCCCAACAGTCCAACCCAGCGGGCTCTGCGAGCCCGCCGGCGCAAGGTGAAGCCTCGCCGAACGACCTCGATGGCCGAAAAATGTTCTCGAGCAACTGCGGCTTTTGTCACCAGGATGGCGGCCGCCATGCCGGCCGTGGTCCGAAGCTGTCGAAGTCCGAACGCAGCGACGAATTCATGATCGAGCGTATCAAGAAGGGCAAGACGGGTTCCATGCCCGCGTATGGTGATGTGTTCAGTGACGCCCAGATCGGCGCACTCCTGGCCTACATTCGAGGGCTTGATGACTAGAGCGTTTTCCGCGTCTTGGAAATCGCGAGGTCGCCTCGCCCGCTACGCGGCAAGCCTGTCGCTGCTGATGCTCTGGAACGCATCGGCGCACGCCCGCTCGCTGGAATCGGTGATCGAGCGCGGCGCGTTGACGCTCTGCGCCAGCCCCAACGCGCTGCCGTTTGCAAGCAAGTTCGGACCCGTACCGGGATTTCAGATCGAACTCGGCGAGAAGATTGCCGAGCAACTCGGTGTCAAGCTCACGAGAGAGTGGGTGGTCAGTGCGATCCAGTATCGGCGCGCCGATTGCGACCTCGTGCTCGACGTCATCGCGCGCAAGGATACGGAGCCCCCAGGCGGTGTGCGGGTTTCGCGTCCTTATCATCGCAGCGGCGTCGTGCTCGCGGTGCGCAGCGATTCGCCGGCGTCGTCGCTGGCAAGTCTCGGTTCCGATCAGCGCGTCGGAGTACAGGTCGGCTCGCTGGTCTCCATGACGCTCGCCAAGGGTGGCGCCGCCACCTCCCCGTTCGTATACGAGGACGATATCCTCGCAGCATTGGCCAATCGCGAGATCGAGGCGGCTGCCGTCACGCCGATGACGGTCGGCTGGTTCAATCTGCAGCATTCCGACAAGCCCTTGCGCCTGATTCCGGCGTTCGACAACGATTCTGATTTGAACTGGAACATTGCGGCGGGGCTGCTCCGCCCCGACGACAAGCTGCAACAGCGTGTCGATGCGGCGATCGAAGCGTTGCTGGCCGACGGCAGCATCGCGCGGATTTATGCTCGCTATGGCATCGAGCTGAAATCGCCGCAGTGACGGTAGCGGATTGGTGTATTGTTATGGGACGGTTCAGCGTGCGCAGCACGGACATGGGCCGTTGCTTGCATGTTCCGCACCGTTTCACGGTAAACTGAGACCCGCCACAGGGCCTTTGTGCTAGTCTAGCCAAGGCAGGTTCTGCGTGTGTGCGGTCCAGAAGCATGCCAAGGGAACCAAAAAGGCAACGCATCTTTACCGAGCGTGGTTGGCTGATTGCGCTGGCCGTCGTGGTGGGGATGTTGCTCGGCATGGCCGGACCAACCTCTGCACAGTTCTTTAATTTCGGCGGATACCAGCAGCGGCCACATCCGCAACGCGGCGGCGGCTGGTTTGGTAACGAACGCGGTGGCGGCTGGTATGGTAACGACACGTTTGCGCCGCCATCGTACCAACCGTACCAGGAGCACGCGCCGCAGCCCCGTTGGAGCGGGCGGCAAGCGCCTCCGCCGGTGCGCGAGGATTTTTCAAAGGCGCCGCCGCCCGAGAAGCGCAACGGTGTACCGGAGCGCCACATTCTTGTGCTCGGTGACGCCATGGCGGACTGGCTCGCCTATGGGCTTGAGAACGTCTATGCCGATCAGCCTGAGATGGGTGTGATCCGCAAGCACAAGACGGTCTCCGGCCTGATCAAGTATCAGCCGAAGGGTGATCCAGCCGATTGGGCCGCCGCTGCCAAAGGCATTCTCGCCACCGAAAAAGCGGACGCCATTGTCGTCATGCTGGGCCTCGATGACCGCGTCGCAATCCGCGAGCCGGCGGTCGACAAATCCGACAATAAGGCCGGGGACAAGAAGGACGCCAAGGCCAAACCTGATGGCAAGGCTTCGGGCGCAAACCCCGGGGCGAAGCCCGATGGCGCAGCCAAGGTGCCGGATCCCGAATTGCCGCCGGACGATGCCGCCGAAAACAGTGGCGCGCGGGCGGTCATTGAACCGGAGAGGAGCGCGCGCTCGCCGAACCACATCCATGAGTTTCGCGAAAAACGCTGGGTCGAACTCTACATGGCAAAGATCGAGGAGATGATCGGCGTACTCAAGTCAAAGGGTGTGCCAGTGCTGTGGGTGGGTCTGCCGGCGGTACGTGGCCCCAGGTCGACCGCCGACACGGCGTTTCTGAATACGCTCTACCGCGATGCGGCTGGCAAGGCCGGCATAACCTATGTCGATGTCTGGGACGGATTTGTCGATGAAACCGGCCGCTTCTTGCAGCACGGCCCCGATTTCGAAGGACAGACCCGCCGGCTGCGCTCTTCCGACGGCGTGTACTTCACCAAGGCCGGCGCGCTCAAGCTCGCGCATTATGCCGAGCGCGAAATCAACCGCCTGCTTGCTGCGCGTTCCGCGCCGGTTGTACTGCCCACTGAGCCGGCCACGCCCGACGCCAGTGCGCAGCCGGATCAGCCGGCGCCGCGTCCGCTCGCCGGACCGATCGTTCCCTTGACGGCCCCCTCTGTCGGCACGAATCAATTGCTCGGCGGTCCGGGGGCGCGGCCTGTGACTATGGATGCGCAAGCGGCGCGGGTCTTGATCACAGGGGAGCCTTTGTCGGCGCCGGCCGGTCGAGCCGACGATTTTGCCTGGCCGCGACGCGAAATCGGACGCGAAGGGGCCAAGGGTGAGACGCCAGTGGCATCAACATCGCTCGATGCCAACGCACGGGCGCCGGCGGCATCGCTAAAGTCGAAAAAGCAACGCCGCTAGAGTTAGACCAACAATCGCTTTTGCGGTTTCCAGGAAATGGCCGAAAAGCCCGTTTGAGTGCACAGATGTGGCTCGATGACAACACCGGCATGAAATCGGGTGGCTGATGCCGTAATCGCCCTCGTCCGACTTGTATCCGCCCTCATTGGATTGCGACCTTTGCGTGTCGAATTCCGTGGGTGGGGTACGATATGTTTTCCATCGGCTATGCCAGGACTTCGTTCGTCGACATCAACGCAAGCCTCATTCGGATTAGCTCGCCTTCGGGTTCGGTTTCTGGGCGAGCATGAAGCGCCGCGCGTTCATTTGTGTTCTCGGCGGTATCGCTTCGCGATTTTGGCGCCGCGGCCGCATTATCATTGCCGCAATGGCCGCAATGATGCTTCTGCCGATCGATGTCAGCGACGCGGGCTGGCTGTCGGACGTCTTCAAAGGTTCGTCAAAACAAGCCAAATCGCCAAAACAAGGCAAGCCGTCAAAGCACCTCACGTCGCGCAAACCAGCCACTTTGGCGAAACGAGCCGCCTCGCCAAAGCGCCGCACCGTAAGGCTTGCGGCACTGGGGCCGGCCGCCCTGCCCTCTGCAGCTTTCAAACCGGTCGCCGCCCTGTGCGATCCCTCCAAGCTCCGGATCGTTCTGGATGTGGGACACACCGCCGAATCGGAAGGCGCGATCAGCGCGCGCAATGTCTCTGAGTTTGTCTTCAATCTGCGCCTTGCGAAGCGGATCGAGGAGAAGTTGAGGGCCGAGGGCTTTACTGAAACCAGGTTGCTCGTGACCGAGGGCAAGGCGAGGCACAGCCTCTTCAAACGCGTCGCCGCCGCCAACAACCTGCACGCGGATCTCTTTCTGTCGATCCACCATGACTCCGTGCCCAACAAATTCCTCGAGGACTGGGAGTTCGAGGGAAAGAAAAGCCATTTCAGCGACCGCTTCAGCGGATATTCCGTCTTCGTCTCCCGCAGCAACCCGGACTTCAAGACGAGTTTCGCCTTCGCCGAACTGATCGCCAAGGAAATGAGGGCTCAGGGCCTCGACTATGCCAAACAATATTCCCAGCCCATCATGGGCCGGTACCAGCGCGAGCTACTGAACAAGGAAACCGGCGTCTATCGCTACGATGAGCTCATCGTGCTGAGAAAAACCCGGATGGCTGCCGTCCTGCTGGAAGCGGGCTCGATTATCAACCGGGACGAAGAGCTCAAAATGAGTTCGCCTGGGCGGAGGGACATCATCAGCAGCGGGGTCACGGCGGCGGTGAAGGCATTTTGCGAGCCCCGATGGGCCATGCTCGGTCCGATCTGACGACGCAGTAGCCGTCGCATCTGAACCCGGCCTGCGTCAACCCTTTGACTGCTTCTTGATTTCGTCGAATGTGGAAAGCGCTCGTTCAAATTTTTCGTTGAACAGCCACATCGCATCGAGAATCTCGCGGTAGGTCGCGGATGTTTTGGCCCGGTCAGCCCGTCCAAAGGTGAAAACGCTGTTATTTCGCAGATAGGCCATGATCTTCGGGTCGGAAATTCTGTAGTCGAGCAGGTTGCGCGAGCCGAGCGCAGACTTGGTCGGGCTCGGGATAATCTGGATCAGTTCAAACAGCTTCATTTGATCGATCGGATCCGGCAGCGTTTTCACGATCGCCGGTACTTGCGGGAAAATATCCGCGTGTGCGTTCATGAGGCCATCCCGCACGGCGGTCCAGTGGTTATACCGATGGTCCAGATTGCCGGCCCGTGCCTCTTCCTTGTCGTCGCGGGCGTTCAGTGCGGGATCAACGGCTGCGATCGACTTCTTTATCGCGGCCCATTTCTTCCGTCCAATTTGATCTTCGGGTACGCCTGTTTGCAAGCTGCCCTTATATTTGTTCGAGCGCGCATTCCCGATGTTCTGATTGCCATTTGTCTCGGCAAAGAACAGGCCCAGGCTGATACGGCCTGCTGCTTCGGCATTGGCCGCATCAAGGCCCTTGGCTCGCGCAATGGCCGTGCCCAGATCGACAACGTCCTTGAATGGAGTATCAGAGTTCTGCGCGTTGGCAGGCGGCGCTTGCATCAGGTCGAAAAGCCTCCTGTACTCGTCGAGCAGCGGCTCATTGTCGGCGCTAAAATACGCCGGAGGGATTCCGTATTTATTGGACCCGCCGATCTTGGACGGAAGAGCGTCGGTGAGATCCTTGTACGCGCTCATCATGTTGTTGCGTGCAAGGTAGAGTGCTTGTCCTGGCAAGTTCGGTAGTTGCTGGTTCGAATTGATCTGCGCGCGCCGCTGGCCCAGGATCGACTCAAAGTTGCTCCGTGCATTATTGTATGCATTGAGCGCATCCGACTGTTTTTTGGTGAGTGCGGCCGGCTCACCCATTGCAGGCGACATGAAGCTGAGATTGCCGACGGCGGCGGCCCCGAGCGAGGTGACCGTGCTGACGATAGCATTGGTGGCAACGGAACCCGGCGCAGTGAAGAAGATTCCGAGAGCAAGAGCTGCCTTGGGCGCAGCCGTATGGCTTTTTATCCCCATGGCCTAAGCGAGCCAGCGCTTGCGTCGCTTGTAGTGCTTCACATCGCGGAATGATTTGCGCTTGTCCCCGGCGATGCCAAGATAGAATTCTTTGACATCCTCATTTGCGGCGAGCGCCCGCGCCTCGCCGTCCATCACTACGCGCCCATTTTCGAGGATATATCCGTGGCTGGCATATTTGAGCGCCATGTTGGTGTTCTGCTCGGCGAGAAGAAACGAGACACCTTCCTTGACGTTGAGATCCTTCACGATCTCGAAGATCTCTCCGACGATCTGTGGCGCGAGGCCCATCGACGGCTCGTCGAGGAGGATCATCTTCGGGCGTGACATCAGCGCGCGGCCGATCGTGCACATCTGCTGTTCGCCGCCCGACGTATAGCCGGCGGTCGAACCACGCCGCTCCCTGAGGCGGGGGAAATAAGTATAGACCCGCTCCAGATCCTGCGCGATCGCAGACTTGCCGTCCCTGCGCGTAAAGGCGCCGGTCAGGAGATTCTCTTCGACAGTGAGGTGGGCGAAGCAACGGCGCCCCTCCATCACCTGAATGCAGCCGCGCCTCACCAGCTCGCTTGGCGATAGCGACTGCACTTCGACGCCGTCGAACAGGATCGAGCCCTTGGTGACCTCGCCGCGCTCCGCATGCAGCAGATTGGAGACTGCCTTCAGCGTCGTTGTCTTGCCCGCGCCGTTGGCGCCGAGAAGCGCGACGATTCCACCTCGCGGCACATCCAGCGATACACCTTTCAACACGAGGATGACGTGACTATAGACAACCTCGATATTGTTGACCGACAGAAACGGCGCTGCCGCTTCCGTCGCCGTAGAAGCCTTGGGGGTAGAAGCCTTGGGGATTGACACGCGGTCCTCTCCAAACGGTTGCAGCTTTCGAAAGATCCGGGAGGAGGCGAACGCTCCACCCGGATCGCTGGGAAGCCTTCAGCTTTCTTTCGAGCAGTCGCGCGGGTGTATGTTCTTCTCCGCGGCATATTTCGCCGAAACATCCTTGACGAGCGGTTCGGTGTTGGCTTGGTTGGCCGTGTACCAGTCGGAGATGACTTTCCAGCTCTTGCCGTCCCACTGCTGTACGCGCCCGTCCCGCGCGCCCTCGTGGTCGGAGCAGGAAATCTTGATCGGCTTCAACATGCCCTCGAAGCCGAGTTCCTTGATCCGTGCATCCGAGAGGTTGAGGTTCTCCAGACCCCAACGGACCTGCTCGCCCGTCAGCGGCTTCTTGCCGAACTTTTCCTGCGCCTTGCGGATCGCCTCCACGCCGAGCATGGCATTCACCATCCCGCGGTTATAGAGAACTTCGCCGACCTTGTCAGGCTCTGACAACCCCTTGCCCTTGGCATAGACGTACTTCTCGATGTCGGCATGCACGGGGAATTTGCCCGCGCCATGCTGAAGCATCAGCGCCTTATAGCCAGCGGCTTGATCGCCTGCGGGCGTCACATCCGGCTCGGCGCCCGACCACCAAACACCGATCATCTTCTCGCGCGGATAGGCAACAGCCGCCGCTTCCTTGACAGCCGTGCCGTTCATCACGCCCCAACCCCAGAGCAAAACATAGTCCGGCCGGTTCTGGCGGATCGCCAGCCATTGCGACTTCTGTTCGACACCGGGGTGCGTGACCGGGATCGGCGTGAACTCAAAGCCGTGCTTCTTTGCCAGCACCTCCAGCATCGGGATCGGCTCCTTGCCGTACGGGCTGTCGTGAAAGAGCAGCGAAATCTTCTTGCCTTTCAGCTTGTCGGCGCCGCCGAGTTCCTTGGCGATGTGCTGGATCGCGATATCGGCCGCGGACCAGTACGTGCCGAGCAGCGGGAAGTTGTACGCGAACACCGCGCCGTTCTTGGAATCGGAACGGCCGTAACCCATCGTGATGATCGGGATCTTGTCAGTCGTGGTCTTTTCGGTGAGGGCGAATGTAATGCCGGTCGACAGCGGATTGAAGAAGGCCGCGCCGGTCGGGCCCTTGCCCTTGAGACGCTCGTAACACTCAACGCCCTTGTCGGTGGCGTAGCCGGTCTCGCATTCCTCGACCAGAAGCTTGACGCCATTGATGCCGCCGTCGCGCTCGTTGACAAGGTTGTAATAGTCGGCCACGCCGTTTGCGTACGGCACGCCGTTCACGGCGTACGCGCCCGTTCGGTAGGATAGTATCGGGATGAACTGCTCGCTCTGCGCTGCAGCAGGAGAGGCAAACGCCCCGCCTGAAAGTATGGCTGCAGCAAGTAATAGTTTGTTGCGTACCATATAACTCTCCTCCTCGTTCAGCCCGTTTTTTCTGTACCGGGTCTTGTTTTCGCGGGCTTCCTTGCCTCCTAATGCCAACGACCGCCGCTCCGCATTGCGATCTTCGGCTTGCTTCGCACTACCCGCCCCTTCAGTAGGGAAACGGCCACAGTCTGAGCTTCTCCTTGCCAATCGATATGAGCCGGGCAAACCCATGTGGCTCCTTGATGAGAAGATAGCAGATCAACGATCCAAAGATGATGAATTCCAGATGAGTAATCGTCTCTGTCGACAGCGGCACACCGAGCTGGGTTGGAAGCAGGTTCAGCATAATGGGCAGGATCAGGATAAAGGCCGCACCGATGAACGACCCCATGATCGAACCCAACCCGCCGATGATCACCATGAACAGGAGCTGCAGCGAACGCTCGATCGAGAAGGCGAGCGGCTCCCACGAGCCCAGATAGACGAACGCCCAAAGTGCGCCCGCCACGCCGATGATAAATGACGAGACCGCAAAAGCTGTAAGCTTCGCGTAGAGTGGCCGGATGCCGATGAGCTCCGCGGCGATGTCCATGTCACGGATTGCCATCCATTGTCTGCCGAGGTTGCCGCGAACGAGATTCTTCGCCAGAAACGCGAACACCGTTACGAAGATCAGGCACAGCATATAGCGCTCGATCGGCGTGCCTACGTTCAGACCGAAGAAATCCAGTGTTGGTGCATTGACCGACCCTGACGGCGCATAATTGGTGAACCACGCCACCCGCAGGAACACCCAGTCAAAAAAGAACTGCGCTGCGAGTGTTGCAACCGCCAGATAGAGGCCCTTGATCCGCAGACTGGGAATACCGAAGAGGATACCGACAACCGCCGCCGTGAGCCCGCCGAGCAAAATAGATAACAGTACGGGCAACGGCGGGATCGAAATCGCGAAGCCAAGCCAGGCAAGCGGAATATGAACGCCGGTCCCCAACTTGTAGGCAGAGTAGGCGCCGACGGCCATGAACGCGCCGCTGCCGAGTGAGATCTGGCCGCAATAGCCGACAAGAATGTTTACGCCGATAGCGGCGAGTGCGAGGATCAGGAAGGGCAGCAGAATGGCGCGGAGCAGATAGTCGCTGCCGAACGGCCAAATGTCGAAGTCGGCCAGCAGCGGCACGCCAATGAAGGCGATACCGAGCAAGATGGCGAGCGCTATACGGTCCTGGTGGATCGGGAAGATCGCCATATCCTCCGCGTAGGTCGTCTTGAATTGGCCAGCCTCGCGATAAAGCACAACTAACTCCTCGTCTCAGACACGTGCGATGATCCGCTCGCCGAACAGCCCCTGCGGCCGCACGAGCAGCACCGCCAACGCCAGCACATAGGCGAACCAATATTCGATACCGCCACCAATATACGACCCCAGGAATACCTCCGCGATCTTCTCGCCCGCACCCACAATGAGCCCGCCGACGATGGCCCCTGGAACCGAGGTAAGACCCCCAATGATCAGAACCGGCAAGGCCTTCAGCGCGAGAAACGTGATCGAGAACTGCACACCCAGCTTGGTACCCCACACGGTCGCCGCAACCAGCGCAACGAGACCGGCAACTAGCCAGACCACAAACCAGATCCAGCCGATTGGAATCCCGACCGACTGCGCTGCCATATGGTCATCGGCAACCGCCCTGAGCGCGCGACCGGTCTTGGTTTGCTGGAAGAAGATCGCGAGACCCGCGACCAGAATGCCAGCGATAAAGCCGCCCCAGACATCCAGCTTGTTGACCAGAATTCCACCGGGAAAGAGATTGTCAAACAGGAACCAGGCATCCGTCGGAAACAGCCGCAAAGGGTAAGAGCCGGAACCGAAGATCATCTGCGCCGCCCCCTCGAGGATGAATGTCACGCCGATGGTGGACATGAACAGCGTGAGGCCATCCTGATTGACGAGAGGTCCGATCACGAACCGCTCGATCAGCCAGGCCGTTATCGCCATGATCACTGCGGCGAAGCCGATTCCGAGGACGATCGCAACCCAAAGCGGGAAGCCGTTCGCCACGAGGAGATCGAGCGAACGAACCAGCGCCAACCCGGCGAGCAACACCATTGCGCCTTGCGCAAAATTAAAGACGCCGGATGCCTTGAAGATCAACACGAAGCCGAGCGCGACCAGCGAATACAGGACGCCAGACATCAATCCGCCGATCAGCACCTCGAGAAATTGACCCAATGCGATCACACTATGCTCCCTAGTGCGCGATGCCGAGATAGGCGTCGATGACGCCCTGATTCTTCTTGACCTCATCCGGCGTTCCGTCGGCGATCTTCACGCCATGATCGAGCACCACCACGCGATGGGAGAGATCCATCACCACAGCCATGTCATGCTCGATCAGCGCGATGGTCGTGCCGTAATAGTCGTTCACGTCGAGGATGAACCGCGACATGTCCTTCTTCTCTTCGAGGTTCATGCCTGCCATCGGTTCGTCAAGCAGCAGGAGATCGGGCTCCATCGCAAGGGCGCGGCCGAGTTCGACCCGTTTCTGCAGACCGTATGGCAAGCGCGCGACCGGCACCTTGCGGATCGGTTCGATCTCCAGAAAATCGATGATCTCTTCGACCCGGTGCCGATGCTCGATCTCCTCCGCCAGCGCAGGGCCGTAGCGCAGCATCTGCCACAGAAGGCCTCGCCGCATCTTCAATGTGCGGCCAGCCATTATATTGTCGAGCGCGCTCATTCCCTTGAACAGCGCGACGTTTTGAAAGGTGCGCGCAATGCCGCCACGGGACGCCTCGAACGGCTGCATCTGGGCGCGGGTTCGTCCCTTGAAGGTGATGGCACCGCGATTGGGATGATAGAAGCCGTTGATGACGTTGAGCATCGAAGTCTTCCCGGCGCCATTCGGTCCGATGATGGCGCGAATTTCACCTTTCCTGATGTCAAGCGAAACATTCCTCAGCGCTTTCACGCCGCCAAACGCCAGCGATACCCCCTCGACCTGAAGCAGGATTTCGCTCGTGTCCGGCATCCTCATGCGGCCCTCCCCAAGGGTTCCGTCGCGCCAATTGCCGGCACGTCGCGGATCTTTACCCGCGCCGCAATCACGCCTTTGCGGCCATCCTCAAAAGTGACTTCGGTGGAAATGTCCGCTTCATGCGAACCGTCGTAAAGCGCTGCGACCAATGGCGCATAGCGCTCGGCGATAAATCCGCGGCGAACTTTCTGCGTGCGTGTCAATTCGCCATCGTCTGCGTCCAACTCCTTATGCAGAATCAGAAAGCGGCGAATCTGTGCGCCAGCCATCACCTTTTCCTCCGCGAGGGAGCGGTTCACTTCGGCAACGCTTTTCGCCACCAGGTCGTAGACCAGCGGATGCCCCGCCAGTTCCTGATAGGAGCCGTAGGCAATGTTGTTGCGTTCGGCCCAGCTCCCCACCGCAGTCAGGTCGATATTGAGAATGGCGCAAACGAACTCCCTGGAATCGCCGAAGGCGACCGCTTCCTTGATGCTTGGAAAGAACTTCAACTTGTTCTCAAGATACTTCGGCGCAAATATCGTTCCGTCGGCCAGCCGGCCCACATCCTTTGCGCGATCGATGATCTTCAGATGTCCCGTCTTCTCATCGAAGAAGCCGGCATCACCGGTCTTGACGTAACCGTCAGGCGTCAGGGTCTCCGCAGTTCTCGCTTGATCCTTGAAATATCGGACAAACATGCCGGGTGAACGGAATTGCACCTCGCCTGATTCCGCAATGCGAATGTCGACGTTCGGCGCCGCCGGCCCAACAGTATCGGAGTAGATTTCCCCGTCAGGCTGACACGTAACGTAGAGGAACGCTTCAGTCTGACCGTAGAGCTGCTTCAGGTTCAATCCGATCGAGCGGTAAAACGCGAAAAGATCCGGACCAATGGCTTCACCTGCAGTATAGGCAACGCGCACGCGAGACAGGCCGAGAACGTTTTTAAGGGGCTCGTAGAGTATCGAGCGTCCCAGCGCATAGAGTAGCCGGCCTGACACCGGCACCGGCTTTCCGGTCAAAATCGATTCGCCATGCCGTCGCGCAATGCCGAGGAAGTAGTCGAACATACGCCGCTTGATTGGCGCAGCATCCTCCATTCGGATCATCACCCGCGTCAGCATGTTTTCGAAAACGCGCGGCGGAGCGAAATAGAAGGTTGGTCCGATCTCGCGCAAATCCTGCTCGACCGTCTCACCGCTCTCGGGACACGCCATGCAAAAACCGGCGGCAAGGCCCTGCGCATAGTTGAGGTAATGATCTCCCACCCAGGCGAGCGGCAGATAAGCAAGCGCCACGTCGTTCTGGGTCAACCTGTCGAATCTGACAGTATCCGTTACAGCGTCGATGCACCGTCGCGCCGACAGCATGACGCCCTTCGACGCGCCGGTTGTCCCCGAGGTATAGAGGATGATCGAGATGTCAGAACCTTCACCCTGACGGATGATTTCATCGATCTGCTCGCCAAACGCAGCGTTGCCCGCAAGCGCGGCCCGGCCGTCTTCGATGACATCGTGGATTGCGATCAGCCGGCTGTGATCGTAGTCGCGGAGTCCACGCGGTTCATCGTAGACAATCTTCCGGAGATGCGGCACCCGATCGGATACGGACAAAACCTTGTCGACCTGCTCCTGATCTTGCGCCGCAACAAGCTTTACGTCGGCGTGGGCAAGAACGTAGGTAAGCTCGTCAGCAACCGCATCCGAATAGACCGGGACCGGAATCGCACGCAGCGCCTGCGCTGCCATCATGGTCCAATAGAGCTTCGGCCGGTTGGAGCCGACGATGGCGATCGTTTCGCTCGGCTGCAACCCAATCCGCTGCAAACCCGCGGCATAAGCACGTACGATCCCGGCGACCTCGGTCCAAGTCCATGTCTGCCAGATGCCAAGGTCCTTGTGCCGAAACGCCGGATGGTTGCCAAATTTCGCGGCGTTTCGCAGCAGCAACTTGGGGAACGTGTCAAACGATCCGCCATCGGCCATGTCGGTCTCCACCCAAAACCGGCACGTTGGTTCGCGCCTGCTTATGGTGATCTGCGCGCTTTAAGCAGCAGCCATGCGAGTTCCGCATGCTTCCCTTGAGAATACAATTGATCGAAAGTCCTACAAGCCCGGTTTGGCAGTCCCGGATGCGACCAATTGTGTTGGCGCATGTTGCGACGCAATCATCCTATGCCGGTTGTGGGGCACAAACGGACTTTCCGGGATGTGAGCTAGGAGCCAAAAAGTAGATATCGCACGAAGCGTTTGGTTTTCATCCGAAACCAAAATTGCCTCTGTCGATCTATAACCCTTCACTGCAGCCGCGCGTCGACCGCGCCCGTGAAGATGCTCGCTCCACCGGCGCGGCCGTCTAACGTTTACGCGGCGCGAACGTAGCCGTAGCGCATGTTCGAGGGCGCCTTGGCCGCCTGCGTGTACTCGTTCTTGAGCGAAGCGAGGCGGTCCTCGGAATAGGCCGGCATCCTGGTGTTGTCAGCCGCTCTCAGCTTGATCTTGTAGAATCTGGTGGCGTTGCCCGCGAAGATCAGTTGCTTGGTGGCGCTATTGGCATCGCCGAGTGGCGCAAAGCCGTACTTCTTCTGCATGTCCTCCGGGATTTCGAGCCGGCGCATCGCCTCGATCTGCCACTGCGGTGAGCCGTACCAGACCGAGTCGGTGCCCCACATCACGTGGTCTACCCCCATACCCTTGATCAGCGTGCCGATCAGCGCGGCACAGAATTTCGGATGCGCCACCGCCGAGTTGGCAAAGCACGTGCCGAGCTCGGCATAAACATTGGTGACGCCGAACTTCTGCGGGATTTCCGAAAGATCCGTAGCCCACTGGATGCGGCCGGTCTGCTCGAACTCGGCCCACGCCCTGTCCGGCAGTTCGGTGAACGGCCGTAGCGCCGAGTGATAGATCACGAAGTTCATCTGCGGCCAATCCTTGGCAGCCTTTCCGATGTCCCACGCGGTTGCATATTCCCACACGCCGGCGAACGACTTCTCGTAATCCGGCGGCAGCAGCCCCTTGTGGATGCACAGCGTATTGATGCCGGCCTTTACCGCTTTCTCGTAAAACGGATACATCACCTGCTCGTCGTCGAGCCGCCACGGATATTTGGAGGGCGCCAGCGGATCGCCGATCGTGTAGGACTTCCAGGAATCCGGCTTGTAGACCTCGATCGCCTTGTCGACCTCCTCCATCCAGCCGGGCTGCTTTGGGGTGATGACGCTGTGCGCCAGCAGCCGGCGCGAGCCGGCGAAGTCGTTGATGAGTTCGCGTGCCTTGACGATCTGCTCATTGGAAAGAAGCCACCAGCTCGGATCGTCGAACGGCGCGCCGCTCAACAGCGCCATGTTGGTGTCGCTGTCGTAGTAGATCTCTTTCACATAGTTCTGAAACTTGTAGCGGGCGAGCGAGGACACGCCCTCCTCCTTCATCTTCGGGTTCCAGTGTTGGCTGGCAAAGTCCGCCAGCCCCAACAGCTCCTTGTGATCGAAGTCATCACGCACGAAGTGGGTCTGAACGTCGAAAATGAACTGGTTGGCGAGGCCTTGCGCGCGCGCCCGCATCAATTCGGGCTCTCGCGCCTCAGCAGGCGCGACCTGGAAAACATTGCCGTAGACGTCGTTCATGGCGAGGAATGCAGCCGCCATGCCGCAGCTCGTGTGCAGGAACTGCCTGCGGCTCAAGCCGAGGTGCTTGCCGTTCGCGTCGGCGAGCTCATTGATCCGGGCCTCGACCTTCTTTTGCACGGCGCTCTGCGGGGGCGGCAGATACTCGCCATTGGAAACAATCTGCGTGGGAATCGGCGTTGCCGCCGATGCCGCCTCCGCGCCCGCGACAAGACGCTGCTCTCGCTCGCTAAGCCAGGTGCTCATTGTTCTTCTCCCTGTTTGTTGGGCCACGACGGCGCTGGTCGGTGCGCGCATCAGCTTCCGCGTTTGGCCACTCTCGATCAGTCGGGTGGACGAAATAGGCATACCTCCGTTCAACCATGCATGAGGCCATCACACTCGCCTCACGCGGAGGCCGAGTCTCTTCATCACGTCATTCTGTGAGGGTACAGACACACTTGAAAACTACTTGCGGTAGTGGCGCATCTTCGCCGAATTCAATGCTCAAATTTTCAACGGCGCAAGTAAAGTTATCCGGCAGTCATGCTGTCCCAAAGCGCCCCATTGCGACCGGCTGGCTTGCCCGAGTGAGCGCAAAGCGCCGTCGGTCTCACGAGGCGCTCGTTGAAAATGAAGCATCGTCCTTCGCGGACAAATGGAGGGACCCTGCCCGCGTCAATTGCCGGGCCTAGACTCGATCCCGTAGCCCTTTGACGCCTTCCCTTTCGGCGCAATGCTCGCAGCAAAAGAAAGTGCCGGACTTCTCCAATCCGTGCCCGACGATGCGGATGCCGCAATGATCGCAAGTCGGCGCGAGCGCATGAATGGCGCACTCGAAACTATCGAAGGTATGCGCCTTGCCGTTCATTGTGACCTGAAAGGACTTGTCATAGTCATTGCCGCAGGTTTCACATGTAGCCATGATGTCCGCCTCCGTTATGGCGCGGTCGCCCCTTCGGGTTTGTTTGAGTTCAATAACGGTATCTCCAAAGGTTGGTTCCCCATCTTGAGCGCAACATCGACAATCCCGGCGTCCGTTGACGCGGCGCAATCGAGGAATCTCATCCTCCGGAGTTCGACAGCATCTTCTGGAGTATTGTCTCGATCGAGTGCGGCGATATCCCAAGCTCGGCAAATCCAGGCATATCCGGCGATGACACGGTGTCGATTTCCATCAGCTCCACTTGATTGCGCGTCAGGAATGGAATCCGGAGCGTTTCGGAGGCCCATGCCAGTGCATGCCAGGCGACAAACGGAATTGGAAGCAGTCGAGGCGCAAGTCCGGCCTGATGCGCCACGGCTCTCAGCAACTCCTCGTAAGAGTAGACGCGAGGACCGCCGAACTCGAAGATATCAGGCGTCTCGGCGTGCTGCATGATCCGGCCAATCGCGTCCGCAACATCATCCACATAGGCCGGCTGCAATCTGGTCACGCCGCGGCCGAACATCGGATAGACGGGAAGCTGGCGGAGCAGCTTGAGGATGACGACGAGAAACGCGTCGTCCGGTCCGAACATCACCGCCGGACGGATGAACGTTGCCTCGGCGAACGCGGCCCGGACCACCTGCTCACCCTCGCCACGCTTTCGGATGTAGCGTGATGGTGAGGCGGCATCGGAGCCGATTCCTGAAATATGGACGAGTCTTTTGACGCCAGCCCTGTGCGCTTGAACGGCTACCCGCCGGGCGGCCTCGACGTGAACGGAATGAAAAGTCTCCGCTCCGCGCTCGATGTAAAGACTGACCGCATTCACAACGCCGTAAGCGCCGGCAAGCGCATCCGCTACCGACCGCTCGTCGTGAATGTTGGCCTCTACGGATTGAAGTTGCGGATCATCAGCACCAGGCAATGTGTAGCCGTGATCCGGATGCCTTGACGCGACCCGAACGGAAAATCCGCATGAGCGCAGATGTCGAACGATGCGGCGGCCCAGAAAGCCGGTTCCGCCAAACACGGTGACGATCTGACCGTTCGTTGCCACCATGGCCCCTTCGCCAATTCATGTCGCAACCGCCCCATTATAACGGCTTCGAACCCTGCTGCGAGGAATAACTGCCAGTCTACGATGAGGCCGAATCTGGTGGTCTTGCGGTACGGAACGCGCAAAGAGCCCGCGAGGGCGCAGGCGTTGGCAGCAATCGCTCTACAGGCAGGGCAATCGCTCTGGCGCAGCCACAGCTCCGATCCGCTAGATCATCACGGTGCCCACGTCGAACCGGACGGAGAAAAAAGATGATCTGGAACAGCATCGTCGGACCCCGTGCGATTGCACCCGCTTCTGCGCGCTGGTCCGCAATATCTGATTGTGCTCGCAAGACGGCTGAGACAGTCTCTGACTTCGCCAGCATCGTTCGCAACCTGGCTATGGACGTACGCGATAGCTACCGGCCCGAGCTGCACTACATGCGTGGCCCCGGCCCGAAATGGCGCGCCAAGCATCAGCCTTGGCCAAGATTCGATTCTGACCGCCCACGTTCCCCTGTGTGCTAGAGAGGATCCCCTCATGCGGAACCTTAGCTTCGGCTGCGGGCTGATGGCTTTGATGTTCTTCAGCAGCCGCAGTGGTCACGATGACGCCGCCGACCCGTTCAGGGAAAGGCGTGAGCCACCCGGTGAATGAGCTGTAACAGGGGCCGTTTGACCCTGAGCGAGCATCCGGCCTGCGCGCGGCGTGCCGCGTCTTACCACGACCAGCCCGGTTGCACCTGTTGATAATACTGCCCGCCGCGACGGCGCATGGTGCCAGGTTGGGGGTTCGAATTGGGCTGGAACAAGGGGAAGAAGCTGTCGGCACCCCAGTCGTTGCCGCTTGCAATGACATCGGGCGTAGGCTGGCGCGTAATGAAGCCGCCCTGCGGCTGGTTGCTCAGCACCGCGACGAACTCGGTGCGATAGTTGGTCTCGCGGCTCAGCGGCTCGTCCGAGACGATGATCGAGGATCGCGGCAATGCGGTCGGCGCGATGCGATCGAGCACATCCTGCGGGATGGAGATGCGGTCGAACGCGCTTTTGGCGTCATCGGCGTTGTCGATCGTGACTGCGGTCCAGCGCAGGCCCTTGTCGCTATGCGCCACCGCCGTGAAAACATGCGTGCCGATCCGCTTCTCGGGATTGCGGATCGTGACCGGAACCTCGATAGACGCATCGAACACTTCGCCGCCGCCGTCCGGCGCCGGCTTATGCGTGTTGCGCCGCACGTAAAGCTTCTGCGTCGCGCGGCTGACGTAGACCGAGACCGGTTCGAGCGCGAGCTTCGCCTCGCTCGCCGCCTTGGCGGCGTCGGCCTTCCTGGTCGCCGCCACCTTGGCGGCGTCCTTGGCCTCGGCGGCGGTGGGCTTCGACTTCGCGTCGGCCTGGGCGGTATCGAGCCGCGTCCCCAGGTCCGCGGCCTTGGCGGCGGCCTTTTGCTTAAGGTCCTCGGCTCGCGCCCTGGCCTCGTCCGTCTTTGCGGCGCCGAGCGCCTTGTCGGCTAACGCGAGCTCGGCGTCGGCGCGCTTCTTGAGCCCTTCCAGCTTGCGCAGCGACGCCGTGAGCGATGCCGCCTCGCGCGCCGCTGTCACCGCGGCTTTCTTCGCCTCGTCGGCCGTCCTGGCGGCCTCAGCGGCCTCGCGGACGAGCGTCTCGGCACGCGCCGGAGCGGCTGCGACGGCCCCCGCGTTTGGCACGAACAGCGCGGGGTGAGAAAACTCGACCGGAGCCGCGTCGTTTGGCGAGATGATCACCCGCATTCCGATCCGCGTCTTGTCGAACAGCTTTTCCGCAAAGCCGTAGGGCATCCGCACGCAGCCATGCGAAGCCGCATACCCCGGTAGCGGCCCGCCGTGCAGTGCGATGCCGTTCCAGGTGATGCGCTGCATGTTCGGCATCTCGGCATCGTCATACATGTTCGAGCGGTGGTCCTTGTTCTTCTCGACGACGGTGAAGACACCGGCCGGCGTCTCGCGTCCCGTGGTGCCGGTCGACACCGGCGCGCGCAGGATCCAGCCGTCGGCGTCGTAGAGAGTGACCTGCTGGGTCTTGATCGACACGATCGCCATGATCGGCTCGCCTGCATCGCGCGGCGCTGTCTCCTCGGTGGGTGCCGCGGGGCGCGCCTGTCTCGCCGCGGCGTCGGCGGTCAACGCGGTCAGTGCAGCCATCGCCACGAGCGCCGCAATGGCGGGAGGCTCCCGGCGCCGCATCGCCACTCTGGACTGCGCCGTCTTAAATCGAGTTACCATGCCACGCCCCGGTTGAAATGTTTGTCAGCGCTTACATCGATGAAGTGTCGGATTTTGGACTAACTGACCGCCGCCGCCATCCACGCCGCCAATTCGCGCCCAAGGGACTATCGGCACATTCCGGCGGCAACTCTCTCATATACGACAGCCCGCGGAGGAGGAAGGATGGCTTGCGGCTGAAATTGGCTCCAAACGGATTTCGCGGTCCTGTCGACGAATGTCCGTTTTTGGAGCAAGTCGCATCATTGTTTGCGAAGTTCTGGCGTCTTGCTATGATCGAAAAAAAATCAATCAACAGCGATAGGGAGAAGCGTCATGAGGACCGTGCTCCGTATTTTGGCGTTGGCAACAGCGTTGGCCGCGATGGCCATGCCGGCCGCGGCTCAAAACTATCCTGAGCGCCCGATCAAGATGATCGTGCCGTGGGCGGCAGGCGGCGATACGGACAACATCTTCCGTCCCTTTGCGCCACTTCTACAGAAGCACATCGGTCAGCCAATCGTGATCGCCAACGTCACGGGCGCCTCCGGCACAGTCGGGGCGCGCGAAGCCAAGGGCTCGCCGCCGGACGGCTACACGCTTTATGCGGTGCACGACTACATCCACCTTGTGCACTATGCCGGCGTCACAGAGGTCAAATACAGCGACTTCGAGCCGATCTGCCTGCTCTCTGCGACGCCATCGGTCCTGACGGCGAGCCCCAAGACGCCCTGGAAGAGCTGGGCCGAGCTTGCCGAGGACGCCAAGAAGCGTCCGGGCCAGATCACCGTGGGGGCTACCCTTGGATCGACCAGCCACATCTTCCCGGCGCTCATCGAAAAGGCAGCCGGCGTCAAGTTCAAATACGTCTCCTATGAAGGCCTTGCGCCGCGCATGAATGCCATTCTCGGCGGCCATATTGATTTGACGGATTCCAACCTGACGCAGAAGGGCAAGGTCGATGCAGGGCAGCTAAAGTTTCTTGCCATTGCTGCCGAGAAGCGCGATCCCGAAGCCCCTGACGTGCCGACGCTGAAGGAGCTCGGCATGGACATCGTCTACGCGGTTTTGCGCGGCCTGCTGGTACCAAAGGGCACGCCCGCCGCGGTGCGCGCCAAGCTGGACGAGGCCTGCGGAAAAGCCGCCAAGGAGGCGGAGTTTGCGGACGCAATGAAGAAGCAAGGCACGCGCGTCTCCTATCTCAACGCCGCCGAATACGGTCCATTCCTCGACAAGCTCGACCGGGAGAGCAAGGTGATCATGACCGAGCTCGGTCTTGCCAAGCAATGAGACTTGCTAAGCAATGAGACTTGGCCGCGATAGCGTTGCCGGATTGATCTTCCTCGCGGTCAGTCTGGCTCTGCTCGTGCAATCGTTTGGACTTCCGCAGTTACCGCTGGTGCCGGTCGGTCCCGGCTTCTATCCGCGCATTGTCCTGATCTTCATGGCTGTGACCAGCGCGGCACTGATCGTGCAGGACCTGCTCGCGCGGCGCGCTGAGCCGGCCGACGTCCCTGCTCCGGCGCAGCCGCAACGAGCCTATGGCCTGGTCGCGCTCGCCTTCGTCATTGTTGCGCTTTACTTGGTACTTCTGCCTCTGCTCGGCTATCGCATCGCCACCGTCCTGTTCGTCGCCGCGTTGCAGGCGACGCTCGAGAGGCCTACGACCTGGCGGCAATGGGCGGTCCTCGCGGCAATAGCGATTGGCACGTCGGCGGTGACGTACCTGGTCTTCGAGCGGTATCTCACGGTGCTGCTTCCTCGCGGTAGCTGGACAGACTGGTAGGCCATGTTCGAGCTTTTGGGACATGGGCTGCTGACGCTGCTGCAGTGGAACTATCTCGTTCCGCTGTTCGCCGGCACGCTCATTGGCGTCATCGGCGGCGCGCTGCCGGGCGTCACCATCACGATGACGATCATCGTCATCCTGCCGTTCACCTATGGTCTCGATCCGTTGCAGGGGCTGGCCGCCATGACCGGCGTCTATGTCGGCGGCTCCGCCGGCGGCCTGGTCACCGCGTGTCTGCTGGGAATTCCGGGCACGCCTTCGGCGATCGCCGCGACCTTCGACGGCTTTCCGATGGCGCGGGGTGGCGCGCCGGGCCGGGCGATCTGGCTGGGCGCGTGGTCATCGTTCTTCGGCGGGATGCTCGGCGGGCTGTTCCTGATCCTGGTGACCGGGCCGCTGGCGGCCATCGCACTTCAGTTCGGACCGTGGGAGTATTTCTCGCTATTCGTGCTGGCCATGGCAATGGTGGCGGGCCTGGCCGAGTCCTCGTTCATCAAGGGCCTGCTGTCGACTGCCATTGGCCTCCTGATCACCGTCATCGGCACGGACCCGATCGGCAGCGTGCCGCGCTTCACCTTCGGGTCTGAGTTCATCAGCGGCGGCTTCCCGTTCCTGCCGGTGCTGATCGGGATCTTTGCCTTCGCGCAGATCATGTCCGATATCGAGAAGGCAGGAGTGCCAAAGACGCCCGAGGCCGTTCTGGCCGCGCAGCCGAGTCTGCGGGTTTCCCACCTCAAGGTGATCGGCGAAATCCTCGGCCGTCCGTTCCTGCTCTTGTGGTCGACGGTCGTCGGCATCCTGATCGGCGTATTGCCGGCGATCGGCGGCAGCGCCGCCAATATGCTGGCCTACGACCAGGCGAAGAAATTCTCGCGCCATCCCGAGCGTTTCGGCACAGGCATCCCTGAGGGCATCATCGCCTCTGAGTCCTCCAACAATGCCAATGTCGGCGGCTCGCTGGTGACCATCATGGCGTTCGGCATCCCGGGCGACGCCGTGACCGCGGTCATGCTGGGCGCCATGACGATCCATGGCATCCAGTCGGGGCCGCTGTTCGTCTCCCAGCAACCCGCCCTCGCCTACGGTATCTACGCCGCATACATTTTGGCCCACCTGCTGATGGTGCTGATCCTGGCCGCGGGGGCGCCATTCATGCTTCAGATCACCCGGGTCAGGCTCGCGGTGCTTGCGCCCGTCGTGCTGGTGCTTTGCGTGATCGGTGCTTACGCGCTCAACAACACCATGCAGAGCGTGTATGTCTTACTCATCTTTGGTGTGTTCGGTTATGCGCTAGTGAGGTGCGGATTTCCGCTGGCTCCGCTGATCCTCGGCCTCATCCTCGGCGATCAGATCGAGATCAACCTTATCCGAGCGATCATGACGGACGACAACCCGCTGCTGTTCTTCACGCGGCCGATTTCCGGCGCGTTGCTGCTCTGTGCGGCGCTCTCGGTCGCCTTGGCTGTCTGGCAGCACATGCGTCATCAGGCGCGAACACCGCGTGAGGGAGCGCCCGAGTTCTGATGCCGAGTTCGACTTTGCGATCGAGAGCTCGATGCCGTCCTAAATCGTGACCTGCGTTCCGACTTCGACCACACGTCCGGTCGGGATCTGGAAATAGTCGGTGGCGTCGTTGGCGGCGCGGCTGAGTCGGATGAAAAGCAAATCCTGCCAGCGCGGCATGCCGGAATGCGCGGCGGGCTTGAGCGCGCGGCGGGACAGGAAGAACGACGTCGACATGATGTCGAACTGCCAGCCGAGCTTGCGGGCGATCGCCAGCGTCTTCGGCACGTTGGGCGATTCCATGAAGCCGAACCGCAGCGTCACCTTCGAGAAGGTCTCGCTGAGCTGCTCCATCCTCACCCGCTCGGCATCGTCGATCCGCGGCGTCGGCGCGGTCTCGATGGTGAGGATGACGTTCTTCTCATGCAGCACCTTGTAGTGCTTCAGGCTGTGCATCAGCGCCGTCGGCGCGCATTCGGGGTCGGAAGTCAGGAACACGGCCGTGCCGGGGACCCGCTGTGGCGGACGCTTCTCCAGCATCGCTACCAGCTCGGCCAGCGGGAATTCCAGCTTGCGCGATTTTTCGAACAACAACCGGCTGCCGCGGCGCCACGTGTACATCAGGAGCATGACGATGCCGCCAAGCGCGAGCGGCACCCAGCCGCCCTCGAACACCTTCAACAGATTGGCGGCAAGGAAGGTGACGTCTAGAAACAGGAACGGGGCGATCAGGGTTGCGGCCGCGATCGGCGACCATTTCCAGACCCGCCAGATCACGACAAAGCCCATCATGGCCGTCACCACCATGGTGCCGGTCACGGAGATGCCGTAAGCCGAGGCCAACCCGCTCGACGAGCGGAACAGGACCACCAGCAAAATCACCGCGAGCAACAGCAGCAGGTTGATGCGGGGGATGTAGATCTGCCCGGAATGGGCTTCCGAGGTATGGCGGATCTCGAACCGCGGCAGCAGCCCGAGCTGGATCGCCTGGCGCGTCAGCGAGTAGGCGCCGGTGATGACGGCCTGGCTCGCGATCACGGTTGCCGCTGTCGCAAGCGCCACCATCGGGATCAGCGCCCAGTCCGGGAACATCAGGAAGAAGGGGTTTTCGATCGCCTTGGGGTCGGCGATCAGCAGCGCGCCCTGCCCCAGATAATTGATCGCCAGCGACGGCAGCACCATGAAAAGCCAGGCGGTCTGGATCGGCCGCTTGCCGAAATGGCCGAGATCGGCATAGAGCGCTTCCGCGCCGGTGACGGCAAGAAACACCGCCCCGAGGGTGATGAAACCGATCATGCCGTGATGGAACATGAAGGAAACGGCGTAGAGCGGATTGAGTGCGTGCAGCACTTCGGGATGCCGCATGATCTGCGGCACGGCTGCGACCGCGATGACAGCGAACCAGACGCACATCACCGGTCCGAAGAACGCGGCGACACGCGCGGTGCCGCGGGATTGCACGGCAAACAGCGCCACCAGAATGATGACCGTCAGCGGCACGACATAGTGTTCGAAGGTGACGGTGACGAGCTTGATGCCTTCGATGGCCGACAACACCGACAGCGCCGGCGTAAGAACCGCGTCGCCATAAAACAGCGCACCGGAGATGATGCCGAGCAGCACGATCGCCGCCCCGCCCTTGCCGACTGCGCGCTGCGCCAGCGCCATCAGTGCCAGCGTTCCGCCCTCGCCATTGTTGTCGGCACGCAAGAGGATGACGACATATTTCAGCGTCACCACCACGATCAGCGCCCACAGGATCAGCGAGAGCACGCCGAGCACGGCCTGCGGCGTGGCACCGGCCGCAGTCTCGCTGGCGGCGACCACCGCTTCGCGCAGCGCATACAAGGGGCTGGTGCCGATGTCGCCATAGACGACGCCGATGCTGCCGAGCATCAGCGCCTTGAAGGTGGCGGTGGAATGCGCTTCGCCATGACCATTGGCCGCGGGCGTTTCCGCCGCGGGGATCACAAACTGGACTGACATGAGATGGGGGGCCTCGGTTCCTTACCGCACTGCACAAGTGCAGAAGCGCAGCCCTATACTCCCGGGACGAATGGACAGGTTAGCCGGAATCCAGGCCTCCGGTATGCGCTTTCCGCATAGATGGCAGCAAAGGCTGCAGCCAATTTTCCATCTGAAATCAGATGGTTACTTGGGTACCCACTTCTACGACCCGCCCGGTCGGGATCTGGAAGTAGTCGGTGGCATCGTTCGCCGACCGGCTCATCGCGATGAACATATGATCCTGCCAGAGCGGCATGCCCGACTGCGCCGAGGGCTTGAGCGACCGCCGCGACACGAAGAACGAGGTCGCCATGATGTCGAACTGCCAGCCGAGCTTGCGCGCGATCACCAGCGCCTTGGGCACGTTCGGGGATTCCATGAAGCCGAACCGCAGGCGCACGGTAGAAAACTTCTCGCTGATGGCTTCCATCTTGACGCGCTCTGAAACGTCGACCCGCGGCGTTTGTGCGGTTTCAATGGTCAGGATCACGTTGTGCTCGTGCAGGACCTTGTTGTGCTTGAGGTTATGCATCAGCGCGGTCGGCACGAAGCTCGGATCAGAAGTCAGGAACACCGCCGTGCCCTTGACGATGTGCGGCGGGCGCTTTTCCAGGCTCTTGATCAGGTCCATCAAGGGCACCTCGATGCGCCGCGTCTTGGCGGTCAGGATCGCGGCGCCGCGGCGCCAGGTCCAGATCATCACTGCGACCGCAACGCCGAACAGCAGCGGCACCCAGGCGCCTTCCAACAGCTTCAAGAGGTTTGCGGCAAAGAAGCTCATGTCGACGACGACGAACGGCAGGATCACGGCCGCCGCCGTCGCCGCGCGCCAGTTCCACAGCTTCCAGATCACGACAAAGCCCATGATACCGTCGACCACCATGGTCGTGGAGACGGCGATGCCGTAGGCCGATGCAAGGCCGCTCGAAGTGCGGAACAACAGCACCAGCAGGACCACACCAATCAGCAGCATCCGGTTGACCCGCGGCAGGTAGATCTGGCCGGCATGGGCCTCGGAGGTGTAACGGACCTCGAAGCGCGGCAACAAACCGAGCTGCACCGCTTGGCGGATCAGCGAAAAGGCGCCTGTGATCACCGCCTGGCTCGCGATCACGGTCGCTGCAGTCGCGAGCACCACCAGCGGTATCAGCAGGATCTCCGGGACCATCCGGTAGAACGAGTTTTCGATCGCCGATGGATCGGACAATACCAGCGCGCCCTGTCCGAAATAATTGATCAGCAACGACGGCAACACGAAAAAGAGCCATGCGGTCTGGATCGGCTTGCGTCCGAAATGGCCGAGGTCCGCATAGAGCGCCTCGCCGCCCGTCACCGCCAGAAACACCAGGCCCATCGTCACCAGTCCGACGACGCCGTGGGAAAGCATGAACTGGATCGCATACCAGGGATTGATCGCCAGCAGCACCGTAGGATCGTCGCTGATGTGGACGAGGCCCATCACCGCCAGCGCCACGAACCAGATCACCGTGACCGGCCCAAAGAGCGAGGCGACGCGCGCGGTGCCGCTGCTCTGTACCGAGAATAGCACGACCAGAATGAAGATCGTCAGCGGCACCACATAATGTTCGAGGGCGGGCGTGACGAGCTTGAGGCCTTCGACCGCTGACAACACCGAGATCGCCGGCGTGATCATGGAATCGCCGATGAACATCGAGGCGCCGACCACACCGAGCGCCAGCAACACCCAGCTCCGCTGGCCCAATGCCCGCTGACCCAGCGCCATCAGGGACAGCGTACCGCCCTCGCCGTTGTTGTCGGCGCGCAACAGCAGCAGCACATATTTGGCGGTGACGACGATGAGCAGCGACCACAGGATCAGCGACAGCACGCCGAGGACAATGATGCGCGATACCGGCTGGCCTTCGGCCGCGTGGGTGGCGGCCTCGCGGAACGCATACAGCGGCGAAGTGCCGATATCGCCGAACACCACGCCGATACTGCCCAGCGTCAGGGCCCAAAAGCCGGAGGTGGCATGCCCATCATGGGCTGCTTCGGTAGATGTGACGCTGGCAGTCATGATGGAAGGGGAACGTTCTCGTCGTTGAATCGATCCGGCGGCTATCGGCGCTTCCGCGTTGCCTGTCAATCATCGCGCGACCATAGCACCACGCGCGATCCCGGGACTGGCGCAAAGCAGCCACAGCGCCGCGCTGGTATTATGGTAGTCGTATTATGGCTTCAGGTTAGGCGGAAGCGGTGGATTTTCGCGCATCAACGTGATGGTAACGCGACGGTTTGCCGGCAGCGTCGGATCGTCGGGAAACAGCGGCTGGCTGTCGGCCTTACCGCCGACCGCATAGATGTGGGATGCGGGCAGCCCTTCGCGTTCGAGGATCTGGCGGACGGCGTTGGCGCGGTCCGCCGACAGATCGAAGGCGCTATATTCGCCGCGTGACGGCAGGAAGCCGGCAGAAGTGTGGCCGACAATGTTGAGCCGCAGCGGTGTCGCCTTCAGCGGCACCGCCAGTTTCTGTATCAGCCGGCGGGTGCGGTCGTAGGGCACCTTGGAGCCATCAGCGAACATCGAGCGGCCATCCTGGTCGACGATTTCCAGATTGAGCCCCTCTTTGGTTTCCTCGAACATGATGTTCTTGGACATTTCGGTCAGTTCCGGCATGTCCTGCAGCGCCTGGCGCAACGAGGCCGCAGCGAGCGCGAACGCGCGATCGACTTTCAAGCGGGCGCCGTTTTCGCGCTGACGGTCCTTGTCGTCGGGCGTCGGGGTATTGGAGGCATCCTCGGGCGGAATATGCTCGACATTCTTCAGCTTCGGCCGCGTCGGCAGGCCGTCGGATTCGACGATTCCCGAATGCCGGGACTCGGTCTGCACGCCAAACGCCTCGCGCATCGAGCCGGCGACGATCTTGAGCTTCTGCTGGTCCTGGCTGGAGAACGCAACCAGCATCACGAAGAACGACAGCAACAACGCCATCAGATCGGCGAACGTCACGAACCAGCCGTGACCGCCATGCGCCTCTTCGCGTTTTTTCTTGGCCATGCTCTATGTCCGCGCCTTGATGCTAGCAGCCGATCAGGCCGGAACCAGTTCGCCTTCTTCGTGGCGATGCTTTTCGGGCAGATAGGCCAACAGCATTTCACGCACCAAGGCCGGGCTCTTGGAATCGCGGATCATCAGGATGCCGTCGATGATCAGCGTGCGGTTGGTTTCCTCGTCGATCAGCTTGCCATGCAGCTTGTCGGCGATCGGCAGACAGATCAGGTTCGCCACCAGCGCACCGTAAAGTGTTGCCAGCAAGGCCACCGCCATGAAGGGACCGAGCTTCGACGGGTCCGACATGTTCGAGAACATCTGCACCATGCCGAGCAGCGTGCCGATCATGCCGAACGCCGGCGCGCAGTCGCCGATGGCCCGATAGATCTTCGAACCCTCGTTCAGATGCATCAGAAAGTTGTCGCGATCGCGCTCCATGTTGTCGCGGATGAACTCGAGGTCGTAGCCGTCGGCGACGTAGCGGATGCCCTTGGCGAGAAACGGCTCGTCGGTCTCGACCTTCTCCAGTCCGACCGGGCCCTGCTTGCGTGCGATTTCCGCGATGCGCGCCAGTTCGTCGACCAGGTCGCGCGCCGAAAGACGGCTCATGGTGAAGGCGAATTTCGCGCCGAGCGGCATGCCGTGCAGGATCGCGCTGAGCGGAAAGCGAATCAGGGTTGCGGCGAACGAACCGCCGAAGATGATGATGACGGCGTGGATGTCGTAGAACATCCGGAAGTCACCGCCCATCAAGATCAGCGTCGACAGGACAACAATGCCGACGATCAGGCCAACGAGCGTGGTGATATCCATTCTGAACTCCAACGCGTACGCAAACTACCGGCCATCCTGACCGGTCGCGCGCTCCATTCGGAGCGGCGCAGAGGAACCCTACGACCGCGCAATTAAAGAGCCGTAAAGGTTAAACTCGAACAGGGATCGTAAAAACGCGGGGCGGCGGCCACACGATCGCAAGGAATCGCTAACCATAATGCGCCGGCACGCGGCTGGCATTCTCTCGCCGTCATTAGCTCACTGCGCCTGAATGCCGATGCCGGCTGACTTGATGATCGGCCACCATTTTTCGATCTCGGCCTTCTGGAAGGCGGCCAATCCTTCTGGCGTCTGCTGCGCGCGCGGCGCGACGTCGAGGCCGAGTTCGGTAAAACGCTTCTGGATCGCGGGATCGGCCAGCGCCTCTGTTGTCGCCGCATTGAGCTTGGCGATGATCTCTCTCGGTGTGCCCTTCGGCGCCCAGAAGCCGAACCAACCGGACATGTAGAGACCGGGCACGCCGCTCTCGTCCGCGGTCGGAATGTCCGGCATCGAGGCCGAGCGCGTCGGCGAAAGGTTGGCGAGCGCCTTGATCTTGCGGATTTGCGGCAGCGCCACCGCGCCCTGCACCACCAAGAGATCGACCGTGCCTGAGACGAGATCGGTCATGGCAGGCCCGGCGCCGCGATAGGGAATGAACTGCACCTTCTGCTTGGTCAGGTTCTCGAACAAAACGCCGGTGACGTTCGCCGCCGCATTCTGGTTGACGAAATTGATCTTGCCGGGGTTTTCCTTCATCCACGCCACGAGTTCGGCCAGCGTATTTGCCGGCAGGTCTTTCTTGGCGACCATGAGCTGCGGGTTGTTCGAGACGAGCGCGATCGGCTCAAAATCCTTTTCGAGATCGTAGTCGAGCTTGTAGATGATGCTGCCGACATGGGTATCCCACTGGCCGATGTCGAAGGTATAGCCGTCAGGCGCAGCGCGGGCGACGCGACCGACGCCAATACTACCGCCGGCGCCGCCGACATTCTCGATCACGACCGACTGCCCGAGCGTTGCCCGCATCCGCTCGCCCATGATCCGCGCGGCAGTATCGGTCGATCCGCCCGGCGGAAACGGCACGATCAGCGTGATCGGCCGCGAGGGATAGGTTTGTGCCTGCACGGCTGCGACACCGAGAAGGAACGATAGTGACAGTGCCGCCCAGAACCGTCTCATAGCGCTCCCCCTCGCCCGTTTGTCAGATCCGACTTTTCGTCAGTGAATCTCCGCCGAGCGCTTCAGTGCCTCTTTCAGTTTTTCCAGCGTGAAGTCCGGGCTGCGCGCGATCTCCAGGATCGGCGTCTCGCGCCGGCCGCAGAGTTCGGCGGCTTCCGGAATCTTTGCCGCGATGTCGATGGGGATCACGATGGCGCCGTGCTGGTCGGCGTGGATCAGATCGTCCGAATGCACCGTCATGCCGGCGACGCGCACCTCGCCACCCCAATGTTCGGCATGGACCCAGGCATGCGACGGTCCGATCGAACCGGCCAAGGCCTGGAAGCCCGGCGCCCATTGCGGGATGTCGCGGATCGAGCCGTCGGTGATGACGCCGAGGCAGCCGAGCGCCTTGTGCACGTTGCTCTGCACCTCGCCCCAGAACGCGCCATAGCCGGCATCGGCGCCGTCGATATCCTGGATCACGGTGATGCGCGGGCCGAAGCCGGTGCCGACATATTCGTAATAGGCGATGCGACGCTTCGCCTGCTCATCGGCGGGAAGCGTGGATTTGAGCACCGAGCGGATCGTCACCGTGCGGGCGTAGCCGACTATCGGCGGCAGGTCGGGGAACGGACAGACCAGCGGCTTGGTGGTGTAGCCGATCAGGCGACGCTCCGGCGCCACGATCTCCATCGCATTGCAGATCGTCGGGGTATCGTAGCGCGCCAGCGCCTCGAGGACGGAAGCAGACAGCGGGGCGGTAACGGCTTTGTTCACGGCGTTCTCTCCTGATTTTTTCGGCCCGGCTCTTTGAGGCCGTAGGTCGCTAAGCCCTATAGCCGAGATTGGGGGAGAACCCAATCGGCAGCGGCTCATGGCAGCCATATCGGAGAGTAGCGAGGACGCTCAGTTCAGCCGCGCCGGCCGTTCGTCCTCGGTCTCGCTGGGAGTCGGCGAGAATGTCCCCGGAGATGACGGCGTGGTTTCAGCCGTCGGAGCCGGCTGTGCAGCAAGGGCGGCGTTGCGCTCGTGGTCGCGATAGGATTTCCAGCCCCAGGGCAGGCTTACGAGGTAGAGCACCGAGCCGATCGACAGGATGTGCCAGGGATAGCCGATCAGCAGCGCGACGAAGAACACCACGGAGACGAAGACGGGCAGCACCATTTCCGGCGGCACGCGCATCTTCACCGTCTTGCCGGAGAATACCGGCAGCCGCGACACCATCAGGAAAGCGATCAGCAACGTATAGGCCGCGGTCAGCATTGCCGGCGGCTTGGGGACGCCGAGAAACGCCAGATAGAACGGCAGCATCGCAAGGATCGCGCCGGCCGGCGCCGGCACGCCGGTGAAATAGTTCGCCGCAAAAGCAGGCTTGTTCGGATCGTCGATGCTGGCGTTGAAGCGCGCAAGCCGCAGGCCGCCCGCGATCGCAAACACCATCGCCGCGATCCAGCCGCCATTGTTCAACTCCTGGAGCTGCCAGAAATACAGCATCAGGCCGGGCGCGACGCCGAAATTGACGAAATCCGCCAGGCTGTCGAGCTCGGCGCCGAATTTCGACTGGCCCTTGATCATGCGCGCCACGCGCCCGTCGACCCCGTCAAGCACCGCCGCGAATACGATCGCCGCGACCGCGAGCTCCATCCGCCCTTCGATCGCCAGGCGGATCGCCGTAAGCCCGGCGCAGATCGCGAGCAAGGTGATGACGTTGGGCACCAGCATCCGCACCGGGATCGGACGAAACCGGCGGCGGCGCAATTCAGGGTATTTGGGGTCCGGGATCAGCATGCCAATCATTATATAGCAAGCGCTGGCCCGGTTTGCCATTGGCAGCCGCCTGGCCAGTTAATCGGCGCGAAAGGTCCGGCCCTGCTCGGTCGAGCCGAAATCGGCCAAAATCGTCTCGCCGGCAATTGCCGTCTGGCCTTCCGAAACCAGCGATCTCGTACCTTCGGGCAGATAGACGTCCAGACGCGAGCCGAAACGGATCAGGCCGAACCGCTCGCCGGCGCCGATCGACTGGCCTTCGCGCACGAATGAGACAATCCGCCGCGCCACCAATCCGGCGATCTGGACCACGCCGATCCGGCCGTTCGTGGTCGAGATCACCAGCGAGTTGCGCTCATTGTCTTCGCTGGCCTTGTCGAGTTCGGCATTGATGAAGGTGCCGGGCCGGTAGGCGATACGGTCGATGCGGCCGGTCACCGGGCTGCGGTTCACGTGGCAGTTGAACACGCTCATGAAGATCGAAATGCGCGGCAGGGGCCGGTCGCCGAGGCCGAGTTCGGCCGGCGGCAGCACCTGAGCAACCATCGAGACGCGACCATCGGCCGGCGACACCACGATGCCGTCGCGCACCGGCGTCACGCGGACGGGATCGCGGAAGAACAGCGCACACCAGACGGTCACGATGGTGCCGATCCAACCCAGCGGCGTCCAGAGCCAGAACAGGATCAGGCTGGCCAGCGCAAAGCCGCCGATGAACGGATAGCCCTCCGGGTGGATCGGTGGGATCTGCGCGCGGATGGAATTCGCAATCGACATTAGGGCTCGCTGTTATCTGGCCGACTTCGCTGCCTTGGAAGTAGCGCCGTATTTGGATTATTCCGCGGCAGTTGCCAAGGGATCTTTGGCCAGGGGATCTCTGGCAGGCCCTTTGGACGGCTCGTTGAGCGGATCATCGACCGGCGGCGGGGCGCGGTTCGGCGCTTCGTTGCCGTCGTCGATCTGCGCGAGCTTCTCCCGCGCCGCCTCGGCTTCGCGCTGCCTATTCCACATGCTGGCATAAAGCCCGCCGGCAGCCAAAAGCCTGACATGGGTGCCGCGCTCGGCGATGCGTCCTTGATCCAGCACGATAATTTCATCGGCGCCAATGATCGTCGAGAGCCGGTGGGCAATCACCAGCGAGGTGCGGCCGCGTGAGACGCGCTCCAGCGCTTCCTGGATTTCATGCTCGGTGTGGCTGTCGAGCGCGGAAGTGGCCTCATCGAGGACAAGGATCGGCGGCGCCTTCAAGACCGTGCGCGCGATCGCCACGCGCTGCTTCTCGCCGCCCGACAGTTTCAGGCCGCGTTCGCCGACCTGGGTTTCGTAGCCCTTGGGCGAGTTGCGAATGAAGCTGTCGATCTGCGCCAGTTGCGCCGCCTCTTCCACCTCGGCATCGCCGGCGTCCCAGCGGCCGTAGCGGATGTTGTAGCGGATGGTGTCGTTGAACAGCACGGTATCCTGCGGCACCATGCCGATGGAGGCGCGCAGACTAGCCTGCGTGACGTTTCTGATATCCTGGCCGTCGATCAGGATTTTGCCGTTGGAGACGTCGTAGAGGCGGAACAGCAGCCGCGAAATCGTCGACTTGCCGGCGCCGGAGGGGCCGACGATCGCGACCGTCTTGCCGGCGGGCACCTCGAAGCTCAAGCCTTTGAGAATCGGCCGCTCCGGATCATAGGCAAAGCGCACGTCCTCGAAGCGCACATTGCCGGCGCTGACCACGAGCGGCGCGGCGCCCTCGACATCCTTGATCTCCGGATTGCGCGACAGCACGTTGAACATCTTCTCGATGTCGATGATTGCCTGCTTGATCTCGCGATAGACCATGCCCATGAAGTTCAGCGGCTGGTAGAGCTGGATCATCATGGCGTTGACCATGACGAAATCGCCGACCGTGTTGGTGCCGTTGCGCACGCCAAGCGCGCACATCAGCATGGTCGCGGTGAGGCCCATGGTAAAGATGACCGCCTGCCCGGTGTTGAGCACCGCGAGCGAGGTATAGGTCTTGATGCTGTTATGCTCGTAGCGCTCCATAGAACGGTCGTAGCGTTCGGCCTCGCGCGTCTCGGCGCTGAAATATTTCACCGTCTCGTAATTGAGCAACGAGTCGATCGCCTTGGTGTTCGCTTCGGTATCAGAGTCGTTCATCTTGCGGCGGATTTCGATCCGCCATTCGGTCGCGATGTAGGTGTAGTACATGTAGATCACGACCGTAACAGCGGTGACCAGCACATAGCGCCAGTCGAACTGCCACAGCAGCACCGCCATCAGAAGCGAGACCTCGACGATGGTCGGGATGAGCTGCAGGATCACCATCCGCACGATCACCTCGATGCCGGTGCGGCCGCGCTCCAGGACGCGCGTCAGGCCGCCCGTCTTGCGCTCCAGATGAAAGCGCAGCGACAATTCGTGCATGTGAACGAAGGTGATGTAGGCGAGTTTGCGCACCGCATGCATGGCGACACGGGCGAAGATGCCGTCGCGAAACTGCGTCAGCACCGCCATCAGCACGCGCACCGCGCCGTAGCTTGCGGTCATCAGCAGTGGCGAGGCGATCAGCCACAGCATCCAGTTCGAGGCCTCGACCGGTGCCGTGCCCATGCCGTTGAGCGCATCGATCGCCCATTTGAAGGTGAACGGCACCGTCAACGTCGCGAGCTTCGCGAGCAAGAGCAGCACCATCGACCAGACCACGCGCATTTTCAGGTCGGCGCGGTCGCCGGGCCAGATATACGGCCACAGATGAACCAGCGTCCCGATCAGGGTCGCCTTTTCGGGCGCGTTGTCGGCCGGCAGTTGGGCGATATCGGTGTGCGAATCAGGATCAACCATTGCTGTCGCGCCCAACGCAAGATGGCGCACCGGCCGCCGTCAGATGGTTTCTGATGATCTGCATATGTGCGTCATATAAAGCGTTTAACTCTCCCGTACAGCCTTGAAAGATAAATCTTTCCCCCGTTTGGTTTGATTTCGGGCCTATTTCTGCTGCATCAGCGAAATCAATCAGACTTGAGGTTTCCTGGGTGCAGTGCCACATGGTTTCCATGGATCAAATCAAAACTGTCTGTGTCTATTGCGGCTCCGGCGCCGGCTCCAGCCCCGGCTTTGTCGAAGCCGCCCACGCTTTGGGAAAGAGTTTTGCCGAGAACAATATCCGGCTCGTCTATGGCGGCGGCTCCGTTGGCCTGATGGGCGCGATCGCCCAATCCACCCTGGATCACGGCGGCCTCGTCACCGGCATCATCCCGGATTTTCTGAAGTCCCGCGAGCTCGCGCTGTCGCGCGTGCAGGAGATGATCGTCACGCCTGACATGCACGAGCGCAAACGGCTGATGTTCGAACGCTCGGACGCTTTCGTGGCGCTTCCCGGTGGCATCGGCACGCTGGAGGAACTGGTCGAGCAGATGACCTGGCAGCAACTCGGCCGCCATTCCAAGCCGGTGCTGCTCGCCAACATCGACGGCTTCTGGGAGCCTCTGATCGCGCTGCTGGCGCATATGCGCGCCACCGAATTCATTCGCCCGGCGCTTGACGTCGATATCCTCAAGGCCGAACGGGTCGAGGACATCGTGCCGCGCCTGCGCGCCGCCGCGGCGCGGGCGCCCGAAGGCGCCAAGCAGATGGCGCCGGAGGTGGCGCGGAGGCTTTAGGCCACCACGGCTTCACTCGCTCGGAAACGTCACGGCCTCGATGCGGTTGCCATCGGGATCGATGACGAATGCTGCGTAATACTTCACGCGATCGTGGGGGCGAATGCCCGGTGCGCCGTCGGAGCGGCCGCCGGCGTTGAGCGCAGCGGCGTGAAACGCATCGACATCGGCAGTTGATTTCGCCCGAAGGCAAATATGGGTACCGCTCTCGGGCGCGACTGGCGCCATACCGGCGCGCAGGTTGATCCAGAATTCGGGATAGGTTTTGCCAAAGCCGATGGTTGCTGGACGGGTGACGAGGCGTGAGAGGCCGAGGGTTGCGAGGGTTGCTTCATAGAAGCGTGCTGAACGTTCGAGTTCGCTGACGCCGACGGAGATGTGATCGATCATAAAATGGCCCCTGCTCTCTCCGCGTCATTCCGGGATGGTCCGAAGGACCAGACCTCAGGTGCGCAATTGCGCACAGGGGAATCTCGAGATTCTCAGGTGCGCAATTGCGCACCATAGTTCGATGCTTCGCATCGCCCCGGAATGACCGTATCACCTCACACCGGTGCGCCTGATTTCACAAGCTTGTAGATCACCGAGTCCATCAGCGCCTGGAATGAAGCGTCGATGATATTAGGCGAGACGCCGATGGTGGTCCAGCTCTCGCCGTTCTCATCCTCACTCTCGATCAGGACCCGCGTCACCGCTTCCGTGCCGCCATTGAGGATACGCACGCGGTAATCGATCAGCTTCAGGCCTTCGATGTATGTCTGGTACTTGCCGAGGTCCTTGCGCAGCGCGACGTCGAGCGCATTGACGGGGCCGTTGCCTTCGGCCGCCGAGATCAGCCGCTCGCCGGCAACATCGACCTTCACGACGGCGAGCGCCACCGTGATGCGCTGGCCGTTGGCGTTGTAGCGCTGCTCGACATTGACGTCGAACTGCTCGACCTTGAAATATTCCGGCACCCGGCCGAGCGTGCGCCGCGCCAAGAGATCGAACGAGGCATTGGCAGATTCATAGGCGAAGCCTGCCGCTTCCCGCTCCTTCAGCTCCTCGACCAGCCGCGCCAGCTTCGGATCACTCTTCTCATAGGTGATACCGGCGCGATCGAGTTCGGCCATCACGTTGGAGCGGCCGGCCTGATCGGAGACCAGCACCTTGCGATGGTTGCCCACCAGTTCGGGCAGCACGTGCTCGTAACTGTGCGGATCCTTCATCATCGCAGAGGCATGAATGCCGGCCTTGGTCACGAAGGCGCTTTCGCCGACATAGGCCGCGTGGCGGTTCGGGGCGCGGTTGAGCATGTCATCCAACGTGCGCGACACCTTCATCAGCGTCGCCATCTTCTCGTTCGTGACGCCGATTTCCAACGCGTCGGAGAACTCGTCCTTCAGCCGCAGTGTCGGGATCAGCGAACAGAGGTTGGCATTGCCGCAGCGTTCGCCGAGCCCGTTCAGCGTGCCCTGGATCTGCCGCGCGCCCGCACGCACCGCGGCCAGTGAATTGGCGACCGCCTGCTCGGTGTCGTTATGGGCGTGGATACCGACATGGCTGCCCGGGATCTGCTTGGTGACAGCGCCCACGATGGTCTCGATCTCGTGCGGCATGGTGCCGCCATTGGTGTCGCACAGTACGACCCAGCGCGCGCCGGACTCATAGGCGGCCTTGGCGCAGGCGAGCGCGAAATCGGCATTCTCCTTGTAACCGTCGAAGAAGTGCTCACAGTCGACCATCACCTCACGCCCGGCAGCCTTCGCAGCAACGACGCTGTCGCGGATCGAGGCGAGGTTTTCCTCGTTGGTGGTCTCGAGCGCCACCCGCACCTGATAAGCGCTGGACTTTGCGACAAAACAGATCGCATCGGCCTTGGCCTCGATCAGCGCGGCCAGCCCCGGATCGTTCGAGGCGGAACGGCCGGGACGGCGCGTCATGCCGAACGCGGTGAATTTCGCGTATTCGAGCTGCGGCTTTACGGCGAAGAATTCCGTGTCGGTCGGATTGGCGCCGGGATAGCCGCCTTCAACGTAGTCGATGCCGAGTTCATCCAGCATCTGCGCGATGATCTGCTTGTCATGCAGCGTGAAATCGACGCCGTTGGTCTGCGCACCGTCGCGCAGCGTGGTGTCGAACAGATAAAGGCGTTCGCGGCTCATGTCGGCGCTCCCGGCGCGGCGCTTGTCGCCAGCGTCTTCTGCATCGTGGTGTTGGCGAGCCATTCGCCGTTGAGCGAAACCGTGTTGCGCTGCTTGGCGGTATAGCCGCGCTTTGTGAACAACGGCTCGGCTGTATCGCTGGCATCGACCGTCAGGGTTTTCGCGCCGCGCGCGCCCGCCAGTTTCTCCAGCGCATCGACCAGCATCGACGCAACGCCCTGCCCGGCTACGCTCGGATGCACGTAGAGCATATCGATATGGTCAGCGCCCTTCAGCGAGGCGAAGCCGACCGGCGCGTTCTGGATAGTCGCGATCAGCGTCAACTGCCCGGCAAGCTTCTTGCCGAACGCGGCTTCGTCGTCGGCCGCCTGCGCCCAGGCTCCCTGCTGCGCCTCGCTATAGTCGTCGCCGGTCAGCCCCTCGATGGCGGCAACGAAGATCGCCGCCAGCATCGGAACATCCGCCGGCAGAAACGGCCGCAAGCCGGGTTTCGGCAATGCCTGTCCCATCGCGTCAAAGCACTCCGAACAGTCGCAGGGCCAGTATGACCGCAGCAACGATCAGCGCCCACTTGATGAAGACGTAATAGCGCCAGTGTTTTGGAAACGGCGTATCGGGCTTGTCCATCACGCGATCTCCCAGGTCGTTACAGGTTTTCCGTCCTTGTCCTTGCTGTCCTTGATGGCAACGCCCATCGCGGCGAGCTCATCGCGGATACGGTCGGATTCCTTGAAATCCTTACGCGCGCGCGCCGCCGCGCGATCTGCAATCAGGCGATCGACGTGCTCTGCATCTATACCGCTCGCCTGCTGCTTCCGCCCCTTCCACTCCGCAGCACTCATCGAGAGGAAGCCGAGCAGGCGGAGCGAGGCCGCAAACTCGCCGCGTTCACGCGCGCCGCCGGACGCCGCCGCGTTGCGCAGGCTGTGCAGGACAGCCATCGCCAGCGCCGTGTTGAGGTCGTCATGGAGCGCCTCGATCATAGCCGGCGACGGCTCGCTGGCGACGGCGTCGGCTGCGATCGCATACCAATCATCGAGCGTCTTCGCGCTCTCTTCCGCACCCTTCAGGGTCCAGTCGAGAGGCGAGCGATAATACGTCTTGAGCATGCTCAAACGCAGCACTTCGCCCGACCAATCGGCCAGCAGTTCCCGGATCGTGAAGAAGTTGCCGAGCGACTTCGACATCTTCTCGCTCTCGAGCTGCAGGAAGCCGTTGTGCATCCAGACATTCGCCATGCGATCGGAATGAAAGGCGCAGCAGGTCTGCGCGAGCTCGTTCTCATGGTGCGGAAACACCAGATCGATGCCGCCGCCATGAATGTCGAACTTCTCGCCGAGATGCTTCCAGGCCATCGCCGAGCATTCGATGTGCCAGCCGGGGCGGCCTTGCACCTTGATCCCGGCGGGTGACGGCCATGATGGCTCGCCCGGCTTCGACGGCTTCCACAGCACGAAGTCGGTATTATCGCGCTTATAGGGAGCAACATCGACGCGGGCGCCGGCGATCATCTCGTCGAGCGAGCGTTTCGACAACGCGCCATAGCGCGGCATCACGGAATTGGCTTCGTTCATCGCCTGCGGCGAGAACAGCACGTGATCTTCGGCGACATAGGCAAAGCCGCCGGCGACCAGCTTCTCGATGATCGCCCGCATCTCCGGGATGTGCTCGGTCGCGCGCGGCTGCACCGTCGGGGCCAAGCAGCCGAGTGCGGTGACATCGTCCTGGTATTGCTGATAGGTTTCTTCGGTGACCTTGCGGATCGCCTCGTTCAGCGGCACGCCGGGATAGTCGCGCGCGGCGCGGACATTGATCTTGTCGTCGACGTCGGTGATGTTGCGGACATAGGTCACGTGATCGGCGCCGTAGCGGTGGCGCAGCACGCGAAACAGCACGTCGAATACGATCGCCGCGCGACCGTTACCGATATGGGCGAAGTCGTAGACCGTCGGTCCGCAGGCATACATGCGGACGTTATCGGCATCCAGCGGCACGAACGGCCGCTTCTCCTTGGTCAACGTATCGTACAGACGCAGTTCCATGGCGTACCCATCCCTTGCGGCCGGGCGTCCAGTGATCTCATTTTTGAGAAAAGACGGCCTCAGCCAGCGAATCGCTAGCTAATAATCTCGCGGCAAATGGCGCAGATGGCGAGGAGACCGTTCATGGTTCCAACCATTGCGGTATCGCAAGCACGCCGTCAAGGCCTTGCTTGTGCCCGATTTGGGGGCGATCAGGCCGCCGAACCCCCGCCATTCGCAGCCGCCCTCGGCCTCATGGTTAATCATTATTAACACTTTGGGCCTATTTCTGAGGGCGGTCTCTTCCCGCCGCCGGTGCCATCCATGCGACTTTCCTCCGCACTCATTGCCTGTGCCTTCCTGCTCGCCGCCTCGGCCGCTGCCGCCGACAGCCGCGTCTTCATCGTGGCCAACCAGGCCGATGGTTACGGCGTCGACGAGTGCCTCGCCAGGGGCGACAAATGTGGCGCCCACGCCGCCCGCTCCTATTGTCAGTCACGGGAATTTGCGCAGGCGACCGCCTATCGTCGCGTCGAGCCCGACGAAATCACCAGCGCGGTTCCGATCGGCGGCGGCGACCGCTGCTCAGGCCCGGCGTGCAGCGAATACGTCGCCATTACCTGCCAGCGCTAAAGAGACCTGATCCTGCGATTTCAAGGGCCGGTTTGCCACACCCGCGCCCCGGAAACGACGTGACGCTGCCCCGAGAAGCAGCTATTGGATGCGGCCTTGGCCGCAGAACGCCGCCTTGGCCGCGTCATCAGGCTTTTTGAGCCGCGCGGATCAGCTCTCAATGGCCGGATATGCTGGAAATTCGCAACGCTTCCCTCTCCCTTCGAATTTTGACCTGCGCCATCCTGCTCGGCATCGCCGCCTCGGGCGCACCCGCTTTGGCGCAGACGAACGAAGACGCCATGGCGCAGATGAACCAGGACGCCCCGCCGCAACAGGGCGCGCAGGCCAATCCGATCTGCATCCGGCTCGAAGGACAATTGGCGACGATCGACCGCGGCGCGGGCACCGGCGACCCCGCCAAAGATGAACAGATCCGCCGGTATCAGGAAGCCGAGTCCAAGCAGCAGGCCGAGTTCGACCGGGTCACGCTGCAAGCCAAGCGCATGGGCTGCGACAGCTCGGGCTTCTTCTCGCTGTTCAACGGTCGTTCCGCCCAGTGCGGCCCGGTGAACAACCAGATTCAGCAGATGCGCGCCAATCTCGACCAGATCACCACCAGCCTGGAACGGCTGCGCAGCGGCGGCATCGGCGGCGCTGACCGCGAAAACCAGCGCCGCTCGGTGCTGGTGGCGCTCGCGCAGAACAATTGCGGCCCGCAATATGCCGCTGCCGCGCGCGGCCCTGGCAACTTCATCGACAGCCTGTTCGGCAACAACAATACGCTGCCGCCGCCGAGCGCCGATCTCGGCGCGCCATCCGGCACCTACCGCACCGTCTGCGTCCGCACCTGCGACGGCGCCTATTTCCCGGTCTCGTTTGCCACCGTGCAGGCCCGCTTCCAGGACGATGAGAGGACCTGCAAGGCGCTGTGCCCGGCGGCGGAGGCGAATCTGTTCGCCTATCGCAATCCCGGCGAAGACATCAACCAGGCGGTCTCGATCAACGGCCAGCCCTATTCATCGCTGCCCAACGCGTTCAAATTCCGCACCGAGTTCAACGCATCCTGCTCCTGCAAGCCTGCGGGCCAGACCTGGTCCGAAGCGTTGAAGTCCGTCGACGACCGAGCAGCGGTCGAACAGCAGGGCGACATTATTGTCACCGAGGAAAGTGCGAGACGGATGCAGCAGCGCGGGCAGTCGAAAGGCGCGCCGCCGCCCAAGAAGGGCGCCGCGCCCGCAGGCACCACCGCCGCCGCGCCTGCCCCGGCGACGGCTCCGGCTGATACGACGGCCGCGACCGACGACAAGGACAAGCCGATCCGCACCGTCGGCCCGACCTTCATCCCGCCCAAGCAGTAGGCGCCAAACGCCCTATCCTTCGAACGCATCCGCCGAGGCGCGGCCGGCGCGGGCGACCAGTTTTTCGTCGGGCGCAGGCAGCGCCTTGCCGTTGTCGCAGAAGCGGTTGGTGATGGGATAGCGGCGGTCGCGGCCAAAGTTCTTTTCCGTCACCTTGACGCCGGGCGCGGCCTGCCGCCGCTTGTATTCGGCGATGTTGAGCAGGCGATCGATCCGCGTCACCATTTCAGCCGGGAAACCGGCCGCGATGATCGTGGCCAGCGGCTCCTCGCGCTCGACCAGACGCTCCAGTATGCCGTCCAGCATCTCGTAGGGCGGCAGCGAATCCTGGTCGGTCTGGTTCTCGCGCAGCTCCGCCGTCGGCGGCCGAGTGATGATGTTGACCGGGATCACCTCGCCCGACGGCCCGAGCGCGCCGTCCGGCTTCCACTCGTTGCGCAGGCTCGATAGCCGGAACACTTCGGTCTTGTAGATGTCCTTGATCGGATTGAAGCCGCCGTTCATGTCGCCATAGAGCGTGGCGTAACCGACCGACATTTCCGACTTGTTGCCGGTCGTCACCACCATCGCGCCGGTCTTGTTGGAAATCGCCATCAAGAGCGTGCCGCGGGTGCGCGCCTGCAAATTCTCCTCGGTGATATCGCGCGGCAGGCCGGCAAATGGTCCGGAGAGGATTTTCTCGAAGCCGTTCACCGCATCGGCAATCGGCAGCACCTCGTAGCGGATGCCGAGTGCTTTGGCGAGTTTCGCGGCATCGTCGAGCGACACCTGCGCGGTGAAGCGGAACGGCAGCATCACGCCGCGGACCTGATCGGCGCCAAGCGCATCGACGGCGATGGCCGCGCACAGCGCGGAATCGATGCCGCCGGAGATGCCAAGCAAGACGCCCGGAAAGCCGTTCTTGCGGACGTAGTCGCGCAGGCCCAGCACGCAGGCGGCGTAATCGCCCTTGTCGCCCTCGAGCAGGGGCACTACGGGGCCCGAGCAGCGCCAGCCGTCGGCGCCCTTGGTCCAACGCAGCGTGGTGATGCTTTCTTCGAACGCGGGCAGTTGCGCCGCCACCGAGAGGTCGGCGTTGAGCGCGAATGACGCGCCGTCGAACACCAGTTCGTCCTGCCCGCCGATCTGGTTTAGATAGACCAGTGGCAGCCCGCTCTCGGTGACGCGGGCGACCGCGATCGACAGCCGGAGGTCGTTCTTGTCGCGCGCGTAGGGCGAGCCGTTAGGCACCACAAGGATTTCCGCGCCGGTCTCGGCGAGGCACTCGACGACGTTTTCGTATTCTTCTGATTCCTCGAGCCAGATGTCCTCGCAGATGGGGACGCCGACCCGAATGCCGCGGACAGTCACCGGGCCCGCGGCCGGCCCCCGCGCGAACAGCCGCTTTTCGTCGAACACGCCGTAGTTCGGCAGGTTCGCCTTGAAGCGCAACGCGGCGATGCTGCCCTGATCGAGCAGCGCGCAGGCGTTATAAAGCTTGCCGTCCTCGACCCAGGGCGTGCCGATTAGAACAGCCGGACCATCGCCCGCAGTCTCGCGCGCCAACTCTTCGACCGCGGCGCGGCAGGCGGCCTGGAAGGCGGGCTTCAGCACCAGATCTTCCGGCGGATAGCCGCAGATGAACAATTCGGGCAGCAGCAGGAGGTCGGCGCCATCGGCCGCGGCCTTGTCGCGCGCCGCGCGGGCCTTGGCGGCGTTGCCTGGCACGTCGCCGACCGTCGGGTTCAACTGCGCCAGCGTGATCGTAAAGGTGTCGGTCATGGGGGCGATGGTGCCTTGCACAAGAGCAAACTGCAATTGCTCGCTTTCATAGCGTTTTCAAGCGAAGTGGATACCGGTTCGCGTGAAGAAAACGCGTCAAAACAAAAACTTAGATATGCGGTTCTGATCCTGATCAGAACCGCATATCTAAATAGCGCCCATGCGCTCGGCGAGGGCGAACAGCCAGAACAGGCCGGCCATCAACAGCGCCACGCCGACCGCCGCCGACCCCATATCCTTGACCTGACCGATCTTCAAATCGTGATCGGTGGTCAGGCGGTCGGCGAGCTTTTCGATCGCGGTGTTGAGCAGCTCGACCACCAGGACAAAGGCGACGGCCGCGACCAGTTCCACGCGCCGCATCGTGGTCGTGCCGATCAGCCAGGCCAGCGGTACCGACAGCGCCAATGCGCATAGTTCCTCGCGGACGGCCTGCTCCGAGCGGATCGCAAAAGCGAGGCCGTTACGCGTGTTGATCGTGGCCCGCCAGAGTCGCAGCAAATCAAAGTCCCGCTGCGGCCGGCATCGGCTGAGCCTTACCGGCGCGTTCCTGCTTCAGCAGTTCGGCAATCAGGAAAGCCATATCGATCGACTGTTCGGCGTTGAGGCGGGGATCGCAGACCGTGTGATAGCGGTCGTTGAGGTCCTCGTCGGTGATGGCGCGCGCGCCGCCGATGCATTCGGTGACGTCCTGTCCGGTCATCTCCAGATGCACGCCGCCGGCATGGGTGCCTTCGGCGGCGTGGATCGCAAAGAACGACTTCACCTCCGACAGCACCCGGTCGAACGGCCGGGTCTTGTAGCCTGATGTCGAGGCAATGGTGTTGCCATGCATGGGATCGCAAGACCAGACCACAACCCGCCCTTCCCGCTGCACGGCGCGGATCAGCGGCGCGAGATGATCGCCGACCTTGTCGGAGCCGAAGCGGTTGATCAGCGTCAGCCTTCCCGGCTCGTTGTCGGGATTGAGGATGTCGATCAGCTTCAATAGCTCATCCGGTTTCAGCGAGGGGCCGCATTTCAGACCGATCGGGTTCTTGATGCCGCGGAAATATTCGACATGGCCGTGATCGAGCTGGCGGGTGCGATCGCCGATCCAGATCATGTGGCCCGAGGTCGCGTACCAGTCGCCGGTCGTGGAATCGACCCGCGTCATCGCCTGCTCGTAGCCGAGCAGCAGCGCCTCGTGGCTGGTGTAGAAATCGGTGGCGCGCAGTTCGGGATGGCTTTCGAGGTCCAGCCCACAGGCGCGCATGAAATTGAGCGCGTCCGAAATACGATCCGCCAGCTCCTTGTACCGGCGTGACTGCGGGGAATCCTTGAGGAAGCCCAGCATCCATTGGTGCACGCTGCCGAGATTGGCAAAGCCGCCGGTCGCGAATGCGCGGAGCAGGTTCAGCGTCGCCGCCGACTGCCGGTACGCCATCAACTGGCGCTGCGGATCGGGGATGCGCGCTTCCGGGGTGAAGGCGATGTCGTTGATGATGTCGCCGCGGTAGCTCGGCAGCTCGACGCCGCCAACCTTTTCCGTGTTCGACGAGCGCGGTTTTGCAAACTGCCCGGCGATGCGGCCAACCTTCACCACCGGCAGCGCGCCGGCATAGGTCAGGACCACGGCCATCTGCAGCAGCACGCGGAAGAAGTCGCGGATGTTGTTGGCGCCGTGCTCGGCAAAGCTCTCGGCGCAATCGCCGCCCTGCAGCAGGAAGGCCTCGCCGGCCGCGACGCGGGCGAGCGCCTTCTTCAGGTTACGGGCCTCGCCGGCGAACACCAGCGGCGGAAACGTAGCAAGCTGCGCCTCGACGTCGGCCAATGCCTTGGCATCGGGATAATCGGGGACCTGCAGCACCGGCTTGGTGCGCCAGCTATCGGGCGTCCACCGCTCGGACATGACGTTAACTCCTGAGCAAAAACCGCAACTTATCGAAGGTTACGAAGGCCGGGTTATACACAGGCCGCGGGCCGACCGCCAGTTAGATTTCCGGTAGTCCTGACAAGCTCTTGCGGCGAAATCCGAATTCGCATTTGTTATGGCCGCTCGCAAAGCTGGCAGGAGAACACGGTGGCCGAGCCGGGGCTGGACGACATATTTAGCGACAGCATCACGGTGCCCGCGACGGATGGATATCCCCTTGCCGCGACGCTGTTTCTACCCCGCGGGGCCAAACGCCATGCGGTCCTGGTCAATTCGGCGACCGCCGTTCCCCGCAAGCTCTACCGGGGCTTTGCCAGTTACCTCGCCCACCGCGGCTGCGCGGTTCTGACCTACGACTATCGCGGCACCGGCGACTCCAGGCCGCAGGCGCTGACCGGCTCCATCAGGCCGAAATCGCTGGTCGGCTTCAAGGCCTCGATGTCGGACTGGGCAGCCCAGGACATCACCGCGGCGGTCGCCTGGATGCGGGAGCGTTACAAGGCGCTGCCCTTCGCCTATGTCGGGCATTCGTTCGGCGGCCAGGCGCTCGGCCTATTGCCGAACAATTCGGAGATTTCGCGTGCACTCCTGATCGCCGCACAAGCCGGCTACTGGAAACTGATGACGGCGCCGGAGCGCTACCGCGTCTATGCCCTGCTCAATTTTGTCGGCGCTCCGTTGACCCGCGCGCTCGGCTACATGCCCGGCAAGGCCGGCCTCGGCATGGATCTGCCGAAGGATGCATTTTTGCAATGGGTCGGCTGGGTGATGAGCCCGCGCTATCTGTTCGACGATGCCAGGCTCGAAGCCGTGCAGAATTTCCCGAAATACCAGGGCGCGTTGCGTGCACTCTGCATGTCCGACGACCCCTGGGCAACGCCGCCGGCGGTCGAATTGTTGTGTTCGGGATTTACCTCGATCGCGCCTGAGATCATCACGGTGAGGCCTGCGGATACCGGCGTAAGCAAGATCGGGCATATGGGATTTTTCCGGCCCGAGCATCGCGACACGCTGTGGCGCGGGGCCGCGGAATGGATCCAGGCGGAGGTCCGCGCGTAACTTGCGATCAGCCCGCGCACCGGGGACATTGGCCGTCCGCGGCCTCGCCAAGCTGACGCGCGAACTCGCTCCTGACAGCTTGCACCGGCCAATGAGTGCCATCGCTCCTGACAATTTTTCTTGCGCGCTCGAAAGCATGCCTCTCGGCGGCGTCATCGCCGACGCGAATAATCACATCCCAGTGGAAAGGGCACGCTGCCGTGGCGCGCGTGGTCTCCAACGCGTGACGCACCGTTGCTGTCAGATCGTCGGCATCGACCTTCACGGGCATGAATGGTCCCTTCTCTGCGCGAGGTTGGCCAACGGGCAGTGAGACCACGCATATGGTTCGCCTGGCGGTCCGCGTTCACCTCACAACGGCGGCCGCGTCACCGTCGTCGCCGGGCAAGACGTATTCGACCGCCAGCAGCCCGCCTTCAACGATGAGAAACGCAACCGCGCCGCCTAGCCAGCCGAAGTACGCAATTGCGAAGCCCAACAGGAGCAGGGCACATGCGACATCCGCCAGGACCTTGCCGCTCCGCTCGATCGCGTCCTGTCCTCTGGAAAAATAAGCCATGGCCTTTCCATCCACGCATCATCAACCATGAATGCAACGTGGCACAAAGGTGGGAGTTCCGTTCACCCTCGGCCGCCGAGCCTCGGTCGAGACGTTACGCGCGCCTGGCAAGGCCACACCGTTCCCGGCCGGCTGTTGAAACCAGGTCCCATTTTCCGAATTAGCCTTCTCAATGAGGCGCGAGGCCACTCATGGAAGAAATTCGCGACGCCGCACATCTGTGCATCGATATGCAGAACATCTTCGCCAAGGGCGGCGTGTGGGAAACGCCATGGATGGAAAAGGTATTGCCGGTGATCTCGCAGATCGCCGCACGATATCAGGAGCGGACGGTATTCACGCGCTTCATCACACCCGAGCGGCCGGAAGACCGTCGCGGCCAGTGGCGCGTCTACTTCACCAAATGGGAGCGCGCGACGCGCCGCGATCTCGCGCCCCGCGCGCTCGACATCGTGCCGGCGCTGGCACGATATTCACCGCCGGCTCTGGTCGTCGACAAGCCGGCCTATTCGGCGTTCTTCGGATCGCGGCTCGGTCATCTGCTGGTCGAGCGGCATGTCGGCACCGTGGTGGTGTCAGGCGCGGAGACCGATGTCTGCGTGCTTGCCACGGTGCTCGGCGCGGTCGATCTCGGCTTTCGCGTCGTCATCGTGCAGGATGCGCTGTGTAGTTCCTCGGACACCGGCCATGATGCGCTGATGACCATGTACCGGACGCGGTTCAGCGAGCAGATCGAGCTGGTCAGCGCCGCGGAACTGTTCGACATGTGGCGTCCGGACTAGATGCTCCGGCCACGCCCCGGAACCGCCGCTCCGGCTCCAACGTTGAGACGGCAGTGATCATCTGCGCGAAAGGATCGACCCATGGCGGCGCCGGACGTTCGCAAGGAAATGCCGCCCGTCAAATTGCCGCGCGAGGAATTCGAGAGGCGTTATCGCGGCCGCTTCGTCGATCCGGTCTTCCAGCCGCTGCAGCGCGAGCTCGACGCCGTCGTCGCGGCGGCATGGGACGCCTATAGCCATTCCCGCAAAGCCCCGCTGACGCGCAAGGCGGGCGCGGGCTTCGCCGATCCCGAGTACGAAATCGCGGTGGACTGGCTCGCCGCACGCGAGGCCATTCTCGAAGCGCAGCGGCGCCACGACGATGCCGCGGCGCAGCCGCGCATGCTCATCATCAATGGCTCGGCACGGAGCGAGCATACCTGCCCCGGCGAGACATCCAAGACCTGGCGGCTGGTCAAGCTCGCCGAGCCGGTGCTGGTCGAAATGGGATGTGCGGTCGACATTCTGGATCTCTCGCGGCTAACATCGGAATATGGCCGGCAGATTCATCCCTGCAAATCCTGCGTCGCCACCGCGATGCCGCTCTGCCACTGGCCCTGCAGTTGCTATCCGAACTATTCGCTCGGCCAGACCGACGACTGGATGAACGAAATTTATCCACTCTGGGTGGCCGCGCACGGTATCCTGATCGTGGCGCCGGTGAACTGGTACCACGCGCCGACGCCGCTGAAGGCGATGATGGATCGCCTGGTCTGCGCTGATGGCGGCAATCCCGATCCGACATCCACCCACGGCAAGCACGCCGACCAGGCCAAGGCGCTCGAACTGAAGGGATGGCCCTATCCGCGGCATCTGGCCGGCCGGCATTTCGGGCTTGTGATTCACGGCGACAGCGGAGGCGCGGAGACGCTGCGCCGCTCGCTGTCGGATTGGCTGACCGATATGGCGCTGATCTCGGCCGGCCGCACTGCCGAAGCCGAGGGCTATGTCGGCTACATGGAGCCCTACGCCACCTCGCACCAGGCCTTGGACGAGGACCACGAATTCCACGACGAGGTGCGCAACGCGGCACGCGCGCTGGGGAATGCAGTGAAGCTCGCGCGGGCGGGGAAGCTGGAGAATCCGGCCAAGGGTCTTGTCGAGCCTGATCCGAAATGACCTCGTAGGATGGGTTGAGCACTTGTCCGCCGTAGCTCGCCAGAGAAGGCGGAAGCGATACCAATCATCTCTCCGCGGAGGCATCGATGGGTTTCGCTGCGTTCTACCCATCCTACATGCTATCGCTCCTCTACTTCCCGTAACTATAAAACCCCTGCCCGGTCTTGCGGCCGAGATGACCGGCGGCGACCATTTCCTTCAAGAGCGGCGCGGGGCGGTATTTCGGGTCGTTAAAGCCCTGGTAGAACACCTCCATCACCGACAGCATGGTGTCGAGACCGATCATGTCGGCGAGCGCCAGCGGGCCGATCGGATGGTTGCAGCCGAGCTTCATGCCGGCGTCGAGGTCTTCCGCCGTCGCGAGCCCCTCCTGCAGCGCGAAGATCGCCTCGTTGATCATCGGGCAGAGGATGCGGTTGACCGCAAAGCCCGGGCTGTTCTTCGCCGTGATCGACACCTTGCCGATCCGCTTTGCAAAGGCTTCCGCCTTGGCATGGGTATCGTCGGAGGTTTGCAAGCCCCGGATCAATTCCAACAGCGCCATCAACGGCACCGGATTGAAGAAGTGCATGCCGATGAAGCGGTCCGGCCGGTCGGTCGCCGCTGCAAGTTTCGTGATCGAGATCGAGGACGTGTTGGTCGCGAGCAGCGCCTGCGGCCGCAGTTTTGGGCAAAGGTCCTTCAGTATCTTGACCTTCAGGTCCTCATTCTCGGTCGCCGCTTCGATAACGAGATCACAGGTGGAAAACTTCGCCGTGTCCGTGGTCGTCGTGATGCGTGCCAGCGCCGCCTGCCGGTCGGTGTCAGTCATCTTCTGCTTGTTGACGAGGCGCTCAAGACTGTTGGCGACCACAGACATCCCGCGGGTCAGCGCAGCGTCGGAGATGTCGGTCATGACCACGGGAAGTCCGGCGGCGGCGCACACCTGCGCGATGCCATTGCCCATGGTGCCTGCGCCTACGATACCGATCTGCTCAATCATTATTCGCCTACCTCTATTCTTGAATGCTGGGTTACGTCGTTATCAGAATGCGGCGGATGTCGGTAGTCCGAGCCCATAGGATGGGTGGAGCGACTTGTCCGCCGTAGCTCAACGAGCGTAGGCGGAAGCGATACCCATCATCCGTGTTGCGCAGCAGATGATGGGTTTCGCAAGAGCTCAACCCATCCTACGATTCTGCCTACTCCGCCGCCTGCCTCACATACCTCGCCGTCGGCGTCCGCATGGTCACCAATTCCTCGGCCGCCGTCGGGTGCAGCGCGATCGTCGCGTCGAAATCGGCTTTGGTCGCCTTCATCTTCACGGCGATAGCGACCGCCTGGACGATCTCGGCCGCGGTGTCGCCGACGATGTGACAGCCGAGCACGCGGTCCGTCGTGCCGTCGACCACGAGCTTCATCAGCACGCGGGTGTCGCGGCCGGACATCGTCGCCTTGATGGGGCGGAAATCGGCCTTGTAGATGTCGACATGGCTCACTTGCGCGCGCGCCTGCGCTTCGGTCAGGCCCACGGTGCCGACCTCGGGCTGCGAGAACACCGCCGTCGGAATGGTAGCGTGGTCGACTGCTACCTGCCTCTTGCCGAACACGGTGTCGGCGAAGGCATGGCCTTCGCGGATCGCGACCGGCGTCAGATTGAGGCGATGGGTGACGTCGCCGATCGCATAGATGTTGTCGACCGACGTCTTCGACCACTCGTCCACCGCGATGCCGCCATTGGCTGGGTTGATGGCGACGCCAGCTTTCTCGAGCCCGAGATTGGCGACGTTCGGGTGGCGGCCGATAGCGAACATCACCTTCTCCGCGGCGATGCTCGAACCGCTGGATAGATGTGCGGTGTATTCGTTGCCGTGCTTGTCCACTTTATCGATGGTGCAGCCGGTGATGATCGTAATCCCCTGCTTCTCCATCTCGGCGCGCACGTGCTTGCGGACGTCCTCATCAAAACCGCGCAGAATGTTGTCGCCGCGATAGATCACGGTCACGTCGGAGCCGAAGCCGGCAAAGATACCGGCGAATTCCAGCGCGATATAGCCGCCGCCCTGGATCACGATGCGCTTCGGCAGTTCGGTGAGGTGAAACGCCTCGTTGGAGGAAATCACGTGCTCGATTCCGGGGATCTCCCGCCCATGATTAGGCGCGCCGCCGGTCGCGATCAGGATGTATTTTGCGGTGACCGTTTCACCGGTCAAGAGGCGCAGCGTGTGGGCGTCTTCCAGCACGGCGCGCGTCTTGACGATGCTCGCGCCTGATTTCTCGACATTGGCGGCGTAGATGCCTTCGAGGCGGGCGATCTCCTTGTCCTTGTTGGCAACAAGTGTGGGCCAATCAAAGGAGAATTCGGGAATGGTCCAGCCGAAGCCTTTTGCGTCCTCGATCTCGTGGCGGACGTGCGAGCCGAGCACGAACAGCTTTTTCGGCACGCAGCCGCGGATCACGCAGGTGCCGCCCATCCGGTATTCTTCGGCAACCATGACCTTTGCGCCATGGCCGGCAGCGATGCGGGCGGCGCGAACGCCGCCCGAACCACCACCGATGACGAACAGATCGACGTCGAACTCAGCCATCTCAACCCCGCCCGAAGTCGTCCGTTTGCTCTCTTATATTTGACGCGTTTTCTTCATGCGAACCGGAAGTCCACCCTCGAATCAAGTCCGAGGGCATGCTTCGCTTGAAGATCAGATATCCTTGCCGCGCTTCTTCATCTCGGCGCGGAACTGGCCGTTGATGACTTCAGCAAATTGCTGCGCCCACTGGTTCATGTAGGACATGCTGAACTGAATGGCGCGGGGCTCGTTCGCGAGCAGCTTCTGGCCGAGCGGCGACTTGTAGAAGGTCACGAGGTCCTTCAACTCTTGCTCGGTGAACTCATTGGCGTAGACCTGCGCCATGCCTTCGCCGATCTCCTTTTCGCGGCCGGCGAGATTCTTGGCCACGATCACGGCGACCTCGTTAAGATCCTTCTGATAGTTCAGATTGCTCTGCATCAGCACGTTCTTGGTCTGCTCGACGAGATTGGGAACGGCGTTGGCGTACATCGCGGCCGCATTCTTCATCGCCAGGATTTCCTTGGCGGCGGCGATCGCCGCCGGTGAACCGGGCTTGAGTGGCGCGGTCGCAGGCGCCGCCGGCGCGTTCTTCTGCTGCGCGCCAGCCGGAGCGCCGGTCAGGGCCAGCCCCACCGCAAGGCCGGCCGCCGACAAAATCCGTGAAAGCCTCTTCATTCCAATTCTCCTCGATTACCGGCGTTACCGCCGCTCAACTACGCGAATTCCCTGGGCACCTGCCAGGACGGCGGTGCTGGCCAGACCAATGAACAACCCGTGCTCGACGACCCCCGGGATCAGGCTCAACTGGCCCGCCAGACGCGGCGCATCGGCGATACGCCCGAGATGGGCATCGACAATCCAGTGGCCGCCATCGGTGACAAAAACGTGGCCGTCCTTGCCCTTGCGGAGCCCCATTTGCCCAGAAACACCGCTTTGGGCAAATGCCGCGGCCATGGCCCGCTGGGTGGCGGCCAGCCCGAACGGAATCACCTCTACAGGTAGGGGGAAGCGGCCGAGAACATCGACCCATTTGGTATCATCGGCAATCACGATCATGCGATCGGACGCCGCCGCCACGATCTTCTCCCGGAGCAGCGCCCCACCGCCACCCTTGATCAGGTTGAGGGCGGGATCTAGCTCGTCGGCACCATCGACGGTGAGATCGAGCCGGTCGACTTCATCGAGCGTGGTGAGCGGAATTTTGCAGGCCTCGGCCTGGGCGCGGGTCGCTTCCGAGGTCGGCACGCCGATCACCTTCATCCCGCCGGCAACCCTCTCGCCGAGCAGTTCGACAAAATGCTTGGCGGTCGAGCCGGTGCCGAGCCCGAGCTTCATGCCATCCTGCACATGCTCCAGCGCCCGTGCCGCGGCTTGCCGTTTAAGTCCATCCATATCCACGCTGACGATGCTCCCAGAATCCGCCGATCCGCGGGCGCATGTCTAGCGTCGTTTTGGCCTTGGGAACAGCGCCTAAAGTCTTGCATAAGCAGGATTATGACCGCGAAACCCCATCCATCGCTGCCAAAATAGCGGCGAAACGCGGCTCGACCTCGGCACGCATGCCGGGATGAGTGAAAATATAGAGTTCATCGTCCCGGATTGCGGCGAGCACGCGCGCGGCAACCGCGTCGGGTTCTAGTCCCGCATTGATATTCCGCGCAATCTCGGCGACCAAAGCCGCCGCCGGGCTCGCGGGCTCGAGCGGCGGCGGTTGACCGTAGCGTTCGGGTCGATTGCGTCCGCTCTCGCCGATGCGGGTACGCACATAGCTCGGACACAGCACGCTAACGCCGATGCCATGCGGCTTGAGCTGTATGTTAAGGCCCTCAGACATGCTGACGACTGCAAATTTGCTCGCCCCATAGGGGCTGAATCCCAGGCCGCCTTGCATGCCGGCCATCGATGCCGTGTTGACGATATGGCCGCCCTCGCCATGCTCGCGAATATGCGGCAAGAAACTTGCGATACCGTGCAGCACGCCCATCAGATTGACGTCGATTACCCATCGCCAATTGTCGAGCGAAATATTGTCGATGCCGCCCCCCGCAGCGACGCCGGCGTTGTTACAGAGCACATGGACGTTTCCGAACGCATCGAACGAAGCTTGCGCCGCGCGCTTGACGCTTTCGGGATCCGCGACGTCGCAGATGATGCCGCGGATGCGGGGGGCGAATTCATCGAGGCGCTTCATCGCTTCCAGGAGCGCGTCTGATTCGATATCGGCGAGCATCACGTTCATGCCTGCTTCCGCAAACGCACGGCCGAGCGCAAATCCTATGCCGGCGGCGCCACCGGTAACGAAAGCTGTTTTGCCGGCAAATTCGCGCATGGCCATGTCTCCCCCAGAATTTGGCCCTTCCCTACTTGCATGAAGGCCCGCCTGCGGATAGCGAATTCCGGATGAGCCTTCCCCGCACTGTAGTCTTCGACCTCGACGGTACGCTGGTCGACACCGCGCCCGACCTGATCGCCGCGCTCAATTTCGTGCTCGATCGCGAGGGATTGCCGCCGGTGCCGCTGCGTGCCGCGCGCAACATGATCGGCGCGGGCGCCCGCAAGCTGATCGAACGTGGGCTGGAGCTGGAGGGCCGTGCGACAAGCACCGACGACATCGACCGTCTCACCAGGGACTTTGTCGATTATTACGGCGCCCATATCGCCGTGGAATCGCGCCCCTTCGAGGGCCTGGAGGCTGCCCTCGACGATCTCGAGGCGCAGGGCTGTCGTTTTGCGGTCTGCACCAACAAGCTGGAATGGCTGTCGAAGCGGCTGCTCGACGAACTGGGCTTGAGCGGACGTTTCGCCGCGATCTGCGGCGCCGACACGTTCGGCGTCTCCAAGCCCGACCCCGTGATCCTGCAGCAGACGGTGGCGCGGGCCGGCGGGGATATTGGCGCGACCATCATGGTCGGCGATGCGGGACCTGACGTCGGCGTCGCCAGGCGGGCCGGCGTTCCCGTGATTGGGGTCGAATTCGGCTACACCGACGTTCCGATCGCCCAGCTTAAGCCCGACCGGCTGATCGGGCATATGCGCGAATTACCGGCCGCCGTGGATGGGCTCAGCGGCCGCTTTACGGGTTTAACCGTTTGATTTTACAGCTATTATTGGATCGCCACAGATCCCCCCACTCTGCCCCGCGGCCCCCTTTGAGAGGTTGCGATTGTAGGCGCCTTACAAGGTGCCTAGATTATGCTAGCGAACCAGCACGCGGCCCCTTTAGAGGCAGTTTGAATGAGCGGCTTCCCGTCACCCGATCAGCTGATACGTCCGATGGTCGATCCCTTCGGCCGGACCATCCGGTATCTGCGCGTGTCGGTGACCGATCGCTGCGACCTGCGCTGCTTCTACTGCATGTCCGAGGACATGACGTTCCTGCCGAAGAAGGATCTCCTGACGCTGGAGGAACTCGATCGGCTGTGCTCGGCCTTCATCGCCAAGGGCGTGCGCAAGATCCGCCTCACCGGTGGCGAGCCGCTGGTCCGGCGCAACGTGATGTCGCTGGTACGCTCGCTGTCGCGGCATCTTGGAAGCGGCGCGCTCGATGAGCTGACGCTGACCACCAACGGCTCGCAACTGGCGCGCTTCGCGGCCGAACTGCGCGACTGCGGCGTCCGCCGCGTCAACGTCTCGCTCGACACGCTCGATGCCGCACGGTTCCGCGCCATCACGCGCTGGGGCGATCTCGACAAGGTTTTGGCCGGCATAGAGGCCGCGCAGGACGCAGGACTTGCGGTCAAGATCAATGCGGTGGCGCTGAAGAACGTGAACGAGGAAGAGATCCCCTCGCTGATGGAATGGGCGCACGGCAAGGGCATGGCGTTGACGCTGATCGAAGTCATGCCGATGGGCGACATCGGCGAAGGGCGGATCGACCAGTACGTGCCGCTGTCGCTGCTCCGTGCCCGCCTTGCGCAGCACTACACGCTGACCGATCTCGACGATGACACCGGCGGCCCCGCCCGCTACGTGCGCGTCACCGAGACCGGCGGCAAACTCGGCTTCATCACGCCGATGACGCATAATTTCTGCGAGTCCTGCAACCGCGTGCGGATCACCTGCACCGGTACGCTGCACACCTGCCTCGGCCATGAGGATGCCTCCGATCTGCGCAAGCCGTTGCGGGCCTCCGCCGACGACGACCTGCTTTCGGCAGCGATTGATCGCGCCATCGGGCTGAAGCCGAAGGGCCACGACTTCATCATCGACCGCCGGCATAATCGCCCGAGCGTCTCGCGCCACATGAGCGTGACGGGCGGCTAGTTACCGCAGCCCCATATCGTCCAACGTATTTTCCGATTGACGCTGTTGCAGCGCGCTGGAATGGTGCGGCTGCTTCACGCCAGCATGGCTGGACAGGCCACCGCACCTGAACGGAGCGGCAAAGACGGCGGAAGCGCAAAAAGGGGGGAGGACGATCGATGCAATCGATCGCGACATCGGCGATGGCGTCGTGGCCACCGCCCGGGCAGGTATTATGCGGCCGTTGTTAGCACTCAGTGCCGGCATCGATCTGCTCAACGAAAAGATCGGCAATCTCTGCAACTTTCTGGTCCTCGCAGCGTGCACGGTCAGCGCCGGCAACGCGATGATCCGCTACGCGTTCGGCTATAGCTCCAACGGCTGGCTCGAACTGCAGTGGTACATGTTCGCCATCTTCGTGATGTTCGGCGCCTCCTACACCTTCAAGCGCAACGAGCATGTTCGCGTCGAAATCTTCTATTTGATGCTCTCTGAACGCGGCCAGCTCTGGCTCGACCTGATCGGAACGCTGTGCTTCCTGATCCCGGCCTGCCTGCTGCTGACCTGGCTGTCCTGGCCGTTCTTCCTGCAAGCCTACGCCGTCGCCGAGGAATCCAGCAACGCCGGAGGCCTGTTGCGCTGGCCGATCAAGCTCGTCGTGCCCGCAGGCTTCGTGATGCTGGCGCTGCAGGGCGTCTCGGAGGTCATCAAGCGCGTCGCCGCGCTGCAGAATCTCGTGACCATCGATGCCAGGTACGAAAGACCGGTGCAATGATCACGCTGGAAATGATGCCGCCGCTGATGTTCGGCGGACTTATTCTGGCGATGCTGATCGGCTTTCCCGTCGCATTCACGCTGGCGGCGGTCGGATTCTCATTCGGCTTTCTCGCGATCCATCTCGGCTTTTTCGACTTCAGCTTCATGCAGGCGATTCCGGGCCGCATCTTCGGCAGCGTGCTGGCCAACGAATTGCTGCTGGCGATCCCTTTCTTCACCTTCATGGGCGCGGTCCTCGAACGATGCGGTCTGGCCGAAGACATGCTGGATTCGATGGGCCAGTTGTTCGGCCCGGTGCGCGGCGGACTAGGCTACTCCGTCATCATCGTCGGCTTCATTCTCGGCGCGATTACCGGCACGGTGGCGGCGCAGGTCATCGCCATGGCACTGATCTCGATGCCGGTGATGATCCGCTATGGCTACAACATGCGCTACATCACCGGCGTGCTGGCGGCCTCGGGCACCATCACCCAGTTGGTGCCACCGTCGCTGGTGCTGATCGTGTTGGCCGACCAGCTTGGCAAGTCGGTCGGCGACATGTATCTGGGCGCCTGGGGACCATCGCTATTCCAGATCGCGCTGTTCGCCGGCTACACCTTCCTTCTCGGCATCATCAAGCCGGATCACGTGCCGCCGGTGCCGAGGTCGGCGTTGACGCTGACCGGCTGGCCGCTGTGGCGAAAATGCCTGATGGGAATCATCCCCTCGGCGGTGCTGATCTTCGTCGTGCTCGGCACCATGATGCTGGGCCTGGCGACGCCGACCGAAGCCGGCGCGATGGGCGCCGTTGGCGCCGTCGTGCTTGCCGCAATACATCACAAGGAATTCAGCGCGGCCGGCAACGGGATTCTGCTGATCGGCATCGTCGCCGCAGGCGTCGGAACGATTCTCGGAATCCTCTACACGGGCAGCTTTCTGTTCAAGATCGCCTTCGCAATCACCTATCTCGCCGTGATCTGGATTTGTCTGGAAGCCGTGCGCATTCCCGACCTCCGCGACCTCATCCGTCAGGGCTATCAGTCGACGATGCGCCTCACCTCGATGGTGGTGTTCATCCTGATCGGTTCGACCTGCTTTTCCGTGGTGTTCCTCGGCGTCTCCGGCGGCGTCTGGCTGGAGCACATGCTGACCTCGGTACCCGGCGGGGTCTGGGGCTTCCTGATCTTCATCAACCTGTTCATCTTCTTCCTGGCGTTCTTCCTCGACTTCTTCGAGATCGCCTTCATCATCCTGCCGATGGTTGCGCCGATTGCGCAAAAGGTGCTGGCGCCAGTGGTCGGCGCGGATGCGGCTTTGATCTGGTTCGGCGTGATGCTGTGCGTCAACATGCAGACGTCGTTCCTGCATCCGCCGTTCGGCTTTGCGCTGTTTTACCTGCGCGGCGTGGCGCCCAAGGAAGTCAAGAGTTCCGACATCTATTGGGGAGCGATCCCCTGGATCGGCCTGCAAGTCATCATGGTCGCGCTGGTGATCGCTTTCCCCTGGACCGTTACCGTGTTGCTGGACAAGCCGGTGAGCGCGGAGGACATCAGCAAGATCAGAATCGAGGTTCCGCAGATCGAATTGCCGCCGCTGGATTTGGGTCCGCGCAAGCAGCAGTAGCAGTTGCGCTGGCAAACAATGACTCGTTGACCAAGTCGTGCCCACAGCCTGCCGCCTAAGCCAAGGCGCAATGGTAATTCCGCAGACAAAATATTCCCCTTCAATATCAACAAACTTCCGATTGACGGCAGCAGCGAGCGCTGGTTTGGTGCATCGGCTTCATGCTAGCTCGGCAGGATAAGCCGGCTGCGCCCAACGGCGCGGTCAAGACGGCAGAGGCGTCAGTCTGGGAGGGTCATCGTTGCAATCGCTCTTGAAATTGAGCCGGGGAATCGACGCGTTCACGCGGTGGACGGGCAAACGCCTGGCGTGGCTCATTCTGATAGCCGTGCTCATCTCGGCCACCAACGCGATCGTGCGCAAGACTTTCGACGTGTCGTCGAATTCCTGGCTGGAGCTGCAGTGGGTGCTGTTCGGCGTTGTCTTTCTGCTGTGCTCGCCGTGGACGATGCTCGACAACGAGCACATCCGCATCGATATCGTAAACAACCTGTTTTCCAAGCGCTGGCGGGATATCGTCGATATCATCGGCCACGTATTTTTCCTGATGCCACTCTGCATCGTGATGATCATCACCGGCGGTCCGTTTTTCATGCGCTCGGTTGAAATCAACGAACAGTCCGGCAATGCCGGTGGTCTGCCACAGTGGCCGGCCAAATCGCTGATCATCATCGGGTTCGTGTTCCTGTTCGCTCAAGGCATTTCCGAACTGATCAAGCGAATCGCCGTGATGCGCGGCCTGATTCCGGATCCACACGCATCGCAGATGCATGCTCTCGAAGCCGAGGTCGAACACCTCGTCGAGGCGATCGAAAAACGCTGATCGTCGGCGCGCGATCTCAGGGGGACTAGATGACTGCTTTTCTCATCGCCAACATGGCGCCGATCATGTTCGCGTCACTGGTGATTATCCTGCTGCTGGGCTATCCGGCGGCATTTTCGCTCGGCGCGGTTGGACTGATCTTCGCCTTCGTCGGCATCGAGCTGGGCGAGTTCCGGCCGGACTTCCTGCAAGCGCTGCCTGAGCGCGTCTACGGCGTGATGAACAACGACACGCTGCTCGCCATTCCGTTCTTCACATTCATGGGGCTGGTGCTCGAACGGTCGGGCATGGCCGAGGATCTGCTCGATACTATCGGACAATTGTTCGGCACGATCCGCGGCGGCCTCGCCTATGCCGTCATTTTCGTCGGCGCGTTGCTCGCGGCGACCACAGGTGTCGTTGCCGCTTCCGTCATCTCGATGGGCCTCATCTCGCTGCCGATCATGTTGCGCTATGGCTACGACCGAAGGATGGCGTCCGGCGTCATCGCCGCTTCCGGTACGCTGGCGCAGATCATTCCTCCCTCTCTCGTCCTGATCGTGATGGCCGACCAGCTCGGCAAGTCGGTCGGCGACATGTACGAGGGCGCGTTCATCCCGGGAATGGTGCTCGCTGGCTTGTATGCCGGCTACGCGTTCCTGGTAAGCATGATCTTTCCCAAGGCTGCTCCGGGTCTGCCAGTGGAAGCGGTCGGTTTCCGTGAGCCTGATGGCAGCCGCGGACTTTGGTCGCTCGGCGTCCTCTTCATAGCGAGTTGCGTTTTCGGCTGGTTCATGATGCGCCATTCGGAATCGCGCGGCGCCGATTACGTCGTGCTCAGCATGTTCTATGGCATCCTGTTCGCCTTCTTCGTGGCTGTGGTGAACTGGTTGATCCACAAGGTTTCCGGCTTCCGCTTTCTCTCCGCGATGGCGCAGCAAACCACGTTCGTGATGGTACCGCCGCTATTCCTGATCTTCCTGGTGCTCGGCACCATCTTCATCGGTGTCGCCACGCCGACCGAAGGCGGCGCGATGGGCGCGGCCGGTGCACTCATTCTCGGCGCCGCCAAGCGCCGGCTGAGCTGGGATCTGATCCGGCAAGCGACGGAATCGACGGCCAAGCTGTCGGCCTTCGTGATCTTCATCCTGATCGGCGCGCGCGTTTTCTCGCTGACGTTCTACGGCGTGAACGGCCACATCTGGGTCGAGCATCTCTTGACCTCCCTGCCCGGCGGCCAGATCGGCTTCCTCCTTTTCGTCAACGCCCTCGTCTTCGTCCTGGCCTTCTTCCTCGACTTCTTCGAACTGGCCTTCATCATCATTCCGTTGCTCGGACCCGCGGCGGAAAAGCTCGGCATCGACCTGATCTGGTTCGGCATCATCCTTGGCGTCAACATGCAGACGTCGTTCATGCACCCGCCGTTCGGCTTCGCGCTGTTCTATCTGCGATCGGTGGCGCCGAAGGAATCCTATATCGACCGCATCACCGGCAAGCGCATGGATCCTGTGACGACCGGCCAGATCTATTGGGGCGCGGTGCCGTTCGTCGTCATTCAGGTCGTCATGGTGGTGCTGGTCATCATGTTCCCGGGGATGGTGATGCACTACAAGGGCGCGGCGTCGACCATCGATCCGAACTCGATCAAGATCGAGGTGCCGCAGATCGAATTGCCGCCGCTGGATTTCGGGCAGCCCAAACAATAGCGCCCCGGCTCACATCATCCGCTTCCCCCAAACAAAGAACCCCGGAGCTTTCGCTCCGGGGTTTTTTGCTTTGGCAAGTTCGACGAAATCAGCCCTGCGAGTGACGCGCCATGAAGCCGTCGTATCCGAGTTCGGCCACCTGGAACCACTGATAGCCGTTGTTCGAGAACGACGTCAGCGATTCATACACCTTCTTGAAATCGGCGTTGCTGGCTGCGACTTCGCTGTGCAACTCCTTCGCCGCCTTGTAACAGGCTTCCATCACCGGCGCCGGGAACGGGCGCAGCTTGGCGCCGGCTGCGATCAACTTGCGCAACGCGGGCGGATTGGCCTGATCGTACTTCGCCATCATCCAGTTGTTGGCGTAGTGGCCGGCCTGCTCGAGAACCGACTGGTAGTGTTTCGGCAAGGCGTTCCACTTGTCGAGATTGACAAAGGCCAGCAGCATCGGGCCGCCTTCCCACCAGCCGGGATAGTAGTAGTTGGGTGCAACCTTCGCGAAGCCGAGCTTCTCGTCGTCGTAGGGGCCGACCCACTCCGCGGCATCGATGGTGCCCTTTTCGAGCGCCGGGTAAATGTCGCCGCCCGCGATCTGCTGCGGGACGACGCCAAGCTTCTGCAGCGCACGACCGGCAAAGCCGCCGATGCGCAACTTCAGCCCCTTCAGGTCCTCGGGCGTCTTGATCTCCTTGCGGTACCAACCGCCCATCTGCGCGCCGGTGTTGCCGGCGAGCAGCGATGTCACGTTATACTTCTTGTAGAATTCGTTGAGCAGATCCCTGCCGCCGCCAAGCATGTACCAGGCCTGGTTGAGACGCATGTTCGGCCCGAACGGCACCGCAGAGCCGAAGGTGAAGGTCGGATCCTTGCCGAAATAGTAGTATGATGCGGTATGGCCGATCTCGACGGTGCCGTTCTGCACGGCGTCGAGAACCTGCAGGCCGGGGACGATTTCACCGCCGGCAAATGTCTGGATCTGGAATTTGTTGTCGGTGGCTTCGCCGACCATCTTGGCCATCAATTCGGCACCGCCATAGAGCGTGTCCAAGGACTTCGGCCAGCTCGTCGGCATGCGCCACTTGATTTCGGGCAAGCCCTGCGCAATCGCGGGCGCTGCGATCGTTGCAGCACCTGCCGCACCCAAGCCGGTTACTTTGAGAAAATCTCTTCGCTTCATATTTCATCCCTTTTGGTTGTGCCGGTCAGCCTTCGTCTCGAGGCTTGGGATCGAGCATGGAACATCCGGCCGCCAATTTCCATAAGTAATTGGATGGAAACGCGAAAAAGCCCGACCTTCTTGCGAAGGCCGGGCTTCCTCGTAAGCTGTTGGGATAGGTATCGGGCTCCGATCAGCCGCGCGTGCGCGAACGGATCATGAAACTGTCGTAGGTATATTCGGCGACCTGCCACCACAGATACTGGTCGGAGCGATAGGCCTGCATCGCGTCGATTGCCTTCTTGAAGTCCGCGTTCTTGCCGGAGATTTCGGCCCACAATTCGTTGGTCGACTTCAGGCAAGCTTCCAGCACTTCGTTGGTGAACGGACGAAGCTGCGTGCCGCTGGCGACGAGGCGCTTCAACGCCGCCGGATTCTGCATGTCGTAGCGCGCATTCATCCAGGCGTTGGTGTTCGCTGCGGCATTCGTAAGGATCGCCTGATAGCCCTTCGGAAGTTCATTCCACTTCTCCAGATTGGCGAAGGCGTGAACCGTGGGGCCACCTTCCCAGAAGCCGGGATAGTAGTAGTACTTTGCGACCTTCGCGAAGCCGAGCTTCTCGTCATCGTACGGGCCGACCCACTCCGCGGCATCGATGGTGCCCTTTTCGAGCGCCGGATAGATATCGCCGCCGCCGATCTGCTGCGGCACCACGCCCAGCTTCTGGAGGACCTGGCCGGCAATGCCGCCGATGCGCATCTTGAGGCCCGACAGATCGGCAACCGTCTTGATCTCCTTGCGAAACCAGCCGCCCATCTGGGTGCCGGTGTTGCCGCAGGGGAAGCCGATCACGCCGGACTTCTTGAAAAACTCGTTGGCGAGTTCGTTACCGCCGCCTTGCGCCAGCCATGAGTTCTGCTGGCGTGCATTGAGGCCGAACGGCACCGAGGCAAAGATCGCAAAGGTCGGATCCTTGCCAACATAGTAATACGAAACAGTGTGGCACATCTCGACCGTGTTCTTGGAGACGGCGTCGAGCGCCTGCAGAGCCGGTACCAGCTCGCCGGCCTGGAAGACCTGGATCTGGAACTTGTTGTCGGTCATCTCGGCAACCTGCTTCGCCAGGTACTCGCCACCGCCATAGATGGTGTCGAGCGACTTCGGGAAGCTCGACGTCAGGCGCCATTTGATCTCAGGCGACGATTGCGCGATCGCCGGCGAGGCAACGGCTGTCGCGGCAGCACCGGCCGCTGAAACCTTCAAAAAATCACGACGCTTCATTCAAGCTCTCCTTCGGGTCGTTTCCCAAATTTCCTCGAGCGTTCCTCCGGCGGGACGAATTCCACGGCATCCGGGGCGCTCTGGCGGGGGCGCTTTAACACGGAAGTTCGCGTTCGAAAACGCGACAAAGGCATGACTGCACTGATTAAACGAAAGTCGTATGGGCGAGAACAAAGCAGCTTCAGGCTGCGGCAATCGCGCCCTGAAGCTGGTCGCGAACCTTGGTCCCGATGGCCCGGTAGACCGCGGCATGCGGGCCATCAGGCTCGCTCGCCACAACCGGATTACCTTCATCCGAGGTGGTCCGGATCGACATGTGCAGCGGGATTTCGCCCAGGAATGGGACACCCAGCCGCTCCGCCTCATGGCGCGCGCCGCCATGGCCGAAAATGTCCGAGCGCGTGCCGCACTCGGGACACTGGAAATAACTCATGTTCTCGACAATGCCGAGCACCGGCACGTTGACCTTCTTGAACATCGCAAGCCCCCGCCGCGCGTCGATCAGGGAGAGGTCCTGCGGAGTTGAGATAATCACCGCTCCCTTCAGCGGCACGTTCTGCGCCAGGGTCAATTGCGCGTCCCCCGTACCGGGCGGCATGTCGACGACGAGAATATCGAGCGTGCCCCACGCCACGTCACGCAGCATCTGGGTGATCGCCGACATCACCATCGGCCCGCGCCAGATCATCGCGGTGTCTTCCTCGACTAGGAAGCCGATCGACATGATCGAAAGCCCGAAACGCTTGATCGGAATCATTTTGCGGTCGTCGTTGAGCTGCGGCTTCTCATTGATGCCGGTGAGCCGCGGCACTGAGGGGCCGTAAATGTCGGCATCGAGCAGCCCGACGCGCAGGCCGAGGTCGCGCAGGCCAAGCGCCAAATTGAGCGCGGTGGTCGACTTGCCGACACCGCCCTTGCCCGAGGCCACGGCGATGACGGCGGCAACGCCAGGAATTTCCGCCTGCTTCGACATCGGCGACGCCGCGCCCTGCGGCGGGCGGTGGGCGGAAGCGGGTTGCACGCCATGCGCATGCCGATGCGCCGCGGGCGCGGCCTGCGGAGCACCGGGCTTGCGCTCGGCCGTGAGCGCGATCATCGCCGTGCTGACACCGGGGATCGCGCGCACTGCAGCTTCGGCTTGCGCGCGCACGCTTTCCCAGGCTCTAGCCTCGGCAGCGTCGACATTGATGGAGAAGAACACCTTGCCGTCGGTGACCGAGATCGCCGACAGCACGTTGGCATTGGTCAGTGGCGCGCCGCGCGGCGAGGCCACCCGGCTGAGGGCATCGAGAACCTGTTGCTGTGTTACCCTCACTCGCGCATCTCCTGAAGCCCTTGCAGTTCCGAGCGAGAACCGGGCCCTACTCGCTTGTTTTGACGCGCATTCTTGCCGCGAACCCGACCCGCTCCGGACCAAGTCCGAAAGCGGAGCCGCGTTCCAAGACGCTATGCCAGTCTGATGCGACCCATAGAGCGGTTCAGCACAAAAGGCTATCTCGCTCCTACGTCATCCCGCCGCTCCGCGGGGCCGGCAGCCGCCTGCTCCTTCGCCGCCTCGTAGTTCAGCTCGATCATCACGCCATTGGGGTCATTGACGAAGATCTGCCAGAGGTCACCGCCCGGAACCTGCCGGGAGTCGTACGCCATGCCCTTCTGCTCCAGCCGCCGCTTCATGCCGTCAAAGCCATAGCTGGCAAACGCGACATGGTGGACAACGCCGGAATCGGGCTTTTGCGGCTCGTCGGTCTTGGAAATATCGACGAGGTGCACCACCGCCTTGCCCTCGCTGTACATCCACGCCCCGGGAAATGCGAAGTTGGGCCGGGCGCCCTTTTCCAGGCCCAGAATGTCCTCATAGAACCGGACCGTATCGGCAAGGTTGCGGGTCCGGATGTTGAAATGGTCGAGCACGCCCACGCTGACGCCCATGCGATGTCACTCCCTTTTTTGTGAGGTTCTTGAGGAACCTATCCTAGCACGAATCCGGCCCCGCCCACCAACGAAGGCGTTGCCCTCCCCTGCGCAGCGGTTATGGTGCGGCTCCTCCAAAAACACCATCCGGCCGGCCCAACGTCGCCGGCGAAAACTCCAAGGTAACTCACATGGCTAAAGTCGCTTTTCTCGGTCTCGGCGTAATGGGCTTCCCCATGGCAGGACATCTGGCGAAAAAAGGCGGCCACGAGGTGACCGTGTACAACCGGACCGGGGCCAAGGCGAAGGAGTGGACGGACAAGTTCGGCGGGCGCACAGCGCCCACGCCGAAGGCCGCAGCCGAAGGTCAGGATTTCGTGATGTGCTGCGTCGGCAACGACAATGACCTGCGCGCGGTCACGATCGGCACTGATGGCGCCTTCGCCGGCATGAAAAAGGGCGCGGTATTCGTCGACCACACCACCGCCTCCGCCGAAGTCGCCCGCGAGCTCGATGCCGCTGCCGTCAAGGCCGGCTTCAAGTTCATCGACGCGCCGGTGTCCGGCGGCCAGGCGGGTGCGGAAAATGGCGTGCTGACGGTGATGTGCGGCGGCAAGGAAGACGCCTATGCCGCTGCCGAGCCGATCATTTCCGGCGCTTACGCAAGGATGTGCAAACTGCTCGGGCCCGCCGGCGCCGGACAGCTCACCAAAATGGTCAACCAGATCTGCATCGCAGGTCTCGTCCAGGGCCTGTCGGAAGGCATTCACTTCGCCAAGAAGTCCGGACTCGACGTTGCGGCCGTGATCGAGACCATCTCCAAGGGCGCGGCGCAGTCCTGGCAGATGGAGAACCGCTACAAGACCATGAATGACGGCAAGTTCGACTTCGGCTTCGCCGTCGAATGGATGCGCAAGGACCTCTCGATCTGCATCAGCGAGGCCCGCCGCAACGGCGCCAACCTGCCGGTGACCGCCCTCGTCGATCAGTTCTACGCCGAGGTCGAGAAGATGGGCGGCAAGCGCTGGGACACGTCGAGCCTTTTGGCCCGGCTGGAACGGTGAGTTAAAGAAACAGGTTAAGACAAAGCACAAAGCCCCCGCTTCTTATCCTGTCAGAAGCGGGGGTTCCGTCTGCCCGACAGGTTAATTTTAACTTCCCGTTTACGAGAATTTTTAGCTCTTTAAGTCATCGCTTAATGATTTAGCGGCACAGATAGACAATGCAAAAGCCCGTGCGGTTCGCGGGCAGGATTTGTGTTGTTCCATGAGTAAGCCCGCAGAGAAGCCCGAGGTTGTCCAGCTTCCGGCAGAAGCGCCGGTCGCACCAGCGGTCAACACCCGGCGCGTGGCGGCGCAGCGTGTGCGCGAGGCGCGCGATCGGTTAACGTCGACCAGCGGGACCCGCCCCGCCTTCGATACCGAGTTGCTCCGACAATACGCCCAGACCCGCGTATCGGCTTCCTTCGTGGTCATGCTGCTGGTGGTTGCGACCGGCGTGCTGTTCGGCCTCTGGAAGTATACCGTGCCGGCCGCGGTCTGGACCGTCGGCATGCTCTGCATCCATGCCACCATCATTCGCAACTGCAAGCGCTTCCTCAGCGAGCCGCCTACGCTCGCCGCCACGCGCAAATGGCAAACCCGCTTCGTGCTGCTCGACCTGCTCTACGGCCTGAGCTGGACGGCGATCCTGCTCGATCCTGCCGGCCTCGACGTCGTCTCGAACACGATGATGATGTTCTTGATGCTGCTGGTGATCGCGGTGTCAAGCATGCTGGCCGCGACGCTGCCCATTGCCGCGGTGGCGGCAACCGCGCCGGTGACGGCTGCGATCGCGCTCAATTTCGTGATGGGCGGAACCTTCGACAATTACGCGCTCGCGTTGCTGGCAGTCGCCGCCGAATGCTATTTTGCGCTGCTTGCCCATCAGCTTCATTCGACGACGCTGGAGACGATCGAAGCGCGCGCCGAAAAGGATGCGCTGATCGGCGAGCTCGAACAGGCCAAGGCGATCTCGGACGAAGCGCGGCACCGCGCCGAATCCGCCAACGTCGCCAAGTCGCGCTTTCTGGCGCAGATGAGCCACGAGCTGCGCACGCCGCTGAACGCGATTCTCGGATTCTCCGAAGTGATGAAGAGCGAGATTTTCGGCGCGCACGCCGTGCCGGTCTACAAGGAATATTCCGCCGACATCCACAATTCGGGCGTCCACCTGCTCAACCTCATCAACGAGATTCTCGATCTGTCGCGGATCGAGGCCGGCCGCTACGAACTCAACGAGGAAGCGGTGTCGCTCGTGCATGTCGTCGCCGACTGCCACCATCTGTTGAAGCTGCGCGCGACCAGCCGCGGCATCACAATTCACGAGGTGTTCGAGCACGGCATGCCCAGGATCTGGGGCGACGAGCGCGCCACGCGCCAGGTCGTTCTCAATCTGCTGTCGAACTCGATCAAGTTTACTCCGCCGGGCGGCGATATCTGGCTCAAGGTCGGCTGGACTGCGTCCGGTGGACAATATCTCAGCGTCAAGGACACCGGCTCCGGCATTGCCGAGGACGAAATCCCGATCGTGCTGGCTTCGTTTGGCCAGGGCTCCAACTCGATCAAATCGGCCGAACAGGGCGCGGGCCTGGGCTTGCCGATCGCCAAGAGCCTGATCGACATGCATGGCGGCACCTTCACGCTGAAATCGAAACTGCGCATCGGAACCGAAGTCATCGTCACGTTCCCGCCGGAGCGCGTGATGAGCGCGCTGGCGCCGATGGCCGAGGACGCCCCGCCCCTGCAGCCGGACCCCGCAGTCAGCGCGGCCGTCGAGGACAAGCGGCGGCCGCGTCACAAGCCTATCATGAGTGCGGGCACGGGGTTGTAGTTGCAAGTGCTTGCGCGAATGAAGCAAACCACTTCACTATCCAGGAATGAGCAAAGAAACGCCGTGTATCGCAGTCTGTATAATGGATCCCGAAACCAAACTCTGCTTCGGCTGCGGACGAACGTTGCCGGAGATCGCGCGCTGGCACCGCATGGAAACGGCGGAGCGATTGGCCGTGATGAAAGGGCTTGCGACGCGCATGGTGGATGCGGGCCTGGTTCCGATGCCGCCGCGCACCGAACGCGGCTGATCACCGGAGGAAACGGCGGAGGCGCCCAGTGATCCGCATCATGCTCGTTCTGGCGATGCTCGCCGCCACCGCCGGCGCCGTCGTCGCCTATGGCGATCCGAACCAGATCGCGCGCGCCAGCAACTCGGTCACGAAAATGCTGTGGCAACAAAGCCTGAAGCCGGCGCCCGCTGTGGAGATCGCACGCGGCAAGGCCGGCGAATTCGCGCTGCACGCCAAGATCAACGGCGTCAAGGCGCCGATGGTGATCGACACCGGCGCGACGTCGGTGGTGCTGACCTGGGAGACGGCGAAGGCGATTGGCCTGCCGATCGAGATGCTCGAATACAACGTCGAACTCGAAACCGCCGGCGGCCACACCAAGGCGGCGCGGCTGACGCTCGATCGCCTCGCAGTCGGCGGCGTCGTCGAGAAATCGATCCCGGCGCTGGTGGTGCCGCGCGGGCAGTTGAAGACCAACCTGCTCGGCATGAGCTTTCTGGACAGGCTGGAAAGCTGGGGCGTGCAGGCCGACAAGCTGAAGCTGCACGGCTATCCCGAGGTGGCGGCTAGCTCGAAACGCGATCGCAGGGCAGCGAAGTAACGCTGGCGGATCGCCAGCCGCGACTTGCCCGCAAAGCATCAACCCTTCGGCCTCGCCGCCTTGCGCGCCTTGTTGACTTCCTCGATTTCGGGCTCGATCGAATTCAGGCTCTCGTAGATTTCTGCGAGCACCATCTTCAGGTCCGAAACGTTCTTCGACGGAAAATTGCGAACCGCCACTTCCTCGAAATGGATGGCGATCGGAATCAACTCTTCCACCAGCGTCCGCCCCTTGGGCGTGAGGTTGATCGCGACCGTGCGCGCGTTGTCCTTCAACCGCGTGCGCGTTACGAGGCCTCGCCGCTTCATCTCCCCGATCAGGCGCGACAGCGTCGATATCTCGATCGTCGTCATGTCGGCGAGATCGCCGAGGCGCTGATCGCCTTTCTCCCAGAGCGCGGCCATCACGCGGTACATGGGTAATGTCACGCCGTAGCCCGCGATGCGCCGGGAAAACAGGTCGCCCATCCGCACGCCGACGCGATTGAGCATGTAGGGCAAGGAATTCGTTAGCCGGTACAAGATCTTGCATCCCGCTTTGGTGCAACTTTTGCACTCATCCAATAGCCGGGCGCCGATCATTTTTCAAGGCAATTGTTGCATTTGAAAATTTCCGATTGACTTGTCATTTGCAAATGCAATTATTGTTCACGAAAATTAAGCCGCCGATCAAGAGCGGCCGTTCAGTGGAGGAAACCATGTCGCTGGATTCGGCATCCGACGAATTGCGTGAGACGTTCAAGCGCGCGTTGCGGCGATTTCCCGCGGCGGTTTCGGTGATCACGTCTGCGGACCAGAACCGCCGCCACGGGATGACGGCGACCGCGGTGACGTCGCTGTCGCTCGACCCTCCCTCGCTGATCGTCTGCGTCAACCAACAGACGCTGCTGCACGACATCATGCTGCTGGCGCGCCGGTTTTGCGTCAACGTTCTGCGCCGCGACCAGATCACACTTTCATCGGCCTTCAGCGGCGCGGTGCCTTCGGACGAACGGTTCGGGCTTGGCGACTGGATGACCTCGCCCGAGGGCGTCACCTATCTCGCCGACGCGCAGATCAACATCTTCTGCAAGAAGGCCGCCGCCGTTCCCTACGGCACGCACACGATTTTCATCGGCGAAGCCGAGACCGTGAACGTGCGCGATCCGATCGAACCGCTGATCTACCAGGACGCGACCTACTGCTTCTCGGTGCCCCACGACAGCCAGGCTGCGTGATCCGCCAAGCCGCCGCCTTCCAGCCCATCGAAGATACGGAGCAAACCAATGGTATCAGTCGCCCAGTTGAAGGATGTATCTGCGCCGCCGGCCGCTCGCCCCGACATTGGCGAGTTGCGGAGCCGCGTGGCGCAGATCGCGCCGCAGATCAAGGCACGCGCCCACACCACGGAAAAGGCGGGCCGCGTGCCGGACCAGAACATCACGGCGCTGCGCATGATCGGCTATTTCGATATCGTCAAGCCGGCGATGTTCGGCGGCTACGAGCACGATTTCGACGTGCTGGTCGAACTGAACATCGAACTTGCGAAAAGCTGCGCCTCGACGGCGTGGGTCGGCGGCCTGCTCGCGGCCCATCAATGGCTGATCGCGGGATTTCCGGAAATCGCGCAGCGCGACGTCTGGGATGATAATCCAGATGCGCTGGCCTGCGGCTCCTATGCGCCGGCCGCCAGGGCGATCGAGGTCGACGGCGGCTATCGCCTCAGCGGGCGCTGGTCGTTTGCGAGCGGCTGCGACAATGCGCAATGGTCGTTGTGCGCGGCGCTGCTACCGTCGAAGACCGAGAGCGGACAGTTTGCGCCGGCCTTCCTGCTGGTGCCGGCCTCCGACTACGTCATCGACGATACATGGAATGTCGTCGGCCTCAGCGGCACAGGCAGCAAGACGCTCGTACTGTCAGACGTGTTCGTGCCCGCGCACCGCCTGCTGTCGTTCGCCGACACCACATCCGGCAAGACGCCGGGCGCCACGCTGCATGCCGCCAATCCCACATTCTCAATCCCGATGCTGTCGAACATTCCCTCCTGCCTGGCATCTACCGCAGTCGGCGCCGCCGCCGGGGCGCTGGAGGACTATCTTGCCGGTACCTCGAGGCGAATTACGCGCGGCGCGGTGGCGGGCCACAACAACCGCATGGCGGATTTCCCGACCATCCAGTTGCGCGTTGCGGAAGCGGCCGCTTCCGTCGATGCGGCGCGTGAAGTGCTGCTGCGCGATCTCAGGGACCGTGCGGCGACGATTCGCGACGGCAGGCCGGTCTCGGTCGAGGACCGCATCGTCAGCCGCCGCGGCCAAGCCTTTTCGGTTGCGCTGGCCATCCGCGCCAGCGAAGCGCTGAACGCCTCGACCGGCGGGCTCGGCCTCGATCTTTCCAATCCCGTGCAGCGCGCCTGGCGCGATGCCAATGCCGTCGGCCGCCACATCAGCATGAACTGGGACGCCGTCGGCACCATGTACGGCCAGCTCGCGCTCGGGCTGACGCCCCAAGGTCAATACTAAGGGACAGTACCAACCAACATCAGACATCAGCGAGGACGACATGCAGGGCAAGATCGCACTAGAGGAACATTTCGCCATCCCGGCCACGCTGATGGACTCAGCGGGTTTCGTTCCGGACTCCTATTGGCCGGAGTTGAAGGACCGCCTGCTCGATATCCAGGACAAGCGGCTGGCGCAGATGGACCGCCACGGCGTTGAGATGATGATCCTGTCGTTGAACGCACCGGCGGTTCAGGCGATTCCCGACGTCGTCCGCGCCAACGAGATTGCAATCCGCGCCAACGATTTCCTCGCCGAACAGGTGGCAAAACGGCCGTCGCGATTCCAGGCCTTTGCCGCACTGCCGATGCAGGCTCCCGATCTCGCGATCGCCGAACTCGAGCGCTGTATCAAGACGCTCGGCTTCCGGGGTGCGCTGGTCAACGGCTTCTCGCAAAGCGGCGACGGCAAGCGGCCGGTCTATTACGACCTGCCGCAATACTGGCCGTTCTGGGCAGCGGTGGAGCAGACCGGCCTGCCTTTCTATCTGCACCCGCGCAATCCGCTGCCGGAAGACTGCGCGATCTATGAAGGGCATCCATGGCTGATGGGACCGACCTGGGCGTTCGGACAGGAGACCGCGGTCCATGCGTTGCGTCTGATGGGATCGGGACTGTTCGATGCCTATCCAAAATTGAAGATCATCCTCGGCCATATGGGCGAAGGCTTGCCCTACAGCATGTGGCGCGTCGATCATCGCAACGGCTGGGTCAAGGCACCGCCGAAACACAAGGCGGAAAAGAAGATTTGCGACTACTTCAACGCCAACTTCTTCCTGACCACGTCGGGCAATTTCCGCACGCAAACGCTGATCGATTCCATTCTCGAGATCGGAGCCGATCGCATCCTGTTCTCGATCGACTGGCCGTTCGAGAACGTGGACCACGCCTCCGACTGGTTCAACAGCGCCAGCATCAGCGAGAACGATCGCCTGAAGATCGGCCGGCGCAACGCCATCGACCTGTTCAAGCTCGATCTCGGCGACCTGGCCGTCGTCGAGCACAGCATTCATCAAGCCGCGGAATAAGCGGCCTCAAACGACATAGTCACCATCTGGGAGGGATACGGCCATGGCCGCGCAGGCAATCGATCTTCACGAAGAACTCGCCGAAGCAAAGGTAGGAAAATTTCACTGGCGCCTCGGCGCCATCATGGGACTGCTAACGCTGTTTGACGGATATGACACGTTCAACCCGGCTTACGTCATTCACTACGTCGCAAAACCGTGGGGGCTGCAGGCCGGCCAGGCAGGACTGTTGATTTCCAGCGGCCTGGTTGGATTCCTGCTCGGGGCCGCCATCCACGGCATCATTGCCGACCGGCTCGGCCGCCGCGGCACCCTGCTCGGCGGCTTGTGGATCACCAGCATCTTCACGCTGCTCACCGCGACCTCGGCAGACTCGTTCCTCTCCTTCTGCATCCTGCGGCTTCTGACCGGCATCGGCCTCGGCGTGCTTCTGCCGCTCGCGACCACCTACATCAACGAGCTGGCGCCGCGGCGCGTGGCGAACACGTTTGCGCTGTGGGGCGTCGCACTTGGTTGGGCGCTCGGCGGCACCCTCGCCGGTGTCGCCGGCGTATTCGCGACGCCGCTATTCGGCTGGACATCGCTGTACTGGATCGGCTCGCTGTCGTTCCTGCTGCTTCCCTTCATGCACTTGATGCTTCCGGAATCGCCAAAGTTTCTCGCCCTTCAGGGCCGTACCGATGAAATCCGCGACATGCTGACCAAACTCCGTCCGGAGCGCGCCAGCGTTTACGCGTCGGCCGAAATCGCCGTCGGGCAGACCGAGAAGCCGGTCAATTCGGTGGCGGCGCTGCTGCAATCCAAGTATCGCCGGACGACGTTCGCGATCTGGGCGTCGGCCTTCCTCAGCCTGTTCTGCATCTTCGGCCTGTCGGGGTGGATTCCGACCGTGATGATGCAGCGTGGAGAAACCTTTGCTGCAAGCTTCGGCTTCGGCGCGCTGATGCAGATCATGTCGTTCGTCGGCGCTCTCGTGCTCGGGCATCTCGTCGACAAGTCCGGCAGCAGCCGTGGGCTGATCGCGACCTGGTGGGCGATTGGCGGCCTCGCGGTGCTCTCGCTCGTAGTGATGAACGACCACATCGTCAACATCACATCGGTCGCCGCCGCCGGCTTCTTCATCATCGGCGCGCAGTTCGTGCTGAACAATTTCACCGCGGCTTCCTATGAGACCGGCGTGCGCGCCACCGCAGTCGGAATGGAGCTCGGGGTCGCCCGCGTCGGCGCCATTCTCGGCCCGTTCGTCGCCGGCGCGCTGCAGCAATATTACCAGAGCCCGACGCCGATGTTCCTGTCGATCGGCGTCTCCGCGATTGCCGCCGGGATGATTATCCTGCTGGCCCGCCAGCCGGTGAGCGCACCATCTGGTAGCCTTGAAGAGGCCGCTGGCTTGCGCAAGGTTGCACAGCCCGCCTCTTGAGCCGAAAGTCCGGCTCCGGGGCGGCCTGACCCTGGAGCCGGCCATTCGTCCGCAAGGAGCAACCATGCAAGGCTTCACCTACCAGAGCGCGCCGATGCGGGTGGTGTTCGGCACCGGCACGCTGCGTCAATTGCCCGATGAATTGTCCCGCCTCGGCGTTACCCGCGCCGTCGTGCTGGCGACCCCGCGGCAGAAAGATCTGGTCGCCGGCATCCGGGAGATGATCGGCGAACGCTTCGCCGGCGTCTTCACCGGAGCGGTCATGCATACGCCCGTCGAGGTGACGGAACGGGCGATGGAAGTCGTGCGCGAGATTGAGGCCGATGGTGTCGTCGCGATCGGCGGCGGTTCGACCACCGGCCTCGGCAAGGCGATCGCCTTGCGCACCGATCTGCCGCAGATCGTGCTGCCGACCAGTTACGCCGGCTCGGAGATGACGCCGGTGGTCGGCCAGACCAGCGGCGGGATCAAGACCACGCAATCGAGCCCGAAGATCCTCCCCGAGATCGTGATCTATGACGTCGATCTCACCGTGACGATGCCGGCAAAACTATCGGCGACATCGGGCGTCAACGCCATTGCGCACGCGGTCGAGGCGCTCTACGCGCGGGATCGCAACCCCATCATATCGCTGATGGCGCAGGAAGGCATCGGCACGCTGGCGCGGGCGCTGCCGAAAATCTGCGCTGAGCCGAGCGACAGGATCGCGCGCACCGACGCGCTCTATGGCGCCTGGCTCTGCGGCGTCTGCCTCGGCGCGGTCGGCATGGCACTGCATCACAAGCTCTGCCATACGCTGGGCGGGCTGTTCAATCTGCCGCATGCCGAGACCCACACCGTCGTTCTCCCGCATGCTCTCGCCTACAATGCACCGGCCGCACCTGAGGCGATGACACGCATCGCCTCAGCACTTGGCGTGAGCGATCCAGCGCTCGGCCTCCACGATCTGGCGCGAAAGCTTGCCGCGCCGCTGTCGCTGCGCGAGATAGGCATGCCCGAGAGCGGCATCGATCAGGCCGCCGACCTCGCCGTGAAGAATCCGTACTGGAATCCGCGCCCGATCGAGCGAGAGGCGATCCGCGAATTGATCACGCGCGCCTGGCGCGGAGACGCTCCACAAACCGCCCAATGATCCCCTGGACTCGGACGTCGTGTTCGGCGTCAAGGACAGCCTGGTCCGGGAATTCGCCGGAACGGCGGTCGACGGCCGCGCGATGGCGAGCCTATTATCATCTGAACCACGATTTCGGCCTGGAGGCGGATTCCGAAACGCGCCGCGCCGCCTAGGCTTTACGCCGCGACCGGCTCCGCCGCGCGATCCTCGACCAGCGCGATCGCGTCCCGCAACACTTTGACGCCTGCGCCCGGCCTGACGCCATTCTCCGCGAGATGGCGACGAAAAGCGCGCGCGCCGGGCACGCCGTGAAACGCGCCGACGAAGTGTCGCGTCATCGAATGCAGCTTTGCTCCTCGCGCCAACTGATCTTCGATGTAGGGCAACATCGCTTCGAAGACGTCTTTCATCGTCGCGTGAGGTGCCGCCTCGCCGAATAATTCCGGATCGACGTCGAGTAGGCGCCACGGCTCCTGATAGGCCGCCCGTCCCAGCATCACGCCGTCGACATGGTCGAGATGCCGCTTGGTCTCGGCGATACTGCCGATGCCTCCATTGATGACAATGGGCACATCCGGCAGCACGGCCTTGAGCCGGTAAACCCGGTCGTAATCGAGCGGCGGGATGTCGCGGTTTTCCTTCGGCGACAATCCGTTGAGCCAGGCCTTGCGGGCATGGACGATCAGCGCGTCCGCGCCGGCCGCAACCACGCCGCGCGCCAGCACGTCGAGCGCCACTTCCGGGTCCTGATCGTCGATGCCGATCCGGCATTTGACTGTGACCGGAATCTTGACCGCGCGCTTCGTGGCAGCCACGCCCTCGGCAACCAGCGCCGGCTCCGCCATCAGGCAGGCCCCGAAGCGGCCATCCTTCACGCGGTCGGACGGACAGCCGACATTGAGATTGATTTCGTCGTAGCCAAACTCCTCGCCGATCCTCGCGGCGGTAGCGAGATCATCCGGAACGGACCCACCGAGCTGCAGCGCCACCGGATGCTCACTCGGATCGAAGCCGAGCAGCCGCCTCCGGTCGCCATGAATAATGGCGCCGGTCGTCAGCATCTCCGTATAAAGCCGCGCGCGCCCGCTCATCAGACGGTGGAACACGCGGCAATGCCGGTCGGTCCAATCCATCATGGGCGCCACAGAAAAGCGATAGTCTTGCGATTCCAATGATTTACCCTACACTCTCAATGGGATGAAAGAAGAACGTGTGCACTCCAAACTAGACGAAATTGCACACATTTGTACCCGTTTTGACCTCTCGGTGCACACATAGTGCACACGAAAGCCGGAGTGCACACGCGTGGCGACCTTCACTCAGTTGGCATCTGGAAACTGGCGCGTCCAGGTCCGCCGCAAGAGCCGTTATGTGGCCGAGACGTTCCGACGACGCAAGGACGGCGAAGAATGGGCGCTCGAGATGGAGCGCAATATCGACCGCAACGGATCGTCCAAACCACGCATGGTCCGGAACGTTCGCACATTTGGCGATCTGATCGACCTGCACGACGAAGACATGCGCGAAGTTGGAAAGCCCCCCCGCCGGTCAAAAGCCGCCGTGATGGCATCGCTTAAGACTGAGCTCGGCAGTGTGAAGCTGCCCGCGCTCAATCGAGAGCGACTGATCGAGTTTGGAAGGAAGCGCGCCAAGCAAGGCGCTGGCCCCGCGACCTTGTCGGTCGATTTGTCATTCATCCGCACAATCATTACGCACGCCGCCGCTGTGCACGGCATCGAGGTTTCAGCCGAGGAAGCCCGCCTCGCACGCGTCGCGTTAAGCCACCTAAATTTGGTTGGAAAGAGCAAAGAGCGTGACCGACGGCCCACACAAGACGAACTCGACGAACTAATCGAATACTTTGAGACGAATCCCCGGCAATTCATACCGATGGGACGGATCGTCAGATACGCCGTGGCAACGACTTTGCGCCAGGAAGAGATCTGCAAACCCGAGTGGCCGCTGGTTGATATGAAGAAACGATTGGTGGTTATTCAAGACAGAAAGGATCCGAGGCATAAGGACGGAAATGACCAGAAAGTACCTTTGCTCAATCTAACGGGCTATGACGCTTGGGAGGTCGTGCTTCAGCAGCGGATTGTGACTCGAGGCTATGGACGGATCTTTCCCCATAACCACAGATCCGTCAGCGCGGCATTCACCCGAGCCTGCGACCAATTGAAAATCGAAGACCTGCACTTCCACGATCTGCGTCATGAGGGAACAAGCCGTCTGTTCGAGGCAGGGCTTCCGATCGAAAAGGTAGCGCTGGTCACCGGCCACAAAGACTGGCGACAGCTCCAGCGCTATACCAATCTTAAGGTTGAGGACCTTCTTAAGCTGCAGCACGCGCAGCAGCCGTCGATGGAAGAATTCATTGAGACGCTTGCAGCCTCCTAGGGGCCAGCACGCGGGACGTCGCGAACATTCGTCCATCGGATGTTATGGAACGGCTTTAGCGAACTACTCGTCCAGCGACTCAAGGAAGTCGCTTATTCGTTCGAACGGCTTCGCATTGCGATTGCCGATATAGACCACGCGATCGCCATCGCGCTCCAACGACTTCGCTCTCGACTTGCGAAGCCGACCAGGGAGGAAGGTCGCCGCAACAGCCTCGGGGCCGACGTCGAACCTCATAATGCCGCGCCGCTTGCAATCTAGCCTCAGCCTCGCCGCCGCGAAAAAATCGCGCGCGGCCGGCGGCAGTCTGCCGAAACGACGCGCGGTTTCGTCCTCCAAATCCTCCAGATCATCCTCGGTGCGGCATCTGGCAATACGGCCATAGATTTCCAAGCGAACAGCGTCCGACTGTACGTAGCCCGTGGGCAGCATATCGGCGATCGGCAGGTTCAGATCAGGCACCCACAGATCGGCGCCACCGTCGGCGCCCTTCTCCGACGCCCGCTTGAGAAGATGGCTATAGAGCATTGGCCCGAATACCTGCAGATGGCCAGACTGCTGTTCAGAGAAGAGGTCTCCGGCGCCTCGGAGATCCAGATCACGCTCGCTGATGGCAAAGCCGGCGCCGGGCTTGCTGAACTCCTCCAGCACGGCCAAACGCTTCTCGGATTGTTCGGAGTTCGACTCGGTCAACAAATACGCGAAAGCACGCGTGCCGCCTCGGCCGACGCGCCCCCTTAGCTGATGAAGCTGCGACAGACCAAACTTCTCCGGCCAGCAGACGACGATGGTGTTCGCCCGGGGAATATCGAGGCCGCTCTCCACGATATTGGTCGCGAGGAGCACGTCCGCGTTACCATCGACGAAGCTCATCATTCGATCGTCGATATCTTCGGCAGGCAACCGACCATGGAGACATACGATGCGAAGGTCCGGAGCCGTCAACTTCACTCTTGCCAGCATCGGCTCCAAATCCTGGATACGGGGGCAAATCAGGAAGCTCTGCCCGTGGCGTCTCTGCTCACGCAGCAAAGCCGCGACGATCGCGGCGTCCGATAGCGGAGCAACCTTGGTGACGATAGGCAGCCGATGAACCGGCGGCGTAGCAATAATGCTCAGGTCCCTGAATCCTGCAAGACCCGCTGCTAGCGTGCGCGGTATCGGCGTGGCGCTCATCCAAAGGGTATGAACGCCCTTCGCAAGGCCTGAAAGTTTTGCCTTCTCCGCCGCACCGAAGTGCTGCTCCTCATCGATGATGACGAGGCCGAGGTCGGCAAACCTCAAGTCAGTCGAGGCGAGAGCTTGTGTGCCAACAACGACTTTCAGTTTGGCGCGACGGAGTTTTTCTTTCGTATCTCTTATCTCCGCTGCCGACGCAGCCCGCGACAAATTCGCCACTTCGATTCCGAGCGGGCCGAACCGTTTGCGAAACGTCTCGACAATGCTGTCTGGCCAGGACGGTGGTCGGAACCGCAACAGCGACCTGTTTTCCAGACAGCGCGACAGCCGCCGCCGCCCGCAAGGCGACCTCAGTCTTGCCGAAGCCAACATCACCGCAGACCACCCGGTCCATCGGGTGACCAGCCGCCAGATCGTCCAGCACGTCCCGGATCGCCTTGGCCTGATCAACCGTCGTGAAATAGGGGAAGCGCGCGACGAATCTTTCATAGGCCGGCCCCGGAGCGACCAGCTTGGGAGCACGCCGGCGGCGTCGTTGGGCGATATGTTTCGCAAGCTGCTTGGCCGCTGCTTCGATTTCCTGCTCAGCCTCGCCACGCCTGTTCCACCACGTGCTGCCATCGGCCTTGTCCAACGTGAGCTTGCCGGGCTCTGCGGCGTAGGGCCAGATCAAGGCGAGATCGGCAGGCGGAACAAGCGCCGCATCATCCCCGGCGAATTCGAGCCTGATCATCTCGCGGTTTGTGCCGTTCCCCATGTCGACGGTCTGCAAACGATTAAGCAAAGCCAAGCCACGCTGGAGATGAACGACGGCCGCGCCGCGCTCGGGAATATCCGGGTGATCGAAGGCGCTTGTCCAGGCTTTGGCCATCGGTTGCGGATGATGGGCGCGGCTACCGAGCACGTCAGACGCGGTCACAACCAGGGTCGGCTTTTTGCCAGGAGCGACAAAGCCAGCGTCGAAGTCGGCCAGCAGCGCGCCCTCGCGACTTCTGGCCTCCGCCGCCTCGTCCCAATTGACGAAACGCTCCGCCCTGACCCCACTCATGCGCTCCATGGCGCGCAGATCGTCTTCGACCGCGGCGACGAAGAGCAAACGAGATCCGGCGCGATCCGCGTCGGCTACGAACGCGCGAAGCGCTTTCCTCGACGCAGCAACCTTCGAGAAGTCGGGCGTGGCCACAAACGCCGCGTTGGCAGGCAGCACACTCATGCGCTTCTTCAGTTTCTTCCAGTCTCCTCGCCCCAGATACTCGCGTTCCGAATCCCTGCGGCCGGCGGCCTCCTCGATCGTACTCAACCAGCTGTCAGCGTGGGCCGGAACTTTTGCATCCGCGATCCATCGTGCCCGATCGCAATAGTCCGCGAAGGTAGCCCGCTGCGCCCGGCTACCGCCCAGCGCGAGGCGTTCCGACATCGGATCGATAATCAGTTCCTTGAAATCGGATATGACGTCATGCTCAACCGGGTCGACGGCAACAATTCTGCGAATCGCACCGCCGGAATGCTCGATCCGGTACGGCCCGAGAGCACCCGCCGGGAAGATCTCGAATGTCTTGCCGTGAAAGAGCGCGGTGCCGGGATATTCTGCCTCTTCGTCGAGATCGTAGCCCAATTCCTCCATGCGGGCCTCGAGGTCCTGCTCGGCATACGAGGCTTGCACCTTGAGGCTTAGGCTAATGCGCGACCAACTCGCCGGCAAAGGCAACCGCTCCATGATCGCCTCTGCCGTCGAGACGAGCAAGATGGGCTTCTTTCTTCTGGCAAGACGGCGCAAGACCGAACTCCGCCTGCCGGCGATCTCGCGCGACGGTTCCAGCCCATCGAACGGCAACGTATTCAATCTGGGGAATACGAGAACATCGAGCGATGGATCGAGTGCATGGACGATACCGCCGAGCCGCTCGGCCCTGTTCTCGTCTTCAGCGAGAAACACCAACCCATCGCGACCGGACTTTTTCCACTGCTCACGAAGATGGAGCGCCAACATGCCGAGGGGCGAGGACGTCGAGATCGCGGAAACCGCGGCTTTTCTGCCTTTCTTGGTCGCGCTTTTCCTGATCGCACCGCGGGCGCTGACCTTCTTGCTTTTCTTCACGAGACTTCCATCGTCTTTCGAGAACCTAGGTGCTGCGAATCGCCGGCAAAATACAAGTTATCCACTTTCTACGCTTCCTTGGATTGCCGCGCTCGACCCGATGCGACCAGATTGATAGACCCGCTTTCCAAGGTGAGATTTGAGTCGGAATATGACCGTTGCCATCGAGATTGGTCCGACCGCAACGGGAGAGTCGGCGTCATTAGACCTTGAGGAACTTCTGGCGACACGTCTGCAAGGCAATTCCGGATCCGGCAAGTCCCATCTGTTGCGGCGGCTGCTTGAACAAAGCGCACCGTGGGTACAGCAAGCGGTCATTGATCCCGAAGGCGACTTCGCTACGCTGGCGGAGCAGTACGGTCACGTCGTCATTGACGCGGAGGAACACACCGAGCGCGGCCTACAGATAGCGGCTGAGCGTGCCCGCGTCCATCGCGGTCTCCACCATTCTAAATCTGGAAGGACTCGACGCCGAAAACCAGATGCGGCGTGCCGCGGCTTTTCTTGGCGGCTTGTTCGATGTTGCACGGGACCACTGGTATCCGATGCTGGTGGTTGTCGATTCGCCGAGGGAGTCTTCCATCCTGCGCAGCACAAGCGCCAAGTCATATGGTTTGTGTTCGCAGTCAATGGGTAACTGCCTCACTGAGCCGTTGCATAACTGCTCATGACGCAAATGCACACCCCTGCCCTCAACTGGTAAGCTTTGTGTAATTACCTTATCAGTTGGACAACTGACTCCATTTGCGACCAAACCCCCTATCAGTCGACCACCGACCTACTTTCCCTCATTCCCTGAAGCTGACCACGATCTGGCTAGCACCCGATCCGCCAGGCCGCACACTCGCAAGGTGCAGTGTCCGCGCCGGACGGCAAGCGGCGTAGCTACGACCCGCTCAGCCAGTCGGTCAGCACTTTGTAGTGCACGGCGAAATCTCTGGCCTCGCTCGGCCCGCCTTTATGATTGATTCCGGCGACCGCACCGTCCTCATCGAGCAGCGGACCGCCGGACATGCCTTGCGAGAGTTTTTGCGTCACCTCGATCAGCTGAACTGCGCTTTTGGTGGGCAACGACGTTATCGATCCGGATCGGACGTTGATTTTGTCGCCTGGGCCAAAGCTCGGAAATCCGAGCGCCGTCGTGTTGTCGCCGGCTTTGAACGTGCGCTTGGATATCTCGAATTCGTAGTACTCGATGGCCGGAATTTCGTGCGAGAGAACCGCCAGATCGCGGTGTGCATCATTCTTGGCAACCGTCACCTTGAATTTATTCGAAGGCTTGCTGGGGTGATAGACCGCGATCTCGGTCGCCCCCTCCACGCAGTGCCATGCCGTAACGAGACCTCCCGATTTCAAGAAGAACGCCGTGCCCTGCGCGCTGCCCTCCGCTGCGTCGTCGCCCCAATGCTCGACCACCCACACCGCACGCTCTCTGACCTCGAAAATCGTGGGCAAAATTTCGAGTTTCTCGGATGGGAAGAGCTTGTTGTAGCGCGAGGCCAGACCGCGGAAAATCGGATCCGAAGGTCCTTTGATGTGCCCTACCCAGGATATCCGTCCGCGAAGATGCGATACGATGCTCGCTTCGCGACCATACTTGTCCTTGAGGGCCTTCTGAGCGACCGCAGCGCCCTGCTTTTCAACCACGAACAACGCCGCGCGGATGTTTCGCACGAATTTCCGGTCCACGTTGACGCGCTCGTTGATCTTAAGGCCCGTCACCGTTCGGCGCGAATGCTTGTCGGCGTAGTGAACCTTCTGCGGATTGATCGCGAAGCCGTTGGACCGGAAAGCGCCGCGAAGCCGATCCTTGAGTAGATCGGGCGAGAAATTCCCGGCCGGCGGCGGGGGTCCTTCAAACAGCGGTGTCAGAGGCTGGTAGCTGGAGAACGTGATGTCGTCGGCATACCGGGTGTAGATGCAGCGGCTCTCCTTCGCGATCATCTGCAATTCCTTGTCCATCCGGAAGCAGATCATGTTGGAGATTACCGGACTGCTAGGTGCACCCTGTGGCAGAACGCCCTCGTTGCAGCAGATTCGCGCCAGGATCTCAGCGACTCGACCGTCGATGCCCAGCGCGCTCATCAGGCCGGAGACGCGTCCTTCCGTAATGGCCGAAAAGAAGCCTTGGATATCCAAGTTCATCACGAACTTGCTCCGGAGATGAGCCGTAGCGTTCGTCTTGACCGAGCGACCGTTCACGAAGCCATGAACGGGATTCCTCGGTCTGTATATCGGCGCGAGCGAGGACGCGATCTTGGTCTGCAGCATCTTCAGTCGACGGTCCGGCGCGCTTATGACGCGCTTCTTTCCCTCGCCTTTCGAAATCTCGAATTTCTGATACATGCGGCCGCGAAACCACCAGATGTTCTTGAGTTCGGCTGTCGATAGGGCAAGAAACTTCAGCAGTTCGGCTTCGCTCGTGAGCTCGTTCGGAACGGTGATCCAGATCGGAGTGACGAAGAACGATGCGAGGCTAGGCACGAGGTCTCCCTTCCAATCACGCCAGGCATCCAGCGAGCAACGTGGCGCGCACGATCCTTGATTAGACTTTCGCTCTTACGCCGCAGTTACGACAGCGCGTATGCGAGGGGAGACCTCGTAGAGTCAATAATAGCAGTGCGTTCCGGGAACGCCACACGTCAGTAACGGAAATTCACATACATATTTGCGTCGTTCCTGTCGGCATGGCTTCCGATCAAGGTTATTGAAGAGAGATCGCAGCAACTCGCGAAATCGTTCGCATCACCCGTAGATATCAATCATCTTGGGATCAAGTATCCGTAGAAGCGTCAGCGCTTCGCCCTCTATCGTCCGGACGCTTTGGACCCCGACGTCGAACTGCTCGATATGTCGGCGATCGAACCAATAGCTCGCCGGCTCTTTCTTGATGGGGCCGACTCGGTTGACGCCTGCGAGCGACACACTCACGCTCGATCTCAGGTCGATATCCTCCCGAACCCTCAAGCTTCGGACCGTGATCCCCGGCCATTGCCATTTCGTGCCGGCCAGATCCTGTGCGATCAGGATCAGAGGCTCGCGCGTCATCCGCATGATCCGGATGCCGGTCGCGGCTAGACTGGCCGAGAATTCGCGCGCAAGTCCGACTATCGCGTCGAGCGACGTCTCTCCGATCGAATGAAGCTTCGGCTTGATGAGGTATGGCGGAAGGATGAGGTCGGCGGAATAGACGTCGGCCATCCGCTCGGCATTTCGCGAGCGCTCGTCCAAGGGGCGCCCGATGTCGTGTGAGCGGCAGACGAACGACTGACCTCGGTGGTGATGCCAATGCCCGAGTTCATGACCGGTGCTGAACCTTTTCCGGTTCGGTCTCGCTCCATCGCTCACATAGATGATCGCACGGTCCTTGAAACCGATGATCTGAGCCTCGCAGCCGACGAGCCGCCTGTACAGGACCTGCGCGCCGACGCAATCGGCGATGGCGAGGAGGTCGATTTCCTTGGCCTCGGAAACGCCGAGTTCGACGAGGAGTTGTTCGGCCGGCCGCACCAGGTCATTCCTTCAAATTGCCGGACTCGTCGATAAGCCCCAGCCGCAGACAAGCTTCGAGGAAGCTGTCGAGATCGTCGTCGGATTCAATGCGTCGGTTTCGCGCCGCTATGGTCATGTCGCCGGTGACGTCGACCCTTTTCGTGACGGCAGAGTGGATCTCGCGCTTCTTCGCCGGGTCGAACGATAGGACCGAAGCGCTGAGGAAGGGTTGAGATTCGTGCGGACGCTGCCGGGCGGTCGCGAATTTCCGACGCTTGGCGGCGATTTCCGGATCCTGGAAAACAGCGTCGAAGCTTTCTAGCAAATCGTTCGGATCCATGCCCAAGGCGATCAGATACTCGTCCAATGCGGATCCTTCGAGCGAAAAAATCTCCCGCTGAATTTCTTCCAGGAGCTCTTCGCGAAACGAGAGTTCACGATCGGTCTCCATCACAATTTCCCTTCCTTGTAGAGGGAAGCACCCCACTTCTTCATTCTCTTCATGACGGTTTCATAGTTCGTTACGTCCCACCCAGTTTCGGCAAGGATTTCCGCCCGCGTCGCATTGTCGCCCAGGAGGATCAGCAGCGTTTCCACCTCCTCGTCCTTGCAGATCTTGAAGATCTGCTCGCGGAGATACGCATCCTCCTGGGAAGGCCCCAAATCCTGCGCAAGTTCGATCGGGTCGGGCGCATCGACGGATGCGGCGACGAGCCGTTTTCCCTCGACACGACGGACGGTGGCGCTTCGGCGCCGATCGTTGGACGCGATACTGTTCACAGCGCCCGACAGCACTTCGAACGCATCTTCTCCGGCCTTCGAATCCGGATTCAGCCAACGTGCCCGAGCGCCTTGAAGGAGGTCATCCGCTTGCAAGGTGGTTCCGCGCGCCTTCACCCGCGCCAAGGCGGCCAGCTTCTTCCGCTGGTCCGCAGTGAGCGTCAGCAATGCCGCCGCTTTGGGAGATTGATCGGTCAATCGGCTTCCTCCAAAGCCATAGCTCGCGAATCGAGCGAAGTCGGAAATAAGATTTAGCGAAATTTCTCGTCCGACTTCGCGCCGGTCGCGAGCTTTGGACGGTAGGAGCTCATTCGAGCCGGAATACCATTCTGAGAGACCGATATGACAGCCAAACTGACCTTTCATCCTCTCGGCAACGCCGACTGCACCCGCATCGACATGGCCAACGGCCGCAAGATGTTGGTCGATTACGCCGACATGCGCAATCCCGCCGACATGTGGGATGCCCGCATCGACCTGCCCGAGGTGCTCAAGGCCGACCTGCGCGCCACAAAGCGCGATTACTACGATGTGGTATGTTACACCCATCTCGACGACGACCACTGCTGCGGTTCGGGCGACTTCTTCTGGCTCGAACATGCCGCCAAGTACCAAGGCGAAGGCCGGATCAAGATCGACGAGTTGTGGGTGCCGGCCGCGGCGATCCTGGAGGACGGTTGCGAGGATAGCGCCCGCATCATCCGTCAGGAGGCGCGGCACCGGCTGCGCGTCGGAAAGGGCATCCGCGTCTTCTCGCGCCCGACCAAGCTCAAGGAATGGCTGGAGAAACAGGGGCTGACGTTGGAATCGCGCGCGCACCTCATCACCGACGCCGGCCAGTACGTGCCCGGCTTCTCGATGTTCGGTCCCGAGCGCGTCCAGTTCTTCATCCATAGCCCCTTCGGCTGGCATCAGAACGAAAGCGAGATCATCGACCGCAACCAGCACAGCGTGGTCTTTCAGGCGACGTTCCTGGAGGGACGCCGCGAGACCTGCGCGCTGTTCATGTCGGACATCAACTACGACTCGATCAACCAGATCGTGATCACGTCCAAACGCCACGGCAACCAGGACCGGCTGCTGTGGGATATCTTCAAGATTCCGCACCACTGCTCCTACAAGTCCATCGGGCCGGAAAAGGGCGACGACATCACCAAGCCGACCGACGAGGTCAAGTGGCTGTGCGAGACGCAGGGGCGCGAGCGCTCCATCATGATGTCCACCAGCTGGTCGATCCCGTCCAAGGGCAGCGACGACGACCTCGATCCGCAGCCGCCGCATCGCCAGGCCGCGGCCTATTACCGGTCGGTCGCCGATCTCAAGGACGGCCAGTTCAAGGTCACCATGGACCTGCCCTCGAAGAGCAAACCCAAGGCGAGCACCATCGAGATCACCGACCGCGGGGCCCAGTTGTTGCTCGTTTCCGCCGCCGCCGCCGGGGCGGTGAGCGTCGCGGCGACCCCGGTGCGGGCGGGCTAGGCGTGGCGATCCATACCTGGTGGACCTCCTTCGGCGAGGCGACGACGGTCGACGGCGTCGCCTCCGGTCCGGCGCGTTCGTTCGTGGATGCCGCGCTCGCCGGACTCCCGGCGACCACGCTCGTCGAGATCAAGGAGGACAAGACGACCGGGTATGTCGGCGTCCATGTCGAGATCGACGTCGAACGCCCGCAGGACCTCGCCTACCCAATCCGCGCCCGAGAGCCGATCGGCATTCTCTTCTCATCGCCACATGTCCGGCCGACAGTTCTGGCGCTGCGGAGCGACTTCCCGCACACCATGCATCAGAACGGCGTGCCCGAAGAAATGCCTTTCTCACTGTGCGTCGACGATCGGCCGTGGCCGGAAGCTCGTCTCACCAATACGCCGACCGAATTCTCGCGGCTCACCCAGCTTTGGCTCGCCAAGGCGGCGCGCGGCGAGCTGCACGATCCGGCGCAACCGCCGGATCCGCTCTTCTACGGCGCGGACATGGCCCTCGTTCTGCCGCGCGGCGTCTTCGAGGCCGGCTCCGCGACCTCCGAGTTCGCAGGCTTCGTGCGCACCGACAGCCAGGGTCTGGTGTTTGCCATTCCGTCCAAGCAGGCCCCGCCGGGCGGTATCGCCCTGACGGTGATGGCCTTCTCGCTACCGCCGCAGGTCATGACATCGATCCGCCGCCTGCCTCGGACCCTCGAAAGCCTAGCGGCAGAACTCGCGCCGACCGGCCTCAAGCTGCTCGACGAGATCAAGGATAGATTGAAGGCATGGACCGGCATCGCGGACGACGGCGCCAGGCGGATGGCCTGCCGGCTCGCCATCGTCGTCGGTCTCCCCGTGACCACCGAAGAGGGTCGCGGCGCCGACGACTTCCGAGCCTTCATCACCACCAACACCGCGGGTGAGATCGGCGTCCTTCTGGGCGTGTTGCACGCCAACAACAGCAACGTCGGCAAGGGCTACGTCCGGGCATTCCCCGAAACGCCGGTCGCCGGAGCTTCGTTGCCTGTCGCACCGGCGCAGGTCCATTTCGCTTTCGATCGGGATCTCGCTGCATCGATCGCCGGCGCCGCAGCCGCGGACCGAAGGAAGGTCGTCATGATCGGCGCCGGGTCGCTTGGCTCACAACTCGGCATAGATCTCGCGCGCGAAGGCGCTTTCGAGTGGACCATCGTGGACGATGACGTGCTGTTGCCGCACAACTTGGCTCGCCATGCGCTGTTGGCCGACGAGATCGGCGCGCCAAAGGCCAACGCGCTGGCCAGGCAGATTACGGCGCTGTTGAACGAGCCCCAATCCGCGATCGTCGCCGACGTGCTTGCGCCGAATGCGGATCGGCAGAAGGCCCTCGATGCGGCCTATGCCGTCGCCTCAGTCATCATCGACGCATCGGCTTCGGTCGGCGTCGCCCGTCATTTGAGCGATCTGCCGTTTGCCGCACGGCGCGTCTGCGCCTTCTTCAATCCTTCGGGCACCGCCGTCGTCCTGCTTACGGAAGACGTGCGGCGCGACGTCACGCTGCGCGATCTCGAGGCACAATATCACCGTCTTATCCTGACCGAGCCGTCTCTGGCCGATCATCTCGATGCTTCGCAAGGTGGCGTGCGCTACAGCGGCTCGTGCCGCTCACTGACCAACAGGATCCCGGCGACCCGAGCCGCGTTGCTGAGCGCGCTGGCGGCAAGGGGCATAGCCGACTCGCTTTCGAGCGATGATGCCAAGATGACAGTCTGGACGCTCGGCGCGGACGGTTCGGTCTCCGTCGTGCAGCGGAACGGCGAAACCGTCACGCGCGCCGAGATCGGTGCCTGGCAGGTGAGCTACGATCGCGGGTTCTTGGATCAGCTTTCCGCGCTACGCGACGGGCGCTTGCCCAACGAGACCGGCGGAGCCATCGTCGGCATCGCCGACTTTAGCCGCAACTCTCTTCACCTCGCCCATGCGTTTCCCCAGCCGGAGGACAGTCTCGGCAGCCCGACGCGTTTCGAGCGCGGCGTGGTCGGCCTGGCCCAATCCATCGACGACGTCGCCCGCCGGTCGATGCACCAAGTGCGGTATCTCGGCGAATGGCACTCCCATCCGCGTTATGCGAACGCGCGTCCGAGCGACACTGACATCGCCCAACTCGCTTATCTGGGCAGCGAGCTCGCGGCGGACGGGTTGCCCGGCCTGATGGCCATCGCAGCACACCACGCGGACTTCTCGCTTCTCAGCTTCGACCCGTCGCTCTGCCGGCAGGAACGGCGCATCCTCAGGGTGGCCATTCACCCTGGGCATGATTGAGTTTCGGATGGAAGAAGCGATCTCGCCCAAAATCGGATTGGCTCTCTCGGGGGGCGGCGCCCGGGCGATGGCGTTCCATCTCGGTTGCCTGAGAGCGCTCGATCGGCTCGGACTGCTGCATCGGATCGACGTCCTTTCCACCGTATCCGGCGGCAGCGTCATCGGTGTCTTCTTCCACGCGCACGAGGGCGACTTCGCTTCGTTCGAAGCGAAGATGCGGGAGGTTCTGTCTCAAGGCCTCGCCAAGCGCATGTGCCGGAAACTGTTCAGCCCGCTCGGCCTCAGGGTGACCGCAGCCTTCGCGCTGATCGGCGCCGTGGCCGTCGTGGTGGCACTGATCAGGACGATAGTCGGCTTACTCAAACTGATAACGCCTTCGTCGCTCGCGCTGCATTTCGAATCCTTCGACGTCAGGTCGCCCCTTCACCGCTTCGCGAGTCGAGCCAGTCTGCTCGAAGCGGTGCTGGACGAGCTGCTTTTCGGCGGTGCTTCGATGAGTGACCTGCGGCCCAAACCTCATCTGGTCGTCAATGCCACCGAGCTCAGAACCGGTTCGGCCTTCCGGTTCGGAACCAAGCAATCGGGCTCTTGGCGTTGGGGCAAGTTGCATCAAAACGACGTCTCGGTCGCGTACGCCGTCGCCGCGTCGGCTGCCTACCCGCTGTTTCTTCCGGCCTTCGACGAAACATTCACGTTCGACGACAAGGGAACCCTACGAACCGAGCGCGTGGTTCTGACGGACGGCGGGATCTACGACAATCTGGGTCTCGGCTGCCTCTGGCCCGATCGCTCGCCGGACGTCAGCCTGAACGTGACGCCGGTCGATACGATCATCTGTTGCTCAGCGGGATACGGCTTGCGGCAAGAGCCTCCGAGCCAGTTCTTGCTAGCGCGGATGTCGAGCGTCTTCAGCGCGCTATTCGACCGCACGCAGAACGCCTCGATCCACCGACTGCACGAGGTGCAACGGACCGGGCAGATCAAGCACTTCATTTTTCCCTATCTCGGCCAACCCGACCGGAATCTTCCAAATCCACCGGCTGATCTGGTGCGCCGCGAAGAAGCGCACGCCTATCCGACGAACTTCAACGCAATGACTTCCGACTGGATAGAACGCCTGAGTTTGCGCGGCGAGCAGCTGACGCTCTGCCTGGCGCGAGCCTACCTTCCTCATCTGATCACGTCACGTTGCGGCGGCTCCCATGGAACGGAATCTGCATGCGACCAGGCTGGGTGACGAGACCTATAGCTTCGGCATAGTCAGCGGCCGCCCACCGAGACAGTCGTGGTTAGAGAATCCGAGTGAAACATCAGTAAATTTCGTTATCAGTAGGCCCACCTGTCAACACTGATAAGCTTTTGCTCGAAAGCTTATCAGTCGGCAGATGGTTCCCGCGAGCATCCGGCATCGTGCAACGGCTATGACGATGTCACTTCACTAATAGCCTCGTTGGGCCAATTGCGACCTTGGGCCAGCGCTTCTAGTGCCCCCGAACCATCTCGGCTCTCTTGCGAAGGAACGACTCGTAGTCAGCGCGTATCTTGCTTTCTCGCTCCGCTGTCGACGAGATGGCTGCATATCCACCCACGTTCAATTCATCGAAGGGGACAACGTGAGACCGCAGCCTGTCGCGGACGACCGCCTCCCCTAGGTCAGCCCGGTCGATTCTTTCGGCCAGATACTTCAATGGCTCTTTGGCGGAAATGTTTCGATTGGTGTTCATGGTGATAAGGACGCAGTTTAACGCACGGCTGCGCTCTTTCTCGTGCAGATGACCGTCGTCGCGAAGTAGTGAGTCCGGGAACAGGTGATGGTATTCACGGTTTTTCAGCCGTTCGCGTGTCGCCTGATTACCGTCGGCAATATCGAAGGCGCCAGCTTTTATCGACAGACCAAGTATCGCCCGCGCAAGAGTCTCCTTGCGCTTAGGCCACCCCGCGTCAATCAGCTCTTCAATTGACGGCAGCGCGTACTCAGTCTCGCTGAAGATCGGGGCAGCATTCCGGAGTCCCTTCTTCAGCAAGAAGTCCCGGAGCGCGCGGTAATCCTGCAGCGACCTGGTGGACGAAGCGTTTTCATAACGCGATGTAATAAAAGAGCGCCACAGATACGCACGTATCACGCCGCGTGCGTTACCGTGCTCATCAAGCGCCTTGGGCAGGTCCCGGTGGAGCGCAGCGAGAACCGGGATAACCGTAACGGTGGGAAGCCGCTGATCATCATAAATTCCCTCTTCTTCGAGTACCTGGACAGCCCATTTGATGCCTGCAGCGATCTCCTCCCAGGTCGCATCGACACTGGACAGGTCAAGCTGGAAGAAACTGGCCTGACCAGGGGTCTTGTCAGCGCGCAAGGCTGCGGTCTGAAGCGCAATCTGTTCCGGCGAAGCATAACTTTCCAGAGAGGGGCACTTCTCCCGCAGATCAATCATGAGAGCGTGCATCGACTTTCCGGACCGCGCCTCAAATTGCGCGACGATAATGTCGAACGCATTCAGCGGCACAGCCGACGTGTTCATCTTGACGAAAACGTCGAGGGCAGTTGCTGCTTTGGTCCCCGCATCCAGTACAAGCATCGGCAGGTTGAACCGCTTCATCTTGTCCTGGAGGTCACGCAACGCGTTTTCGAGCCCGCGGCTTGCCTGCAGATCACCTTTGACGGCCTCGTCACACCAATCCTGCCGCCGGGCCGAGACGTCCGATGGCTGAAGCAAGGACACTGGCGCGAGCCCGCGCAAGTAAACCTCGACCGTATTGTCCGCCCACAAGGGAAGACTCCGGCCATCCTTGCTCGTCCAACGCTTGACCCGGACCAGTCGCGATGGAAGCACCCCGTCTTCATCAGGCTCAGGCTCATTGAGCTGCACGAAGAACGTGACGTCGGGATAAGAGTCGTGGAGGCTGCGCCAAAGCGCTGTGAGGCGTTGTTGACCATCCAGAAGATGCTCGGTGCATCGCTCGACCGGCGCGGGCGCGCCTGCAAGCGGTCGAGTCATAAACGGCTCTTTTTCTCCGATTTCGAGCACAAGGGTCGAGCCGATCGGCAGCTCGCGCAAAATCGAGTCGATGAGCGAGGCGACGTTGTCGTAGTCCCACGCCTCAAACCGCTGGAATCTGGGCAGCCGCACCTGCCCGGATCGGACCCTGTTGAACCAGGTCTCAATGTTTCTGTCTCTCGCTTCCATGGCGGCCCCCACAATCTCCGATGGTTACCAGAAAAAAGACCCGTCGACAGAGATATCATCCGCGCCAGCGACAACTCCATAAACAAACTTGTTTACATAAGCAACTTGACTATTTCCGCGAAGTAATGGAAATACACCACTCAGTTCTCGGAGCACAATGTTGTCATGACCAATGTTTATAGGTCACCAGAAAAGGTAACAATGAAGGGCGCCTTATTCGGCGCGGCGATCTCGGCTCTGGAGAAAGACGGCTGGAAGGTTGCGAGGGTGACGGGAAGCGGGAAATCTAGCGTCCGCCGGATCACCAGGGGCAAGGACAGCAAGGTCGTCTCGATCCGCACCACTCAGGATCGCTCGATCGCATTCCCCCGGATAGAGGGCGACAAGAGCTGGCGCACACTTGATGAGGTTGATGCCGTGGTCGCCGCCTCGGTCGACGACAAGGAAAACCCTCAGTGCGCGAACATTCACCTGCTGCCCGGCGATGAAATGCGCGACCGCTTCAACCGGACTTACCAGGCCAGGCTGAAAGCAGGCCACACAATTCCGATCGGCCGCGGTGTCTGGCTTTCGCTGTATGCGGACGAGAGCACCAACCCCGTCCATCACGTCGGTGCCGGCGCCGGCAACAAGTACCCGCCGTTTGCCAAGGTGCCGCTTGACGCCGCAGCGCTGATCTCGGCCGAGAGCGAGGTTGACGAAGAGGAATCCAAGGCGGACGAAGGCCTGACAATTGCAGAAGCCAAGCGCCGCCTGGGCATCACGTTTGGTGTCGACCCCTCCAGCATCAAGATCATTGTCGAGGGCTGATGAGCGCACTGATCGATGTGTGGGATACCGGCACCTTCGATCAGGAGCTGATGGCAACACTGGTCGCGAACAAGCAGCTGATCCACGATTACCTCACGACAGATCGCCGGCAGTTCGAGGAGCGTGAGGCCGCTGACCGCTGGATGCCGCACGCAACCAACCCGTATGCCAGTGATTACATGGCTTTCGTGGAGGCGGTTGGCCAGGACATCATGCAATCGTGCACAATCCGAGCCTGGCACTACACGCGACTGGTCGATGATGAGGTCCGCATCATTCAGGAGAACGGCATCTATCCAGGAACGCTGGAAACGCTGAAGCTGAGACTCGGCGCGCTGGTAACAGCGGGATTGATAACAACCGCCGACGCAAAGGCTCTCTACGCCGCGAGCCCATGCCATCATCCCGAGCAGAAACCTGGTCGGCTGGGTAAATTCTGGCTGGCATCCGATCCCATCGCTACGGACGATGGTGGCGTTGAACTTTTGCTCGGCAACTGGGGCGGCGATGCGACGTATTTCTGGCTTGATGATCCACGGTTGGAAAAGCTCGTCTCAGAGATCGGCCGCCCGCGCACCCTCGAAATTGCAGTACCGATCGCCAGCACGCCCCATTGCTACCGAGCTGGCAAGGCTGTGGTGGCCGCCTACGCGCGCACACTAGGCTGCCGACCTGATCGTGGCGCTTTCGATCTCTACTCGACGACGCCGCTTGGCCCCGCATCCGTTCTCGCTATACACAGCGCGGGCGATAAAAGCTTTCTGGCGATGGCTCAAGGTTATCCTGCCCGATTTCTGCTTGACCGGTGACGCCTGAACAATGGCCAGATTGGTAGCAGCTGCTCGCCCTTGAATTGCTCAAAAGGGACCGTATCTGATCTGGTCCAGGGAAACGGAGCCGCGCATGAGCTGGGTAAGCTATTACGGGGACATCACCGAACGCCAGGTTCAGAACGGCGCCCGAGTCATATTTGAAAACTACACGCATCTGGCCAGGCACAACAACAACAACAAGCTCAGTCCGAAGGGCAAGGAGCTTGCCGAGACGGCTGAATTTCTTGAGATGTCGCGCGAAAAATTCATCGCGCTGCGGCAGTGGATGCAGGAGATATCCAAAACAAGCCGCGAACGCCTGGCGCAGGAAGAGACGCTTGTCTACGCATTGAACGAATCTAGAGACCGCGTGCTGGCTGCCCAGTACGTATCAACGGGCGAAGCTGCTGAGATTAGCAGGGCCGTGCCGGGTGATCTCTTAAGTCTCGATGACTCGTATGGCGGCCTGCTCGTAAGCGGCCGCTATGTTTTCGTTTCCGATTTAGTAGTTCAGGAAGGTCTGAGGAAATACGAGCCTGATGATGCGCTGCTGAACGGCCTCATCACCGAACGCCTCGCCGCTTAGATAGGTCTTCGGTGTACGGCCTACGCCTGCGGTAGCCGCAAGCAGCTGAAGCTATTCCGTCGCTAGCTGATAACCGTTTACCACTATCCGTCTCAGAACTGATTAGCTTTCTGCGAAACCTTATCAGTCCGCCGACTGACTCCATTTGCGACCAAACCTTATCAGTTGGCTAACTGACTCCGTTTGTTCGGAAACAACAGAGTCGCTTCGGCCGCTATAAGCTTAGAAATGGACATGATGCCCGCGGAATCCCGCTCGCTAGGGTTTGCGATAAGTGCGAGGAAGAGAAGCTCTCCGGTTATCGGCCGGAGGTTTTGAACAACCCTAACTACGAAGCTGACGAACCTATCGACGGTGATGAGTGATGCTTCGCAACTGGTATCGCTGCAACGGTGACCACATCATGGCAGTGGACTCCCTAGAAGCCAGGGAGCCGGTGCCGTAGCGCGAGCAGTCATCAGGAGAGATGTGGAGGCGGCGCGGAGCGGCTAGATGCCTTGCCCGCGCGAGGGCCGGAAGCCCTTAGCGATTCAATGGATGAAAGCGAGCGGCTCGCCGCTCACCGCACGGCTTGTGCGAAGGATTGAAGCCGGGTGGCCGGGGCGCCTTCGCAGCCCGGTTCACGAAAGCCAGCTCCGCGGGAGCGGACGCGCCGAAAACCCTCTGCTATAAGGCGTGAAAGCAGAAAGAGCCCCGCGCATGTTGCCTTTTATCGTCGCCCAGAAGCTCGATCAGGGAGTGACTAACCCCATCGTCGCGCGCCTCACCTTGCAGAATTTCGAGATATTGCAGAACTGCGCGATTTCGAAGGAGAAGGCGGAGAAAATTCAGAGCCTCTATCTGAATGACCTCACGCCAAAACTGCTGCGCTGTAGGCAGATCCTCGACAAACTTCGCGCGGAATCCGAAAAGCGCGCGGCCTCGCACAAAACACCCGGCAAAGGCGCGGTTTCCGTGACGCTGCCCCAGGTCATGCAGCTTGAGGAAGAATGCCGTAGTTATCTTTATGAGGCGAAGAACTTCCTGCGTGATCTGCTCCAGGTCTTCAATCTCCTGTTCGGAACCAGCTTCGAGGAAGCGAGCGAATGGACGATGCCGAAAAAGCCGCGCCCGTCCGTGATCGCTTATGCGGAGGCAAACTTCCAGGCTCAGCCCGATCATATCCGCTACTTAAAACAGCTTCCGGCCTGCACTGCGCCTTTTGTCTGGATGCGAAACGCGGTGGAGCACCCCGGCGGGCATAGCGGCACTCTTGTCATCCGGAACTTTCGTTTCGAGCCGGACGGCACGCTCACGGCTCCCGACTGGCGGCGCGACAAGGACGGCACGACCGAATACGGGCCGATTTCCATCGTCGAGGACATGCGGATCAGCGTTGAGAATTTTCTTATCCTCGCAGAAGATGTCCTGGTCATGTGGGCCGTGGATCACGCCGCGATCCCCGGCCTCATCGAGATGAGTGTCATACCGGAGAAGGCACGCAACCCGGCCTGTCCCATCAAGTATAAGATGAGCCTACGGCAAGGCGCCCTCGGCGGGCTTGCTAACCAGGCGTCCCAGCCCTCGGCTGGCGGAGGCGTTCAAGCCGGGGACACCCGCGCGTGAAAACATACTATGTCGACGAGACCGGCTTCACCGGGGAAGATCTACTCGCGGAAGATCAACCGATCTTCGTTCAGGCAACCAACAACTTCACTTCGGACGAGGCGGACGCGCTGATTGCTTCATGCTTTGGCGGCATCGGGAGCGCGGAACTCAAATACAACCGCCTCGCGCGGGGTGGCCGCCACCACGACAGGATCGTCGCGTTCATTCGCGCCTTGGCAAATGATCCGCTTCGTGTCGGCGCCTGGGTCGCGCATAAGGAGTATGCGCTCATGACGCTGGTCGTCGACTGGTGGATGGAGCCGCTGGCGTACCGGCACGGTCTCAACCTCTACAAGGATGGAGGAAACCATGCGATGGCGAATATGCTCTATTCGTGCCTTGAGGGGTTTTGGTCGCCCGCCTTCCGAAGAAAGCTGCTGCTTCACTTCCAGCGCATGTTCCGAACGCGGACAATGGAGCGCTATGAGGAATGCCGCCTGCTCGTAGAGAAGGAAAAGCGGAGAGTGAGCGGCGACCGCGAGGAAATCCTGCGCTACTTTTCGCTATCGTTCCTCCTGCTGGGCTTCGAGCACGTAACCAATGTTCCAGAGCGGGTCCTCGACATCGCCCTTACCGGTCTCATCCAGATCGGTCATTCATGGAACGGACGGCAACCCGGCCCGTGGACGCTGGTACATGATCAGTCATCGAACATGGCTAAACAAAAATGGATTTGGGACGCGTACTCGGCCAGCAGCTTGCCACCGGCACGTTTTGAGGCTCCCGGCGTAACCGCGCAGTTTCCCATGAACGTGACCCAGACGCGTTTCGGCGACTCGCTGCAAGAAAAACAACTTCAGATTTGCGACGTGCTGGCGGGCGCCTGTTCGGCATACCTTCGCTTCGGCCGCAACGATGTACAGGACCATGCCTATCGTGAGCGGCTGCATGAAGCAGGCATTGATACCCTTATCCTCGCGGGTCTCTGGCCTAGTACGGACGTAACCCCGGAGAGCCTCGGACGAAAAGGCTGGGACGGCAATATCGCGCTGGAGTGGCTAACCGAAAATATGCGAGCGAAAGCACCGATAAAACCATAGGGCATCGCTAGGCCATCGTAGACGGCTGCTTCTGGCAGCACAGGCGAATCACCTGAGCGATGGGTGCTAGGATTGACCGAGCCGCTCGGCTTCGTCGGGCGGCAGGTTATTCAAACGGCCTTTAAAGGCCCTTCAAAGCCCTTTCAAAAGCATCCATGCTCAAAAAGCCGCGTGTGGTTGACGACCGGCAGAAAACGGGGGACAAAAAGAAATCCCCCCGCGACGCAGTTCTAAAGGCTCTTAATGGAGAATTGCGCGATGCGTGAGCCAAGGTTCGGAGTCAGTCTGTGGGGACTCAGGATTAGTGCCGTCGGCGCGCTGGCGGTTTGCGCCGCTGTATTGATCTTTTTTGCGGCTCTGGTGGCATGGCGCTTCTAGCCGGCCCATGATGCCAAGTAGGTAAAACATCCGAAGGTGTTGCATGCCGAAAATCGAGAGTGGAAAGCCGCTGCACTGCGTCGAGCTCGTTACGGGCAAAAGCCTTACGGGAACGGTCTTGATCTCGGAAGACGAACTCCGCGCCGACATCTACAGCTATACCGGTCATTTTCACATCAATGGCGAGCAACCGGTCTTTCTTCAAACCGAGAGGAATGAAATCGTCTCCCTGCATTCCAACGTCACGACGATTCCAGGCACGAGTTCGCGCAACATCGCGCCGCTGCGAGAAGCGCGTAGGCAAGAAATTCTCTCGAACGTTGCCGTCGTGGGCCATGATTCGTGGCAAGCCGAGGATGGGGTCAAGCGGGTCTCTTTCCAGGTGAAGCACACGAACCAATTGATGCGCCACGAGAGCAAGGTCAAAGCGATCGGCCGTGCCCGGTTCCCGACAGAAGAGCACCTCACGATCTTCAACGATGCCGCCCAAGGCATGAGGGTTCGCGCATGGTATGGCGCGACCTATGGCATGGAGTTCGAAGGGCCGAAAGAGCTCTGGACGATGTTCGGACTCGAATTCGATGAGCCCCAAGGTATCCGGGATTACATCGGACACGTATCGGACTATGTGAACTTTCTGTCGTTCTGCTTTGGCGTTCAGCTCAAGCCGTCGTCCATCCGGATCGATCGCCTTTCCTTCGCGCAGATGATGGAGGCCATCGAAAAGCACGAATATCCTGGCGACCACGAAGTTCACTATATTTGGCCGGAAGCAGAGGCCGACAACCGCGATCTCTGGGTCGGCGGCTCGCCAGTGCGATGCTGGGACGATAAAGAGCTCGCCTCCTTCCGGGAGTGCCTCATTGCATGGATGAACCGGGCGGCGGCATGGCGGCGGCCGAACGCGCTCATGATGACGAGCTTCGGCTTGAAGAACGTTGTCTCATCGGAGCGTCTGCTCAACGCGTGCCGCTGGTTTGAAGATATCCCGATCGCGAAAGCGCAACCCGTGCTGTCCGGGTCGGATGTCAACGCGATCGCGGCCGTCGCCGCCGCGAAAGCGCAAGAACTCGGTCATGAAGCCGCCATCGGCGAGCGGGTCGCGGGCGCGATCCGGTGGATCAGGGCGGAAACAGCCGAACAGCAGTTCAGCCGTCTCGTCGGCCTGTTCGAACGAAAGTTCGGCAAAGGTGTCGTGCCAGACGAGGCCGTCGAGCACCTTAAGCGCGCCACCTACTTCAGAGGCAAAAGCGCTCATGGCCATTTCAATCCGGAGAGCGATGCCCAATTCCGAGCCTTTTCAAAATCCACGCGGGCGATGGAGTCGCTTTGCTATCTCTTGACGGCGCTCGAGCTGCCGATTTCCGAAGAGGGACGTTCACGGGTCGGGTCGAATTCCGTGCTCCGGGACTATCGCATGGCCTATGACTAGAGTGCCAACGGAAAGAGAGTTGCGATGTATGCCAAGAATCTTGCCCGTATCCTAGGCCTCCTCTGTCAGAACAGCGATGTCTCGCACAGCACGCCGCAGGAGCTCGATGAACGTTTCGACTCCCTGCGCCGGTACGGCCGGCTCCCGCGCGGACGCGAGCGTCGTGAGGAGAAACTCTCTCACCAACACATTGCCGCTGCCGTTTTTGGGCTCGTCCCAACGCATCCCGGCTGGGCGGGGCATGTGGCCATCGTCCTGGGCGGACTACGCCCCGTAGGAGGCTCCGGCGCGTCCTTTTTCGAAGCAGAGACCATTAGCGACGTTGTCGCCACGCTCCTGACAAACGAAGAAGCCCGGAAGAGCTTCATCCGCATGACGCTGACCGTCGCCGAGACCGGCATCAACAGCAATGGCGGGGCGGAAGTCGTTTATCAGCGCGACGGGCAAAAGCGCCAAGCGCATTTCGTGCAAAAGGAAGCCGTTTCGCTTCTATCGGCCGGGAGCGAGGTCGGTTTCGACCCGGACCGCCAAATGAATGCGCCCGCAATGCGCGCGATGGCGTTTACGAATGAGTTCTTCCGCCGCCTCGCGCAGGAATGTGAGCTCGCCGAGCGCTTTCCCGCGCCTGTCGAGGGCGATGGCTCGGAATACGATGCCGAAGACGCCGAGCGGAAACGCTACCAGAAACTCGGCGTGCGCAATAATTCCCACTTCCTTCATATCGGGGTCGATAACCAGGTCACATGGCCCAAAGAGGAGCGGCTTATCACCTTCGACCAATACCAGCTGGTTCTCATGCCGAAGACCAAGGAGCATGTGCAATCGGTGCACATCGATCTCGTGGCCAACCGTGTCGACGAGCGAACGGCGATGACGGTCATCAATCGCTTCCTTAGCGTGATGGCATGGTGCGACGATAATTTTGCAATCGCAGGATTCGGCTGGTCGGGGAATCCCGTCCCGGTTCCGGTAACCAAGCGCGACCTCGCCTTCACGACGGCGCATGAATACATCTTCGACCGGAAGATACCGGGCTCCGAGGAAGCGCGGCGCGCGCTCGCACTCTTCCGGGAAGCGCGCAATGCCCAACAAAACGGATTCGTCAGCTACGCGGTGCTGAACTACTACAAAATTATCGAGATCCGGAATCCTGGCAAGGAGGCGGCGCGCAAATGGTTTCTCGCTAATTTCGAGGCGTTGCGCGCCACCTCGAGGAACAACGTTGACATTAGCCGCTTCCTCGCTTTGTGTGGCAACGAACCGCCACACAAATACATTCACGATTCCTGCCGCATTGCGGTGGCGCATGCAGGCAAGCACTCAAAGTCCGATCCCGACGATGCTCACGAGATTGTTCGCCTGCACACGGCCGCCCGCGTCATGCACCTGCTGGCACGCCGCTTCATCGAGCAGGAATTTGCGATTTCGGACGTGATGTACTCGAGCGATTGACCGCAGTCTTCTAGGGAAAGCCCGGCGCGAAGCGGAAGCGGCCATAGGCACAACACCGAGATAAGGTCGACCGACGCGTCGGCAAAATGGACTTCTAATCTCAAGGTTGGAAGATGGAGATACCCGGCACGGCAACGTCGCCATCATGGATAAATGCCACGCTTTGGAAGGCTCGCGTAATCCCGACGTAAACTTCATCTGCGGAGCCCGCGACATGAGCCGGATTGCCGGTCGTCAGCCATTTTGTGATTCCACCATAGGGCACGATCAACACCCGCTCGAAACCCAAGCCCTTTACCATGCCAAAATTCTCGGCTTCGAGACCCGCGCCGAAACGGCGATCTAACCGGAGAAGCTGTGGCGCGTGGCGCCTTCGGTATTCATCGACATCCACCCGACGAACCGCAAACACGCCGTCATGCGCCGTTTGCCGCTCGTTCTTGGATTCTGCTGTGGGAAGATCAGGAAAAATCATATCGGCAACGTCGCAGATGGCCTGAATGCAGCGGCGGCTCTTGGCCAGAAAAGTCACGTCACATAAACCCGCCTTCTTCCAGGCTTCGGCCTTTACTAGGAAGCCGCGCCCGCAGAATTTCTTATTCTTCGGGGCGTAACTCGTGCGATAGGTCGATTGCCGAACGTCACCAACCAGGGTGACCCCGATGGGCGAGCGAAACAACGCTTCGAGCACGTCGATATCGAATCCGGCAAGATCTTGGACTTCGTCCACGAAAATATGAGCGTACATGTCCTTGAGGCGGGCCAGCACCCGTCCGCCGCTCGCCGTATTGCACAGCAGAGCAAATTCCCCGAGGCGGTCGGAATAGACCTCATTGTCGCGATCACAGTAGTACCCGGCGACGTCGGTTTTCTTGACATAGGTGCGCGTGGCTCCTTTGGCAAAGTGGACGCCGGCAATTCTCTCATCGTGGACGCAGCCCTGGTAGGGACGCGCCAATTCATGCAAAACGAAGGTGTACCAAGGATACACCGTTATTTCAGGCGGGATGCATCCATTTAGCTGGATGATCTTTCGATTGATTTCCTCGACGTTCTTGAGCGTAAACGTCGTGATCGCCACCTTCCGCGGGCGCATGGCGAGCGCGTCTGTGACGATCTCAGTCGTCTTGCCTGCCCCGGCAGAAGCGAGGACGACCTTATTCGACGGCGGCATTGATGTAGCCGGGAAACGCCAAAGTTTCGCTTGTATCAAATAACTTGAGCGCAACGTCCGTCTTGTTGGCCGGCTTGGTCATATAGGCGATCAGTTCTTCCGATGTCCCGTAGGAAGTCCCCAATATCCCGTTGAGGGTCCCGAGGTTATTCGCCTTGAGCATCTGCGGCTCCAGCGTCGGATAGGCCTCATCGGTATCGTAGCGGATGCTGATCGGTCCGGGGGCCAGGTAGTCCGCGTACTTGGCCTTGAGGGCAGCCACATCGCCGTCGTTATCCGTCACAACATCCGTTTTGATGCCCAGCCGTTTCGCGATCTCAAGAAAACGCTTGAACGCGAGCCCTTTGACGGAAATGACGTCGACGCCCTTTTCAAGCGGACTCGCACCGTGCTTGGCATGAAATGCCTTCTGGACGATGAGTTCGTCTGACGGGCCTTCGACGAGAATGCTTCTTTTGCTCAAGAGCAGCCGTAGCGTGTCGTGCCCCGGCAGTTTCTTGAAATATTCATAAGTATCTTGGGAAAGGTCATTCAAACGGATGGACACGCCATCTCTGAATAGAATGACGTTGTTTATGCCAAGCTTGTTCAGGACAAAGCTAGAATGCGTCGTAATGATAAGCTGGCGGGCGCCCGCCTTCTTCGTGATGGCATTGATTAGCCCATGAAGGCGCGGGTATGACAGGTGGTTTTCGGGCTCCTCGATCAGGAAGACATTGGCCCCCGAGCCGTTCTCAAGCGCGAGCTTGATTTTGACGGTATTTTGCTCGCCCTTGCCGACAAGCGTGATCGGTACGTCATCCAGGCTCGGCATCACAGCCGCTTCCCATCCTCCGCGCGCCGTGGGATCAAGCGTCATCGTGAGAGTCTTTTCGGATATCTCGCCGTGCCGCTCGGCGAGCTTCTCGTTGATCTGCTGGATACTGTCGTCGCCAAGAAACAGCTCCCTGAGCTTTCGGTAAGCAACCGATAGCTGGACCTGCTCCTTCGTCGGCAGCGCTTCGCGGATTAGGCCGGTGACGTAGCGATTGGCCCCGGTTACTGTCGTAATCCGGCTTGCATCCACGATAACCGGAGATAGCGGGATATGGCGCGGCAGAACGGCCTTGCGCGCGAATGAGTAACAAACGGCCTGGTAGTATTCGACCGGGATGGAGCGGACGTCTTTCGGCTTCGCGATGTAATTGACGTACGCGTCCTTGTAAGCGTCGTTGAACCCGATGGAGTAAATGATGCCCGAGGCCTCCGCTGGCTTCTCGGAATGATTATCGCCCCTGAATTCGGCAAGCCCCGGGATATCGCTGAAGAACAATTCGATCGTAATGCTCGGAAGCAGCGCGGGCTTGCCTTCGTGGAGGGCGAACAAATAGGCGCGTGTCGCTTGCATGGAAAAGAGAAACGGATGCAGCTCTTGGGCGATCGGCCGCCCGTTCAGCGACCCTGTCAGCGCGAGGCTGATGGCTTCAAGAAGGGTCGATTTTCCGGCTTCGTTGTCGCCGACGAGAATATTCAGGCCGTCCTGGAAGGTGATATCGCAGTGCGCGAGCGAACGGTAGTTCCTAATCTTGGCCTTCGTGATGTGCATATGGATGTAGTACCCCCTTCGCTCCCCTGACGGAGAGTGTCGGACGAACCGGACACATGCAACCCCTACGCGAGCCCGCGCACCTCTAATTTAGTTGCTTGCCCCACCGGGGAATGGCCTGAGACGCTCCGGCGGCCCGGTTCACGAATGTCCACGGCAACGCCACAAGCGCCCCAAGCAATCTTTCACAAGCGAATACATACAAGCGCGGCTAGTCGGGTGCGGGACCGGTCGGGAGGACCCAATCGTGACCAGCTTACTCCTTGAGCCTTGCAAGGAGCTTTTCCTAACACAGAGCGCATCGATGCACCGCGCTCATGATCCGAAGATGATCGGCCACGACCCAAAGCGGAAAAGCGCAGAATATCGACATCACCCAGTTCGAAAACCAGTTGGAGACGTTCAAAACCGGGTTCGCCAAGAACTACGACCTGGCCTCCCGAAACTTCCAGACGGCGATCACCGAGATTGATAAATCTATCGATCATCTGCAGAAGACGAAGGATGCGTTGATCGGGGCGGACCGCAATCTGCGCCTTGCGAATGACAAGGCGCAGGACGTGACGATCAAAAAGCTGACCCGGGGCAACCCCACGATGGCGGCGAAATTTGCGGAGCTCAAAAGCCATACCGCTGAAGCTGCGGAGTAAATCCTAGGCCAGGTCAGGCAGAACATACCGTGACGTAACATGGTGTGATCACATTTACGATTTAAGGTTCGGCGCCGGAAGGCCGGCGCTGAATCGAAGATATGGCCGAGCCAGGCGACGGATTAACGCGAGCGACCGTGCAATTAAAAGGGCTGCGTAGAGATTGCGAGTGACCAATAAATGGTCGCAACGGACCTATTCTGGCACTGATAAGGTTTCTAACAAAGGCTTATCAGTGAATGTGGCCAGGTTCGATGCTTCTCGGGCGCGCCATCCTCGCGAACGTGTTGTGGTCCCAAAGAGCCCGCTATCGGAGGCAAAAAACTTGCAATTATCGAATATTCCTGGCGTTTCGCACGATGCCGCCGGTAATCTCTATCCGATCATTTCGGATATGCCGCCGTGCGGTTCTGAGGCCGAGCCGATCAACGAGCGCTTCGGGAAGCTGGCACACACGAGGTCTACCGCGTAGCCTGCAATCTCGTGAACGGCTTGCCGCTGCGCTACCTGAATGACGAGTCCCGTCGCGACGAGAAGGCCGCTTCGCGATGAGGATGCATTGAGAGGTCTTCCCGATCTCCGACCTAGGCAGAACGCATCAATGATCCGTGAGGTTTAACGAGCGCCAGCTCGGTCCGGTACTTCAGGGAATTTAGAGAGGCGTTCCGCAGCAGCGTGATCATCGGCAGGAAGAACTGCGGCCGAATGACATACATCTTCGGATAACGGTGGAAGACGTCGACGATACCCGTGTTGTATAGTTCGCTGTCGGGTTCGAGCAACGAGACCAGGATGGCATATTCGCAGCCCTTCTCGGTGCGATCCCGGTCAAGTTCCTTGAGGAAGTCCTCGTTCTTACTCTTCGTCGCGGTTCTATCGCTCTCGTTCTTCATCTCGAACATGATCGAGATGATCTCGGTGCCAGCCTCGTCCGAGTCGCGGAAAATGTAATCGCCCTTGCTGCCGGTCCGGGCGTCGTTGTCTTTCTCAAAATAGGCTCGCGGAAACGCCATCGACCGCACCCGGTTGAACTCGGTCTCGCAGTGCTGCTCAAGGGTCTCACCAACCATCTTGGTTGAGAGACGGGCCTTCATATCTTTGAGGCGCTCGATCGCGTCATCACGATCCTTGATCTGGGTTTCATACTTGTCCTTGAGCGATTGCTCAGAGAGTTGCTTTTCAAGCTGTATCTGCTTGATGCCGTTTTTCAGTTCATCGCGCTCTTTCTCGATGGCACCGACGGCTTCGGTCACGGCGAGCTTTTTCTCCAGCTCGACGGCCTGGAGCTTAGCCTTCAGCTGTTGGATTTCCTCTTCTTTGGCAGCCGAGATCTTGTGCAGCTCGCCGGCCAGGAGTGCCTCGGCAAGCTCTGATGCAGCTTTCTTCTCCCGTTCCGCTTGCGCGAGCGCGTTCGCCAGCGTGTCGCGCTCCTTTTCGACCGCACTGAGTGCTTCGGTAACCGCGAGCTTCTGAGAGACCTCACTCGCCTCCAGCTTGGACTTCAACTCGTGGATTTCGGTGTCCTTGGCAGCCGCGGTCTTCTGCAAATCGCCGCTGACCTGGGCTTTGGCCAATTCAACAGCGCTCAGCTTGTCGCGCTCGGCCAATTCCAGCCGTTCGTGGAGCTGCTGTGCGAAATCGGCATCACGGACCTGCTTTAGGATATCCGCGTAACCTGACTCATCGACCTTGAAGGCCTTGGCACAGTGGGGACAGATGATCTCGTGCATGGTTCCTGTCCGGATCTGGGCGGCTGCTGTTGTCATTCAAGCAAAGGCTAGCGCCGGCAGAATCGCCCTACCGCCATTAGAACAAAATTAGAACAAGGAAATTTGGAGGGTCAAGTCGGAAGCAGCGATTTTGGGCATTATGACCTGGGAATCCCCCGGTTTCCGATGAAGCCCGCGGCTTCAGTCGAACTGGCAGGTGAAGACTCCGAGGGCCCTTGGAATGTGCGTGTGGTCTGTTGCGGCATGAATTCCGGCCCTATCACACGACCCAGCCGGACAGGATAGGCCGACACCAAGGAAAGAATGCCGAGATTGAACCGCAAAACTCAGTCACACCTTGTCCGGACGCCAAACCCGACGTCTGGAAAGCGCTTTCCATAACTTGCTTGGCGGCTTGCCCCCCGCCTCCGCTAGAAAAGCTTGGTCTTGCGCGGCACATAGAGGTGTTCGAGCTTTTTGGTCGCCGGGACGACCACCAGGTAGCTCAGGGTCATCGACATCGGAGTCTTGTCGGCCCAGTTCTCACCAACGAATTTGCGGTCATACTTGGCCGTGTAGACGATGGCGCCCTCGGCCTTCAGGGCTTTGAGCATATCATCGAGCTCGTTGGCGAATGTCAGGCTGCTGGCGGCGGAGAGATCATCGAGCTCGCCTACGTCGCGCACATAGTCGGCGAACGTGGCGGCGATTTCCTTGGTCTCGCGGTTGAGATCAGGGCTTATGTCGAACAAGGCCGCGTCGTTGCCCTGGGCGAACCGGATGGCTTCCTCTCCAGAGCTGACGAGCTGCGCCGCGAGGCGCGTCTGGTCGGGATGCTGGTCATCGACCTGCTTCTGCTGGATGACCCTCAGGTCATCGAAGAAGCCAAGCACTGTCGCGGCAAACTTCGGATCGTCGAAGATGTCCTGGTCGCCGTATCCCAGCGCCTTGGCCAGACTGCGGCGCGAGCCGATCTGGACAGTCTCGCCGGCCTCGAAGCGTTGCACAGTCCGCACGGTGATGCCGGCGGCCTCGGCCAGCGCCTCTTGCGATAGATGCTGGGCTTCGCGAACACAGCGCGCCCAGAGGCCCAGAAGTTTGGGGTCAAGCAAAGTGGTTGTCATGAAGTCCTCCTGTGCGAACAACATAGGCGCGCGCGGCGAGGTCGAACACGACAGAATGCCGACAATTGGCCGACACTCCACGTAACCAGCTGACTAAATTGATTATTTTCAGGCTACCACGCGACTGCGGTCGCGCACCTTCCACAGCCTGAGGATGCTCGTTCGCCCGCACTCCCTTTCCGGTGTATTCTATCGCCGGGGAATCGGAAATGGCTGAGGAAAGCAGTCTCGGGGCTGCCAACATATTATGAGTTTATTTAGAAAATGGACGCGGCCTGTCCGGCTGCTGGCCACGCCTGAACGTCGGCTGAGCGCCGGGAAAAACACCATCACTCAGAGCGCTTTTCAGCAAGCGGTGGTTTCGGCCGACTTTTTCGAATCGCAGCATTCCGGGCACGACCTCATCAAAACGAAGCTGAGCGCTCCCTTCGATGAGATGCTGGTGCGCTTTCCGAAGGTGCACCGTGTCACCACTCCCCTGCCCGTGCTGACCGCTGTGGACCCCGAAGACTACAAGCAGTCATCCTCTCCGCTCGAATTGACATGGGACCGGCTTGGCGCCCTGGAGACGTGGGCCGATAGCCCCGAAAAGGTGCTGGATTCCTGGCGAAACCGCTTCATTTTCGCCGTCGAGGATCTCGACCACGGCCATCCCGGTTTGCGTCTGCCGCAGATCGGCGCCCTGCACGCCATCGCGGCGCACTTCTCAGTGGGCAGGGAGTTCGAGCCCGCCACCGTCGTCCTGCCCACGGGAACGGGCAAGACCGAGACCATGCTTGCCGACCTCGTGTACCGACGCGAGCGCAAAATGCTCGTCCTGGTGCCAAGTTCGATCCTGCGAAACCAGATCGGCGCCAAGTTCTCGACCCTGGGCGTGTTACCTGCCGCTGGCGCCATACCCGTTGAAGTTGCTCGGCCGTTCGTGACCAAGATTACGAAGGGCATCAGCACGGTGGGCCACGCCGAGGCCATCGTGAATGCATCGAACGTCATCATCGCCACTCCCGACATCCTGAAGGCATCGGCCCCTGACGCGCTGCGCCGGCTGCTGGAAGGCTGTTCGACACTGGTCGTCGATGAAGCCCATCACATCACCGCGGCGACCTGGAGCGAGGTGCGGGACCGCTTCACAGCGAAGAAGATAATCCAGTTCACCGCGACACCATTCCGTCGCGATGAAAGGAAGGTCGACGGCAAGATCATTTTCAATTTCAAGCTCGGCGATGCGCAGGAGGCGGGCTACTACCGCCCCATCAACCTCAGAAGTGTCGAAGAGTATGGCGACCAATCGACGCGCGATCAGAAGATCGTCGCCGAAGCCGTTGCCGTCCTGAGACGTGACCGGAAGGAGCTGGGCCTGGACCACTTGCTGATGGCGCGGACCCGGACCAAGGAACGCGCTGAGGAAGTGTGGAAGCACTACCGCAAGCTCGCACCGGAAATGAAGCCCGTGCTGGTCTATTCGGGCCCCGGCCGCAAGACGGGGAACGCAAAGTCGATGGCGCAGCTTTATGACCGGGGCGTCAACGGGTCCAGGATCGTCGTCTGCGTCGACATGCTGGGCGAAGGCGTAGACCTTCCGAACCTAAAGATTGCTGCCTTGCACGATACCCACAAGTCCTTGGCCGTCACGCTGCAGTTCATTGGCCGCATCACCCGCAAAGGCGACGACAAGACGATCGGTGAGGCCACCGTTGTCACCAACATCGCCGACCCCGAGGCCGAAAGAAAGCTGGGCGACCTTTACGCGGAAGGAGCCGACTGGGACAAAATCATCAAGCGGCTCAGCGAGGAACGGATCGAGCAAGAACTGCGGCTCCAGGATGTCGTGGCTGGGCTCAAAAGCAAAGGCACCCTCCACAATCAGCTGTCGCTCTGGAACCTGCGGCCCCGCTTCTCTACTCAGATCTACCGCACACGCTGCCTGGCCTTGTCGCCGACCCTTTACACGCAAGTGCTGAAATCAAGGGACGAGAGCTGGTACGCACTGGACGAAGCCCAAAACCTGATGGTGGCGGTCGTCCACCGTGAAGAGCCGGTGGACTGGGGCAATTATCAAACCCTTGAGGAGACCAACTACTACCTCCTGGTGATGCGGTGGGACCAAGCAAACCAGGCCCTGTTCATCTACGCGAGTGACTACGAAGCCTTGCGCACCGAGCAGCTGGCCGCGATCGTGACCGGCGACAACACCCGCTTGCTCTCCGGCACGCCGATATTCCAGATTCTCAACAACGTGGAGCTACCACTGGCCAAGAGCCTGGGGTCGTCGCGCGTCGGCGCGATCAGTTTCACGTCCTACTTCGGACCAAACGTCACGGAGGGCCTGGCCAGCATTGAGAAGGCGGAGTCCGAGCTGAACAACATCGCCTGTATTGGGTATGAGAACGGCGATCGCGTGCTGTGGGGCGGTGCCAAGCGCAAAGGCAAGGTCTGGCAGCAGCGGGCCGGCACCCTCGCCGAATGGGTGGAATGGTGCGGCAGGACCTGGCAGAAAGTCTCCGCGGAGAAGGCATCCGCGCCCAACATCACCGAAGACTTTCTGAGGCCGTTGCGGCTGACATCACCGCACAACTCCTATCCGATCGCAATCGAGTGGGGAGAGCACGCCCAGAATGCCTTTTCGGATCAGTTCGTGTTTTTCGGCACGACGAGCATTCCGTTGTACCTGGTCGATCTGGAGGTTGCCGCGGTCCAGCAGGATGGGTCGATCGATATCCGGCTCTCGTCAGAGACGTTGAGCGCTACCTACCGGTTGAGCATTTCGAACTGCTTTCCGGCCGGCTACCGACATACGAAGGTCTCGGGGCCAGATGTCGGCTTCAAAAAGAAAAACAAGGAGGTCGTGCCGCTCGACGAGCATCTCGCGGTCGATCCATTTGTCGTAAGGTACGCTGATGGGACCTACTCCTACAATTGCTATCACATCCCGACCAGCCTGAACGCAGGCCGTTTCCCAGCAGCGCGACTCGAAACCTGGCCCTGGAAGAATATCCCGCTGAACCGGGAATCCATGGGCAAATCCCGCGACGCCAACACCATCCAGCATTACGCCTTCCAACGCCTCAAGGCCGATTTTGACCTGGTCTTCAACGACGACGGTTCGGGTGAAGCAGCCGACCTCGTCGGCCTGAAAGAGGCTGACGAGAAGACCATCCGCCTCTGCCTCATTCATTGCAAAAACGCCTACAAGGGCGTCATTTCGCAGGATATCCAGAATTTTTATGTGCTTTGCGGACAGGCGCAGAAAAGTGTGACTGTCAAGCACCACGGGATGTTGCGGCTCTACAATGATCTCAAGCGCCGCCACGAACTCTGGATGAAGGATGGCCACACGCGCTTCCTCAAAGGCGACATCAAGCAGTTAGCCTATTTCAGGGACAAATCCCGTCGCGCAACGGTCGAGTTTGAAGTCATCATCGCGCAGCCGGGTGCATCTGCAGCTGCTCTCAACGATGATGCGCTGCTGCTCCTCGGGACGACGGAGTTATACCTGAAGAAAACAGCGGCTGCGAGTTTGCGCGTCATTGTTTCGCCTTAGCGCGCCTCCGGTCAGGCTATGCCCCTGCTGACCCGGGCAATCGACCCAATCAGCTCGGCACCACCGCAAGCCCGGAATTGCACCGATACCGGATCCTTGTCGCGCAGAAACAGCTCCATGGCCGTCCCCAGCTTGCGCCGTGCTACGTCAAGCTTGGCAAGCATTGCGCGCATCTCTCACACAGTCGCCTTCAGGCGACGTGCTTCTACTATTTTGACTTTGGCCATCATTTCGGCTTCCATTTCATCGCGGCGCTCCCCAAAGTGAACCTCGCGGTGCTCACCAGGGCAGATGGCAATGACATTGGTCATCCTGTCGGCGCCGTCGTTTGCTAGGGCCAGAATATGATGGCACTCCAGGTATCGCGCCCCGTTCGCACACTTGAAGCCCAGCTTTCCGCAAAACTCGCACTTCCCAGCGGCTCGCATTCGAACAGCTTCCCTGACCTGTGGATCACGCGCATATCGCTTACCGGTATAGTTGGTATACGCCGGGTCGTCGGTTCCGAGGTCGTCAATGGCATCGTCGAACGCAACGCTATCCAATCCTGCTAAACGTCGCCTGCGTTCAGCCGATGGCATGAATACGCCGAGATGTTTCCAGGCACTCTCACCACTTTTGTCCTTCAATTGCTCCAGCGCCAAAGCGATTGCTTTGAAGTCTGCGTTGGTAAAAGTGTGCCCTAATGAACGCTTGATGATGCCTTCCCTTATTCCTGGCTCGATATAATCGGCGGTCCAAGCATTCGGGTTGACCTTGTTATTCGAATCCAACACCGTGACGAGCGCGAGCAGCGGCACGTCCGCTAAGGCTGCTGCAGCATCTAGCAAGTTACACACCTGCGCTATGGCGCGAGCGTGATTTCTGGGCCGCCCAATGCTTTCGGCTGCGGTCTGATAAGTAAGAAACTGATGGGAAGCTGCGGCGGAAACAATGACCGGCAGAAGCATGCGGGCAGTCTCGTATTGCTTGGTCATGCCACCTTGTCCTCCTTGTCAGCACCACGCATGACGATCTTCAACGCGTCATCCGGCAACGGTCGCTGCAGAGCCTTCGCCTCGTCCCACAGGGCGTGCATCCAGACGTCCCGCTCCTCGTCGGTGGTCAGGATGACCGGCATCGGTTTCCTGTGCCACCCCTTTGATTGACTAAGCCAACGATTTTCATGTGCCCACCCTAACGTCAATCAAAACATCGGGCCAAACGCGAACTGATAAGCTTTCTCTCAAAACCTTATCAGTGCCAAAACCGACTGCGTTCATCGGCGACAGTTATGATCGAAGTGATCTCCCGGTAATTGTCTCCACAAAACGAGAATATTCGCGAACAAGGTTGGAGACTTTTGGCGCGCGCCAGTTCCTTAGAAACTGCTCGCTCCGCTGCGCCGGATCCACGATCCCCGCCCGCACGCGGCTCAAATCATCGCTTTAGTAGGTCGCCCGCGTCCACGCCCAGCGCCTTTGCAAGCTTGCCAAGCATGGTAACCGAAGCACTGTAGGTGCTGGTCTCCAGCTGGCTGATATAGCTTCGATCTACCTTCGCTCGAAATGAGAGTTCCTCCTGGCTCCAGCCTTTTTCATGCCGAAGCCGCCGAAGGTTCTTTGCAACAATGTCTCGCATTCCGTCCATGAAAGACGGCATGCTTCTTGTTGAGCATACTCCTCAATTGAGTATACTCAACAAAGAGAATTGCAGAGGCAGTATCCGTATGAATGGTCTTGAGATAGTACGGCTAGAGCCGTTCGCGGAAGTTGCGGGGGATACCTATCGATTTGGATACCGTCTCGCCGGAGTCAGCGATTGCGTCTCAACGGTCGAACTGCCTATCCAAATCGTAGAGCAAACGGTGCTGACGAGAGCTTCGTTAACCGTGAGGATTTGCCCGGACGGAACGGTAATTCCACTGTTGTTACATGCTGCGGGCACCACCCTAGTTCCGTCGACCAACGTCGAGTCGCTCGACGTTCTAGTTCAAAGAGCCGTAAATACTGAAAATCTTCGGATGGAAGAAGCGACTGTTTCAGACCTAAATGCCCTCCTGCAGCGACTTGAGTGTTCTATCAGTCTCGTGAAGAATGCCATCAGCCAGATATCAAGCGAACCGATCACTCCGGTCTAGATGACGGAAATCTCTGGGTCGCCTCCTCCCTGTTAGTGGGGCCGGTAGGATGGCTCCTTGCTCTTGCTGGAGCTTTCCCCCGGCTCTTTCTCGGTAGACTGATTATTGAGACTTCGTCGGGGCGTACCAATCATCGGGTCCTTTGCGCCGCCTGCCCGGCTGGCTCGCCTGAAATCCGCATCACCATCAAGAAACGCCTCCAGCATAAACGGTACGAGATCGGCCACCTCTTCCCGTGTACCGTAGGTCTCTGCGTAGAGATCGGCGTAGTCGCGAAGCCGCGCCGCAAGGTTCGGCGTTAACGTCGTGCTGAGCTTGACCGGGGTGCGGTCGGGCAGTTTTGAAAGCTTCATCGGCACTACGCCTTGGCCGCCGTCTGAATGTCTTGATACGGCTTCAGCACCAGATCCTTTGAAACAATTACACGCAGCGGCCAGCCTGGCCGCACCGTGATGGTGGGCTGTACATCGAGTTCACGTTCGATGAGCCGCTGACCTGCCCTATTGGTCGTCTGCTGAACGCTTTCGCGCAGCGCCTTGACCAGGTCGCTTTCGTCGCTGCCGAGCGAGAGCTGGGTCCCAACACCAATAAGCGTCGCCAGGCCAATCCCCTTGAGCAACTGCCAGGTATGGAAATCCACCTCGTCCTCGAGACCTGCGTAGCCCGCGACATCGGTCGCCGGGAGGTTCTCGATCACGATCGAATTTCCGTTTGGCAGGATAAGCCGTGTCCAGACGACCAGCGCCCTCTTCTGGCCGAAGGCCACAACGCTGTCGTACTTGCCAAAAAGCCGCGTCCCCTGCGGGATCAGAAGATGCTCGCCAGTCACGGTGTCGTAAACGTTTTCCGTTACCTGCGCGATCGTCGATCCTGGCAGATCAGAATTCAAACCAGTAATCAGGCTCGCCGGAATGATGGATCCCGCCATGATCGCGTAAGGCGACGGCGCGGCTGCGAGGGCGTGCGGGTTGGTGGTTTCCTTGTCGGCTTTGGCGCTAACGAAGGCGAGCTTGCGCGCCTGGGACGATGGAATAATTTCGCCGGAGCGGTCATTCAAGCCCTGGGCCCTTGCAAGGAGATCAGCCGTCGTCGGAGGGTTATCCGCGAGTGCCGGACGAAATGCCGAAGATGGCTCAGTGGTTGCGACCGCAGCCACCGGCTGCTTGCGCCGGTCCTGCTTGTCGGACAGGCGAAATAGGAGGCCCGACTCCTTGGCCTGCTGCGCAATACGGGCCTGGCGGATGCGCTCAGCCCGTTCAACATCCTGCTCCGGATTGGCCTGGAACGGCGTTTCCGATGGTCCTGCCCCCAGTTTCTTCTCACTCTCGGCGAAGGCGCGACCGACATCGCCGGGCGAAGGTGGGCCGAGCTTCGGCGGCAAGTCTTGATAGGATTTAGGCAGCTTGGTGAGCCCGTCAGCAGTCTGCTTGCGGTCGGTATTGTACAATTCAGTTCGTTCGGTGGGTTTGAACATCCGAGGCGGACTGAGCGCAATGATCGTCGCCCCCGCGATCAACAACGCGGCGACCGCGCAGCCAATCATCAGGGTGCGTTTGTTGAGACGGCGGATCGGCCGCGGCCGTGCCCGCAATTCCAGCCGTTCCGGTGGCACCTTGTCGGAATCCTCGGTCATGATGCGCCTCCGGTGCTGAAGATCTGTGAGACCGGGCGCGCATCGGTGCGAATGATCCGGACGGTGCGCTGGGGATTCTCGCCAAGGCGGAGCTCGGCGGCGCCGAACATCCGGTCGACGATGTAGTAGGAGCCTCGCACGCGATAATTGACGAGGTTAGGCCGGCCATCGGCGCCGGCGACGAACAGGGGCGGCGCTTCGCCTTGCGATAGACCCGACGGCATCTGAATAAAGACCTTATGGCCATCGTCGAAGGCGCGAAGCGGCCGCCACGGCGGATCGTCCCCCTCGATCCGATAGCGGAAGTTCAAGCTGTCCAGCCGCACGCCGCGATCAGCGACGCGTTGTTCAGTCTCCTGCGCCGCCTGGTTCTGCTTGCGAAGTGCGACCAGACTGTCGGTCGGATACGTCCATGAGATTGAGGCCATGTAGGTTTGCTTGGTGGACACGAGTTCGAGGTGGTAGGTGCGCCGGTCGGTCAACACCACGAGATTGGTCTGAATATCCGGCAGCGTCGGCTTGACCAGGATATGAACCCGCCGTGTGCCCGCCTGCCCGCTTATGGTGTCAGCGATGACCCACCGCACTGTGTCGCCAGTCGAGACATCGATCAGTTCCTCGGCTGGCTGCAGCACGATGGTGGAGACCTTCTCCGGGCTGGTGTAGAGCCGATAAAGCGCGCCTTCGGTCCACGGATAAACTTGAATGGCATTGATGTAACCGGCCCGGGTCGGTTCGATCCGTGCGGCCTTGTTGGCAGTGGCTATCGCCTGCTCCGGCGGAACCTTCTCTCCCTTGACGCCTTTGGTCGGCCAAGGCTTGAGCTGACCGGGCAGCGGCAACACCTTGGGTACCTCGACAACCTCGACCGGCTTGGGCGGATCAGCCTCTGGAAGAGCCTTCTCAAACGTCATTTCGTCGTACGGCGCCTCGAGATTCAATTTCGTGGCGCAGCCCCCAAGGGCGAGCGCCAGCGCAAGGATGCTTACGGACGCGCGGCTCTTCATGGCAAAGGACATCATTTTGCGTCTCCGATCAGGTCGCGCGACCAGTTGAGGGAATGAACGTAGAGACCGAGCGGATTCTTCCGCAACGTCTCGGCGCTGGTTGGAGGTTTCAGGATGACTGTCACGACGCCGGTGAAGCGCTCGGTCTTTGCGACCGCGCCGTTCTCGTAGGTATTCTCCTTCCAGCGAATCTCGAAACTTTCGCCGGATGCACGGACGACCGAGATCACGTCGGCGGTTGCGGTTTTCGCGCCGATCTTGGTGAAGGGGTCGGCTTCGCGGGCATACTCGTTAAGAGCCTGCGCCCCGCGATCGGTGACAAAGTCATACGCTCGAAGCCAGTTCGTTCGTACGATGATCGGGTCAATCGACAGCGAGCGGACATTTTCGACGAAGCGCGCTAGAAAGTGCGCGATCTGGGCATCGGACGGCTGGTAGGTCGCAAATGCCGGACCGACAGCGCGCACTTCGCCGTGGCGATCAACCTCGACCACATAAGGCACTACTCCGGACCGGCCAATCACCGTCGAAAGTGTGAGACCTAACAAAGTTGAAAGCGCTGTAGCGGCTAGAGCAGCAAGCCGCCAGTTGCTGGCCTGGACGCGGGCCGAGCCCAGCCGTTCGTCCCAGACCTGCTGCGCCTTCTGATAGGGCGTGACCGGCTCAGGTGTATTGCCATAGCGGACCGATGGGCGGTGGAAAGGATGAGACGCCATACCCTTAGTCCTCCCCCAGCTTGGGACCGGAAGAGTGTCCACCTTTGTCGCCTTCCTTCAGGGTTTGACTGGCAACGCGCGCCGCATCCTTGATCTGCTGCCCTCGACGGAATTGGCTGGCCAGACCCGACGATCTGCCGCTGGATGAAGCGGATTCTTGCCCGCCAGGTGCGCCCGATTTCGCAGGCTGAGAACCCTGGCGAGTGGCTGCCACATCTGCAGCCGAGCTAGCTTTGCTTGCAGACGTGCCAGCAAGTGACGCAGCGGAACGGAGCGCGCCCACCGATCCACTCGCCGCCATCCGCAACCCGCCGAGCGCCAGCGCACCGCCGCCGATCGCTACAGCCCCTGCGCCCGCAACCGTGCCGGCAGCAGAACCGGCGCCGAGTTGGGGCGCCCCCGACACCAGACCCGCCGCGACGCCGGGCCCAAATATGCCGAGCCCGAACAAGGAGAGCGCGGCAAGCAGCAGGCTCATGGCGGAAACAATATCGACCGGCCGGGTCAGCGTCGTGGAAAGCTCACCAAAGATCGTCGATCCGATCCCGATGATGATCGCAAGCACCATCACCTTGACGCCGGATGCGATCACATTGCCGAGCGTCTTTTCGGCGAGGAAAGACGTTTTGCCCCAGAGGGCAAACGGCACCAGGATGAAACTCGCAAGCGTTGTCAGCTTGAACTCGATCAAAGTGACGAACAGCTGGACCGAGAGGATGAAAAACGCGAGCACGATCACGATCCAGCAAAACAGCAGGATCAGAATCGTCGGCAGATTGGTCAGTATGTCGAAGCCCGAGAACTGGCCGGTTTCCTCCAGCAGCGGATGTGCTGCGGTGAATCCTGTCGAGGCCACGAAGCCCGGCCGCATCAGATCCGCCGCGCTCAGCGAACCGCCGCTTGCCTTCAACCCGATGCTTGAGAACGAACTGAAGACGATGCCGGCAAGCGACTTGAAGTTGCCAATGATGAAGGCGAATGCCCCGACATAGAGCACCTTCTTGGCAAGGGTAACCATGATGTGATCGTCGGCACGCAGGCTCCACGCAAGGCCCGCAAGCGTCAAATCAATGACAACCAGCGTTGAACTCAGAAACGCAACGTCGCCGCCGAGAATTCCAAAGCCGGAATCGATATAGCGCGAGAATGTATCGGTGAAACGGTCGATGACCGCGAGATCAGCCATGGTCCCCCTCCTTTAGCGTCCGCCGGTGTAAGCGCGACCGTCTCCAATGAACCGGGTAAAGCGCTCGCGCCCGGCCTCCGCGGAGGCCTGCTGCTCGACAGCTCGCAGGGCTTCGGCCCGAGCTTGCGTCGCGCCGAGCGCCTGGGCCTGCAGCAACTGCTTGACCTGAAGCGCCAGCAGTTCGTTACCGGACTGCTGCGCCTGCAGGGACCCGACGGCGCCCGAAGAATTCGCCATCAGGGTACGGAGCGTCTGCCCGTCCTGGTCGAGCGCGGAGGCAATCATCGCCTGGGTGACCAGCGTTTGTTTCAGCGCCTGATAAGTGTTGTCCCAGCGGGCTGTCGCGTCCTGCACCATCCGGTTTGAGGACACAGCTGCGGTATATTGGCGAGGATAAAACCGCTCAAAGTCGCCTTGGGTTTTCTGGACGTCGAATGAGATGCCCTTGGCCTGGGCGATCAGGTTGTTGATCTCGTTAATCTTCGAAGTGAGTTGGCCAACGACGCTGCTCGGCAGGCTCGTCAGGTTTCTCGCGCCGTTGATCAGCATCTGGGCTTCGTTTTCAAGGCTCTTTATCTGATTGTTGATCTGATCCAATGTCCTCGCGGCGGTCAGAATATTCTGGCTGTAGTTCGACGGATCGAACACCACGATTTGCGCCCCAAGCCGTCGCGAACCATTGACCGCAACGACCAGTGCCAGTCCGACTGCGACGACGCTGGTCGATACTTTTCGTGGAACGGTTCTGCCGAATAGCTTTTCCAGCATCAGATGAACTCCGGATGAGAGGGAAGGGATTGCAGTAAACGCGTGGGATCACGCGTCCCTGACATGTTCGAAGGTGCTGATCAGATTGGCCGCCCACTGAAGATCTCGGGCGGCGAGGTAGTGTTCCGCGAATTGGCTGTGGCCGAATTTGGCAAGTAGCGCCTCGATCAGGCGCTGATCATCGGGCGATGAAGCCGCCGCGAAGGCAAGCGCAATTGGACCGAGCCCAAGCTCGAACAGGCGATTTCCGGCGCGCGATTGCAGGTAGTAGTCCCGCTTCGGAAAGGCTTCCGCGATCAGGCGCACTTGCGTGTCGTTAAGGCCGAAACGGCGGTAGGTCTCCGACTGCGCTGGCTCTAGTGCCCGAGGGTTTGGCAGGAATATCCGGGTTGGGCAGGACTCGATGATCGCCGGCGCAATCTGGCTGTCGGCAATGTCACTGAGCGACTGGGTCGCGAAGACCACGGCGACGTTCTTCTTGCGGAGCGTCTTCAGCCATTCGCGGATGCGATCGACGAATAACGGATCGTCCAGGAACAACCACGCCTCATCCAGGACCAGAAGCGTCGGACGACCATCAAATCGCGCCTCGAGTGCATGAAACAGGTAGGTCAGCACGGGCGCCACCAATCCAGGCAGCGCCATCAGTTCTTCCATCTCGAACGTCAGCACATCGGCGCTGGACAGCCTGTCCGCGTCGGCATCAAGAAAGCGCCCGTAAGGGCCTTCCAGCGTATAAGGCGTCAGCGCCTGACGCAGTGCGTCGCGTGCGAGCAGCGCCACAAGCCCGGTCATGGTGCGCTCGGCAACTGGCGCCGACCCAAGGCACTTCAAGGCCGACCAGATCGTCTCCTTGACCTCGGGCGTGATCAGTACCCGTTCATGGGCAAGAACGCCGCACAACCAGTCAAGCGCCCAGAGCCGCGCTCCCTCGTCGTCGACATCGCGGAGTGGCTGGAACGCTAGTCCGCCCTTCACCCCCAACTCATACCAGGCGCCGCCGAGCGCAAGCGTTGCCGCTCGGGCCGAACGACCCTTGTCGAAGATCACGAGCTGAGATCTTTGATAGCGGCGGAATTGAAGAGCCAATACCGACAGAAGGACAGATTTACCGGCGCCCGTTGGCCCAACGATCAGGCTGTGGCCGACATCGCCGACATGCAGCGTCAAGCGAAACGGCGTCGCGCCCTTGGTTTTTGCCAGGAGAAGCGGCGGTCCATCCAGATGTTCGCAGCGCGCCTCGCCTGCCCAAACGGCAGACAAGGGGCACATATGAGCGAGGTTGAGCGTATGGACGATCGGCTGACGTAGATTCGCGTAGGCCTGCCCCGGCAGGCTGCCGAGCCAGGCTTCCACCGCGTTGACGTTCTCCCGGATCGTGGTGAAGCCGCGGCTGTTGATGGCTCGTTCGACCGCGCGAATCTTTTCGTCGGCGGCGTAGGAATCTTCGTCGTGAACCGTGACCGTCGTCGTGATGTATCCGAATGCCACGAGATCATCGCCGAGTTCCTGGAGCGCCGCGTCAGCGTCGACTGCCTTGTTGTCGGCGTCGGTGTCGAGCAAGGCTGCCTGCTCGTTGAACATCACCTCCTTCAGGATGGCGCCCAGGGATTTGCGCTTAGCGAACCATTGCCGCCGGTAGCGGGAAAGTGCTGCCTGGGCTTGCGTCCGGTCGAGCGGCAGGAAGCGCGTCGCCCATCGATAGGCGACGCCAAGCCGGTTCAAATCGTCGAGTACCCCAGGAAACGTGACGGCCGGAAAGCCCAGAACGGTCACTGTGCGAAGGTGGCTGCGGCCGATCGCTGGTGAGAGACCGCCGGTCAGCGGCTCATCGCTCAGGAATGCGTCCAGATAGGCCGGAATCTCGGGAACACTGACGGGATGCCGCTTCGTCGAGACACAGCTGTGCAGATAGGTCAGCGTGTCCTTGTCGTCGAGTGCTGCGATTTCCGGCAGAACCGACGAGAGCAGATCGATCGCCCTATCGGTCTCCTGGATGAAGCGCTGGAGATGCTCCTGGTACGGGCCCGCGCGGTCCGGCCGCGCTGCGCGTTGCGCCGGCTGACCATCGCTCACGCCATTATGTCCCGGCGCATCGTGGTCGGCCACGAGCTGCGAGCGAGTGGCCTGCTCTCGCCGAAATAAGCGAGACAACAGCTTCGGGCCGGCCGTTTGATTGCCCGGATTTTCCAGAAACAGAGCCTCCAGCCTCGAGACCCGCTCGACCGGCGGCAGGTACATGAATGTGAGATGCGAGACGCTCTCAAAATGTTGGCCCCCGTGACGGGAGGGGTCACTCCATGCCGTATCAGCCGTTCCCTCAAAGGACGCGCGTCGCTCCTCGTCGACCAGCCAGGACACCGCATCGGGAAATTGCGACCGCGGATAGTCCGAGGCGGGTATGCGGGTGGCGTCGAAGAACAGCGCCCAGCCAGAGCCAAATCTTTTCAGGACATTGTTGACGCGGGACGCAGCGCTCATCAGTTCCGCTTCGGTTGCGCTGTCGAGATCTGGACCGCGGTAACGAACCGTGCGCTGGAAACTGCCGTCCTTGTTCAGGACAATTCCGGGCGCAACCAGACAGGCCCAGGGCAGCCAGTCGGCCAGCCGATGTGCGTGGGAGCGGAATTCGCGCAAATTTAGCATGCGAGCCATCCCTTGTGTTTGGTGTGGCGGACAGCGACTTCCACAAAGGCCGGATCGCGCTTGGCAAGCCAGACGGCGACGCCGTGCCCTACGATCCAGAGCGCGAGCCCCGCGAGCCAGAGCCTTAAGCCGAGCGCGAGCACAGCCGAAACCGTGCCAAGCAGGATCGCGGCAGCGCGCGGGGCCCCCCCAATCAGGATAGGTTCGGTCAGCGAGCGGTGAAGAACGAGTTCAAAGCCCTCCCGCCGCATCAGATCAGCGCTCCGCCGCCGAACGAGAAGAACGACAGAAAAAACGAACTGGCCGCAAAGGCGATGGACAGGCCGAACACGACCTGGACCATTTTTCGGAAGCCGCCGGACGTATCGCCAAAGGCGAGCGAGATCCCCGTCACCGTGATGATGATGACAGCTACGATCTTTGCGACCGGCCCCTGCACAGATTCCAGAATGCGCTCGAGCGGCGCTTCCCACGGCATGCCGGAGCCCGCCGCCCAAGCGGCCGACGTCGTCAGGAACGTGACAATGGCGCCGGCGCCGATGTCGACGATGACAGGTTGGGCAACATAGCGAAGCCGTGCAAGGCAACCACTCGCGGCTAATACTTGCAGTCTGAACGTCATGAACTCTCTCCAGGTCCTGTTCAGGGATGATTGGCGGGGGTCGGCAGGCCGGGCGGTATCTCCAGGACGTAGTCGCCTGAAAGATCGAGGCCTTTGACCTCAACAATTGTCTCGATGCGGCGTCCGGGGCCCCGTCCCTTGATGAAGACGATGAGATCGATCGCTTCTGCGATCAGCCGGCGGGGAACGGTCGTTACCGCTTCCTGGATCAGTTGCTCGATCCGATAGAGTGCCGCACGCGCGGAGTTGGCGTGCACGGTTGCTATTCCACCGGGATGGCCGGTGTTCCAGGCTTTCAGCATGTCGAGGGCTTCCCCTCCCCGAACCTCTCCGACCACAATCCGGTCGGGGCGCAGCCTAAGGGTCGACCGCACGAGATCGGCAAGCGTTGCGACGCCGGGTTTGGTCCTCAGCGCGACCGCATCCTTGGCGTCGCATCGAAGTTCGCGGGTATCCTCGATGATGACCACGCGCTGGTCGAGACTTGCGACCTCGGCCAGGAGCGCATTGGCGAGCGTGGTCTTGCCCGAACCGGTCCCGCCAGCGACCAGGATGTTGCGCCCTTCTGCGACAGCCTCGGTGAGGATTTTTGCCATCGCCGGCGAGGCAATCTGCGCTCTGACATAGTCTGACAAGTGGAACGTGGTTGTTGCGGGCTTGCGGATGGCAAAGCAGGCCACGAGCGCCACCGGTGGCAACAGCCCCTCGAAGCGCTCGCCGGTTTCGGGCAGTTCGGCAGAGACGATCGGAGACGATCCGCTGGCCTCGGCGCGGACGTGGCTTGCAACGAGACGGATGATCCGCTCGGCCTCGTGCGGCGTCAGGACCACGCCGGTGTCGGCCCGTCCGGAACCATGGCGGTCGAGCCAGAGCCGGCCGTCGGGATTGACCAGAACTTCAACAACGTCCGGCTCATCAAGCGCTAGTGCGATTGCCGGGCCCATGGCAGTACGCAGCATGTTGCGGCGGCGCTCACGGGTTTCGGGCGAGAGGAGATCAGACATAGCCGACCTCCTCTCGTCCTTCCGGAGGATGCTCCGGCGGCTCACCCGTTGCTTCAGTTGCACGGGGGTTGGTTTTGTCTCCTGCGGTCGGCTGGCCCAACGGCGCCCCCTCCTCCAGATTTCGCAAGAACAGGTCCGGATTGGAGGTACTGACCCTGTCCATCACATCGGCCACGAGCCGGCCGCCCGAGGCGACGCGTTTGCCGACTTGGGCAACGAACATCTCGAAGCGCTCGCGTCCCAAAGCGCGCGCGGCGTTCTGGTCACCCGACGGCAATGGCGGCGTGATGGTGAGGTAGTAGCGGACAAATAGCGCAATGGTTTCCGCCGTGATCGAATGATCGCGATCCATCCGATCGAGCTGCCGGCTCAAACGATCGAGGCGCCGCACCAGGGCTGCATCGCCGCTCTGATCGCGCTCCGGATTGAGAAAGCGGTCGAGGGCTGCGTCAACAATCGCCGACTTGCTGGTTCCTGGCCGGCTGGCTGCCTGCGCAAGACGCTTGGCGACGTGATCAGAGACATAGGCAGACAGTTTCGGTTTCATGACTTGGTCCATCAAAAAGCTGGAAGCAGATCGTCGTCGTCGCGCGTGACTGCATGGGCGCGGCGAACCGTTTCCGACTGGCTGGCGGCGCGCTGCATCTGGCTGCGATCGGAGGCCGCGTCGGAATCGTCTTCAAAGAGACGTTCCTCGCCGGAAGAAGCCTCGCCGACGCCACGCGCAGGCTCATCGAACAGGGGCAGTTGCTGCTTGAGCCCGCCCTCCTCCTCGGCGTCCTGCATCAGATCGCGGAACGGAAGCGTTGCCAGCCGGAGATCGACCTGCCGGAGCTGGTCCTGCCAATCATGGGCTCTCGAGGGTGGGCGATCAGCGTAAAGGCCGGCATCAAGCCGCGGCGTCGGAAGCAGCCGCCCGGTGAAGTTTGCGTCCTCATAGTGCCTCAGCTTTTGAGCGCGGACGGGCGCAAGGCCGGACACGAGCACGATTGCCTCCCCCTGAGGGAGCTGCATCACCTCGCCCGGCGTCAGCAGCGGCCGCGCCGTCTCCTGCCGGCTGACCATGACGTGGCCGAGCCAAGGCGCGAGGCGATGGCCGGCATAGTTACGTTGCGCCCGCAGTTCCGTGGCGGTGCCGAGTGCGTCCGAGATGCGTTTGGCCGTACGCTCATCATTAGCGGCGAACGCAATCCGCACGTGGCAATTGTCGAGGATGGCGTTGTTCTCGCCGTAAGCCTTGACGATCTGATTGAGCGACTGCGCAATCAGGTAGGCGCGGATTCCGTAGCCCGCCATGAACGCCAGCGCACTCTCGAAGAAATCCAGCCGTCCCAGCGCAGGAAACTCGTCGAGCATCATCAGGAGCTGTCGCTGCCTCGGCGCTCCTTCATTTGTGTTCAACGTTTCGGTAAGGCGGCGGCCGATCTGATTGAGGATCAGCCTGATCAATGGCTTGGTGCGGCTGATGTCGGAGGGCGGCACCACGAGATAGAGCGTGACTGGCCTGTCGGCCGCAACAAGGTCGGCGATCCGCCAGTCGCAGGCCTCGGTATTGCGGCCGATGGTTGGATCCCGGTAAAGCCCGAGGAAACTCACCGCGGTCGACAGCACGCCGGAGCGCTCATTCTCGGACTTATTGAGCAATTCCCGCGCGGTCGCCGCGACCACGGGGTGAACCTTCGGTGCGTCCGCCGTGCCAAGATGGTTGGTCGCCATCATGATCCGCAATGTCTTCTCGAACGATTGGGCGGGATCGGCGAGGATTTCGGTGACGCGGGTGAGAGTCTTGTTCTCCTCGGCGTAGAGAACGTGAAGGATCACGCCGACGAGCAGCGCGTGGCTGGTCTTTTCCCAATGGGTACGGCGCTCAAGCGCGCCTTCAGGATCAACCAGGATGTCGGCAATGTTCTGAACGTCGCGGACTTCCGCAGCGCCCTTGCGCACCTCGAGCAGCGGATTGTACCGGGCACTGCGTGTGTCGGTCGGATCGAACAACAAGCAGTGCGAGAAACGAGACCGCCAGCCGGCTGTCAGGTGCCAGTTCTCGCCCTTGATGTCGTGAACCACGGCCGACGAGGTCCAGGAAAGCAAGGTCGGCAGCACCAGACCGACGCCCTTGCCCGAGCGCGTCGGCGCAAAGCACATCACATGTTCTGGACCATCATGGCGGAGATAGTGGTCGTCGATGCGACCGAGGAAAACGCCCTTGGCCCGGAACAGTCCGGCACCAGCGATTTCCTTATGTGTCGCCCAGCGAGCCGAGCCATAGGTCGTGACCAGCTGATTTTGCCGGGCGCGCCAGACTGAATTGACAACCGCAAACAGCGCACCTGCAATTCCGCCACCGGCGGACATGGCGCCGGCGCGCTCGAATATCTCGGGCGCGTACGCTTCGTAGGCATACCACCACTCGAACAGCCGCCATGGCAGATAGACCGGATAGCCCGACAGTGTGAACCAGGGTGAGCCAAGGCCGTCCTGATAGCCGAGCGCGCTGGCCGTCCACTGCGTCGCGCCCCACGCCGAGGTGATAACGATGCCGAAGACAACGGCGATCTGTCCCACATAGATTTTTGCCGGAAACATTCCCTGCCCCATTCACAGCGCGACGTGAACAGCGCGATGAAAAGGACGAGAACGATGCACATTCAATCGAAATAAAAATCGTGGCTCGCAACGAAATCCGCGCTGATCAAATGCGAACTGAAGTGATCATGCGCGCTGCAATGTCAGCCCATGTCAGGAAGCGCTTCAATAGAATGTGAGCAGCGTGACAACGCTGGCTTACGCTTCCAGCATCTCCCAGGCGGACAATGGATTGCTGGGACATTCCGATCGGAACGTCGCGACTCGGGTTCTCCACGACCGGCGATCCTTCGATTCTATTCGAGATCCTGAATTTTGAGGCCACTCAGTCAATCTACCGACGGCAGCTCGGACCGCTGCGCTGGGCCTGTAATCCGCCTGTCATTTTGGGCGGAGCGTAGCGGTATCGGTTGGCTTCTCTGCAAGATCGTAATCGGCGAGCTTGGAGCCGAGTTCGGTCACGCCCTTGGCAAGTTCGGTTCGGAACGAATTCTGGAAGCCGTCGTCGTAGGTCGCGATGCTGGTGCGGATCGCTGCCCTCCAGTGATCGCCGCGGTCCCAGGCTTCCGTAAAGCTCGAGGCAAGATCAGCGTGCTGCCGGTTCGCGATCATCGCTTCGATGATTGACCGGGCCTGAAGCCGGTCCTTCGAACTCTTTGCGGTTGCGTCGCGATCCTCCTTCCGGCGGGATCCGACAATGAGTTTGTGGATGGCGTATCGCTCCGGTGATGGGATGAGGACCGGCACGCCTGCACCGTGCAGCAGCACCGCGCGGATGGGCTCGTAGATCAGGTAGTCGAGGAAGCGGAGCGGGAGTGCCGCCGCCCCGCCCAACGCTGGCATCGGCACTGGCTTGCCTGCCTGATCGTCGGACCACTGATTGGGCGTCAGGAACTCCACCTTGAATTTGCCCCTCGAGACGAACTGGGTGGAGACCCTGCCATCTGCCTGGCTCGGAATCTCGCGAAAGGTCGGATCGACCTGTCGAAGCACCTCCAGGATGGGTGGTATAGAATCCTTGATAGCCACCGAAATTTCGTGGAATTGCGCAAAGTCGGCATCGCCGGTCTGCATGGCGACCGCATCAAGGCGTGTACCAAGCACGGCAGAGTAGCATTGGTAGGCAACGGTTCCGACGAGCACGCCCCTCATACGGAAGAAGCCGGCCTTCGCCAGTGCTTCCACCACCTGGCCAGTCATGGGCAGCGGGCGCGGCAGGTGGGCCTCGCGCGTCAGTGTGGAAACGAGACGCCGGCGTCCTTTCAGATCGGCCTTCAGATCCTTGAACGCCTCGACCCTTTTGGTGATTTCGGGATCGTCAACCGGACCAACGTAGCGGCGATCCTGAGCGCCGCCCTCGGGCTTGGGCGTGTCGAAGTACCAATACTTCTTGCCCTTGACCTCGACGGCCACGAATCTGCCGTTCGCGGAGAACTCGGAGGTGAAGCTCTCGTCGAGGCTGCGCTGGACAAGTTCGGAATAGAGCGTCTGGTAGGTGATATCGAGGCGCTGGGCGGGAGCCATGGCGGATCATCCGTTATACTATTTATGCGGAAATAGTATAACCGCTGGAACTCAAGGGCAAGATCGTTATACTAGTATCGCTAAAATAGTATAACTTTCTTATATATCAATGTTTTACCAGGACAATTTGGTGCTAATCTGGACCTATAAGCCCAAGCCGCGCTTTTGTCCGATCGACCATGAAATCCCCTCGCCGCCGACGACGCCGGTGACGGCCTGCCCCTTGGCCCGCTCAAGCACTGGCCGCCATGGCACGAGACTGAAGTCGCGCGCCCGCTCGATCAGCGCGAAGCGGCCGCTGTTAAGCGTCAGCGTACGGCGATAGGTACCTATGATCCGGTCGCCCGGTTTGGTCTCGGCGTAATCAAGACCGGTCTCGCGCGTCATGCGCGCGCCGACCTCGGCTAGTTCTCGCCGCTCCAGCGTTTGAAGCAGACTGCGCGCGTAAGCGATCCGTCCACCCTGCTCGCGCGCAAGGCCTTGCTCCAGCAACCACTGCCGCCGCAAACGAAGCGCGCCCTCGAACTCCGGTCCCAGTCCCGTCGATGCAATCACCTCCGGCGATCTGGCAACGAGTTGCTTGTCGAGCCACGTCGCGCCGGACGCGCCCGGCAATTCGTCAAGGCTTTGCCAGGACAACACGGTGATCCGCGCGGGGTTGCGCGATCGCTGCGCGGCCTCGAACTGACCCGCGCGTTCGAGGTGATCCGCACCAACGGACCAGTCGCCGTTACTTGAGCGCTCGACGAGGCTTTGCCGCCGCATAGCTTCCAGCCGGCGGACATGCGACTGAATGAACTCCCCGGAGGCCTTCGGATCGAACTCCCGATGCAGTTTGGTGCTGTAGACGCCACGGTTGCGGCCGGCAACCTCCGCGATGGTCCGGTCGACCTCGCGCGGGCTGACGTCGCGCGCGCGAATCTCGACGATCGTTTTTCGGATCAAGGGTTCGTCGGTGGCCTGCCGGACTCCGAGATCGGCGTAATGGGTTCGCCCATCGATCCCGTCCACGATCACGTATCGACGGTCGTGCAACTCATCGGAGACCCCTTCTGCGACCAGCCGCCCGATCACCCGCGCGGCGCCGGACTTCCAATCGAAGATCACATGGTCGCCGGCCGCACGGTGGATTCCTGCGGCGGTCAGATCGCGATGCATCGTCTTGATGATGTCGCCGCGCTCGCCCATCCGCCGCAGCGCCGGCTCCATCTCCGGCATGACCCGCCAGACGCCCGGCGCGGCTTCCTCCGCCAGGCCCATCTGCTCCAGCGTTCGTAGCCGCCCCATCCGCATCGCGTACCGCCGCGGATCGCGCTCAGCTTTGGCGGCAAGCCTCAACGTTTCCCCATCCGCGTCCCGCAGGATAGCACGATCGAGCCGGGTGAGCCGCTCGGCGCCCACTTCGTTCTCTAGCTTGCGTAATGCCTCCAGTTCGCTCTCAGGTCCCAACTCGCGGGTGATGAGCTCGCTGGCCCGCGCGCGGATGCCATAAGCGATGTAATCGCGCGCGATCACAAGATCCTTGCCCTGGTCGTCCTTGCCGCGCACCACAATGTGGCTGTGGGGATGACCGGTGTTGAAGTGGTCGGCCGCCACCCAATCCAGCCGGGTGCCGAGGTCGGCCTCCATCTGCTGCATCAAGTCGCGCACAAACGGCTTGAGGTCGGCAAGCTCATTGCTGTCTTCCGGAGCGACGATAAACCGGAACTGGTGACGATCTTGCTCTCCCCGCTCCGCGAATGCCTTGCCGTCGGCGTGGTTGCTGCTCGCGTCATACAACTCGCCGGGGTCGCCTTCGCGGGTCACCCCGTCGCGCTGCACATAGCGCAGATGCGCCCTGACGGCGCCGTTATCGCCCGGCTTGATGCGGACAATGCGCGCCTTGATGACCACGCGGCGCGCACCCGCCGAACGATGGCTCGCCGACACCGTTCCCTGGGCGTGACCGCGGCCAATCCGCGAGCCGGTAAAAGCCGAGCTTCGGCGCGGCCGTTCTCCGCCAACTTTTGCGGCGATCTTGCGCACGCGTTTGACATAGCCGACGGTCTTGCGGCCGCGGCGGTTGCCGATGCGCCCGAGCTTGACCCTGAATTCATCGTCGATATCCGACATCGCCGCCCTCTGCGCTGGAGCATGTGCGTGCTCTCTCGCCTTGTCGCAAGACGCAGACCTCGTTGGCGACAATGCCGTTACGGCTGGCGACAAATCCTGGATGTGCAGACAACGACTTAGGCGCGCTCTGGCGCCAGTGCTTTTATCTTGCCCTCCCGCTTCGCTCGTTCGCTCGTTCACCCGTTGGTCTCAATGGAAGAGCTTGCTTGACCGCAGGTTCGCGATCTGCCCGAACGAAAGCTCAGCGGCATACCGGGGAAGGTGCGCGCACGCACGATCGCTGTCATGGGCAACTTCAAATATCTGGATGCCAGGTCCAGAGCGGATGCGCCACGCCCAGGACGTCGCAGCGCAGCACCGGGCCGAAGTATCGCGAGTCGAACGAATGAGGGTGCGGCTGAAGCAGGAAAAATTCTCCTTCAACAAGCCGCAAGCAGCCTTCCCAGGTTGGCAGGGGCCGTCCCCCTCGATCGTTCTGAAGCACCTCTACAATGACTTTTCCATTGACCAGGACCGATTCGATCGGCGCTTTGGCGCGGCACACTTCATCGCCGCCGGCCGCAGCCACCTGCTTCAGAAGAGGTACCGGCCCCGGCAAAACGCCATGCGCGATGATCAGGAGTTCAATAGCCGGCGGCGGTCTGAACAGCGCCAGTTCACCGTGCGCGGGCAGCCGTTGCTCCAGATAGTAGAAGCCGAGTGGCGCGCTGCCCGAGGCATTGTAGATCAACAGCGGCATCCCGTTCGCGAAGGAAATCAGCACTGCGATGATGCTGGCGCACATGGCCGAGAGCACGGCCAGTTGGCGCCAGGGACTTGCGCGATCAATCAGCATCGGAGGTTGACCTCCGCTTATTGGCTTCCGAATATTCGATGAGGTCTTCGATGTGGTAGCGGACATAGCGTCCGTGCTTGCGGTAGGCGGGCCCTCTTCCGTTCACCCGCATTTTTTCAAGGGTATTCTTAGTGAGGCGCAGCCAGGCGGCAGCCTCTACCGTGTTGAGAAACGGCTTATCGGACCCTTGGTCGTCGTCACTCTTCGTCATTTCCAATGCTCCTTATCATCTACCTCGTCAAGCACGAGGCGTGAGAAGAAGCGTCGTCACATTGGCAACCTGATTGGGAGTGGCGAATGCGGCAGGGTCTGTTTCGCCATCCCGAGAAAGCAAGTCTCGTCAAGCAGCCGCGACAAGAAGCGGCTAGCTCAGGAGATCGCGATAGCCGCCCTTCATCAATTCGGTTCCCTTGGCAACAAGCCGTCGCGTGCGATCCTTCAGGAATTGACTGTGCCCGTGCCATTCCTCCGCAACCTTTTTCTCCCCGAAGATCGTGATTGCAATCTGGCGGTAGGTCTTGCCCCCCAGGCTTTCATCGAGCGCGATCAGGGCGTGATGCAGACGTTCGTCGCTTGCGAACGGCGGCGTTTGTATTGTCCTCTGGCCAGGCTCGGTGAAACGCTTCAGCCGCTTCAGAAGCTCGATTTGCGCGGAGAGGTCGCCGAGGCCATGGAGCTCGAAGACCGGCGCAAATGGCGCAGTTAGGGCAGGAAGACCGCGGATTTCGAGGGGGACATGAACGCCCGCTCCCTTCACCAACACCAACGGGACCTTGTCGACACCGATGACCGCCGTTCGATTGAACTTGAAGTCCGCAAGCGTGGACGGCGGCGTGTTTTCGTTGCCATTTCGCATTTGGGCGTTGAGGCGGATCACCCGCTTCAGGGCATCGACGTGCCAGAACACCGGTGCCTGCCGGGCACATAGCGCGGGGTCGGCAAAGGCATAAAGTCCCCATCGTTCGGCGCGCGGAAAGCGTCGCCGCAGCCGCAACAGCCACGTCCCATCACTAAGTCTGATGTACGGCAGACGTCGAGGAACGGAGCCTCGCCACTCGGCGATATAGTCTTTGTTCCGGCGCAAGAACTCCCACGCCCAGTCGCATGCGTCATAGCCTGCCGGATCAAGGCGAGCGACGCCATCGCGCGTACGGCGGTGCGAAGACATGACGGGATGGTTCAGGGCCTGCCCCAAGCTAGAAAGCACTTCGGAGCGCTGATCGTTTCGGCCAAATGGGGCAACAGAACGGCCCATCGGGTACTTTCAGGCGCCGATTGCATCAGTCCGCCAGTGTCGAGATCATGCCCGCGCAGGTTTCTGCTGGCGTTTCTGCGGATCGCCCAACACCGGATCACATAATGCCAATCGGCCGTGGTTGCGAGAACCCTTCTCTCGCCCCCGTGCTGGCCCCACGGCAGACACTCGAACGCGGTAGCCCCACGAACAAGACGTCTCAATGTCAATCTTGCATATTCCGTGGTACGCTTTCTCGTGTGCGGGCCGATTCCGGTCTGCGCAGTAAGCGATCTCATTTGAGATTTAACGGAGGGGCATATGGCCAAGAAAGCGAAGAAGGCGAAGAAGACCACCGTGAAAAAGGCCAAAAAGAAGAAGATGAAGAAGTAAGTCTTCGACGACCTTCTGCTCGTTCCGAGCAAGATGCCTGCTGCGGCAACGTTTGCAATCGTCGACCTCGCTTTGGTCTGAATGGAACGATCAATGGTTGGGCCGGACCGCATGGCGCCTTGGGCACCGTGCAGTCCGGCCCTCAAATTCTTATAGCCTTTCCGGCAGCTCTGCCCTGAGTTGGCCGAGGCCTTTAATGAAACCCATTCATCACCGTCACGACCTTCGATAGCAGGACGCCAGTCGACATTAGCGCGGCAAGGCTGATGATCATTTGCGCCAGGCAAGTGCGCTTAAGCGTCACCGCTTGTGGATCGGGAAACAACATGAACGGACTCGCCATCGTCAGCTTCAGTGAAGCGGTGAACGCGTTTGTAGTGGCCGAGAAATAGGGTGAGTCGCGCCGATCGCGATGCAGTATATTTGCCGCCCATAAGGTTGACTCTTCACCGACTCGGCTGCGGCAAACTCGGGGCACGAATTGAGACGCCGCGCCGAATCGGTCGGCCTAAGTTCAGGTAAACAAAAGATTAACGGCTTCCGTCGTACGGCTAAAAGGCCCCGCCCGAGTGGGTCGGGCGGGGCTCGGTGGAGAGAACCTCAGTCGCCGTTCTTCCGCGGCCGCGACCAGAGCAGGGCATGACCATCGTCTTGATCCTCGAACAGGTTCGCGTAGATCGGCGCGTTGAACGAAGGATCATCGAGCTTGAGCGAAAGGTAGTCGCGGCCCTCCTCTGAGCGCTTCGACCAGGCTGCCCCGATCTCGGCCCGGCCGACGTAGACGCGGTGACTGGGCGCGTTCTCGTTTGTGCGGTTGGGCTCGGCGACGATGCGGACGCCCTTCGCTTGCACGCTCAGGGTGACGATCTCGCCCTGAAAATCGTTGCCGACCTTCTTAAAGGAACCGATGTTAGCCATGTCACTTCTCCTTGAGTTTTCGAGCCCGCGACCACCGCGGCCTCGATGGTGATCGAGAGGCCGAATGACGATCGGCGACGCACCCGCTCGCGGGCCGGAGCGTAGCGGAGGACGCTAGCCGCAAGACTTTCTTGGCTCGCGAGGAATGGGCGTGAGCCCAGGGGAAGAAAGTCTTAACGGCGGCGTTGCGGCTCAGACGATCGAGGCGGAGCCGGTCTTCGGCCAGATCAAGCCATCAAGAGGCAAGGTGCGTCCGTGCGCTGAACAGCCTTAAGGAGACGGGCGGCGGACGTCGGTCGTCCTGTACAAGAGGTCGAGAGGTTCAGGCGAAGAAAGGAAACAACGTGCGGGAAAAGTCGGGCGTCGGCCGCCCCGAAATAGCCGTTAGAGAACGCCCGCCTCGACACTCACAGGGTCGCGAATGATCGGCATAATGGCCGTGTACTACTCTGAGGAGACCGCCTCTCGCTGCGATACCCGTCGTTGGCGATTTCGACGCACCTAACGATTGAGGAGAACCCTGGGCGCCGAGCCGAAGGGCTATAACCGTCCTGGCCGCGAGAACTCGCCCTGCCCTGACTGACTGAAGATGGCCAAGTTCGGCCAAGACGGTCATGCGCGCCTGTGTCACCGATGAAGATCGAACCGATGCAGCCAAAGATCTCGCGCCAGAGCGGGGATGGCATCCCAACGTACGATATCCGAGGATCACATGATAACCGGCAATGGCCGCCGGAATGGCAAAGACTGCCGCGATGACGGCGCGCAAGACGAATGACGGCGCCAGGGCGAAGGTGATCTGACCGATGAGGAGCATCAAGCGCGGCGGCAGCGATGCCGACGAGCAACGCGCCGATGGTGCCTGCGCACTATGAAATACCATCACGCCGGCAGTGAACCTAACCAGGAATGGAAGGGCGTCTACAGCGAGAGCAAAGATCGGAGCAGAATAGGCCGATGCGAAGGTATTGAGGAAGTCCGAGAGTAATTCGCGCCTTCCACCACCACCTCGACGCGAGGTTACTCAAGCCGGAACTAGTTAGAAGTGCGGCTCACTGTCTAACCACGTTCGAGGTGGCGAATATGCTCGGGTGGCGCGATTGCGTCGGTTACGACGCTAGCCCTATGCAGGGAGATTTCGAAATCGGCATGGACGGCGCTCACGCGCCGCCATCGCCAAACTTCCAGACCGGGATGCCGAGCCGTTTCGCCTTGTCGGCGAGATTGCTCTGGATGCCAGTGCCGGGGAAGACCATGACGCCGATCGGCAGAATCTCCAGCATCGCGTCATTGCGCTTGAACGGTGCGGCCTTGGCGTGCTTGGTCCAGTCTGGCTTGAAAGCAATCTGAGGCACCTTGCGATTGGTCGCCCATTTGGCGGCGATCAGTTCGGCGCCTTTCGGCGAGCCGCCATGCAGCAGCACCATGTCAGGATGCTTGGCGTGGACCTTGTCAAGTCGATCCCAGATCAGATGATGGTCGTTGAAGTCGAGCCCACCGGTCAGGGCAATTTTGGGGCCGGCCGGCAGCAACACTGCGGTCTCCGCCCGGTGTTTGGCGGCGAGGAAATCCCTGGAGTCGATCATCGCCGCAGTAAGCTTGCGATGATTGACCAGCGATCCAGAGCGAGGACGCCAGGGCGAGCCGGTATGGACCTGGAAGCTCTCGATGGATTGATCGCGGAAGAGCTCCATGCAGTTACGACGTTCGACCAGCGTGATGCCTTCGGCCGTGAGCCGCTCGAGTTCCACCGATCTGATTTCCGAGCCGTCCTGCTCACGCTGGCTCTTCCGCTGCGCTTGCTCGTTGCTGTCGAGCTCGCGCTCGATGCGTTCTGTTGCACGGTGGAACAGGTTGACCGTCGACCAGAGCAGGTCATCGAGATCCGGCTCGAGGCGAGTGTCGCTTAGGGTTGCGACGAGGGCGTCGAAGATATCGGCGACAGCACCCGCGATCATCTTGCCTTCGGGAAGCGGCCTCGGGTCTGGCTCGTCGTTGAAAGGACGGTAGCCAAAGAGCTGAAGTTCGCTAATGACGTGATCCATCGGGAATGAGCCGTGCGTTGGTTCGAAATCGATGTCGTTGCGATCGGATGTCATGGTCGAGGTCCTTTGCCCGGATCGGCCGCGCCAATCGCGGCCTTCGTGGCGATCACCTGACGGCGAGCGGAACGGACCAGAAGCCGAAGCGAAGCGAAGGGCCGCAGCGATAGCGGAGGATGGCGAAGTCCGGCTATTTTGTTTCGCGATGCAAAGGCGCGTGGCCGGGGCCCCGCGAAGCTTTCTTCGTGGGGTGAACACCGCCGGCGGAAAATAGCCGGGCGCAGCCATTGCCGGTCCGGTCCGAATGCTGTCCGATCGCCCTCTAGAAGGCCAGGGCGCGACCTCTCCTCGGCGCAGCATGGACCTCCCATCGACCTGCCGTGAAGACGTCGGTAGCAACGCCAGCTTTTATCCCCTCTCCGCCATAACCAAGAAGCGGGTAACGTCCTGCGGCGCGAGTTGAATGCGCATGGCCGCTCGAAGCTCGTGGATGCCGAACGTGCGGAGATCGTCATTAAAATCTCCCAACCGAGAAGACAAAGCGATCGCCACGATACCAGCAGCCTCCGAGCGCAGCCTGAGGGCGGCCGTCGCCGCGTCTCCCGCCGCATCCGCATCCCGGACGATGTAGAGGCGACGCAGCGTCGGCGGTAGCCGCATGGCAGCGAGGTGATTGGCCGATAGTGCGGCGGCCATTGGCAAGGTAGGCAGTGCGTAGCGCAGCGACAAGATGGTTTCGATCCCTTCGCCCGCGACAAGCACATCATTCGCCGTACCGAAACGAACTGCGTTGCCGAGCAGATCGCCCATTGCCCTTCGTGGTGTGTCGATCGGCGCCTTGCCGAGCCGGATCGGGTCAAAACCCTCAGGATTGAGCCAGGTCCGGTGCGCGCCTGTTATCCGGCCATCGAGATCGGTGACGCGGGCAATCATTGCAGGCCAAATCTCGGTCCGCGCGTCCTCATCCGGCCGATAGTAGCAGCGTGGTTGGAAGCGCAGGCTCGCTCCGTAGTGCAGCTCGAAAATGGCGCGTCCGCGCAAATATTCCTCCACGAGGGTTCCGTCGATCGGCCGAGATATCGCAAACAGCCGCCGCGCCGCTTCCGGCGATCCTGCCTTTACTGTTGCGCGGACCGGCTTCGTTGGGAGATCCGGGTGCGGCCGAGGCAGCTTAAGGAAGCGCGTTGCCTCGTCCACGACATCGCGGAATTCTATGAAGCCGCAGGTTTCGCGGATGATGTCGAGGAGATCACCGCGTTCGCCCGTGGCGGCGTCGGTCCATTTGCCCGCAGGTCCCTTCGGAGATTTTTGCAACCGCACGAACATCGAGCGGCCTGGCGTGTTGCGGACGTCGCCGACCAGCCAGTAGCGCCCCACGCGCCGACCATTGGAGAGATAGTGGCGGCACACCGCCTCGGCCTCGCGCGCGAGGCGGTGTGCCAGTTCGGAAGCGTCGAACAGCATCACGCGGCCTCGCAGCGCGCGGGTTCTTCCGCCGGGCTCGAGGCGAGATCAGGCAAGAACGCGAGCAGATAATCTGCGACTTTGCTCGCCTGCGAAGCGGCGCGGACGATCGCGCGATTGTCTTCGCGGAGCACCTCAAGCCACGAACTAATGTAGTCCGCATGCCGCACGGTCGGCACGATGCCGAGCGAAGCACAGCAGAATGCAGCGGATATCTCCGCGATGATTTCCTCGAAGGCATATTTCTTGGTGCCGTAACTTCCGGATAGATCCCGGTTGAGCCGTGAGGAGTGGCCGCTGGCATGAGCCAACTCGTGCAGAGCCGTGCGGTGCCAATTGATCGGCTCAAAGTAGGCAGCCGGACATGGCACCTGAACGTAGTCCTCAGAAGGACAATAGAAAGCTCGGTTACCGCCGATTCGAAGATCGATGCCGCTGGTACTAATCAGCGCTTCGACTTGCGGCTCGATCATGTGAGGTAACGGGAGAGGCGCCATAGTCGACACCTCGGCTGGCAGCCCTTCACATTGGTCGGTATTGAAGACCGTAAAACGTTTCAGAAAGTTAATCGCTTGGGCTTCGTCGGCCGCCTCAATCGCCCGCTTCCTCTCCTCTTCGGGCACGAAGCGGTCAGCATAGACGACGGTCGTTCCTCGCTCTCCTTTGCGGACCTGGCCACCCAGCGACAATGCCTGCCGGAAGGTGAGCCAGCTCTGGCCGGAGAAGCCCCGCTCGACCACAGCGCTCCAGAGGATCAGGATGTTAATGCCGCTATATCGCCGATGTGTTGCTGCATTGTGAGGCATGGCAAGCGGCGCCTTCGCCGCGGCCGTTCCCCACGGCTGGACCCAGGGCACACACCCCGCCTCTAGTTCGGCAATGAGTCTATTCGTGATCTCGTCATAAAAATTGGTCCGGCTGGGGCTGCTCTGCGAAACTTGGTTGTGCCTGGACATCGCGGTTCTCCGCGACGGGCACCGCGAGCCTCTCTCGCGGCTATACACCCGTCACGGCAATCCAGGCCGCCACTCTGACTCTCTGGAGATCTCCTCGTCTCGGCCATCTCGGTGCGTCTCGACCGTGAATGCGATCCAGAGTCCCAGCCTTCTTGCAGCCCAGGTCGTGGAAACCGGTGTGGCCTCCGTCAATGCCCGGCGAGTGGGTTACTCGATAAGGCGACGAAACTTATGTTGCTGACATCGAAATCGTGCGCGAGTATCGCGGCGTTCTGACACTAAGTGCGAATTGCGATCCGATCGAAATGCGTAGCATGGGCACACGCCGATCACGCGCGGGCGTTGCCTGATTGTGGGCGCAGGGTCAATTTTTTGTGGCTCTCAGTCCCCGAGACTATAGACCTCGGCAGCATGGACGGACGGCCTCAGTTAGTTTGCTGTAAGCGCGGCCTGGACCGTGAAATCCTCTTGCAGCAGTTGGCGGTAGCCCATCGCAAGTCTCCCAGGACGCCGCGCGCATTGCCAACAAAGGAAGTGCCTTCAACCTGGATTAAGTCCAAATCATGGACCACCTCGGCTTGCCTTGGGACGAGGCGGTGCTGCGGCACGCCGAGTATCAGCACGCGCTCTTCGACCATCCGTACGGCCACCCGGCGGCCGAATCCGCTGGCAAACCGCTGCACTCGGGCCGGCTCGGTCGCTACGCCGAGGATCTGACGCGCGCTCAGATCGCGGAGTTCGAGCGGATTGCCGGCAGTGAACTGGCCCGGCTGGGCTATCTATCGGCACCGACATCGACCGTTGAAGCGTGAGCCGCGCCCACTGTTCCGCCGCCCTGCTCCTACTGCCGCGCAAGCGCGGTGGCAGCCGGTCCGTTCCTGGCCGGCTGGCTGGTGAGCACGTTCTCCGCGCCGACCGCGATCCTGGCCGACTCGGCCTCGTTCCTGCTCGCCGCCGCGTTGCTGTCGCTCGTGCCGATGCGCGCGGCTGCCGGCTCAGCGGCCGGGTCGACCCAGCTACTCGGCCAAATGGCCGAAGGGCTGACCACCGTGTTCGGCACCCCGATTCTGCGGGCAGTCACGTTGGCCACTGGCACCTTCATCTTTTGGTACAACGCATATTCGGCGGTCTTCCTGCTGCACCTGACGAAAGATCTGGGGTTAGAGGGCGGGACTGTCGGCGTGGTGCTCGGCATCGGTGCACTCGGTGGCGTCGTCGGCGCGGTCACCGCACCGTGGGCGGGACGTGCGATCGGGCTTGGGCCGTTGCTGACGGTTGCGCTGGCGCTCGGCGCTGGAGGCATGAGCTTGGCGGCGCTTCTCTCCCAGCCGTGGTGGGCCGCGGTAGTGTGCGTGGCACTGTCTCAGTTCCTGCTGTCGGTTGGCCAAGGAATTTACAACGTGCAGCAGGTCCCTATTCGATATGCGCTGGCCCCGCACCGGCTGCAGGGCCGGGTGAACGCGAGCATCCGGAGCGTGGTGTGGGGGCTGGCGCCACTGGGCGCGCTGGTCGGCGGTGCGGCGGGTGCCGCATTGGGCCTGCGTGCCACGTTGCTGGCAAGTAGCGTGCTGGGCGCGGCGTCGGTGCTGTGGATCTGGCGGTCGCCGCTGCGCCACACGCACAGTTTGCGTCTCTGACCAGCGGGCAGGACCGCTTATGCAGATCAAAACACTGGACGAGCTTGGCCTTCACTCGGGCCGGCTGACTGTGTGGCGGATCAACGTGCCCGGGTCCTGACCCTGGCGCCCCGACCCGCGGGCGACGGTCTCACGTTGCTTCCACTTCGCGATAGCCTTCTGGCCCTCGCCTGCGTTCAGATGCTCCCGGGGCCAACAAAGATGCCGGAGAGTAATCTAGCTGCCCATCGACTTCTGGATCATCTCATAGACGATCAGTCTAAGCCCCGATCATCTACCCACCGCGCCGCATGTCCCGCGACGAGAGCGGGACGCTACATCAACGTGGGCACGAGCAAGTTCGGCTAGATGGTCGCCGACGGCCGCATGCCACGCCCCAAGCGCGTTAACGGTCGTGTGATTTGGGACCGCTTACGGCTTAACACGACAGTCTCTGATTTGTCTGAGGAAAAGGCGCCACCATTGCGTGCGATGCCGCCGCCATTCCTGTGGACACAGAACTATCATTAGGAGGGACAACGAAACAGGCTATGTTGGCTTCGCCCTCACCGCGGAAAACAAAGACCCTAAAGAGCTGAAGAGCTTCGGCGACTTCGTCAAGTTAGAGGAGGTAGCGATCGGTCTCGGCGGCGCTTTCGTTCCCAGAAAGGCGGAATCGGTGCGGCCGCTTGCGCTTTAAGCAGCCCGCCCTTCTTCGCCGTATTTGCACGTCGCCAGGATGGGCAGGACGGCAGATCCTCAGTGCGGACCAATGGACTCTAGCAGTTTCGCACTGATCAGTGAAGTTAGCCCAATGTTCGACTTTACCTCAGCAACTCCGATTGGTTTGAGACCCGCTCCTGAAAGCCGATCCCGAAGAGGGCACGAATACGATGCATCAAGTTGTACACGCGGGCGGCGATTATATCGGCGAACTGGCCGACGCCAGCTGTGCAAGCGGGCCGACCGCCGCGCGAGACTCCGATCCGTGCCCTATTTCGCAGAAGCCGCGATGATGACCCGCAGAACAACCCGTGAGCTCCGCTCCAAAAAATCGACTCCCGCTCAATGGCTTGGACAGCTCTTCACGGACGACCGCCAGGGACCAAGCGATAGGGGCCGACACCTTGTGCGGCTCGGAGCCAGTCCCCTTTCGATGAGCACCTAAGCTCGCGGAAGCGATACCTCTTCTCGAGTCATCGTCTGCGCATCGTAAATTCTTACCTGAAGCATTGGAAAGCGCTTCTTCAGATCTTCTGCCCCTGTCTTTGCTCCGACTTTGGTCGTAAATTCGGCTTTCAATCGACCATCCACTTCAAGCGCGTAGCCTGACGTGGGCAGTTCGTGGGCGGTAGCAACCATTTCGTTTCTCCCTCGCATTGGGATTGTTGGAGGATAATAGCCTAGCGTGAGTCGCTCAAATCGCGCCAGCGGCAGAATGAGTCTGTGTAAATCGTCGCGAAGCGGTAGTTTATGAGCAAATTGGTCTTCCGACTTTCGATACTTCGGGGAATTCCCTGATCTCTTCGCACAGATAAGAACGAATGGATGCCACACCTTCCAGCGGGATCGCGGCACTTTTAATAGGAATTGCACACGGTGGACACCGATCATGCACACCGCGAATATCGAACATGGCCGCGGACGATGGGAAAGCGCTTGGAGCCAGCGATGGAACGGTCGGGCGCACACTGAAAGCGCCAAGGTCACGAAGCTTGCCGCGACGAACATGAGTAAAAGCTCACGAAGCCGAATTTGCGGTGGGACCTGGACGGCGATCTCGCCGAAGTCGCCGCGCTGACCCGCCGGATCAGCAGCGCCCGGCCATGGTGGTAGCCGACTAACTCAACCGGACTTTCAGTTACCGATGCACGGCAGACAAAGTTCCTATGGATCGCGCCGTCCCTGAATCCCGGTCCGGGAGCTGAACCCCAGTTGTACTTTTGAGGTCATTCTCGCATTTCGAGATGCGAACCATTCATGTCCGGAAGGCGATATGGACGCACGCAGCAACGACGATCGGCATCAACATGGATAGGAGAGAAATTGAGGATCTGCTCGGTTTTGGCTTGCACAGAACGGACATAACCGAACACGAAGGCCTATTGGCCGGAGGCTCACGACCACCGCGACTTTGGCCCTGCCCGCCTATTCTACGGTCACCGATTTCGCGAGATTGCGTGGCTGATCGACGTCCGCTCCCATCACGACAGCGGTATAGTAGGCCAAAAGCTGCACCGGAATGGCATAGACCATGGGTGTAAAGGTTGCAGCCATGTCTGGCAGCACAATGGTCACGAGCGAATCCACCGTCGCTTCCGAAGCCCCTGTCGCATCGGTCATCAGGATGATGTTGCCACCACGAGCGGCGACTTCCTGCATGTTTGAGACGGTTTTTTCGAAAACCCGGTCGTAAGGAGCGATCACCACCACAGGCATGCTCTCGTCGATCAGCGCAATCGGGCCGTGTTTGAGCTCGCCGGCGGCATAGCCTTCGGCGTGGATATAGGAGACTTCCTTCAGCTTCAGCGCGCCCTCCAGCGCCAAGGGGAACGACGTGCCGCGGCCGAGATAGAGCACAGCGCTCGATTTGGCGATGTCGCGCGCGAGCTTCTCGATCTGCGGTTCGATCGCGAACGCCGCAGCGATCAGCCGCGGAACTTCGATCAGCTCGCCCACAAGCTTCAATTCATCGAGGTCGGACAATTCTCCGCGCCCTTTGCCTGCGGCGACCGCAAGGGCGGCCATCACCATCAGCTGACAGGTGAAAGTTTTGGTCGAGGCGACGCCGATTTCCGGGCCCGCCAGTGTCGGCAGCACGGTTTCGCTCTCGCGCGCAATCGTCGACGTCGGTACGTTGACCACGGAAACCGTGTGCAGCCCCTGCGCCTTAGCGTAGCGCAACGCGGCCAGCGTGTCGGCGGTCTCGCCGGACTGCGAGATGACGATCGCGAGATCCCCCTTGCGCAAGGGCGCTTCGCGGTAGCGGAGTTCGGAGGCGACATCGATCTCGACCGGCATACGGGCCAGCCGCTCGAACCAATACTTGGCGACGTGACCGGCATAGCTTGCGGTACCGCAAGCCGTGATCGAGATGCGCTTAATGTCATAGAAGTCGAATGGCAGTTCGAACGGCAGCGCGATGCGCTTGGCGGCCATATCGACATAACGCGCCAGCGTCTGCCCGACCACTTCCGGCTGTTCGTGAATTTCCTTGGCCATGAAGTGGCGATAATTCGCCTTGTCTACCAGGAGCGATGACGCGCCGGACTTCAGCGTTTCCCGGTGGGCGACGGCGCCTTTCGAATCATAGATGACGCAGATCGTGCGGGTAAGCACGGCCCAGTCGCCGTCTTCAAGATAGGTGATTGTATCGGTGAAGGGCGCGAGCGCGATAGCATCCGATCCTAAATACATTTCGCCGTCGCCATGCCCGATCGCGAGCGGCGAACCCCTGCGCGCGCCGATCATGAGATCGTTATGACCTTTGAACAGGAATGCCAGCGCGAACGCGCCGCGCAGCCGCGGCAGCAACGCTTTCACTGCGTCCTGCGGCGAGTAGCCATGCTTTAGATAGGATTCGACGAGATGCGCCACCACCTCGGTATCGGTCTCGGAGGCGAAGTTAGCGCCATTCTGCTCTAGCTCAGCGCGCAGCTCGCGGAAATTCTCGATGATCCCGTTATGGACGACGGCGACATTGTCCGTCACATGCGGATGGGCATTGCGCTCAGTCGGCTTGCCATGGGTGGCCCAGCGCGTATGACCTATACCGGTATGACCCGACAGCAGATCACCGCGTAGCCGCGCCTCGAGATTTTTCAGCTTGCCCTCGGCACGCCGGCGTTCGAGATGGTCGCCTTCAAGCGTCGCGACGCCTGCGGAATCGTAGCCGCGATATTCCAGTCGCTTGAGTGACTCGAGCAGCTGCCCCGCGACCGGACCACGCCCCAAGATGCCGATAATCCCGCACATGCTGATCAATGCCCTCCAGCTTCAAGGAAATCATCTTCAAAATCGCAGAAACTTCTCAACCAAATTCACTCGTCTGAAGGTACTCAATACTCATTGCGGATTGCGACATCGTTAGCGGTTCAACTCTGGGATTCTCTGTCGGAGCAATCAGTCTCGCTATCTTAGAAGTTTCAACCATCATCGGTTCGCCCAACCGCAGCGGCTTTGGCGAGCACAATCGAATACCAGTAGGAAACGGCAGCAAGCGCTGCGAACGAACTGAGGGTTTCGAGGTGAGCCAAATACTCAGGCGCGAGTCCATGGTCCCGTGCGACAGCGAGACAAGGCGCAAACAGACTCTTCGTCCGGTAGCGAAGATAGCAATCGTAGTCGCAATAGGGCTGCCGGGTGGAGATATCTTGCTCGTAGCGCGACCCTAGGGATCGACGACACTCGATGCAGATCGACGGACCGCGTGGCGTCCTGCGATAGAACTTCATAATCGTCCGTCAGCTCGTCTTACTTCCTTGCGCCGAGAGCCATTCAGGGCGCTCCGGCCCGATTCTCGACGAGACTAAAACTATTGCGATTGATGGCTCAATTGTACGTAAGTAAGCCTTCAATATTGAAAGGGTTTGGAGGGCTATACGAAGGTTTGTAATCCGCCGCTCCTCCGTTAGTACTGATGTCAGCGGTCCACCCTTGCGCGGCCAGCTTGCGCGATCCCGTTAGCGGAAACGGTTTGCCATGAACAGCCTCGCGCACTTTGCCGTGCCGCCTAGGCCGCGGGATCTGTTCCCGAGTTGAACGCACGGTTGTTCCTGGGCGGGTCTAGTACCTCGACAGAGGTTTTGACTGATTGGTTTGGCATCCAAGACGGGTAGTTGCTGAGGAGGACCGGCACTTCGATGCTGCGCGGCGAGTCGGGCTGCCGCCTGATGAGGCCCGCATGTTCGAGGGTTAACACCACCTCGAGTGGCGTTGCATTGATTTAATCGAAGGTACCTGCCCGAGCCCCCACCGAGCGATTGACGTGAGCGGCTTGCGAAAAAAGCCTTGCCACGCTGCCCTCGACAGTACACTCGGATTCGTCTTGGTGATCGAGTTGACCGAGATCAATGACGGCCGCGCTGGGCTTCTATTGAGCTGTCAAGGCGATGCTTCAGGCGAGTTCTGACGGAGTGCGGCCTGGAATTGCAGGCCACCAAAACAAGGAGGCGACAACATCGTGTAGCAAATATGCTTTGCGAGAGTTCGGGAAGAAAATGCGTCTGCCAGACTGCTCGTACCGTTCGTGATTCGGAGGAGTCGGACGATCACGCCGGTTCGACGGAATTGGTGTCCCAAAGAGTTGTTCAATGCTCTGACGCCGGTGATTTTCACCGCAGATCTATCCGTTTTGCGCGCACGTTGGAACAAGTTGTGGCCAGAATTGTATACTGACGCGAGGCATCTGAAAAAGAAGTTTTCCATCCGCAACTTGATCTCTACCGAGGAAGCTGCGGCGTTCTTTGATGCCTGGGCCGCGGACGAGGAGCGTCACGCCGAGGGCTTTATCCAGATTATGGAGCTCGTCCCTGATCGATCCGAAAAGGATCTTTGGGAGGGATTGGACGCTCGATCACAAAATTTTAGTGCAATCAATGAATACCTGAAGACGAATTCTCTTTGATGGTTATGATCGCCTTTGATGAAATGTGCACCTGCCACGCCTATGCTGCGGATAAGGATTTTTATGCCGGACTTGGGAACGATAGATTCGTTCGTTGGCTAAGGGAAGTGACTGTCGACGAGGCAGTTCACTCGATGAACGTGGTTAACGTTATCCGCGCCCAGTACTCCGATCGCTTCCGCGAAGTCGGCACAATCCTCGACGGCTAACCAGCGGTGTCGCCTATGAGTCGGACTATGGCGGGACCTTCGTTCTGGATTACCTCGGCGAGAAGTACACGAAGGAGATGATAGCCAACTGCCGCGCCACGATCCTGAGAAATGTTGCCGAGCCGCTCACGACCGCAGAGCGAGATGAACGGAACGGTCGGCCAAGTTGACCTCAACGCCGTCGCACCGGCTGCGGAGTGATTCCGGCGCCGAGGCGCCCAGCCTTCTCCTTCGGCTCGTACATGACCGGTTGCCACGCAGCTGAACAAGGAACGTCAAATGAACGCGGTCGCTTCAGGCGTCGATGAATTGATCGTTGTGCTGTTTCAGCCTTCCACGTCGCTGAGTTTTCTAGACCTAAAATTCCGCCAGACCTCGGATCAGCGACCGTTGGCCTCTAGCGCATGCCGCAGTCGACCATGCTCTATGCCTACACCCGTGGCTCGTGCTGATAGCGGGCCGATATGGGGCTGATCGACCGGGATCTGCTGACTGTAGACGAACAGGCGATCAAAGAGACCCGGGTCGTTCGGACGATCTTTCGTGGGCGGACTTGCCGATGGTAACCCAGATCACGATAGAAGCTGCTGAACTTTTTGCGTTAAAAGCGGATCATGCAGACATACCGCCCATTCCAGCAGCATCTGGCGCACCGTGGTCGCCAAGATGCCATGAAGCGCCATCCGATCCAGAGCAAGTGAACGATCCGCATCGACACGCGTCGCGATCAGGTCCGAGAGGAGGCGTACGTCATATCCACGCTCGGCGGCCTGCAGAGCGGCAATGAAGATATCTTCTTCGAGCCAACCTCCTCCAAAGAAAATGATACCGGTCTCGCGTGAAGCCAGATTGTCCGTAAACCGCCGATCGTGCCAAATGGAAAGAGCGTCAACGTCCAGCTGCGTCATCGAGTACACGAGTTGCTGACCCTTAATCCCGAACGGCTGGCATTCGCCAATGAGGGTCGACGCGACGGCGAACATCTCCAAGCCCGTCTGCAGCAACGAGAAACTGACGTGCCGCGGGGCAAGACCGGCCGAAGCCGGCGTCTCGCCGCGCGTCATATTGATCAAAACCACCCGACTATGTCGTGGGTCTGCAAGCATCTACGTGTCAAATGACCTT
>NZ_LLYA01000047.1 GCF_001440415.1 Bradyrhizobium retamae
TTGAAAATCGCGACGCCGAGTTCGAACAGAAGATGGCGGAGGTGCTGTGCGTCTACCGCGAAGTCGAAGTCCTGAAGAAAGCCTCTGCCAAGGGAAAGCGGCGGGGAAAGCCGGTGACGATTGTCTCCTGCGACGAGAAGCCGGGAATCCAGGCCATCGCAACGACGGCGCCAGATTTGCCGCCCAAGCCTGGCGTCCACGCCAGCTTTGCGCGCGATCATGAATACAAACGCCATGGCACGCTCAGCCTGTTGGCTGGGATTGATCTGCTCACCGGCAAGGTCCACGCCCTTGTCAAAGATCGCCATCGCAGTCGAGAGTTCGTCGAACTCCTCAGGCTTATCGATGACGCCTATCCGCCGAACACTGCGATCAAGTTGATCCTCGACAATCATTCCGCGCACATCTCGCGAGAAACCAGAGCCTGGCTCGCCACTCGACCAAGCGGGCGCTTCGAGCTCACCTTCACGCCCAAGCACGGCTCATGGCTCAATCTCATCGAGGGATTCTTCTCCAAGTTCGCCCGTTCAGTCCTCCGCCACATCCGGGTGGCCTCAAAACACGAACTCAAGGAGCGCATCATGGCCGGTATCGACGACGTCAATCGCCATCCGGTCATCCACACGTGGTCCCACAAACTCGTCGACGCCGCCTGATATGATTCGAACCAAGAAAACGCTAATCTAGATGGCGACGCTTCAATGATAGGGTTATCAATTTGGCCAAAGAGCTAAGGGTGGTGCTGCGCCTTGTTCGCAACAACTCTCGCCAAGCAGGAAGGGATTACCCAGCGACCCAGACCTCCGATTGCAACAAGCGACCTCTTCCAAAGTAGACAACGCGTCTTTGTCGCTCGCAATCCAGAACGTGAGTGAGGGGAGGCTTCAACCAAGATCGCAAACTCCGCAAGCATCAGCATACTATTGCACAAATGTACTGCGCCGTAGTTTCCCGTTTGAGTCGCAACTGCATCTTGCGACGTAAAGCACCGTAAAGGGGGGCCGTATGCAATACGATCGAATAGACGCCCGCATCCTCGAGATCGTACAGAAGAATAACCGTCTAACATCCGAGGTAATCGGTGAAATGGTGGGACTTTCTGCGACCGCGTGCCAGCGGCGATTGAAGAGACTGCGTTCGGAAGGCATCATCGAGAGTGATCTCTCAATCGTTTCACCGAAGGCGGTCGGACGACCTATTCAAATGCTCGTATTAGTGACTTTGGAGCGGGAGCGGTCAGATATAATCGACAGGTTCAAGAAAGCCATCAAATCGTCAGCTGAAGTCGTCAATGGATATTACGTCACCGGCGACGCTGATTTTGTCGTATATATTTCTGCGCGCAGCATGGATGACTATGAGCAGTTCACTCGGCGGTTCTTCTATCAGAACTCGGACATCAAGGGCTTCAAGACGATGGTGATATTGGATCGCGTAAAAGTGGGCTTTGCCATTCCAATTGAGGTTCCGAGCGAGGATTGACGCTGATACAGGTGGCTCAGCGTGTAAATGCAACGCGTCGGAGCTTTTTCGTCGCTCATTCGCGTAAAGCGTGGAACAACCGCTCCGTCGCTCATCTAATCTGCGGAGTTTTCAAGGCCACCCGAGAAGGCGCGTTTGCAGATTGGCGCGCGATAGAGGCAAATTGGCACCTACGAATATGGCGTCAAGCTCGACTCTAGTCGCCAACGCAGATGGGACTATTGTCGAGCGCGCGCCGGTTGCGGCCACGCTGGCTGCTAGACGCTGCGAGCGATCAGAATCTTCTCGATCAATGAGGGCGTTCGGGATCTGGAAGCCATCGGAAAGCATCGTGCGGGGCGCACAATCACCGGCTTGACATACAGCAGCACGCTTGAGAAATGTTCTCGGTCCGACGATGGTGTGCGGGAGAGTGCGGTGAGCCGATAGGCTTAGCGCCGCCGACGGAGCAACTCCCCAAGGAAACTCTCAGGCCAAGGACCGCACGCCGAGGACGATCTGGAGAGAGGTGCCAGTTGGCACCCACCGAAGGGGACCGCCGTCCGTAACGATAGCGGAGAAGCTCTCAGGTGCACGGACAGATTGGGGGCGGAGCTATGGCGAAAGCCTTATCATCGTTCAACGCTGTCTTGGAGCACATGATGAGCACGATCATCATTATCGGATCTGGTATTACCGGAGTCACAACCGCCTATGCGATGGCCGCGCGTGGCTATACGGTTACGGTCTTTGACCGCGAGCGTTATCCCGCGATGGACACCTCGTTTGCAAATGGCGGTCAATTGTCGGCAAGTAATTCCGAAGTTTGGAACAACCCAAGCAACATCTTCAAAGGCCTTAGATGGATGTTGCGCAAGGACGCTCCATTGCTGCTGAACCCAAGTCCGAGTTTTCACAAATACACTTGGTTGGCGGAGTTCATCGGCCAAATTCGGCACTACCGTCGCCACACGATCGAGACGACCCGACTTGCGATCGCCGCGCGGCAACATCTGTTTGAGATCGCCGATCGGGAGGGGATCGCTTTTGACCTGGAGCGGCGAGGGATTTTGCACATCTACTCCAACAAGGCCGAATTCGATGAGGCTTATCGTGTGAACGAGCTGCTACGAGCGGGCGGACTGGACCGGCACCCCGTGACCCCCGCTGAAATGCGCGTGATAGAACCCGCGTTGCAAGGCGAGCACTATGGCGGATTCTTCACCCCGTCTGATGCAACTGGCGACATTCACAAGTTCACGCGCGGTCTCGCCGCGGCCTGCGAGCGAAAAGGAGTGCGCTTTGTTTTCGGGGCACAGGTCGGCGACATACGAGCTGATTTGGAAGGTGTGCTCGTGCGCTGGCAAGAAGGGCCGTTGAGGAATGAACTAAGGGCTAAAAAAGCAGTAATCTGTGCTGGAATCGGCAGCCGGCGGATTGCTTCAATGCTTGGGGATCGCGTGAACATCTATCCCGTCAAGGGATACTCCATCACTGTGAATCTGGCGGACGAAGTAAGCCAGAAGGCTGCGCCACGTGTCAGCCTTCTGGACGAGGCGGCCAAGATCGTTACAAGTCGGTTGGGACAAGATCGCTTCCGCGTCGCTGGGACCGCTGAGTTGAACGGCGAGAACCGCGACATCCGTGCGGATCGAATCAAACCTCTGGTGCGTTGGGTCGAGCAATTGTTTCCTGGTGTCTGCACCGCGCAGGTCGTGCCGTGGGCTGGCTTGCGTCCCATGACACCTAGCATGATGCCCAAGGTTGGCCGAGGCAAGAAGCCGAACATCTTCTACAACACTGGCCATGGGCATCTCGGTTGGACGTTATCGGCTGTGACAGCTGAAATGGTTGCCGACGCCATCACGACAGACCAGGGCGGTACGCCGGCGCGATTGGTCCGTGGGTTTAGTTGTCGCTAGACGTTCGATTCCATGAAACCTGCGCTTATTGAGCAGACCGAGTTGGTGGAACGGACGGGTTGTTGGGGGATTCCTCGTTTGCGGTCGGCGAAACGAGGAGCTGTATCATGGCAGGATGGCGGCGAGCGGTCGAATTGGCCATGAGTGATGAAGAGATAGCGACCTTGACGACACTTTCGCGGTCGAGGATCGAACTGGCGAGCCGGGTGTCGCGGGCGCAGATGCTGCTGGCGTATCGGGAAAATCCTTCGTTCTGCGCGGTGGGCCAGAGACTTGGGGTCCATCATCAGACGGTGCAGCGCTGTGTCGAGCGGGCGCTGGCCGATGGCCCGCTGGCGGCCCTTGATGATCGTCCGCGACCGGGCAAGGAGCCGACGATCACGCCTGAGGCCAAAGCCTGGTTGGTGTCGCTGGCCTGCGACAAGGCCAAGGACCACGGCTATCCACATGAGTTGTGGACGACGCGGCTCTTGGCGCGCCATGCGCGCGAACACGGGCCGGCGGCGGGGCATGCGTGCTTGGCCAATTTGGTCCAGGGAACGGTGTGCAAGATCCTCGGCCGGGAGGAAATCAAGCCGCACAAAGTGCGCTACTATCTTGAAAATCGCGACGCCGAGTTCGAACAGAAGATGGCGGAGGTGCTGTGCGTCTACCGCGAAGTCGAAGTCCTGAAGAAAGCCTCTGCCAAGGGAAAGCGGCGGGGAAAGCCGGTGACGATTGTCTCCTGTGTAAAAGTCTCGACTTAATCTGACAGAATGGTTTGGACTGGTGGGGAAATGGG
>NZ_LLYA01000048.1 GCF_001440415.1 Bradyrhizobium retamae
GCTCTGCCTCTGACATCGTACCTTTGAGCCCGAGCACCAGGCGGTCATTGAACAATCACCGATGAGCGTGTGGGTCAGGCCACATAGATCGAGCAGACGGTACCAATCAGCATTATTGCGCGCTAGTCGCGAGACTTCCAAGCCGAGCACGATGCCCACCTGGCCGAGGCCGACCTCCGCGGTCATACGCGCGAAGCCGGTGCGCTCGGAAAGGCCGGAACCGGAAATACCGAGGTCCTCATCGATGACCTTCAGCTGATCGCGTCGCCAACCAAGCCGCGCGGCGCGTTCGGCTAACTCGTACTGACGGGCAGTGGACTCGCGATTATGCTCGACCTGCGTCGTACTGGACTGACGCACGTAGACGATTGCGCATCGGCGTAGGTGCTCAGCGGTGATCTTGCTCAGTTCGTTCATCGTTGTGATCTCCGGCAGTGGCGATTGCTCGGGCGATTAGTCGGGCGAGTCGCAGCACGAGATGTGCGCGCTGCTCTTTATCGAGGGCCCCCCATACGGGTACGGCCCCGCGCTGAGGTGGTGGGTCGAGAAAGCTTAGCTGCTGCATGGCTGTCCTCCGATTCCGGTGGCAGGACAGTATGCGCGGCATCCAATTGCCGCAGCAAAGCGTCGACGATCGTCCGGGCGTGCAGCAGCTCGGCGTGGGAAGCCAGGAATGCCGCTCGAACGCATTGCGGGCTTGCACGCGGTAAATGTTGTGCGATAGGCAGATCTGTCCACGCGGCCGGTACAAGGGCACGGGTACCATCGGGCAGTACAAGCGTCAGATGAAGTTCGCCGCGTCGATGACACCAGCCAAGCACATTAAGCGCAGATCCCTCAAAGGGATGGCGCGACCGAACGATGGTTACCTGATCGGGATAGTCGTCGAGATGATGAGCGCGGTGGTGGGTAGTCTGTCGAGTAGTCTTTCGATGGGGTCAGCCAATCCTGGCTGGCCCGCTTCGTTGAGCATCGGGTCGGCGACAAACGCATCATCCGCCTGATCCAGAAATGGCTTAAGGCGGGCGTTCTTGAAGACGGAATCGTCACGACCAATGATAAGGGAACGGGCCAAGGTTCGGTGATCTCGCCGCTCCTCGCCAACGTCTACCTTCATTTTGTGTTCGATCTCTGGGCCGAGCGCTGGCGACGGCGCGACGCTACGGGCGATATGATCATCGTGCGCTTCGCCGACGATATCGTCGTCGGTTTCGAACATGAGGACGACGCCCGTCGCTTCTGGGACGCGATGCGAACGCGACTGCAGGAGTTCGCACTGTCGCTCCATCCGGAAAAGACCCGCCTGATCGAGTTTGGCCGCCGCGCTGCGACCAATCGCGAGCGGCGCGGACTCGGCTAACCGGAGACCTTCAATATCCTCGGGTTCAGCTTCATCTGCGGCACATCGCGCCGAGGCGGCTTCCTGCTCAAGCGGAAGTCGCGACGCGACCGCATACAAGCGAAACTCAGCGAGATTAAGGATGAGATGCGACGACGGCGGCATCAGCCGATCCCCGACCAGGGGAAATGGTTGAGGCAAGTCGTCACCGGCTTCTTCGCCTACCATGCCGTGCCGACCAATGGGCGCGTGCTGGAGGCGTTCCGCTACCAACGTCATCGACCTATGGCGGCGCTCGCTAAGGCGACGCAGCCAGAAGGACCACCTGACTTGGGCGCGGATCACGAAGCTGTCGGATGACTGGCTCCCGAAAGCGAGGATCCTTCACCCCTGGCCAGAACAGCGCTTCGCCGTCAAGCACCCGAGGTGGGAGCCGGATGCGGGAAAGCTGCATGTCCGGATCTGTCCGGGGGGCGCTCAGCAATGAGCGTCCCTACCGGGATCAGAGTGTCGCGGCCCTTGTCGACAGGAATCATATATTTGAGAAGACTCACTTTTCAGCGTGGGAGACTGAGATGGGTCTGACAAGATCGGGGGACGTAGCGTCGCGGTTGCCGCGCGGCGTGGTCCTGATGGACGCCGGCTATGGCACCGACACCGCTCTGCGTGGGAGCATTACCGAGCGTAGTGAGATGGGCGTCCACCCGGAAGGTGTCCTCCTTCGATACGGCGCGGTTGATCAGTGATGGATCGGTTAATGTCGAGCGCGCGATCGGAAGTGGAGAGTCCGCCGTGCGCGCGCCAGCCTCCGCTGTATCACGCCCGCCGACAATCTTGGATCGGATGGCGTCCTTGAGCTTCTCTGCTTCGGCCGCGATCACAGCCTGATTGTTCATGACCTCGGTGTTGTAGTCGTTGGCGGAGCGATGTGAGGTGAACAGTCTGTCAAACGCCGTGGTGTCGATATCGGTGTTCGCGAGATGGCCGGTAACGGCGTCGCAATAGGAACCCGCCGCCTTCTTCTTGATCTTTGTAAGTTCGCTGAGAAGTTGATCGAGCGCGCTCATTGCATTCTGCAATGAACCGAGACTGGCCGCAGCTGTGGCATTGCCGCCCTTCGCAATTGCCCACCAGTCTTTCAACACGGGTTCCTGTGTCTGTTCCGCCGCGCTCAGCCATGCACAAATCTCCTCCGCGTTCAGGAACCAGAGCGGGAGGCCGAACTCTTTGCCATTGAGATAGATGCGATCCGGCATGCGAACCGCTGCTTTTGCGGCAGGAAAGGCTTTGGCGTATTCGCCATTAATGTCGAGAATGAAGACATGCGGCTCCTCTGCTGCGCCGTCGAGCGCCTTCATGGCCTTCTGAATGAGGCTCGACACCGAGAATGACTTGCCTGACCCGGTGTTGCCGACGATGGCCAAGGGCCTCGACAACAGGTCATTGTAGGACGCCCGGACGACGTTACGCGTCTGGCCGGTCGGAAATCCGATCTTCAAGTCGCAGTCAAAGTCCCTCGCATCATAACCCTCCGGCCTGTTGCGACGGGGCGGAATTTCAAACACGGCGCGCAAGATGTCAGGTGATCCGATTTCTGCCGGTGTATCGAGCGTTGGCAGGATGGATATGCCCGGACTGAAAGACGGGTCATCGTTGGCATGCTCGATCGTACCCAGCAACTGCACGCTGGCGGTCCGGCGCGGCTTCATGAGTTCCAGGTTGAGTTCATCGCCGCTGGTGGGATCGAAGCTCTCACGTGCCTCAAGATCGGTAATGATACCAATGACGGTTTCGCCCGCCCCCAACGAAAAGGTCAGATACGCGTTGATCGCGATCGCAGCCTGAACCCCATCAAGGGTCGCGCGCAGGGCCGATCTGGTTTCGGGCAGCAATTCCACGTTCACCCGGAAGCCTTGAACCGAAACAATATGGCCGACGAGACGTGGATTATCCATCTCACGCCTCCGGAGCGGGTTCAGCGGGCGTCGCGGACGAAGCTATTTGCTTTTCGAATCGCCGCAGGCGCAGGAAGTCGTCCAGCCATTGCACGTCGGGCATTACCGAGCGGGCGAAATCATCAAACGTCGCGTGTTTGAACTTGCTAGGAGCCTGTCCAGTTAGCATCGGGAAGCCGGTTTTATCCGAATGATAGCGGCTCATGCGGCCCTCGCCAGCTTGACGAGGTTGTGAGCGGTGCAGATGAGCGCCCATTCTGCGCTGACCTTTTCGATGCCGCGCAGCAGGAATTGCCTGAACCCTCTTGCCTGTTTGATCTGTCCGAAGACGGCTTCGACGATCTGCTTGCGCAAGCGGTAGCGACTTCGGTAGCCGGCGCGCTTGAGCTTGGTGCTCATCCTGGCGATCAGCGAGCCGGGTCTTGAAGCCTTTTTCGCGGTGGCGGATTTGGTGCCGTGCTTCTGCCTTCCGGTGGCGATGTAGCCCTCGATGCGCCGCCGTTTGATCGTGCGAAGATTGGCGGCGGAGCAGTAGCCGGCGTCGGCCGACACTTCGTCGGGATTGGTCCCCAGATTGGCCCTGATCCCGTCGAGCAACGGCGCCAGTTGCGCCTGATCGCTCGAGGAACTGGTCAGCGTCTGCGCCACGATGATCTGATGGGCACCATCGACCGCGGCCTGGGCGTTGTAGCCCTGGATGTAACCGTCCTTGGTCTTCAGGATGCGGCTTTCCGGGTCGGTGAAATTGCGTTGCGCCTTGCCGTCGGGCTCCGTGTTCGGCGGCGCGGACCTCTTGCCGTTCTTTTTGCTCCCTTCGGCGATGCGGCGCTCCTCGGCTTCGGCCCGCGCCTTGCGCTCCGCCTCG
>NZ_LLYA01000049.1 GCF_001440415.1 Bradyrhizobium retamae
AGAAATGTTGATCGCGAAAAACTTCTTGACACACCAAGCCCTCATATAAGCTAGGGAGATCCTCCAAGATCTTATCCGCGTCAAACCCAATGACTGGACTATAGCCGACATAAGCTGCCTCGCGACCGCTCCTTTTGAGATTGGTCCAGTGTCGAAGGCTGAAGAAGGCCGCAATGATGTCGACAGATGCGGTCTCCTTGTATTTTGGTGTCTGCAAAAACAGTCGCTTTCCCTCCTCTTCATCTGCAACGAGTCCGGAATGACGAACTTTTCGATTTGGGAGACCGCGTCACGGTCTTGTATTCCTCATTGAAAATCATCTCATAAATTTATCTGGAGCTGCCGACCGTTAGTTTGGAAGCCCGCCAGGTCAAGGGAACACTTTGGAAAGACGCGCGTGGAATCGCACAATCGTAAGAACTGGCTGGTTCAAGCTTGTTCACGTCAAGAGCATCGGCAGCTAAAGGGCGCGAACACTGGGCAACAGCTCGTAAGCATAGTATCCGCTCCATCGCCGCCGCAGATCAAGTCGTGCTTCTGCGCGCTCTTGGCCTCGAAGGGATTCTTTCACGGAATCTGTTTGGCGACGCGCCGCCTATCCTGCCTTCGTGCTAATCAATGCGTTCAAGGATGCGCCACTGTTGAGCGTTACGGCCGTTCTGACGAGCATCAGCTCTATCTGCGTGGTGCTGCTCGTCTCCACCCCCTGACCTTGCCAAAAGAGGTTTGAACTTTGGATCTCGCCTCCTACGCGCTCGGCGCGATCTTGTTCGGAGGAACGGTTGTGACCTGGCTCATTCACCTGAAGGCGATCAGCTCTCGCCCGCGTGGTATCTCGCGATCGCGAACCTAGTCGGCGTAGCTGCGGTCATAATGATGCCCGAAACAAAAATATGAAGCTTGAGAAATAGTTACGACGTTTGACAATGCTCTTGCCGCCACACCCAAACGGGGGAAACATGGAACGGTCGGCAATTATCGGCAAACTCAAGCGCTACCGCTGCCATAGCTCGCAATGTCGGCGTGCGACGAAAACTTGAGTTGCGGACCAGGCTGCGGATGCATGACCCTGCCGACCGGCGCGCTCTCAACTCATCCATTGTCGGCCCCATAGCGCTCCTGTGATATTCCACGCGCCGCACCGAAAAATTATTCACATCTTGCTCAATGCTCAGTCTCAAAGTCCTTAAACTACGGCGCAAAAATACGGCAGTTATCGAGCGTTACCGGTGACGGGAGATGCCGAAAGAAGACGTTCAGCCTAGACTCACCGGCTTGGGTAATCTCAACGACAAAATCGCGTGCAGCGCAGGATGCGCGCTCACTCCGATGGATTCGGACACCAGACGAACTTGAAACCTTTCCCCAACGCGCGATAAGTTCAAGGAGTATCTCGGGCGGGTCTTGCAGATCGGCGTCGATCAAAATCGCGGCATTTCCCCGCGCGTGCATAAAATTGGTCTGGATTGATCGCAGGAAGCCGAAATTTCGAAAGAGGTTTAGAACACGGATTCGCGGATCGCGCGAGGCGTCGGCCTGCAGCAGTGCTAGCGTTCTGCCCTGACGGTCATCGTCCGTAAAGAGAAACCCGAAATCGTACCGATCCGCGACCTGATCGGCGACAGCTCGCAGCCGTGTCAGAAGGTTTGCCATGCTGCCTTCTTTTGAAACGGGGGAACGAAATCGCAATCAGTTTGTGCACGGAACAGTCGACGTCGCTCATCGTAAATCCCTCGCACTCAATTCTTCGCATGTAATCCGCAACAACTGTGGGCAGAGCATAACGTAACGGTCCTTGCCGTCGTTGCCTTGCTCGCCCCGGATCACCATCCGCTGGCTGTCGATGTCGGTAATCTTCAACAGAACCACTTCCGCGACGCGCAGTGCGGCGTCATAGACCGTAGTCAGCGCGGTACGGCTCTTGAGGCAAGGAATTGCATCCAGGAAGCGTGCTACCCTAGTCGGCGCTCAGCACCACCTGCAGCTTGCTCCGCTGGTGCGCGCATAGCTGATGCGCTCCGAATGGCGTCACGGCCGAGCGTCACACCATAGAAAAACCGCAGCGCACACACGATCTGATTGAGCGCCGGCCAGGATATCCCCATTGCCACCAAGTGGACCTGGAAGGCGCGGGTATCCTCCAGCTCGAGACACTCGGGCGACCAACCGAAATACCGGCTCAACTTCGATAGCGCGGCAAGGTAGGATCGTTGCGTCGCCCGCGACAGATTGCGGACCGTCTTATCCTCAATCATGCGGCGGCGAAGAGGGCTGATCTCAGCCATTGGAAAACTCCTGTCTCATGGGTTGGGCGTCGAAAACCCGCAATCCTCTCAGACAGGAGCCTGCCTTTGCGATCTCCGCTCAATTGCCGCGCCAGCGGCTTCGTTCAATCCCGAATCGATTCAAGCTAACCTCATCCCCTTTAGACGCAGAATTTCAGCTAGGCGAGCCCTCTTTTTAGGGAATTTCTGTTTTTGAATCGTGCGATATGTTCACTGTGACGCCGCACAGGTCATGCTCTCGCGGAGAGCCGGATTGCGAATCCTGGCGTTATATCCGTGACTTTCAACATGGGGAGAGAAGTGGACGATACCCTCTATGGGACGCGCGATAAACGCGGGTACTGGACCCCCCGCAGGCGACCGAAGCGCGCTCCGATCTTCATCTGGCCGGTTCAGCCGAAGGCATTCTTACTCTGGCTGTTTCGTTACTTGAAGTCTTACTCGCGCTATGTCGCGATCTCGTTCGTCGTTTGGGTCTACCTGACCCCTTCGCTGGAAACGATGCGGGAGTTCGGCGTCGGCTGGGTTTCGCTCATCCTTTTGCGCAATGCCGCGCTGGCGCTCTTGGTCTATGGCGGCTGGCATACCGTGCTCTACATCCGGCGGCGCCAGCAGACTGACTTCAAATACAACGCCAAGTGGCCCGATACGAACAATTCAACGTTCCTGTTTGGAAGCCAAACCGCCGAGAATGTATTCTGGACAATGTGCAGCGGTGTGCCGGTGTGGACCGCTTATGAGGTGTTCACCTGGTGGATGTTCGCTAACGGCTACATCCCTTATGTCGAGTTCTTTACACACCCGGTCTACCTGATCGCACTGCTGTTCCTCGTGCCAATATGGCATCAGCTGCACTTCTATGTGATCCACCGTCTGATCCATATGGGGCCGCTCTATCACCTGATCCACAAGGTGCATCACAATAACGTCAATCCGGGTCCCTGGTCCGGTTTGTCGATGCACACGTTTGAGCACATCCTCTACTTCTCTGGCGTGCTGATCCAATTCCTCGTGCCCTCGAACCCGCTGCCGGCAATGTTTCAGCTTTTGTATTCGGCGCTGGCGCCGGCAGACGCTCATCTGGGCTTCGATCGGATCGTGACCGCCGACGGAAAACTCATTGACGCTGACAACTATTATCATTACCTGCACCACAGGTACTTTGAGGTGAACTATTGTGGGAATCTGATTATCCCACTCGACGAGTGGTTCGGCACGGCGCATGACGGTTCGCCCGAAGCTGACCAGGCGATGTACAAGCGGATTGAGGCGAAGAAGTACGCGCGCGGCGGATCGCGTTGATGTTAGCGATACCGGGCAGCGCCACGCCTCCACATGACACGGGCTGGGCTCATGCCGTTAACTGGCTTTCTGCCGGTCGGTGTTTCCAGGATGGGCCGCAGCAGGAACCTCGCCGTCGAGCGCGACTGCTAACGATAGCCAATCAGGGAACCGACATCGACTGCCGCAGGAGAGTGGGTGGCGGCTTGCGCCGCCGATGCATTGCAGACCCATTCCGATCGATCGCGACCAGTGTGATGGTGCCGTCAGGTGCATTTTCTGATCTCAGTGTTTTGGCTCGACGTCAAGCGCGGTGGAGGCCGTCCCCGTAGTCGACAGGAGGGACCCGCGCGCGCTGCGGAGTGCTCCCACGGCTGACGCAGCAGCGCGCGCGGGAGATCCCTGTTGACCCACGGGGGCGGCCGGTGGGCTGGCGATGCGCTTCATATTTTTGCTCCCGTGGGCGGCTTGCCGTTGGCTGGCGGTGTGGCCGCGGCCGGCGCCAGCCGTTCCTCGTCGGATGGAGCCGCGGCCATGACGGTCCTCGACGATCTCCATGAGATCGCGCCGCTG
>NZ_LLYA01000050.1 GCF_001440415.1 Bradyrhizobium retamae
ATCCGACGATGGGCCACCCTTGCCGAGTGTTCTGCCGCGGAGCGGCTTCGTCCAATCGCGCATATCGGTATGGCCAGTCGCCAGCCACCCCCGCGCGCCGCTCGGGATCGTCATCGCCGCAGGATCGCGCCGATCACCCGCGCCAGCGCATCGGCATCGACGATGACGCGCACTCCACGCGTCAGCACGATCTCCATCCGGCTCGACGACGATGCAGGGGGTGGCGGACTATGAGATCACCGCCCGCGCAAACGTGAGGGCGCCCTCGTTCCCGCTCAACCGCCCTTCGCGCGCCAGATTCCGCCAAGTGAACAGCTGGCCCGGCCGCAAGCCATGTCGTCGCGCCGTCGCCGACACCTGCCGCGGCCCGCTCTCGCTCTCCGCCACGATCCGAGGCTTCTCCTCCGCCGACCAACGGCGCCGCGCGCCACTCTCGATCACCTCGAGCCGCGATACCTTCGACATAGGCGTATGATCAGTCATACTATGTCTTCGGCCCCGCCTCCCTCAGCGCAAGGCGGCCGTCGCCGGCTTTCAATTACCCATAACGTTGACCACTCGGGCTGATCCGCTGATCGGCGAAATCTTGAATCGAAAGAATCACTTGTGATTCCTTTCTGAGCACCTGATTCGCGAGGGGGTGCTCTATGGGGCTGACATTAAGGGATCGATCGGCAAAAGGCTGTTCGCGGTCCTTGGAAGGTGAATGTTGGATTGATCGAGAGAGTAGTGGATGCGGCTTTAGGGACGCGCGGCTCGGCGGCAGATTCCGCAAACTGCTCACGCAGATTGGAAGCGCCATGGGACAAAGCATTCCGCTCGTCTGCCAGGATTGGGCAAATACCAAGGCAGCAGCCTATCGCTTCTTCTCCAATGAGCGGGTCAGCGAAGCGGACATTCTGGCCGGCCACTTCCAATCGACACGTGATCGTGCCGCCGCCGCTGAAGGTCTCGTTCTTGTGCTGCATGACACAACCGAGTTCAGCTATCAACGCGAGAAGTCAGAAGCGATCGGCATCACCAAGAGCATAAACAGTGGACGGGATAAGGCGGGCCGCCTCAGATCGCACACGGTTTTCGGCATCCTGATGCATTCGAGCCTCGCGGTTACAATCGAGGGGGTGCCCCTGGGGTTGGCGGCCGTTAAGTTCTGGACCCGGAAGAAATTCAAGGGGACGGCAGCGCTTAAAAAGAAGATCAATCCGACCCGGATTCCCATCGAGAAAAAGGAAAGCGTCCGGTGGTTGGAAAATCTCAAGCAGTCTACGCAGCTCTTGGATCATCCGGGACGATGCATCCATATCGGTGATCGCGAGAGTGACATCTACGAGCTCTTCTGCGCAGCACAAGAGATCGGAACTCATTTCCTGATCAGGACCTGCGTCGACCGCTTGGCTGGAGATGGGGATCACACGATCGCCGACGAAATGGACGAAGTCGCCGTCAAAGGGCTGCATCGCATCGAAGTCAGAGATAGCAACGGCGATCCCGACCAGGCCGTTCTTGAGATCAGGTATCGCAAGATTCGCGTCCTGCCGCCGATCGGAAAGCAGAAGCGCTATCCCGCCCTGACCCTGACGGTGATCATGCCGAAGAGCGCGGGACCCCGAAGAACAGAAAGAAGATCGATTGGAAGCTGATCACCGACCTGCCTGTTGGTTCCCGCACCGACGCTATTGAGAAGCTCGAGTGGTATGCTTTGAGATGGAAGATCGAGGTGTTCCACAAGATCCTCAAATCGGGCTGCAAAGCTGAGGAGTCGAAGCTCAGGACCGCCCAGCGTCTGACCAATCTGATCGCGCTCTTTTGCATCCTAAGTTGGCGGGTCTTCTGGATGACGATGCTCAACCGTTCCGCCCCAGACGCGCCGCCAACCCTCGCGTTGACTGCGACTGAAATCGGCGTGCTCGATCGCCTCGTCAACGACAAACCAAAAGGAAGACAGAAAACGCTCTCGCATTATCTGATCAAGATTGCCCGGCTCGGCGGTTATCTCGCCCGCGCCAGCGATCCGCCGCCCGGCAATACCGTTATGTGGCGCGGGCTGTCACGCCTCACTGACATCGCGCTGGGCGCCATGGTCGGAGCAGAATTTATGGGTAATTGAAAGCTTGACCGGACGCGTACATGCCAAGTGTGCCGCTGCAACAGCATGGACCGACAAGGCTGTCTCCCGCAATTAGACTGAGATCGCCATGTCAATTTATTGAGTTGTCAGCCGGCTGGATTGGATGCCAACAGAATGCTCGCAGCCGAAACCTTCTCCAATGGCTCGTAGTGTCCATATTCGTGGGTTTCTTTGTAATGCCCGTTACCGACGGCATTATAGTAGCTAATATATGACCACAATTGTGTATTCGAGCGATTTGGGCCAGAACCGTGTATCAGATTTCCGTCGAAAATCATCGCGTCGCCTGGCTCCAACTCAACATAAACAGTCTCGAATCGCTTCATATGGTGTGAAAGACATCGACATAGCTGCATTGGTCGCCATCCACCCCCGCCAGGGTAGGCTCGCACTCTAACTGCTACCTATTTGCCTGGCCGTTTCAGTTCCATCGAAATTCGCGGAATCACCGTGTCGCCCCGGGGTGATGGGGGATCAATGGTGACTTCTTCGGTTAGATTGGCCAAAGTGCGCTTCTGCGCGTTGTCGTGCTCGTGGCGATAACTCTCGCGCAACAGCACCGCGCGCGGCGAATATCGGTTCGGCATCGTCTCGATGCACATTGTCGCATCGAATCATATTCCACGTGATTTGGAAATCTTGAGGGTTCTGTGAGCTCGCGGGGCAAAGGCTAGCCGCGCGCGGTGGCGCGTGCGATCTCATAGAAGCCGGATTGAACGAAGCCGCGGAGTTGTGGGCGCTATGGGGATAGTGCAGCTGGTGCGCCTGCGGGGAAGGCGCACCTGTGGTCGCCACGCGTCGGCGAGACATTCAGCTTGATGTGAGTGGCCATATTGACCGGGCCAAGGGCGCGCCATGCAGCGAGAGATTTGCTGCGGCGGGTTGCGGCCGAACGATTGGCGAGACGTTCGGTGACGAGCGCGGCCACAGCGACCTCGGACGTTGCCACCGAGCAGGTGATACGGAAGGGGTGGATGGAGCAGGCGCTGGTCATGACGTGTCACAACGAAACGGATGATCGCGCGCAGCAGGCTTGCGGGATGAGATCGACACACGCCGCAAGGTGCCGCCGCAATGGGGGCAGGCGGGGATCTCGCATTGCGGATCGCCGCCGGCTCCTTGATCAGCCGGAGCGTTGCGGACAGCAGGGGGTTGACGAAGGGCGATTCATTGCGTCCGCCGTTGGTGGCGAGGAGTGGCGGAGGCGGTGGAAGCCGTCCGGCAGGGTGTGCAGGCGAAAGCGACGAATGAACTCACCGGCATCAAGCGTCATCACCTTGGCTTTGCGATTCTGCCGATAGTCCTTCCAGGAAAAAGCTCACCTTGCTCTCCGCGGTGAGATCAGCCGGCTGTTGGCGATGGCAACGCGATGCGTATAGCGGCCGAGATAAACGAGCACCCATTCGGGCTCGCCGAATGGCGGCTTGGCGTGGACGACCCAGTCGGTCCGTCGGAGCCGATCGAGGCGCTGGGTGAACGCGGCGGGATCGGCGAGATGGGCGAGATCACCAAAAAAAGCCCAACTCGCCAGCCGCGAAGGCAGCTTGCAGTTCTTGCAGGAACAGGCGGCGGCACAGCCGAGAGAAGAAGCCGGGCCGGCAAGCGACCCAGTGTGCGCCGTCCGGCGAAGGTACACCACCAGGGCACGACATAGTGGACATGCGGATGGTGTTGAAGGGTCTGGCCAGGTATGGAGGACGGCGGTCACGCCGAGCTGGGCGCCGAGGTGCTTGGGGTCGGCCGCGATGGTAGCGAGCGTCTCGGCCGCGCAACGGAACAGGATGGCATAGACGATCGCCTTGTTCTGGAAGGCGATCTCTGCGGCGGAGGCCGGCATGGTGAAGACGACGTGGAAATATGGTACGGGAAGGAGTTCGACTTGCCGCTCGGCAAGCCATTGCGCGCGCGCCGAGCCCTGGCACTTTGGGCAATGCCGATTGCGGCAGGTAATGGGCGACGCCCATTAGCTGTCTTATGGGCAAATCCATTAATGGGGAGCTGG
>NZ_LLYA01000051.1 GCF_001440415.1 Bradyrhizobium retamae
TTGTGAATTGCTCCTGTTGGTGGTTCCGTACATCGCCAATATATCGCCGGCTCCGAGGGAGCGGGGCCGTCTTTCCCATCAACGGCCGGCTGCGGGATGAGTTGTTGAACGAGACCCTGTTCACGTCACTGGCCCAAGCCCGCGTCGCGCTTGCATGCTGGCGGGCCGATTACAACCGCGCATCAGAACACCCATCTGTCTATGTTGTGAAGAGAAGAGACTTTGCTGATTGGGATGTGATCCCGTGGGGTATCTTGGGTTCTGTCGCGCTCGTTCGGCGATGGATTGAGCAGCAGTTGTTATCAGTGAGGTGCGGGCGAAGATCCAAGGACCATCCGATAGCGGATGGAAGGCTTCAATCTCGCCGGCTTCAGCGGCCAGCCGGAGCGTCTTGGGCGCGATCTTCAGGAGCTTTGCGGCGTTGCCAAGGTTGAGCCAAGGTTCGATCCCGTCATCGGCGGGCTTGAACACCGGGATGTGGTAGTTCGAGCGCATTGATGTGACGCGCTCGCGGGTCCAGCGATTGCCGTTGCCCGTCTTGAGGCCGTTGCGGTTGAGGAGGCCGGCAATCAGTGCGTCGCTGGCGATCAGCACCAGTTGACGCACGGCTTGGATGATATCGGCAGAGGTGCTGTTGCGCTGTCCGCGCCGGCGCTTCGGCAAGCGCAACTCGCTGTGGGCGCCACCCACCCAATGGACGATGAGAACGATCTCGGAGGCCGCGTCGTCGATATCGGCCACGACCTCATGGATGAGGGTGCGCACAATGCGCTTCTTGAGGCGAGCATCGGTCGTCGGCGCTGACCAGACGGTTCGCAGGTTCGACGCTAGGACGCCGAGCGAGGCCGGAGCAACGGCGGGAGCAGGTGTACTTGCATCATGCGCGGCAAGTTTGGCCTCGACCTCCGCCACATGGACGAGCGCCCCCTTCAAGCTCGCTCGCCACCAGCCGGTTCGCGGGGTCTGCGGCATCGTATTGCCGGAAAGCCCTGTCGGCGGCATAGCGCGCCGCTTCCAGATCGCGACTGAGAGCATCGCGCACTTGATCCCGTCGTTCTCCGGCTGCCTTGGCGGCAGCGGTTGCAGCGGCGATAGCGCCCGGACCGACAACGCCAAGCAGTGCTTCCTCGATTGCATCATCGACGCGCAATCCGCCGAAGGCGATGCAGTGAGGGCCGCCATTGTCCATCCAGGCGCGGCTGCAGCTGTAGCGCGGGATATGGTGCTTCATGCCTGAGTACCGGAGTGTGAGCTTGCGGCCGCAGCGCTTGCACCAGATCAGACCGGCCAGCAGCGCGTCTCCATGCTTGGGCGCGCCGTGATGCCGACCAGTGGGAATGTTGCTGCTGACCATGGCGCGGATCGCCTCGAACCTCTCCCAGCTCACATACCCGTCGTGGGTATTGGGCTTCAACGTCAACCATTCGTTCCGCGTCTTGCGGCGGATCTTCACGCTCACGCCCTCGGCGGTGTATCCCGCCGCCACAGCCGTCTTACCATAGGCATAGGCGCCGCCGTAGACCGGGTTCTCAATGATCCGGTGGATGGCGGAGTAACTCGGTCGCCGCCAGGCCGTGTCGCCGTTGGTCTGCTTCACCGGCAGATCGAGATTGAACTCATGGAGCCAGCAGAGCGCCTGTCGCGCGCTGCCCAGTTCCTCGACCTTGTCGAACACCAGCTTGATCGCTTCCTGGACACGCCGGTCCAAATCTTTCTCATAACGGTCGCCGGCTTTTACGAAGCCGACGGGCGCTGCCACAACCAACTCGCCGCGGCGCGCCTTCTCGTAGCGGGCCGAGAGCGAGCGCTGGCGCAACAGATCCAGTTCGTACTCGTTGAGGCTGCCCTTGAGCCCGAGCAGCAGGCGGTCGTTACCGTGCCTCGGTGCATAGATGGTCTCCTGATCGACCAGAACGGTATCGACCACGCGGCACATCTCGATGAGTTGCTGCCAATCCCGGCTGTTGCGAGCGAAGCGTGAGACCTCGCGGGCGCAAACCGCACCAACCTTACCAAGGCAAACCTCCGCTACCATTCGCTCGAAACCGGCGCGTAGTACGCCGCCGGCGGCCGAACGACCGAGATCATCATCGATCACTTCGATCTCTGACCACCCGAGTGCCGTCAGTCGGTCCCGCATGGCGTATTGCAACGCGCTGCTCTCGCGATTGTGCAACACTTGATGGGCCGAGGATTGACGCACGTAAAGAATCGCCTTGCGCTCCAGATGATGAGGCCTGACCTTGTCAGAGATCATGACCAACCTCCTTCGCGCGCGGCGTCGCTGTCGTCGCAGCATGATCGAGGATCAACTGCGTCATCAGGCTCGTGAGGGCCGCTCGCGCTTCCGCCGGCAGCTCCGGCCATGCGGGCGCGCCGACGGCGCCGTTCGGCAGGTCGCTCCCGAACAGATCCATCTGCGGCTGCGGCCGTGGTTGTCGATTGTGTTGGTATCCGCTCCCTGGCATTGCCGTCTCGCGTGACATGGGTCTCTCCCCGATTCTGGTCGTGAGAGGCTCTGGATGCGCCAGAAAGCAGGGCAGCTGATGGCGTTCGATCCTTCAACACCCGATCGAGAAGCGCAGAGAGCGCCGCAAGTGCCTCGATGCTGACAAACGGCTGAGCTGACAAAAGCCAGGGGTCAGGGCATGCCGTCCGGTCGAACATCCATGCCGGGACTTCCAGCCAACGTTCTGCTTGCGACCCATCCAGCGTGCAGCGGAAAACGACATAACCAGCCTTGTCGACGGCCCCATGAACGCAAACTCGGCGACCAAACCAGGGATGATGTCGATAAAGAACCTCGCGAAGAACGGTCCTGTGGGCGTTCTCAAACGTTGTTGTACAACGACGCACGACCACACTCGCAGCTCGGATGGAGAACCCCGTCCGAGTTCGCCATGCCCCGTCACCGCGCCGGGATCTGGCGCTGCGCTATGCCGAAGGCTCCGCGCCAGCTCCCGTCACTACCACCGCCCAACCAGGCAAATCCACCAGCCGGGGCGAACTCAGAACCGGATAAAACTTGGGAGTAAGGTCATAACTCATCACCAAGGTCGAGAGCATGGCGGGCGCCATCGCAGACACGATAGATTCGGCTCCATTTGCACTGGATCATCCGCCGGTGCGCGACGACATTGAACGCGTGCACGCGTCAAAGCTCCCTGGGGAGCTATTGGAAGGAAGGACCGTCCTTATATCTGGCGCCGCCGGTATGCTTCCTGCGGCAATGGTCGACGTATTGATGGCTGCGCGCACCGGTCCGAAGAAACTCGATGTCAGGGTCGTGTCCTTGTCCGTTCCGCTGAGCGCGCATGGCTGCGATTTGGCCATTGGCTGAAGGACGACGCCTTCTTGCTCCTCGTGCAAGACGTGACTACAACCCACTCCGCGCGACTCAAGCCGCAAATCAATATTTACGCTGCAAGTCAGGCGATTCCTAGATTAGCGTTTTCTTGGTTCGAATCATATCAGGCGGCGTCGACGAGTTTGTGGGACCACGTGTGGATGACCGGATGGCGATTGACGTCGTCGATACCGGCCATGATGCGCTCCTTGAGTTCGTGTTTTGAGGCCACCCGGATGTGGCGGAGGACTGAACGGGCGAACTTGGAGAAGAATCCCTCGATGAGATTGAGCCATGAGCCGTGCTTGGGCGTGAAGGTGAGCTCGAAGCGCCCGCTTGGTCGAGTGGCGAGCCAGGCTCTGGTTTCTCGCGAGATGTGCGCGGAATGATTGTCGAGGATCAACTTGATCGCAGTGTTCGGCGGATAGGCGTCATCGATAAGCCTGAGGAGTTCGACGAACTCTCGACTGCGATGGCGATCTTTGACAAGGGCGTGGACCTTGCCGGTGAGCAGATCAATCCCAGCCAACAGGCTGAGCGTGCCATGGCGTTTGTATTCATGATCGCGCGCAAAGCTGGCGTGGACGCCAGGCTTGGGCGGCAAATCTGGCGCCGTCGTTGCGATGGCCTGGATTCCCGGCTTCTCGTCGCAGGAGACAATCGTCACCGGCTTTCCCCGCCGCTTTCCCTTGGCAGAGGCTTTCTTCAGGACTTCGACTTCGCGGTAGACGCACAGCACCTCCGCCATCTTCTGTTCGAACTCGGCGTCGCGATTTTGAT
>NZ_LLYA01000052.1 GCF_001440415.1 Bradyrhizobium retamae
CCATTCATGGCCTATGCGTGCGATTGGTGGCGAGCCGGGCACGACAGAAATCACCAAGCTGCACTCGACCAACCCAATCGAGCGCCTCAACGGCGAGAACACCGAGGTGGTCGGCATCTTCCCCAATGAGGATGCCATCGTCCGCCTCGTCGGCGCGATCCTGCTCGAGCAGAACGATGAGTGGACCGTCCAGCGCGCCCGCCACATGACGCTGAAAACCATCGCCCCATTGAGCGATGATCCCGCCATCAGCTTCCCGGCAATCGCCAGCTGACCTGTCCGGCTCCCGCCAGTGAACGCGGTGTCCCACCGCCAGCTACACCACGCCCGGGGATACGATCCCGATGCGAGAGTACCTCCAGCTGCATCATCTTTTTCTGAAGACCGCGCGTAACGATTCCCTCGTGTCGACTCCTGATGACAATGCCCGGCATTGGCGCAGTCTCTGCGCTAACCTTCTTTACCGTCGATGACCTCAGAAGGTTCGCACATTCTCCATCCGTGGCATGCCTACCCAGAGGGCTTCGTCCGAGACTCACGTGTCTCGACGAGCTCCTGCTTTCCGCCCGTGGAGCGCTGCGGCGCCACCCTCTTGTCCAGTGATCTCAGCTGCTCCACGAACAGGCGCAGGATCGGGCCTCGCTCTTCACCGCCACGAAACGCATCGTCGGTCGCTTCATGGCGTCGCAGATCGCTTCTGCATCGGCGACATCATTCTTCTGTCGCTTCGCGAAACCGCTTTACATAATCTGGCGCAATGAGTCGCACCGCATTCTCAGACTCCCGATCTCGCGCGCCCAGTAATGGCTGCTGGCGCAGGCCTCTGTTGCGACCCCGCAAACCGGCCGCGCGACAAGAACTTTGAGCTCCTGGTCCCCGGCGCAGCTTCTTGCGGAAAAGCACGGTTCCTAAAGCATCCGCGCCGCGGCCATGCCGAGCTGCCAGTGGACGAACAGGCTCGCGTGGTCCCGGACCAGTCGTTGCAGGAAGCGGCTAGTCCTGACTTTGTTAGCTCTGAGGCGCTTCGCAGACCGACGCGACGCGTTGACGAGTTTGCGGATCTTGCAGATATCCAGGTTAGCCCTTGCGGCGGCGCAAGCCATAGGATTTGCGTTATCTGAACTCGAATGGAAGAACATGCGCGCACGATATTTCGAATAATTGTGCATCGAAAATATCCGCGCGGCAGAGAGTCGCCGCAAGAGGAACCGCCCCCGTGAGGCGCTTCGAATAGCAGGCAGTATCGGGCGTGACATGGGCCTGCTCGCAGGCGAATACTGTTCCGGTGCGGTTTCAGCCCGTCATGACTTCGTCGGCAATGAACAGGATGGCAAAGTTCGGTCTCACTGCAAGAGGTAATGGACTGTACCAATTCTTGGAGGAGATTGAGGGACTCAGGTCAGTTAGAAGCTCCCTGAGGCTGATATCCATTGGAATGGGTCTCCTCCACGAGGTTAGCAAAAGGGCGTATGCCGAGAGCTCATCACTTTGCGTGGCGAACGTCGAGGACGCCCTTTGCGCAATTAGCGGGAGCTGGAAACGATGTGGAATGTGGAACTTGGACCAAGCCCTTGGAGGACCTAACTATGGACAGAGAGATTGTGAAGCCCGGCGGGCAAGTTGCGGAAGATTTCGATGGTTGGGCCGATTCGTACGAGAAAATGATCAATCAAGCCGTCGCCTTCACCGGCCGAGACCGCCCGTTTTACATTGACGTGAAGCGCAAACATATTCTGCGTCTAGCTCGGCGACATTTCGCCGATCTCGAAAGCCTGAATGTGCTGGATCTGGGCTGCGGAACCGGCGCGTATCATCCCGGGCTTAAGGGCAGGTTTGGTGAACTTCACGGCGTGGACGTGTCTGCCCGAAGCATCAAATTGGCGGCGGCGCGGCACGCTTTTGTGCGCTACTCGACGTACGACGGCAGCCGACTGCCCTACGGCGATGGACAGTTTTCGATGGTCTTCACGATAGGCGTGATGCACCATGTCCTTCCGCCCCAATGGGAGAGCTTCGTTGCCGAGGCGTATCGCGTTATCGTGCCCGGTGGGCTCATGCTCATCTTTGAGCACAATCCCTACAATCCGCTGATGCAGTACTTCATCAAAACATGTGAGATTGACAAAGATGCTGTCTTGTTGCGGCCCGGGAAGTTGCGTCGCATGTTCACTGCTGCCGGCTTCGCCAATGTCTTCACGCGGACCATCCTTTCAGTCCCGCCCGCTGGAGCATTCCTGACCAGAATGGATTCGCTATTAGGTAATCTTCCTTTCGGGGCCCAGTACTATCTCAGCGCTACAAAGAAAGCGCTCTGACGGGTTTGCCGGCAACGACAATGCCACGATCGCAGTGTGTCAAAGCGCCCATCGAGGAAAGGCAATGACTGAGACGGTAGCAACCCGATAGTCGTTGGTGGTTCGAGGGCGGCCAGGGCGGCCTCGTCAAGCATGCCCATCACAGCGATCCTTCAAGAATCGGCGCCGCCACTGTGTTCGTGGATGCCGAGTTCGGCAGCGACAGACTTGTTTGCCATCCATCAGCACATCGAAGGATCGCGCGGCAACGCGTCGAGCCGGCAACACGATGACGACACCTTGTCGGTCCAAAGTGCAGCGTACATCGAAGCTTATTCTATTTGCCGCGATATTTCAGGCATTTTACGCAAAGCGCTTCTGCTGGCTACACCTAACATGAACCCATGAGGTTCTTCAGAACGCGAACTCAGGCTGTAAGATTACGAAAACGTGGGACTACAAAGACTTTAACTGGTGATTTGTTGATGGGCAAAATTGCAACGTCGCTAAAGTAGCCTACGCGAAATTTGTATTGAGGCAGAAGGATCACGTTACGGGCGGGCGCGGGAAAGTTCATGTCTATGCGCTGTAGTTCACCAGTCGCCCGTCCCAATCAGCGCGGCCTTCATAGGCAATGTTGGTCGCCAATCTCTCACGCTGCTCGACGGCATCCTTCCGCTCGTTCTGCGTCAGGTCCCTGCAGGAGTGTCTGCTCGTTCTTCTCCCCCGGTATCCGGCCGAAATAGTAGCCTATGATCACTGAGATGATTGGCGCGATCTGACCACTAACTTGCCATTGCTCGGCAGCTGCAGCACCCGGCGAGTGCAAGCACATAAATAGCCACGAACACCGCTGTCAGCACCGCGATTACCCAGTCCTTCACGTTCATCTGACCCTCCTCGCCTTCATGACACAGACACGCGCGCGACCCGAGCTCGCCGCAAACCGCATAGAGACGCCACGTGGGATCGGGATCGCCCGCCATAACCGCGTGCCGCTGCGCGCATCGGCGATGCTGAGGCCCTTGCCCAGCAGGCCACCGAAGAACGCGGTCGCGAAGCGCAGGGCCGTCGCGGTGGCGACGGGAGCCAGCGTTCCGATGTAGGCTGGCGCATCAGCGGCCAGGAAATGGCGGGCGAAACTGGTGAGCTAGGCCGCGCCAAACGTCACCCGCAGCCGACGAGCAGACATTGACGAACACCAGTGGCTGCTTCAGAAGCGCGAAAGTACGTGGGGCGGCAACAATTGGCCGGCGAGCTTATTCTCGACCTTGAGATACAGACTGCCAGAGGACTCAATAACGCCGTGCCAGAGCAATGAATGATGTCTGCTTGGGGGAAGCTGTCCTTGAGCTTCAGCTGGCGCTTCGGCTCGCGGACGCATTGCTAACGTTGGGTCAACGTCAAGGCCCTTATTCCTGTTCCTGGCGATGTCGACGACCCGAGCTCGCCGCTCAGCGTGGTTGTGTCGGAGGCCACACCATCGCCGACCACTTACACAAGCTTTCGTGTGGCCTGCGGCGGTGCGGCAACGGTGGCGGCCGTCCCCGGGCGCCGGCAGCGCTGGCGTCATGACGTACCGGAACCCGGACCAGCAATATTGACTCCTTGAGAGTGGACTGGGCGGCGGCCTGAACGCCAACTCCTCCGGCGTTGCGCGTACCGAGCGATCGCGACCGGGCGTTCCGATTGATCACGACCGGCTGTACCGA
>NZ_LLYA01000053.1 GCF_001440415.1 Bradyrhizobium retamae
TAATCGCGAGGTGGCGGTAATGTGAAGGAACGCCGCCGGATGCGGGATTGATACTGTTTTTGATTGACGCTCCTTCGCATTATTTCAGAGCGTGTCGAGCCAGGCGAGCAGGCTCGTATCCCGCTTCCATGACGGGGGATGTCGTGCCGATTCCGGAGCACCGACCTGTTCCAGCGCCTTTCGCTTCGTTTCCAGATTGGCCCTGGCATAGTGATTGGTGGTGTCGAGGCTCACATGACCAAGCCAGCTACGGATAACGGTGACGTCGACACCCGCCGAGACGAGGTGTACGGCGGTGGCGTGTCGGAAGCTGTGCGGCGTCACATGCTTAGTCCGCAACGTTGGCGTGGTTTCGGCCGCCGCCTTCACATAGGCCGCAAGCTTGAACCGAACGCCGGATGCGCTGAGCGGCTCGCCATAGCGGTTGACGAACAGCCGCTGGTCCAATGCACGCGGCTGTCGCTCCAGCAGCGTTTTCAGCAACAGCACGGTTTCCGGCCAGAGTGGGCAGATGCGTTCCTTGCGGCCCTTGCCGGTAAGACGAACGCAACTTGGGCTATCGAAGCGGATCGCCCTGGGACACAGATCGAGAGCCTCCTGTATCCGTGCCCCGCTGTTGTAGAGGAACGAGAGCAGTGCGTGATCGCGTATGCCTTCGAGTGTGGAGCGGTTTGGCTGGGCAAGGATCGCTGCTACCTCCGCTGGGTCCAGATAACAGGGTTCCGACACCGGCGCCCGCTTGACTGGGATGTGAAGGATTTCCACGCACTGAGCGATCGATGCGGGGTCCTTGGTTGCGACGAAGTTGAAGAAGCTGCGGATCGCGGCAAGCCTGCAGTTGCGCGTGCCGATCGTACCGCCGCGGTCGTACTCGGCGTGACCGAGGAAGGCAGCCACCCCGTCGGCAGTCAGATCGGACAGTGTGATCACCGCCACCTTCTTTTCCGCGCGTTGTGCGGCGAACCGCAGGAACAGCCGCCAGGTGTCACGATAGGACCGGACCGTGTGGATCGATGCATTGCGTTGCTCGACGAGCCATTCGTAGAAGAACGCACGCATCAAATCCGGGAACGCGTTCGCCTTGTTCATGGCCGCACCTCCTGCCCCAGATCGAGGCATGGCGCGCCTACGGCCCTGAACCGCTCGTTCGCAAGATGCAGCAGGTCTTGTGTAACGGTGATGTAGATGAGGGTGGAGTGGATATCCTTATGGCCAAGATATGTCGCGAGGAACGGCAGCCGGTCTTGCGGATTGATACCCGAGCGGTACCACTCGAGGATACGGTGCACGACCATCGAGTGGCGCAGGTCATGAAGACGGGGACCCATTCGCCCTTCTGGCGGCTTCAGCCCGGCTCGGCGGATCACGTCGACGAGCAACAAGGCGATGACCTGCTTTGTATAGCGGGCGTTGCGCCCCTCGTGCCAGAACAGGGCGGAGTGTGGATCCTGCGGTGCACCGGCCTGCTGCCGCGCATCGAGATAAGCCCGAAGCTCGGCGATCACGCTGTCAGACAACGGCAGGATCCTCGTCTTGTAGAACTTGGTCTGCCGGATCGTGATTGTGCCGACGCGGAAGTCAACGTCACCAAGATCGAGACGGGCAAGCTCGCCACGCCGAAGCCCCGCGCAATAGGCCAGCAGAAGCATGGCATGAATGCTCGGCGCACGCAGCGGAGCCCGTTGCGAAGGATAGGAATGGGCAATATCGAGCATCTGCCGTATGTCGGTCGGCGTATAGATGTAAGGCTTGCGCCACTGCTTCGCTAAATTCCTTCTGCGGTCGCGGGTCCGGGCGGCGCGGCGGGAGCGACGGATTCTTATGGCGCAGGACCCTCGCAAGGATCCGCTCCAGTTTCTCACATTCCGCAGCGTGATTGAGTGCCGTTATTGCCTTCTTCCAATGCTCCAGCATCACCTCGATCGGTTCATCCTGCAACGCAGGATTCAACTGCAGGAACCGATCGAACCGCAAGAACCATGCGGTCTGCGAGGTGTATTTGTATCCTCTGTTGCGCATCAGCGCGACGTGCTCGGCCATGATCCCGCCCAGCATGCTGCCGAACGGCTTGGGCTGGCGGAGTTCGGCAAGGGTCTGTTCGGGGTCATGCGACGCCAGTGCGCGCCAGATCGGCCGACATCGCTTGATATTGCATGCCTCGCACAAGGCGGTGACGGGATTGCGCTCGATCGCTCCGATGTTCAGAAGGTGATCGAGGAACCGATCGATGATGCGGGTGCGGTTCAGCAGCGTCGTCGCCATCCAATGGTCGGACAATGTCTGCAGCCAGGCCACCAGAACATCCTTGCCGAGCTCGGCATGGCGTTCAGCGACGTCCTGGAAGCTGTTCAGCACCTGCCTGTAAGAGGCGCAGCTGTCGGCGTGGTGCAGGCCAAGGCCTGCCAGATAGCGCGCGATCAACTGCCGTTCGGGATCGGGCCATGTTGTCATGACAGCAGCTCCGCTTCCGGCACGTCGAGTGCGATGGCCCTGAGGTCCTCGGTGGCAAGCTTGAGATAGGGCACCGTGGATTCCGCCGACCGGTGCCCGAGCAAATCACCGATGACCTTCTGCGGGACCGATGCGCGCAACATCTCGACCGCGCGTGCATGTCGGAAGATATGGGCACCGCTCTTGCCCGGCAGCTTGACACCGGCGTGGCGCAGCCGGCGTCGTACCACGCTGTCCAACATCCTGAGCTTGCGATAGGGAGCGCGCATGCGGATGAAGATTTCCCGGGCGTCGATCGCCGGCCGCCCCGCACGCAAATAAGCAAGCACTGCTTCGCCGACCGGCTCCATCAGGGGCAGGAAGGAACAGGCCTTGGTCTTGGTGTGCCGGATGCGGATCGATTCCGCCCGCCAGTTGATGTCATCAAGCCGCAGGTTGCAGATTTCACTCGACCTCAGGCCATAGGTCGCGAGCAGTTGCAGGATCGCATGGTCCCTCAACCCCCTCAGTGTCCTGTCCTTTCCCACAGCCCTCAGGACGGCGGCAACTTGATCTCGCTCCAGAATCGAGGGCACCCCCTCATAGGCGTAGATCAGCGGACCGATGACATGCGGCGACAAGTCGATCGCGGTACGGCCGACCCGGTGCAGATGCCGCAACAAAGAGCGCAAGCGGTTCGCGACGGCGCTCAACGATTTGCGTGTCAGCTTCGGCGCGCGCATTTCCATATAGCGGTCGATGTCGTCGACCCTCAGGCTCATCAGGCTATTGTCACCGTTCTGCCTGAACTGCCAGGTCAGGAAGTGCCGGGCCTCCCAGATCAAAGCCTCGATGCTGGCGGGGGCGAGGCCTCGCGCCTCACGAAGCCAGACCCCGTATTCGTCGCAGATCGCAAATCGCTCGGCCTCGGCGGCGCAGGCTGCTTTCGGAGGGGGTGGCCACTGGCCCTGCACAAGCCGCAGCAGCGCATGGATTCCGGCGCGCGGGATCGGGTGCTGGTGTGGCCCTGATCGACCATGGCGTTTGCGCAACATCCCACTCGCATGGCTTATGTATGTCGACACCAGCGCCTCGGTCACGTTCTCAACCTGGATTTCCCGCCATTCGAGATAATCGAGGAATCTGCGCGCGCACCCGCAGTAGTTACTGATCGTCCTCGGGTGATAGCGCTGGCCGGCCAGTACGGCCTTGAGCTCGGCGATCGGGTCTTCACTGGATTTCAGCATCATCGACTCCTCTGCTGGTCAAATGACTGCAGAGGTCGCAGAGAAATAATGCGGAGCAAAGCCGGTACCAAATCAGCAGAATTCCTCGATATTCTCGCGTCGAACCGGCGTTCCTTCACATTACCGCCACCTCGCGATTAGCCGGC
>NZ_LLYA01000054.1 GCF_001440415.1 Bradyrhizobium retamae
TGATTTCCTCTCGGCCGAGGATCTTGCACACCGTTCCCTGGACCAAATTGGCCAAGCACGCATGCCCCGCCGCCGGCCCGTGTTCGCGCGCATGGCGCGCCAAGAGCCGCGTCGTCCACAACTCATGTGGATAGCCGTGGTCCTTGGCCTTGTCGCAGGCCAGCGACACCAACCAGGCTTTGGCCTCAGGCGTGATCGTCGGCTCCTTGCCCGGTCGCGGACGATCATCAAGGGCTGCCAGCGGGCCATCGGCCAGCGCCCGCTCGACACAGCGCTGCACCGTCTGATGATGGACCCCAAGTCTCTGGCCCACCGCGCAGAACGAAGGATTTTCTCGATACGCCAGCAGCATCTGCGCCCGCGACACCCGGCTCGCCAGTTCGATCCGCGACCGCGAAAGCGTCGTCAAGGTCGCTATCTCTTCATCACTCATGGCCAATTCGACCGCTCGCCGCCATCCTGCCATGATACAGCTCCTCGTTTCGCCGACCGCAAACGAGGAATCCGCCAACAGCCCGTCCGTTCCACCAATTCAGCCTGCTCCATCTGCGCAGGTTTCATGGAATCGGTCGTCTAGTACTTCGTCACAGTGATTTTGGCGGGTTGATTTCGAGCCATTCGAGGATGGGCAACGCTTCGGGAGGCACGAGGAGTTCGATGCTTCGGGCGACACCGGGTTGACGTCGGATCAATCCATTGCGCTCGAGGGTGACGACCGTCTGGTGGACCGAAGGCGGGCTGACGCGGAAGTGGCGCTGCATGTCCGTTTCGGCTGGCGGCCGGCCGAACATGTGCGAGTAGACGTAAATGAAAGCCAGATACCGGCCTTGCTTGTCGGTGAAGCTTTGCCGGCCGGTATGCTCGCCTGATTTTTGACTCATCTGTCGATTCGTCCGGGCCTCCGACAAAAAGGAGCGATGAATGTACGGTATCGGGTCGAACTGAGCCAAGCCGAACGCGATGAACTCACCGCGATGTTGAACAAAGGCAAGCGCGCCGCTCGCAAGCTCAAGCGGGCGCAGATCCTGCTGGCGGCCGATGCCGGGCGCAGCGACGAGGAGATTGCTTGCGCCGTGGCGGTGAGCGGTTCCACCGTGTACCGGACCAAGCGGCGCTTCGTGGAAGGCAATCTTGAACGGGCGCTGAGCGAGGAGCCGCGCCCTGGGGCGGAGCCCAAGCTCTCCGGCAAGGAGGAAGCCTTGTTGGTGGCAATGCCTTGCGCAACCCATCCCGAGGGCCGCGCCCGCTGGACCCTGGAGCTTTTGTCCGACGCCATGGTCAAGCTTACCGACCACGAGAGAGACGGTGCGCCGGCGGCTGGCCGAAAACGGCCTCAAGCCCTGGCGCAAGGACATGTGGTGCATTCCAAGGTTGACGGCGAATACGTCGCCCGCATGGAAGACGTGCTCGACCTTTATGCCGAGGCGCCAGATCCCGACCGGCCAGTGGTCTGCTTCGACGAGAGCCCGGTCCAACTCATCGGCGAAGTTCGCCAGCCGATCCCGGCCGAGCCGGGCCAACTCGAACGCCACGATTGTGAGTACCGTCGCAACGGTACCGTCAATCTGTTCGTCGTCCTCGACGTCAATCGGCCGTGGCGCAAGGTCAAGCTCACCGAGCGGCGCACGGCCAAAGACTACGCCAAATGCATGCGCGAACTCGTCGATGTTCATTATCCCGACGCCGAGTGCATCCGCGTCGTGCAGGACAACCTGTCGATCCACTCGGCCGGCGCCCTTTATGAGGCTTTCCCGCCCGCCGAAGCCAACCGCATTCTGCGCCGCCTCGAGTTCCACCACACTCCCAAACACGCCAGTTGGCTCAACATGGTGGAGATCGAGATCGGCGTCCTGCGCGGCCAGTGCCTGGATCGCAGAATCGACGATCCCAAGCACCTCGCCAGTGAAGTCGCCGCATGGGAACGACAGCGAAACGCTGCCGGAGCACGCATCAAATGGATGTTCACAACCGAAAAGGCGCGCGACAAATTGGGCCGCGCCTACCCAGACACGTCGAAAGAATCATAATCACTGTGCAGAGGTACTAGCCGTCCTTCAGCGCGCCCTTCACTTCGCCGATTGGCCAGCTTTCGCCGGTGGGAATGACGCGCACTTTGCCGTCGCCGCCGAGCAGCGCATGCGAGGCGATGTCGTCGTCGCTCGGAACGACCGTGACACTCGGGGCACCTGAATCGGACTTGTGGGTGCAGTGACGAGGTCCGCTGCAGGTTCGCGGCCATCGGCCAGGCGCCGCAGCGGGGGCATTTCTCCAAGAGCGTATCGGTTTCGACCATAATCAGCGGCTCCGTCTGCCCCCTCGGCCCAACCAGCTCACCGGGTTGGTGTTCCGGCTTCGGGGAAGGTCGGTCGGCCGGCCAAAGGCCGATTGGGCTTTAGAGTAAGTATCCCCCGGCAAAGCCGGGGGCTTTAGGAATTGGGCCGCTCAAAGCGGCCATGGGGACGCTAACGCGTCCCCGATTTTGTTGGCCGCCTGAAGGCGGCCTTAGCGCCACATGTTCATTTGGTCGAGCCGGGTGTCCTCGGCCTCCTGCTTGCGGATGTATTCTCTGATCACGGCTTCGTCTCGACCGACGGTCGAGACGAAGTATCCCCGAGCCCAGAAGTGCTGCCCTACAAAGTTGCGCTTCCTCTCTCCATAGACCCGCGCCAGATGGATAGCGCTCTTGCCCTTGATGTACCCGATCACTTGCGACACCGCATACTTGGGTGGGATCGAAATCATCATGTGAACATGATCGGGCATCAAATGCCCCTCTTTCCTTCTGCATTGCCAATCTGCGGAACACCTCCCCGAGATGCTGGCGCAACTCCCCGTACAGCGTCTTCCTGCGGCACTTGGGAATGAAGACCACGTGATATTTGCACTTCCATTTGCTGTGGCTTAGGCTCTCGTAATCGTCCATCGCGAAACTCCTTCTCGTGCGCGTGGTGGCTCACGAGTCGCGAGTTTCGTCGATGGACGACTGCCTGAAATGTCAAACTCTGCTGCCACCCGGCAGAGCCGGGGGGCCTCCCTTGGTAGGCTAGATATTCTGCATCAGCAATTGCGGGACCTAACTTGCACTTTGGCCAGCCTCCCGCCCCGGGCGACATTGCCGCTCGATCAAGGTTGCAGCGCTCGGCCCGAGAGCAAATGTCTTCCAAGTTTGCACTGGATGATTATCCCCTAGCACGGAGATTTCGAAACCGCCGCACGCGCTCGTGCGAAGGCGCGATCGGCTGCAGCTGGCAGCCCGTGATTGTGCTCCAACTTCCGAACCTCGAACTGAACTTGCGCGCCGCCGACTTTTCAGGCCGGCCGGATTAACTGACGTCAGCGACGTCTCGCCCCGGTTCCGAAGATGAACGTCGCGCCGTACCGCTCGGCAATCGGCATCAGGATTTCGTCTGCGTGCTCTTCTCGAGCCATAGCAGCAGCGCAAGGGCTCGGTGCGCTCGCGTGACGTTGGTATCACGGGCATATCGTCCAGATCGACGGCTGCGCTGGCCAAATAACCGCTCCATGTGCCCAGCCTGGATCAGATCGAGATCGGGGCTGCGCTCTTGCACACTTCTCTAGGTCAGCTTGTTGTCAGCTGACTCGCTTAAGCTGCTACCGGACCTTGAGGAGACCCATATTAGTTATGGCGCAGCTATGTCGATATGAGAGCGGATCGCATGTATAACAGAATCACCGGATCATCCAACCAATCTACAACTGCCAGCGAAGCCTATGAATCGGGACAGCTAGTGTTCTGACTCATTCATTTGCATCCCGCTTTTGCGATGGCGAGCGCTTTTT
>NZ_LLYA01000055.1 GCF_001440415.1 Bradyrhizobium retamae
ACCTCGTTTTCGACCCGAGAGCAAACAAATGAAGGTATCAACATGATCGATCGTAGACGCCGTCGAGATCGATGACGCGGGCTTCGACAAGCCCACATAGTTCGAGCAGGTGATGCCAATCGCGACCGTTTCGCGCGAGCCTCGACGCATCGAAGCATAGAACGGCGCCGACCTTGCCGGCGCACAGCCATGCGACCAAGCGGTCGAAGCCGGGGCGTGCCACCGTCCCGCTTGCCGAGCGGCCGACATCATCATCGATGATTTCAACATCGACGAAACCCCGTTGGCGGGCGACATCGACCAGATCATATTGGCGCCGCTTGCTCTCCAGGTTGGTCATAACCTGGGATTGCGTCGACTGGCGCACATGCACGACAGCCTTCCTCTTGAGAACGACCGCCGGAATCACCTCAGCGCTGGTCATCTTCAAGCTCCTCGACGCTGAGGCCGGCCGCCTGCATGAGGATTTGAGCCAGCACCGAGATGATCTTGTTCCGCTCGGCGGAGGCCACCCCTTCCAGCCGGCTGTTGTCGAATAAGAAGTTGATCTAACGGCTCGGCGCCGCCGCCGGCAATCTGAGAGACTTCATTGCCTTCCTCCCGAACGATTGCGATATCGTTCCGGGAGTGTGCGGGGTTGGCCGTACCAATCAATAGCCGCTCCAACTCGACGAGTGCGGCCAGATCGACGCGCGGTGCGCCGATTGTCATTCCGGCGCAAATCACAGGATCGAGCATCCAACCAGCGATCGATACCACGATGCCTGCCGGCCCTTGTACGCTAAGAAATTGGCCGGTCGCTCGCTGCTCGATGCGACGCACGAAGACCTTGCGACCGAAATATGGATGATACCGGTAGTGGACTTCCAATTCATGCCGGACATGGGCAGAATGAACGGGCAACAACGCGGTCCGGGAGCTCGTGCCACGCTGTGCGTGTCGGAAGCACATACAAAACGCATGACGACCCGCCGGTCGTCCACCCGCGCGACCGCGTGACTTGTCGGCAGCACGGTCATGATCAAAGCCCGTTCTCCGCGGCTTCGGGTGCGCATCATGTCACCCTCAAATCTGTGCGGATTGAATCACTGCTCGCGACCTGTCCGGATTTATTTCGGAGTACAGAAGCTGACGAGGCTGCAGGGTTTGCGGAATGTGCCGCTAGGAAGAGCGGCTGTATCGCTGCGACGAGGCGCTCATGAGCCATTACGATCTCGATGCGCGAAGCGTCCCAGTTGATAGCGCTCGAATAAGCGCCCCAAGGCTCGCTGACGGCCAATACTTGTTGGTGGTTGATGGGCGGCGCCTCGCCCATTGAGGCGGCAGGAGATCACCAAGATGCGAGGTTCGCCATCCTGAAACGCGCATGCAACCCGCAGCCTCGCCGCGACGGCGCCAGAAAGGGCTTGAAGTCGACGTAGCGTCAGGTTGTACAGTCTGAATCATACATGCGGCCATCGGCCCAGAAGCGTCATGATCACAAGGAGAGGCTTCGATGTCTCGATGTCAAAGATGCGTGAGAGGCTGTGGCTGTGCAGGCCCATCTCGAAATCGGCCCGTAGCGAATGTCGGAGCGACAAATTGAAGAATTGAAACTGCAGCAGGACGTGCAGTTCGAGATCATCGGGCCGCCTTCCCATAGGCAATGGACGGCTCCGAGTTAAATCCCGATGCGCCGCGTGCGGCGTTTTCCTAGGAGGGGCGCCAACGCTGTTGCTTCTCGGTGGAGCAAATATCTGTCTTTCGCGGTCTCCGCGATTGTTCCGGACGCGGAACCGCAAAGTGAATCCAGGCCTCTTGATGAGTGGGGAACGTCGCATGGTTGCGCTTTTGGCGCGCAGTCCTACTGCCGGAGCGACCTGCGAGTCTTCTGCGGAAGCTAAGGCTGGGGCTGGCGTGAGTATTGCGCGAAGTCGGAGGGGCGCGGACGAGCGTCCTCTTGTTCTGGTTGCCGATCTTGGCAATTGGCTTTCTGAAGCTGGAGTCTTTGTGGTCAGTGCACCCGAGTTTGGCTCTGGGGCAGCTATGAAGAGTTATTTCATCTAGGGAGAGTGGTATGGAACCGGGCTATAACGATTCGAACTATTGGATGCGTTGGTACGCTGAGCAGCAAGAGCTGCAGCGTGCGCGGCAAGAGTTGGAAAGCGTGCCTGCGGATCAAGCTAGCTTTGAGCAGCAGGTGAGCGAGCTGCAACTCGGCTCCCCTGAGGAGAGTTCGCCTGAGCTTAGTTCGCCCGACACTCCAACAGCGGGGGCGCATGGAACTGTCCAGCGTACTGATGTTGGCACGCGGTACAGCGTCGATGTGCCGCGCGCTCATCTTGGCTTGGCTGCAAACGATTCTCCGTCTGACTTGCGGGGCAGGCCATTCAGCAGCATGCGCTACACAGCGCCGTCGGAAGCGCAGCCTGCGGCGCGGACGAAGGACAACAAGCCCCGTGGACTGTTCTCCCGGGTCAAATCAGGGCTCGGCAAAGTCTTTGGAGGAAGCCGTCGGGAAAAGTCGTCCGGCGGCTCGGCCTCCGACGCGGTCTATTCAGAGCTTCGCATGGATTTCGCGAAGCGCAGTCGCCCGTCCGAGGCGGACCTGGGCCTCATTGAAGAGTTCAAGGTGGCATTGGCCGGCGAGAACCGTAGGCCTAAGACCATTAACAACTACGTGAACGCTCTCAGCATGTTTAGCGAATTCCTTCAACCCAAAGGCGTGACGCTGAAAGACCTGCTTGGCGACGCTGATCTGCTGACAGCCTATAAGGATGACTTTATGAAAGTGGCGAGCGCCAATAGCAGGAATTATTTGGGGGGAGCATTGGACACACTCCAGCGTTTCCGGGCCGGAAATCCCATATCCGCCCCCGCGTGGGTGGATGCGCAAGAGCAACCGATGCATCCCCAAGACGAGCGGATCATCCGCCAGTTCGCGGAAGAGGTCAAATCGTACAGGGTTGTTCCCGATGGTAGCAGAGGTCGAGGGACCGGAAGGGTTCCCGCCGCTACCATCAAGTCCAATGCGCAGGCTCTTAAGGCGTTTGCTCGTTGGCTCCGAGCGGAGAATAAGGGGCCGCTGACTACTCGCGCGTTTAACGAACCAAGGTCGCTAGCCGCCGACATCGAGGAGTACACCGCAGCTGGTGGCGACGATCGTGACCGTCTCGACGCGGCACTGTCTCATCTCCGGAGGCTCGGGGCTGACGGGCTCCAAGCAGTCGGTGCCGGAGCCCGCCTGATGGGGCGCGAGTTATTGTCCGCTCATCCCGAGGACGTCCCCACCATCGATGGCTTTCAAAACGAAGCCCTGGGCAAGCTTGGATCCGACGCGACTCTCAAAGAGAAAGCCGCCGTCTCAAGCATGACTTCCAGGCTACGTAATTTTAGTGATTGGCTCCAAAGGGAGAACAAGGGGGATATAATGAGCCGAATCAACGGCAGTGCTCAGCAGCAAGCGTCGTTGAACGAAGATCATGCGGCCTTCATCAAAGCCAAAAAACGATCAGCCCCACTCGATCAGCTTCGGCAGTACCTAGGCCTCGAGCCCCAAAACGTTCTTCGTCCTTATGACGACGACACCATCGTCATCGATGGCCTGGCGAACGAAGAGCTAAGCAAGCTCGGATCCGACCCGACTTCCCAATCGAGAAGGAAAACTGTCCGGAATACTGCTTCGGCGCAACGTAAGTTCAGTGATTGGCTCCGAACCACGGGTAGAGAGAGCATAGCGAGTCGAATCAACGGTAATGATCAGCAGCAACTGTCGTTGAACGTAGATTACCGGGACTTCACGACAGCCG
>NZ_LLYA01000056.1 GCF_001440415.1 Bradyrhizobium retamae
GAAGTCTTGGTGGAGATCGAAACCGTCGCCTATCTCGGTAAGAGCTGAAGTCCGATTTGGGTCATCTGCGTCGTCTTGGCGATGTCCGCGCTACGTCCGGTTTGCCCCGAGGCGGGCACGGCTGGATTCCCTCATCAATTGCGGAACCGAGCAGACCGAGCCGTCATTCACTCTGGTGCTCGCCGAGAACGGTAGCGTACCAAAGGCTATTGAGTTCGTCCTCGACCCCCCAGCCGATGTCCCTCCCGCGCGATCTAAGCTTGTCGAGACGCTCAAGGTAGGCGGAGCGCTCGGCATGGGGTAGGCTTGATACGAATTCGAGGGACCGTCCATACATGCGGATCAGAGCAACAAAGTAGCTTTCATCTTCCATGCTGCAGGATTCCAGGAAGCCGAATGCCTCTTCGCAATAAAATATCGACAGCTCCGCCATCCCATCCGCGCGCCCAATCGCTTTCTTGTAGTCCGCAACCGCCTTCTTGGCCTTTGAAATCGATATGGGTTGATTGTTCATGGCGTCTGGGCATATCCAATTAGAAATACGTGCTTTGAAGGGTTGCAGCTGATCGTGACCCAAGCCCAAGCGGGCGTGCAAGAATGCTTGGTTATCTTTGCTCGCAGTGTAGAGGTCTTGCACTAGCCCCCGAAGCGCCGCGCGATCGAAGTCTAGGAGCGCGGTCCTAACATCGCTCCAAGTTGGTGAGGCATTCTTGCTACGGACCACGGCCACGAATCTTTCGATGATGGTTTTGTGAGCGAGCTTCTCCTTGCTCAGGATACACGACGCAACGGAGCAGATTGGTCGGATCAACGATGCCGGGCTGACAATCTTCGCACGCGAATGGCGCGTGCGCAGCTGGACCCGGCATGGCGCAACCCTAGCCCATCTGTCCCGTCTCCTGGAAGGTGCCACGGGCGTCGCCCTGTTGCTGATAGGTCTCGCGCCGTTCGTTTCGGTGATCTGACCGCGAAGGATATGTCTGTGGTATCAGCGCCGACGCTGATAACGCTGCACATTTGAGGACAAGGAAATGCTGGACCCACAAGAACGCCATGGCGGTGAAGAGGCCGTTGTTTTTCCGCCCTTTCGACCCCATGGTGGTTGGCACTTACCCCAAAGGGGAGTAGCTTCGCCGGACGGTCGTCAGGACGAGATCTTGATCTCCTCATCGTGCCGCCGGGCGCCCAAGGCGTTGCCGATCGTCGTCCCGACCAGAATAGGGTCACGATTCTGCTGAGGGAGGAGCGAATGATGCAATCCGGGCAATTCTGGATCATCACTGCGGCCGCGACATTGCTACTCAGCGCAACCGCAGCGCATGCGGATACGACGTCCGTTAGGGCGTGGCAGGTTGTGCGCGTCGCGAAGACCGGCGCGCACTGCGTCGACGACAACAACTGCATGAACCGCATGCACCCGGCCATCAAGCCGGTGAGTCGCGCCAACCCCGGTCAGCATATCGTCTTTGAGACGCGCGATGCCTTCGACTCCGACTTCAACCTCGGCTCCAAGCCCGAGGATGTGTCGGCGGCCGATCTCAATCTCGTCCATCCGCTGACCGGCCCGGTCTTCATCGAGGGTGCCCAGCGCGGCGACGTACTGGCGGTGACACTCCTCGACGTACAGCCGGACGACTACGGCTACACCGTGATCGTCCCGGGCTTCGGTTTCCTGCGCGATCGCTTCACCAAGCCGTTCATCGCCAATTGGAAACTCAACCGCAAGGAGGCGGTCTCCGACCAGATCCCGGGCGTCGTCATCCCCTTTAACGGATTTATGGGCACGGTCGGGGTGCTGCCGGGCCAGCCCGAGGTGGCCACGATCCTCACGCGCGAGGCGGCGCTGCAGAGCGCGGGCGGCGTCGTGCTGACTCCGCAGCCGCTCGGTGCGCTGCCGAGCGATGTCTGCGGTCAGAACGGAAGCAGCAAGAATGAGTGCCTGCGCACCATTCCGCCGCGCGAGAACGGTGGCAACATGGACATCAAGCAGATGGTTGTGGGCACGACGCTGCTGCTGCCCTGCTTCGTGGACGGGTGCGGCTTGTTCGTCGGCGACGTCCATTTCGCGCAAGGTGATGGCGAGGTCTCCGGCACGGCGATCGAGATGGGGGCGACGGTCACGCTGGTCACCGAGATCCGCAAGGCGCAAGCCGCGAAGGTCAAAGTCCCGCACTTCGAAGGCGGCGATCAGCTCATCCGGTTGGCGCCGACCGAGTTCTACGCCACCACCGGCTTCCCGCTGAAAGCCAAGGGCCAGATCCCGCCTTACCATACCTACCTCGACAGCCAGAAAATCGGCCCGCTCGAGAACCTCTCAGAGGACCTGATGCTGGCGGCGCGCAACGCGCTGATCGAGCTGATCGACTGGATGGTTGTCGAGAAGGGCCTCACGCCGGAGCAGGCATATGTCGTGGCGAGCGTGGCCGCCGACCTGCGTATCGGCAATGTCGTCGACGTGCCGAACTACGCAGTCTCCGCCATCCTGCCGACCACCATATTCCGCAAGTAGTAGCGTGTGGCATAAGACCGAAGGTCCTGAGGTTGGTGGGAGGCCGAGCCGCCGGGAATTCCTCCGAACGGCGGGGGCCGGTGCCGCAGCCATGTTCCTTTGTGGCCACGCACCCTATGGCCAGTGGGGCGTCTACCGCCGGCGTCACCTGCTGATCCTGACTTCGCGCGCCGATCCTCCCTCGTTCGAGCTCGGCAAGCGGGTAGCTGAGGTCCTCGCGAATCGCTTGCCGAGCAGCAAGGCTCAGGTGAGCAGGGCGCCGCACAAGGAGCGCATCGCCAGTCTGATCAGCTCGCAGCAGTTGGACGTCGCGCTGATGCGGCGCGACGATGCGGCAGCCCTTCGACAAGGGAGGCCCCCCTTCGCCGAGCACGGACCAGTCAAGCTGTTCACCGTTGTCGGCATCGGAGAGTATTTGTTCGTCTGCCGCGACGACTTTGCAGCACGCCATGCCTGGTTGATCGCCGAAGCGCTGGACAAGAGCCGCAGCGCCCTTCCCGAATTGCTGCTGCCGAACGGTTCGTCCTCCGAGCCACCCGACTCGCGCATCCCGCTGCATCCTGGCGCTCTAGGTTATTTCACGGGCGCGCCCATGCCGGGCCTCGAGCCACATGCCCATGAAGATCACACCCACGAGGTTGATGTCCCGCAATGAGCCGCGGCCCTGAGCTGGAGGCCGCCCAGACCTCTGCTTCTTCATCAATTGCGAGCCTCGTCGCGCCCTCGCAGCACTTCAGAAAAGGAGTCACAAGCGGCGGTGAAGGCGAGCATGGACCGGCGTCCGGTCTGCCTCCGTCAGCCGACATGACAACGGCTTAGGCGCTGTTCTGCTTAGGGCCGATTTTGTTGCAAAGTCGGTTGAGAGAGGCCTCGAGGCGTGATTCCGTTGTGTTGAGGCGAATCGCGACGAGGTCGATCCATGATGGGCCGTCTGAAGAGTGACCAAGGTCAACTGTTCTACGAGTTTGATCTTAGCGACGCGATTCCCGAAGATCATCTGGTGCGGAAGATCGATGCTGCTCTCGATCTTTCCTGGCTTCGCAGCGAGCTTGCACCTCACTATTCGTCGATGGGTCGCCCGTCGATCGATCCGGAACTGATGATCCGGATGCTGGTCGTGGGGTACGTCTTTGCGATCCGCTCGGAGCGGCTGCTCTGCCGTGAAGTGCAGGTGAACCTCGCCTATCGCTGCAAGCTCGGTATCGAGGATGCTATCCCGGATCATTCGGCGTTCTCGCGGGCG
>NZ_LLYA01000057.1 GCF_001440415.1 Bradyrhizobium retamae
GCCCGGGCGGAAAGCGGCTCGGAACGAGCGGCACCGTGCACGAGGGCAAGACGCTGTTGTATCGTGCGAGCAAGCTCGACTGCGATGTATGCCCGCTCAAACCGCAGTGCTGTCCAAAAGAACCATCGCGCAAGATCCCGCGCGACATACATGAGCACGCCCGGGACGTCGCCCGGTCGTTCGCTGGCACCGAGGGCTTCGAGACATCACGACGTGAGCGCAAGAAGATCGAGATGCGGTTTGCGCACCTGAAGCGCATCCTTAAGCTCGGTCGACTTCGACTGCGTGGTCCACAAGGCGCCCAGGACGAGTTTGTTTTAGCTGCCATCGCTCAGAACCTGAGGCGGCTCGCGTCACTGGTTGCGCGACCGCCACCGGCAGAAGTTCTGTGCACCGCGTAGCGTTGGAGTTGAGCGCCAAGGCCGGCGGCGTTAAGCCGCCGTCCTAACAAAACGCCAAACGACCCGATCCCTTGCACCCGACTTTTGCAACAAAATCGACCCATTTCGGACATCGTGTGCTGGTCAGCTAAATGATCGGCAGCGACGGCGCGCTACCTTTCTGCCAGACATTGAAGGTCGCTTCCCATTCGGCGATCTCGTTCCCTCGCATGGTCAGGATTTCGATTCCGCGCCCTTCCATCTGGCGGCCGTCTTGTCCGTCGTCCCACTCGCCCTCCCAGTAACAGACAATGACGCTGCCCGATACCGCGCGTAGTTGTTTTTGCAGCCGGTAATTCTTCTGGCGCGCGAAACGCGCCAACAAGAACTTCTCTAGAGGCGGTCTACCGTGCGTTTCGGGAAAATCGGCGAACCTGACCACAACATCTGGGGCGAAGGTCTTCATGATCTCAGAGATATCCCCCGAGCTCATCAATTTCTGGGCACGATCGAGCACCGCTTCGGCATCACGAAAGGTACGTTCGCTGGTTTCCAGTTCTATCGACATGTGTGCTCCCGGTGTCGCGGCCAGTCCGGCCGCTTAGAAGCCAAATACTAGCGGAACCGGGATGACAGATTCTGTCAGCAGCGAGTCATTGAGGCTCGGATAATCCCTCGATTTCGCGCCATTCCTTGACCAGGGCATGGCGGCGTCTCGGGTAAGCCTCTCCGATCTCAGCAAACGCAACGATTCGATCGGTTCGGAATTGCCGATAGCCTTCGCGAAGTTCACACCACGCGGCAAGCAATCGCACCGTCGCGCAGAAAGTTAGCAAAATAGGCCATATGTTGCGTTCGGTCTGTAGGCCGGCTTCGTCGCTGTAACTGATCCATATCTTGCGCTCCATTCGGATAGCGCTCCGAATGGGTGCCAGGTTCACGCTTTCCACCGCGGCCGAGATAGGGCCCGCGAGAAGTCCAGAGGCGTCGGCTTCGTCGCTTCTGCCCGCTGGCAACACCGCCGTGATCTTCGCCAGCGCATTGCGTGCGGCCTTGGTCAGCGTGATGTCCGCGCTTCGCGCCACCATCTGCGATCCGAGCACCACCGCCTCAATCTCGTCGCTGGAAAACATCAGTGGTGGCACGGTGAAGCCCGGTCGGAGCACATAACCGACGCCCGCTTCGCCGTCGATCGGCGCACCCCTGGCGATCAGCGTTTGTATGTCGCGATAAATCGTTCGGAGCGAGACGCCAAATTCATCAGCGAGTTGCGCTCCCCCGACTGGACGTCGACGGGTTCGAAGGAACTGGATCAACTCGAGGAGCCTATCGGACCGGGGCATTTCAACACTCCTCGGGCGGCTGAATTATCCTTGCGCGTGCCGGTGCGCCGATTGGGCAACAGCGAGCAACCAGAGGTCACAGATCGTAAGCCAAACGGAAAGCCTGCAACCCGTCAAGTCGGCCGCCGAATCCACCTTATGGATGGCCGCTATTGGCCCTTCGCGACATATTGCGCCGCTGCACAAACTGGTCGCTATAGGAGCAAAGCGGACGTAGTCACCAGTCACATGACGCCGCCGGGTTTTATAGGTACACGGCCTAGATTTGGGCAGCCGGCGTAAGATGCGCCGCGGCCGGGCCAAGCGGACGTGATGCATGCCGTGACATCAAGGACCGGCCGGCACTCGCACTTGTTCGCAACAACGGCGGGCGTGCCTGCAACTCCACAATACTCGTGCCGGGATCCAAGCTTGAGCAAACCGCAAATCGTAGGAGGAGACAAGATCGCACCGCGCGAGCTCAAACTGCAAGTCAAGCTCGTTTGAAAGCAGCCGAGCCGGCGTATGCGTTGTGATTGTCAGCCGCAATTCAGCGACGAGTGAACGTGCCTAATAGGTGGTAAAAGCAATCTACCGTGACGCACTTATGTGGTGTTTGACGCCTTTATGAGGTGCGTGACATCACAAAAAGACAGACAGAGGGCTCACCTTTCGAGTTCGGTTTCCCAATAGAGATAGTCGGGCCAATTGTAATGCAGGTATTGAAAAGCCATGCAACGGTCCAAGCCGCGTCGGCCATGCCTCCGACACACTGGGTTCGAAAGAACATTATTGGTTAGGAAGAACTATATTGTCTAAGAAGAACTATATTGTCTCCAGACACGTTACCCATCTACGGCATCACGGCTAGATCTGGCGCTCGACCATCTTGAGCTTGAGCTCGGCGATGGCTTCCGAGGGGTTCAGGCCCTTCGGGCAGGCCTTGGCGCAGTTCATGATGGTGTGGCAGCGGTACAACCGGAACGGGTCTTCGAGGTTGTCGAGCCGTTCGCCAGTGGCCTCATCGCGGGAATCGTTCACCCAGCGCGTCGCCTGCAGCAGTGCGGCGGGCCCGAGGAAGCGTTCGCTGTTCCACCAGTAGCTCGGGCAGGAAGTCGAGCAGCAGGCGCACAGGATGCACTCGTAAAGGCCGTCGAGCTTTTCACGGTCCTCGTGGCTTTGCTTCCATTCCTTCTGCGGCGTCGGCGTCGTGGTCTGCAGCCACGGCTCGATCGAGGCATATTGCGCGTAGAAGTTCGTGAGGTCGGGCACCAGATCCTTCACCACCGGCTGATGCGGCAGCGGATTGACCTTCACGGCGCCACCTGCGGCCACGTCGTGCATCGACTTGGTGCAGGCCAGCGTGTTCTGGCCGTCGATGTTCATGGCACAGGAGCCGCAGACGCCTTCGCGGCAGGAGCGGCGGAAGGTCAGCGTCGGGTCGATGTTGTTCTTGATCCAGATCAGGCCGTCCAGGACCATCGGCCCGCAATCGTTGATGTCGACATGATAGGTGTCGACGCTCGGGTTCTTGCCGTCGTCCGGATTCCAGCGATAGACCCGGAACTCGCGCGTTTCGGTCGCGCCTGCCGGCTTCGGCCAGGCCTTGCCGCCGGTGATCTTCGAATTTTTCGGAAGCGTGAATTCAGCCATGCTTGCAAGCCTTCGCTGTCGTCATCAATACACCCGCGCCTTCGGCGGGATGTACTGGACGTCATTCGTCATCGTGTAGTCGTGCACCGGGCGGTAGTCGATCACGGTCTTGCCGTTCGGATCGATCCAGGCCAGCGTGTGCTTCATCCAGTTCTTGTCGTCGCGCTCGGCAAAGTCCTCGCGCGCATGGGCGCCGCGGCTTTCGGTGCGGTTCGCCGCCGAATCCATGGTAACCACCGCCTGCACGATCAGATTATCGAATTCGAGCGTCTCGATCAGGTCGGAATTCCACACCAGCGAGCGGTCGGTGGTCGCGATGTCGCCGATGCCGCCATGCACCTTGTGGATCAGGTTCTGGCCTTCGTGCAGGATTTCGCCGGTGCGGAACACCGCGCAATTGTTCTGCATCACGTGCTGCATGCTGTCCCGCAGCTTCGCGGTCGGCGTGCCGCCGGAGGCATGGCGGTAATGATCGAGCCGTCCGAGCGCCAAATCGGCGGAATCCTTAGGCAATTCGGGCTGCTTGCCGTTGGGCGTCAGTTTTTCCGCGAGCCGCAGCGCGGCGGCGCGGCCGAACACGACGAGGTCGATCAGCGAGTTGGAGCCGAGCCGGTTGGCGCCATGCACGGACACGCAGGCCGCTTCGCCGATCGCCATCAGGCCCGGCACCACGGCATTGTCGTCGCCATCCTTCTTGGTCAGGACTTCGGCGTGATAATTGGTGGGAATGCCGCCCATGTTGTAGTGCACGGTCGGCACGATCGGAATCGGCTCGCGGGTGACGTCGACATTGGCGAAGATCTTCGCCGATTCGGAAATGCCGGGCAGCCGTTCCTGCAGCACCTTCGGATCGAGATGATCGAGGTGCAGGTAGATGTGGTCCTTCTTCTTGCCGACGCCGCGGCCTTCACGGATCTCGATGGTCATCGAGCGCGAGACAACGTCGCGGGAGGCGAGGTCCTTGGCGGAAGGCGCATAGCGCTCCATGAAGCGCTCGCCCTCGGAATTGACGAGATAGCCGCCTTCGCCGCGCGCGCCCTCGGTGACGAGACAGCCGGCGCCGTAGATCCCGGTCGGGTGGAACTGGACGAACTCCATGTCCTGCAACGGCAGGCCGGCGCGCAGCACCATGCCGCCGCCATCGCCGGTGCAGGTATGCGCCGAGGTGCAGGAGGCGTAGGCGCGGCCATAGCCGCCGGTGGCGAGAATCGTGGTCTGGGCACGGAAGCGGTGCAGCGTGCCGTCGTCGAGCCTGAGCGCGATGACGCCGCGGCAGACGCCCTGGTCGTCCATGATCAGGTCGATGGCGAAGAATTCGATATAGAACTCGGCCGAATGGCGCAGCGCCTGGCCGTACATCGTGTGCAGCATGGCGTGACCGGTGCGGTCGGCGGCGGCGCAGGTGCGCTGCGCCTGGCCCTTGCCGTAGTCCATGGTCATGCCGCCGAATGGACGCTGGTAGATCTTGCCGTCCTCGGTGCGCGAAAACGGCACGCCCCAATGCTCCAACTCGTAGACGGCTTCCGGCGCATTGCGCACCATGTATTCGATCGCGTCCTGGTCGCCGAGCCAGTCCGACCCCTTGACGGTGTCGTACATGTGCCAGCGCCAGTCGTCCTGATGCATGTTGCCGAGCGAAGCCGAAATGCCGCCTTGGGCCGCGACCGTATGCGAGCGGGTCGGGAACACTTTTGTAATACAGGCGGTACGCAGGCCAGCCTCGCTGCAGCCGACCACGGCGCGCAGGCCGGCGCCGCCGGCGCCGACGACCACAACGTCGTAGCTGTGGTCCTCGATCGGATAGGCTTTTCCGTTGCTGGCCGGGCCACTGGCCTTAGTGGCCTTGCCGTTACCTTCAGCGGCCGAACCTTGAGCAGCCATGGGTTACACTCCCGATGACAATTTGACGATCGCGTAGATCGACGCCAAGGCGACCGCGATACAGAAGAAATTATTGGCCATCACGCTGGCGAGCTTCAGCGTCTCGTTGTGCACATAGTCCTCGATGATGATCTGCATGCCGATCTTCATGTGCCAGACGCTGGCGATGATGAAGAGGACAAGGATGATGGCGATCGGAAGCGAGCCGAGGATTTGCGCTGCGCCGGCCTGATTGCGGCCGATCAGCATCAGCACGATCACGATGACGGGCACGATCAGCACCGTCATCGCCACCGCCGTAAGGCGCTGGCGCCAGAAATCGGTGGTGCCGGAATGCGAGGAACCGAGATAGCGGACGCGGCCGAGCGGCGTGCGCATTGAGGAGGGGCGGCTCATCGTCCGCCTCCGACCGTGTAGGCGATGATCCAGACCAGGACGGTCAGCGAAATGCCGGCGATCAGCGCGCCCCAGGTGAGGGCCTCGCGCTCGTTGGCCTTGAAGCCGTAGCCGAGGTCCCAGAAGAAGTAGCGGATACCGCTGACCAGATGGTGCAGCAGCGCCCAAGTGTAGCCGAACACGATCAGCTTGCCGATGATGTTGCCGGTGAAGGCCTGGACATTGGCATAGGCTCCGGGGCCGGAGGCGGCGGCGATCAGCCACCAGGCCAGCAGCAGGGTACCGAAATAGAGCGCAATCCCGGTGGCGCGGTGGATGAGGGAAAGCGCCATCGTCAGAGTGACGCGATAGGTCTGCAAATGGGGCGATAGCGGTCGTTCGATCCTGGCGGTCATTCGGCGACTTTATGTTTTATGGGACCGCGGCCGGCCCCATCGGGGAACGCGGTAGATGAATTCTATTTACGTAGTCGAGTCGGTCCGCGCAACGGCCAAATCGCTTGGAATGGAACCGCGGTTCATTGTTAGCAACCTATGAAACACGCTTGATCAGCGGCTTGGTATACCAGAGCCATTTGGCATGGCCGAAGAATTGAATTTCAATTCCGATTAATTATGGGCGTCGGCCGTTCATCGGAACGGGTTGGTTCCACGCCACCGTCCCATGAGAGATAGTCGACGAAGGCTCTGATCTTCGGAGAAGCCAGCCGCGACGGCTGAAGCATCAAATGCAGCGGCGCCGGTGCCGGCTTGTAGTCGGCGAGCAGGCGCACACCAGGTAGCTTGCAGCCAAATCGGTTTTTACCTGCCATGACGGCACGCGAATCATGCCGGCGCCTTCTCGCGGCGGCAAGCGCATCCAGGCTATTCATCCAGAGCCGACCGGATATGCGGATTCTGCGGCCGGTTTTGCTGCCGTCGGCGAAGCGCCTCGTTGTTGGCGGGAGCTTGTGATCAGCCTGTTGGTTGGACTATAGCCGTTCGGCGCACGGGGGAGGTGACCGACTAGATGCTTCTGGATGCGAACAGCTCGTTCGCGGTTCATTACACTAGTCGCGACATGCTCGCGCTCCTACGCGTTCGCATAAATATCCTTATACGTATCCCGCAAAATGTTCTTCTGCACCTTGCCCATGGCGTTGCGCGGCAATTCGTCGACGACGAACACGCGCTTCGGCATCTTGAATTTGGCAAGTCGTCCGTCGAGCGCTTTCAGCACGCCGGCCTCGGTGACGTCTGCGCCCTTGTTGCAGACCAGCACCGCGGTGACGCCTTCGCCGAAATCGGCATGCGGCACGCCGATGACGGCGGATTCGATCACGCCCGGCATGGCGTCGATCTCGCTCTCGATTTCCTTGGGGTAGACGTTGAAGCCGCCTGAAATCACCAGATCCTTGCCGCGGCCCAGGATGTGCACATAGCCCTTGGCGTCGATCTTGCCGAGATCGCCGGTGATGAAGAAGCCGTCGTCGCGAAATTCGGCTTTTGTCTTTTCCGGCATGCGCCAGTAGCCCTTGAACACGTTGGGCCCTTTCACCTCGATCATGCCGATCTCGTCGCGCGCGAGCTCCTTGCCGGTCTCGGGATCGGTGACGCGAACGGAAACGCCGGGCAGGGGATGGCCGACGGCGCCGGGCACGCGCTCACCATCATAGGGGTTGGAGGTATTCATGTTGGTCTCGGTCATGCCGTAGCGTTCCAGCACGGCGTGCCCGGTGCGCGCGGCCCATTCGCGATGGGTGTCGGCGAGCAGCGGCGCCGAACCCGAAATGAACAGCCGCATGTGCTTGGTCGATTCCTTCGAAAGCGCCGGGCTCTGCAACAGCCGCGTGTAAAAGGTCGGCACGCCCATCAGCACGGTGGCGCGCGCCATCAGCTTGATGATTATTTCAGGATCGAACTTCGGCAGGAAGATCATCGAGGCGCGGGCGAACAGGGTCACGTTGCTCGCCACGAACAGGCCGTGGGTGTGATAGATCGGCAGCGCGTGGATCAGCACGTCCTTGTCGCTGAAGCGCCAGTAGTCGACCAGGCTGTAGGAGTTTGACGCCAGATTGTCCTGCGTCAGCATCGCGCCCTTGGAGCGGCCGGTGGTGCCTGATGTGTAGAGGATGGCAGCCAGATCGTCATTGCCGCGGGCGACCGTTGCGAAGGCGGCATCGGCCTTGGCGGCTACGTCCGTCAGTGACCCCTTGCCGTCGGGCCCGAGCGTTTCGACCTTTGCCTTCACCTTCGCCGCGATAGCGCTGATGCCCTCGGCCTTGGACGGATCGCAGACGACCAGCGCGGGCTCGGCGTCGGAGATGAAGTAGTCGAGCTCGTTCAGCGTATAGGCGGTGTTGAGCGGCAAATAGACCGCGCCCGCGCGTACGGTCGCGAGATAGAGCACCAGCGCCGGGACCGATTTCTCGGTCTGGGCTGCGACACGGTCGCCGGGCTTGACGCCGCGCGAGACCAGCACATTCGCCGTCTGGCCGGCGCGGGCGATCAGCTCGCCATAGCTGATGCGCGTGCCATCGAGCATCTCGATCGCGAGCCGGTTCGGATCGTCGAGCGCATCGAACAGCCGGGAAAACAGGTTGGCGTTGGCAGTCGTGTTCATGCAAACTTCCCCAAGAGGGCACTGGCCTGCGAATTTCGCAGGTTGGAATAGCAAGAACGCCCTTCAAAAAGCAACGGAGACAGTTTGCATGACAAATGGCGGGAAACGCGTGGCCTGGGTGACGGGCGGTGGCAGCGGGATTGGCGAGGCCGGCGCCGAGGCGCTGGCAGCCGATGGCTGGACGGTGGTGGTCTCGGGGCGGCGGAAAGACGCCCTCGACAAGGTCGTGGCCAATATCACCCAAAAGGGCGGCAAAGCCGAGGCGATCGCGCTCGATGTCAGCAACAAGGCGGATGTCGACAAGGCGGCGGACCAGATCCTCAGCCGACACGGCCGGATCGACCTCTTGGTCAACAGTGCCGGCATCAACGTGCCGAAGCGAAGCTGGGCCGACATGGAACTGGAGGGGTGGGACAAGGTCGTCGATATCAACCTCAACGGCGTGCTCTACTGCATGCGCGCGGTGCTGCCGGCGATGCGAAAGCAGAAGGACGGCTGCATCATCAACGTCGCGTCCTGGGCCGGCCGTCACGTATCAAAGATGCCGGGCCCGGCCTACACCACGACAAAACATGCGGTTCTGGCGCTGACCCATTCCTTCAACATGGACGAATGCGTCAACGGCCTGCGCGCGTGCTGCCTGTCGCCGGGCGAGGTCGCGACCCCGATCCTGAAATCGCGGCCGGTGGTGCCCTCGGACGAAGAGCAGGCGAAAATGCTGCAGCCGGAAGATTGCGGCCGCACCATCGCCTTCGTCGCCGGCCTGCCGCCGCGGGTCTGCGTCAACGAGATACTGATCAGCCCGACGCACAATCGCGGCTTCATCCAGACGCCGGCGAACAGGGATTAAAGCGAGCTCCCTCCATTGTCGTCCCTGCGAACGCAGGGCCCCATAGCCACCGGCGTTCGTGGTTGACTACCAACGGCGGCCATAGCGCTCGCAATAACTCACGCCTGTGGTTATGGGCCCCTGCCTTCGCAGGGGCGGCGGGAGAGTTGGTGGCGTATCACCGCACGATCCGGCTCCCCAAAAGTTTCAAGCATCACGATAAATTATTCGCCGAAACCGGCCCAAAAACCTCCCGTAGCTCGGGCCAACGACGACGCAATCAACCGGTCCACCGACCAGCGTCGTTGTTTTCATCACCGGCGGATCACCCGCCGGATACAGCAATCCTCGGGAGAAGATTCCATGTCGAAACGTATTGCACTTCTGTCCGCCGCCGTGTTCAGCGCGCTGGCTTTCACCGCCACCATCACCGCGCCAGTTAGCGCAGAAGAAAAGACAGTGATGGTCGGCGGTGCGGCGATGTTCCCGTCCAAGAACATCATCCAGAACGCCGTCAATTCGAAGGACCACACCACGCTGGTCGCCGCCGTGAAGGCGGCCGGTCTGGTCGCGACGCTGGAAGGCAAGGGCCCGTTCACCGTGTTCGCGCCGACCAACACCGCCTTCGGCAAGCTGCCGGCCGGCACCGTCGAGACGCTGGTGAAGCCTGAGAACAAGGCGACCCTGACCAAGATTCTCACCTACCATGTCGTGCCCGGCAAGCTCGCCGCGTCCGACCTCACCGATGGCAAGAAGCTCAAGACGGCCGAGGGCGAGGAGCTGACGGTCAAGAAGCAGGACGGCAAGACCTGGATCGTCGACGCCAAGGGTGGAACCTCGACGGTCACGATCACCAACGTCAACCAGTCGAACGGCGTGATCCATGTGGTCGACACCGTGCTGATGCCGGCGTCCTGAGCTTCCGCGCGCCCCTGACCGGTCCCAACGGGAGCGTGTGGATTGGCGGGCCGGGGCAACCCGGCTCGCTTTTTCGTGAAGTCGATACGCACCATGCATCGTTCTGATAGAATCATGGCAGTAACGAAACCAGGTTCCAGGCGTATATTCGATACGAATTGCAAGCGGGGATGAGCCATGTCGGCCGTAACAGTCAGCGACGAACACGCCACCTCAACCAAGGCAAAGGTCATTCAGCCGGCCTGGGTGCGGGCGCTGCATTGGACAAACGCCTTCGCGATGGTCCTGATGATCATGTCGGGATGGCAGATCTATAACGCCTCGCCGTTATTCGGCTTTACGTTCCCCCGTTCGATCACGCTGGGCGGCTGGCTCGCCGGAGGGCTGCTCTGGCATTTCGCCGCGATGTGGCTGTTGATGGTCAACGGCCTGATTTACCTGGTGATGGGCTTTGTTACCGGCCGTTTCCGCAAGAAGCTGCTGCCGATCACGCCGGCGGGCGTGATTTCAGATACGAAAGCGGCGCTGACCGGCAAGCTGTCGCATGACGATCTCACCAAATACAATTACGTGCAAAAGCTGCTCTATGCCGGCATCATCGTCGTCGGCATCCTGATTGTGCTGTCAGGTCTGGCGATCTGGAAGCCGGTGCAATTGCAATACCTGACGGCGCTGTTCGGCGGCTATGAGGGCGCCCGTTACGTCCATTTCTTCTGCATGGCGGCGATTGTCGCCTTCATGGTGGTTCATGTTGCGCTCGCCCTCCTGGTGCCGAAGAGCCTGCGCGCCATGATCATCGGCCGCTAATTTAGGGGAGTACGACTATGGGCCGCATGCGCAAGCTTCTGATCCCCGGCGTCGACAAGACGCTTCTCGTCAGAGACGCCGTCAAGTCCATGCCGGATCTCACCCGCCGGCGCTTCATCTCAGGCGGTGCCAGCCTCGGCGCGCTCACGCTTCTGACCGGCTGCGACGTGACGGACAGTTTCTCGGCCGAGGAGATGCTCAAACAGGTCTCGAAATTCAATGATGGCGTGCAGGCATTGATGTTCAATCCCAATGCGATGGCGCCGACGTTCCCGGAAAGCGCAATTACAAAGCCGTTCCCGTTCAACGCCTATTACGATCTCGACGAGGCGCCGGAAGTCGACGGCAAGACCTGGAAACTCGAGGTTCGTGGCCTGGTCGAGAACAAGAAGACCTGGACGCTGGACGAGCTCTATCAACTGCCGCAAGTCAAGCAGGTGACGCGCCATATCTGCGTCGAAGGCTGGAGCGCGATCGGAAGCTGGACCGGCACGCCGCTGCGCGATTTCCTCAAACTGGTCGGCGCGGATACGCGGGCGAAATATGTCTGGTTCCAGTGCGCCGACAAGGACGGCTACAATTCGCCGCTCGACATGCCGAGCGCACTGCATGCGCAAACCCAGATGACGTTCAAATTCGGCGACGAAATCCTGCCGCGCGCTTACGGTTTCCCGATGAAGATCAGGGTGCCGACCAAGCTCGGCTTCAAGAACCCGAAATACGTGCTCTCGATGGAAGTCACCAACGACTACAAGGGCGGCTTCTGGGAAGACCAGGGGTATAATTCGTTTAGCGGAAGTTAGTCGCGCTTGGTCGTTTCGCGCTCAGCGCGCGACCTCAGGACGATCCAGCCTCTTGATGCAGCTCGCCACCCCGCATTAACCGGCGGGCGATGTCGGCTGTCTGCAGTGAGGCGCGTTCTGTCGGTGAATGGGCCGCCAGATAGCGGGCAACCGCGATCAGGATGTGTCGGCCCTCGTCCGTGTCGCCCCACGCGCCGAACTGCCGGACTCCCGCCTCCAGCATCTGATACGCATGGAAGCCTGCATCTTCTCGCAGCACCGCATGCGCAAGCGTAGCGATCAGCGCCTTCGGCGAATGGCCGAGCGTGAGATGCCGTGCCACCAGGCGTGCGGCAAGATCGACCTGTCTCTGCCGGTCGAAGGCGTCGAGCAAGGCGGCGCCGATCGTCTCTGGATCCGCGGGCAGATCATCGAGCTGCTCGCCGCCGTCGCCCGGGATGCGCGCCGGCGGCACATTGAGATAGCGGGCAAGGTAGAGCGCCATCGCTCCGTGCAATACGCCGCGCACGGCCGTGACGTGAGTGTCGATGTTGGCAGTCCCGATGCGCGTCAGCGCCTGCTGGACCGCGTTGGCGTAGGTGAAGACGTGATGCGCCGTCTCCCAATCGGCGTGCTCGTTGGCGTTGCCGAAGCGCGCCACCCGGAGCGCTGCCGCGTAGGCGAGGGATTGGCCAAGGTCGGCAGGAGCGGCACCGGCGCGGATCGCCTCCTTGAGCGCGTCAACGATCCTGGCCGGATCGTCGCCGAGCAGCTCGTGAGCCAGTGCGGCGTGGCCCGACCAGTTACGCGAGCAGCATCCGGCAGCGAACAGATCCGCGAGTTCGCTGGTTGATTCCTCACACAGCGCAACAAGGTCGATAGGTTGGCGCCAGGCAGTTGATTCCTCGGCGCCACGGGCCGCTACCATTTGACCGACGATAGTCGGCAGCAGAGCCGACGCGTGTTGCCAGCCGATCAGGTCGAGGCACTCGAATGCCTTGTTGACGAAGTCGAGCGAGTGTCCGGTGTCGGCGAAAGCCCGCTCGGTCTCGGCGGTGAACAGAACATCAGCGAGTTCAGCCGGGGAGAGGCCCGCCGCAATCGCCGTGAGCAGGGTGCGCTCGGCCGCCTCGCGATGGCGCACGTTTGTCCAGCGCCGCAGCCAACGTTTGAGCGCGGCCGGCTTCGGCCGGCTTCCAAGCGGCGAGCGTTCCCGCCGCGTCGCCTCGCCGTCGCAGTCCGCCGCCACGCGGCGCGCGCCGTGGAATAGAGCGAGATAGGCTTCCTCCTCCGGCAGCAAAGGCAGGATATTGGCGAGTGCCGTAAGGATCGTAAGACCGACGCCCCAGCCGTCGCGATTTTGCGCCCCGAACAGCGCCACCTCCCGCACGATCTCGGTCTGCGGTACGCCCGCCGCGAGCTGACCATGTATGGCCTTGGCAATGACGAGGCCAAGATTGTGGGCGAGGCCGTTCGCAAATTGCTGACGCCAGTGCGCGGCGGGATCGGCATGGGTGAACGTGGTCTTCACCCAGACGTCACCATTGCGCACCTCGACCGGGCAGATCGGCACGTCGTCCGCCCACAGGTCGAAGGTGCAGCCGCTTTCGAGATCGAAGCGCGCGTGGTGCCAATGACACGTCAAGATTCCGTCCTCGACGCTGCCGCGCTTGAGCGGGAAGCCCATGTGCGGGCAGCGATTGTCAAGGGCGAAGACGCGCCCGCGATCGTAGATGACGAGGATCGGACGATGGTCACCGTGCACAACGAGCCGCCCCTTGAGCTTCAACTCGTCAAGGCTGCCCGCCAGCGCAAATTCCTTGCTCGGCGCGTCCATGCCCATACCTCCCATTGTCGCTTCGGGGGCGCTGCAGGTACTGCGCAACATAGGCATCCTCTCGCGCAAAGGCGAGAGGATGCCGTGGGTTTGGGGCTGCCCGAAAGGAACCGCGTTGGATCACGCCGCTGCAGCTCTGAGCGTTATCTCAACGCGCACTGAAAGTGAGGCCGGCGCGCTCCGCCAGACGCTTACGCAACGCCTGACCCATCAGCGCGCCCGGTGTCCAGATGCCGCCCTCGCCCTGCACGTCGCGCACGAGGCAGAGAGCGCTCTCGGCGATCATCTTGCTGGTCGAGCCGTAGCCCGGATCGCGGTCGCCCCTGACGACCGTCTCGACCCGTCCGCCATCCGGCAGCTCGCCCAGGAAGAGGATGTCGTAGAAGCCCTTCTCGCGTTCTTCTCGGGTCGGGCCTGCGCCGGGTTTGAGGCCGCCGGTCCTGAACAAGGAAAATACCGTGGCGAACGTCTCCGTCGTCACGCCGGCGATTTCCCCCAATCCCGGCGCAACCATCATCTCGTCATAGACGAAATCCCTGCCGTAGAGATGACCCAACAGGAAATTCGTGCGGTGCACGTTCTTGGTGTTGACCGGCGCCATGGGGAACGGCACGAGCCATGCGTTCATGTGCGGGTCGTATTCGGGGATGAGGCCCGACGGCTGAGACGGCCCGGTGAACCCCGGCGTCAACGCGAAGGGGTCTGTCAGCAGCCCGATCAGGGCCGGGTCGCGCGCGGCGGCGGCCAATGTCGCCTGGGCGCTCGCCGCGGTGCCGCCAGACATGCCGCCTTTCACCTTGCGCAGGCGGGCTTTGACCCGCCGCGCCGGGCGTCCGAATTTCTCGCGCGCCTTCTCCTGCACCGTGAGCACGCCGAGGTCGAACGGGATGGAATCGAAGCCGCAGGAGAAGACGATGCGCGCGCCGGTCCGTTTCGCCTCTTCGTGATAGGCGGCGATCATGCGCCGCATCCAAACCGGCTCGCCGCAGAGATCAACATAGGCCGTTCCCGTGGCCGCGCAGGCCGCCACCAGCCCGGGACCGTGGAGCTGATACGGCCCGACAGTCGTGATAATCACGGCCGCACGCTCGCACATCGAACGCAGGGTGGCCGGCTCGTCGGCATCCGCCTTGACCAACGGCAAATCGTCCGGTGCGCCGATGTCGACACGCATCTTCTGGAGCTTGTCGGTCGAGCGTCCCGCGATCGCCCAGGACGGAGCATCGTCGCTGCGATAGGACGTCGCCAGATATTCGGCGACGAGACGGCCGGTGTAACCCGTCGCGCCATAGACGATGAGGTCGAATTCGCGCTTCACGACGTTGGTCCTCCTCGAGACCCGGGAGAGCTATCGCCCCATCGCGTTTGATAGAGAGTACCACAGTTCCCGCTGCCGAGCAGACACCTTACCATCAGGCGTCCACTCAAAAACTTCGTACCTTTCTCTGAAACGCCGACAATACCGCACCCAGCGCCAGCATCGCCGCGGAAATATTCAGCGCGAACGACAGGCTGCCCAGCGCATCCGTGATCGCGCCGACCACGATCGGGCCCAGCGTCTGACCGATGCCGAATGAAATCGTCATCGCCGCGATCGCGGTGGGCCAGGCTTGCGGCGGGTAGTTGAGGCGGACGAAGGCAGTGGTGGATCCGACCACGGCGAAGAAGGCCACGCCGAACACCAGCGCGGACATCCCCAATAGCCACACCGAATGCCCGAAGATCGGCATCGCCGCGCCGATGGCATTGACACCGAGAATGATCGTGGTGGCGAGGCCGCCGCGGTCGAGCGCCAGTACGCGGCGCCATACCCAGGGCGTGATGAAAGCGCTGACACCGATCAGGCTCCAGAACGCGCTCTGCGCCGCGGCACCGCCACCGGCGTCGCGGATATAGGCGATCATGAAGGTCATGTAGGCGATGTAGCCGGCGCCAAACAGAAAGTAGCCGGCGAGATAGATCACGACCGGCGCGACGGCGAATTTGGCCGCCGTCGTTTCGGTCAGGGCTGCACCGGCATGAAACGGTGCGAGCAGGACCGGGATCGTCATGACGACCGCCAACGCGGTCATCGCCCACCAGACCATCCACCACGAGCCCGGCCCAAAGCCCTGCAGCACGAACGGCGCCACCAGTCCCGACGCCAGGATGCCGATCCCGGGGCCGGCATAGAACAGGCTGAGCAGAAAATTCGCCCGCTCGGGGCGCGACTGCGCAATCGTCGCCGCCAGCGCGCCGCCGCCGACGAATCCGGCCGCGGCGCCGACCCCCGCCAGAAGCCGCGCAAAACTCAGGACGTAGAAATCGCCTGTGGTGGCGCAGAGCGCCAGCGATAGCACGCAGGCCAGCGTGCCCCATCGAACGGAAGCGGCCAGTCCAAAACGCCGGATCATGCGCGAGGCGAGCAGGGCGCCTGCGAGATAGCCGGCGGCGTTGATGGTGTTCATGAAACCGGCCGCGGAATAGCTCCAGGCCAGGGTGTCGCGCATGTCAGGCAGCACCAGCGCATAGGCAAAGCGGCCGATGCCGAGACCGACGGTCGGCGCCAGCGACAGAATGAGGATCAGCCGTGCGGGATGCGCGTAACTCGCGGGACGGTCGAGGGCGTGCAAGGAATTTGCTCCGGCGGAACGGCATTGTGGCAGGCCGGCAGGGGGATGCACAGGCTCTGCGGCCGCAATGGTGTCTTGCCAATCGCGCAATGCCGCTCTAGCACTCCGGCCCGGATTTCCTTCGCTCGTCATACCCGGGCTTGACCCGGGCATCCATCCATCGTCAGAAGATTTCGCGAAGCGGGATGGATTGCCGGGTCAAGCCCGGCAATGACGGCCAAAACACCAGTCTGAGGTAAACGACCATGGCGACCCATAAACTGCTGCTTCTCCCCGGCGACGGCATCGGCCCCGAAGTGATGGGGGAGGTGCAGCGCCTGATCGACTGGCTGAACGCGGCGGGCATCGCGTCATTCGAGACCGAGCAGGGGCTGGTCGGCGGCTCCGCCTATGACGCGCACAAGGTGTCGATCTCGGAAGGCGACATGGACAAAGCCAAGGCGGCCGATGCCATCATCTTCGGCGCGGTCGGTGGTCCCAAGTGGGACAGCGTTCCCTACGAGGTGCGCCCTGAGGCAGGTCTCCTGCGCCTGCGCAAGGATCTCGGCCTGTTCGCCAATCTGCGCCCAGCCGTGTGCTACCCGGCGCTCGCCGATGCTTCCAGCCTGAAGCGCGAGGCGGTCGAAGGCCTCGACATCATGATCGTGCGCGAACTGACCGGCGGCGTCTATTTCGGCGAGCCGAAAACCATCACCGATCTCGGCAACGGCCAGAAGCGCGCCATCGATACCCAGGTCTATGACACCTATGAGATCGAGCGCATCGGCCGCGTCGCCTTCGATTTGGCGCGCAAGCGCCGCAACAAGGTGACGTCGATGGAAAAGCGCAACGTCATGAAGTCGGGCGTGCTCTGGAACGAGGTCATGACGGCCGTCCACGCGCGCGAATACAACGACGTGACGCTGGAGCATCAACTCGCGGATTCCGGCGGCATGATGCTGGTGAAGGCGCCGAAGCAATTCGACGTCATCGTGACCGACAATCTGTTCGGCGACATGCTGTCCGATATCGCGGCGATGCTCACGGGGTCGCTCGGCATGCTGCCCTCGGCTTCGCTCGGCGAGGTCGACGCCAAGACCAAAAAGCGCCGCTCGCTGTTCGAGCCGGTGCACGGCTCGGCGCCCGACATCGCTGGCAAGGGCCTCGCTAATCCGATCGCGATGATTTCGTCGTTCGGGATGGCGCTGCGCTATTCCTTCGATATGGGCGCGCTGGCCGACAAGGTCGACGCGGCGATCGCGGCGGTGCTGGCGAGTGGATTGCGTACGGCGGATATCAAGTCCGAGGGCACGACGGCAGCTTCAACCACGCAGATGGGCGAGGCGATTTTGAAGGAATTGCAGAAGCTGCACGCGTAAGCGATTTGTAGGGTGGGTGCCCACCAGTTTACGCAAAGAAAGATGTTGGGCACGGCGCAACGCGCCTTTGCCCACCTACATTTTCTCCGCAGCCAAAACGTGGATGGCCGGGACAAGCCCGGCCATGACGACTCAATTGATCAATGCCGCTATCAATACAGCGGGAAGCGCTGCGGATAGCCGCCCATGTCCGACGGCGGGTTGAGCGGCTGGCGGTCGATCGGCCGGTTGAGGTTTTCGCGCGCGAACGACGGATATCCGTGCTCCGGCGGGAAGGCGTAGTCCTGGAACTTGCGGTCCCCCGGCAGTACTTCGGTGCCGGCATCGAGCCAGGAGCGCGTGGTGACGTAGACGCGGGTGCGCGGGCCCTGCTGGTATGACCGGTTGGGGCCGTTCGCGCCGTAATAGGGGCGGCCGTCGCGGTCGTATTGCTGCCTGGACTGGGCGTCGGCCGAGGTCGTGCCAATAGCGACGAGGGCGGCCGCGGCAAGCAGCATTGCGAGCTTGCTCGCAGCAGGTAATTTTCGGGTCATTGCATCCTCGTCATTGTCCGCCCGTGATGGGCCGGCGGGTCGTCAAATCTGGTTGCGTGCATTGTAGCCGTGGCAACACCGTCGTCGCTAGGTCAATTGCGCCACACCGCGCCGGAATAATGCGGTGTGAAGCGAAAAAGTTTCATGAAAACAAGTGTCTTGGCCGCTTGTTGCCACAATCGTGAGGGGCGGCGGAATTTGACGCCACCAAAGCGGGTTCTAAAGGGTGCCGCGCAGCCGCGGGCTATCGGCGTCCATCACCCAATCGGCAGGCAGCGCCGGGGCGCCTGACGCCGCGCAATCACTGCGCCTGACTTCGTCGCGGGCGAACAATTCCGTAAGTTTCGTATCGTTGCCGGCCGAAAGCAGGATCAGCCGGTTCAGCATGCAGCCGATCGCGGCGCGGCGGGCCGGCACGCCCTCGCCCAGGCATGACCAGCCCGAGAGACGGAATTTCGGCTCATCGATGTGTTTGAAGAATCGGAGGCATGCGCTGGCGGCCTCCGTGCCGCCGACCCGGCGAAACAGGGTCACGGCGCCGAACTTGCTGGCGATGATTCCGGCGGCCTCCAGCTCGCGCGCGCCTGCCGGGTCCATCCTTGCAGCAAGGTAGCCGGCCGCTGAGCCGACCTGATCGATCTCTTCGCCCGGACGATAGATTTCGAGTTCGGCGACCGGCATGCCGCCGAGCCCGCTCCAGCGGAACACGTCCTTGCGGCCCCCCTCGGGGTGCCGCAAAACCTCGTAAGTCTCTATCTTGCCTGGAAAAATGAACTGGCTTACGGCGAACGCCGGAGCCATGCCCCCGGCCTGGCTCCAGGCCCTCGGCGCCGCCTCCATCGCCGTGATATCGGGCAAATGCCGCCATAGCGCGATACCGCCAATGGCCATCAGCGCGAGCGTCATAAGATAGGCGCAGAGCCGTGCCAGCGTGCCGTAGACCTCGTCCACGAAGCTTACCAGCGCCGGGTGAATTGTCGTCCTATGATGGGAATCGGCCGAACCGGCCGGAAACGAATGCATCAAACGCCCAAACGCAGCCGCCAAACGTTGTCATATCGGCGTTTCTCGCATAGAAGCGCTGCCTTCTCCCTTTCCGCTTGACGCGGCAGGGCGGCATTTTTCCTCGGAGTGTGAATGATGGGTTACAAAGTCGCTGTCGTCGGTGCGACCGGCAATGTCGGGCGCGAAATGCTCAATATTCTCGACGAGCGCAAATTCCCCGCCGACGAGGTCGTGGTGCTGGCCTCGCGCCGCAGCGTCGGCGTCGAAGTGTCCTATGGCGACCGCACCCTGAAGGTCAAAGCGCTCGAGCACTACGATTTCTCCGACGTCGACATCTGCCTGATGTCGGCAGGCGGTTCGGTGTCGAAGGAATGGTCGCCCAGGATCGGCGCGGCGGGTGCGGTCGTGATCGACAATTCGTCAGCCTGGCGGATGGATCCGGACGTGCCGCTGATCGTGCCGGAAGTGAACGCCGATGCCGCCGCGGGCTTTGCCAAGAAGAACATCATTGCCAACCCGAACTGCTCCACCGCGCAGCTCGTGGTGGCGCTGAAGCCGCTGCATGACAAGGCCACCATCAAGCGGGTCGTGGTCGCGACCTATCAATCGGTCTCCGGCGCCGGCAAGGATGCGATGGACGAACTGTTCTCGCAGACCAAGGCCGTCTACACCAACAGCGAGCTCATCAACAAGAAGTTCCCCAAGCGTATCGCCTTCAACGTCATCCCGGAGATCGACGTGTTCATGGAGGACGGTTACACCAAGGAAGAGTGGAAGATGATGATGGAGACCAAGAAGATTCTTGATCCCAAAATCAAGCTGACTGCCACCTGCGTGCGCGTGCCGGTGTTCGTCGGCCATTCGGAGGCCGTCAACATCGAATTCGAGAATCCGATCACGGCCGACGAAGCGCGCAACATCCTGCGCAACGCGCCGGGTTGCCTCGTGATCGACAAGCACGAGCCCGGCGGCTACGTCACGCCCTACGAAGCGGCCGGCGAGGACGCCACCTATATCAGCCGCATCCGCGAGGATGCGACGGTGGAGAACGGCCTCGCACTGTGGTGCGTCTCCGACAATCTGCGCAAGGGCGCCGCCCTGAACGCGGTGCAGATCGCCGAATCCCTGATCAACCGCAAGCTGATCACCGCGAAGAAGAAGGCAGCGTAAGTAGCCGGGAATAGGGAGTAGCGAATAGCGAGTAGACTTCGTCCTTATTCGCTACTCGCCATTCGCTATTCGCCACCTCTCACGCTGCGAAATTCCTTCGCCTTCGGATCGAGCACGAACAGCGAACCCTCGGCGACGCCGAAATAGGCGCCGTGTAATTCCATCTCGCCGCGCTCGACGCGGGCGCGCACGAACGGAAACGTCATCAGATTTTCCAGTGAGCGGAAGATCGCAGCTTTCTCGATCCTGATCGTGAACTCCTGCATCGTCTCGCGCTCGCGCTGTTCGACCACCTCGCCCGGCTTGATGAACATCGCCATCCAGCGGCCGATGAAGTCGCCCGGCGACAGCGGGTCGATCTTATCGATGAAGGCGCGAATGCCGCCGCACTGGGCATGGCCGAGCACGACGATATGCTTGATGCGCAGCACGTTGACTGCATATTCCAGCGCCGCGGAGACGCCATGGGCGCCGCCGTCCGGCTGATAGACCGGCACCAGGTTGGCGACGTTGCGCACCACGAACAGCTCGCCGGGGCCGGCGTCGAAAATCACTTCCGGCGAGACGCGGGAATCGCAGCAGCCGATCACCATCACGGCAGGCGACTGGCCGCGCTCGGAGAGTTCCCGGTAGCGCGTCTGTTCAGTCGGCAGCCGTTGCGAGGTGAAGGCCCGGTAGCCATCGAGCAGATGTTGCGGGAAAGAGGTCATGGTGTCATGCCTAACCATAAGCCGATGACGGGAACAAGGCTTTCAGGCCGCCGTGCGAGATGATATCGCGGAACCTCAAGGTCATACAAGGAAACCAGCCCATGATCCGTCCGCGCCGCAGCCTGTTGTTCATGCCGGGATCTAACACGCGGGCGCTGGAAAAGGCGCGCAACCTGCCGGCCGACGGAATCATCCTCGACCTCGAGGATTCAGTCGCGCCGGACGCCAAGGCAATGGCCCGCGACCAGATCGCCAAAGCGATTGCGGCGGGCGGGTTCGGCAAGCGCGAGGTGCTGATCCGGGTCAACAGCCTCGATACGCCGTGGTGGGTCGAGGACGTCACCATGGCCGGCAAGGCGCGCCCCGACGGCATTCTGGTTCCCAAGATTTCCACCGTCGACGATCTCAACGCGATCGCCAATCGGCTCAGCGATATCAACGCGCCCACCTCGATCCGGGTCTGGGCCATGATCGAAACCGCGCGCGCGGTGCTGGACGCCGACAAGCTCGCCGCGGCATCGAGGGATTCCGAAACCAGGCTTGCGGGATTCGTGTTCGGGCCGAACGACATTTCGCGGGAAACGCGGATCCGCATGCAGCCGGGCCGCGCCACGATGATTCCGATGATCACGCACTGCATCCTGGCGACACGCGCGCACGGGCTGGAAATTCTCGACGGTCCCTACAGCGACATCAGCAACATCGATGGGTTTGCGACCGAATGCGCGCAAGGCCGCGATCTCGGCTTCGACGGCAAGACGCTGATCCATCCGAGCCACATCGAGGCCTGCAACGCGATCTTCACGCCGCCGGCCGAGGAGGTCGAGCAGGCGCGCAAGGTCATTGCGGCATTCGAAAAGCCGGAAAACGCCTCGCGCGGGGCAATCCAGCTCGACGGGCGGATGGTGGAACGGCTGCACGCCGACATGGCGCGGCGCACGATCGCGATTGCGGATGCGATTGCGGCTATGGGGCATTGATCGCGTCGATCTCATCCTACAGGGGAGGGTAAGCTATCGCGAGCCGAACCTCTCCGCCGCCCAGGCATAGAGGCTGCCGGGGATCGGCTTTTCACCGCCGCGGCCTTTGGGCGAGATGTGCAGGCCGATGATTTGCGGATCGGCAAGCAAGCCTGAAAAATCCGAAGGCTCGAAGAACAGCCTTGGCTCGGCGTGCACCGCGTAGAACGACTGCTTCGGCAGCGCGTGCTGCAACTCGTCCGCGCGGCGCGCCAGCGCGGTGAGGGCGGCGGGGCCGTAGATCGCGACGCGGATGTCGGAGAGACGGCTCGATCGGCGACGCAACTGGCGCAGCATGAAGGTGAGGCGATGACGCAGCGCCAGCCAGTCCGGCGTCAGCTCCTCCTGCTCCATCAGTTCCTCGAACGCCCGCACGATCGGATCGTTTGTCGGCAGGTACAACACTGAATTGCCGAGTTGGCGCCGGCGCTCCCACGCGAAGTAAGGCTTTGCGGGATCGATCTCGATCGGTTTGAGCAGCAGCACGTCGGCGTCAAGCCACAATCCGGCGTTTTCTGCCATCAGCCGCATGCGGAAGAAATCGCTGAACTGCAGGATCGTCCAGTCGCGCCAGCTCCCATCAGCCTCGGGTGGACGCAGCCGCTCGGAAAAGGAATGCGGCAAGATCGCTTGCGCTTCGGCGTTGCCGACGCCGTCGGGCAGGCCGGGCAGTGGATCGAAACTGTAGACGGTGACCTTGTGGCCTGCGGCAACCTGCGATCTGAGGCAGGTCAGTCGCAGCCCGTCGAGCCGGCCGTGCCAGAAGGTGACGACGTCAGGCCGCATCTGCGCCGCCTCCTCAACAAAAGAGCCCCGATTTTCGCCGGGGCTCTCGTGGCACAATCAGGCCCAGGCGCGCTCTTTCTTGAGCTTGGCCTCGTAATCGTCGATCGACGATTTCTTTTCCATGGTGAGGCCGATGTCGTCGAGGCCGTTCATCAGGCAGTGCTTGCGGAACGGATCGATCTCGAACTTCACCTTGCCACCGTCGGGGCCGCGGATCTCCTGGTTGGCGAGATCGATGGTCAGCGTTGCATTCGCCCCGCGCTCGGCGTCGTCGAACAGTTTGTCGAGGTCTTCCTGCGAGACGCGGATCGGCAGAATGCCATTCTTGAAGCAGTTGTTGTAAAAGATGTCGCCGAATGAGGTCGAGATCACGCAGCGGATGCCGAAATCGAGCAGCGCCCACGGCGCGTGCTCGCGGCTGGAGCCGCAGCCGAAATTGTCGCCGGCGACCAGCACCTTGGCGTTGCGATAGGCCGGCTGGTTTAGGACGAAATCCGGGTTCTCGCTGCCGTCGTCCCTGTAGCGCTGTTCCGAGAAAAGGCCCTTGCCGAGGCCGGTGCGCTTGATGGTCTTCAGGTACTGCTTCGGAATGATCATGTCGGTGTCGACATTGATGATCTTCAAGGGCGCCGCGACGCCTTCCAGTGTGGTGAACTTTTCCATCGATCGCACTTCCCGGTTGAAAAGGTGGGACGGGTCGGTGATTTATCGCGAATATGGCCACGGCAAAAGGCCAATTTGCGCATGGGCCGCCTGTTTTGGCGCGAACCGGCCTAGTCTGCGGCGGCCTCGATCCCCTCCATATCGGCGTCCGACAGCCCGAAATGGTGCCCGATTTCGTGGATCAGGACGTGGCGGACGATATGGCCCAGCGTTTCCTCATGCTCGGCCCAGTAGTCGAGGATCGGACGGCGGTAGAGCCAAATCATGTTGGGAAGGCGGGCTATGTCCTGGTTGCTCTGGTGCGGCAGGCCGACGCCCTGGAACAGGCCGAGCAGGTCGAACTCGCTCTGCGCCTGCATCTCGTCCAGGACCTCGTCGGTCGGAAAATCGTCGACGCGGATGATCACGCCTTCGCACAGGGTACGAAATCCCTTGGGCAGGCGCTCGAACACCTCATGCGCCATGGCTTCCATTTCGGCGAGCGAGGGGGCTTTTGCTTCGGTCCACATCACGTCGTATTTAGCGTGTGTTATGCCCAGGCGCATACTAGTTTTGCGAGTTGATTTTGACGCGCCAATCGGTGACCGTACCGGGGGATCAGTTTTGGGTGGACTTCAATGAAGCGGATTGTGACGGCCGCCATATCGGCTGCCTTGTCGGCTGTCTTGGCCGGGCTTTTGCTCCCTGACGTGGCGGCTGCGCAGGCGCAGACGGCGTCATCAGCGCTGCGGACCGCGCAGGCGCCGCAGCCGATCGTCACGGATGTTTCCGCCCAGCGCCGGCGCCCGCTGCGGCGCGTGCCGATTTATCGCAGCGAGCCGTGGGCTCCCAGTGTCTATCCGCGCTACAACCCAGGGCCGAACGCCGTGCGCGATTGCACCGCACATTACGTGCAGGAGTCCCGGCCGAGCGGCACGGTGATCACCCCGCGCATGAACTGCTGGTGGCAGCCGGGCTAGATTCGTCCCCTCTCTATTTTTCTGTCGAGCATTTTCCGACGGGCACCGAGTAGGGCTCTGTGGACAAACGCTGTTGATGTTGCTGACGGCGATCTGCGCAAACTGTGCGCGCGAGATCGCGGCAAGCAGCATCCGTTCATGTTCGTGTCGCATTCTTCATGTTCACGGCGCACTCATTCACACCTCATTCAAGTCGCTTGCTTCAGTCTGTGCACGTGTCGCGGCGATGCCGTTAGTTGATGCAAGCCATTCGGCGCAGACGTGCATCCGACGACCCGAGGAGACTGGATATGCAGGTAGTGAAGGTTTTTGGGCTTGCGGCCGTTGGCGCCTTGCTGGCGTTTGCCGCTCCGGCCGAGCGTGCCAATGCGCTGTCGCTCAGCAATCCCGGCGCCGCCGCGGCGGTTCAGGAGGATGCCAGGTTGGCGACGACGGAAGTGCATTGGCGACATCACCGCTACCATCACCGCTACCATCACGGCTACCATCACCATCATCACCGGTGGCATCGCTGGCGCCACCACCATCATCGCCACCACCATCATCGCCATCACCACCATCATCATCGTCACTGGCACCGCTGGTGATTGCGGCAGCTTGGTGCAGATGCCAACAGGCCCGCTTCATCGCGGGCCTGTTTCGATTTCAGCAGTCGCCTTGAAACTGGCGAGATTACCGTCTGTTATCTCTGACATCAGCTTCAGCAAGAGGAGTCCATCATGAGGAGCTTGATCTCTGCAGCCCTTGTCGTCGGCGCGCTTGCGGTCGTCGGGCCGGCGGCGATTGATAGGGCCGCCGCGGCGCCGCAGGCGAAGGCGAAAAGCGCCGGCACATCCGGCGCCACAGATCTAAGCGCGCAACGGCGCTACTATCGTCACTATAGCTATTATCGTCCGTACTACCGTCCGTATTATCGCCCTTATTACTACCGGCCCTATTACGCGCGGCCCGTCTACTATCGGCCGTATCCTTACTACGCCCCCGCGCCGTTCACATTCGGCATCGGGTTTGGGCCGTTCTGGTAGTAAGCGTGCACAACCTCTGTCAGCCGCAGAAATCTCTTTAACGCGCTTTCCTGCGCATTCATCGCTGAGGTCGGCGCATTCATGGCGCGTTCACGTGTCTGTCTCTAACTTCATGTTGGGAGCGATCGCAGAGGACGCGACGCGAGCCAGCCGCAGAGCGGCGCGCGTCGCCGGTTAGGGAGGATAAATCCATGACAACATACGATCCTGGACGCGGCCTGGTCCGCCGTCTGGGCGTTACGGCTGCGGCAGTATTCGCGCTCGCAGCGGCATCACAACAGCGCGCCGAGGCGCTTTCGCTAGCGACCCCCGGCACGGCGCCGTCAGCGAAATATGCAACGGACGGACTGACGACCGAGGTTCAACACCGCCCGACGATCGGTGGTGGCTTCCGCGGCGGCGGTGGTGGTGGCGGTTTCGCCGGCGGCGGCTTTCGCGGCGGTGGTGGCGGCGGTTTCGCCGGCGGCGGCTTCCGCGGCGGCGGACCGGCCTTTCATGGCGGCGGCTTCCGCGGTGGCGGCGCGGCCTTTCACGGCGGTGGGTTCAGAGGCGGTGGGTTGGCGATCCACCGTGGCGGCTTTCGTCCGGCACCCGGCTTCCACGGCGGCGGACCCCGCTTCGTACATCGTCACGCCTTTCATCGCCCACACTTCCGCCATCGGCCGCACTTCCACCACCGGCGCCACTTCCACAGCCGCTTCTACATCGCGCCGGCCTACTACCCGGCCTACTACCCGGCCTACTATTATCCGCGCCGCTGCCGCGTGATCTGGACCTATTATGGGCCGCGCAGGGTCTGCAGGCCGCCGTGGTGGTGGCGCCACCGCTACTACGCCTATTGGTGAGACAGGTTGAAATGAAACAGGCGCCCGAAAGGGCGCCTGTTTGAGACAATGCTACTTGGCTAGTCCCAATCCTTGCCGCGCCACGGCTTTAGCTTCCACGGTGTCAGCGTCTCCATCCGCCATTGCTGCCAGTGCTCCGGCGGCCAGTGACTGAGGCGCGAGGCTTCCTTAGTGGCGATAGGCTGGAGGTCGACGATGCGCGGCGTCGTGCGCCGCCGCACCTGCCGCGTCGCTTCGCTGATCATATCGACAAATTCAGGCTTGTCGGTCACGGCAAAAGTCCCTCGCGAAAGCGCTTCGCAAGGGGCCAGTGTGCGCTCTTGCCTGTTAACGGGCCGTTTCCGGAACGTCTCGCTATCTAGACAAAGGAAGCGTTAACGCCATTCTCTGACGTCAACGAAATGCCCCGCGATCGCCGCAGCCGCAGCCATCGCCGGCGATACCAGGTGGGTGCGGCCCTTGAAGCCCTGGCGGCCCTCGAAATTGCGGTTCGAGGTCGAGGCGCAGCGCTCTTCCGGCCTCAGCTTGTCTGGGTTCATCGCAAGGCACATCGAGCAGCCCGGCTCGCGCCACTCGAAACCGGCCTTGATGAAGATCTTGTCGAGGCCTTCGGCTTCCGCCTGCTCCTTCACGATGCCGGAGCCGGGCACGATCATCGCATTGACGCTGGCGCTGACGGTCTTGCCCTCGGCGATCTTTGCGGCTGCGCGCAGATCCTCGATGCGGCCGTTGGTGCAGGAGCCAATGAAGACGCGATCGAGCTTGATGTCGGTGATCTTCGTTCCCGCCGTCAGGCCCATATATTTCAGCGCACGGTGTTTCGAGAGCCGCTTGGCCTCGTCCTCGATCTTGTCGGGGTCAGGAACGAAGCCCGAGATCGAAACCACGTCCTCGGGCGAGGTACCCCAAGTCACGATCGGCGGCAGTTTTGCCGCGTCCAGCCGGATCTCGTGATCGAAATGCGCGCCCTCGTCGGAACGCAGCTTGTCCCAATAGCGCATCGCGGCGTCCCAATCGGCGCCCTTCGGCGATTTCGGACGGCCCTTGAGGAACTCGAACGCCTTTTCATCTGGCGCGACCAGGCCGGCGCGGGCGCCGCCTTCGATCGACATGTTGCAGACCGTCATGCGGCCTTCCATCGTCAGCGCGCGGATCGCATCGCCGGCATATTCCAGCACGTAGCCGGTGCCGCCCGCGGTGCCGATCTCGCCGATGATGGCGAGGATGACGTCCTTGCCGGTGACGCCGTCGGGCAACTTGCCGTCGACCACCGCGCGCATGTTCTTCGCCTTCTTCTGGATCAGCGTTTGCGTCGCCAGCACGTGTTCGACCTCCGAGGTGCCGATGCCGTGCGCTAGCGCGCCGAACGCGCCATGGGTGGAGGTGTGGCTGTCACCGCAGACGATGGTGGTGCCGGGCAGGGTAAAGCCCTGCTCGGGGCCGATCACGTGCACGATGCCCTGGCGCTTGTCGAACTCGTTGTAATATTCGATGCCGAATTCCTTCGCGTTCTCCGCCAGCGCCTTGATCTGCTCGGCGCTCTCAGGATCGGGATTGGGCTTGGTGCGATCGGTCGTCGGCACGTTGTGGTCGACGACGGCGAGCGTCTTCTCCGGCGCGCGAACCTTGCGCCCCGTCGCGCGCAGGCCTTCGAACGCCTGCGGCGAAGTCACTTCATGAACGAGATGGCGGTCGATATAGAGCAGACAAGTGCCGTCTTCGGCTTCGTGCACCAGATGGTCATTCCAGATCTTGTCGTACAGCGTGGTCGGTTTGGACATGAGCGTAAGCTCCAAAGGAAATTCTGTGTGAGCGGTTAAGCGCGAAAGGCGCAAGCAACAGACGTCGCAGCGTCAAGCTGCGCGCGTAAGCTCGGACGTGGCCGACGTCGTGAACCGCCCGAAGAAGCGGCCAGGCAGCCGCGAGCGGTCGTCGATGACGACGAGCTGAGCGGTGCCGAAGGCGGCGCTGGTGCGATCTAGAACCATTCTGATTTTCTAACACAGGGGCCGCGGCTGCCACAATCAATCGATTGGGCAGGGGGCATGATCTAGATAGGCATGGCGCAACAAAAAAGCGCGGAGCAAGACCCCGCGCTTTTGTCGCATCCCTTGCGGGAAAAGTTACTCGCCGACGGCGGCGGCGCGGTCCTGCTTCTCGACGATGCGGGCCGACTTGCCGCGCAGGCTGCGCAGGTAATACAGCTTGGCGCGGCGCACCTTGCCGCGGCGCACCACCTTGATCGAGTCGATCATCGGCGACATCACCGGGAACACGCGCTCCACGCCTTCGCCGTAGGAAATCTTGCGGACGGTGAAGCTCTCGTTGAGCCCGCCGCCGGAACGGCCGATGCAAACGCCTTCATAGGCCTGCACGCGGGTGCGCTCGCCTTCGACCACCTTGACGTTGACGATCACGGTATCGCCGGGGCCGAATTCGGGGATCGACTTGGTCGCCGACAGTTTTTCGAATTGCTCTTTTTCGAGCTGTTGAATGAGGTTCATTGAAATCTCCATCGGCGGCGCGCCCAGCCTTCCGGGGGCTGCGCAAACGTCCATCTATCCTGCGCGTGTGCGGATTTGGCGCTCGTATAAGGCATCGGGCCGCGCTTGTCACCCGTCTGTCGTGCTTTTTGTGCCTTTTTGGCCACCCCTCGCCGCCCATAGATCCGGCCGCCGCGTCCGGGTCAGGGCCTCGGCTTCGGCCCTACGCCAGGCCGCCACCTTGGCATGATCGCCGGAGATGAGGATTTCGGGGATGCCGCGGCCCTCGAACTCCTGCGGCCGAGTAAATTGGGGGTATTCCAGTAATCCTTCGGAGAAGCTTTCGTCTACCCCCGAGGTCTGCTTGCCCATCACCCCCGGCAACAGCCGTACGCAAGCGTCGATCAGGGCCATCGCGGCGATTTCGCCGCCTGACAGCACGTAGTCGCCGACCGAGACCTCTTCGAGGTTCCGTGCCTCGATGACCCGCTGATCGATCCCCTCGAACCGGCCGCAGACGATCAGGGGCCCGGGTCCTGCGGCAAATTCGACAACCATGGACTGGGTCAATGGCCGACCCCGCGGGCTCATCAGAAGGCGCGGCCGATCGGGAGAGATCTCCGCAGCATCGATCGCCGCCGCCAGCACGTCGGCCCGCAGCACCATGCCGGGGCCGCCGCCGGCCGGGGTATCGTCGACGCTGCGATGCTTGTCGGTCGCAGAATCCCTGATGTCGCGCGCCTCTAGCGCCCACAGCCCGGACGCCAGCGCCTTGCCCGCCAGGCTGACGCCAAGCGGCCCGGGAAACATCTCGGGGAAGAGGGTGAGGACGGTGGCGCGCCAGGCGGTGGTCATGCATCCTGCATCGCGCGTCAGGCATCAGAAATCAAATCGGCAATATAGTTGACTAGGAAACTAATTCTGATAGTTTTCTAGTCAACCAATGGGGCTGGTATGAGAAAAGCACGTCACGTCAGCAACCTCGAAGACCATCTCGGCTACTGGATCCGCTACGTCTCCAACCAGGTCTCCCACGCCTTCAGCCTCAAGGTCGAGGCGCGTGGCGTGACGGTCGCCGAATGGGTGATATTGCGCGAACTTTACGGGCGGGATTCCGTCGCGCCAAGCGCACTTGCAGACCGGCTCGGCATGACGCGGGGCGCGATCTCAAAGCTTGCCGACCGGCTGCAAGCCAAGACGTTGGTAACGCGCACGGCCGGCAAGGCCGATCGCCGCTATCAAGAACTCGTGCTCACGGCGGCCGGCCGTGCGCTGGTTCCGGAGTTGTCTGACCTTGCCGACCAGAACGATGCCGAATTTTTCGGAAACCTGAAATCAGCAGATCGCGCGACCCTTGAACGCATCATGCAGGAAATCGTGCGCCGGCGCGGCCTGCGCACGGTGCCGATCGATTAGTTCATCCGCAATCCAACAGGAGAAGCCATGCAAGAGAAGGTCATCCGAACTATGCAGGAATGCACCGACGGGTCGGATCATGAACGCATCAGTTTCCCCGAAGTGGTGATGAAACTGACGCAGGCAGGCGTCGAGCGCTATCATGCCGACCTGCTCCGCGCCGAGAAGATCTACTATCTGCCGTCGGGTGAATCGCATCGTGTTCAGGCCGCACAAATAGAAGCAGTACCGGCGATGGTGTTCACGGCAGATGGCGTCGCCGCCGCGGTGCGGGCGATTCAGACGCAGCAAATCAGGTACCGTGAATTCTGCGAGCGCATCGCGCAGGCTGGGTGCGTCGGCTATATGGTGTCGCTCACGGGCCGGCGCGCAGTGTATTACGGCCGAAGCGGCGACAGTTACGTCGAGCCGTTTCCTGCGGCGGCCTGATCGTCGCCCTCGATTTCCTGCGGCAGGTCGATCACCACGCGGCCACTGGTCAGATCGACCGTCGGCACGACTGCATTGGTGAACGGCAGCAGCATAGTGGCGCCTTGCGGAGGCGCGATCTCGATAATGTCGCCGGCCCCGAAATTGTGAATCGCAATCACACGGCCGAGCGGCTCGCCCGCAGCGTTGACGGCGGCAAGTCCGATCAGGTCGGCGTGGTAATACTCGCCCTCGTCAGTCTCAGGCAATTTGTCGCGGGTGACATAGAGCTCGAGGCCATTGAGGCGCTCGGCGTCCTCGCGGGTGGCGATGCCCTTCAGCGTCGCCACCAGATGGTCTTTGGCCTCGCGGACATGCGTCACCTCGAATTGGCGCGCGCCGTCTTTTGTCATCAGCGGGCCGTAGTGTTTTACGGCCAGCGGATCCTCGGTGAACGTCCACAGTTTCACCGCGCCGCGCACGCCATGCGCGGCGCCGATACGGGCGACGCAAATCGGTGTTTTCACCGTCGCGCGCCGCTAAGCCTTACGCCTTCGCGGCGGCTTCGGCGCGAGCCTTGCGCTCCTTGCGCGGCACGGCCTTTTCCGGGTTGTTGCGGGCGGGGCGCTTGACGACACCGGCCGCATCCAGGAAGCGCGTCACGCGATCCGACGGCTGCGCGCCCTTGGCGAGCCAGGACTTCACCTTGTCCATGTCGAGCTTCAGCCGCGATTCATTGTCCTTCGGCAGCAGCGGATTGAAATGGCCGAGACGCTCGATGAAGCGGCCGTCGCGGGGAAAGCGCGAGTCGGCGACGACGACGTGATAAACCGGACGCTTCTTGGTGCCTGCGCGAGCGAGGCGGATAACGACTGACATTTAGTTCTCCTGAGTGTGGGTTAATTGAAAGTCTGTTGGTTGTTCGATTCGTCATTGCGAGGAGCGATGGATTGCTTCGCGGAGCCTGTCATCGGGCCGGCCAGAGGCCGGACCCGTTGGCTCGCAATGACGGCGTCCTCATTTCTTCTTCCCCGGAAAGCCGCCGAGGCCCGGCAAAGTCGGCTTGCCGCTCAGCCCGGTAAGTCCCGGCAGATTCGGCAATCCCTGGCGCAGGCCGGTGGGAAGGTCCTTCGGTAAATTTGGCAGGCCGCCCGGGCCAGTGCCGCCCTGCATCTTGTCCGCCAGCGCCTTCATCTCTTCCGGCGAGGGCGGCTTCATGCCGCCGCCAAAACCCATCGCCTGCGCGATGCCGGCGAGCGGGCCGCGCTTGCCCGAACCCATCGCCTTCATCATGTCGGCCATGTTCCGGTGCATCTTCAGGAGCTTGTTGACCTGCTCGACATTCTGGCCGGCGCCGGCGGCGATGCGCTTCTTGCGGCTGGCTTTCAAAATGTCCGGGTTCTTGCGCTCAGCCCGCGTCATCGAATCGATGATCGCGACCTGGCGCTTCAAAATCTTCTCGTCGATGCCGGCTGCCGCAATCTGGTTCTTCATCTTGGCAATGCCCGGCATCATGCCCATCAAGCCGCTGATGCCGCCCATATTCGCCATCTGCAGCAACTGCTCGCGCATGTCGTTGAGGTCGAACTGACCCTTGCGCATCCGCTCGGCGGTGCGCGCGGCCTTTTCGGCGTCGATATTCGCCGCCGCGCGTTCGACCAGCGACACCACGTCGCCCATGCCGAGGATGCGGCCGGCGATGCGGCTGGGGTGAAAATCTTCCAGCGCATCGGTCTTTTCGCCGGTGCCGATCAGCTTGATCGGCTTTCCCGTGACCGCGCGCATCGACAGCGCGGCGCCGCCGCGGCCGTCGCCGTCAACGCGCGTCAGCACGATGCCGGTGAGGCCGACGCGCTGATCGAAGGCGCGCGCAAGGTTGACCGCGTCCTGGCCGGTCAGGGAGTCCGCGACCAGCAGCACTTCATGCGGATTGGCCGTGGCTTTGATCTCGGCCGCCTCGCTCATCATCTCTTCGTCGAGCGTGGTGCGGCCGGCGGTGTCGAGCAGCACCACGTCGTAGCCGCCGAGCTTGCCGGCTTCGAGTGCGCGTTTTGCAATTTGCGCCGGCTTCTGCCCCGTCACGATCGGCAGCGTCGGAATGTCGAGGTCGCGCCCCAGCACGGCCAGTTGCTCCATCGCCGCCGGGCGGTAGATGTCGAGCGAGGCCATCAGCACCTTGCGCTTGTCGCGCTGGGTCATGCGGCGGGCGAGTTTTGCGGTGGTGGTGGTCTTGCCGGAGCCCTGCAGGCCGACCATCATGATCGCGACCGGCGGCACCGCGTTGAGATCGATGGTCTGGCCATCAGCGCCAAGGGTGGCGACCAGTTCGTCATGGACGATCTTGACCACCATCTGGCCGGGCGTGACCGATTTGACGACGGTGGCGCCGACCGCCTGCTCGCGGACGCGCTCGATGAAGCTTCGGACCACCTCAAGCGCGACGTCGGCTTCCAGCAGCGCGCGACGCACCTCGCGCATCGCGGCGTCGACGTCGGCCTCCGACAGCGAACCGCGGCCCGTCAGCCGATCGAGTATCCCACCGAGCTTTTCCGACAGATTGTCGAACAATGCCGTTGTCCTTTGTCCTGCACGCGGCAGGCGCTGTCTAACCCACCGCCGTCATACTCCGCGAAAGCGGGGTATCCAGCACGCCGCAGCCTCTCGGTTTAAACGAGCTGCTCTGGGATACTGGATCAGCCGCCTGCGCGGGTGATGACGACGTATGCGCTCTGGCGCAAAACGCCAAAACGATATTCCAAACACTTTCGCGCCCGAGGGCGCATCGCGCTGTCGGGCGTTGGCCTCCGGTCTCATGGACCGGGCGGCGGGTCGAAAAGAACGTCTTTCCGAGAAAGTGGGCGGGTTAAACCCTTGGATGGGGTGAAAGTCAAGGAGAAACTAGGGCATACTGCCCTGCGATTGAGGCGTAAGGCTTTGACATGGTTGTATTTTCTAAGATGAAGGGGCGGCGATCAGGCTTCCTTTCGTCGCATGTTCCAAGTTGAACCCGCACACGCCATATAACGCCCCATGTCTCTTGCGCTCTCCTGCCTGTCGTGATGTCCATTACCCGCCGCCGCGTCTTTGCAGTGCTCGCCGGGGCCACCACGGCCATCGGTGTGCCGTCTGTCTGGATCAGCAACATGAAGACCTATGAAGGCCCCGTCTCCGACCACTTCGACGGTACGCGCTTCTTTGATCCCGACGGCGTACCCCCAAGATCATTGGCGGAGGTGCTACGCTGGCAGTTCGGCACCGACCGCAAGCGCGCGAGCTGGCCGGATTGGGTGCCGAATGCGCAGAGCGATACGCCGCCGGCGCGGGTGTCCGGCGACAAGGTGCGGCTGTCCTTTGTCGGCCATGTCTCCTGGCTGATCCAGACGCGGGATCTCAATATTCTCGTCGATCCCGTGTGGTCGCCGCGGGCCTCGCCGGTTTCATGGGCCGGGCCGCACCGGCACAATGATCCCGGCATTGCATTCGACGCGCTGCCCAAGATCGACGTCGCGCTGGTGTCGCATGGCCACTACGACCATCTCGATGTTGCGACGCTGTCGAAACTTACCGGAAAGTTTTCGCCGCGCGTGATCACGCCGCTTGGCAACGACATCACCATGCGCGATGCGGATGCGGCGATCAAAGCCGAGGCGTTCGACTGGCAGGATCGGGTCGACCTCGGCAATGGCATAGCGGTGACGCTAGTGCCGACGCGGCACTGGTCGGCGCGCGGCCTGTTCGATCGCAACAAGGCGCTGTGGGCGAGTTTTGTGCTGGAGACGCCGGCCGGCAAACTCTACATCGTCTGCGATTCCGGTTACGGCGAAGGGACGCATTTCCGCCGCGTAGCCGAGCAGCATGGCCCGCTGCGGCTGGCGATATTACCGATCGGCGCCTATGAACCGCGCTGGTTCATGAAGGATCAGCACATGAATCCGGCTGATGCGGTGAAGGCGCTGGTCGATTGCGGCGCGCAAGAAGCGCTGGCGCATCATCACGGCACGTTCCAGCTCACCGATGAGGCGATCGACGCGCCGGTCAATGCATTGGCCGACGCGCTGAAGGAGGCGAAGATTCCGCCGGAGCGGTTCTGCGCGCTGAAGCCGGGGCAGGTGGTGGAGATTTAGGCGTCATTGCGAGCCAACGGGTCGCGCGAATGCGCGCCCGATGACAGCTCCGCGAAGCAATCCATGGTGCCACAAGGAAGTATGGATTGCTTCGTCGCTTCGCTCGTCGCAATGACGGCAGCACTACTCCTTCGGCTTGATCGCCCAGGACACGAGTACCGTCACCGAGAGCGTCTCCTCGCCTTGCGCCACCGGTGCGCCGGCGGCCATGGGGGCTGCCATCTTCCCGCGATGTAGCGGCACGGGTGCACCTTCCTCGGTAATGCTGAGGGGTTCGCCGAGCGTGACGCCGGCAGTCTTGGCGTAAATCTCGGCCTTGCGGCGGGCGTCCGCGACCGCTTTCTCGCGGGCCTCGTCGAGATATTTGGATGCCTGCGTCACGCTGAAGTGGATGCCGCCGACGTCATTGGCGCCGGCGCCGACCAGCGCGTCGATCACGTTCGCAACTTTGGTCACGTCGCGGATCTTGACCGTGACGCGGTTGCTGGCGCGATAGCCGACGATGGGCGAGGGGCCGGCGCGATTTGGCGCAAATTGCGGCTGCAGCGACAGCCGCGAAGTCTGGTAGTCCTTCTCTTCGATGCCGGCGCCCTTCAGCGCCAGCAGCACCTTGCCCATCGCCGCGTTGTTGGCGTCCGACGCCTCGCGCGCGGTCTTGGCGTCCGACGTCACGCCGCCGTCGATCTGGGCCTGGTCGGGCGCCACCGATACGTTCGCCTCGCCGGTCACGGAGATCGCGGGCGGCGGCACTGTCTGCGCCAGCGCCGGCGTGGCGAGCCACGTCGCTGCAACGACGGCAAGGGCAAGCGGGTGTTTCATCCCGATCACCTCAGCGGCACATAGACGTTGATCACCAGCTTGTCTTCCGCCGTCTTCAGGGGATCGGTGATGTATTCCTCGATGAAGGTGTCTTTGGCTTCCAGTTTCTTGTCGTCTAGGTGGTTGGTGATCGCCTCATAGGTGTTGTCCATGTTGTCGTAGGAGCCGCGATGGACGAACTTCAGCGCCTTGCCCTCGGGCGACTTGCCCATGCTGATGTCCTTGGTCAGGTTCTTGACGTCCTGGTCGACCGGAATCTGCGCCAGATACGTAAAACCGGTATCGTCGGTCGAGGTGTAGACGATCATCGAATTGCCTGTGGCCTTGATGCCCTGCTTGTCGAGCAACGCGGTCAGCGCCTTGAACGAATCGATCAGGGTGTCGAACGCCGCATCCCAGTTGGCCGTGCCCTTCATCACCAAGACTTTCTTGGGCTCCAGCGTGAACTCCTCGCCGAAGGGGTCGGCGTTCTGGACGCTGGCGGCGGGCGGCGGGGGTACGGGCGTCGGGGCTTTCTCTGCGGTCGGGACATCCGCCGGGGACTTGGTTTCGGCCGGCGGCGGGACCGGCACGGCCGATGGTGCGGGGGTGGGCGTCGCCGCCGGGCTTGTGGCCGGTGGGGCTGAGGGCGCCGGCGATTGCGCCAGTGCGGCCCCGCCAAGCGCAACCATGGCGAGCGCGGCGACGGCCGCACGGAAAGTGCTGATACGGTTCATTTCAGGTATTCTCCATCCACCCCACCTGGCGGCGGCATGTCCCGGGTCCGCGCCCGCCAGGATGGGCGCTATTCCTAACACGCAAGGTCCGTTTTCGTCCCATGACAGATGCGTCATAGGCCCCCGTACTAGGCAATTGGCCATTATTCGCCATATAAGGCAGGCATAAATTGGGAAATTCCATGAGCGCGCTGGCCAACCACGCATTTGCCAAAATGAACGGCATCGGCAACGAAATCGTCGTGGTCGACCTGCGCGATTCCAACGCCGGCTCGAAGGCCGCCGTGACGCCGGAGGACGCCCGCGCCGTGGCTTCGCCCGCGGGCGTGCCCTATGACCAGTTAATGGTATTGCAGCCGCCGCGGCTACCGGGCACCGAGGCCTTCATCCGCATCTACAACAATGACGGCTCGGAAGCCGGCGCCTGCGGCAACGGCATGCGTTGCGTGGTGCGCCGCCTGTTCGAGAAGACCGGCCAGACCGCCGTGACCTTCGAGACCCGTGCCGGGCTTTTGAATTGCTGGCGGGGCCCGGCGCCCGACCTCTACACCGTCGACATGGGGGCGCCGAAGTTCGGCTGGCAGGACATTCCGCTGGCCGAGGAATTTCGCGACACCCGCTACATCGAACTGCAGGTCGGACCGATCGATGCGCCGGTGCTGCATTCGCCGTCGGTGGTCTCGATGGGCAATCCGCATGCGATCTTCTGGGTCGACGACGTCAACGCCTATGATCTCGAGCGCTTCGGGCCGCTGTTGGAAAATCACCCGATCTTTCCCGAGCGCGCCAACATCACGCTCGCCCATATCGTCGATCGCGACCACATCACGATCCGCACCTGGGAGCGCGGCGTCGGCTTGACCAAGGCCTGCGGCTCGGCCGCTTGTGCGACCGCGGTCGCCGCCGCCCGGCTGAAGCGCGCCAACCGCTCGGTCGAGATCACGCTGCCCGGCGGCAAGCTTGCGATCGAATGGCGCGAGCGTGACGGCCACGTGCTGATGACGGGAACGGCCGATTTCGAATATGAAGGCCGCTTCGATCCCGCGCTGTTCGCCAACGTCGCCTGAGCGCCATGAGCGTCGACGTCCTCACGTTCGGCTGCCGCCTCAACGCCTTCGAATCCGAGGTGATCGCCCGCGAAGCGGAGCGCGCCGGACTTTCCGATACCGTCGTCATCAATAGCTGCGCGGTCACCAATGAGGCCGTGGCCCAGGCGCGGCAATCGATCCGTCGGTTGAAGCGCGAACGGCCGGATGTGCGCATCGTCGTCACCGGCTGCGCGGCGCAGACGCAGGCAGAAATGTTTGCCGAAATGGCCGAGGTCGATCGCGTCGTCGGCAATGACGACAAGATGCGGGGCGAAGCCTGGCGCGATGCGCGCGCGGCGTTCGACTTGGGCTTTGGCGTCGGGACAAGCGAAAAGATCGCGGTCGCCGACATCATGGCGGTCAAGGAGATGGCGCCGCATCTGCTTGACGGGTTCAAGGCCGGCCTGCCGCGCGTGTTCGTGCAGGTGCAGAACGGCTGCGACCATCGCTGCACCTTCTGCATCATCCCCTATGGCCGCGGCAATTCGCGCTCGGTGCCAATGGGGGCGGTGGTGGATCAGGTGCGGGCGCTCGCCGAGCGCGGCCATGCCGAGATCGTGCTGACCGGTGTCGATCTGACGAGCTACGGCGCCGATCTGCCGGGCCGCGCGACGCTCGGGCAACTGACAAAACAGATCTTGCGCCACGTGCCGGAGTTGAAGCGTTTGCGGATTTCGTCGATCGATTCCATCGAGGCCGACCGCGACCTGCTCGACGTCATTGCCGAGGATGAGCGGCTGATGCCGCATCTGCACCTGTCGCTGCAATCCGGCGACGACCTCATTTTGAAGCGGATGAAGCGGCGGCATTCGCGACATGATGCGATCGAATTTTGCGCGCAGGTGCGGCGATTGCGCCCGGACATCACGCTCGGTGCCGATATCATCGCGGGTTTTCCGACCGAGACGGAAGAAATGTTTGCGCGCTCGCAGGACCTGGTGGAGGAATGCGATCTCACCTTCCTCCACGTGTTTCCTTACTCCAAGCGCCCGGGTACGCCGGCCGCACGGATGCCGCAGGTGGCGGGTGAGGTTATCAAGGCGCGGGCGAAGCGGTTGCGCGCGGTGGGCGAGGCCGCACTGCAGCGGCGGCTGTCGGCAGAGGTCGGCGCCACGCGTCAGGTCTTGATCGAAAGCGACAAACAGGGACGCACCGAGCATTTTCTGCCGGTTGCGATATCGGGCGAAAAGCCGGGTGCCGTGATGCCGCTCGTGATCAAGTGCCACGATGGTGCGCGGCTATCGCTGTAAGCCGCCTCTTCCCCTCTCCCACAAGGGGAGAAGGGAAGTAGGCACCGTCCCGCTACTCACCGTTCCATCCACACTTTCGCAACCGCTCGCGCATATGCGCCGGCGCCGGCGCCATCACGCGCACCGGCTCCTTGTTCTTCGAAATCGGAACCACGATCTCACGGGAATGCAGATGCAGGATCGGTTCGCCGAAGCGCGGACCATTGCCGTAGATATTGTCGCCGACGATCGGCCAGCCCATCGCTGAGGTGTGCACGCGCAGTTGATGCGTTCGGCCAGTCACCGGTTCCAGCGCCAGCCAGGCGAGGCCGTCGCCGCGGCCGAGCACTTTCCAGGTGGTGGTGGCTTTCTGGCCCTCCGGATCCGGCTTCTGCCACCAGCCGCGCTCGGCGTTCAGCCGTCCGAGCGGCATGTCGATGGTGCCTTCATCTTCGGCAGGTCCGCCTTCGACCACGGCCCAATAGGTCTTTCCGACCTTGCCGTGCTTGAACAAGAGGCCGAGCGAAGCGGTGGCCTTGCGGTGGCGTCCCAACACGAGACAGCCTGAGGTGTCCTTGTCGAGCCGGTGGGCCAACACCGGCGGGCGCGGCAGGCCGAATCGCAAGGCATCGAAGGAAGCTTCCAGATTGGCCCCACCTTTGGGGCCGCGATGCACCGGCAGGCCGGCCGGCTTGTCGATGACCAGCATCAGCCCGTCGCGATGGAGCACGCGGGCCAGGATTTCGTCTGCCGTTAATCCCTGGACATCAATTGATGTCCTGGGAACATCAAAAGATGTCCGGGGCACATCAAGGGATGGCCCGGGAACAGCAAAGAATTTGTTGTGACTTCCGCTCATGGCGCGAAACCGCTAACACGTCCCCGACATGAGCGATACCACTCCTGGAACCCCCAAACTGAGCTGGTGGCGGCGGCTTTCGAGCGGCCTGAAGCGGACCTCGAGTTCGCTCGGTACGGCCGTCGCCGACCTCGTCACCAAGCGCAAGCTCGACCGCGCCATGCTCGACGATATCGAGGATGTGCTGCTGCGCGCCGATCTCGGCACTGCGGTCGCGGTGCGGATCGCGGATGCCGTCGGCGCCGGCCGCTATGACAAGGCGATTTCCGCCGACGAAGTGAAGACGGTCGTCGCGACCGAGGTCGAGAAGGTGCTGGCGCCGGTGGCGAAGCCGCTGGAGATCGACGCGGCGCAAGAGCCGTTCGTCATCCTCGTGGTCGGCGTCAACGGCTCCGGCAAGACCACGACCATCGGCAAGCTTGCCGCGAAACTGAGCGCCGAGGGCCGCAAGGTGATGCTGGCGGCGGGCGATACGTTCCGTGCCGCTGCAATCGAACAGCTCAAGGTGTGGGGCGAGCGCACCAAATCGCCGGTCGTTGCGGGCGCGCAGGGTTCTGATTCAGCAAGCCTCGCCTTCAACGCACTGAGCGCGGCGAAGGAGCAAAAGCTCGATGTGCTGCTGGTCGATACGGCGGGACGGCTGCAGAACAAGGCCGAACTGATGAACGAGCTGGAAAAGGTCGTTCGCGTCATCAAGAAGGTCGACGCGTCGGCGCCGCATGCGGTCTTGCTCGTGCTCGATGCGACGGTGGGACAAAATGCGCTGTCGCAGGTCGAGGCGTTTCATCGTACCGCTGGCGTCACCGGGCTTGTGATGACGAAACTCGACGGCACCGCGCGCGGCGGCATTCTGGTGGCGCTGGCGGAGAAATTCAAACTGCCGGTGCACTTCATCGGCGTCGGCGAAGGCATCGACGATCTCGCACCGTTCACCGCGCGCGACTTTGCCAACGCGATTGCAGGAATCGAGTAATGGACAAGAAAGTACCGCATCCGCTGTTCAAGCTTGCGACCGAACTCGGTCCCTTGCTCATCTTCTTCGTCGCCAATGCCAAGTCCAACCTGTTCGTCGCCACCGGCGTATTCATGGTGGCGGTGGTGGCTGCGATGATCGCGTCTTACATGGTGACACGGCATGTGCCCATGATGGCGATCGTCACTGCGGTCGTCGTCGTCGTGTTCGGCGCGCTGACGCTGATCCTGCATGACGAGACCTTCATCAAGATGAAGCCGACCATCGTCTACACGCTGTTCGCTGCCATTCTCGCTGGCGGCCTGCTGTTCAACCGTTCCTTCATCGCGATCATGTTCGACCAGATGTTCAATCTCACCCCGCACGGCTGGCGCATCCTGACCGCGCGCTGGGCGTTGTGGTTCTTCGCGATGGCGGTGCTGAACGAGATCATCTGGCGCACGCAAAGCACCGACTTCTGGGTTGCCTTCAAGGTCTTCGGCATGGTGCCGCTGACGATGCTGTTTGCCGTAACACAGATGCCGCTGATCAAGCGCTATCATCTGGAACCGGCTTCGCTGGAGGTCAGCGAGGCCGAGGCGGGTGACGTGAGCAAGGGATGATTGCGGCCGCTTGTGCGGCTTTACTCCCTCGCTCCGCATTTGCGGGGAGATTCCCGCCTCGCGCGAATTTCGACCTCTCCCCGTAAAGAACGGGGAGAGGTTAAGCAATCGGCCTCAGCTCTTCTGCTTGGCGATGATCTTGTCCTTGATCTTGTCGTAGGTCGCCTGCGGGACGATGCTCTTCTGCACCAGCTCGTCCTTGCCCTTGTACGGGCGGCCCTTGATGATCTTCTCCGAATAGGCCTTCCCGACGCCCGGCAGCGCATCGAGCTGCTCGGCGGTCGCCGAATTGATGTCGAGCAGCTCGGCCTTCGGCGCCGGCGCCATCTTCGACTCCGAGGCCTTTGGCGCGGGCGCCATCTTGCTGTCGGATTTGGGCTCGGGCTGCGCGGTCTGGGCCATCGACGGCGTTGCCGTCAGCATGCCCAGCGTGAGGGCGGTGGCGAGAAGAGAAGCGAGCGTGAAGTGACGCATATGGGTGTCCCTCCCAAGGACGGTTCAAGTAACGCATCAAAGCTAGCTGCGAATTCATGGCGGCGCCATGGCCGCGAAATGAACGATAGATAAAAGCGGAAGAATATTTGGAGCCGATTTCTCGTTCGTCATTCCGGAGCATCGCGCAGCGACGAGTCCGGAATCTCGAGATTCCGGGTGCATCTGCGATGCGCCCCGGAATGACAAGAGTGATTACGATCCCGCCTTGAGCGCCTTCTCGATTTCGACTTTCAGCACGCGATCGAGATTGGCCGGCGTTACCGGCCCGACCAGCTTGTAGCGGATCGTGCCGTCGCGCCCGACCACGAAGGTTTCGGGCACGCCATAGACGCCCCATTCGATCGAGCCGCGGCCGTTGCTGTCGGCGCCGACGGCGGTGAACGGATTGCCGTAGCGGCCGAGGAAGCGGCGGGCGTTATCAGGGGAATCCTTGTAGTTGATGCCGATGATCTGCAGCCGTGTGTCCTTCGCCAGCGCGGTCAACAGCGGCGCCTCATCGTGGCATGGCACGCACCAGGAGGCCCAGACATTGACGACGGAGACCTTGCCCTTGAACACGGCCGGGTCGAGGCCGGGCACGGGCGTCCCGTTATGGACGAGGCCCTCCAGCGCCGGCAGAGTGATTTGCGGCGCCGGCCGGCCGATCAAGGCGGAAGGGATCCTGGAGGGGTCACCGCCGTAAAGCCGCAGCAGGAACAGTCCGGCGACCGCCAGAAAGCCGATCAGCGGCAGCGCCACCAACCAGCGTCGGCTGTGCGGTTGATCCGATGTTGCGGGCGCGCTCATCAAATCTCCGTCGCCTGGCGGCCGGAGCGCCGGGTCACGCCAGAGGTCTCGAGTTCGCGCAGGCGCTCCTTCTGATGACGATAGTCGAGCGCGATCCAGCCGATCAGGATCAGCACGGTCGCCGCGACCAGCGCGTAGGAGGTCACGATAAACGAGGCATAGGGTCCGAGCGAGGTCACGTCATGCCGCCTGCTGGCTGGCTTGCATCATCTGCAAGCTGCGCACGCGCCGGCGCAGGATCTCGTTGCGCATCGCCGCCAGGTGCAGCGTCATGAACAGGAGCGAGAAACCGACCGCCATTACGAGCAATGGAATCAGGAACGCCTTGTCGAGCGAAGGTCCGCCCATCCGCATCACCGATGCCGGTTGATGCAGCGTGTTCCACCAGTCGACCGAGAACTTGATGATCGGCAGGTTGATCGCGCCGACCAGCGTCAGCACCGCGGCGGCCCGTGCCGCCCGCGACGGGTCCTCCACCGCACGCCATAGCGCCATCAGGCTGAGATACATCAGGAACAGGATCAGCACCGATGTGAGTCGCGCGTCCCATTCCCAATAGGTGCCCCACATCGGCCGCCCCCACAGTGAACCCGTGACCAGCGCCAGAAACGTGAACGCCGCTCCGATCGGCGCGGCGGCCTTGGCCGCGACGTCGGCGAGCGGATGCCGCCATACCAGCGTGCCCAGCGCGGCAATGCTCATGACGCCCCAGACGAACATCGAAAGCCACGCGTTCGGCACGTGGATGAACATGATCTTCACGGTAGCGCCCTGCTGGTAATCGTCGGGGGCCATCGCCGCCTGATAGAGGCCCACCAGCAGCAGGATCGCGGTCGCACCTGCCAGCCATGGCAGCACGCGCGCCGTCAGCGCGAGAAATTTCGAGGGATTGGCGAGGTCGATCAGCGTCATGGCTTCCTGATAGTCGTCAGCGGCGGAGCAGGCAATGTGGCATGGTTTGTTTCACATCCCCTCCGCCAGAGTTGATCGGTGTCAACATATTCAGTCCAGACCGTGCCGCAGGCTGGCCGCAGCGGCAAACGGTCCGACCACGAAACTAACCAGCGAGAGCGCGCAAAGGATCGAAAACGGAGTTCCAAACGACAGCGGGCCGGTGATGGCCGCCTGTGACGCCGCAACGCCGAAGATCAGCACCGGGATCGACAGCGGCAGCACCAGCACCGCGAGCAGGAGGCCTCCGCGGTGCAATGTCACGGCGAGCGCCGCGCCGATCATGCCCGTGAACGTCAGCGCCGGCGTTCCTACCAGCAGGGTCAGCGCCACGGCCGAGGTCGCCGCGGCGTCGAGGTTGAGCAACAGCCCGAGCACGGGCGTCGCCGCGATCAGCGGCACGCCGGCCGCGAGCCAATGCGCCAGCGCTTTCGCCGCACACGCGAGTTCCAGCGGTGTCCGGCCCATCACGATCAGGTCGAGCGAGCCGTCGTCATGATCGGCCGTGAACAGGCGGTCGAGCGTGAGCAGGCTGGCCAACAGCGCGCCGAGCCACAGTATGGCGGGGCCGAGCCGGGCCAACAGTGGTAGATCGGGCCCGATGGCAAACGGCATCAGCACCGTGACGGTGAGGAAGAACAGCACGCCGATCAGCGCCCCGCCGCCGACGCGGAGTGCGATTTTGATGTCCCGGCGAATCAGTGCGGCGAGGGGGGTCACTTCCCGCCCCCCATCCGCAGTTCGCTCGCTTCGATCCCGAGCGGTGTATGAGTGGCCGCAACAATGATCCCGCCGCTGGCCAGGTGCTCGCGCATCACGCCCACGAATAGTTCCTGTCCGGCGGTGTCGAGCGCCGAGGTCGGCTCGTCCAGCAGCCAGACCGGCCGTCGCACCACCAGCAGCCGCGCAATCGACAGCCGGCGCCGCTGACCGGCCGAGAGAAAGGCCGCCGGCAGATAAGTGGCGTGGCCGAGCCCCACGGCGGTGAGGCACTCTTTGACGTCGCCGGTCGCCCCACCGAGAAAATCCCGCCAGAACGACAGGTTTTCCGCAACGCTTAGCGCAGGCTTCAATGCATCGCGGTGGCCCAGATAGTGGGATTGCTCCGGCAAGGTCAGCTCGGCCTCGCCACCTTCCAGGCCGATCGATCCGCCACCCGGCACCAGGAGACCCGCGATGAGGCGGAGCAGCGAGGTCTTGCCCGAGCCGTTCGGGCCGACCACGGCCAGCACTTCGCCGGAAGCGGCCGCGAAATCGAGGCCCGAAAACACCTCTCGGCCGCCTCTGACACAACTGATTTGGCGCCCCGAGAGCCGCATTTTGCTTCGTCACAGCCCTCTGAAATTGATGGGTACCGCGTCAGAATTTGTGGGTACCGCATTGCTGCAGCACGTTTGTCGCTGTGGCGGCGCTTCTAGAAAGATTCTATAAGCCCGGAACTTGATGCAGCACACAATCGGCGGCTGCAAGCCAAGAAGCCAGCCTTCCGCTGACGGTGTTAAAATACCCTTGCCGGGTATAACTAGAATTTGGGATTTCCTGACATGACCTCGCTCGACAGCTTCAAATGCCGCAAGACCCTCAAGGTCGGCAGCAAGACCTATGTTTATTACAGCCTGCCCGCCGCCGAGAAGAACGGTCTGAAGGGAATTTCCAAGCTGCCTTATTCGATGAAGGTGCTGCTCGAAAACCTGCTGCGCAACGAGGACGACCGCACGGTCAAGAAGGCTGACATCGTCGCGGTTTCGAAATGGCTCCGGAAGCGCAAGCTCGAGCACGAAGTCGCGTTCCGCCCGGCGCGCGTGTTGATGCAGGATTTCACCGGCGTGCCGGCGGTGGTCGATCTCGCCGCGATGCGTAACGCGATGCAGGCGCTCGGCGGCGATGCCGAAAAGATCAACCCGCTGGTGCCGGTCGATCTCGTCATCGACCACTCGGTCATTGTCAACTTCTTTGGTGACAACAAGGCGTTCGGCAAGAACGTCGTCGAAGAATACAAGCAGAACCAGGAACGCTACGAATTCCTGAAGTGGGGCCAGAAGGCGTTCTCGAACTTCTCCGTCGTGCCGCCCGGCACCGGCATCTGCCACCAGGTCAATCTCGAATATCTCGCGCAGACGGTGTGGACCAAGAAGGAGAAGATGACGGTCGGCAAGAAGACCGGCACTTTCGAGGTCGCCTACCCGGATTCGCTGGTTGGTACCGATTCACACACGACCATGGTCAACGGCCTTGCCGTGCTCGGCTGGGGCGTCGGCGGCATCGAGGCGGAAGCCTGCATGCTCGGCCAGCCGCTGTCGATGCTGCTACCGGAAGTGGTCGGCTTCAAGCTGAAGGGCCAACTCAAGGAAGGCGTCACCGCGACCGACCTCGTGCTGACGGTCACGCAGATGCTGCGCAAGCAGGGCGTGGTGGGCAAATTCGTCGAGTTCTTCGGCCCCGGCCTCGACTATCTCTCGGTGGCGGACAAGGCGACGATCGGCAACATGGCGCCGGAATATGGCGCGACCTGCGGCTTCTTCCCCGTCGACGCCGCGACCATCGATTATCTCAAGACCTCGGGCCGCAAGGCCGACCGCGTTGCGCTGGTGGCGGCCTACGCCAAGGCGCAGGGCCTGTTCCGCACGGCGAAATCGGCCGATCCGGTGTTCACGGAAACCCTGACGCTCGACCTCAAGGACGTCGTGCCGTCGATGGCGGGCCCGAAACGCCCCGAAGGCCGCGTCGCACTGCCGGCCGTTGCCGCCGGCTTCGCCACTGCGCTGGCCGGCGAATACAAGAAGCCCGACGACGCTTCGGCGCGCTACTCGGTCGAGAACCGTGATTTCGATCTCGGCCATGGCGACGTCGTGATCGCCGCGATCACGTCCTGCACCAACACCTCCAATCCGAGCGTCCTGATCGGCGCGGGCCTGTTGGCGCGCAACGCTGCCGCCAAGGGCTTGAAGGCAAAGCCATGGGTCAAGACGTCGCTTGCGCCCGGAAGCCAGGTGGTCGCGGAATATCTCGCCAATTCCGGCCTGCAGAAGGATCTCGACAAGGTCGGCTTCAACCTGATCGGCTTCGGCTGCACCACCTGCATCGGCAATTCGGGTCCGCTGCCGGAGGAGATTTCGAAATCGATCAATGACAACGGCATCGTTGCTGCCGCGGTGCTGTCGGGTAACCGCAATTTTGAGGGACGCGTCAGCCCGGACGTGCAGGCCAACTATCTGGCCTCGCCGCCGCTGGTCGTGGCTTATGCGCTGGCGGGAACGGTGACAAAGGACCTCGCGGTCGAGCCGATCGGAGAGGGCAAGGACGGCAAGCCGGTGTACCTGAAGGACATCTGGCCGACCACCAAGGAGATCAACGCTTACATGAAGAAGTTCGTCACAGCGACGATCTTCAAGAAGCGCTACGCCGACGTGTTCAAGGGCGACACCAACTGGCGCAAGATCAAGACCGTCGAAAGCGAGACCTACCGCTGGAACATGAGCTCGACCTATGTGCAGAACCCGCCCTATTTCGAGGGCATGAAGAAAGAGCCGGAAGCGATCGTCGACGTCGTCGATGCGCGGATTCTGGCGATGTTCGGCGACAAGATCACCACCGACCACATCTCGCCGGCCGGGGCGATCAAGCTGACTTCGCCGGCTGGAAAATTCCTCAGCGAGCACCAGGTGCGTCCCGCTGACTTCAACCAGTACGGCACGCGGCGCGGCAACCACGAGATCATGATGCGCGGCACCTTCGCCAACATCCGCATCAAGAATTTCATGCTGAAGGGCGCTGACGGCAATATTCCGGAGGGCGGACTAACCAAGCACTGGCCCGACGGCGAGCAGATGTCGATCTACGACGCGGCGATGAAGTATCAGCAGGAAAGCGTGCCGCTGGTGGTGTTCGCGGGCGCCGAATACGGCAACGGCTCCTCGCGCGACTGGGCGGCGAAGGGCACCCGTCTGCTCGGCGTCCGCGCCGTGATCTGCCAGAGCTTCGAGCGCATCCATCGCTCCAACCTGGTCGGCATGGGCGTGTTGCCGCTGACCTTCGAAGACGGCACGTCGTGGACATCGCTCGGCCTCAAGGGCGACGAGACGGTGACGATTCGCGGGCTTCAGGGTGATTTGAAGCCGCGCCAGACCCTGACGGCCGAGATCGTGTCCGGCGACGGTTCGCTGCAGCGCGTGCCGCTGCTCTGCCGCATCGATACCCTTGATGAGCTTGAGTACTATCGAAACGGCGGCATTCTGCATTACGTGCTGCGCAAACTCGCGGCTTAACGCGGATTTGTGATCGGTGCCTCACTTCGAAGTGAGTAGCGAGCAAGGAGAAGGCGGCCTATGACAGGGCCGCTTTCGTGCGTCTGGGGCACGCCTTTAGGATATTCAAATCATGCCCCGTACAAATACGGATGGAAAACGCTACGCCCGGTTCGCGCGATGACAGCGATAATGGCCTACAACTGCATATCGAGATGGTCCGGCGCACTCGGCGTCTGCGCGATCATCGCCATCATCCGTCCGGCTCATGCCGAACCGCGCACCGTGGTCGAACTGTTCACCTCGCAAGGCTGTTCGTCGTGCCCGCCGGCCGATCAGATCGTCGGCGAACTCGCCAAGGATCCGTCCATCATCGCGCTGAGCATGCCGATCGACTACTGGGATTATCTTGGCTGGAAGGACACGCTGGCGGACTCGCGTTTCAGCGCGCGTCAGAAGGCCTATTCGCATGTGCGTGGCGATCGTAACCTCTACACGCCGCAGATGATCGTCAACGGCTCGGCGCAGGTGATCGGCAGCGATCGCGCCGCCATCGAAAGCGCCATCAAGAATACCAGCAAGGTTGAAGGCGTGATGTCGGTGCCGGTCAAGATGACGTTGTCGGGCAAGCTGCTCAACGTCTCGGTAGAGGCGAGCAAGGTGCCGACGGCTGGCCGGGGCGAAGTCTGGATCTGCTCGGTCTCAAAGGCGGTGCCGATCTCGATCGGGCGCGGCGAGAATCGCGGCCAACAGCTCACCTACTACAACGTGGTGCGCAACCTCGTGAAGGTCGGTGACTGGAACGGCGGTTCGGGAAGCTGGACCATCCCGCTCGAAAATATTTCCCGCGACGGCGTGGACGCCGCGGTCGTCTACGTCCAGGACGGCAGTCGCGACAAGCCGGGCGCGATGCTCGGCGCCGCCATGACGGCGCTGCGCTAATTCTGTTCTCGAAATTTTCGTGGCGAAGTTTTCTTGGATGGATGCGCTTGGCGCCGGCGAAACTTGTGGCGCAGAAACGCGCATCCCACGCAGATCGCGATCCCAAACGAAAAAGGACCAACTTTCGTTGGCCCAGTATCGGGATTAACTCCCTTCTGCGAACAGGCCCGATCCCGACGGCCCCGGGGGGCTGGGGGCTGAGGAATCCGGAACCGAAAGGACCGGGCCAACGCAGGATTTTCTTTTCGCAATCTAGCGGGGCGGACGGTTGGCGGAAGTAGGGCAGCAATAAGATTCCGCTAACGATCCCGTGAATCGATATTTCCTGGGATTTCGGGCCATCCGCCGCAGTTTTTCTTCATATTTGCACCCCCTTGCGGCGCCCCGCGGTTAGCGCGATCATGTAAATCTTGGCATGCTCCCGAAAAGTGGGGACCGGTTTTCGGAACGAGAGCATGCCTGAGATGACAGGAGGCGCTCCATGAGCCTGATATCGGAGGACACCGATCCAAGCGATAGCCGCGCAGTGGCGCGCGTCGCCACTGCGAGCACGCCACCGAATCGCGTCACGTTCAATCGTCTCGAGCTCAACCGTATCCTCAATCTGTATGGGCGCATGGTCGCCGACGGCGAGTGGCGCGACTATGCCATCGACTTTCTGAAAGACCGCGCGGTGTTCTCCGTATTCCGCCGCGCTTCCGAAGTTCCGATCTATCGCATCGAGAAAGATCCGCGGCTCGCGCGCAAGCAGGGCATGTACAGCGTGATCTCGGCGACCGGACTGATCCTGCGCCGCGGCCACGAACTCGAACGCGTGCTGCTGGTGATCGACCGCAAGCTGGCACTGGTTTAATCGGCCGGGCTACTGCGAGCCGGGGCCCATTCTACTTTGCATGGGGTTGTTTTCGCGATTTTGAGTCTGGGCCCTGCGGTGTACCGCCAAAGAGGTGCCACGCTTAGCCAGACTACGAAGTGGGGACCGTCGACCCGCCCTCTCCGAGCTCGCGCTGCATCATCACGGTGTCCAGCCAGCGGCCGAACTTGAGGCCGACATTGGCGTGCGTCCCAATCATCTGGAACCCGCATTTGGCGTGAACGCCGATCGAGCCGGCATTGGCGGAGTCGCCGATGACCGCGATCATCTGCCGGTAGCCGCGTGCCTCGCATTCGGCGATCAGCCGCTGCATCAGTTGCAGTCCGATACCGCGCCGGTGCGTGGCCGGCTTCAAATAGACCGAATTCTCCACCGTGAAGCGGTAGGCCGGCCGTGGCCGGTAGGGGCCGGCATAGGCGTATCCGATCACCTGGCCTTCGACGGTGGCGACCAAATAGGGAAAGCCGCCATCCGACAGCGTCCTGAACCGCCGGGTCATCTCGGCGAGGTCGGGCGGGACGAGTTCGAACGTGGCGGTGCCGTAGCGCACCGCGTGCTCGTAGATCTCGGTGATGGCGGGGAGGTCGGCCTCGGTGGCGGGCCGGATTTCGGGCTTGGACATGCCAGCAGGATATTTTTGCTGCGCGCAAAAGAAAAGCCCCGGCCGCGAGGCCGGGGCTTCAACTCGTACCTGGTCGGTAAGCGCCTATTCGCGCTGGCCGAGTAGCTGCAACAGCAGCGTGAACAGGTTGATGAAGTTCAGGTAGAGGGACAGCGCACCGGTAATCGCCGCTTTCTCGGCAATCTCGCCGCCCTCAGAGGCGTAGCCGTAGATGTAGTCGTTCTTCAGCCGCTGGGTATCCCAGGCGGTGAGGCCCGCGAACACCAGCACGCCGACCACCGAGACGATGAACTGCAGCATCGAGCTTGCCAGGAACAGGTTGACCAGGCTCGCGATGATGACGCCGATCAGGCCCATGAACAGGAACGACCCCATGCCGCTCATGTCACGCTTGGTGGTGTAGCCGTAGAGGCTCAGTGCGCCGAAGGTCGCCGCGGTGATGAAGAACACCCGCACGATCGAGGTGTGCGTGTACACCAGGAAGATCGACGACAGCGAAATGCCCATCAGCGCCGAGAAGGCCCAGAACAGCATCTGGGCGGTCGCGGGCCGCAGCCGGTTGATGCCGAACGAGATCGCGAACACCATCGCCAGCGGCGCGAGGATGAACAGCCACTTCAGCGGGCTGACATACATCGCGTAGCCGAACTGCGTCAGGTAGGCGTTGCCGAATCTGGCAGCGGCGCCGGCCTGGTCGGTGGTCACCGCGGCCATGTAGACGCCGAGCGCCGCAAGGCCGGTGATCGCCAGGCCGATGCTCATGTAGTTGTAGATGCGCAGCATGTAGGCGCGCAGACCGGCATCGACGGCCGCAGCGTCAACGCGTCCGGCAGCCCGGCCGAAAGGAGATACGTAGTTACGGTCTAGGTCCGACATGGTCGAATTCCCGTTGGTTGCCCGGCGGAGCGCAAGGGGTTTGCGGCGCCGGTTGGATTTCTATCTCAGATGTCCCGATCTGCAGACGTTAATCTTACGAATCTTACGTCATCAACCCGGCCACTGATCTTGGCTGGTATGTGGGAAACTAACACATTCGACGCAAGCTTCCACGCGCGGCTGAATGTCGCTTCTCGCGACGATTTCCGGGTAAAGGCAGTGTTAACCCTGCCTTCCGCCGCTACAAATTGTCACAAATTCCGTAACACGCTGGCCGGCTTTTGGTTCAGGGCCAACAACGTACCGGCGAGCCCCAGCCCCACCGTGACGATCAGGGCGGCTGCGACCACCCCGGCCGCGCTGCCAGCCTGCCAGATGAAGCCGAGCGTCATCAGCCTGGTCACGATCAGCCAAGCCGCGATCGAGCCCGCGATCACGCCGAATATGGCCGTCGCGAGGCCGATCATGAGGTACTCGAGCGCATAGGCCCCGAGCAGACGCACCCGGGTTGCGCCGAGCGTCTTCAGGATGACCGCGTCATAGACCCGGTGGCGATGGCCGGCGGCGAGCGCGCCGCCGAGCACCAGGATCGCCGAGATCAGCGTCACCGCGCTGGCGCCGCGGATGGCAAGCACGAGGTTGGTGACGACGGTGCCGACGGTCTCGAGCGCTTCGCGGACCCGAACGCTGGTCACCATCGGAAAGGCGTCCGCCACCTGCTTGATGATCCGGGCGTCGCCTGCCGGGTCGGGGTGGACCTCGGATAGGGTCGCGACATGGCTGTGCGGCGCGCCCTTGAAGGCGTTGGGCGAGAACACCAGCACGAAATTGATGCCGAGCCCCTGCCAGTCGACGTTGCGCAGATTGCCGATTTTGGCCGCGATGTCGCGGCCGAGCACGTTGACGACGATCTCGTCGCCGATCTTGAGCTTCAGCCCGTCGGCGATCTTCTTCTCCAGCGAGACCAGCGGCGGCCCCTTATAGTCCGCGCTCCACCATTCGCCTTCGACCACCTTCGAGCCTTTTGGAACTTCGCCGGTATAGGTCAAGCCGCGGTCACTCTGCAGTACCCATTCGGTATCCTGTGAGGGCTTGAGTTCGTCCGCCTTGACGCCGCGGGCGGCAACGATGCGCCCGCGCAGCATCGGCACGTCGTCGACGGTGGATTGCGGCGCGATCTGCTTGAGGAAGGCGCCGAAGCGGTCGGCGTCGGCGGTCGGAATGTCGATGAAGTAGAACGAGGGCGCGCGCTCCGGCAGCGCGGCCAGGAACTGCCGGCGCAGATTGCCGTCGATCTGGGTAATGGTGACGAGGACCGCGAGCCCAAGCCCGAGCGACATCACGACCGACGGCGTCAGCGCGCCGGGCCGGTAGATATTGGCAATCGCCAGCCGCAGCATGGTGATGCTGGACCGCGGCAGGCGCCGCGCCAGCGCCATCAGGCCGGCGGCGACGCCGCGCAACAGCGCAAACACCGCAACCGAAGCGACGACGAACACGGCGGCGACCCGCTTGTCATAGGCCAGCCCGATCGCGACCGCGACAAGGAGCACGATCACCACGGCCATCAGCGCGAGATAGCTCCAGCGCGGGCGGTGCCATTCGCGGGCGACCTCTTCGCGGAACAATGCCGCGACCGGGACATCATGGACCCGGCCGAGCGGCCACAGCCCGAAAGCGAGCGCGGTGAGCAGGCCGTAGAGGAACGACAGCGCCAGTTCATCGGCGTGCAGGGCAGGGATCACCGGCAGCGGCAGTAGCTTGCCGAACAGGCCAACGATGACAAACGGCAAGGCCGCGCCGGCGGCGAGCCCGATCATCGAGCCGATCCCGGCGAGCACGATCACCTGCGTCAGGTAGATGGTGAAGACGTCGCGCCCGGTGGCGCCAAGCGCCTTGAACGAAGCGATGACGTCGCGTCGGCGATCGATATGGCTCTTGACGGCATTGGCGACGCCGACGCCGCCGACCAGAAGGGCCGCGAGGCCAACCAGCGTCAGGAACTGGGTGAAGCGGTTGATGGTGCGTTCGAGCTGCGGCGAGGCATTGTCGCGGCTGCGGATCCACCAGCCGGCTTCCGGCAAGGCGCTCCGGGCGCTGTTGACCAATTGGGCGGCGGCGCGTTCGTCGGCCGCATTGTCCGGTAGCTTTACCCGGTACATCCAGCGCACCAGGCTGCCCGGCTGCAGCAATCCGCTGGCGCGCAGGCTCTGCTCGCTGACCAGTACGCGCGGGCCCAGGCCGACATTGCCGGCGAGCTTGTCCGGCTCGCCGCCGACCACGCTGCGAATCTGGACCGTGGCATTGCCGATGCCGATGCGGTCGCCGAGCTTGAGATCGAGCCGCGCCAGCAGAGTGGAATCGACCGCCGCGCCGAACGCGCCATCGCGTTCAGCCAGCAGATCCGACATCGGCATTTGGGGATCAAGCGTCAACTGTCCGAGCATCGGATAGTTGCCGTCGACCGCCTTCAGTTCGACCAGCGCCAGCTTCCCGTCGCTGGCGCGGGCCATTACCCGCAGCGCGGCCGCGACCGACACCTGGCCGCGCGCGCGCAGGAAAGCGAGTTCCTCCGGCTTGGCTTCGCGCTGGATCAGCGAGAATGCGACATCGCCGCCGAGCAATGTTCGGCCCTCGCGGGTCAGACCTTCGCTAAGGCTTGCCGCCACCGAGCCGACGCCGGCAATTGCCATGACGCCGAGCGCGATGCAGGCGATGAAGACGTAAAAGCCACGCAGGCCGCCGCGCAATTCGCGAAGCGCGTAACGCAGCGCCAGCGAGGATGCGCGACTCTTGTAGACCGGCTCGGAAATTGCGGTCATGAGGGCCCGTCGATCCGGCCGGAGCGCAGGCGCACCACGCGGTCGCAGCGCTGCGCCAGCGAACTGTCGTGCGTCACCAGCACCAGCGTCATGCCGCGCTCGGCATGCTTGGTGAAGAGCATGTCGACGATCTGCTTGCCGGTGGTTTCATCGAGATTGCCGGTCGGCTCGTCCGCGACGAGAATGGCGGGATCGGGTGCCAGGGCGCGAGCCAGCGCCACGCGCTGCTGTTCGCCACCGGACAATTGGGTCGGGTAATGATGCAGGCGCTCGCCGAGGCCGACCGACGCCAATTCCTTCGCCGCGCGCTCCGCCGCGTCGGGACTGCCGGCAAGCTCCAGCGGCACGGCTACGTTTTCCAGCGCCGTCATGGTCGGGATCAGATGAAACGACTGGAACACGATGCCGACCTGGCGGCCGCGGAAGCGGGCGAGGGCGTCCTCGTCGAGGGCATTGAACGGCGTGCCGTTGACCACCACCTCTCCGCTGTCAGGACGTTCCAGCCCCGCCATCACCATCAGCAAGGTCGATTTGCCCGAACCTGACGGCCCGATCAGGCCAATCGCCTCGCCGGATGCCACACGAAGGCTGATATCTTTCAGGATATGAACGCGGGCGGCGCCTGTGCCGAGCGAGAGGTTGACGTTGGAGATGGAAATGGTGTCCGGCCCGACGCCGGTCAGTGAAGAGGGTTCGATGAGACTGTCCATGGCTCGGTCATATGGCACTTCCACCGCTCGGGTCGAGGGCTTGAAACGGATGTTTGCGCACATACGCGTGTTGATTGTGGCTTTGATGACGGCCGGGCCGGTTTTGGCCCAGACTCAGGCCCCGGCCACACCCGTCAAACCGATCAAAATGGTCGTTCTCGGTGATTCCTTGAGCGCCGGTCTCGGCCTGTCTGCGCCGGCAGCGTTCCCCGCTCGCCTACAAAAAGCGTTAAGCGACAAGGGGATAAACGTCGATATGATCAACGCCGGGGTGTCCGGCGATACCACGTCCGGCGGCCGCGACCGGCTGGACTGGTCGATCCCGGAGGGAACCGAGGCGGTGATTCTCGAACTCGGCGCCAACGATGCGCTGCGCGGGATCGACCCCGCCGTCACCCGCGCGGCGCTGAGCGATATCCTGACCCGGCTGAAGGCGCGCAAGATCGCGGTTCTCCTGTGCGGGATGCTGGCGCCGCCCAATTACGGCAGCGAATATGCGGCGCGCTTCAACGCCATCTATCCGGAGCTGTCCAAATCGTTCGGCGTGCCGCTCTACCCATTTTTCCTGGAGGGGGTTGCGAGTGAGGCCAAGCTCAACCAGGCCGACGGAATTCATCCGACCGCCGAGGGTGTCGATATCATCGTGAAGAACATTCTGCCTACGGTGGAGGCATTTATCGGCACGATCTCCGGGCAGCGGAGTTGAAAAAGCAGCAACGAATGAGGTTACCCAAAGGTTTTCCCGTAGCATTGCGGAGTGCTCGCGCCGCGTGCTTCGCAGAGTCACATAAGTCGGATAGAAAATAACTATCGGTGATTCGTCACCGGGGCGCTGTTACAGGACATGGTCCTTTTCAAGGTCATGCCCAAGCATCGGGAGTCATGCGATGCCGCGTTTGTTTGCTGGACTGGAAATTCCGGCCGAGATCGGCCAGAGCCTTTCCAATTTGCGTGGCGGCCTTCCCGGCGCACGCTGGATCGATCCCGAAAATTATCACGTCACCTTGCGCTTCATCGGCGATATCGACGGCATGTCGGCGAATGAAATCGCCTCGATGCTGTTTCGGGTCAACCGCAAGCCGTTCGAGGTCAAGGTGCAGGGCCTGCAGAGCTTTGGCGGCAAGAAACCGCGCGCCGTGGTCGCTTCCGTCGAGCCGAGCCGGCCGCTGATCGAGCTGCAGGCCGAGCTCGAACGGCTGATGCAGCGGCTCGGGCTCGATCCGGAGGGGCGCAAATTCATTCCCCATGTGACGCTGGCGCGGCTGCATGACGCTTCCAGCCAGGACGTTGCTGATTATCTCTCGGTGCGCGGCTATTTTCCGAGCCGCACGTTCTGGGCTTCGCGCTTCGTGCTGTTCTCGTCCCGCGCGTCCACCGGCGGCGGGCCTTATGTGGTCGAGGATTCCTATGCGCTGAGCGCGTGAGGGGCAGGCGGTCGCCACAGCCACCACCGTCATCATCCGCCAACGGGTCGCGCGAACGCGCGCCCGATGACAGGCTCCGGCGGATGATCCAGTATACCGGAGACGCCTAAGATAGAACCGAGAAGCCGCGGCGTACTGGATACCCGCCTGCGCGGGTATGACGGCCTGTGTTTGCATACCCCCAGCACCGATTCACGGCTTGCAATTTCCGCTCGCTTGAGGCCGAAAGGGGCCATGCTGTCGACTGACCCCACCTCGTTCCGCGCACACTATCAGGCTCTGGTTTCCTCTGGCGCGATCGAGGCCGATCCCGCGCAGGCGGAAGCTGCCGAGGCGTTTGCCGCACTTGAGGAGCGGCTGTCGAGCTACAAGCCGGCGCGCAAATTAAGCCTGCTCGGCCGATTGTTCGGCGACAAAAGCGAGCCGCCGCCGCGCGGGCTTTACATTCACGGCGAGGTCGGCCGCGGCAAGACCATGCTGATGGACCTGTTCTTTCAGCAGAGCCCGGTCCAGCGCAAGCGCCGCGCCCATTTCCACGAGTTCATGGCCGAGGCGCATGAGAAGATCTACGCCTATCGCCAGAACATCGCGCGCGGTGAAATCGCAGATAGCGACGTGATCGAGCTGACGGCCAACGCGATCTTCGACGAGGCGTGGCTGCTGTGCTTCGACGAATTCCATGTCACCGATATCGCCGATGCCATGATCCTGGGGCGGCTGTTCTCAAAACTGTTCGAACTCGGCACCGTCGTGGTCGCGACTTCGAACGTCGCGCCCGAAGACCTCTACAAGGGCGGGCTCAACCGCGCGCTGTTCCTGCCGTTCATCTCGCAGATCGAAGACCGCATGGATGTGCTGCGGCTCGATGCCCGCACCGATTTCCGACTGGAAAAACTGGTCGGCGTGAAGATGTGGCTGGTGCCGCCGGATGATGAAGCCGGCGCCGCGCTCGACCGCGCCTGGAGAAAGATGACCGGCAACGCGCCGTGCAAGCCGCGCGACATTGCGATCAAGGGCCGCGTCCTGCGCGTGCCCTGTTCGGCGCATGGCGTGGCGCGATTTTCCTTTGCCGATATCTGCGAAAAGCCGCTGGCCGCGTCGGACTATCTGCGGCTGGCGCACGACTATCACACCATCCTGATCGATCGCATTCCAGTGATGGATTACGCCGAGCGCAACGCCGCCAAGCGCTTCATCTCGCTGATCGACACGCTCTACGATAATGCCGTGAAGCTGATGGCCTCGGCCGAGGCCGATCCGGTGTCGCTGTATGTCGCTGCCGAGGGCGGTGAAGCCAACGAGTTCAAGCGGACCGCGTCGCGTCTGATCGAAATGAGTTCTGAGTCCTACCTGGCGCTGCCGCACGGAAGGAAGGATTCCGCGGCCAGCGGATCGAGCGCCGGGTTGGTTGAGACGTAGCGGTTGCTGTCATTCCGGGTGCGCTCTGGCATACCTGATCGAAATCCAGGCGCGGTCTTAGAATCGGGCATGCCCCGGCTTGAACCGGCCATTCGAAAGGGATAACCAGCCATCCGACTGATTATCCACCCTCACTCTTCGTCTCAGAAGGACAAATTTCCCATGGCGCGCGACAAGATTGCTTTGATTGGCTCCGGTCAGATCGGCGGGACGCTGGCTCACCTGGTCGGCCTGAAAGAACTCGGCGACGTCGTGATGTTCGACATCGCCGAGGGCGTCCCCCAGGGTAAAGCGCTCGACATCGCGCAATCTTCGCCGGTCGACGGTTTCGACGCCCATCTCACTGGAGCCAATTCCTACGAGGCACTCGATGGCGCCAAGGTCTGCATCGTCACCGCCGGTGTGCCGCGCAAGCCCGGCATGAGCCGCGACGACCTCCTGAGCATCAATCTCAAGGTCATGGAGCAGGTCGGCGCCGGCATCAAGAAGTATGCGCCCGATGCGTTCGTCATCTGCATCACCAACCCGCTGGATGCGATGGTGTGGGCGCTGCAGAAGGCTTCCGGTCTGCCGCACAGGAAGGTGGTCGGCATGGCTGGCGTGCTCGACTCCGCGCGGTTCCGCTATTTCCTGGCCGACGAATTCCACGTCTCGGTCGAGGACGTCACCGCTTTCGTGCTCGGCGGACATGGCGACACCATGGTGCCGCTGACGCGCTACTCCACGGTCGCCGGCATTCCGCTGCCCGACCTCGTCAAGATGGGCTGGACCTCGCAGACCCGCATCGACGAAATCGTCGACCGCACCCGCAACGGCGGCGCCGAGATCGTCAACCTCCTGAAGACCGGTTCGGCGTTCTACGCGCCGGCCGCTTCGGCGATCGCGATGGCCGAGAGCTATCTGAAGGACAAGAAGCGCGTGCTGCCCTGCGCCGCCTATCTCAACGGCGAGTACAGCGTGAAGGACATGTATGTCGGCGTCCCCGTCGTGATCGGCTCGAAGGGCGTCGAGCGCATCGTCGAGATCGAGCTGGCCGGCAAGGATCGCGAAGCCTTCGACAAGTCGGTCGGCGCGGTTCAGGGCCTGGTCGACGCCTGCAAGAAGATCGCGCCCGACCTGCTCGGTCGTTGATTTTACTTGGCTTTCGCCCCTTGCCGGGGCGAAAGTTTTTTCGGGGTTGCAGTTATATTGGTATATGGTATGCCAACTACCAATGCCGGTGAACTGTAGAACTCGCCGCTAAGGGTTTTGGGGAGCGTCCAAATGAATATCCACGAATACCAGGCCAAGGCTCTGCTGCATGAATTCGGCGTGCCGATTTCGCGCGGCGTGCCTGTCTTGAAGGCCTCGGATTCGGAAGCCGCCGCCAAACAGCTCACCGGCCCGATCTGGGTAGTGAAGAGCCAGATCCATGCCGGCGGCCGCGGCAAGGGCAAATTCAAGGAAGCTTCCGCCGGCGACAAGGGCGGCGTCCGCATCGCGAAATCAGTCGCCGAGGTCAACGAATTCGCCAAACAGATGCTGGGGGCGACGCTGGTCACGGTCCAGACCGGCCCGCAGGGTAAGCAGGTCAATCGCCTCTACATCGAGGAAGGCTCCGACATCGACACGGAGTTTTATCTCTCAATCCTGGTCGATCGTGAAACTTCCGAAGTCGCGTTCGTGGTCTCGACCGAAGGCGGCGTCAATATCGAGGACGTTGCCCACAACACGCCTGAGAAGATCGTGAGCTTCTCCGTCGATCCGGCAACCGGCATCATGCCTCATCACGGCCGCACGGTCGCGAAAGCCCTGAAGCTCACCGGCGATCTTGCCAAGCAGGCGGAGAAGCTGGTGACGCAGCTCTACACGGCCTTCGTTGCCAAGGACATGGCGATGCTGGAGATCAATCCGCTCGTCGTCACCAAGCAGGCCGAACTACGCGTGCTCGATGCCAAGGTGTCGTTCGATGACAACGCGCTGTTCCGCCATCCGGAAGTGGCGGTGGCGTTGCGCGATCTGACCGAGGAAGATGCCAAGGAGGTCGAGGCGTCGAAGTACGATCTCAATTACGTCACGCTCGACGGCACCATCGGCTGCATGGTCAACGGCGCCGGCCTTGCGATGGCGACCATGGACATCATCAAGCTTTACGGCATGGAACCCGCCAACTTCCTCGACGTCGGCGGCGGCGCCAGCAAGGAGAAGGTGGCGGCGGCGTTCAAGATCATCACCGCCGACCCGAACGTGAAGGGCATCTTGGTCAACATCTTCGGCGGCATCATGAAGTGCGACATCATCGCCGAAGGCGTGGTCGCCGCAGTGAAGGAAGTTGGCCTGAAAGTGCCGCTGGTGGTGCGGCTCGAAGGCACCAATGTCGACGCCGGCAAGCAGATCATCCGCGAATCCGGCCTCAACGTGGTACCTGCCGACAATCTCGACGATGCCGCACAGAAAATCGTGAAAGCCGTCAAGGGAGGCTAGCGATGGCTGACCATCTCGCCGCACCGACACCGCTGGAAGAACACCGCCGGCTCGCGGTTTTTGCGGGCGAGTGGGCGGGCGAGGAAATGGTCTATCCGTCGCGCTGGACCGCGGGCGGTCCGGCGACCTCGCATGTGGTCGCGCGCGTCGATCTCAACGGCTTCTACCTGATTCAGGACGCCCGTCAGATGCGCGACGGCAAGGAGGCTTTCGCCACCCACGGCGTGTTCACCTATGACCGCGACGATCGGACCTACAAATTATTCTGGCACGATTCGCTCGGCTACTATTCGCCGGCACCGGCCTCCGGCGCCTGGATCGGCAACAAGTTGACCCTGGTGCGCGGCTCGCTGCGCGGCAATGCCCGCCACGTCTACGAAGTCGTCGACGACAACAACTACACCATGAAGATCCAGTTCTCGCCTGATGCCGAAGGATGGGCCGACGTGCTCACCGGCACGTACCGTCGCATTCATTAACCCCTCGTTCACGGTCACCGAAGAAAGCGTTCGCAATCATGTCCGTTCTGATCGACAGCAACACCAAAGTCATCTGCCAGGGTTTTACGGGCAAGAACGGCACGTTCCATTCGGAAGCCGCGATCGCGTATGGCACCAAGATGGTCGGCGGCACCTCGCCGGGTAAGGGCGGCTCGACGCATCTCGGCTTGCCCGTCTTCGACACCGTTCGTGAGGCGCGCGAGAAGACCGGCGCTGACGCCAGCGTGATCTATGTCCCGCCGCCGGGGGCGGCAGACGCGATCTGCGAAGCGATCGATGCGGAGATTCCGCTGATCGTCTGCATCACCGAGGGCATTCCGGTGCTGGACATGGTGCGCGTGAAGCGTTCGTTGTCGGGATCGAAATCCCGCCTGATCGGGCCGAACTGCCCGGGCGTCATGACGGCGGGCGAATGCAAGATCGGCATCATGCCGGCCAACATCTTCAAGCCGGGCAGTGTCGGGATCGTTTCCCGCTCGGGCACGTTGACCTATGAGGCCGTGTTCCAGACCACCCAGGAGGGCCTCGGCCAGACCACCGCGGTCGGTATCGGCGGCGACCCGGTCAAGGGCACCGAATTCATCGACGTGCTGGAGATGTTCCTCAAGGACGAGAAGACCACTTCGATCATCATGATCGGTGAAATCGGCGGCTCGGCCGAGGAAGACGCCGCCCAGTTCATCAAGGACGAGGCCAAGCGCGGCCGGAAAAAGCCGATGGTTGGCTTCATCGCCGGCGTCACCGCCCCTCCCGGCCGCCGCATGGGGCATGCCGGCGCCATCATTTCCGGCGGCAAGGGCGATGCCGGCTCCAAGACGGCGGCCATGGAAGCGGCCGGAATTACGGTGTCTCCGTCGCCGGCACGGCTCGGACATACCCTTGCCGAAAAATTGAAGTCTTAATTCAGTTCTTGGTCCTTTTAGGCGGGAATATCCGTCTTAAATAGGGTAAAGCTTCTTACCGAGCTGGTTCGGGCCTCCCGGACCGGCTACAGCGCCGTTTTCCACGCGCAAAGCGAAACTCACCAGGACGCCATCATGTCTCGCCAGGACGCGAACGCAGCATTTGCCCTTTCCTCATTTTTGCAAGGCACCAACGCCACCTATATCGATGAGCTCTACGCCCGCTACGAGCAGGACCCCCGCTCGGTCGACAGCGACTGGCGGGAATTCTTCAAGAGCCTGAAAGACACCCCGGCCGACGTCCAGAAGAACGCCGAGGGCCCGTCCTGGGGCCGCGACAACTGGCCGGTCACGCCGCAGGACGAACTGACCTCGGCGCTGGACGGCAACTGGGTCACTGTCGAGAAGGCCGTCGGCGCCAAGCTGGCCGCCAAGGCGCAGGCCAAGGGCGCCGAACTATCCCCTGCCGACGTCAACCAGGCGACGCGCGATTCGGTTCGCGCCCTGATGCTGATCCGCGCCTACCGCATGCGCGGTCATTTCCACGCCAAGCTCGATCCGCTCGGCATCGAAGCGCCGCGCGATCGCGAGGAGCTCGATCCGCGCACCTATGGCTTCACCGAGGCCGATTTCGACCGCAAGATCTTCCTCGACCATGTGCTCGGCCTCGAATATGGCACGCTGCGCGAGATCGTCGCGATCTGCGAACGCACCTATTGCCAGACGCTCGGCGTCGAGTTCATGCATATCTCGAACGCCGCGCAGAAGGCCTGGATCCAGGAACGCATCGAGGGGCCGGACAAGGAAATCAGTTTTACGCGAGAGGGACGCCGCGCGATCCTGAACAAGCTGGTCGAGGCCGAGGGTTTTGAAAAGTTCTGCGATCTCAAGTTCACCGGCACCAAGCGCTTCGGCCTCGACGGCGCTGAATCGCTGATCCCCGCGCTGGAGCAGATCATCAAGCGCGGCGGCAATCTCGGCGTGAAGGAAATCGTTTTAGGCATGCCGCATCGCGGCCGGCTCAATGTGCTGACCCAAGTGATGGGTAAGCCGCATCGCGCGCTGTTTCACGAATTCAAGGGCGGCTCCGCCAATCCGGACGCGGTCGAAGGCTCTGGCGACGTCAAGTACCATCTGGGCGCGTCGTCCGACCGCGAATTCGACGGCAACAAGATCCATCTGTCGCTGACCGCCAACCCGTCGCATCTGGAAATCGTCGATCCCGTGGTGCTCGGCAAGGTGCGCGCCAAGCAGGATCAGCATGGCGATCCGCCGGACATGCGCATTTCCGTGCTGCCGATGCTGATGCATGGCGACGCGGCGTTCGCCGGCCAGGGCGTGGTGGCGGAATGCTTCAGCCTGTCCGACCTGAAGGGCTACCGCACCGGCGGCTCGCTGCATTTCATCGTCAATAACCAGATCGGTTTCACCACGTATCCGCGCTATTCGCGTTCCTCGCCCTATCCGTCCGACGTGGCGAAGATGATCGACGCGCCGATCTTCCATGTGAACGGCGACGATCCGGAAGCGGTGGTGTTCGCCGCCAAGGTCGCGATCGAGTTCCGGCAGAAATTCCACAAGCCGGTCGTGATCGACATGTTCTGCTATCGCCGCCACGGCCACAACGAGGGCGACGAGCCGGCGTTCACCCAGCCCGTGATGTACAAGCGCATCGGATCGCATCCGTCCACGCTGGAAATCTACGCCAAACGATTGATCGCCGACGGCGTGGTGACCGAGGGCGAGGTCGATAAGATCAAGGCCGACTGGCGCGCTCGGCTCGATGCCGAGCTTGAGGCGGGCTCCGGTTACAAGCCCAACAAGGCCGATTGGCTCGACGGCAAATGGGCCGGCTTCAAATCCGCCGACCAGGAAGAAGACGCCCGCCGCGGCGTCACCGGCGTCGATGTCAGTATCCTCAAGGATATCGGGCGCAAGATCACCAAGGTGCCGGACGGTTTCCGCGTTCACCGCACGATCCAGCGTTTCCTGGAAAACCGCGCCAAGGCCATCGACAACGGTGTCGGCATCGACTGGGCGACCGGCGAAGCGCTGGCGTTCTGCACGCTGATGCAGGAAGGCCACCACGTCCGGCTATCCGGCCAGGATTCCGAACGCGGCACCTTCTCGCAGCGCCATTCGGTGCTGATCGACCAGGAAGACGAGAGCCGCTACACGACGTTCAACCACCTTGGCCACGATCAAGGCCACTACGAGGTCATCAACTCGCTGCTGTCCGAAGAGGCGGTGCTCGGCTTCGAGTACGGTTATTCGCTGGCCGAGCCGAAGGCGCTGGCGATGTGGGAAGCCCAGTTCGGCGACTTCGCCAACGGTGCGCAGGTGCTGTTCGACCAGTTCATCTCATCCGGCGAACGCAAATGGCTGCGCATGTCCGGTCTCGTCTGCTTGCTGCCACATGGCTATGAAGGGCAGGGACCGGAGCACTCCTCGGCGCGGCTCGAGCGTTTCCTGCAGATGTGCGCCGAAGACAACATGCAGGTGGTGTATCCAACCACGCCGGCGAATTACTTCCACGTGCTACGGCGCCAGTTACATCGCGAGATCCGCAAGCCCCTGATCGTGATGACGCCGAAGTCGCTGTTGCGGCACAAGCGCGCGGTTTCGCGGCTCGATGAACTCGGCAAGGACACGACGTTCCACCGCATTCTGTACGATGACGCGCAGATGCTGCCCGACGAGAAGATCAAGCTGGCGCCGGACGACAAGATCCGTCGCGTCGTGCTGTGTTCGGGCAAGGTCTATTACGATCTCTACGAGGAGCGCGAGAAGCGCGGCATCGACGACATCTACCTCCTGCGCGTCGAGCAGCTCTATCCGGTGCCGCTGAAAGCGCTGGTGCACGAACTCGCACGCTTCAAGAATGCCGAAGTGCTGTGGTGCCAGGAAGAGCCGCGCAACATGGGCGCATGGCACTTCATCGAGCCCTATCTGGAATGGGTGCTGAACCAGATCCACGCGCCGAACCGGCGTCCGCGTTACGCCGGCCGCGCCGCCTCGGCGGCAACCGCCACCGGTTTGATGTCGAAGCATCTGGCACAGCTCAAGGCCATGCTGGATGAGGCGCTGAACTAGCAATTACCCCAAGCCGTCATGCCCGGGCAAAAGGCGCGCAGCGCTGTCTTCGCCCCAATGTCCCGGGCATCCACGTCTTGCATTGTGAAAATTGTCTTAGGGCGTGGATGGCCGGGACGAGCCCGGGCATGACGCAAAGAGGAAAATACCATGACTGAAATTCGTGTTCCGACGCTCGGCGAGTCCGTGACGGAAGCCACCATCGGCCGCTGGTTCAAGAAGGCCGGCGACGCGGTGGCGGTGGATGAGCCGTTGGTCGAGCTCGAGACCGACAAGGTCACCATCGAAGTGCCGGCGCCATCCGCCGGCGTGCTCGGCGAGATCGCGGCCAAGGACGGCGAGACCGTCGCCGTCGGAGCGCTGCTCGGGCAGATCAATGAAGGTGCGTCCGGTGCCGCCAAGCCGGCCGCGGCCGCGCCCGCCAAGGCCGCCGCTCCGGCTGCAGCGCCCGCCGCTGCCCCTGCTGCGGCTCCGAAGGCTGCGGCAGCAGATGCGCCGCTGGCGCCGTCGGTGCGCAAACTTTCCGCCGAGAGCGGCATCGATGCCGCGACCGTGCCCGGCTCGGGCAAGGACGGCCGCGTCACCAAGGGTGACATGCTGGCCGCGATCGAGAAGGCGGCGTCGGCGCCGACCCCGGTCAATCAACCGGCCGCGTCCGTGCAGGTCCGTGCGCCGTCGCCGGCCGATGATGCCGCGCGCGAGGAGCGTGTGAAGATGACGCGGCTGCGCCAGACCATCGCGCGGCGGCTCAAGGACGTGCAGAACACGGCCGCGATGCTCACGACCTTCAACGAGGTCGACATGAGCCACATCATGGCAATGCGCGCGCAGTACAAGGACGTGTTCGAGAAGAAGCATGGCTCGAAGCTCGGCTTCATGGGCTTCTTCACCAAGGCGGTGGTGCAGGCGCTGAAGGACATCCCGGCGGTCAATGCCGAGATCGACGGCACCGATTTGATCTACAAGAACTACTACCACATCGGCGTCGCCGTCGGCACCGACAAGGGCCTGGTTGTGCCTGTGGTGCGTGACTGCGACCACAGGTCGATCTCCGACATCGAAAAATCGATCGCCGATTTCGGCCGCCGCGCGCGCGACGGCCAGCTCAAGATCGACGAGATGCAGGGCGGCACCTTCACCATCACCAATGGCGGCATCTACGGCTCGCTGATGTCGACGCCGATCCTGAACGCGCCGCAATCCGGCATCCTCGGCATGCACAAGATCCAGGAGCGGCCGATGGTGGTCGGCGGCAAGATCGAGGTGCGCCCAATGATGTATCTGGCGCTGTCCTACGATCACCGCGTGATCGACGGCAAGGAAGCGGTGACGTTCCTGGTGCGCGTCAAGGAAAGCCTGGAGGATCCGGCCCGCCTGGTGCTGGATCTCTGACACAATACGCTTGCCGGCGTCGGCACTCGCCTGCGCCGCAAGCCGTGGATCGTGCACGTTGATTTGTGGGGCCTGATGTGACGGACAAGGTTGTTGTGATCACCGGCGGCAGCCGCGGCATCGGCCGTGCGGCCGCCATCGCCGCCGCCGCGCGCGGTTTTCGCGTCGTGGTCGGCTACGCCAGCAATGAGGCCGCGGCGAAGGAAGTCGTTTCGCAGATCGAAGGCAAGAACGGCAAGGCGATCGCCGTGAAATGCGATGTCGGCAGCGAGGCGGACATTCTCGCGCTGTTCAAGGCCGCCGACGAATTCGGAACGCTTGGCGCGCTCGTCAACAATGCCGGCATTGTCGGTCCGTCGATACGGGTCGAAGACATGTCGGCCGAGCGCATCCAGCGCATGATGGCAGTCAACGTCACCGGCAGCATTTTATGCGCGCGCGAAGCCGTGAAGCGGATGTCGACCCGCAACGGCGGCGCGGGCGGCGTCATCGTCAATCTTTCTTCGGTGGCGGCGAAACTCGGCTCGCCCAATACGTATGTCGATTATGCGGCGTCCAAGGGCGCGGTTGATTCCTTCACCATCGGCCTTGGCTATGAGGTTGCCGGAGAGGGCATTCGGGTCGCCGCGATCCGGCCTGGACTGATCGATACGGATATTCATGCTTCCGGCGGCGAGCCCGACCGCGCGCATCGGCTCGCGCATATGGTGCCGATGAAGCGGGTCGGCACTGCAGAAGAAATCGCCAATGCCATCGTCTGGTTGATTTCGGACGAGGCTTCCTACGTCACCAGCGCCATCCTTGATGTATCGGGCGGCCGGTAACACCTGACACCTTATCTCAGCTACAGGACTTCATCATGGCTTCCTACGATCTCGTCGTCATCGGCACCGGTCCGGGCGGATATGTCTGCGCGGTGCGCGCAGCGCAACTCGGCATGAAGGTGGCCGTGGTCGAGAAAAACGCGACGCTGGGCGGCACCTGCCTCAATGTCGGCTGCATGCCGTCGAAGGCACTGTTGCACGCCTCCGAAATGTTCGAGGAGGCCGCGCATTCCTTTGCCAAGATGGGCGTCAGCATTTCCGCGCCAAAGCTCGATCTGCCGGCGATGATGAATTTCAAGCAGCAGGGCATCGACGGCAACGTCAAGGGCGTCGAGTTCCTGATGAAGAAGAACAAGATCGATGTCCTCTACGGCGCCGGCAGGATTCTCGGCGCCGGCAAGGTCGAGGTCAGCGCTAACGGCAAGTCCCAGACGGTCGAGACCAAGAACATCGTTATCGCCACCGGCTCCGACATCGCGCGGCTGAAGGGCATCGAGATCGACGAGAAGCGCGTGGTTTCGTCGACCGGCGCGCTGTCGCTTGAGAAGGTGCCGGAGAGGCTTCTCATCATCGGTGCTGGCGTGATTGGGCTGGAGCTCGGCTCGGTCTGGAAACGGCTTGGCGCTGAGGTCATGGTCGTCGAATTCCTCGATCGCATCCTGCCCGGCATGGACGGGGAAGTCGCCAAGCAATTCCAGCGCATTCTCGAAAAGCAGGGCTTTGCATTCAAGCTCGGCGCCAAGGTGATGGCCGTCGACGCTTCCGGCAAGACGTTGAAGGCGACGGTGGAGCCGGCGGCGGGCGGCGCAGCGGAAACGATTGAGACCGACGTGGTAATGGTCTGCATCGGCCGCGTGCCCTACACCGAAGGGCTCGGCTGCAAGGAAGCCGGCATTGCACTCGACAATCGCGGCCGCGTGCAGATCGACGGGCATTTTTCGACCAGCGTGAAGGGCGTTTATGCGATCGGCGACGTCGTGGCGGGACCGATGCTCGCGCACAAGGCCGAGGACGAAGGCGTCGCCTGCGCCGAAATCATCGCAGGGCAAGCGGGCCACGTGAACTACGATGTTATCCCGGGCGTCGTGTATACCACGCCGGAAGTGTCATCGGTCGGCAAGACCGAGGAAGAACTGAAGCAGGCCGGCGTCGCCTACACCTCAGGCAAATTCCCGTTCACCGCCAACGGCCGCTCCAAGGTCAACCAGACCACTGACGGTTTTGTGAAGATTCTCGCGGATGCGAAGACCGATCGCGTCCTCGGCGTGCACATTGTCGGCCGGGAGGCCGGCGAAATGATTCATGAAGCCGCGGTCCTCATGGAATTTGGCGGTTCTGCCGAGGATCTGGCGCGGACTTGTCATGCGCATCCGACCCGCTCGGAAGCAATCAAGGAAGCCGCGCTTGCGGTCGGCAAACGCGCCATCCATATGTGACCGGACCCGGTACATGCCGAATTCAAGAAGCGGCTATTCTCGAAAAGACCATGCTTGAACAAAGAGATCGAGCGGAGCGACCAATCAAGGACCTCATTCCGCTTTAGAGGTCACGATCGATGATGCGCCGCCTGCTTCAGCCGTTCTGGGTCCTGCTTGCGGTCATCTTCCTGATCGAAGCCTGGCTGTGGGATCATCTCGAGCCGATCGTCGAGCGCATCGTTGCGCTGATTCCGCTTCGCGCCTTCAAGCGATGGCTGTCCGATCGGGTCGATGCGCTGTCGCCGGCGATGACGCTGATCGTATTTGCCGTGCCGGTGATTCCGCTGTTTCCGCTCAAGCTGGTCGGCTTGTGGCTGCTGGCGAACGAATACTGGGTGAGCGCCGCCATCGTCATCGTATCAGGCAAATTCCTCGGCGTCGGCGTCACCGCGTTCATCCTCGACGTGACGCGGCCAAAGCTGCTGCAAATGGCGTGGTTCAAGAACCTCTATGAGTTCGTCATGGCGATGCGCGCCAAGGCGGCGGCGCTCGTCTATCCGATCAAGCAGCGCATCCGGAAGATTTTGCGCGGCGACGGTGTTAGCTGGTCATCGCGCATGCTGCGCACGATCGCGCGTTTCCGCAAGAGCGTGCACGAAGCGCGGTAGCCTCTCACTGTCGTTGCCCGGCTTGACCGGGCAATCCAGAGAAGCTTGAGCCGAAAGGCCGCGGCGTACTGGATCACCCGCCTTCGCCTTCGCGGGTGATGACGAACCCCCGCCGCTCAATGCAAATGCAAAAGATGTGGCGCGTAGAGGCCGAGCGCGGTGATGCCGATGCCGGCGATCGCCAATATGCCGGAGACCCAGGCCAGCACGATCATGCCGGTGATGATGGTGGCCGACGCCAGTACGATGCCGATCTGGAAGGCGGCTGAAGCGATTTCGTAGTGGTGATATTTTGCGGTTGCCTCGTCGCGCTCGTGCTCGGCGTGCTTGGCGCGTTTTGCCAACTCTTCCGAACCTTCGCCGGTCTCCGGCTCCGAGCGATAGCGCTGCGCAGTCTTGTTCCAGTCGTCGATCTGCTTCTGCAGCGCCGCCTTTGCGCCATCGTCGCCGACGGTGCCGAGGCTGAGCTTGGCGTGTTCGGCGGTGGCCTGCACCACGGTGCGGCGGATGCTCTTGGCCTGGAAGAATGCCCAGAGATTCGAAGCCTCGACATTCTTGCTGATGGCTTCGGTCTGTGCGCCCTTGCCGAGCGTTTCCGACAGCGCCAGAAACAGGGCGATCACCGCGATCAGCAGCGCGATCTTCTTGTTCGACCCCGAAGCGTGCTCGGCGTGCTCCGCATGCTCCATGCTTTCATGTGCGCCCATTTATTCCCCTCTCCGATAAGATCCAAGCCCACGATTGACCGAACGTCCAGTTCAACGCAAGCGGTAGCAGTTATTTGAACTGATGCATTAAGGGATTTTTTTGTCAGCTCTCTTACGGTTTCGGCATGACATTCGCGGAATTCATTGCTGCCTGCTTTTGGCCGCTCGTTGCGCTGTTTGGCTTTCTGCTGACTAGGACCAGGGACCGCATACTGAGCCGGTGGTTTTTGACCGCTGCTCTTGTTGCGGGTTTCAGCTATTTTGGCCTGTGGGTTCTTTATCCGCAAAGTTCGATCATTGCGATCCTCAACTTCTATCTCCTAGGCGGACTCTTCGGGCTTTATGCGTTTGGTTGGGGCTGCAACAGTCTGCAATTCAAAAAGCCGATCGACGTTAAGAATAATCTGAAGGGGATTGGCATTCTGCTTTTTGGCGCGGTAATAGTCTGGTTCTTCATGACAACCGTGTATCAGGACCTGTTCCAGGAGCGCATTGTGCTCGAAGGCCGTGCACAGAATCCGAGAAACCAAGCACGCTATCGCGGACTGGAGCACGTCGTGGATATTGCAGGTCGCACGGTGAAAGCGACAACACCCGTCTACGAACGTCTGAGGCTTCTGCCCTATGTGCGGGCCGAAATCGGTAGAGGCTCGAACTATATTTACAAGGTCGAGTATCGGTCCAACTGATTTGAAACATTATCCGCGCGGATGCGCGCTCTTGTACACTTCCAAGAGCCGCTCGCTGTCGATCCCGGTGTAGATCTGAGTGGTCGAGAGCGAGGCGTGGCCGAGCAGCTCCTGGATCGCGCGCAGATCGCCGCCGCGGCTGAGCAGGTGGGTTGCGAAGGAATGCCGCAGCGCGTGCGGGGTGGCGCTGTCGGGTAGCCCCAGCGCGCCGCGCAGTCGCTCCATGGTGAGCTGGATGATCCGTGGAGAAAGCGGTCCGCCGCGCGCGCCGACGAAGATCGGGCCGGCCGGCGGCAATGAATGCGGGCACATCGCAACGTAATCGGCGATCAGCGCCAGCACGTTTTGCAGCACCGGCACCATGCGGGTCTTGTTGCCCTTGCCGGTGACGATAATAACGTCGCCTTCGCCCGGTTTGGGCACGTCCTGGCGTTTCAGTCCCAGCGCTTCGGAGATACGCAAGCCTGATCCATAGAGCAGCGCCATTACCGCGGCGTCGCGCGCGAGAATCCAGGGATCACGTTCCTCGCCGGCGCGCTCGTCGGCATCGGCAAAGCGCCTGGCGGCGGCCATCTGGATCGGCTTCGGCAGGCTTTTTGCAATTTTGGGCGCGCGGATCGCGGACAGAGCTCCGACCTTGCCTTTGCCCTCCCGTTCGAGGTAGCGGCCGAACGAACGCAACCCCGCCAGCGCCCGCATCAGCGAGCGCCCGGCGATGTCGTCGGCACGGCGCATCGCCATGAAGGCCCTGACGTCGGTGGCTTCCAGCGCCGCAAATCGTTTCAGCGTGACTCTGCCGCCCCAATGTTCAGCGAGGAAAATGAGGCATTGGCGGAGGTCGCGGGCGTAGGCTTCGAGCGTCTTTGGCGACAGCCGCCGTTCGGCGCGCAGATGCGTCAGCCAGCGTGTCATCTCCCGCGCGAGGCCCTCGTCGGCGCATTCGAGCTCGACCGCTTGCAGTGCCGGAACTTCCTTGGCCATCATCCTTGCTTTCGAGAGCTTGTCTTGAGAGCTCGTCTTGGAGACGGTGATTCAGCGCATTATATCGCACCTCTTTCGTTTACCGTTCGCTAACCGCTCGGAGCGGCGCTAGCTTCCCTCCGGATACCTCAAGCCTGATTCCCCCTGATGGACCACGCCACCCGCCAAACCAGCTCATCGGCCTCGTCGACCCGCGTCGTCGACGTGCTGGTGCCGGTCGCACTCAATCAAAACTATTCCTACCGCGTGCCGCGCGGCATGGAGCTGAAGGCGGGCGATGTCGTCTGCGTGCCGCTCGGGCCGCGCGAGGTGGTGGCGGTGGTGTGGGCGGAGAACGCCAATCCCGATCCGCGTCTGCACAACCGCCTGAAGGACGTCGGCGAAAAGCTCGACGTGCCGCCGCTCAAAGAGGAGTTGCGCAGCCTCGTCGATTGGGTCGCCAATTACACGCTGTCCGCGCGCGGCATGGTGCTGCGCATGGCCTTGCGGATGGGCGAAAACCTCGGGCCCGAACGGATGCGCCTCGGCGTGCGGCTGGTGGGCCCAGCGCCGCAGCGCCTGACGCCGGCGCGGCGGCGGCTGATCGAGGTGCTGTCGGACGGCCTGCTGCACGGCAAGTCGGATGCGGCGCGGGAGGCAGGCGTCAGCTCAGGCGTGGTCGACGGCCTCGTCGACGAGGGGACCCTCGCCGTCGAGGCGATGCCGCCGCCATTGGCGCCGCCGGCGCCCGATCCGTCCTTTGCGCAGCCGGAATTTTCCCACCAGCAGCGCGGGGCGGTCGACATGATGCGCGCGCTTGCCGCCAACGGCACGTTCCACGTCGCGCTGCTCGACGGCGTCACCGGATCGGGCAAGACGGAAGTCTATTTCGAGGCGATTGCGGAAGTCGTCCGGCGCGGCAAGCAGACGCTGATCCTGATGCCTGAGATCGCGCTGACTGGGCAATTCCTCGACCGCTTCGCCCAGCGTTTCGGCGTGCGTCCACTGGAATGGCACTCCGAACTGACGCCGCGCACACGGCAGCGCAATTGGGCGGCGATATCGGCGGGTGAAGCGCCGGTCGTGGTCGGCGCGCGCTCGGCGCTGTTTCTCCCCTATGCGGATCTGGGTCTCATCATTGTCGATGAGGAGCACGACCAGGCCTACAAGCAGGACGATGGCGCGCATTACCATGCCCGCGACATGGCAGTTGTGCGCGCGCATATCGCCAGAATCCCGATCGTGCTGGCGTCCGCGACGCCGTCGCTCGAAACCGAAGTCAACGCGCGCAAGGGGCGCTATCAGCGCGTCGCGCTGCCGTCCCGCTTCGGCGGCCAACACATGCCGCATATCGAAGCGATCGATTTGCGACGCGCCCCGCCGCCGCGCGGCCGCTTTATCTCGCCGCCGCTCGCCGAGCAAATCCGGTTCGCGATCGAGAAACGCGAACAGGCGCTGTTGTTTCTGAACCGCCGCGGCTACGCGCCGCTGACGCTATGCCGCGCCTGCGGCCATCGCTTTGCCTGCACCATCTGCGACGCCTGGCTGGTGGACCATCGGTTTCGCCAGCGGCTGGTCTGCCACCATTGCGGTTTCTCGATGCCGCGCCCGAATATCTGCCCGCATTGCCAGGCTGAGGAATCGCTGGTTGCGGTCGGCCCCGGTGTCGAGCGCTTGCAGGAGGAGGCGGCTGCGCTGTTTCCGGAAGCGCGCACTATGGTGCTGTCGAGCGATCTGATCACCTCGATCGAGACCATGCGCAGCGAGCTGAACGAAATCGCCGAAGGGCGCGTCGATATCATCATCGGCACGCAACTGGTCGCGAAGGGCCATAATTTCCCGCGACTCAATCTGGTCGGCGTGGTCGATGCGGATCTGGGGCTCGGCAATGGTGATCCGCGCGCTGCCGAGCGCACGTTCCAACTGCTCAATCAGGTGATCGGGCGTGCGGGGCGCGACCAGGGCCGCGGCGTCGGGTACTTACAGACCCATCAGCCTGAACATCCCGTGATGAAGGCCTTGGTCGCCAATGACCGTGAGGCGTTTTACGCCAGCGAAATCGATTCCCGCGAGCGCACCGGCTATCCGCCGTTCGGTCGGCTCGCCAGCCTGATCATTTCTGCAGGCGACCGGCCGACTGCGGAAGGCTTTGCGCGCCGCCTCGCCGCTGTGGCGCCAATCGACGAGCGCATCCAGGTGCTGGGACCGGCCGAAGCGCCGCTTGCGGTGATCAAGGGCCGCTATCGGTTCCGGATCCTGGTGAAGTCGCTGCGCAACGTCGACCTCTCGGAATATTTGCGCGAGTGGCTCGCCGGCGGTCCGAAGACCAAGGGCAATCTCAAACTCGAAGTCGACGTCGATCCGCAGAGCTTTCTATGAGCTGGCGCTTCACCCTCCCCTGGAGGGTAAACAAAAACCTGCCGTCATTTGTGACGGCAGGCATTTGTTGCCGCGGAAAGTTCCGCGACGCTTACGCAACGCAACGCTTACGCGATCTGATGGACCGGAAAACGGCGCGCGATCGCGCGCCTTAAGAGACGACCTCGGCGGTGACGTGGCCGACGCCGGCGCCGGTCAGGCCGATGGCCCGGGCAGCACCCTTGGACAGGTCGAGCACGCGTCCCTTGATGAAGGGACCACGGTCGTTGATCGTGACGATCACGCTCTGGCCACGATGGGTGACGCGGAGCTTGGTGCCGAACGGCAGCGAGCGGTGGGCTGCGGTCATGGCATTCTGATTGAAGCGCTGTCCAGAGGCGGTCTTGCTGCCGGATTCATTGCCGTAAAACGAGGCCTTACCCGAGAAGCCGCCGCGCCCTGTGCTCTGGGAGCCGATCGAGGCATTGGCGTCCAGCCAGTTGCCGCCAGCCGTCTTGGCCTTGCTGGCGTGATGGTGGTGGTGATGGCGATGATGCCTGGATTTTGCAGAAGCTTCGGTGACGGCGCCACCGACCAGGAGAGTTGCGGCGATCAAGGCGAGCGCCCTACGCGACCGGGTTAGAGTTCCCGGCAGCACGTTACTGGTATGCAACATTAAACTAGTCCCTCAGATAGTATTTGCCACATACGTGACAAATGGAACCCCCGTCCCAACTTCAGAGGGCCGTTTGATGAGGCAATGAGGCATGAATTGGGCAGTAAATCGGGAATGTATCGCGTTGACATATCTTGTTACCGTCGAGCGATATTCCGTAATCTTGCACGTTAATAGATTTTTAATCAACTCAATACTTATTATTACTTAACAATACAGTCATCACACATCGAGTGAAGATCTGCGCAAGTAATGATCAAATGGAGGCGGGCCGCCCGTTTGGTTCCGAACGCTAGCGGTCATAGCGGCCATGCAAATATAGGTGGAACAAATCGGCTGGTCGGGACCGCTCCAGATCGCCTGCAGCCGCCGGTCAAAATTCCGGCGACTGATTCCATCAAGCTGCATTCGACCGGGCCTGAAAATTGACATGCAACAAGGCATCGCCCGCATGCGCCGTCATGTTGCACCTGCGCGCTTGCTATGTTAGCAAAGCCGCGATTTTAACGATCCCGGCACCTCTCGTGCCGGTCGAAAATCGAAGTCCCGCTTGAATTCCAAGGGCTTGGATCGCTAGGCGCCGCTACCCGTGGCGACGGTTTTTCCCTTGCGAGTTTGACATCTGAAAAGAGCGACTCTGTGGCTGCTGAAGATCCGTCCGTTTCGGGAGTGTCCGGCCGTTATGCTACGGCCTTGTTCGAGTTGGCGCGCGAGGAGAAATCCGTCGACGCGGTAAGGGCCGATCTCGATAAATTCGAGGCCATGCTAAACGAAAGCGCCGATCTCAAGCGCCTCGTCCGCAGCCCTGTCTTCTCGGCAGATGCGCAGGCCAAGGCGCTCACTGCCCTGCTCGACAAGGTCGGAATTACCGGCACTTCCGCCAAATTCCTTAAAGTGTTGACCGCCAACCGCCGGCTGTTTGCAGTGGCCGATGTGATCCGCGCCTTTCGCGCGCTGGTGGCGAAGTTCAAGGGCGAGGCGACCGCTGACGTCACCGTCGCCGAACAGCTCAGTGACAAGAATCTCGACGCGCTGAAGACCGCACTGAAATCGGTGACGGGCAAGGACGTCGCGCTCAACGTGAAAGTCGATCCCTCCATCATTGGCGGCCTTGTGGTCAAGCTCGGCAGCCGCATGGTGGATAGCTCACTTCGCACCAAACTCAATTCGATGAAGCACGCGATGAAAGAGGCAGGCTGATGGACATCCGCGCCGCGGAAATTTCCGCGATCCTCAAGGACCAGATCAAGAATTTCGGCCAGGAGGCTGAGGTCACCGAAGTCGGGCAGGTGCTGTCCGTCGGTGACGGTATCGCCCGCGTCTACGGTCTGGACAACGTCCAGGCCGGTGAAATGGTCGAGTTCGAGAACGGCACCCGCGGCATGGCGCTGAACCTCGAAACCGACAACGTCGGTATCGTGATCTTCGGCGCCGACCGCGAGATCAAGGAAGGCCAGACCGTCAAGCGCACCCGCGCCATCGTCGACACGCCGGTCGGCAAGGGTCTGCTCGGTCGCGTCGTCGACGCGCTCGGCAACCCGATCGACGGCAAGGGCCCGATCCAGGCCACCGAACGCAAGCGCGTCGACGTCAAGGCGCCCGGCATCATTCCGCGCAAGTCGGTGAGCGAGCCGATGGCGACCGGCCTCAAGGCGATCGATGCGCTGATCCCGGTCGGCCGCGGCCAGCGCGAACTGATCATCGGTGACCGTCAGACCGGCAAGACCGCGATCGCGCTCGACACCATCCTGAACCAGAAGCCGCTCAACGCGCAGCCGGACGAGAACATCAAGCTGTATTGCGTCTACGTCGCGATCGGCCAGAAGCGCTCGACCGTTGCCCAGTTCGTCAAGGTGCTGGAAGAGCAGGGCGCGCTGGAATATTCGATCATCGTCGCCGCCACCGCGTCCGACCCGGCGCCGATGCAGTACATCGCACCGTTCACCGGCTGCACGATGGGCGAGTACTTCCGCGACAACGGCATGCACGCCGTCATCATCTATGACGACTTGTCCAAGCAGGCCGTCGCCTACCGCCAGATGTCGCTGCTGCTGCGCCGCCCGCCGGGCCGCGAAGCCTATCCGGGCGACGTGTTCTACCTGCACTCCCGCCTGCTCGAGCGCGCGGCGAAGCTCAACAAGGACCAGGGCTCCGGCTCGCTGACGGCGCTGCCGGTCATCGAAACCCAGGCCAACGACGTGTCGGCCTACATTCCGACAAACGTGATTTCGATTACCGACGGTCAGATCTTCCTGGAAACCGACCTGTTCTTCCAGGGCATCCGTCCCGCGGTGAACGTCGGTCTGTCGGTGTCGCGCGTGGGCTCCTCGGCGCAGACCAAGGCGATGAAGAAGGTCGCCGGCAAGATCAAGGGTGAGCTGGCGCAGTACCGTGAAATGGCGGCCTTCGCGCAGTTCGGCTCCGACCTCGACGCTTCGACCCAGCGCCTCCTGAACCGCGGTTCGCGCCTGACCGAACTGCTGAAGCAGCCGCAGTTCTCACCGCTGAAGATGGAAGAGCAGGTCTGCGTGATCTGGGCCGGCACCAACGGCTATCTCGACCCGCTTCCGCTCAACAAGGTGCGCGCCTTCGAGGACGGTCTCTTGTCGCTGCTTCGCGGCAAAAACGTCGACATTCTCAACGGCATCCGCGACAGCCGGGATCTCTCTGACGATCTCGCCGGCAAGCTGAAGACCGTGGTCGAAGGTTACGCCAAGACATTTTCTTGACGATTTTGCCGTTGAGGCCCGGCTCCTAGCCGGGTCCGACGAAAGAGTGGCTTGCGGTCGGATCCTCGAGGTCTGATCGCCGGGGTGAACTGAGAATGGCTTCACTTAAAGACATGCGGGTCCGCATCGCCTCGACCAAGGCGACGCAGAAGATCACCAAGGCGATGCAGATGGTCGCGGCGTCGAAGCTGCGGCGCGCGCAGAGCGCCGCCGAAGCGGCCCGGCCCTACGCCGAAAAGATGGATGCGGTGATTTCCAACATCGCCGCTTCTGCCGCCGGCTCGCCCGGCGCTCCGGCGCTGTTGGCCGGCACCGGCAGGGATCAGGTGCATCTGCTGCTCGTCTGCACCGGCGAACGCGGCCTGTGTGGTGCGTTCAATTCGGCAATCGTGCGTCTGGTCCGTGAGCGCGCGCTGTCGCTGATGGGCCAAGGCAAGGACGTCAAGATATTCTGCGTCGGCCGCAAGGGCTACGACCAACTCCGCCGCACCTTCGATAAGCAGATCGTCGAGCACGTCGATCTGCGCGGAGTTCGCCAGCTCGGCTTCGTCAACGCCGAAGATATTGCCAAGAAGATCCTGGCACGGTTCGAAGCCGGCGAGTTCGACGTCTGCACGCTGTTCTATTCGCGTTTCAAGTCCGTCATCGCGCAGATTCCGACCGCCCAGCAGGTCATTCCGTTGGTGGTCGAAGAGCGGGCCGCCAATGCCGGTCCGTCGACCGCTTACGAATATGAGCCGGAAGAAGACGAGATTCTAGCTCGGCTGTTGCCGCGCAATCTTGCGGTGCAGGTCTTCCGCGCGCTGCTGGAAAACAACGCCTCTTTCTACGGCGCGCAGATGAGCGCGATGGATAACGCCACCCGCAACGCCGGCGAAATGATCCGCAAGCAAACCCTGGTCTACAACCGAACCCGTCAAGCCCAGATCACCAAGGAGTTGATCGAGATCATCTCCGGCGCCGAGGCGGCGGTCTAGCGCACGAATCAACCGACGGTCGTCCAAGTATAGAATTTCGAAGGAGAGCAATTCATGGCCACAGCAGCTAACCAGATCGGTCGCGTCACCCAAGTCATGGGCGCCGTTGTCGACGTGCAGTTCGAAGGTCATCTGCCGGCCATTCTCAATTCGCTGGAGACCAAGAACGGCGGCAACCGCCTGGTGCTGGAAGTCGCGCAGCACCTCGGCGAGTCCACCGTGCGCACGATTGCGATGGACGCTACCGAAGGTCTGGTGCGCGGTCAGGAAGTAACCGACACCGGCGAGCCCATCGCAATTCCGGTCGGTGATGGCACGCTCGGACGCATCATGAACGTCATCGGCGAACCGATCGACGAAGCCGGTCCAATCAAGTCCGAAGGCAAGCGCGCCATCCATCAGGAAGCGCCGACCTACACTGACCAATCCACTGAGGCCGAAATTCTTGTGACCGGCATCAAGGTCGTCGACCTGCTCGCTCCCTACGCCAAGGGCGGCAAGATCGGCCTGTTCGGCGGCGCCGGCGTCGGCAAGACCGTGCTGATTCAGGAGCTGATCAACAACGTCGCCAAGGCCCACGGCGGTTATTCGGTGTTCGCCGGCGTCGGCGAGCGTACCCGCGAAGGCAACGACCTCTATCACGAGTTTATTGAGTCCAAGGTCAACGCCGATCCGCGCAATCCCGATCCGAGCGTGAAGTCAAAATGCGCGCTGGTGTTCGGCCAGATGAACGAACCGCCTGGCGCCCGCGCCCGCGTCGGCCTCACAGGTCTGACGGTTGCTGAGCACTTCCGCGACCAGGGCCAGGACGTGCTGTTCTTCGTCGACAACATCTTCCGCTTCACGCAGGCAGGCTCCGAAGTGTCGGCGCTGCTCGGCCGCATCCCTTCGGCGGTGGGCTATCAGCCGACGCTCGCTACCGACATGGGTGCGCTGCAGGAGCGCATCACGACCACGCACAAGGGGTCGATCACCTCGGTGCAGGCGATCTACGTGCCGGCCGACGACTTGACGGACCCGGCGCCCGCCACCTCGTTCGCCCATCTGGACGCGACCACGGTGCTGAGCCGCGCGATCTCGGAAAAGGGCATCTACCCGGCGGTGGACCCGCTCGACTCCACCTCGCGCATGCTCTCCCCACTCGTTGTCGGAGAGGAGCACTATCAAACCGCGCGCATGGTTCAGCAGGTGCTGCAGAAGTACAAGTCGCTGCAGGACATCATTGCCATTCTCGGCATGGACGAACTGTCGGAAGAGGACAAGATTGCGGTGGCCCGTGCCCGCAAGATCGAGCGCTTTCTGTCGCAGCCGTTCCACGTCGCCGAAGTCTTCACCGGCTCGCCGGGTAAGTTCGTCGATCTCGCCGACACCATCAAGGGCTTCCGCGGCCTCTGCGAAGGCAAGTACGACCATCTGCCGGAAGCGGCATTCTACATGGTCGGCACCATCGAGGAAGCCGTCGAGAAGGGCAAGAGGCTGGCTGCCGAGGCGGCCTAAGGAGCGAACGGCGAATAGGGAGTAGCGAATAGCGCTGCTCCCGTTCTTCGCCACTCGCTATTCGCTACTCGCTACTCGCAGGTTCTCCATGGCTACCTTTCATTTCGATCTCGTCTCGCCCGAAAAGCTCGCCTTCTCCGGCGAAGTCGATCAGGTTGACGTTCCCGGCGTGGAAGGCGATTTCGGCGTACTCGCCGGACATGCGCCGGTCGTGGCAGCGGTTCGTCCGGGCATTTTGACGATCACCGCGGACGGCGCGCACCAGAAGATCATCGTGCTCGGCGGTCTTGCCGAAATGTCGGAAAACGGACTGACCGTGCTGGCCGACGTCGCTACCTCGATGGCCGAAGTCGATCGCGCGCAGTTCGCCGAGACCATCGCCGAGATGGAAGCCAAGCTCGCCGAGAAGGAAGGCACCGAGCTCGATCACGCCATCGAGCGGCTGGACCACTTCAAGAGCATCCAGATCGAGCTCAACGCCACCGCTATGCACTAAGCCCCGGGGCACCGCTCCGGGGCGTAGTGAGGGTCCTGATAACGCCAGCGCTCGTCACACCGTGACGGGCGCTTTGCGGCAGTATTTCTCTCCTAACGCTGGTGCCCGGGCACGGCTCGGCATCGCTCCAGCTAACGTCGCTGAACCGAGCCGCCGCTGTGGCTGCTGCTTGCTTCGGTGGCCGGTCCAACCGCAACGGTAACGGTTTGCGGCGCGCCGGAACGCTCAACGGTCAATCGCACCTGTTCGCCTATCCGCGCGAGTCCGATCCGGTTTCTCAACTGCGCGGCAGAGTGAATGGGGCGGTCGTCCGCCTTTAGCACGATGTCGCCCTTACGCAGGCCTGCCAATTCGGCCGGCGAGCCCGGGCTGACTTCGGCAATCCGCGCTCCCGCGCTGCGTCCGCCGTCGGCCGCGGGATTTAGTTCGCGCAGGGAGATGCCGATCCGGCCACGCTCCACGCGGCCGTTCTCGACAATCTGTTCCATCACGCGCCGCGCCATATTGACGGGGATCGCAAAGCCGATGCCAACATTGCCGCCGGCCGGCGAAATGATCGCTGAATTGATGCCGACGAGCTCGCCCTTCAGATTGACCAGCGCGCCACCCGAATTACCCGGGTTGATCGCAGCGTCGGTCTGGATGAAATCCTCATAGCCCTGTTTACCGAGCCCGGTCCGGCCGAGTGCACTGACAAGGCCCGAGGTCACCGTCTGGCCGAGGCCAAACGGATTGCCGATGGCGAGGACGAAGTCGCCGACTTCGAGCGCGTCGCTGTCGCCGAATGCGATCGCCTTCAATGCGGACGGAGATTGAATCCGCAACACCGCAATGTCCGTGCCGGGATCGCGCCCGACCACCTTGGCCGAGAGTTGTCGGCCGTCCTTGGTCTTGATCTGAACTGTGGCGACCTGGTCGACAACATGGTTGTTGGTCAGGACATAGCCTTTCTGCGCGTCGACGATGACGCCAGAGCCGGTGGCGTTGATTTCCTTCTCGAGCTGCTTTGGGACGTCGAAAAACTCGCGGAACAGCGGATCGCGATAGAGCGGGTTGTCCTGACGAACCTTGCCGTGGACGGCGATGTTGACCACAGCCGGGGTGACCTCGCGAACCAGCGGCGCCAACGTCGGCACCGTGCCGCCGGTTCGCAGGTTCGGAATTTGTCCCGAGGCCGGAGCTGCAATAGTCGCGGCGCCGAGCAGGCCCGCCAGCACAATCGCGAAAAGTCGGTTCACGTGGGTTCTCGTCCGCGGATTAAGAAGAGTTCGGATCAGGAGCCGGCTTGCGGTGCCGCGCCGTGCTGCAAGGCTAGCCATGCCGGTGCCCACAAGGCGGCTGCGTGGTTGACCCATGCAATGGCCAAAATGGTTGGTGTCAGCATGATGAGAGCCCCTGCAATACGGTTTTCCAACGCGGCCGGCATCGCGTGCTGATTTCGGCACGCGGCCGGAGTTCTTCGTCGCCGTCAAGCTGGCGCAGAGCGGCGAGGATGTCGGCGAGGCGGATGGTGTGATCCATGCCCGGAATCTCGCGCAGGCTCGGGCAGGATTCGACCGCGAACATGTCGGATGCCCACGACGACAAAATCACCCGCTTCTCGGCGTCGGAAAGCTGCTGGTCGTTCAATACTTCATTTGGGGAGCCGTAATGTGCGGCGGGATGAAATAACGCAAATTCAGTGGTGCTCAGATCGGCCTTGCTCATCGACGCGTCTCCTTGCTCTCCTTTCGATCGAGACGTTGGTGGTAGTGGCGACGGCGTACTGCGCCGCCGCCACTCTCGTTAGTGATTGACGATGGGGATACGCTTGACGGCCGAACGGGCCTGTTCAGATTTCGGCAGCGTGATGGTCAAGATACCGTCATGGAATTTGGCCTCGGCCTTGTCTTCTACGACGCCGTCGAGCGGGATCTGCCGTTCGAACGCGCCATAATAGCGCTCGGTGAAGTATTTGCCGCCATTGTCGGTCCGCTCGGATTTCTTCTCGCCGCGCAGCGTCAGAACGCCATTGGCGATCTCGACCTGGACGTCCTTTTCCGTCAGTCCGGGCAGCTCAGCCGATATCTTCAGCTCCTTGTCGGTTTCGTTGAGCTCGATGCTTGGCCATCCGAAGCGACCTTCCATCAGCGGAGTGCCGAAACGGGCAGGCGTCGCAAAACCGCGGAAAACCTCATCGAACAGCCGATTCATCTCCCGGTGCAGGGTGAAGAAGGGATCGAAGCTGCCGCGCGTGGGCACAAGCTCCTGGTTTCTCGACCAGGGGATCAGATCACGAAAAGCCATAATGTCCTCCTTACAGAGATTGCTGATGTTGCATTGGCTCGCGCGCGGCCGGTTATCCGCGCGCCGAGCCCGCATTGCCGAAGCGGCTTAAGCCGCCTTCTGCTCGATCTGGTGGGAAGCGCCGGCGTTGCCGATCGGGATGCGCCGCGGCTTCATCGCGTTAGGCACTTCGCGAACGAGATCGACGATCAACAGCCCGTCCTTGAACGAGGCCTGCTTGACCTGCACATAGTCGGCGAGATTGAACAACCGCCGGAACGGCCGGGCCGCGATGCCGTGATAGAGGTATTCGCGTTGCTCGGCGTCGGGCTTCTTGTCCTCGATGATCAGCGTGTCGCGTTCTGCGGTTACGTCAATATCGTCCATGCCGAAACCGGCAACCGCGAGCGAAATCCGGTAGGCGTCTTCGCCGCAGCGTTCGACATTAAAGGGCGGGTAATTGTCGTCGGCCGAGTGCCGCAAGCTGCTGTCGAGCAGGTCGGCCAGATGATCGAAGCCGATCGTGGAACGCCACAGGGGCGAGAAGTCAAAGGTCCTCATAACCAAGTCCTCCTAAGAGCAAGATGGATACGAAGGAGCGTCGGACACCGTCCGGCGCCCGCTCAACTCGCCGGACCCAGGCTGGCATCCGGCACCGCTGTCGGCGGCAGAAATCGAATTAGAGATCGATCGAAAAGTTTCAAGACCGGCGGGCCAACTTTTGGGGTCGCGCCGTCACGCCGGTGGTCGATGCTTAGTCGGGCGTCAAGCCGCCCGATCCCGATCCCGGTCCCGCCGATGCCGAAGGCGCCGTTCGCACGACTGGGTGAGGCCGGTCGCGCGCAACCGTTTGCCCGATGCGGGGCCCGCGCAGAGCCTGCATTTCATTCGGCCTTTGGCCGATGGCGAGCAGCATGAACAAGGTTCGGTAACCCTGATAGCGGGCGGCCAGCCGGCTGCGTTCTCGGCCGCTCATGATCGGTCTGCCGTTCTCGTCTGTTACCCGCCATTCCCAACTCCGGCGGCGCTTGGTTACGGTTACGTCCTTCATGTCAGACAAACATTGGGTCACGCCGGTTATTCCCGGCCTTGGCTGGATCGGTCGATGAGCGGCACGCGGCAATGGACATCTCAGGCCGCCGACGAGATCGGCGGCTCCGGTCTGTGAGAATGCTGTTCCAGGGCCTGGGAAGTGAGCGGAAATGTAGAGGCAGCGAGTCTTTCCAGAGCCGACTGTTCTTCGAAGAGCCGATTTTCGATGTACTGCTGTTCAAGCTCTGTCAGCCTGGTTTTAAGAAGCCGGCGATAACGGTCGATATTGTCGCGATGCGTACGCAAACGGGCCAGTTTTTCGTCGATCATCTTCGTCATCCCTTGACGGTCGCTCTATCGTTCCTCTGAGTGGGTTCGGCGGACAATCCGCTTTGCGCAAAAAATATTCAGCAACGAGCCACTGTCAAGCGCCTCGCATCCGCCGTCTCGCAGACGCAGCCTAAATCTAGGGTTCTGATTGAATCTAGCGGGCGAATTCCGCGAACTGCTGCACCACCATCCGGTACACATCGCGCCGGAACGGCACCACGAGGTCCGCGACACGGTCGAGCCGTTCCCAGCGCCAGGAATCGAATTCGGCCGGCTGGCCGTTGCGCTGCGTCAGCGGGTCGATCTCGTCGTCGCGGCCGGTGAACCGCAACGCGAACCATTTCTGCCGCTGGCCGCGGAATTTCGCCAAGCGATGGTCGACCGGCCCATCATACGGCGGAAATTCGTAATTCATCCAATCGGTCTCGCCGAGGTATTCGGCGCTGACCGCCCCAGTCTCTTCCCAGAGTTCGCGCATGACGGCATCGCGCGGGTTCTCGTCGGCGTCGATGCCGCCCTGGGGCATCTGCCATTCCAGACCCGGCAGGATGATTTCCGGCCCGTCGTCACGGAAGCGGCGGCCGATCAGCACCCGACCAGAGGTGTTGAACAACGCGATCCCCACGTTGGGGCGATAGGGTTTATTCTCGGTCATGGGCTTTGAGCGGCGCTGATGGACAGAGTTCGAGCAACCACACTAACCGCCCGCAAGGCTAGCGAATTCCTTGACCACGCGCTCGTAGACCGGCCGCTTGAACGGAACGATCAGGTTAGGGAGGTTCTTCATCGGCTCCCAGCGCCAGCTAACGAATTCGGCCTTGTGCCCGCCGCCGGGGCTGGCGACGTTGATCTCATTATCCTTGCCGGTGAAACGCACCGCATACCATTTCTGCCGTTGCCCGCGATAACGGCCCTTCCAGGCGCGGCCGGCCACCGTGCGTGGAATGTCGTAGATCAGCCAATCCGGGACTTCGCCGAGCTTCTCCACCGAGCGAACGCTGGTTTCCTCGTAAAGCTCGCGCTTGGCGGCTTCCCAAGTATCCTCGCCGGGATCGACCCCGCCCTGCGGCATCTGCCAGACGTGGGATTCGTCGACATGTTCAATGCCGCCAGCGCGCCGGCCAATGAAAACCAGCCCGGCTGCATTGATCAGCATCATGCCGACGCAGGTCCGGTAGGGCAGGTCCTCGTAGCGCGCCATTTCCGTCAGGACTCCTATTAGCTGCAGCAAGTCACCCGCAAACCGGCCGGGGCGGCGCAATCCGAGGGAGCCCGGATTGCTGCCATCAGGTTGATCTCTAGCCCGATTTTGATTTCAGCATCGCCGTTGTCAATGGCACAAGCATGATGCCGCGGGCCTCAAGAGTCTTGATCCAGGCGGCAATCCGCTCGATCGAAACCGGCAACGCCGAGGCGACGCCCACGGCCAGTCCGCGCTCCTTGGCGAGCGTCTCCAGTTTCACCAGCGTCCGGTCGATTTCGGCCGAGGTCGGCACGGCATCGATGGTGAAATCCGCCTTGGCGAAGGGCATCGATTGGGCTGCCGTCAGCGACGGCGCGGCGCTCCGCGGCGAGGAGCCGTCATCGAGATAGCCGAGGCCGCGCTTGGCTGCCTCCCGGATGATCGGCTGCATCACGGTGTCAGTGGCCGTGAAACGCGCTCCCATGAAATTGGCAATCCCGGCATAGCCCTGGAACCGGCTGAGGTGCCAGTACAGCCGGTCGATGTTCTGCTCCGACGTCAGCGTCGTGAGCAGGGTCTGCGGGCCGGGATCGTTATCGGGATAATCGAACGGCTCCATTGGAACCTGCAGCAGGATCTCGTGGCGCTGCGCGCGGGCCCGCTCGGCCAACTTGGCGGGATCCGCCCCATAAGGGGTAAACGCCAGGGTCACGGCCGGCGGCAGTTTCATGATGGCATCGGTCGTCTTGGCAGCGCCGACGCCGAGGCCACCGATGACGATAGCGACCACCGGCATCTTCGCGGCCTTGCTGCGGTCGGCGTCGGCCGCGTAGACAGTGAAGGGTTTCAGACCGTCGGCAACCGCCGGGATCATGCCGTAGCGTGAGTTTTCGAGGAGCCGCTGATCGATGCCGGCCATCGCGGTTGCCGGCCCGGAGTCTGAGCCGGACTTGTCGGCTGCATCGCTGCCGATCACGACGTCTTGGCGCTTGCCGCTGGAGCCATCGATGATGGTGACGGTCTTACTATCACCCTTATTGTCGCCGGCCGGGGCCTGCTGTATCGGACTTTTTGCGGCCTGTTCGGTGTGGCTGGAAGCCGCCGGCTGCTTGTCGTCCCCCGCAGGCCCGCGCAATGCGACGTGGGCGACGGGCTCGCCACCCAACGGATTGTCGTTAAACAGAGCGACCGTCAGGAAAGCGACCAGGAACAGGCCGAGCAGCATGGCCAGCGCCTGCACCGCGGTGAACGGCAGCCGAAACCGCCGCTTCTGGCGCTCCGTCTTCTGTCCAAGCGGCGTGCTCAGTTCGTCGGCCGTTTCCGTCATAGACCTCCCCGAATCAACCTCGCCGACGATACCACGAGGAGTCCGGTTCGAGCGCTGCGCCGCGCGTAAAAGCCGCCTCGCCGGGCGCCGGACGGGTCAGAACCGCAACAAAAAAGGCGGCCCGGAGGCCGCCTTTCCCGGAAATTACGGGGCTATGATCAGTTCGCCGCCTTGGCTGGCTTGTCGACTGCCGCCTTGTCGCCGGTCGCCGGTGCGCTGCTTGCCGTCGACTTGATGCCGTGCAGCAGGTCGGCGGCGGTCTTCAGCGCCTTATCGTCCTTGGCGTCGGGCGGCACGTAGGATTGCGAGCCGGTCTTCTCGTCGCCGTCGGTCTTCAAATGGCCACGCAGCGAGGCCTCACCCTTGGTGTCGGTGCGCGCCTTCAATTCGTCCGGCACGTCCTGCAGCACCTCGATATCGGGCACGATGCCCTTGGCCTGGATCGACTTGCCCGACGGCGTGAAGTAGCGCGCGGTGGTGAGGCGCAGCGCGCCGTTGCCGCTGCCGAGCGGGATGATGGTCTGCACCGAGCCCTTGCCGAATGAGCGCGTGCCGACAAGCGTCGCGCGCTTGTGGTCCTGCAGCGCGCCGGCGACGATCTCGGAAGCCGAAGCCGAGCCGCCGTTGACCAGCACGATGATCGGCTTGCCCTTGGTCAGGTCGCCCGAATGGGCGGCGCGGCGCTGGGTTTCCTCAGCGTTGCGGCCACGGGTCGAAACGATCTCGCCGCGCTCCAGGAATGCGTCGGAAACGGTGACCGCTTCCTCCAGCAGGCCGCCGGGATTATTGCGCAGGTCGATGATGTAGCCCTTCAGCTTGTCGCCGATCTGGTTCGAGAGGTTGCCGATCTCGCGCTTCAGGCCTTCGGTGGTCTGTTCATTGAAGGTGGTGACGCGGATATAAGCGATGTCGTCCTGTTCGACGCGCGCACGGACGGAGCGGACCCGGATGTTGTCGCGCACCAGCGTCACTTCGATCGGAACGTCCTGGCCCTTGCGGATGATCTTGAGACGGATCTTTGTGTTGACCGGTCCGCGCATCTTCTCGACCGCCTGGTTGAGGGTGAGACCCTGCACGGCTTCGTCGTCGAGATTGGTGATGATGTCGTTGGCCATGATGCCGGCCTTCGACGCCGGCGTGTCGTCGATCGGCGAGACGACCTTGATCAGCCCATCTTCCATCGTGACCTCGATGCCGAGCCCGCCGAATTCACCGCGGGTCTGCACCTGCATGTCGCGGAAGCTCTTGGCGTCCATGTAGCTGGAATGCGGATCGAGTCCGGTCAGCATGCCCGAGATCGCCGATTCGACCAGCTTGGAGTCGTCGGGCTTCTCGACATAGTCGCTGCGCACGCGCTCGAACACGTCGCCGAACAAATTGAGCTGGCGGTAGGTGTCCGACGTCGCAGCACGCGCACTCGATCCCATCAGCACGGAACGAGGCTGCGTGACGAAGAGCGTCAAAGCCGCACCGGTGGCGGCGCTGAGAAGAATTACAGAAGTCTTGCGCATCATCCGCGAACCTTTTCGCCTTCACTTGCGGCCCACCATGGGCCAGAGTCAATTGGAGTGCCGTCCTTGCGGAACTCGACATAGAGCACCGGCTGGCTCGCGGTCGTCGCGAGAATGGATGCGACTTGGGACGTCGTTCCCATGGTCGCGACCGGCTCTCCCGTAAGTACAAACTGGCCGATGTTTACCGAAATGCGCTCCATCCCGGCGATCAGGACATGATACCCGCCCCCGGCATTAAGGATCAAGAGTTGTCCGTAGCTGCGGAAGGGTCCGGCATAAACAACCCAGCCGTCACACGGTGTTGTGACCTGAGCTCCGGCGCGTGTCGCCAAAGAAATGCCTTTTTCCACGCCACCCGCGCCATCGGAACCGCCAAAATTGCGAATCTTGCGGCCATTGACCGGCAAGGCGAACAGCCCCTTGGCGGAGGCAAAGGCGATCGCCGGGCTCAGCCGGGCGGGGTCTTTCAATGCTCCCAGATTGGGCTTGCCGCTCGGGGCAGCCGGGGTGCCCTGCAGGCTGGCGGTTGCGGCCGCCTTGGCGGCGCTCTTCAAATCTTGCTCCATTTTCGCGATCAGGCCTTGCAGACCGTCGACCTGCCTTGACAGGTTGATGGCGCGTGCGCCTTCGGCCTCCATGTCCTTTTCGATCGCGCTCTGCTTGCGCTGTCGTTCTTCCACCAGCGCAGCCAGTCTGACAGAATCGTCCTGCAACCTGTCGCGGTCCCGGGCCAGCACGTCGCGCTCGGTGGCGATGGTCTTGCGCAAGTTCACCAACTCGCCGAGATCGGTAGCGAGTTTCTCCGCACGTCCGCGCAGTTCGGGGACGACCGATCCGAGCAGCATGGCGGTGCGCAGCGATTGCAGCGCGTCCTCGGGCCTGACCAGCAGTGCGGGCGGGGTGCGCCGTCCGGCACGCTGCAAGGCGGCCAGCACCTCGACGATTTCGGCGCGCCGTGAATCGAGCGAAGCGCGGATCTGCTGCTCGCGGACATCGAGCGGGCGCAGCCGCCCCTCGGTCTCGCCGATGCGTGTCTCGACGTTGCGAACCTGGGTGGCGATGTCGATCAGTTGCTGGTTGAGCTTGGAGCGGTCCTGTCCGATCGCCGCGATATCGGCCTTCAGCTTTTGTTGCAGCTCGGCCGCCTTGCGCTGCTGCTCGCGTGTGGCCTCCAGTTCCTGCTCGCGCTGCTTGATGGCATCGGGGGAAACGGCGGTCGCTTGCTGCGCGGTCGCCGAGGATTGCGCGACCGCCGGCGAAAGCGACGTCACGGCAAGGCTTGCGGACAGCAGGATCAGGGGAAGTGAGACGGCTGACATCAGCGCGCCGCGCTCGGCGGTGCCAGGGTAGGAATGAATGTTCCGCGTTGAGTGCATCCGGCCTATTCAGTGTTCTCTGTATTCACGTCACCGTGCCTTACGCGCGGTGGTACGGGTGGCCGGCCAGAATGGTGGCGGCCCGATAAATCTGTTCAAGAAGCATGACGCGAACCATTTGATGCGGCCAGGTCGCCGAGCCGAACGCAATGCGTAATTTAGCCTTGCGCTGCAAATCGGGCGAAAGTCCGTCCGCGCCACCGATGGCGAAAATTGTGTTGGCGATCCCTTCATCCCGCCAATCGCCGAGTTGCCGGGCGAAGGTCGCGCTATCGATGTTCCTGCCGTGCTCGTCCAGCGCCACCAGCATGGATTTTTCCGGTATCGCCGCCGAAATCGCGGCGGCCTCCTCCGATATCCGGGTCGCAGTGTCGCGCGCGCGGCTTTCGGGAATTTCATGGACCGAAAGCCCGCGAAAACCGAGCTTGCGGCCGATGTCCTCGAAGCGCTCGCGGTAGCGTTCGGCCAGCTCCTGCTCGGGGCCCTGCTTCAGCCGGCCTATTGAAACCACGACGAGGCGCATGAATGCTGTTTCTGGCGTGCACTTTCCGGCACACGCGCTTTTCGCGCGCGCTGGCAAACTACATGCGCCCTAGCCGATTCGCATCGGCCGAGGTTTCAGATCGCTGCCGCCGCCGGGTTTTGCGTCCACAACCTTTCAAGATTGTAGAATTCGCGCACCTCGGGTCTGAACACGTGCACGACCACATCGCCGGAATCGATCAGCACCCAGTCGCAATTGGGCAAGCCCTCGACATGGATGTTCTTGATGCCGGTTTCCTTCAGGGCTTTCGTGACGTTTTCCGCGATCGCGCCGACATGCCGGTTGGCCCGGCCTGACGTGACGATCATGTAGTCGGAAAAGGCGGATTTGCCGCGAAGGTCGATGGTGATCGTTTCTTCCGCCTTCATATCGTCGAGGCGGGAGAGGATCATATTCAGCGTCTTGTCGGCGTCGGGTTGCGCCTTCAAGGCTGCAGCTTGCGTCGATGTTTTACCCGTGTTCTTGGCGGACTTGCCAGAAGTCTTGCTAGTTGCCTTGGGTAAAGCAGACTTGGACTTGGACAATACAGATGTGGCCAGGGACCATTCCTTTCACTGTATCGCGAACGCCGAATCCCGACGTCCGCGGACCATATTAGGCATGTGGGGTTAATGGTTTCAATATTCCAGTGGCCCCACCCGCCGGTTCAGACCGAACTGTCACTTCTTTTTGCCTTCCAGCTCCCGTCGGAGTTCCGCAGGCCGGTCGACGACAGGTTCAGTTTCATGCCGGTAAGGAAAACCCAGGCCGGCGCCTGCTGATCCGCTAGCCGGGCAGCCTGATTCTCGGGCAACCTATACCGCGCCAGCGCCTGGGCAGAAGGCGCGGCGAGCGCCCGGAAACTCTGCGGCGGACGGTCGATCACGGCGAGCGGCACCTCGGCGGCGATGCGCCGCCAATCCTTCCAGCGATGGAACTGCGCGAGATTGTCGGCGCCCATGATCCAGACGAAGCGCGCGCCGGAAACGCGGCGGCGCAAATGAATGATCGTATCGACAGTGTACCTGGTGCCGATGACAGCTTCGAGACAACTGATATCGATGCGCGGATCGTCGGCGACGTCGCGCGCGGCACTCGCCCGGTCGCCAAGGCCGTGCAGCCGGCCGGTATCCTTGAGCGGATTGCCGGGGGTCAGCAGCCACCAAACGCGATCGAGCTTCAAGCGCTTCAGCGCAAACAGGCTGATGGCACGATGCGCCGCGTGCGGCGGATTGAATGAGCCGCCGAGCAGGCCGACGCGCATGCCATTGGTATGGAAGGGAATGGCTTGCGCGGCGGATTGCAACTTCATCGTACGGGTCACCGCGGGCGCGGGCTGGCGGTCACGGCCGCGTCTGCCCGGTGCCGCGAACGCGGTATTTGAAGCTGGTCAGTTGCTCGGCTCCAACCGGCCCGCGGGCGTGGAATTTGCCGGTGGCAATCCCGATCTCCGCGCCGAAGCCGAACTCGCCGCCGTCGGCGAACTGCGTGGAAGCATTATGCAGCACGATCGCCGAATCGACCTCCCTGAGGAATTTCTCGGCCGCCTTGGCATCCTCGGCCACGATCGCATCGGTGTGGCGTGAGCCGTGGTTTCGGATGTGCGTGATTGCCCCGTCAACGCCGTCGACGACACGCGCGGCGATGATGGCATCGAGATACTCGGTATCCCAGTCATCGTCGGACGCCGGCTTCACCCGCGCGTCGACCTTCTGCACGGCGTCGTCGCCGCGCACCTCGCAGCCGGATTCGATCAGCATCTCGATCAGCGGCTTCAGACTGGCGGCGGCGCCTGCGCGATCGACCAGCAGCGTCTCGGCGGCGCCGCAGACGCCGGTCCGGCGCATCTTGGCGTTCAACACGATCGACTTGGCCATATCGAGATTGGCAGTGCGGTCGACATAGACGTGGTTGACGCCTTCGAGATGCGCAAACACCGGCACGCGCGCTTCCGCTTCAACCCGCGCCACCAAGCTCTTGCCGCCGCGCGGCACGATGACGTCGATGCCGCCGTTCATGCCTGACAGCATCAGCCCGACCGCTGCGCGGTCGCGTGTCGGCACCAGCGTGATCGCGGCTTCCGGCAGGCCGGCCTCACGCAGGCCCTGTATCAGGGCTTCGTGAATCGCTCGGCAGGAGCGGAAGCTGTCGGAGCCGCCGCGCAGGATCACCGCATTGCCGGACTTCAGGCACAGCACGCCGGCGTCGGCGGCGACATTGGGGCGGCTCTCGAAGATCACGCCGATCACGCCGAGCGGCACGCGCACCCGCTCGATGGTCATGCCGTTCGGCCGCTGCCAGCTTTCGGTGACGGCGCCCACCGGATCGGGGATGCCGCGCACGGTCGCAACGCCATCGGCCATCGCGTCGATGCGCGCCGGCGTCAGTGTCAGGCGGTCGATGAAGGCCGAGGTCGCGCCTGCGGCGCTGACTTCCGCGACGTCCTCGGCATTGGCCGCGAGGATCTTTGCCGCGTTGGCGCGGATCGCCCGCTCGATCGCCTCCAGCGCCCGGTTCTTCTGCTCCGGCGGCGCCAGCGCCAGCATCCGCGCGGCGTCGCGCGCATGGGAGGCGAGGTCGGTCATCAAAGCGGGCAGATCGGCGTTACCGTCGATAGCCTTGAGCGGCGCGGTCATCGGAGGTCTCGGGTCTGAGTTAAGGCCATGGCCTAGCACGAAAATCCCGCTGTTGCGAGGTCCGGGACCGGCATGGCTGGCTGGCGATATCGGAAACAGGCAGCTCGGCCAGTGGCCTACTTGGCCGGAATTGCCCCGGCCGGACCCACCACCAGATCGTCGCGGTGGATCATCTCAGCGCGACCGCTGATGCCAAGGATTGCCATCACGTCCGGCGAGGAGCGGCCCTTGATCTTCTCCGCATCCTCGGCGTCGTAGGCGACGAGGCCGCGGCCTATCTCGTGGGTGTCGGGGCCGCGCACCACCACTGCGTCGCCGCGGGCGAACTGGCCCTCGATCCGGATCACGCCGGCCGGCAGCAGGCTTTTTCCCGCGCGGAGCGCTGCGACCGCGCCGGCGTCGATGGTCAGCGTGCCCTTCGGCTCCAGCGAGCCCGCGATCCAGCGTTTTCGCGCGGTGATGGGATTGGCCGGCGTCAGGAACCAGGTGCAGCGTCCGCCGTCTGATATTGCCCGCAGCGGATGCTCGATCTTGCCTGACGCGATCAGCATATGCGTACCTGATGTCGTCGCGATTTTCGCCGCCTCGATTTTGGTGAACATGCCACCGCGCGACAGTTCGGATTCGGCGGCGCCCGCCATGCCCTCGATCTCCGAGGTGACGGACTCGACGATCGGAATCAGCTTTGCGTTGGGATTGGCGCCGGGCGGCGCGTCATAGAGCCCGTCGATATCGGACAACAGAATCAGCAGATCGGCGCTCGTCATGGTGGCAACGCGCGCGGCAAGACGGTCATTGTCGCCGTAGCGGATCTCGTTGGTGGCGACCGTGTCGTTCTCGTTGATCACGGGTACTGCGCGCCACTCCAGCAGTTTTGCGATGGTCGAGCGTGCGTTCAGATAACGGCGGCGCTCCTCGGTGTCCTGCAGTGTCACCAGGATCTGCCCGGCGCCGATGCCATGAGCGCCGAGTACTTCCGACCATATCCGCGCCAGCGCGATCTGCCCGACGGCGGCAGCGCCCTGGCTTTCTTCCAGCTTCAGTGGGCCACGCGGCAATTTCAACCGGCTGCGTCCGAGCGCGATCGAGCCTGACGAGACGACGAGAACATCGCGGCCCTCGCCGTGCAGCTTGGCGATATCGGCGGCCAGCGCCGACAGCCATGCCGAACGGACTTCGCCAGCATTGGAGTCGATCAGCAGCGAGGAGCCGACCTTGACGACGATGCGGCGGAAGTTTTTGAGCGCGGGGCGTTTCATGATGCGGTCGGGTGATGCGGATGGTCGGAAGCAATACGCGCCAGTCCCCTGATTTGGAAGTGGCGCGGCCGCGGGAAGGCTAACTTTGTATCAGCCCTGCGGCGGCGGGACCGGCGCCCACGGGTCCTGACCCCCCTTGGCCTTCAGGGAAACCGGGGCCTCGCCGATAACTTCGACCAGCGCCTTCAGCGCTTCCGGCATGCCTTCGCCGGTGGCGGCGGAGAGCAACAGCGGCGTCTTCTTCGCCGCGCGCTTCAGCCGGTCTTTCTGCTTCTTCAATTCATCCGGCGCGACCGCATCGATCTTGTTGAGCGCGACGATCTCGATCTTCTCGGCGAGATGCCCTTCATAGGCTTCGAGCTCGGTCCGCACCGTCTTGTACGCCTTTCCGGCGTGCTCGCAGGTGGCATCGATCAAATGCAGCAGCACGCGGCAGCGCTCGACATGGCCCAAAAACCGATCGCCGAGGCCGGCGCCTTCATGCGCGCCTTCGATCAGGCCGGGAATGTCGGCGAGCACGAATTCGCGGCCTTGCGCGTTCACGACGCCGAGCTGCGGATGCAGCGTGGTGAAGGGGTAGTCGGCGATCTTCGGCTTGGCCGCGCTGACGACGGAAAGAAAGGTCGACTTGCCGGCATTGGGCAGGCCGACGAGGCCGGCGTCCGCGATCAGCTTCAGCCGCAGCCAGATCCAGCGCTCCTCGCCTTCCTGCCCGGGATTGGCATTGCGCGGCGCGCGATTGGTGGAGGATTTGAAATGCGCGTTGCCAAAGCCACCATTGCCGCCTTCGGCGAGCACGAATTTTTCGCCGAGTTCGGTAACGTCGTGGATCAGCGTCTCGCGGTCCTCGTCGAATATCTGCGTGCCGACCGGCACCTTGAGAACGATCGGTTTACCGTTGGCGCCATGGCGGTCCTTGCCCATGCCATTGGTGCCCTTTTGCGCCTTGAAGTGCTGCTGGTAGCGATAATCGATCAGCGTGTTCAGCCCATCGACCACCTCGACGATGACGTCGCCGCCGCGACCGCCATTGCCGCCGGAAGGCCCGCCGAACTCGATGAACTTCTCGCGGCGGAACGCCACGCAGCCGTTGCCGCCGTCGCCGGAGCGGATATAGACCTTTGCCTCGTCAAGGAATTTCATGATTTGTACTAGTTAGGGCAGAGGCCCCCGCGCGGCAACCCTCAAGGCTCGCAACATTGACGAAAAGCCTTAATTTTCGGGCCTTTTCGGAACCGGAAGCCTCCTATGAGGCCGGTCGCCGGCGAACCAGAAATTTCTGCATTCCCTCCAGCACGAGCTCCTTGCGCTGGTTGAACACGGTCGAGCGCAGCGTCACGACGCCGGTGGCGCGGCCGGGCGTGAGCTCGGTCACTTCCAGCGCGGGATAGAGCGTGTCGCCGGCATAGACCGGTTTCAGGAACTTGCTCGATTGCTCGAGGAAGCCGACCAGCGATTCCTCGACGAGATAGGGAAACAGGCCTGCACCCGGCGCGGTGTGGACCAGGGTTTGGAAGCCATGCGCGAGCAGGTCCGGCATGCCGCGGGCGCGGCAATATTCGACATCATAGTGGATCGGATGGGTGTCGCCGCTCGCGGTCTGGAACGCGGCGAACACCGCCGACGTCTGGGTCCGGCTAGGAATCACGAAGCGTTCGCCGAGCACAAAATCCTCGAACCAGCGCTGTTCGCTCACCATGCGATGCTGGACGGGGTCGAACGCGCTCATCTCGGATTTCCTGCCGTTTTGGAGCGATACCGGTACCGCAGCGATGTGGCTGCGGCAATCGATCCGTCTCAATTGGTTGTACCCGGGCAATAGCGCGAAGCGCGTCTTCGCGCTAAAGGTCCCCGGGCATCCGCGTCTCGACAACGTGGCTAGCACCAAAAGTGGATGGCCGGACGCGCTGGCCATGACGAAGAGCAACAAGCAGGAAACGTCATGAGCCTGTTCGGCAAGATCTCGACCTATGACGAGCGCTCCGCACGCCTGGCCGGCATTGGATTGATGCTGCTGTCGATCTTCATGTTCTCGTTCGGCGATGCGCTTGGGAAATACATGGTCGCGACCTATTCGGTCGGGCAGTTGCTGTGGCTGCGCGCCTGCGCGGCGCTGCTGGTGCTGTTGCCGGTGATCTGGAAGCAGCGCGCCGAGTTCTCGCGCCTCGAGCGGCCGTGGCTGCAGCTGTTGCGCGTGACGCTCTCGACGCTCGAAGTCGCGGCGTTCTTTCTCGCCACCGTCTATCTGCCCCTTGCCGACGTCATCACCTATTATCTGGCCTCGCCGATTTTCGTCACCGCGCTTTCCGGCATCGTGCTCGGCGAGCGGGTCGGCTGGCGGCGCTGGACCGCGATCCTGGTTGGATTCTGCGGTGTCCTGATTGCGCTGCGCCCGTCCACGCAAACAGTAAGCTGGCCGGCGATGATCGCGCTCGGCGGCAGCCTGTCGTTCGCGTTGCTGATGCTGATCACACGCTCGCTGCGAGAGACGCCGGATATCGTCCTGACCACGTCGCAGTTCGGCGGCACGTTCCTGCTCGGCGCGCTGATGTCGCCGATCGGCTGGGTGACGCCGAGCGTCGGCAGTCTCGGCCTGTTTGCCGCGGCGGGCGTGGTTTCGGTCGTTGCACTCTTGTGCATCAACCGGTCGCTGAAACTTGCGCCGGCCAGCGTCGTGGTGCCGTATCAGTATTCGATGATCGTGTGGGCGGTGATCTTCGGCTTCGTCGTGTGGGGTGACGTGCCGTCAATCTCGACCCTCATCGGCGCTGCCATCATCATCGGCGCGGGCATCTATATCTTCCTGCGAGAACAGAAGCTCGGGCGCGAAGAAGCGGTGGTCAATCCGCCGGCGTGAGCCTTTGCCACCTCCCCCTCCAGGGGAGGGTAAGATTCACCGCTCCCTTCGCGTCGACGATCCCCAGTTCTTCAGCGATGCCCACACGCTGCGTGTCAGGCGGAAGCGGTCGACCGGGGTCGAGCATCCCAGCGCTTCGAAGCGGTGCAACTCGACGCCGCTCCACTGGAAGCCGCATTTCTCCAGGATGTTTCGCGACGCCGGGTTGGCGACGCGGGCGCCCGAAATGAGATGTTCGGCATCGAACTCCTCGAAGAAAAAATCGATCACGGCGCGTGCGGCTTCGGTGCCGAAGCCCTGGCCCCAATGCGCCACGCCAAGCCAGTAGCCGAGTTCCGGTGCATCCGGGTCGGTGCGGTCGATGCCGACCATGCCGACCGGCGAATAGTTGTGTTCGATCAGAAACACCGTCTCGCTGTTATCGGTGGCATTCGCCCGCACGAACTCGACCGCATGGTCCTGCAGGTAGGGATGCGGCAGCCTGCGAGTGTTTTCCGCAATGCGGCGATCATTGGCGAGACGCGCAATCGCTTTTACGTCCGCGAGCGTCGGCCGGCGCAGTGTCAGCCGTTCGGTCTCGAGGACGCAGCTACTCGTCTGACGCAGCGTCGGGGTCTGGATCGGGATGTCCTGCAACATGTCGGGCTCCTGATTGCGAATATGCGCAAATTAAAAGGGGAGGCCGGTTTCCCGCCTCCCCTGGAGCCCATTTCGACTCCGCCGGTTCAACAGGATCCGGCAGACTCGAATTTTGTCCACCGTCTATTCGGCCGCCTCCGTCATCGGAACTACCGATACGAAGGTGCGGCCATTGGCTTTTGCACGGAATTCGACATGACCTTCGACTTTGGCAAAGAGAGTATGGTCGGTGCCCATGCCGACATTAAGGCCGGGATGCCAGGTGGTGCCGCGTTGACGCGCGATAATGTTGCCGGGAATCACGTGTTCGCCGCCGTACGCCTTGATGCCAAGGCGCTTGCCCGCTGAATCGCGTCCGTTTCGCGATGAACCGCCTGCTTTTTTGTGAGCCATGGCCCGTCTCCGATCTCTCGAATATTCTAGATCAATTCCTTGACGGAATCATTCACTTTTTCTCACGCTTCAACTTTCGTCGAGGCGCATTACTTCCGGTCGCTCTAGCCGTTCGCGGCGGCCTTCTTGGCCGCTACTTCCTGGCGGCCTTCGGCGCCTAGTCGTCCTTGGCAGCCGGTGCGGCGACCTTTTCCCTCTTCGGCCGCGGGCCGATCGAAGGCTTGGCGTTGTCTGTCAGGATCTCGGTGACGCGAAGCACCGTGATCTCGTCGCGATAGCCGCGCTTGCGGCGCGAATTCTTGCGGCGACGCTTCTTGAACGCGATCACCTTGGGGCCGCGCTTGTGGTCCAGCACTTCGGCCGCAACGGAAGCGCCTGCCACCGTCGGCGCGCCCAGCACCGGCGTGTCACCGCCGACCACCAGAACTTCACCAAGCTGCACGATCGTGCCGACTTCGCCGGCGATCTTGCCTATCTCGAGCACATCATCCGGAACGACGCGGTACTGCCGGCCGCCGGTTTTGATGACTGCGAACATCGTTTTTTTCCTTCGTGTTCGATCCCGGCCTCGGACGTATTCCCGAAAGGGCTGTCCGGGTCGGCTTTTTGGTCAGTCGTTATGGGTACGATTTTCGCGCGGCCGGGGAGCAACCCGGTAAGATTTCGCGCAAAAACAAGCGGCGCGAGAAATCCCGCGCCGGATGCGGGGACTTATAGCCGCAGAACGCCGTGAGTCAAGGCAAAAGGGCCGGAAAACCCGCCGAAAAGGAGCCATTTTGGCCGAAAAGGCGAATAGCGAGTAGCGAATAGGTAGTCGGAGGCCACAATTGCCGTCCCATTCGCTATTCGCCATTCGCCCTCTCTTGAAACCAATGGGTTCCCTGCCCGTTGTCGCCAGCGAGATCCGGCAGGGCGAGGGCCATGGCAGAAGACATCACCACTACGGGGATTGCCCACCATGGGGCCACCCGCCTGCCGTCGGTCGAAGTCGACAGTTTCAATGTCGAGCTGAAGGACGACGAGGGCTTTCTTGGCGACCGCGCCAGCAAGGGGGCTTTCCGCAAAATCCTGGATGGCTTGCGCAAGCCGCTCAGGAAGAACGGCGACGATCCCCTGGGCAAGAAGTCCGCCGGCGAGATTCCCAAGGGCGATCTCGACGAGGCGCTGGTCGGCGCCGATGTCGGCGCCGCCGCGCTGGTGCATAGCGCTATCGAGGAATTCGCCCAGGAACTGGCCTATGTGACGCGGCGGTTCCTCAAGACCAAAGCGTGGGCCGATACCGAGCGCATCGTGGTGGGCGGTGGCTTCAGGCAGAGCCGGGTCGGCGAGCTCGCGATCGCCCGCACCGACATCATCCTCAAGGCGGAGGGCTTTGAGGTCGATGTGATGCCGATCCGCTTTCATCCCGATGACGCCGGCTTGATCGGCACCCTGCATCTGGCGCCGTCGTGGATATTCGAGGGCCATGACAGCATCCTCGGCGTCGATATTGGCGGCACCAATATTCGCTGCGGCGTGGTCGAGACGCGCTGGAAAAAAGCGCCCGATCTTTCCAAGGCCGACGTATGGAAGTCCGAGTTGTGGCGGCACGCCGATGATGAGCCGACGCGCGAAGGCGCGGTCAAGCGGCTGGTCAAGATGCTGAAGGACCTGATCGCGGCCACAGAGGCCGAAGGCCTGAAGCTTGCGCCCTTCATCGGCATCGCCTGTCCCGGCGTGATCGACGAGGACGGCTCGATCGAGAAGGGCGCGCAGAACCTGCCCGGCAATTGGGAGAGCAGCACGTTCAACCTGCCGGAAAGCCTGGTGGAAGCGATCCCACAGATCGGCGATCACGACACCGCCGTGGTGATGCACAATGACGGCGTGGTGCAGGGCCTTTCCGAAGTTCCCTTCATGCAGGATGTCGAGCACTGGGGCGTCTTGACCATCGGCACCGGCCTCGGCAATGCGCGCTTCACCAACCGGCGCAAGGACAATGGCAAGGACGAGAAGAAGGCCAAGAAGGGCCGGGATTAGTAGCTTTTGCGCGGGTAGTAAGGTTGACTGGTTAGGTTAAAACCGGGTTCGCGTTGCCGTTTCGCACCGCCTTGCTACCGTCATTTCGTCGCTCCGGCTGACCGGCGAAGCCGCACTTCCCGGCCAGGATTTCAAAGCAGCGGCACGGGACCGCCAGTTTTTTGTCGCGTCTGGCGGTCCCACCTCTTTTCCAACAGCCGCCCGGGGCCGCTTTTGGCGAATTTCTCCGCCGCGCGCCTTGTCTGCCCCGGCTTCCTCGCCTAGAACACGGCCCGACCGCAGGGCCGAATCCGGCCCGCCTTGGCGCCTGGAGAGGTGGCAGAGTGGTTGAATGCACCGCACTCGAAATGCGGCATAGGTGCAAGCCTATCGGGGGTTCGAATCCCTCCCTCTCCGCCAGTTCAGCAGATGTCCAGCCCGGACACATAGGTAACAAGATCGTACCTGAGACATGGGTGACAACCTCGCGTCGAACGGGTTGTCGAGCGGGTCCAAGGTTTTCTGCTCCAGGTCGAAGTATCCGAGATCATAAGTGCATGAAGCTGACGAGCCAAATGCCGCCATCGCGACCGATGCGTCAGTGTCGCGCGGCATGTTCATTGCCCGTCTATCTCGATAATCCTCAAGCCGTTAAGGCTCCTCGTGCGAGGATTGACGTCTCGTCAGGCTCGGCGCCGTCGCGAAAGACTTTCACCGGGCGCGCAAATCGATTTCGGAAAGCGTTGGCATCTCGCGAAGTTGAAGCGCAGCTTCCAGATGAACGTCTCCGTGGAGCATTCCGAGAAACTGGCGGGCGCCGGCTTCGCAATCCGCGAGATCGATTTCGCCGTCCTGTCTCGCTTTCGAGAGAATTGTTGTAAGGACTGCGATGGCCGGCGTAGGGCCATGTTGCGCGTAGGCCCGCGTCGCATCGGGGTAGCGGTCCGCTTCGAGGATGGCTGTGTAACAGACCTCCAGCAACGACGGTGTCATCATCGTTTCGAGAAGATTGCGTCCAATGATGATGAGCAGTTCCCTTAGTGGCAAAGAAAGCTGGTCGGCGCTGACACTCAGTGCGTTGGATGAGTAATGGCTGACGACTTTGGTGAACTGGCCGACGAGACGTTGCTGCACGCTCTCGCGCCGAGTTGATCTTTCGCGGAGTAGCTGCCGGTAGAGACCGTGCGGCGTCCATGTCCAACTCGGTCGGCCCAGCAAGAACGCCGAGAGAACCGCGCAGTTAGACCAACCGCGAAGCTGGCTCGCTTTGCCCGGGACCGCTTCGCGGACGCGAAGAATATCACCCGTCGCACCCCACCGGAGAAATATGACGGCATCAGCCGGCGGCAGGATGGTCACCATCATTCGCGTCCACCACGGCTCCACAAGCAGCCAGGTCCCCGTGCTTATGGGTCGCATGGCATAAGACATGCTTATGTCTGTGATGGACGAAGCGATGCCACCATTGCCGTCGAAGGCCGGGCACGAAACAGACGATCCAGTCGGCGGGGTCGACTGTCACCAGGGATCCATTCTCGTCGATGCTGTTCGCCAGGTCCGCCGGGACGTCGCCGATGACCTTCAGTCTTGAAGGTTTCTCTCTCGGGCCAGACCGTCTTAACCGGGCAATATCATTGGCTGCGCTCATCGCTTCATGCTCCTCGTTCTCGCGCATCCACGAATGAAACTTTCGATCCTGGCTCTGACGCGGTCGGCGGCTGCGCCCTTTTGGCGCATTGCAGGACTCAGCATCAGCGCCTGGCAGAGCGGTTCCCTCAGTAGTCCCAGCAATTGCTCGGCGTATAGCTGAGCGTCCGATACCGACAGGATCCCCCGCTCATTTGCTGCGGACAGAAACTCGCGCAGCTTGAGTGTGACAATCGCTTGCCCCGCCTCGTGCACCCGCTTCTTGAGCGCAGGATTGCGTGCACCCTCGGTCATCATCATTCGAATGAACCCGACCAGGGTGGTCGAATATTCCTTCCAGGCAACGCGTCCGAACGCGATGAGTGTTTCGCGTGCATCGTCCACGGTGCCGGGGCGCGCTCTCCTCACCAATGGCTGCGACATGAGGGAGGCTTTGTGTTCGGCGATCGCGACGATGAGATCGTCGACGCTCTCGAATGCCGATAGAACTTCTTTCTTCGAGTATCCGCTTCGATCCAAGATACTATCGAAGTCAGCGGGCGCGCCGCTCGGATTGGCGAGAGCCTCGCTGAACGCCAGCACGATCTCGGCGCGAGGGTCTGGCCTTGATACGACATTGTCTTGTCGGGAAGGTTTCGGCGCGGGATGTGTCATGTATGGCTCCTCGGTCCGGGCTAACTGCGCCACGCGTATCTTCGCGTGCAGGGCGAACGCGATCTTGATGGTGACCAGCACGGGCGCAGCGATGACGAAAAGAAGAGCGACTGCAGCGAACGCGGTGTCGAAGGCGATCACCGTGGATTGACCGGTGAGGGCTCGACCCAACAGACCCATCGCAGTCCGGCCGGCGGCCACGCTGTCCATCCCTCGTGCCGCGAGCATGGCACTCATCGTCGTCAGCCGCTCGCTGACCGCAGGAAGGCCTGCGGTGACACCGGCGCCGAGCACCGTGGCATTGGCAGCGACATTGTGATCGATCATTGTCTGGAGCCCGGCCACGCCCATGAGGCCACCGAGCTGGCGCCCCGCGTTGAAAAGACCGATGCCGGACGCTCGATTGCGGCTGTTGAGGTCGCTGAAAGCGATAAGGGTGATCGACAGGAAGAGGAAGCCAAGTCCAAAGCCGCGTAGCAGGATGGCGGCCATCATGTCGTCAGCGCCACTTTCGCTGGTCGAACCGGACAGCATCCACATAGAGGCCATGATCATCAGGATTCCGAACGGCACCGTGGCGATAGGGGGAGCGCCTCTGACCTGCATGAGAAAGGCAGCAATGAGGAGCGCGCCGACGAAAAGCGCGCCGCTTGGCAGCAGGAGCTGGCCGGCATCGGTAGGCGTGAACGCGAGAACGGACACGGCAAATGACGGGATCAGGAACGCGCTCCCGAACAAGGCGGCACCGGCGACGAAACTGACGATGAAGGCGAAGGAAAAATCGCTCGACCGGAACAGGGTGAAATCCAGCAGGCCTTGGCTTTTGGCCATTACCTGTTGGCCGAGAAACGCCAGCAAAGCGGCTGCGCCGATCACCGTCAGCCACACGATGCGAGGCTCCTCGAACCAGCGCCATCGACTACCCTGATTGAGAACATAGGTGAGGCAGAGAAAGGTGACTGATATCAGTAGGAAGCCAGCCCAGTCGAACGGAGGCCGCGCAGTCGTAACGGGTCTCGGGCCCTCCGCGATCAACAGAAGTCCGATGGCGGCGAGCGCCACCGGAACAACGCCGAAGAAAATCCATGCCCACGACTGGCTGTCGATCAACCATCCCTGGAGCGCCGGGGCGATGGTCGCAGGAGCGACGACAGATCCCATCGCAAACAGTGCCTGCAGGATCGGCTGGCAGGATCGCGGATAGGCGAGAAAAATGATCGACTGCCCCGCGACAAGCAACGTGCCGCCGGAGAAGCCCTGTATCATGCGGAGTGCGACCAGCAGGTCTAACCGATATGTGATGGCGGCGATGCCGCAGGCCGTCCCCATGACCAGCGTCGAACCGATGATCAGGCGGCGCGGACTGGTGCGCGTCATGAGCCAGGAGGCGGCCATGAACCCGATCAGCTTCGTTGCGGTGTATCCGATGTCCAGCCAGGCGAACTCGTCGGGAGTAGCATGGGTGTCGCCAATGATGTCGTTGCGCCCGAGCGACAGGACGGTGCTTGCGATCGCCTCCGTCAGAGTAGCGAGCACGATGCCTGCGACAAGAATGCTTCCTGCCGCGCGCCTGTCATAGCCTGGCGTTGCGTCGGCGATCGCGGTCATGTGCCGCTTCCTCGATCGATCTCGACACGCGCGGACAGGCCGGGTACGACGCGACCGGGCAATGGATTTCTGGCGAAGCGAATTTTCACAGGAACGCGTTGAACGACGCGAATGAAGTTCCCCGTCGCATTGTCAGTGGGGAGCAGGGTGAACGCAGACCCGCTGCCGGGCGCAAAGCTGTCCACCACGCCTTCGATCGTCTGGTTCGGATAGCCGTCCACTGTGATGCGGGCGCGCTGTCCAGGCCGGATATGTTCGATCTGGCTTTCCTTGAAGTTCGCCACCACCCACACGTCCTTGACCGGAACGATGTCGAGCAAGGAGGTGCCCGGCGCGACAAGCCGGCCGACGCGGACCTGACGGTTGCCGACGACGCCGTCGACCGGCGCATGCACCACGGTATGGTCGAGATCGATCTGGGCGAGATCGCGTGCGGCGTGCGCCTGCGCCACTGCAGCAACTGCAGCTTCGCGCTGGCTTGCAAGGACGGCGATGCGTTGCCGCTGGGCCTCCACCGTTGCCGACGCCGCCGACACGCCCGCCTCGGTTCTCGATAGCGCCGCATCGCTTTCATCGACCTGCGCCTGGCTGACGGCGTTGGTGCGGATCAGCTCACGGCGGCGATCGGAGGCCTTGCGGGCCAGATTCATCTCGGCCACGCTCGCAAGTCTTTGAGCTTCGGCCTGCCGTATCAGGGCGTGCTGGAGTTGGGTCTCCGCATCGACATTGGCGAGGCGGGCTTGGGCGGCTTCGACATTGGCCTCGGCTTGCGCAAGGCGTGCGCGGTAGTCCCGATCGTCGATCCGGAACAGGACGTCGCCTGCACGAACGGTCTGGTTATCCTGAACCTCTACGGCCGTGACGTAGCCCGCAACCTTCGGCGCGAGCGAGGTCATGTCGCCGCGAATATAGGCGTTATCGGTGAACGTCTCGTTCGATCGAGCATAGGCCCAGCCGCCAGCCACGACGCCGACGGCACCGAGGCACAGCACCAAGCCGATCATCTTTTTCGTTTTCGGTAAGAAAATGGTCATCGTTTCCTCGCCAAGTAACGTCACCAGCAACTAAGCCAGTCCCAGGCCGCCGTCGACGGCGATCACCTGGCCCGTCATCCATTCCGAAGTGGGGCCAGCAAGCCGCACGATCCATTCTGCGACATCGTTCGGAACGCCGCGTCGCCCGAGCGGTATGCGCGCGCGCTCCTGCTCCTTGATTTCGGCCGCCTGTTCCGGGGAGAGTCCCATCATGCCAGTCAGTGCGCCCGATTCGGTGGGGCCCGCCGCGACGGCGTTCACCCTTATGCCGAGCGGTGCAAGCTCCAGCGCCCAGCAGCGGGTCAAGTGCTCCAATGCAGCCTTGCTGGCTGCGTAATGGGACCGCCCAGCCGCCGGCTTGTGGCCGAAGGTGCTCGAGACATTGACGATCGTGCCCCGTCTCGCCTTCAGGTGAGGCAAAGCAGCAGCAGCGAGCAGACTTGGGCCGAGCACGTTGACGGAGAAGATGTCCGTAATGCGATCAGCCGTCGTGTCGGCCAGCGGAAGGATTGCACCTGCGCCTGCGTTGTTGACCAACGCATCCAGCCTTCCCCAGGTGTCGACCGCCTTTGCGATGGTACGCTTGGCATCCTCGACGGAAGCGGCATCTGCGACCAATCCAGCGATGTTCGCATGCCCGGCCATTGTCTCTTCGATGGGTCCGGGGCGGCGGCCGGTAACGAGGACCTTGTTGCCTTGTCTGGCGAAGCGCAGCGCCGCTGCCCGTCCGATGCCGGAGCCGCCGCCCGTCACAATCACGACCTTTTCACTTTGCATGTTCGATCTCTTTCTGTGATCACCGAGGAAGGGGCGTACGCCGATGAGCTGATAAAGTTCGCCGTGCGCCTGCTACCGCGCAGTCCAGCCGCCATCGACGGAGATTGCGGTACCCGTTATCTGGTCCGCCGCGGCCGAACACAGGAAGGCGACGGTGCCGCCAAGCTGCTCCGGAGACGCGAAATCCAGAGACGGTTGTTTCTCAGCAAGGAGTTCGCTGGTTGCTTCCTTCTGGCTGATGCCTTTTTGAGCGGCGATATCGCTTATCTGCTTTTCGACCAGCGGCGTTCGCACCCAACCTGGACAGACCGCGTTGCAGGTCACCCCGCTTCCAGCGGTCTCGAGACCGACCACCTTGGTCAGGCCGACCAGCCCGTGCTTGGCCGCGACGTAAGCGGCTTTGTGGGTTGAAGCGACAAGGCCGTGCGCGGAGGCGATGTTGACAATGCGTCCCCAGCGCTGCTTCTTCATCTGGGGCACCGCCGCTGCAATGCCGTGGAACGCGGCGGATAGATTGATGGCGAGAATTGCATCCCACTTGGCAGCCGGGAATTCTTCCACCGGGGCAGTGAACTGGATGCCGGCATTGTTGACGAGGATGTCGAGGCGTCCGAATTTTTCGACCGTCCTGTCAATCAACTCGCGCACAGCGTTGCCCTTTGACATGTCGGCGCCGTCATAGACGACTCGTACGCCGTGATCGCGTTCGATTCCGCTGCGGATCGCCTCGATCTCGCCCGCTTCGCCAAAGCCGTTCAACACCAGGTTAGCGCCCAGCTTGGCCAGCTCTTTGGCGATCCCCAGCCCGATGCCGCTGGTCGATCCGGTGACGATTGCTACCTTGCCCTTCAACATGGGAATGCCTTTCGATGTTCTGAGAAATGGTACCTGCTGCCTCAATCGCGGCGGCGATGGACGTCATGAGTGACGATGCCGAGCTCGGGAGCCGGCGGGTCCAGGCGACCCGGATCGGCCAGCGTGCGGCGGATATCTTCCAGCCCGCTCTGCCAGTGCGCGCGCATCGCGCTCAGCCCGAACTCGTAATCCCTGGAATGGCCCTCGTAGGTCTTGGTTTGGTAGATCAGGTGGACGATGTTGTACGAGCGGTGGCGGGCCATATCCGCAATGGCGCGGATTTCCGGCTTCGCCTTTGCGCTTTCGGGCAGCTCCTCCATCGTCCGCTGCAACGCCTGACGCATCTTCTGCATTCGCAGCACCTGGTCGGTAACGGCGCGCGTGCGGCTCGAATACTGGATGTCTTTCTGCCGGCTCGACACTTCCATCATGTCGTAGGGCACGCGCCCTCTGGCCGACCAGAGATCGATCTGGAATGTCAGGGTGTCACGGGGCTCGCCGGACAGCACACGGGAGAGAGGCGTGTTCGAAACCACGCCGCCATCCCAGTAGTGCTCGCCTTCAATCTCGACGGCGGGGAATCCCGGCGGCAGCGCGCCGGAAGCCATAAAATGCTTCGGTCCCAGCCGGCGCTCGGCGGTGTCGAAATAGGTCAGGTTGCCGGTGCGGACGTTGACCGCGCCGACGCTGACGCGCACTTCGCCCGAGTTCAGTCTGTCGAAGTCAACGAGCCGTTCCAGTGTCTGGTGCAACGGTGCCGTGTCGTAGAAGCTGGTCGCTGCATCACCAGAGAACGGCGACCAGAGCGGCGACGGGAAGCGCGGCTTGAAGAAACCGGGCTGGCCCTGGACCAACGCTCTCGTCGCCGCCATCGCGTTGCGCACCGAGTTGATGTCGAACGCAAAGGGCAAGGCATTGGCCAACCCTTCGCCGGCAGGCCACTCTATCGAAAAGGCACAGATAGTTTCCCAGAACTCGCGCAGCCGTGCCACGCGCTCGGCTTCAGGGGAGCCCGCGATGATGGCGGCGTTGAGTGCGCCGATCGAAATGCCGGCCAGCCAGTTCGGCCGGATGCCGGCCTCATGCAGGCCCTCATAGACTCCGGCCTGGTAGGCGCCAAGCGCTCCGCCACCCTGCAGCACCAGAGCAACGACATCGTAGGGCAGCGGCCTGGTTTGCTGCAGCACTGCACCGGGTTGCTCGCGCATCACGTTCAACATTGCCAAAACTCCTTGCATTGTGGCCGATCCGATCAGCGAACATTCGCTTCGATCAGAATCCCTGACCCGGGTGCGCGCACAGCCGCGCCCGGCGCTAAATAGTCGTGAACTACGGTGCCAAGCCCGAGGGTGAGATCGGCGACGAGGTGCTTGGCCGACAGCACTTGCAGGACTGGCAACTCGGCGACCGGCGCAAGCGCATGCGAGTAGAGGTCGAGCGCCGCCGGCCCGGTCCAGGCGCCCTTCACGGTGATCTCCTCGAGATGAAAGCGCACCAGCTCGCAGATGCGCGCCGTGCCGTCGACATGGGGGATGATCTTGATGAGGAAGTTCGGCGCGGCGAGTTTTTTGGCTTCGGCGGCGGTGTCGAGAGCGCGATGCTTGTAGCCCATGGTGCCGGTGGCGATGCGGACCGAGCCGTAGTTCAAGGTGCCCACCAGGGTGTCGGTCTCGACGGCCAGTTTCGGCTCTGCCAGCTTCTTCGGAAAACCCCACAGCTCACGCCCACCCGCAATCGGCGGATGGTCGTTGAGGAACATCTGATGGATGAAGCTGCCGGCCTGGCCCTTGTAGGACACCGGAATGACCTGACCGCTTTCGGTATAGTCGCCGAAGCCGGTTGAGTCGGGCATGCGGATGAACTCGTAGTTCACCACGGGCTCGGTGAGTGCGAGCGGCTCCGGCACGATGCGGCGCAGCGCTTCGGGATCCGTCCGGTACCGGATGATGAAGTATTCGCGGTTGACGAACCGGTAAGGGCCGGGTGGGAAGGCCGGGTTCGTCAGCGGCATGGCGAACGCTGTCGCGCGCACATTCTCGTGTTTCATCGGGGTGAGCTCCAAATTGGTCTGACATGAGCGGGCCGCGCTCCGCGTTTCGAAACGCGGCCCGTGTCGCGTGAGGCGCTACACAAGCGGTCAGTAGTCCCAGAAGACCGGCACCCAACGAAAGGCGTCGCCGTCGACTGCCACATGGCCGACGGACGGGAACGGCAGGTGAGTGGCCACCAGCAGCCCACCGGTCTCAGTCAATTCCCGCAAAAGACTGATACGAACGCGGGCCGACTCCTCGGGGTCGTGTTCGAAGCCGTTGTACCACTCGGGGTGCTCGAACCCGACCGCGAACACGAGGTCGCCGGCGAACGTCAGCCGGTCGCCGCCGGACGCCACGCGGACCACGCTGTGCCCGGGGGTGTGGCCGCCGGTGCGAGTGACGACCACTCCCGGTGCCACCTGGTACTCCTCCTCGAACGGCCGCAGCTGGCTGCGGTACTCTTTCACAAACCGCTTGGCGGTCGATCGAAGCGCGTCCGGGAACCCCGGCGGCATGGAGACGTGGGAGAAATCGGGCGCCTCCCAGAACTTGACCTCTGCGGCCGCCACGTGGATCCGCAGGTCCGGACGTAGCCGTTCCTTGACCCCGTCGACGAGCAGCCCGCCAATGTGGTCCATGTGCATGTGGGTCAGCACCACGTCGGTCACGGACGCAAGATCGATGCCGGCGGCCTCCAGTCGCTTGATCAATTGCCCGGCCCGCGGCAAGTGCAAGTCCGGGTCGAGCCCAAGCCCAGCATCGACGAGTATGGTCCGGTCGCCACTACGCACCACGACCACGTTCAGCGCCCAATCGTAGGCGTCCGGCGGCAGGAACATGTCTTTCAGCCAGGTCGCCCGGACGGCCGGGTCGATGTTGTGGGCCAACATTGCGGTTGGGAGCGGTAGCACGCCATCGCTGACCACCAGCACGTCAATGTCGCCGACCCGCACCGCGTAGCGCGATGGAACCAATTCGTTGGACACCGGTCCACCGGGATGTGAGGTGTTGGCTAGGCTCGTGTCTACGTCCATGTTCGTCTCCTGTTTCATGTTCAAGGCTACTGGCTGGTCTCGGTTGAGCAGGCCGCGCAGCCAGCGAGAAGCGCGGCCCGTTTCGCGTGAAGGGTCTAGAAGAAGCCACTCACGTCAGTCACACGCTCCGGATCGGCAGAGGCCAGCGCGGCAGCGCGCTCGGCACGCGGCGGATAGATCCAGACGGTGTTGATTTCCTGCTTGGTCTTCTTGCCGACGTCGCCGACCATCTTGACCTGGCGTTCCCAGCCAACGGTGAACAGCGCACCGGCTTCGCCGAGATCGAGGCAGGTGACGTAGCCCTTCTGGTGATATGGCTTGGTCGGAACGCCCAGCAGTTCGGCGGCGGCATTGTTGCCGGCAAAGGCGCCCATCCGCGTGGCGTGCTGGCACGACATCAGCGCGTAGTTGCCGATATCGTCACATGCTGCGCGAGCGGCGTCACCGGTGGCAAAGACGCCATCCACCGACGGCACGCGCAAATCCCGGTCGACAAGCAGCCGGCCGAAATTGTCGCGCTCGGCAGGAATCTGCTGGGTCAACGGGGCGGCACGAATGCCCGCCGCTTAGATCACGGTCTCGGCTTCAATGCGCTCGCCATCGGAAAGCGTGACGCCGGATTTGTCGAGCGACGCGACACCGGCGCCGAGCCGGGTCTCAACGCCGAGCTTGCGCAGGGCGTCCTCAATGACGGGGCGGGGACCCGCGCCCATATCGGGAGCGATCGCATTGTTCCGGTCGACGATGATGACGCGCGGCTTGGCATCGTTGCCGAGGACCGCACGAAGCCGCGCGGGCATCTCGGTTGCCGCTTCGATGCCGGTGAAACCACCGCCGGCGACGACGACCGTATCGCGCCCGTTCATTGCCGGACGATTGGCTAGGCTATGCAGATGCCGGTCGAGGGCAATCGCGTCATCGAGCTGGTCGACGCTGAAGCCGTGCTTGGCAAGACCGGGAATATTCGGGCGGAATAGCCGACTGCCGGTAGCCACGACCAGGCGATCGTAGGAGAGAGTCTTTCGGGTGCCTTTGGTTGTAGCGACTTGCACCACGCGAGCCTTGGTGTCGATCGTTTCAGCGCTGCCTTGCACGTAGACAACGTCGATGGCGTTGAGGACATCGAGCAGCGGCGCCGTCAGGGTCTCCGGCTTCGATTCATAGAGCCGCGGGCGAATCACCAGCGTCGGCTCGGGTGCGATCAGCGCGATTTCGAGATCCTCGGGTGAGACGCCATGGATGTCGCGCAGGCGGGCAGCGGAAAGTGCGGCGTACATGCCGGCGAAGCCGGCGCCAATGATGATAAGTCGCATGTGTTTGCTCCTGTGGGTTGAATTTTCTCGAACGTGCGCACGTCATCGCCGCCGCCCTGCATTGGCGGTAAGCCTCTTGCGATCGATGACGCAAAGATGATGTGAAACGGCTGTTAGGGTGCGGGGCAGTCCAGCATTAGCGGCATTGGCATGGGGCGTTCACATGCCGCTCGACAGCCTCCGGATCCCAAAGGCGAGCCGCGCTGGAAGGCCATCAACGGAGCCGGCTTCGCGGGCCAGTCCTTGTAGAAGATAATGGAACTGATGGGGCTGGCTGTTTGGAGGGCAGGTGCCGGAACTTCCGTTTCTTCGCCCGCTGCCGAGGTGAAGCGAACGCTCAACGAAAGTCCGTACATGAGTGCGGTCGCGACGACCCTCCGCCGCGGTGCGATTGCAAACGGGTTAACGACGTTCATCCAGGCCATCGTTTGTCTCCATTCGGTGTTGGCGTTGGCGTCACGTTGATTTAGCGAATTAGCTTTGCGACTGCCCCAGAGCGATTGCCGTACCTGTAGAGCGATTGCTGTTACCGAATGCGCCGCCGCCAATCGCTCGGTGTCTCTCCGGTCAGCTTCCTGAACGCCGCAGCGAAGGCGGTCTGGGAGGAATAGCCAAGCGCCGCCGCGATCGAGACGACGGATTCGTCCGTGTCGCGCAGCATGTTCATGGCCGATGCTGGCGCAGCCAGGCATGCGGTGAAAGTCCGGTACTTTCCTTGAAGGCGCGGCAGAAGTGGAAACGCGAGAGGCCGGCGTCTGCAGCCAGCGCCGCGAGGGAGACGTCCGAATCAGCGTCCGAGCGCAGGCGCTCGATGGCGCGCCGCAGTGCCGTCGGCGATAATCCACCGATGACTGGCTGAATCGCGACAGGTGGACCCGCATGCGCGGCCAGCAGGCGTGTCGCCAGCAGATCTGTCAATTGCTGCCTGAACAAGGCGTCCAGTGCGGCACTGTCTTCCAGTACATCTGCCGCGCTCAGCAGCAGTCGGGATGTAATGGGATCGGGATGCGCCGATCGATCCATCAGATCGCCTGGGGAAGCCGTGCCGGCTTCCAGCGCAACGCGCTCGAGCGTTGTCTGCGGAAGATAGAGGTGAATCACGTTCAAGGATTCGGGAATGTCCCAGCGCGACGTCGAGCCGGCCGGGATGACCGTCACAGTGCCGGGACGCGCCGTTCCAACCACGACCGATTTCCCGGTGCGCCGCTCGAAGCGCAGTGAGCCGGAGGGGAACGTCATGAGGACGTGGTCGGCCATCGGCCCGACGACGTCGTGCAGCGCGTCATGTTTCCAATGGGCGATCACGCTGCTGGACGGCTCAGATGCCATGCGAACTGGCGTCATCTTGAGCACGCGCGCCATTTCCGTATCGGCGTGAGGGGCCTCACCGATCGGCACGTCGCGCGAGCTCGCCTCGGAAGTATCAGGCTGGTCCTGAAGGATCGCGCAAGATTGGCTTGCAGCTCATGCGCGTGTCCTCGGCAGTGTGGAGAAGCTTCGCTTACCGGTAGAACGATTGCTGCTAACGCACGCGCCGCCGCCAATCGCTCGGGGTTTCGCCGGTCATCTTCCTGAACGCCGCAGCGAAGGCGGTCTGCGACGAATAGCCAAGCGCGGCCGCGATCGAGACGACGGATTCGTCAGTGTCGCGCAGCATGTTCATGGCCTGCTCGAGCCGGTGCTGGCGCAGCCAGGCATGAGGTGAAAGCCCGGTGCTTTCCTTGAAGGAGCGGCAGAAGTGGAAGCGCGACAGTCCGGCATCTGACGCCAGCGCAGCGAGCGAGACGTCCGCGTCGCTATCCGAGCGCAGGCGTTCGATGGCGCGGAGCAGGACCTTCGGCGACAGCCCACCCATGGTCGGCTGGAACGTGGTGGGCGAGCCGGTGTGCGCAGCCAGGAGGCGTGTGGCCAGGAGGTCTGTCAACTGATGCCTGAACAGCATATCCAGGGCCCCATTGCCTTCCAAGGTATCCGCTGCACTCAAGAGCAATCGGGACGTAATGGGGTCGGGATACGCCGTTCGCTCCAGGAGATCGGTCGGTGATGCGATCTCGGCTTCGTCGGCAACGCGTTTCAGCATTGCGTGAGGAAGATAGAGCTGAACGACATCAACAGGTTTCGGAATATCCCACCGGGAGCTTGATCCTTCCGGAATGATTATCACGACCCCGCGACGAAACGTTCCAATCGCAACCGATCTCCCTGTCCGCCGCTCCATGCGCTGCACCGTGCCGTTGTAAGCCATGATGACGTGATGGGCCATGGGTTCGACGACGTCGTGCAATGGGTCATGTTTCCAGTGGGCGATCCCGCTACCGGAGGCATCCAAAGCCATGTGAAATGGCGTGGTCCCGAGAACGCGTGCCATCTCCACATCGGCAGACGGCCGGTGGCCATTTGGCTCACGGTCCCGGTGCGTCTCGGACGCGGCCCGCAGATTGTTCGACTGATCGCGTATGGTTTGCTTGCTCATCGACTTGTGCTCACGTTGTAGCGCCAGGCGTCAGAACCAATGAAGCGCGACACTGCTGCTTCTGTGCTCCAACAATGACGGCAACCGCCGCCTGACGGAATCGTGCAGCAGGTCTGGTCTGGCAGGTTCGGCGGATAGATTGACCTGTACCTTGGGATAGTATCGGCGGGAGCCATGCCATACTGCGAGCGAAACGGAAGCCTATGAATGCTTCTGGCGAACGAATTCGCCAATGCGGGAATCGAGCCCGATGATTATCGGCGCTGGCAGCGTAAAGCGAAAATGCGCGCCGCCGGCCAAATGCCGTCGACACAGTGATCCACCTCGAGAAGATTGCACGAGATTTGGAAGCTCAATCCGTGGTCAGTCCTGGCAGTCCGAATTGATAGGAACTGTGAACTGAAACGCCGCACCTTTTGGTACGTTAGCGGTCGCCCACAATCGTCCTCCGTGATCCTCGACGATCGAACGGCAGATGGATAGTCCCATGCCCAGGCCGCTCGACTTCGTCGTATAAAATGCCTCGAAGGCTCGCTCGATAGTGTCTTCTGATAAACCCGGGCCAGAGTCTCGCACCGCGACGAGAACGCGGTCAGCTTCAGCCTGGGTGCTGATTAGCAATTCCCGACGGTCGTCGCTCATTTGGCTCATCGCCTCGATTGCATTTACGATCAAGTTCAGCATCACCTGTTGAATCTGGACCCGGCTGCCTTGAATGGCAGGTAAACCCTCCGCCAGTTGAGTCCGCACTTGAACGTCGTTTTTCAAGGCTTCCCCGCGCGTGAGTATGATAACTCCCGAAATGGCTTCATTAATCTCCAAGCGGTCCTTTCGCACGGGCTCCTTCCTAACCAACGCGTGCGTCCGGTCGACAACTTCACTTATACGCATGCCGTTCAGCACAGCTCGGTCAATTGCCTTTTTCGCCCTCTCAACATCTGGCTGCTGCCGAGTGAGGAAGCGCTGAGCGGTTTGGGTATTCAGGAGCGCGGCCGTGATCGGTTGCTTGACCTCATGCGTAATAGACGCCGTAAGTTGGCCCAAGGTTGCCAGCCGATTAGCATGGGCCAATTCCATCTGCATGTTGCGGAATCGCCGTTCGCTCTCACGCGCTTCTGTTTCTGCCCGCTTACGCTCGGTTAGATCGAGCACAAACGCGATACCTTGGCCCTCTGTCCCTTCAAGGCTCGCGACGCCGAGCAACACTGGAATACGGCTGCCATCCTTCCGGATATACTCCTTTTCGAAGGGCTGCACGGCTTGCTTGTTCTGTAGCTTGGATACTGTCATCGCATTGCGATCGCGCCATTCAGGGGGCGTCATGTCCGCCCAGCTCACTCGGCCGGACTGGAGATCGTGCTGATCATATCCAACTATGCGGAGAAACTCGTTATTGGCATCAAGAATCTGACCCTCCACGTTCCAGATGACGATGCCGATGATGTTGGCATCGACGAGGCGGCGAATTTTCGCCTCACGTTGTTCAATCTCTCGCTGCATGCTTGCAATGGACCTCAAGTCCGCCTGCAACACGTCACGCCACTGCAACATCAGTCGGAGATAGAGCTCGCTGTATTCGTTGCTTTTCTTGTCGAGAACACAAATCGTTCCAAATATCTCGCCATCGGGCCAACTGATCGGCACGCCGAGGTAAGAGATCATGCCCAGTTTGATGTCAGGGTTTGATTTCCACGCCTCATCTTGCAGAGCGTCCGGTACAATCAACGGTCGGCGAGTGTTCATTACAGTCTCACAATAGAGTCCTGTATTGAGACACGCGACCTCGCCCGGTTCGTAAGGATTTCCTTTGGACTCGCTGGAAACGAAGACTTTGATATTTGGCGGCTCTACCCTCATGATCAAGGCTGAGGGAACATGTAGAATATCGGCCAGGAGATCTACGATCTCCTGCCATTTTCGCATGACTTCCGCGGGCACTTGCATACTGTTGAGCATGTCAGTCCACCTCAACACTTATGTCCGTAGCGCACAAATCATCCGAACGTGATCCTACTGCTCCATTCCCGGCGGAGACGCGAACGGCGATTCGTCCGTCTGTTACCGCCTTGTGGACGGGACTGACCATCGGAAAGCCTCTCTCGCTCGGCGTCAGATGAAACGTCCAGTCAGCCTCATGGCGGACTGTAGATGCCGAAGCAGCGCTTCAGTTTCTATCGGCTTGGTCAGATAGGCATAGGCGCCATATCGCATGGCGTGCGACGGGGTCGCCGGATTGGTGTCGGCCGTGATGACGATCACCGGGATCGCGGAACCAATGCTCCGCAGGTGCTGCAGCAGGTCGAGCCCGCTATGGCCCGGCATGCGCACATCGGTAATCAGGCAATCGAAACTGCCTGCAACGTACTCTGCCATGAAGACCTCCGCTCGATCGAAAGTGCGACACGATAGATCCAGCACCAGAAGGAGTTCGGAAAGGGCCTCTCGCACAGCTTCGTCGTCATCTACGATCGCGACTATAGGCGCTTTAGACAAGCCGGTGACCTTCGCTAGCGTGGCCGGATGGCCACCCCCGCATCTGGCCCATTGCTGGCCCGGACTGTAACCATCCTTTGGTCTAGGGTGATCCTTCTCGAATTCCCGCAGGCAACAGTTCCCAGGTGCGAATGAGCTGACCAATCGTCGTGGCCTGCATCTTCCTGGTCACGTTGCCGCGGTGCAGCTTGACGGTGATCTCGCTGATGCCGAGATCGAACGCGATCTGCTTGTTGAGGCGGCCCTTTGCCACTTCGCGCAGGACTTCGCGTTCGCGCGCCGTCAGTTTTGTGTAGCGGTCGACGTGTTGTTTGATGCGTCGGGCCGCAGTCCTTTGCGCAACATCCTTCTCGATCCCGGCCGCGACCGCGTCAAGGAGCGTCTGGTCCCTCACGGGCTTCGTCAGGAAGTCAACGGCGCCCGCCTTCATCGCCTGGACAGTCATTGCGATGTCGCCATGACCAGTGAGAAAAATGATCGGTCTCGTATTGCCAGTCGCGGCGAGGCGCTGCTGGAGATCCAGGCCGCTGGCTCCCGGCATGCGCACATCGAGAATCAGGCAACCCGGCCGCTCCGGAAGATCGGCACTCAGCAATTCTTGCGTCGATCCAAAGCAACAGGCGTCGATTCCGACAGACAGCAGAAGTTCGCGAAGCGCGAACCTGACTTCCTCGTCATCGTCCACGATCAAGACAAGCGGATCCGTATTGTCGGCAGCTATGCTCATGGGAAAGCGAGGTAAAGCAAATGAGCCGGCGAGTGCAGTTGTACCAACCATTGCGTGCCTCCTTCATTCAAGAATGGACCGGAGAAGGGCGTTGGTCTGGGCAATAGCGCCTCGGGCGGCAGGAGTATCGGCCAACGCGTTGAGCATGACGAAATCATGGATGGTGCCGTTGTATCTCGTAGAGGTGACACGTACCCCCGCGCGAGCCAATTTGCGCGCATAGCACTCACCCTCATCACGGAGCATGTCGTTCTCGGCGACTATGATCAGCGCGTCCGGAAGGCCGGTCAGTTGATCAATCGAGGCGTTGAGTGGTGCCGCGGTGATATGCTTGCGCATGGCGACGTCCGGAAGATAGGCGTTCCAGAACCCTTCCATCGCTTGCCTGGTCAACCACGGACCATTTGCGAACGAGGCGTAAGACCCGGTGTCGAACATTGAGCTGACGGCGGGATAGAACAGCACTTGCACGTCTATCTTGGGACCGCGCCGCTCCTTCGCCATCAGAGTGACCGCGGCGGCCATGTTGCCGCCGATGCCGTCGCCAACAATGGCCAGGCGCGTCGAATCAATTCCTAGATGCCCAGCGTGTTCTACCAGGTACCTGGTGGCGGCATAGACTTGTTCGATTGCTACGGGATATCTGGCCTCCGGCGAGCGATCGTAATCCACGAAAAACAACGCAACGTGTGCGCCGACCGCGATTTCGCGGATCAAGCGGTCGTGTGTCTCCTTGCTGCCGAAGGTCCAGCCGCCATGGACATATACCAATGCAGGCAGCGTTTCACTTGCTCTCTCCGGTCGAACGATGCGAATCGGCACCGCTCCGGTGGAGCCGGTAGGGATTATCATATCCTCAAGACGCACGGCTGGCTTGCCGATGACGCCTGATTGGATCTCCGCCAGAAATCTTCTTGCGTCTTCGGAAGACAGGTCGCGCATCACCGGGCCGTCAGCGATCGAATCGACAAACTGCTGCGTCAGGGGCTCAAGCAACGCTGCGTCGGGGATATCTGCTGGTGCGGGTTTCTCAAGCATCGATATCCATCCGAAAGGGAGCGCTCGACATTCATCATGCGCGCTCCCGCGATAGAAACCCTAACCAAAACTTGTGAATTCGCGCAAAAAACCGGAAGGAGGTGCGAAACCTCACCATGAATCGTTGTGAATTTTCGTGAAATCTCAGCCCGTGGGATGTGAAACGGCCTGCTTTGGACACGTCTGCGCTAGGGATGCCCCGAGAGTTCATCCAACAAACTCTTCGCGGCCTTAAGATCGTTGGTTTCGTAGCCCTCGTTGAAGCGGCTATAGAGCGGCGAGAGCAGCTCGTATGCGTCTCCTGCCCGCCCCTGATCTCGCCGCAGTCGCGCCAGGCAAGTTGTGGTGCGCAGCTCCCACGCGAGAGCCTCCTGCGTTCGGGCCAACTCTATCGATTCCTGAAAATCTTCCTCGGCCTTGCCCGCGGCGTAAATAGCATCCTGCTGCAAACCGACCACGCCCTTGATCCGCAACAGCTCCGGACTAAACCAGCGCTCTTCGCTCTGCTCGCTTCGTCCGATCGCTTCGTCGATCGTGGCCTCTGCCAATATGGCGTCTCCGGCGACCGCCAGCCCCTCGGCCAGCGCACCCAGGAAGGTCGTGAGATACTGGACGAATCTGGCTCGGCGGAGCTCGTCGATACCAGCTTTGAGCTGCTGCAATCCGGCAGCGAGATCGCCGCGCTTGACGTTCAGTTCTCCTTCGAAGCAGCGCCCGTAAGCGCGCCAGATATCAAGCTCATCGCTGGCAGTCTGATCGAGCAGCATCTTTGTGTAGCGCTCCGCAGCCAACAGATCGCCAGCCATTAGCGCAACCGGACACGCCGCTTGAGCAAGCGCGTTGCAGAGCGAAAGCCTGTGATTGATCGAAAGAGCCTCGCTGACATTAATTTCGATACAGCGTAACGCCTGATCCGCAAACCCTTGCAGCCATAGCACGCGCGCGAGCGTGATGCGTGCTGTCACCCGTTGATCGAATTGGAAGCGCACCGCATGTGATCGACGGACTGGAGTTACGTAGCGCGCCAGCATTCGCTCAATGTGCTGTCTCGCACTCGATTGTCTGCCCAGGAAATGCAGCGTCGCACCTGTCAATCGGTCGCCGAGCAGTCGATCATTGATATCCGCCGTGTTCTGGGCAACGGAAGAAAAACGCTTTGCGAGGACCAGAGCTTCGCCGAACTTTCCCCGATTAACTCGCGAAGCCCACATTCCCCAGAGCGCCCTTAAACGGTAATCAGTATCGTCCAACCCTTCCGCGATTTCGAACGCAGTCGTCCATGCCACACCGGTGTCGCGGGCCGATGCCGTTGTGTACATCTGCGACCAGGCCACCGCGGCATAGAGATGCATCCGGCGGCGGTCATCCTTCGTTGTGCTTTCCTCAAGCGTCGTCAGCGCACGCTCGGCCCGCGTGCGACATTCCTCCATCAGCGACATCTCGAACCAAAGGGGCCCCGCCGCGACTGTCAGCTCTACACCGAGGCCAACATCGCCGCTCGGCGAGAAGGCCCAATCAAGCGCGCTGCGTATATCGTCGATTTGGGCGGCGTGAGCGGACAACCATTCGGTCGTGGGCCGCGTCTCCCACTCGGCATGGGCCCGCTCGAACCGATCGAGTTGGTAAAGCGCGTGTCGTCTCCTCACAGCCTGCGCTTCATCATCCTCGGTCAGCCTTTTCAAGGCGTAGGCTCGCGCTGTATCGGTTAGGCGATAATATACGGTCGTGCCTCCCACATCCGCCACGACGAGCGACTTCTCGACAAGGTCGGCAACGAGCCCGTCTACCTCGGACGGGATAATCCTGGCGTCTCCGGCGACGGCGGCTGCCGCCTCCATCGTAAAGCGCCCGACAAAAATGCCCAGGCGGCGCATGACGACGCGTTCGATCTCGGAGAGTAATTCGTAGCTCCAATCGAACGCCGCACGAAGCGTCTGATGCCGTGGCAGAGCGGTGCGCCGACCGCGTGTCAACAAATGAAATCGATCGTCCAGGCGACTGGCCACTCCGCGAACCCCAAAGGCGTCAACGCGACATGCAGCAAGCTCGATTGCCAGCGCGATTCCGTCGAGTCGACGGCAGATTTGCGTGACAGTTGGGACATCTTCATCTTTGAGCTCGTATCCACCAGCGCTCGCTGCCGCACGCTCGACAAAGAGTTGTACCGCCGGGTAGCTAAGCGCTTCCATAACTGTAAGTCCTGCCTCGGCAGGAGCGGTTTCCAGTGGCGGGAGACGCTGCACGCGCTCATCTTCGGCGCGTAAAGGTTCTCGACTGGTGGCAAGGATGTGAACACCCGGTGCTCGCTTCAATAGTTCTTCAGCCAGCGCTGCGGCTGCCAGCAAGACATGCTCGCAGTTATCGAACAGCAGCAGCATCTGCTTGTCCCTCAGAAAGGAAGCTAGTGCGGGATATGGATTCTCCGAGCGTATGGCAACGCCAAGCACAGAAGCGAGCGCGCTTGGCACAAGCTGAGGGTCGTTGAGTGGGGCAAGGTCGACAAACCGTCCGCCATCTCTGTAAGAGGCAATGAGCTGGTCGGCGACCGCCAGCGCAACCGTTGTCTTTCCGATTCCGCCCGGTCCGACAATCGTGACGAAGCGGCCTCGCTGCAATCGACTGCACACCATGGCAACGATATCAGCGCGGCCGATCGGTCGGCTGAGGCGGTCGGGAAAGTTGTGCCCTTTGTGAGGGACGGCGGGGAAGGCTTGGGCTGCATCGCCCGTGAACCGTACAACCGTCGCAACGAAGCGATACCCTCGACCAGGCACCGTGACGATGTAATTCTCGCCGGTCCCGCCTTCCGCGAGTGCGCGCCGCACGGCATTGATTTGGGCCCGGAGATTCGAGTCTTCGACGGTGAGGCCAGGCCACACGCGGGCAATGAGTTCATCCTTGTCGGCGACCTCGCCGGCGTGCTCAACCAAGGCTACGAGAATTTCAAACGCTCGACTTCCGAGCGAAACCGGATTTTCGCCTTGAAGGAGTAGTTGCTGTCGCGGGAAAAGGCGAAATGGGCCAAAGGTGAAGGTGAGCTCGACCGATGCGCTCACGCCACTACGTGCGTCAGCTGCCGTCACGGGCGAAGGATGATCACGGTCACCTCTGATAGCGGGTGCCATTTTCGGCTCGCCTCGTTGAGACCGAAGGAGGGGAAACTAAGCACGCACGATGGAACCGGTCAATGCCCGGTCCATGTTAAGCTGGACTCGTGCGAAATTTCGACAGATTCTCAGATCATTGCGCCGCGTCGGATTGTTTCCATCCTGGGTCTAGGGTGATTTTTCCGGTCGGATCTCCGCAGGCAACAGTTCCCAGATGCGAATGAGTTGCCCGACGGTCGTTGCCTGCATTTTTCTCGTCACGTTGCCGCGGTGCAGTTTGACGGTGATTTCGCTGATACCGAGATCGAATGCGATCTGCTTGTTGAGGCGGCCCTTGGCCACTTCGCGCAGGACTTCGCGTTCGCGCGGAGTCAGCGTCGCGTAGCGGTCGACATGTTGCTTGATCTGCCGGGCCGCGGTTCGTTGCGAGATGTCTTTCTCGATCCCCGCTGCGACGGCATCGAGGAGCGTCTGGTCTCGTACCGGCTTGGTAAGGAAGTCAAAGGCTCCCGCCTTCATCGCCTGGACGGTCATGGCGATATCGCCATGACCGGTGAGGAAAATGATCGGTCTCATATTGCCAGTCGCGGCGAGGCGCTGCTGGAGATCCAGGCCGCTTGCTCCCGGCATGCGCACATCGAGGATCAGGCAACCTGGCCGCTCCGGAAGATCGGCACTCAGTAAGTCTTGCGTCGATCCAAAGCAACAGGCGTCGATTCCAACCGACAGCAGAAGTTCGCAAAGCGCAGACCGGACGTCCTCGTCGTCGTCCACGATCAAGACGAGTGGGCGATCCGTTTCGAGGTCGGCCTTTGCTGGACGAGGGGCCGCCGCGGTCGACCACGCGGACGAAGCGGAGAGTGCATGTGTCTGCATCGGCATAGGCATTGATCCTTGGCGCTGGACGTGCCCGACGTTCTACCGGGGACTCCCGCCAAGGTCGTTGGCGGGCTTCCTAAATCTCGCTAATCGCCCGACCTGCCTGTCGCATCAGCGCTCCGCGACCCCGATTAGACGCAGGCCGCGGTAGTGGCGCTCATGCCCGGCGAGGTAGGTGGGATCGTCGGAGAAAACCCGCGCGCGCAGACTATCGATCGTGAGGCGATAGCCCCCCATCGCCTCGCACCATGAGTCGAGCGACCTTCGTCCCTCCTCGATCCGGCCCGCAAGGGCAAGCGAGGCAGCGAGAAAAGTCGCACAATAGACCAAGCTGGGAGCAAGGTCGGTGGCTCGCACGAAATGCGGAATTGCGAGCTCGTCGCGCCCATGCCAGAAGTCGTATTGGCCTAAGAAATGATGCCACAGGCCCACGCCGCGGTCGCGCGGACTAAGCGCAAGCGCATGCTGGATTGGTGCCCGCATTTCCTCAAGACGGCCCATCAGGAAATGGACATGGCCTGTATAGGCAAGGGCCTCGGCGTCACATGGATCGAGCGACAAGGCCCGACCGAAAGCGATCAGCGCCGCGTCGAAGCGGCGCTGACACTCCCGCACGTAGCCACGGCAAAACCAGGCTCGAGGCCAGTCCGGCGCTCGCGCGACCGCCCGCGTCGCCAGTTCGTCGGCCTGCCGCAGCTCGTCACGATCCGCAAGATCACGACTTTGCGCAGTGGCCCTTATGTTCTCTGCGACAATCGTGTAGGCCGACCCCGCCAGAGCCGACGCGTTCGATGGATCGGCGAGGAGCGCGCGGTCGAACCATCGCCTTGCCTCGGCGAGATCCTGGGGGACCCACAGCTCGCGATTCAGGGCGCTCCAACCGCGCAAGGCGCTGTGCTGCGCGCCAGCGGTGTGCGACGCCTCTTCGGATGGGCCCTGGGCGGCTTCCCGATCCACTAGCTCCATGATCACCGCGCGTGCCAGCCGGCCTGAGATCTCTCCCTCCATCGGGCTGAGGCCGATGTGCCGGTGCTGGAACCGATCCGCCCAGATGGTCGCTCCGGTGGCGGCATCATCGATCATGGCAATGACCTGGACCCCGCCCTCCACTGGCCGGATCGACGTGCGCAGGACATAGCGGGCGTCGCCCCCGCCGATGACCACCGCATCGGGCACGCGCGAGAGCTGCACCGTGAGATGCCGCCTGACCTCGACTCCAAGCGATTGAGACTGCTCGTCGTCGAGCAGGCTTTGGACGGGTGGTATCAGAATGGAAATGCCTCGGGCCTCTAGCTGCCTGCCGACGTGAACCGTCGATCCGCCGGGCACACTACTCCCCTCGGCCTGCGCGACCGCGACGGGCATGACGAAGCGATAACCGCGACCATGCTCGGTTCGAATGTAGTTGTCGGCCTCCCCCCCGTCGCGGAGCGCGCGGCGAAGGGCCGCCATGTGTACGGTGAGGTTATTCTCCGCGACGACCCGGTCACCCCAGACTGCATGCAGCAGATCGTCCTTGGTGACGAGTTCGCCCGCTCGCCTCAGCATGAGCAACAGCAGTTCCGTTGCCCGGGAGTTGAGCAGCACCAATTCGCCTTGCTTTTCCAGGCGGCGGCTTAGAGCGTGAAACGCGAAAGGCCCAAAGGCGAAACTGGAGGGTGCCTCCATGAATACCGAACTGATTAGCAGATTTTAGGAATCTATAGCAATGCATCGCGGCTGCATCAACGGAAATCGGCGCCGGTGAGCTCGAACCCATCCCGAGACGGAGAGTGTAAGATGCGAATGGTCGAAAATGATGTGCGGATCAGGTCCATGGTGCGCCAGGACATGCCCGAGCTGCTGCGGCTGATGGAGGGCATCGTCAAGTTCGAGCGCGGCACAGACTTCCGATTCACTGAGGCCGAACTGCTGCACCGCGGCTTCGGCGAACGTCCTGAATTCGGCGCCTTCGTCGCCGACCGCGGCGACAGCATGCTCGCCGGCATGGCCGTGCACTACGAGATTCCTCTCATGCACACGCTGCGGCCGCTGCTCATGATGAAGTGGCTTTTCGTGGACCCGGATGTGCGAGGCCGCGGGATCGGCCGACGACTAATGGGGCGCATGGCTCGCCATGCGATGGATACAGGGCACGAAAGGTTCTGCTGGTTCGTGCTGAAGGATAACGCACCAGCCCAGGCTTTCTACAAGGGCGTCGACGCGGCCCCCGATCCGGACTGGGATCGCTGGCAATTGGGAGCGGAGGCGATCGCCCACTTGGCCGCCGATGGCTAGGGCGTGAACTCATTAACGCTATGAGTACGCGCCCTAGTTCAGCCCCTAACCCAACAAGCGGTCAGTAGTCCCCAGAAGACCGGTACCCAACGAAAGACGTCGCCGTCGACCGCCACCCGGCCGACGGACGTATTCTTCTGGCCGGCGGTTTCGCAACTGCCGAAGAGCTCGCAGATCGACTAGTGGCACACCCCCAATCCCACTCCTTGGGTTCCTATCTCCACGTCGGATACGCCTACAAAGCCACGTTGGCCATCCGCCGCGGCAATGCAAAAGGTGGGGTGGAAACGCTTCAGGATTGCCTGAAGCACTGCCACGCGATGCGTTACGAGATGCGCAATACGGAGACCAAGATTGCTCTCGCGTAGGGCCTCATGGCGGTCGGACAGGTCGACAAGGCGATAACATTGATCGACGACACGATTAGCCAGGTCGAGGAGAATGGAGACTTCTTCTTCATGCCAGAGGCGCTACGTGCGCGTGGCGCCGCGAAACGCAGGGCGCCCGGGAAAACGAGATGTAATCCAGGGCCAAGGCCAGCAGCTCAGAGCGATGCCCTATTCTGTCGACCGGCCAGCTCACCCTAGACCAGGAGACTAGGAACACGAGCCTCTCGTAGAATAGCCCGAACGGCTTCATGCGACGCATCCTCACCGCCATCTCGTCAAAAGCAAGCGGAGAGGGCGATGTCTATCACCGAGGGGCGACAACAAGGGGAGAAGCCAACTCCAAGGTCACGTCGATCTCAGGGAGGCCCGCCTGCATCCGGCCACGTGCCGATCCGCTCAGCCGCGACCCCACCTAATTGCCTCGACAACAGTCCGAGGCCCTTGCGCGGACCGTCCGACGCGGCGAGCCATGACGGGCCGGTCTATGCCGTTTACCGAGCAAGGGAGTCGGAGTCGCGATGTCCTCCGGGGCGCGCATCGCGCGATCGGAGGATGGATCACCGCTTTGTGGAGGAAGACGTCTCCGACGAGGTGCTTCTAAAGAACATTGCGGACGGCGACAAAGCGGCCATGCACATCATGTTCGCTCGCCACCGCAAGAGAGTGTTCGGATTCATCCAGCGGATGGTTCGCAATCCGGCGATCGTCGACGATCTCGTCAGCCAGGTGTTCCTCGATGTATGGCGCTCCGCAAACCGGTTCGAAAGCCGCGCGCGCGTTTCCACATGGCTGCTCTCGATCGCCCGATTCCAGGCAATGAACTCCCGGCGAGAGCGAACGCATGAGGATATCGAAGATGATGCGCTTGGAATCGCCGATGCCGGGGATATGCCTGATGTCGCCCTGGACCGCAAGAAAACGCAGGACCTCTTGCGCGCGTGCATCGACAAACTGTCTCCGGCTCATCGCGAAATCATCGACTTGTTCTATTATCGCGACAATTCTGTCGCTGAGGTCAGCGCGATGATCGGCATCCCGCAGGCCACCGTGAAGAGCAGGATCTTCTACGCGCGCAAGCAGCTTGCGAAAATCCTCGTGAGCGCGGGTTTCGAGACTGCGGCGACCCGAACAAGCTCCGCCAGCTTCTAACTCACCATCTCACAAACGAGCTCGCCGCCACCCCTTTCGGTGATCTCGGCGATCTTGCCGTCGACGATGTGGATGCGGCGGTCGGCGCGGGCGGCGAGCGCTGGATCGTGGGTCACCACGACCACGGTCTGGCCCTGGTCGGCGATGTCGCGGAGGATCGAAAACACCTGTTCCGTCGATGCTGTGTCGAGGGCGCCTGTCGGCTCGTCGGCGACGATGATCTCGGGGCGGTTGGCAAGCGCGCGGGCGATCGCGACGCGCTGGCGCTGGCCGCCGGAGAGCTGGTTGGGACGCTTGTTGGCGTGCTCGCCAAGTCCAAGCGAGCCCAGCAGCGCAAGGCCGCGCTCGCGCATCTCGCCTTCGGTCATCCTGCCGGCTGCGCGCATCGGCAGCAGCACGTTGTCGAGCGAGGTGAACTCCGGCAGCAGGAAATGAAACTGGAACACAAAACCGCATTTGGTCAGGCGAACGTCGGCTCGCTCCGTCTCCGATAGTTTCGAGGTCGGCTGGCCGCAGATCATGATCTCGCCTTCACTGGGAGCATCGAGCAGGCCCAGGAGATAGAGCAGCGACGATTTGCCCGATCCCGAAGGCCCGGTAATGGCGACGAATTCGCCCTTGTTCACCGCAAGGTCAATGCCGTTGACGAGGGTGTGCGAAACCACGCCTTCGATGCGGCGAACCAGCTCGACTGCCTGCAAAGCGACTTCGGTCATGATGCCCCCCGGATGATGTCGACTGGATGTACGCGCGTTGCCTTGCGTGCCGGGAAATAGGCCGCACCTGCGCAGCAGAGCAGCGATATGCCGCCGGCGACCACATAGTGCATCGCAGAGTAATAGATCTGCAGCGGAACGGTCGTGCCGGTCAGCGGATTGAAGATCGTGATCTTCGACCAGCCGTAGCAGAGCAGGTAGCCGAGGATCCACCCGAACAGGATGCCGACCACGCCGATAATGATGGATTCGATGATGAATATCCGCCGCACCGCATACTCGCGCATGCCCAGCGATTTCATGATAGCGATGTCCTGACGCTTCTCGTGCGTGATTGTCGAGATGATGTTGTAGGTGGCAAAGGACGATGTCAGCAGCATCGCTCCCATCACCGTGAGCACGATGAAATCGCGCACGGTAAAGGTCGACAGCAGGTCAGCATTGGCTTCCTGCCAGGACACCGACTTGTAACCGGTCTGCGCTTCGACCTGGGCGGCAACCTTTTGCGCCGACATCGGATCGTTCAACCGCAGCCGCAACTGGTTGACGACCCCGCTTTGCCCCATCATGAGCTGCGCCGTCCCGGCCAGCGAATAGATCTGGCTCTCATCGACGCGCTTCAAGCCGGAGCGAAACAGCCCGGCCACCGTCGAATTCAGTCGGGTGTCCTGGCCGCCGACCAGGAGGACGGTATTGCCGGTTTTCACGCCGAGTTTTTCGGCGAGCGCCTCGCCGACGATGATGCCGTTCGGCGCGCGTGAAAGATCGTCGAGCTTTCCCTCGCGCATTTGCGCGGCGAGTTTCGAGACCTGGACCTCACGGCGGGGGTCGATGCCGGTCAAGGTGATGCCGATGCGGGCGCCGCCATGATCGATGATCGCACTGGTCGTCACCGAGGGCGCCACGTCGCCGGGTATCCAGGAGCGCAGCGAGCTCATCACCGATTCCGGATACTTGATACCGGGGCGCTTGCCGACATTGGCGATGTCGGCCATTTGGACCGCCGCATATTCCTGCTCGGCGGGTTGCGTCGGCACGGAGCGCCGTTCATCATCGACCGTGATGTGCGGCATGGTGTCGACGAGCTGCCGCAGGAAATCGATCTGCGAGCCCTGCATCAGGCCGGCCATCATGATGGTGAAGCCGACGCCCATGGCGACGCCGGCCATACCCACCAGAGTCTGGCGTACCCGGGCGCTGACATGGGTCCATGCGATGTTGAACAGAAGTTTCACGGCGCTTACCGGCTGTTGCTGATGAGGTTGCGACGGGCGTCGTTGACGACGGAATCGATGTGGGCGGTCATGGCCGCCGAAATCACCGCATCATCGGGATCCGAAGGAGCTGCGGTGGCCGAAGCTACCGCGACAGATTCGGGTGTCCCGCCTGGCTGATCGGTCGGTTCACTCGTGGGCGCCGGCTCCACAACTTTGGCCGAGTTGCTGTCGATGCGAATCCTGGCGCCGTCGGCGAGATCGGTGCGGGCGGGCGAAAGCACCGGCGTGCCCTTGGATATGTCGCCGAGGATCTCGATGTTGCGGTTGCCGCGGATGCCGACCGTCACCGGCACACGTTTGATCCGGCCGTCGTCGACCATCTGAACCGAACCGCCTGCGACGGCCTCCGCCGGCACGACAATGGCCGCCTGCTTCTCGCGAAATATGATATTGACCTCGGCCGACATGCCAATTCGCAGCGGCGTGTCCTGCGGCAGCCGCAGATAGACGCGGAAGGTTTTGCGGGTCGGGTCGCCCTTCGGCGTGATCTGGGAGACCGTGGCTCGCAGGGCCCTTCCAGGGAAAGCTTCGCTTCGCAGAAAAGCCTTCTGGCCGGCCGCGATGCGGTTGATTTCCTCCTCATTGATTTCGGCAACGACCTGCATCGGCGCAGGTGGTCCGACCCAGAACAAGACATCGGTGGGGCCGGCGATCTCGCCGACCTCGCCGTCGCGCCGCAGCACCATGCCGTCGAGCGGAGCTCTCAGCAGCAGTGAGTCGAGCCGTACCTTCTGCGCGGCGATCCGCGATTTTGTTTCCTCGAGCTTGGTCCAGCGCTGCTCGTATTCGGTGCGCGCGGCGTCGCTCTTGTCGCGGTCCTTCTCGGCGCGCGCCAGATCGCGTTCGAGCTGGCCGCGATTGATTTCCATCTGATCCAGCGCGCTGCGCTCCTCGGCGTCGTCCTGGCGGCCGAGGACCTGGCCGGCCTTCACCACCTGTCCCTCGCATCTGCAAAGCTCGACCAGCCGGCGGCGCTGCAGCGGCACGACTTTGGCCCAGCGCTCGGGCTCGACGGTGCCGGTTCCGTAAACAGCCTCGGAAACCGGTGCGAGGCCCGCAATGCTGGTGGTCACCAACGGTGCACGAAGCAAGTGAGGATAGGCGTAATAGCCAGCCCCTGCCGTGGCGACGGCCAGAATTCCGGTTGCGATCAGATGCTGCAATTTCATGGCGCGTCCCCTGACTCAGAAGCCAAACCGCTTGCGCAGGCCCGATGGAACCTGGTCGAGCAGATCACGAACATCTTCTTTCCTCGCATGCTTCATTGGAGCTGCCGATGAGGCCTTGGGAGATGTCGGCAATACCGTGATGTTGGGCGGCGCCGGCTGCGAGACAGCAGGCGGCGGCGTGGCGGCGGGCGCTGGCTGCACGACGGCGGGTGCAGGTGGAGGCGCGGCCGGCGCGGGTTGGTCCGAGTTGTCCAGCGCTCTTTCGATTTTCGAAGTCTTGTCAGAAGTCTTGACGGAGTCCCTCGGCGCGCCGGCAACCCGAACGGCGCGCCATTCTCTTGCGGCCACCACGGCACGGCCGATCTCGTCGCTCGTCATCTTCTTCATGAGAAGGGACATCAGTTGCCGCGCACCGTTGCGGTCCTCGTCGAGCTTGCTCGCGGAAGCGACGATGTGGGCCCAGGAATAGGCCTTCACATTATCCTTCGCTACGCCGCGCCCGCTCGCGTAGAGGCCGGCAACGATCAGCATGGCGTGGGCATGCCCCTGATCGGCCGCGCGCAAGAACCAGCGAAATGCCTCCTGGTCGCTGCGCGGACGACCGACGCCGGACGAATAGAGCGCCGCGAGATAGAACTGGGCCTCATCATCGCCCGCTTGCGCCGCCTGCTCGTAGCGAGTGGCCGTGTCCCGATCGGACGCGGCGTCGGCAAGTGCAGGTTGTAGGCCGATCAGCAGAGTGAAGCAGCATGCAGTTGCTACCACCGCTCGCTTCACGGCCTTCGAAATTGCGCAACGAAATCCTGGCCGCAATGATCGGTTTGCAATTGGGTTGATCGATCGGAGATTTGGGATGCGCCGCATTGTCTACGCTTTCAGCTTTGGTCTCTCGTGCCAAGCGGCGTCTGAGCCGCATCTGGCACCCGGAATTTTTCAGCCTGGTCGACGATCGCCTGCTTGTTACGCAAGCAGCATCTCGTAAGAGGTCGAGCGGTTGACGCGGACTAAGTCTCTCCACAACACCTCTCGCGGACTGAAGCCTAGCCCACCTGCGGGCCGACAAATGTGCGAGGCGTCACATATCCAGCTTGCCGCAGCCGGAACTCGGCTTTCTTTTGCCGGTTCCGTTCGATGCGTATTGAACTTGCAGCCAAGCACCCGCCTTGCGCTTCGGCTCAGCGAGCCGCGATGAAGCGAAGCATCGCTTCGATCCTTTGACGATCTGCGCCTACATCGTTGATGACATCGTCAATCTCAGGACAGAGTCCGGGCAGGCCGCAATAGGACGACCTTGCGTCAATGGCGTGTGCCTGGGCCGAACCCTCGAGCCTGGCAACGGGCGAGCCGCGGCCGTTTCAAATCTCCGACTTCAGGTCGGCGAAAGCCTCTTTGAGATAAATTGCGATAGGTCGTTTTCCCTGGTCGCGGTTCCAGTTGTCGATCGCAAGACGAAGCGCTCCGATCGAGATCATGGCGACGATGCGGAGCGCCGGCTGTCGCTTGGGCTGCGGCCACATCTGGCAGAGTGCGTCGAATACCGCTTGTTCTTTCTCTACATATTTCGCTTGGTGTCGTATGCGCAGCGACTCGTTCGCGCACATCAGGCGTTCGATCACCCTGGTTTGCTTGTAATCGGCCTGAAAGCGGATCGTCAGCTCCAATAAGGCGTTCTTCACCGCGTTGAGGGGTGACTGTCTGGTCGATTGCTCCAGCACGGTGGTTCGCAGGGTCTCGGTGAAACCGCCGTCCTGCCACGCCAGCAGAATCTCTTCCTTGGACTTGAAGTAGTAGAAGAACGTCCGCCGCGAGATTCCCGCTGCCTCCGCGATCGCGTCGAGCGTGGTGGCCTCATAGCCGCGGGTCAGAAACAGTTTCAAGCCTTGCTCGGCGATACGATGCAGTGTCTCACGCCGCTTCCGCTCGCGTGGACGTTCCTCCTTGGGGGCCGAACTTTCCATGACCAGTTCTGACACGAGTTTGTGATCTTGCAAAATTACACTCAGTGCAATACAATATTACACCCAGTGCGAATTATGTTCAAGGTGTGTTTATGAAGAGCAGGATGGGCGGCGATGCTCTCTCGAGGCAGGTTCAATCCGCTCTCGCGGGTGGCCAGGGCGAAACAATCGTGGCGGGCAACATGACGCGACGGTACCTCGGTGCCATGCTGCTCGCCGCCGCAATCACGGCCGCCGCTCCGGCAAATCCGGCGCGAGCGCAGTCCGTCGCACCCGCCTTCATTGATTTCGACTGGGTCGATCCCGCGCGTTCGCGGGCTGTTCCGGCGCGTCTGCATTGGCCCACGAGTGTCGCGCCGGGTTTGCGCGTCCCGCTCATCGTGTTCTCCCATGGCATGGGTGGCTCCCGCCGGGGCTACAGTTATCTGGGCCGATATTGGGCTGCCCGCGGCATTGCGAGTTTGCATGTTCAGCATGCGGGCAGCGATTCGTCTCTCTGGGTGGGCAATCCTCTCACCGTCGTGAACCGCTTGCAGCGAGCGGCTCATGAGAGCGAGGCGCTGGCGCGGGCCTGGGATCTGCGGTTCGCCCTGGACCGCGTGCTGTCGAGTCCCTACGGCACCCAGATCGATCGTCGGCGTATAGTGGCGGCGGGACATTCATATGGCGCGAACACAGCCCTTCTCGCGGTCGGCGCCCGCGTGATGCGTGAAGGGCAGTGGGTCGAGGCCCGCGACCCGCGCTTTGCGGCGGCGATCGTGATCTCTGCGCCGCCGTTCTATGGCGAGTCCGATATTGCTTCGGTGCTGAGCAAGATCACGGTTCCGAACCTGCACGTGACTGCGACCAACGACGTCATCGAAATTCCCGGATATCACTCGCCCGCTGCTGATCGGTTAGCCGTCTTCAACGGCATTGCCGCACCGCGCAAGCTGCTTGCCGTGTTTGAAGGCGGCTCGCACAGCATCTTTACCGATCGCTCGTTCACGGGTGGCCCGGCGCTGAACCCGAAGGTGAAGGCTGCGACGGCGGAACTCACTCTGGCTTTCCTCGACTTTGCCTTCGACGGTAACGGGACGACGCTCACGCGCTGGAATGCGACATGGCAGCCAATCCTGGCAACGGCGCCCGGCACCCCGCTTTCTCCTGTTCCGGTCGCGCGTTCCCGGCGTATTGTCCAGAGATCGGCGGTTGGCCTCGTTGCCTCGCCATGAGATGGGTCCTCGTCCCGACGCTAGGCTTGATGGCTGCCGGTTGCGCGACCGCACCACTGGAGCGGTCCGGGTCGCTGGCCTCCTACGGCAATCTGACACCGTCTGATGGGTTTCTGACCAAGTCGCAAGTTCGGGTCAGCAAAGCTGATGTTCTCGGCGCGAAGACCGCGCGGATCGAGCCAACCGCATTCACGGTAGCCGCGGCAAGAGAGCCGTTCTCGGACCAGCAGCGCAGCCTGATCAAGAATGCGGTAAATAGAGCGATGTGTTTTGCGCTGAGCGAGCGCTTCCGAATTGTAGCACCGACGGAACCGGCGGACTTGAGTGTCCGGGCGGTCATTACCCACATTGCGCCGACCGATACGACGGCCGCCGGCGTCTCCAAGGTCGCGAGCGTTATACCGTCTGTCGTTGCTCCCGGTGTGCCTATCCCTGTGCCGCGGCTTCCGATCGGACTCGGGAGCCTGTCTGTCGAGGCCGAGGCCCGTGATCGCAGCGGCAACCAAAAGGCGGCCATGATCTGGGCCCGCGGAGCGAATTCATTCACCGGCGCTCCGCGCGTATCGAGCGACGGGGATGCCTATGATCTCGCAAGTGCTTTCGGAGACGATTTCGGGAAATTGCTTGTTACTGCCGAGAGTCCGTTCGGGAAGGTCTCGGCGCCGCCATCCATCGGCAGCCTGAAGGCCTCTCTCGGTGGCGCGCCGAAGGAGGCGATTTGTGAAGCATTCGGGCGAGCACCGGGGCTGACCGGCATGATCGGAGAGAGGATTGGGCTGCCGCCGGATTGGACCGACCGAGGTGCGTCGGCCAACGCAGCGCCGAAAGAATCCGGTACTGTGCTGCTCGCAATCCCTCGGGAGGAAATTGAGCGGACGGCCTGCAGGCGACCTCGACATCTCGACCGGAAACTGGCGCCTGTTCAAGCCCCGGCAATCAGCCGCTCAACGAAAAAGTCTGGTGGAGACACGAACGGGACATTGATCGAGATCGACCTCGACGCGCTGATAGTGCTTGAATTGCCTGCCGCTTCAGGGTCTTGGTCGATCGAGATCGGGTGTGCGCCGACGTGCCTTATCGAAGGAGGGCCGCTACAATGAATGACATCGGCGAACTCTTCATTCTCGGCTTCTTCGGCAAGATTGTTCCGGATTGGCTGAAGGAATTTGCGGCCCGCTACGGTCTCGGCGGGGTGATCCTGTTCGACTATTCCTGCCGGACGCGAGAATACGACAACAACATTGCATCGCCTGAACAGGTGCAACGCCTCTGCGCAGAGATTTCCGCGCTGCCGTCGGGGCCGATGGTGTTCATCGACCAGGAAGGTGGATTGGTCCGGCGGCTGAAGGAAAGCCGCGGGTTTGCGCCGCTTCCCAGTGCGAGGGAATTCAATCTCCTGGCACCGGATCAAAAGCGCGCGATCCTCACCGCGAGCTTTGCCGAGATGCGGCGGCTCGGCATCCACTATGATTTCGCGCCGGTCATCGACGTCGACTACAATCCCGACAACCCCAATATCGGTAGGATCGAGCGTTCCTACTCCGCCGACATCGCCGAGGTGGAAGCCAATGCGTTGTTGGCAAGCGAGGTGGCGCGGACGCAGCGCATCGGCCTGTGCCTGAAGCATTTCCCTGGCATCGGCGGCGCGCTCGTGGATTCGCATCAGGAATTTATGGATATCTCCGAAGCCCTTCGCGGTGAGCAGGAAGAGCTGTTCTATTCGCTTGCGCCAACAATGTTCGGCGATGCGGTGCTGGTCAGCCACGCCATCGTCAGACAATGGGACGACCATTGCCCGATGACGCTGTCCGCGGCGGGGCTTGGCCGCTTGCGCAAGCGCCTTCCGGATACGCTGCTGATCACCGACGACATGCAGATGCAGGGATTGCAGAAGGCGTTGGGCACGCGGGAAGCCAGCCTGCAATCGCTCAAAGCCGGCATGGACATGCTCTGCATCGGCAACAATTTGTTCGATCAGGAACAGGAGATGGCCGGGATTGCCGAACACATCGCAGACAGCCTGCGCGAGGGACCCTTGTCCGGTTCGGCGATCGAGAAATCGATCGCGCGTGTAGGCAAGCGAAAGGCGCTCCTGGCGGCCTGACGCGGTGGATCCCAAAATCCGAAGCAGATCAGGCGGACAATGTGTTGCGTTGCCAGGCCGTTGAGACTACAAGCGCTTTTTCAGCGGAAAGACCGACGATGGCCCATAATTTCGCGATCAACGACGACGTTCATCACCAGCAGCAGGGGCCGCAGGGCCGCGCCGTGGCGAAGGAACGAAGCGTCTACACCATCGTTTCCTGCCTGCCGATCGAAGCCGACGGCCGCCCGCGCTATCGCATCAGGAGCAAATCGGAGAATGTCGAGCGCGTCGTGACCGAAGAGCAGATCTCCAGGCTCGGCTGACCTCAAGCCTGCTGCGCCTTCTCGTGCGCTGCGGCGTCGATCGCCTTGTAATCGTAGGTCGGATAGAACTCGGTGCGGTAGCCTTGGCCTCACTTTCCGGCCGAACGATCTCTCAGCCGAACGTATTCGTTAGGGCGATGCCGCGAGCAAGCCGTCGCGCGGAATCGGCGTCGAGGCGAAGATGTGCCGGGCGCCGACGGGAAACACAGCGAGAACCGTTGAGAGCTATTAACAAAGCAAATGACATCACCGTTAAAGTACGGGCTGGCGCCCCACGGGATTTATGCTGGATCACGGTCTTTTGGGCTGAAGTCATCTGATTTCGGATAGTTTTAGCCCGATTTAGTCCGAGGGCGAGACGCGCCGGCGGATTTCTCCGTATTCTTACCGGTTAAGAAATTAACAATGAAAGAGGGTGGAACCGATAAATTAGTTATATGTCGGGACAAGATCATAGCGCCGCTGATTCGCACTTCACGAAGTGGATGGAAAACCTCACACCTCTCGAAGAGAATCCTGAGATCGTCCAGCTATCCGCAGCGCGCTCGCGTGCCGCGGAAGAGGCGGGAGCGGCGATCGCCCGGCAGTTGAACGGACCGCTGACGGCGCTGCTGCTCTACATGAATGAGATCAAGCAGCACAGCCACCAGCTTTCGCAAGGATCCGGCACCCGGCTCTACCTGCAGCAGGTGGTGGAGAATGCGCTTCAGCAAACCGAACGCGTCTGCGCTCTGGTGAAGCAGATGTCGGACAATCATCCGGTGTCCGACGCCGTTCGCAAGCAGGCGGGCGAGGGCCGGGCCGGCCGCTCCGTGGATGGCGCCCGCAGGCCGGGCCTGATGTTGGCCCCGGGGTCAGGCCAGAAGCCTCTGACCAGGCGCGAGCGCGAGGTGCTGAGCCTGATCAGCGAAGGTTGCTCCAACAAGCAAGGCGCCTTGCGGATGAATATCAGCCCAAGGACATTCGAGAGCCATCGCGCCGAGGCCATGCGCAAGCTTGGCGCCCGCAACACCGCGGATCTGGTTCGCAAGGCGCTGCTGCAGCCCGCCTGATCTATCCCGAAGCGATGCTTGCGATGCGCCGCTGAGCGGCGCGGTTTTGCGCTGCCGGAATCGGGGGGCTTGCGATTCTGCGCGATCGGGCCTGCCGCTCGCCCGTTCAGCGAAAGTCTTCCATCAAGGAGCGACTGCGCGCTGCGGGCTGCGGCGAGCGTGTCGGTTTGGGCTCTTCTGGGATAATCGTGATGGTCCACGCCGCCGGAACGCTCGACTTGTTTTCCACGATCGATCGAACGTGGCCAGTGACCGCTGATCCGGTTGAGCGCACGGTTGCAGTCCTGCCATTGAACTGGGCGATACGGAAACGCCGCACTTCCTTCTGATCGCTCGTTTCAAACGTGAACATGAGGGCACTCCCTTGGTCCACGCAACTATCCTCAGTCAACGTTATCCGGAGGTGAAAATCTCAAACCGTAGAAGTACGGCCAACTGCGCGTCTGCGGTGCGCAGCGCGCTTTTCCGGGATGATGTCAGCCGGCTGCGTCGGGAAACACCGCTTCCATCTTGGTCCTCAGCGTTGCAGCGTTGAACGGCTTGACGATGTAATTGTTGACGCCGGCCTTCTTCGCGGCGATCACGTTTTCGGTCTTGGATTCGGCGGTGATCATGATGAAGGGCGTCTTGGAGAGTTCCGGGCTGGCGCGGACTTCCCTGAGCAGGTCGTAGCCGGTCATCGGCTCCATGTTCCAGTCGGAGATCACGAGGCCGTATCGCTTGGTCTGCATCTTGGCGAGCGCCGCCGATCCATCGCTGGCCTCGTCGACATTCTCGAATCCGAGCTGCTTGAGAAGGTTGCGGATGATGCGGATCATGGTGCTGTAGTCGTCGACCACCAGGATCGGCATCGACAGATCAAAAGCCATGTTCGTACTCCGCGCAAATAATATGCCGCCGAACATAGGTGAATGCGCGTTGCACGCGAAAGAGTCTCGAACCCGCACCCGTCAGCACCGTGACAACTATCAGGGCTCGTTGAACAGCGCGTTAATCCCGTACGCGGGCTGAAACGCTGCAGAAGCCACGATTGGCCGTAGTAATACGGTGAGGCAGGGGAGCGTCGCAATCTTCGCGCGCAACGGCGACGCGATGCGTATCGCAGATCGGGCTGCGGCCGTGGTCGACCGCAGGAAAGCGACTACGCGGCCGCGCTGTGGATGCGCGGATGCAGCAACCTCGTGTATTGCGCCTTGACCGTCGCATAGCATTCACAGGACGTCTTGATCAGGCCGTCTACGTTGGTGATTTCGATATGCCCCCGGCTGTAGTGGATGAAGTCCGCCTGCTGCAGCGTATGGGCCACCAGCGAAACGCTGTTGCGGCGTGCGCCGATCATCTGGGCCATCGCTTCCTGGGTCAGGACCAGCTTGTCGCTGCCGGAGAGGTCGCGTGTATGCAACAGGCATCGCGCCAGCCGGGATTCCACCGTATGCGAGGCGTTGCAGCCGGCGGTCTGCTGGATCTGTGCATAGACGGCGAGGCCATGCCGCGTCAGTGCGGTACGCAACGTCGCGCTCTGGTCGGCGGCAGCACGAAGCTGGTCGAGATCGATCGTCGAGGCCGCGCCCGGCACCAGCACCACGGCGGTGTTCAACGCCACGGGGTCGCCGAGGGCAGCGAATGCACCGAAGATGCTGTCGCGGCCGATCATCGCGATCTGGACGTGCTCGCCGCGCGCGAGCTTCACGACCAGCGAGATGACGCCCTTGTGCGGAAGATACGCACGCTTGAGCGTTTCGTCGACTTCGACCAGCACCATTTCCTGGCTGAGATCGGCGGCGCGCAGATGCGGGCGGATCAATTCGAAATCGTCCGCGGTCAGCGAGGACAAAAATCCATTCGGAGAACGAGGGGCTGAATCCAAAGCAGTCTCCTGCCTTACGGCCAAGCCGGTCTCTGGCGTCTGCTGCGTACAGTCCGAACTGCAGGATGATCCTTGCGTATTATATTGGCAAGAAAAACTGGCGAACGAGGTTGATGGCACCGGCGCATCGGCTCGGCCAGGTGGGCTTTGACCCGCTCCGACGCTTCGCGATGCAAGCACAACGATGCGAACTCGCCGCTGGCAACCTTGCGAACATCTTCGAAGCAGCGACCGCGGCGACTTGCCCTGTGGCAGGCTAGCTACAAATTCCCAATCCGAATCAGCCCAGGTTGTGGAACCGATCTATACACTGTAGAGGGCAGACAGCGTAGCCTGTTTACGGCGGAAAATGCGCGCACTGATTCGCAACACAAACTGCCGCATGATCAGCCGGGAGGTTCCTTCTGTGGAACTTCATGACCGTGTGGACGGAGCGCGTCCTACGCTGCAAGGGAGGTGGATCATACGTCGCCCCCACTGCAATTGCGACTGAGGAATGATTGGACTGAGTTCGCTATCCGCTTCCGGGGAGCTGACATGACACGCGTTCTCATCGTCGATGACGATCCCATGGTCTGCACGGCCATCGAGATCTATCTCGAACGTCACGGCTTTGAGGTGACGGTAGCCGATGGCGGCGAAGTCGGGCTCCGAGCGCTGGAAGACTCCGGCTTCGACCTGATGCTCGTCGATATCTTCATGCCGCACATGCGCGGCTTCGAATCGATCAGGATATTCCACGAGCGTGCGCCGACGATCCCGCTCGTTGCGATGTCGGGATACGCCTTTGCCAATCTCGACTCGCCGGCGCCGGACTTCCTGCACATGGCGCTCGAGCTCGGTGCCACGCGCTGCCTGCGCAAGCCGTTCACGCCGGGCGCGCTCCTGGCGGTCGTCAACGAATGTCTTGCCGAAGCCCGCTCACGTTTCAGCGGCATCGCCCAGTCGAACTAGCGGCTGGCGAATTTCTCAGCGCAGCAATCGCCGGAATTTTTGCGAGCCGCGGTTCACGGCCACTTAACCGTGTTTTTACGGTTTGCTGCTTAGGTCAGCTTTAACCATCGGCAGTTCAGTGTCCGATTGCTGCAAATCAGAGCCATCAAGTTGAGGCATTGTTAAATCTCGCTCTGTATTGCTGGCAGAGCCAAAGAAATGGCTTCGAAACCAGAAGGAAATAAATATGTCAGGCATTGTCCTCTCCGCGTCGGTTCGCCAGAACCTCCTCTCCCTCCAGTCGACCGCTGAACTGCTCTCAACGACGCAGAACCGTCTCGCCACCGGCAAGAAGGTCAACACGGCCCTCGACAATCCGACCAACTTCTTCACCGCCCAGGGTCTCGACAACCGCGCCAGCGACATCAACAATCTTCTTGATGGCATCGGCAACGGCGTGCAGGTTTTGCAGGCTGCTAACACCGGCATCACCTCTATTCAGAAGCTGGTCGACAGCGCGAAATCCGTTGCCAATCAGGCGTTGCAAGCCGCCGTGGGTTACTCGGCAAAGTCCAGCGTCACGACCACCGCGATCGCGGGCGCGACTGCATCGGATCTTCGCGGTACCGTTTCGGCCTACACCGACGCGGCGGCAACTGCTGGCACCGTTGTCAACAACGACGACACCGGCGGCGCGGCCCCGATCACGGGCGCTACCTTGCTCTCCGGCACGCCCGGTCCGGGTACGGACGCCCTGCAATCCAATTTCGCCGATGCCGACACCATTGTTGTGAACGGCACGACGATCAACTTCAAGAACGGCGGCGGCACCACTGGTTCGGCGACGGCCGGCACCCTGGATATCGATATCACCACCGGCACGGTCCAGGATGTTCTGAACGCGATCGACGCGATCACCGGCACCGCGGTTCCCTCGACGATCACGGGCGGCGCCATCACCCTGCACACCGGCACCACGGCAGACCTCGTAACCAGCGGCACCGGCCTTGGCAAGCTCGGCCTGACGGCTGGTACAACTGCTCGTGGGGGCGGTGTCAGCGCGCTTAACGGGCTGACACTGACCATCGGCGCGACCGGCAACGGCACCGCTACCAACATCACCTTCGGTGACGGCACCGGCGGCACGGTGAAATCGCTGAACGATCTAAACTCCGCGCTCGCCGCCAACAATCTCCAGGCGTCGCTCGACGCGACTGGACGGATCACCATCACGACGACCAATGAAGCGGCTTCCTCGACGATCGGAGCCATCAACGGCACGGCGGCTGGCGGTGGCGCGGCTTTTAACGGTCTGGCGGGCGCTGCTCCGGTTGCCGATCCCGGTGCGCAGCTCATTCGTTCTAACCTGGTGGCGCAGTATAACAACATCCTGGACCAGATCAGCTCGACTGCCCAAGATGCTTCGTACAACGGCATCAACTTGCTCAATGGCGATCAGCTCAAGCTGACCTTCAACGAAACCGGCAAGTCGACCTTGACGATCCAGGGAGTGTCGTTCGGCTATGTCGGGCTCGGTCTGTCCAAGCTGACCGCGGGCACAGACTTCCTGGACAACGCCTCGGCGAACACCGCGATCACCGCGCTTAGCACAGCCAGCAGCTCGCTGCGGACGCAGGCTTCAGCGCTGGGTTCGAATCTCTCCGTCGTGCAGATCCGTCAGGACTTCTCGAAGAACCTGATCAACGTGCTGCAGACCGGCTCGTCGAACCTGACGCTGGCCGACACCAACGAGGAAGCGGCGAACAGCCAGGCGCTGTCGACCCGCCAGTCGATCGCGGTGTCCGCGCTGGCGCTGGCCAACCAGAGCCAGCAGAGCGTGCTGCAGTTGCTCCGCTAATAGGCGCAAAATACAAGATCAAAACGGCGGGGTTCTCCCCGCCGTTTTTTTTGTGAACTCGACTCTCACCGCGCTGTTTCCAACATCCCATCCGGGAAGCGCAGTCCGCTCGCTGTCGAAGCTTTCAAATGTCGTCAATCGCGTCTCGGCCGCGATCTTCGGATCGCCGCTGCGACCGGTTCATCACGACATTGTTCACCATATCCGTATTAGCACGGACGGTGAAATTAACGAAGCCGTGAAATCCGAAGGGTTATTTTTGAGAAGGCCAGTATCTGAATTTTTAAGAGGCGCGCTCATATGGATGATCTGTTGCGGGAGTTCCTGACGGAGACCAGCGAGAGCCTGGATACGGTCGACAATCAGTTGGTGCGGTTCGAGCAGGACC
>NZ_LLYA01000058.1 GCF_001440415.1 Bradyrhizobium retamae
CAAGGACATTGCGGGCGCGAAGCCGCCCCACGTCGTGGCCTGCGGGATCGCGCATCGTCCGGAAGGACGGCGTGTGTTTCCGCACATGACGGTCGAGGAAAATCTCGAGATGGGAGCCTATCTCCGCACGGATGCCGCTGCGATTTCGGCGGACCGCGAGCGCACTTACGCCGAATTTCCGCGTAGGTTCTCCGGCTTCGGAGAGGTGGTGCTGTTACCGCTCAAGCTCAAGCTGGGACCCGGTCATCAGTGATGTCGGCAGCCATTTCGAGACCGGCTCTAAGGGACGACCACCCCTGTTGCGCCAGCCGTCCAGCGGGTGTTTGCTTGTTCCATGCAGGCGGAGCAGTCAATCGTCGTTGACCCAGAAAGTCCTGGCGGCATCAACTCGCCGCACGGCCTGATCCTGTTCGACGGCGTATGCGTCCTATGCTCGCGCGGCTGCCGCTTCGTGAGCAAACGTGATCGCCGCGGCTATTTTCGCTTCGTTCCGATCCAGTTGGCCGAGGGACGTCCGCTCGCTCAGCAGCTCGGCATCGATCCTGATCACCCGGATTCCTTTGCCTTCTTGGCGAACGGACAGGCCTATGTAAAATCCGAAGCCGTGCTGCGCATTGCGCGCGAGCTTCCGCGTTGGCAGTGGACATGGGTCTTCCAATTCATCCCACGGGTGATCCGCGACGCGATCTATGATTTGGTCGCGCGAAACCGCTATCGCTGGTTCGGCCGTCGTGACGCTTGCATCCTGCCGAATTCGGATCGTTCGTGGCCATCGTGAACCGCCCCGGCCGGTATGACGAAGGAAGCAGTGTTGCTGCTTTTCGACTCAGTCCCTGTCACCGTAAGCACAATCTGCCGGATCAGCTTCGTGTGCGCCCAAGCTCGGATCGAAGCGGAATAGCGTAGAGCAATAGGGGCAGACGATCTCACCGGCATCGCCCATCTTGAGGTAGACGTGTGGGTGATCTTGCGGTGGTTTATCCCCAATGCACTTGAACTCGCGGCAGCCAATGCGCACGGTCGGCACCCCGACTTCACTATGAACTTCGGATAACTTTCCATCTGCAGCGCGCGGCTTAGGCGCCCGATCGATGACGCAAAGTGCCGTGCACGGATCGTCGAGCGAGGGCTCGATCAGCACCCGGTGAGCGGCGCCCCTCTCGCGCCGTTCGGTTGCCGTAAAGCGTACCCAGAGCGACACGGCCATCGTCAGTTTCTCCCACCACGGGAGAGGGTTGGAAGCTAACGCACCTGCAGAGGCGCCGGGGTCGCCATCGACGCGACGCTCTGAATCATTGCGTTCTGCACCTTCTCGAAGGCGTTCACCTCGATCTGCGCACGCGTTCCCGCGAGACGCCGAACTCCTCGGCCAGCTCCGCGAGGGTGATCTGTTCCTCGGCGAGCCGGCGCGTCTCGAAGATGCGCCGCTCGCGCTTGTTGAGCACGGTGAGCGCATCGGACAGCGTCTTGCGGCGGTTATCGAACTCCTCGCTCGCGGCGAGCGTCGTCTCCTGGTCCGGGGATTCGTCCACCAGCCAGTCCTGCCACTCGCCGGAATCGCCGTCCTCGCGGATCGCGGTATTGAGCGAGGCGTCGCCGCCAAGCCGCCGGTTCATGTAAATCACGTCCGTTTCGGTGACGCCGATCCGCCGGGCGATGACCTTCACCTGGTCGAGCCGCATATCGCCATCGTCGAGGATGGAGATTTTGCTCTGGGCCTTGCGCAGGTTGAAGAACACCTTCTTCTGGTTGGCCGTGGTGCCCATCTTCACCAGCGACCACGACCGCAGAATGTATTCCTGGATCGCCGCTTTGATCCACCACACGGCGTAGGTGGTGAACCGGAAGCCCTTCTCCGGCTCGAAGCGCTCGACCGCCTGCATCAGGCCGACATTGCCCTCGGAGATCGCCTCGGCGATCGGCAGGCCGTGGCCGCGATAGTCCCTGGCGATCTTGGCCACGAGCCGCAGATGGCTGGTGACCAGCTTGTGCGCCGCGTCGCGATCGCCGTGCTCGCGCCAGCGCTTGGCTAGCAGGTATTCTTCCTGGCGCTCCAACATCGGGAACCGCCGGATTTCCTCAAGATAATGAGTGAGGCCGGGTTCGGCCGCGAGGATCGGCAGAGCCACATTGCGGGCCATGATCCAGCCCTCCAATAGTTCAAGTTAATTTCGAAAAGCTATTATTCCGAAGAGGCAAACATGTCAGCGCGAGAAACGGCAGAGCTCCTGCTGCAAGTGGGACGGCTCGTACAAGCTGAGGGCTATGACGGCGAACTCAGTCCGGCCCAATGGATGGCGCTCCGCTTCTTCGCCCGTGCCAACCCGTTCTCGCGGACCCCGTCGGCACTCGCGGAATTTCAAGCGACAACCCGCGGCACCGCAACACAAGCCATTAAGGCGCTTGAAGCGGGTGGGTACTTGGTCCGACAGCCATTCAAGACGGACGGGCGAAGCGTAAGTCTGCGACTGACGAGCAAGGGCAAAAAAGCGAATGCACGCGATCCGTTCGAGGTTCTGGTGCGCGCCGTGGATTCGCTCGACGCGACAGAGCGAACTGCGATGCGTCGCGCCCTGCACCAAGTGCTGTCCACTCTAGCTACGAGTGGTGCGCATCGGCGCTTCGGTGTTTGCCAGGACTGCACGTACTTCGGCGGAGAGATGTGCGGCAACCTGCCGAGCACGGACCCCTCGGCCGCTGAATGCCTGCTCCTCGGTGTTCCGATTCAGCCAGAGGACGTAGGTCTTCTGTGCGTCCATTTTCAACCAATGAACGAGCACCGCGAGGACAGGCCGACACCATGAATGAGGTCGCCGCTGTGATCTGCTGAAAGGACGCTTAATTGACCTTCGTCGTCAACGAGAGCTGTATTCGCTGCAAAATCATGGACTGCGTCGACGTGTGCCCCGTAGACTGCTTCTACGAGGGCGAGAACATGCTCGTCATCCACCCGGACGAATGCATCGATTGCGGGGTCTGCGTGCCGGAATGCCCGGTCGACGCGATCCAGCCTGACACCGAGCCGGGGCTTGAGAAATGGCTGTCGCTGAATGCGGAATACGCGAAAATCTGGCCAAATATTACGGTCAAAAAAGCGCCCCCGCCCGACTCTAAGGAGTGGGAGGGGAAGCCGGACAAACTTCCATACTTCTCGCCAAATCCCGGCGCGGGTGATTGAGGCGAACAGCGCCCGCGCCGCAACATTCGCCATCGCAATTTCCGCGAGGCGCTTACCTTCCTTCCAATATCCGCGAATTAACTCGCGTTTGAGATCCCTGGAGGCGTATACTCCGACAATCACCGCTCCGCCTCCTAGGCATTACCGGTGACAGAGAGTGTTGCGCTCCCGCCTGTTCGAGGGAAGCATCATGCCCCAATCTCAACACCTGTCGTCCGTCATTCCATTCGCTGCAATTGAGCGCCCCGCGTGTCCGAAGTGCAAGGCCCCGATGATGCTCGTCAGCATCGAGCCAGCACGCGCCCGGGGCGTCGACTTGCAAACGTTTGAATGCGCTGTCTGCAATCAGGTACTTACGAGCTTTGCCGCGTTTGAAGACCCCATGAAGTCCAAGGGCCTTGGACGCTGGCTTCAAGGCGATTTGCACTCACCGAAGTAAGGCCCGCCGGCGTGAACCGGCGGATCGGGCGGCGCGGGACTAACTCGCGCCCTCGTGGTCAGATCTCCTCGGTTTCAGCCTCCG
>NZ_LLYA01000059.1 GCF_001440415.1 Bradyrhizobium retamae
CAGACGCTCCACTTATCGAGGCGGAAATTCTGTTCAGACAACCGGGACCAGCTCAAAGCCTCCGGGTCACCGGAAACTGGGAAGCCGCCGCCGCGCCGTGAGTTCTTGATCAGTTTAGCTCACTCCGGAGAAGAGATCTAGGAACTCGGCGACTTTCGCCAGGTTGCCTCTATCGCGAGGCTCTGCCGCTCGGTGTTTTCTTGGCGAAGACCTCTTCGATCGGGGCGTCTTGATGATTAGGACAACAAGCCGCGCCGCAGCGCCTCGGCGACGCATTGGGCAATAGATGCTGCACCTAGTTTGCGGCGCGCGTTCTCAAGATGAAACACGACAGTTCGCGGTGCAATCTGGACCAGCACCGCGATATCCGCGACAGTTTTTCCCTGCGCGGTCCATGCAAGGCATTGGCGCTCGCGCTGAGTGAGTTCACTTGCCGCAAGTTTACCGGTAGAGGGTATGTCAAGTTTGGCGCCGACATGACTATCAAAATACAACCCGACGAGTTGTAGGAGATCCTTCCAGTCGGCCACGAGCCGCCCCGGGTGAACGTCGCGGTCGCCCGTCGCCAGCGTAAATGCGGCCATCCGCCCAAATCCGCCCCTGATCGGCACAGTGATGCCTGATCTAATCCCGAAGGTCGTCGCTTCATCAAAGAACCGCCGCTGCTCGCGGTTTCCGGCCAGGGCTGACGCCTCGCCTCCCCAGCTGAACAGCGCGTGCTCGGCACGCGCGCGGCGCACCACAGGATCGAGCTGCTGATCTCCAAGCTGGAAGTACCGGCTGGTCCAGGATTTTGGATAGGACGAGATCAGCATCGGCGTCTCGCCGGTCAGGCGCAGATAGGCAAATCGCTGAAAGCCTAGCCTATGTGTTAGCCGCGTTGCAACACGCTCGAATTCATCCGCGTTGGTTGCGGTTTGGATGGCATCAATGAACTCTTGGAAGATGCTTTCGAGCGGGCTCATTCCGGCTCTACCGTTTGAACATAATCGACGTGCTTCCTAATGACCTCACCCTCGCCTTTGGCGAAGAAGCCGTCCGGGCACCGCAGGTCGCGCGAGCACCCGCCAGAACAGCCACGCCGCTACGCCGCGCAGCCGAGCTGGAGGAGCGCAGGAAGACCCTGCCCGTCGCCCAACGCACTTAGTTGGAAATGCCATGCCCCTATCTTAGGCGGAACTCGTTTGTGCCGCCCCAGTATGTCCCGCCCGAGTATCGTCGGGAAGTAATAGGCCGGTGACAGATATCAATTAATCTGATGGACCGTTCTGATTTGGCGATGGATTTGTTCGCACGGCTCTGCGGGTCGTTTGAGTGCCACGTGGTGGCACTTACCTGATCAAAGCGCGAAAGGTTAGCGCCCCGATTCGATATCGGCCGAGCCTGAAGTGAAAAGGAATAGGTCCGTTCGCAACGTGCAGAACGCGTCTTTATTTCGTCGCTGTATTCGTGACGCTTCACTTTGTCCGAAGCGTACCAACGATTTTGATCTGCTTTCCTCCGGCGGCATTGTCCCTGTTTTTAATTTGTTCTAAGGGAAACCCAAGCCACGGATTGGAAACCCTGAAATACGATGCCGTCGGATTTGCCAAGCCCAGCAAGAGCGCTCGGCAGTAGCTCTGCTGAGGGGCAGGAGGTGGTCCGGCGGTTCATGTGGGAGATCAGATCCATCAATGTGTATCTGGAGGAACTTCGTCAATTACGGGCCAATGCGTTGGGCATCACTGGGCCACAGTGGATGATCTTGATGGCTTTGGCAGACTTGGACAGAGAAAACGGTGTTCCGGTCAATGTGGTGTCAAAGTTGATGCACGTCGACTCGTCATTCGTCACGACCCAATCGAAGCTGCTAGAGAAAAAAAGCCTCCTGCGGCGCAAGCCCTCCGCGAGCGATGCCCGGGTCGTACAGCTGTCGCTGACGGACAAGACTTACAAGCATCTCGCGAGCCTTGCTGCACAACAGGAAGCACTCGATGAATTTGTTTTTGGTGAATTCGGTACTCGCGAACTGACCGAGTTCGCTGGCAGGCTCACTGCACTCAGGTATCGCCTAGAGAAAGCTCGCTTGAAAGTCGCTCTGGATTTCTGAGGACCAGAACACAGAACGGCGCACTGTCTAGGTCGGGTTAACTCCAAATCGAGATAAGATACAGCGCAGTTAAAAGTAAAGGATGCTCGTGTCCTCCTAGGAGCCTCACTGTAAGCCTTCCGCTGGCGGCTGCTGGTTTTACGGACATTGCCGTGTGGGTTCTGACCTTGCCCCTCGGGCTTAAGCCAGTTTGAAGTTCGTTCTGGCCCACGACAAGGACCAGAGCATGAAGCGCAGCCGCTTTACGGAAGAGCAGATCATCGGGATTTTGAAGGAGCATGAGTCCGGCGTGTCGGTCGCCGATCTGTGCCGCAAGCATGGCGTCAGCGACGCCAGCATCTACAAATGGAAGGCCAAGTTCGGTGGGATGGAGGTATCGGAGGCCAGGCGGTTGAAGACGCTGGAGGATGAGAACACACGGCTGAAGCGGCTTCTGGCAGATGTGATGCTGGACAATGCTGCCTTGAAGGACCTCCTGGGAAAGAAGTGGTGACGCCCGCGGGAAGGCGGAAAGCTGTCGCCCATCTCGTGGACGCTTACGGGATGAGCGAACGGCGGGCGTGTAAAGCCATCGGCTGCTGCCGCATGACCGTGAGATACAAGGCAACCCGGGCGGAGGATGCCGGCCTTCGCCTGCGCATGAAGGCGATCGCCCAAGAACGTCGCCGTTTCGGCTATCGCCGCCTGCATGTGCTGCTCAAGCGGGAGGGCTACTTAGTCAACCACAAGAAGATCTTCCGGCTCTATCGGGAAGAGAAGCTCGCGGCGCGCCGCCGTGGCGGCCGCAAGCGGGCCATTGGGACCAGGGCACCGATGATGGGTAAGCGTCGTTTTCAGGCCACAGCTTTGAGGGCTTGAGCACGGTGGGCCCAGGGCAGTAGCTGGTCGATGTCGCGGTTTGGATGCCCGTTGACGATTTTGGTCAGGACGTCGGTGAGATAGGCGAGCGGATCGACGTCGTTGATCTTGCAAGTCTCGACCAGGGACGCGACGACAGCCCAGTGTTCGGCACCGCCGTCGGATCCGGCAAATAATGCGTTTTTGCGACTGAGCTTGATGCCCCGGATCGATCGTTCGATCGTGTTGTTGTCGAGTTCGATGCGGCCGTCATCGATGAAGCGCGTCAGTCCCTGCCAGCGCGAGAGCGCGTAGCGGATGGCTTCGGCGAGCTTGATCTTCTGGCTGATGAGAGCCAGCTTGGCGCGCAGCCACGCCTCGAAGGCATCAGCCAGCGGTCGGCTTCTCTGCTGCCGCACCAGGCGGCGCTCGTCCGCGCTGCGGCCACGGATCTCCTTCTCGATCGCATAGAATGCGGCAATGTGCTTCAGCGCTTCGCTTGCGATCGGCGCGGGACCGGCCGTCGCGAGTTCGTAGAAGTTGCGCCGCATGTGCACCCAGCAGAATGCCAGTTCGACCTCGCCGCGTTCGGCAAGCTTCGGATAGGCGTTGTAGCCATCGACCTGCAGGACCCCCTTTAATCGCGAGGTGGCGGTAATGTGAAGGAACGCCGCCGGATGCGGGATTGATACT
>NZ_LLYA01000060.1 GCF_001440415.1 Bradyrhizobium retamae
TGATCCACCTCGCCGCTGCCGTGATAAACTCGCGATGAATCCCAACAGACCCTAGATTGGCGATGAGCCATCTCGCAAACGGATCGCTGTTCAATCCTTCGGAGCGTGATCAGGGCCGCTATTGCGGTTGCGCCCCAGCAATCGATCGTAATTGTTACGAACCGTCTCATAGCACTCGCAGGCGCTTTCCCGCAGCGCTTCCACGTTGGTGATCTCGATCTTGCCTCGCCGGTATCGTATCATTCCCGCAGCTTGCAGCGTATGCGCCACCGGGGAAACGGTGGTTCGCCGGACACCCAGCATCTCCGCGAGAAACTCCTGCGTAAAAGGGAGCATATCGCTTCCCGACAGGTCGCGCGCACGCAGCAGCCAGCGGCACAGCCGCGCCGTCGAATCGTGGAGGATGTTGCAGGCGGCGGATTGCTGCGCCTGGGCATAAACCGTCTGCTCGTGACTGATAATCATCGAAAGCATGCCGGTGCGGTCGAGCACCACGCGCTTGAACGCGTCGGGCTCACACACCACTCCATGTCCGTCGATTTGAACGATCGCGCGATTCAGGGCCAGCTTGCCGTCCAAAGCCGCCGAAGCGCCGATAACGCCATCGCGGCCAACCATAGCGGCTTCAACGGTTTCTCCGCCCTCAAGCAGCACCACGAGCGAAATCACCGCATCGAATGGAAAGTAGACCCCGCTAATCTTCTCCCCGGCTTCATGCAGGATCTTGGTGTGCTCCAGCACGACAGGCCTGAGGTGAGGCCGCAGTGCCTCGACATCCGGCGGGGCGAAAGACGACAGCAGCAAATTGCTTAAAAAAGACTGCATGTGAACTCCCTGATTGGCGGGAGCACTTTGCGTCTCTCAATCACGCGGCTGCCGGAGGGTTACCATTGATATTGAACGCTATCCTTTTCTCGGGAACGGCGTCTGTCCGGCACCCGACATATGCAGCCGCTGGGTACTGAACCGCAAGGAGCTAATCTCGATCGCTGCAGGGTGGAAAAAGCCCCGACGCAATTGGCGCGCCGGGGCCATCGAGAATTGTCGTCTCGGGAGGGAAAGGACGACGAACAAGAAACGGCGGATAGGCTGATAGCGTTCCGAATTTTTCTCGGGAGTCTCGCTCTCGTCATGCCCGGCCCTTGCACTGCGCATCCACGTCCTTGGTTGCAGATCGCAAAGTGTCGGCTGCTGGATCGCCCAACGACCGGGAATGCGATCGCGCAGCTCATGACCGCGAGCATTGATGGATTTTCAGTGCGAGAATGCCCGACGACCCGGCTGCGAAACCATCGTGCGTTTGCTGATGAGCGCCTTGGCAAAGCAGAAACTGGAACTGAAACCTCACATCCGTTTGAAGCGTATCGATCACGATATCGGAACGGTCGCAGGCGCCCCTGGTTGGCCCTCTGTTGGTACAACGGAGGCAACTCATGAACTTGAAGCTCCTAGCCGCAGCGGCGATTCTTTCGACTGCGGTCGCAGCGCCGGCACTGGCGCAGGATCCTCACGGACGGTCGGATGCTATCCGTAAACCGCAGACCCAGGACCGGATCTATCATCGTCACAGCGGATTCTGGCCGGGTGAAATAGCTGCCGGCGTGGTTGGCGGCGCGATCGGCACGGCCGGCGCGATTGCGACGGCGCCGTTCCGAAACGACGTCTACGCCTACAATTATGGCTACGGGCCGCGCTACTACAATAGCGGCTTCGTCTGTCAACCCGGAACGACATTCATCGGTGGGGATGGCCGGCGCCATATCTGTCAGTAGCGAACAACGGGCATTGGAGGAGAGGCGGTCCAACACCGCCCCTTCTCTTCTTGTTTAGCGATTGCTTTGTTTAGCGATCGTCTGAAGTCTTCTTGCCAGGCGGATCGCCGCCGCGGTCGATCCGGCTCACGCGCTGGGCGCGCTCCTTGTCCTTGGGTTGCTCCTGACCCCGTTGATCACGGACGATGCCCTGATCGTCGCTGCCGTTGGACGAGCCGGGATCCGTCGAGCCGGGATCCGTTGGGTCGGGCTCTGTCGCTTGCCTATGTTGTTCCTTACCTTCCCGGACCAGCAGCTCGTCGCCGAGCATTTGCCCGATGATCTGTTTGGTCTGAGCCTCGACCTTCTCATGAAACTTGCTCATGGCGGGCCTCCTTCCATCGAAGAACGACGTCGGGCTGCAATGTTTCCATGTGTTTCCAAACAGGATTTTGCCGGGCCCGGCCAATGCTCCCCGGCTCTGAGGCCGGTTCCGCGCAAAGTGGGCTGCAAGGCGTCAACTTCCAGAACTCGCATTCGCAGTTCCCGACCCTCACCATGGCAAACGGCTCGGCAATGGCGAGTGGCCATCATCTCAGCGACACCGGCACCTTTAGCAACACGAGCTGCGCTCGGGTTGGAGACGGAAGCGGCATAGCAGAAACGGCGGGAAAAACCCCGCCGCATGTATCTGGCTATCCGATCCGCCAATGCCCCTTGTGGATGTCGAATTTCACGAGGCCTTCGTCGCGCATCTTCAGAAGCAGAGATTGGCAGGCTTCCTCATTCGGGAGATTGGCACGCCGCATGAGTTGGTAGGCCTTGAGCGGCTTCTCGCGGAGCGCATTCAGAATATTTTCGCGATCTTTCAGCATGACTGGTCCTGCAATCCAAAATTGGCGTTGATAATGAACTGCTCAGGCCGCCATGACGAGTTTGATCTGGCCGTCTTCTAGACTTCCGGCCGCGAGCGCGTCGCGCGCCATCTTTTCGATAACAGGCCAATTTGCGAGAAGAAATTTTTGCGCCAGAGCCTTGGTCGGCAGCTCGGTTTGCAGAACGCAGCGCTGCCGCGCAGTTCCGTTCGCGATCTGAAAAGACACCGCTTGTGGCCCCTCGATGATCTCTTGTTCGGTGGGCTTGGCAGCTATCCGCATCCGCTATTCCTTTTTTGAGCGTCCGATTAGGTCAGGCTGTCGGGATCGACATTAGCCACCGCGCCTGGTGTGGTTCTTGGCTATTGCAAATAGCGGCGGCTAGCAATGAGCGGCGGCCAGCTAGGACTGATCGTCTTCGGCTTCCGGGGCGCGTTTCGGCTTGTGATCCGCGATTGGCTGCGTATTGCGCACCGCCGCGGTCAGCATCAGGCGCAACTCATCCTTCGTCATCGGTGGTTGCCGCGTGGTTGACGATTTCCATTGTGCCATGAAGTTCATATGGGGTGCCCGAACGAGAATTAAAGCCCCGTGACTCGCTGAATCCGCGGACAATGCATTTCGGCATACTTGCCGCATCCGCACCCCTCCTGCCCTCACTTTGCAAGTTTAAGCGGTCACACATCGCAGTGAGTGACCGACGGGCAAATCACTTCTGATTTTCAGAAATCATTCAAGCCCCGGAAGCAAAAATATTCCGCTTAACTTGCAGGGCAAATCAGTCGCATAACTCCGCCCGTCTCACGGCAGATGAGGGGCGTTGGCCATCGTCACGACGCAAGAGGTGCGCGACGTACGCACCTTGAGCGTACGGCGAAGTCGTGTGGTTCTGGCGCCGCGGTGCTGGCGTTAAGTTTTCACGGGGGTCCGCTCGTGGAGCGACGGAGGCAAAAGAGCCGTTCTCCGGGAAGCAACTGTATTTTTGAAGTA
>NZ_LLYA01000061.1 GCF_001440415.1 Bradyrhizobium retamae
CCGCCATCCTGCCATGATACAGCTCCTCGTTTCGCCGACCGCAAACGAGGAATCCGCCAACAGCCCATCCGTTCCACCAATTCAGCCTGCTCCATCAGCGAGGTTTCATGGAATCGGTCGTCTAGGAGAGGGGAGAGCAGGGCATGCAACTCGCTGAGGCGCGTCTCGAAATTGCCCACGGCTGGATTTTTCGAATGGTTCGCTGCCGCGATCGAAGGCGCATACGGCGAGACGATCCGAGCATTAAACCTTGAAGACTCTCTCAGGTGCGAACGCAACCGATCAGTGTGGCGCCGGCAACGAGTCGATGGCAGGTTGCGACAGCCATGATGATCATGTGAAACGCAGACCCGAGACACCGCTCTTTGCTCTTGCCTTGGCCAGGCTGGTCGGAGAGGCCGATGTCGTCTGCAGTGTGTTTCAAGTGCTCGGCGATAATCCCACCGAGCTTTCAAGCCTCTGTTGCGCGATCCAAGGATACGCTCGTTCACGAGTTCCACCCAAATGGCCGTTGGAGGGGCCGTAACCGTCAAGATAGTGTCGCTCGAAGCTGAAAACTGCAAAACGGCCTTAATCCCGCCGCCGCATGGCAGGCTCGGAACTAGCGTACCATCACATATTGTATGGAAGCCTTCGCCTTCTTCCCGCCGAGTGGGGAATTTCGCGAATAGAAGCCCCTACATTGCAGAAATTCGGCTCTCGGGGGCGATAGCATTATTCCATATGAATGCCATGGCCTGTGGCGGTATCGCCATCACCCCAATCCTTCCTATCATCGAAAAGGGATACGAGCCCTCGACCTCGACGCCGCGCAAGCTGTTCGCCAAACGGCCGGAGTTGGGTTGGGAAATCGAGGTCTATCAGAGGTTAAGCCAATGAACTTAGACAGTGCAAAGCAGATTGCGCCCGTCGTATTTTCCGATACTTACGCAGAAGCTAGGCAAAAATTCCTGGCGACGGCGCCGACCTCAAGAGCATACCCATGCAGCACGAAGGGGCCTTCTGGTGAGGCTCTCTTCACGGATGCTGCCTATTTCGGAAACCCTGATGCCAAGACGCTTCTGGTCTTGGTGTCAGGCACCCACGGTCCGGAAGGGTACAGCGGGTCCGCATCGCAACTTCTATTTTTGCAGGCCAAATTCCACGAGCAGCTTCCGCCCTCTACGGCCGTACTCTTCATCCACGCGCTGAATTGTTACGGTTTTGCATGGGACCGCCGATTTACTGCGGAGGGGTGCGATCCCAATCGAAACTTCATCGATTTTTCGAAGCCACTGCCGTCAAATCCTGAATACGAGGAACTGGCCGAGCACCTTGTTCCAGCGGACAATACGCCGGAGGGTTTGCAGCGGGCGGAAGCTGCGATCAAGGAATATCGCGCTAAGCACGGCGAGTGGAAATTCAGGGCAGCGCGCAATTCTGGTCAGTACACTAGGCCGGGCGGCGTGTTCTATGGCGGCACCGGACCTACTGAAACCAGGCGAACCCTTGAGCAAATTGCAGCGGACTTTGTAGTCGCAAAGCGCGACAGGGTCGTTATCATCGATTACCACACCGGGCTCGGGCCTTACGGATATGGGGAGATCCAGTGTGAGCAGCCGTCCGGACTGACCGGTTACGAACGAGCAATGGGCATTTTTGGTCCGTCTGTAACTTCACCAGATCTAGGGACCTCCTCTTCGGTAGTAATACATGGCTGCCAAGACGAATTCTGGCAACGCGAATTAGGCGACCGGCATACTTACGTTGCTCTCGAATACGGGACCTATGAACTCGACGTTGTTCGGAAGGCGCAACGCGACGATCTCTGGCTGTTCAATTATCGACCAGAAGCAGTGAATTCGGAGCTTGGTCGCAAGATTCGAGCTGCCTCCAAGGAGGCGTACAATCCGCAGAGAGCTGATTGGAAGGAAATGGTTATTTGGAGATCACACCAAATCCACCGACAAGCTAGGGAAGCGCTTGGATCGGGGCAATAGCTCCTTCGTCGAGGGCAATCTCAAATGGCTGCATGATTGGCACGAATGCCGCTCAACGGACGGTCAATTGTTTCGGAAAGGGGCGCGCTCAGACGCGCCCTTTTGCGTATAGCCCCGTTGACCTGAACCCTTCGTTCATTCAGCAACGAGAGTCCCAGTCACGACTAATGGTGGCCAAAGGCATTTCGGCCACCATTTTCCAGAACAAGAACACTGGAATGCTGGATCAGCTATCTCGTCGTCCGTGAAGAATTCCCAAGCCGTTGATTTGGAATCCTGAAACGGCGTTTTGCCGTAAGTGGATTTGCCGGAAAGCGGGGCTTTGGAGCGGGATTGAACGAAGCCGCTACCGCGGCGTGAACGGCGAGGTGGCGTAGAGCGCCTCCTGCCTGAGAGGATGTGGGTGTTGCAGCCCACCCTCTCAGACAGGAGTATTGAGATGGCCGATTTGAGCCCTCTTCGCCGCCGCATGATCGAGGACATGACCGTCCGCAATCTGTCGCCGGCGACGCAGCGATCCTACATCAGCGCGGTTTCGAAGTTCAGCCGTTATTTCGGCAAATCGCCGGATCGGTTGGAACTGGAAGACGTTCGCGCCTTTCAAGTGCATCTGGTCTGCATATCATGGCCGGCGCTGAACCAAATCGTCTGTGCGCTGCGGTTTTTCTACGGCGTCACTCTCGGCGAGGCGCTGATCCCGGAACGCATTCCCTATGCGCGAGAACCGCGCAAGCTGCCGGTCGTTCTTAGCGCCGACGAAGTGGTCCAGTTCCTCGAAGCAGTGTCCAGCCTGAAGAGCCGCGCCGCACTGACCACCGCCTATGCGGCCGGGCTCAGGGCCTCGGAGGTCGCGGGACTGCGGATCGAAGACATCGACAGTGCTCGCGGTGTCATCCAGGTGCGCCACGGCAAGGGGGCGAAGGATCGCAACGTGATGCTGTCGCCCCAACTACTCGGCATCCTGCGCACCTACTGGCGGCTCGCCCGGCCGCGGGTTTATCTGTTCCCGGGACGCGACGAAGACCATCCAATCGATCAGACCGTGTTGCATGCCGCCTGCCGGTCGGCGGTGAAGGCTGCGGGCCTGACCAAGCGCGTCACGCTGCACACGCTGCGCCACAGCTTCGCGACACATCTTCTGGAGAACGGAACCGACATCCGGATCATCCAGGTTCTGCTCGGGCACAATAACCTGTCGTCGACGGCGCGCTACACGCAGGTCGCCACCGATACGATCCGGGCGACGCAGAGCCCGCTCGACCGCCTGTCGCTCGAGGTGACGCCACCGGGATGACGACGCGTCCGGGATGCGGGTTATGGCCCGCCCCGACGTCCGTCCGCACAGACCCGCCATCGAGATTGCCGATATCTTGCGCCGGCATGGCGACGCCTATCGCCGTTTGCATGCCGGTCATCTCGGTCGGGTCGAGCGGCGCGTGATGAGTGCGATCGTTGCGTGCCGAACCGAGGCGCTCGGCGGTCACATGGAGGCTTGCGACGACTGCGGCATGACACGCATCGCTTATAATTCCTGCCTTATGGGCAAATCCATTAATGGGGAGCTGGCGTGCCGGCATCGGCATTTTTCGG
>NZ_LLYA01000062.1 GCF_001440415.1 Bradyrhizobium retamae
TGCGATCATAGCTCATCGCCTTGTGCTTGGACGCGTTCGCCTTGATCTTGGTGCCATCGAGCGCCACGTGCCCGAGCTTCACCAACCCGGCCTTCTCGGCCAGCTTCAACACCTGCGCGAACAGGTCGGCCAGCGCCTTCAGGTGCCGCCGCCGGAACTCTGAGATCGTGCGGAAGTCCGGCGCATCGCCCGCCACGATCATCATGAAATCCGCCCGCTCCACCGCCGCCCTGGCGATCCGCCGCGACGAGTAGATACCGCTCGCGTAGCCGTGCAGAAGCAGCGCCGTCAGCATCCGAGGATCGAACGGCGGCTGCCCCAGCCCGCTTCGGTAGCTGCCTATGATCGCCGATAGATCAAGGCTTTCCCTGACCAGCGACACGATCAGCCGCGAAACGTGGTCCCTCGGCACATAATCCTGCACGCTCGGCGGCAGAAGCTGGGCCTCGTCGATCTTCCAGGGGCGAAATTCCTTGCTCATGGCTGCGCAAGGAATCAGACTCGCTCCCTCTTGACCAGTCACTACTCAGACAGGCTCCTAGCGAGCACAGGGTTGCGATCAGGTGAGGCTCTCAGGCTGGACCGCGCCGACGTCGACCTCGCCGGCGGCATCTTGACCATTCGGAAGACCAAATTCCGCAAGGACCGCCTCGTTCCAGTTCACGCCACGACGCGGACCGCCCTTCGCCAGTATGCGCGTGACCGCGACACAGCCTTTTCTACGCCCAAGGATTGCGCCTTCTTCCTCAGCTCGCGTGGCAATCGGCTGTCTTCGCCCGGCCTGCAAATCGCTTTCGCAGAGACCCGCAAGCTGGCCGGACTCGACAATGGCAAACCCGTCAGACCCCATGATCTCAGACACAGATTCGCAGTAACCCGGCTCGCTCTCTGGCACCAACAGCGAGCCGATGTGCAGGCGCTGTTGCCGTTGCTGGCTACCTATCTCGGCCATGCTTCCTACAGCGACACCGCCTATTACATCACGGGCACGGCGGAACTTCTCGCCCTGGCGGCCGACCGCGCATTCGCCGGAGGCGCCAACTCATGACCGCACCTCCCGCCCTCGCGCCGCTTCTGGAGTCCTTTTTCCGTCATCGCCTCGCCAAGCAGAGGAATGCAACACCCGCAACTATCTCGTGCTATCGCGACGCCCTGCGGTTGCTGATCCTGTTCGCCGCGCGATGCTCGAACAAGAAGCCGGCAGCACTCGTTCTTGAAGATCTCGATCGAGATCTTGTCCTCGCCTTTCTCGATGAGCTCGAAGAGACGCGCAAGAACTCCATCTCGACCCGCAACGCTCGCCTTACAGCGATCCGATCATTCTTCCATCATGTGGCAGCCGACAATCCTGCGTCGTTCGGTGTCGCCAACCGCATTCTAACGATACCCATAAAGCGGGCGCATGTTGAGGTGACCCATCACCTTACTGGCGCCGAAGTGGACGCTCTCATCGACGCCGCCTGACCAGAGAGAGCCGCGCGGCCGGCGTGACCGGGCATTTCTGCTTTTCCTCGCGCGCACCGGCGCCCGGGTTTCCGAAGCTATCGGCGCCAACGCCGCCGATCTTCAGATGGCTCGGCCGGGGTCCCAGGTACTTCTATGCGGCAAGGGGAGGAAGGAACGAATGGTACCTATTCCGCCGGATCTAGTGCACGCATTGACAGCGCTGCTGAAGGAACGAGGTCTCGCCAATCAAGAGGCAAGGCCGCTATTCGTCGGGACGCACGACGAACGTCTGACTCGCTTTGGAGCGACACACATTGTGCGACGCGCCGTCGCCACAGCGACCGCCAGTCGGCCGGAGCTCGCGCGCAAGACTATTTCACCTCACGTCTTCAGGCACTCACTCGCCATGAAGCTTCTCCGATCGGGCGTCGATCTCCTGACCATCCAGGCCTGGCTGGGGCATTCACAGGTCGCCACCACGCACCGCTACGCCGCCGCAGACGTTGAAATGATGCGCCGTGGCCTCGACAAGGCGGGCGTGTCTGGCGCCCACGGCGTTCGCTTTCGTCCCAAGGACGCTGTCCTACAGCTACTGGACAGCATCTAAATATTATGTGGCGGCGAACCCGCAGACTTCGTTGAACGCAAAGGCCCAAGGGGCCCCGCCGCCACATAATCCGTCCCGCCACATATCCATTCAGCGGCGCGCTGTACGTGTTCCGTTCGAAAAGAGCGGACCGGATCAAGGCGGTTTGGTGGGACGGCAGCGGGATCTGCCTGTTTGCCAAGACTCTCGAGGAGACAAAGTTCTGCTGGCCGAAGATTGCGCCGGCTGAACCATGCACAGTTGCTCGCGCTGATCGACGGGCTCGACTGGACGAAGGTGCGTCCGGTGGTTGTGAAGCGCCCGCAATCGGTGGGTTGATAACTTGCGGCGAATTGAATCAGGGCGCTGAAAGGTTTGGAAGATTGGCGGCGACTCTGCTGTGATGGGCGCCGATGACGCCGACCGTTGCAGAGCTTCCGACGACCCTTGCCGATGCCCATGCGCTGATCCTCGCCTTGGCGTCAGAGCGGCAGGCGATCGAGGCCGAGAACAGCCGCATCGTCTCCGAGATTGCAACACTGACTGCGGCGAACGCCGATCTCGCCGCGGTCAACCAGGCGGCCGACGCCCGGATCGTGGAGCTGACGGCGATCGTGAAGATGTTGGAGCGCACGCTTTACGGCACGCGCTCGGAACGTTTGCGCAGCGACAAGCCGAGCGATGAGCAGATCGCCTTCGTATTTGACGAGATCGCCACCGGCGTGGCAGCCATTGAAGCCGAACTGGCCAAGGCAGGCGGCAAGGACGACAAGCCGCAACGCGCGCCGCGGCCGCGCAAGGAGTTCGGCGCGCATTTGGAGCGGGTGGAGATCGTCGTCGAGCCCGAGGTGTCTCCTGGTTGCGAACGCCTGGAGAAGGTTCTGATCGGCGAGGACGTGTCGAAGCGCCTCGACGTGACACCGGCCAAGTTCCGCCTGATCGTGACGCGCCGCCCGAAATACATCTATCGCGATGGCGTAGTGCAGGCGCCGGCGCCGCCGCACCTGATCGAGAGCGGCCTTCCGACCGAAGCGCTTCTCGCTCAGATCGCGGTGGCCAAATATGCCGACGGGCTTCCGCTATACCGGCAGGAAGCGATCTACGCGCGTGACGGCGTCGATCTCAACCGGTCTTTGATGGCGCAACGGATGGGCAAGGTCGGCTTCGAATTGCGGCCGCTCGCCGATTACGTGCTGGAGAAGATCAAGCAGGGGGAGCGGATATTCGCCGATGAGACGACCCTGCCGACACTCGCTCCCGGATCCGGTAAAACGCAAAAGGCCTGGCTGTGGGCGTATGCGCGGGACGACGGCCCCTTCGGCGGCAACGGTCCGCCGATGGTGGCTTATCGCTTCGAGGACAGCCGCGGCAGCGAATGCGTCGAGCGGCATCTGGCGGGCTTTGCCGGCTAATGGAGAGATGAGCATTAACCGGCTAATCGCGAGGTGGCGGTAATGTGAAGGAACGCCGCCGGATGCGGGATTG
>NZ_LLYA01000063.1 GCF_001440415.1 Bradyrhizobium retamae
TCCCGCGCCTTCGTTCAATCCGGCTTCAATGAGGTCGCGTCATAAGCGCCTGCCGTGCCCTCGCGTGAGCGCGACCTCACAGAACCCTCCAGATTGAACCCTCCAGATTCCCTTTTAGGAGCAAATCAGATTCAAGGCTGCTTTTGGGGAGGCAGTCTTGGGTGTGATGGACCGGTTGGTTTTGAGCGACGCGGCGTGGGAGCGGATGGCTCCCCTGATTATAGGTCGGCCTGACCAGAAGGGCTCCACCGGGCGCGACAACCGGATGTTTGTCGAAGGTGTGCTGTGGATCGTGCGTACGGGCGCTCCCTGGCGTGATCTTCCGGAAGCGTTCGGGGAATGGAACAGTGTATTCCGTCGCTTCAGTAGATGGAGCGTCAAGGGTGTTTGGTGGCGCATCTTTGAGGCGATATCCGATGATCCGGATTTCGAATATCTGATCGTCGATTCCACGATCGTCCGAGCCCACCAGCACGCTGCCGGGGCCAAAAAAGGGGGTCTGAAGATCAGGCGCTCGGCCGCTCGCGCGGTGGCCTGAGCACCAAGATACATCTGGCCGTTCGAGGCTTGGGATGTCCCGTGCGGTTCATCCTTACCGCAGGTCAAAAGGGCGATGCACCGCAAGCCGCCGCATTGATCGAGGGATTGGCCGCCGAAGTCGTCATGGCCGACACGGCCTATGACGCCGATCACTTGCGCCAGGCCATCGCGGCCAAAGGCGCGCTCGCCGTCATCCCCAACAACCCGTCACGCGCGCTCAAATATCCGCTCGACAAGCATCTCTATGCCCAGCGCCATCTCGTGGAATGCTGCTTCTCAAAACTCAAGCAATTCCGCCGCGTCGCAACCCGCTTCGAAAAGACCGCCCGAAACTACCGTGCCGTCGTCACTCTCGCAGCCATCATCTTATGGATGCGGGAAATGTCCACACCACCTAAGGCTGTTTTCGTAGACCGCGAAGGAGCCCGACGGGCGATTTCGGAGCCAACGTCTTCCGATGTTCTCACAGCCGTCATCAAGCTGTCCGGTATCATCGTTCCCCAAATGGCCGCAGTTAGGCCTGAAGACGCGACTGCGCGCCAGGCGCGTGGAGATCTCGCGCCTGGGGCCGGCGATTCGGTCAGTGCACTGTCAATCGGCCCTTTAATTGCGGGTTGTTGTCAAGCTACCATTCTTTCTCTCCAGTGACACGCCGGCAGCGATTGCTCCGTCGGAGCTGGTCGGTGTCATTCAGAGCCAGGATGGCGTTGGTCGGCTCGCGGCGCAAATTGCCCTCATACTTGGAAGAGGGCCCGACGGCTGTTAGCAGCTTGGGATCGGTTGTCGTCGCCCCGATTGCGCTCCGGATCTGGCGCATCTATTTGCGGACGGCATCGAGGAAGGCCAGACTGGCATTCTCCATCAGATGCCAACGATCTGCGACCCGTACCGCGTGCGGCACGGCCTTCGCCGCGGCTTCGCCATATCCTCCGCGATCACGGGCGACGATCGCGATGGTGGGATGAGCAGCGAGCCAGCCTGGGGTGGTCGCGGGCTGACTACCCTGCGCTTTTCCGGATTGCAGATGATGCTGGGTGTCGGTGATTGCGCCGCCAAGCCCAGTCATCAATGCCGATAACCCTGAGAGGTCAGCTGGCCGACGGCTACGGTGTCGGAACACGCGCGGGAGCGTATCCTCACTCACCAGCAGCATCTGCCGTTTTGGGGAGCCTGCCGCCGGTCGTCCGCCGAGCGCCAGACCAAAGTGATGGACGATCGCGTCCAGCCTCGCGGTCCGTCGCGCCGATGGAGCCAGTACCCCTTCAGCAAAGCGCTCAGTGAAGACCTGGCGCCCACATAGGACGGCGTTGCAGCGGAAGCGGCGGACGTCGCGAGCGCGACCGCCACGACGACCGGTTCTCCCAGCATCACCGACGGATGCACGCCAGCTCTACTTCTGATTGTCTCCCGCAGACGACGAAAGGATGGGCAGGATTCTAAACTAAGCTCGGCCGCCGCCGGCCCGGTTGTTGCCCCAGAAGCGCTATCAAGCTCTAATTTGTCGGAGGCCGTCGCGGACGAGATCAAACGGGACGCAACCAGCACGCGCCATTCATCCGGCCGCTATGCAGATACTTATCTCCAAATATCGGAGCAGATCATCAAAGCGCTTCCTTCCGGCATATGCGAAAAGGCGCTTCGGCGGGGAGCGCGCTTCAGTGCGCTCCCCCTCTCTATGGTGAGCGTCATCCAGGGACCACGCGCTGAGGGCTGATTTGGTGGGTTAGGAAGATCTCGTGGACTGAATCATCACGAGGTCTCGCCATGTTTAAGGATAGTCGTAAGGATAGCGATACGGATAGGCATACGCCTATCCTCAAGGAGCCTTTCGACACGCTGCAGCGTGTCGAGATCATCACTGGGGCCGGCCGGCGACGGCGCTGGTCGGCCGATGCGAAGGCGGCGATTGTCGCGGAGAGTTTTGCGCTGGGTGCAAGCGTGTCCGCGGTGGCACGGCGACACGACATCAGGCCAAGTCTGTTGTTTCTCTGGCGTCGCCAGGCCACGCGGGCGCAGGTCGCGGAGCGCGGGGACAGAGGCATGCCACCTGGCTTTGTGCCGGTCGCGATCACCGGCTGCGGGGGCCAATTGCCGAGTGAAGAGCAGGCGGCGATCGAGATCGAGGTCGGCGCGGTTCGCATCCATGTCAGGGGAACAGTCGACCGGCGGGCGCTGTGCGAGGTGCTGGCGGCAGTCGGGACGGTTGGCCGATGATCGGGCTCCGACCTGGGTTGTCGATCTGGATCGGTACGCATCCGACGACGGCCGCGCAACGATTACGCGCGCGCATAGACGGTCTGGGTTATGATGGTCGCTAGCCGGTTGAGACGTTCAGGTTGCGACGGACCGCTGATCAGAGGTTTTTTTCGACCGCGCGTAGCCTTTTCCATTCCCAAGGAAGCAGCTCGTGCAGGCGCGAGGCAGGCAGATCGGCGATACGGGCCAGAACATCGGCGAGCCAGGCTTGCGGGTCGACATCGTTGAGGCGTGCGGTGGTGAGAAGCGTCAGCATGACAGCGGCGCGGTCTGCCCCGCGCTGAGAACCGGCAAAGGTCCAATTGCGTCTTCCGAGAGCGATACCGCGCAGCGCTCTTTCCGCAGCGTTGTTGGTCAGGCAGATTCTGCCATCATCAAGGAAGCGGGCGAAGTCGGCCCAGCGCTTGAGCATGTAGTCGATCGGCTCGCGAACCGCGGAGGAGCGCGAGAGTGTGGCGCGTTCGGTGGTCACCCATTCGTGCATCGCATCGAACAGCGGCTTGCTCTTTTGCTGTCGCACGCTAAACCGCTCGGCGGCGGTCAAGCCGTTGATCTCGCGCTCGATGACGAAGAGTGCATCG
>NZ_LLYA01000064.1 GCF_001440415.1 Bradyrhizobium retamae
GGATAGTCGTCGAGATGATGAGCGCGGTGGTGGGTAGTCTGTCGAGTAGTCTTTCACGTCGATTCCACACGGGCCGCTGATGCGGTGCCTGACACGGCGGATCGCCGACGGACGACTTCTCTCGACTATCAAAAGCTGGTTGACGGCTCCGGTGGTCGAACGGAGCGGAAGACGGACGATACGGACGGCAGATGCGCGAAAGTTTAAGAAAGGGACCCCGCAGGGCTCTCCTCTGAGTCCGTTGCTGGCGAACATTTACTTCCGACGCTTTCTGCTGGCCTGGCGCGACCACGGGCACCAGGAACAACTCGATGCCTACGTCGTCAACTATGCCGACGATCTCGTGATCTGCTGCCGCCCCGGACAAGCCGAGACGGCGATGAAGCGAATGACGGTACTGATGAATAGGCTCGGGTTGGAGGTGAACGAGACCAAGACCCGCATCGCACGATTGCCGAAGGAGCGATTCACGTTCCTAGGCTACACGATCGGGCGGTTCCACGGAAAGGGCGGACAAGCCTTCATCGGCACGCGTCCGTCCAAGAAGGCGGTCTTGAGATTGCTCCGACGAATCCACGAACGCACGACGCCACAGTGGTACCCGGACACACCGGAGAACACCGTCATCGTTATCAGTCGCCTTCTTCGCGGCTGGTGCGGTTACTTCGACCAAGGGCCTGTCATGAAAACGTATGACTTCATCAGGCAATACGTCGATCGGCGTCTGCGGCACTGGTTAATGCGACGAACAGGAGGGCGTGGCAGGGGCTTCGAGCAGTATCCGCAGGATTACCTGCACGATACGCTCAAACTCTTCCGCATCCCAAACCGTCGTACTGACCGATCGAGCACGAAGGTCTGACGAGACAAGTGAAAGCCGGGTGCGGGGTGCGATAGGAAAGCTGGAATGAGCTTGCCAGTGAAAGTCTGGTCCGTCCAAAGCCGAGCAGGCAGGACGGGAGCGAGTCTTGCGGGCGTCGCGGTAACGCGGGGTCCGAAGCGTAGACAGCGGTTGGACGGGGTGTGGAATTGACTCCCGAAATCGGCATGTTGTGGAGGCAGAGCTGGCGCCCGCACCAGCGAAAGCAGCACATCGGATCTCGTTACGCGAGAGATCGGATGCTCCGCCGGGGGCTTGGACTACGTCACGGCCAAAAGGCCCATTCCGGAACCTATGAGGCCCATCAGCGTCCATCGGTTGGTCTCCGATGGGGGCGACGAACGAGGGACAACCACAGTTCGCCGCATCGCGGATGGGAGTCGGACCGCTCCATATTATCGATGAAGTCACCGAAGGAAACGAGGTGATGGAGAAAAGGGAGCGGCAGGAAGGGATCACGCCGGGGCAGGCGAAGGGCCAGACACAGCGCTGGCAACCCTTGCAGCCGAACCTCGAGCGTGTGAATGAGGCGGCCAGACGTTCTGGCCAGACACGGTTCACGGCACTGCTGCATCACGTCGACATTGCCGCGCTCGAAAGGGCGTTTCGGCGGCAGAGACGCGCGGCCAGTCCAGGGATCGATCGGGTGAAGGTGGAGGACTACGAGCGGAATCTGGAGTTCAATCTCCAGCGTCTACACGCCAGGATCCACAGCGGTCAGTACTGGCCCAAGCCAGTGCGCCGTACCTACATCCCGAAAGCTGACGGCAGTCTCCGCCCGCTCGGCATTCCGACACTGGAAGACAAGATCGTCCAGGGCGCGGTGGCCGAAGTGCTGAATGCCGTCTACGAGGCCGACTTTCTGGGGTTCAGCCACGGCTTTCGGCCGGAGCGAAGTCCGCATTCGGCCTTGGCTGCCCTGGACAAGGCCCTGATGACGCAGCGTGTGAACTTTGTGCTCGATGTCGACATCCGCACCTTCTTCGATTCCGTTGACCACAGATGGTTGATGCGAATGCTGGCGCACAGGATCGCCGACCCCCGGGGTGCTCCGCTTGATTAAGCGATGGCTCGAGGCCGGCGTCCTTGAGAGCGGCCAATGGAGACCGGTGGAGTCGGGCACTCCGCAGGGGTCGGGGGTCAGCCCCATCCTTGCGAATGTCTTTCTTCACTACGTCGTCGATCTCTGGGTTCACCAGTGGAGAAGACGGCGGGCAGCCGGGACGGTGATCGTCTGTAGGTACGCAGATGATATGGTGTTCGGCTGTCAGTTCGAGGCAGATGGGAAGCAGCTCCTCGTGGATCTCAAAGACAGGCTGCTGCAGTTCGGCCTGTCGCTCCATGAGGGCAAGACCCGGTTGATCGAGTTCGGGCGGTTCGCCGCCCACGCGCGAACCACCGCTGGGCAGCGACGCCCGGAGACCTTCGATTTCCTGGGCTTCACGCACTACTGCGCCAAAACCAGGAAGAACAAGTTCATGGTCAAGAGGAAGACGCAAGCCAAGCGCCTTGCTCGAAAGCTGAAGACAATCCGAGAAGAGATGAAGCACCGCATGCATGCTCCGCTACGGGAACAGCATCGGTGGCTACGTCAAGTGCTGAACGGTCACTATCAGTACTTCGGAGTGATCTTCAATTATCGATCCTTGCGCGTGTTCAAGGCATGCGTCGTCAAGGACTGGCGTAAGGTGCTCGGCAAACGTAGCCAAAAAGGCTGCATGAGCTGGGCGAACTACCGCCAGCTCCTGATCGCCTTCCCTTTGCCGGAACCGGTGATCCACCAGGCATGGCGGCAATGATCGACCCGCCTCAGGTCCTTTCTGAAGAGCCCACTGCGGTAACGCCGCACGGTGGGTTCTGTGGGGGCGAAAGCCAGCAATGGCTGAGCTACCCGACAAATCTGCATGCCCGGTTTGACGAGCGACGACTGGAAACGGAACTATGGTGCGAACTGCGACACCGGCGACCGGCGAAAGCCGCCGGAAACAGTAAAGCCTCGCGATCTACGGTCACCGCGCCAGTCGCCGACTCTACCGAGCTCGATGCGACCGTCGGTCAGGAAGCGCTCGAGAGCCGCACGCCTCGATAGAGCATAGCGGATCGCCTCAGCGAGCTTGGATTTGCCGGATAGGCGTGGCAGTTCTCTTTCCCACAAGTCGAAGAGGGTCGAGACGATAGGCATCGACCTTTCCAGGCGCGCTTTCGCCCGCGTTGCGGGATCCTGGCCGCGGATGTCGGCCTCGATTGCCCATAGCCCAGCCATTGTCGTGACGGTCTGCGTCGCCAGGTGCGAGCTTTCGTTGACGTGCAGCTCGTAGAATCGCCTCCTGACGTGGGCAAAGCAGGCCGCAAGCCGCACGCCCTCATTGGCGCCCGCCGACTTGGCGAGTCGATTATAGGCGGCATAGCCGTCGACCTGCAGAATGCCGGCTAATCGCGAGGTGGCGGTAATGTGAAGGAACGCCGGTTCGACGCGAGAA
>NZ_LLYA01000065.1 GCF_001440415.1 Bradyrhizobium retamae
TCGGACACCCACCACGACGAAGAGCCAGTTGTCAGGTCAAGTGCATACTTTTACATGTGCTGCGACGAGAAGCCGGGAATCCAGGCCATCGCAACGACGGCGCCAGATTTGCCGCCCAAGCCTGGCGTCCACGCCACCTTTGCGCGCGATCATGAATACAAACGCCATGGCACGCTCAGCCTGTTGGCTGGGATTGATCTGCTCACCGGCAAGGTCCACGCCCTTGTCAAAGATCGCCACCGCAGTCGAGAGTTCGTCGAACTCCTCAGGCTTATCGATGCCGCCTATCCGCCGAACACTGCGATCAAATTGATCCTCGACAATCATTCCGCGCACATCTCGCGAGAAACCAGAGCCTGGCTCGCCACTCGACCAAGCGGGCGCTTCGAGCTCACCTTCACGCCCAAGCACGGCTCATGGCTCAATCTCATCGAGGGATTCTTCTCCAAGTTCGCCCGTTCAGTCCTGCGCCATATCCGGGTGGCCTCAAAACACGAACTCAAGGAGCGCATCATGGCTGGTATCGACGACGTCAATCGCCATCCGGTCGTCCACACATGGTCCTACAAACTCGCCGACGTCGCCTGATATGATTCGAACCAAGAAAACGCTGACCTAGGCTTATCCCCTCAACGACCATGCGCCCAGCCACCTCAAAGTCGGAAGTATATCGCTGTTTCGAAGCTGCCCCAATTGCCGCTGAGCCGCAGCAGATTTGCTCGGTAGGATTTTCAACGGTGAGTTGTTTGTAAGCCCCTGGGACTTCGACTCAGTAGCGCCTGCCCATCGAACTGCCAGGGACTCGTCACGTGAATCTGAACTTCATCACACAAAGCCCGCTGGATTTTGTACAGAAGTGCTAACCTGGATGACCGTCAATCCTTGCTCGGATCCTCAATTGGAACGGCAAAGCCCGCCTTTACACGGTCCAATATCACCATAGTCCTGAAGCTCTTGATGTCCGAGTTCTCGTAAAAAAATTTCTGGGTGAACCGATCATAATCTTCCATACTTCGCGCGGTAACGTAGAGAACAAAGTCAGGTTCGCCAGTGACGGAACAGCCGTTGACGATTTCAGCTGACGATTTGATGGCCTTCTTGAACCTGTCGATTGTATCTGGACTATCCCGTTCCAGATTCACAAGCACGAGCATTTGAATAGGTCTTCCTACCGCCTTCGGCGAAACGACTGAGACATCGCCTTCGATGATGCCCTCCGAACGGAGCCTCTTCAGCCGTCGCTGACACGCGGTCGCGGAAAGCCCCGCCATCTCACCGATTACGTCGGAGGTTAGACGGTTGTTCTTCTGGACAATTTCGAGAATGCGGGCGTCTATTCGATCGTATTGCATTTGGGCTCCCCTCCCCGTAAATTTCATCACAAAACGGCCGCTCGATGCAGGAAAATATCCGAATGACGGCAAAGTGTGACGTAAATCCGTTTGTGACATTATCCTGAACGCCTAGCGCATTCAACAAATGACCGCGTGAAAACTTTCATTCGCATCCTCGCGACGGCCCGTGGTGGATCGGTTGGCTACCTGCGTTTAGACGAGCATAAGACGCTCTGCGGACGTCAGTTCCAGGGCAGGAGTCTTTGTATGTTTAGCGGGTGATCCGGCCGGCGGCCAACACACGTTGGCGATAATTTTTGGATCTACGCTGAGCCTGGCGGCCGCGACGGGTGCCATAGAGATAGTCACGGTGCGTCGCCCGTCTTCATCAGAGCCGGCGAAGGTCCTATCTATTCTTCTACGGAGACCGCCTGTAGCGTTAGCGTGTAGGTCACCCCGCATAGCGGGCGGTGTTTGATTGTCAGAGAATCTCCCGGTGATTTGTTCCCAGGAGATCATATGAGCGAACGTAAGCGGCAAGCTGATGCCGTCAGGCGGCGTGGTTCCATGGCATAAGCGCGTCGATTTGGCTGCTCGGCCAGCCGTTGGCGATACGCTGAAGCGTTAGGGTGAGCCAGGCGAACGGATCGACGTTGTTCATCTTCGCCGTCTGCAGCAGCGTTGCGATGGTCGCCCAGGTTCGTTCGCCGCCGTCGCTGCCAGCGAAGAGGCTATTCTTTCTCGTAATTGTTTGTGGCCTGATGGCGCGTTCGACGATGTTGGAGTCGAGCTCGATGCGACCATCGGTCAGGAAGCGTTCGAAGATGGCACGGCGCGAGACGGCATAGTTTTGATTTGCCGGAGATCCGCCGCAAGGTCTGCTGCCAGAGATCGAAGAGATCTGCGACGACCGCTGCGGAGGCTTGCTGGCGCGCGGCAACGCGTGCGTCGGGGTTTTGACCGCGCACGGCCTTCTCGATCTGCCAGAGCTTTGCCATCCGCTCGACCGTCGTCGTTGCCACTCTCGAGCTCCCTGCAACATGCAGCTCGTAGAACTTGCGCCTGCTATGTGACCAGCAGCCAGCCAATGTGACGCCATCATTGCCGCGATAGGGTCGCGCCAACTTGTTATAGGCGGCATAGCCATCCACTTGCAGGATGCCGCGAGGCATAGGCCCATAAATAGGCCGTCTTCGTCGATCCGGAGCCGGGGAGCGAGCGTCGGCAAGGTGGTTTCGTCGGCAAAGACCCGTTCGGCCTTCTTGACCTCGCTGAAGATGTAGTCGGCCACGATCTCCAGCTCGAAGCCGAGCTTGCCCATCCATTGCGCCATCAGCTGGCGGTCGAGTTCGACTTTGTCGCGGGCGTAGATCGCCTCCTGCCGGTAGAGCGGCTGGCCATCGGCATATTTGGAGACGGCGATCTGGGCCAGAAGCGCTTCCGTTGGAATGCCTCCTTCAATGATATGGGCCGGGGCCGGCGCCTGGATTACGCCGTCCGCGTTCTTGAAGGCATACTTGGGACGGCGCGTGACGATCACACGGAACTTGGCCGGCACCACATCCAGACGCTCCGACACGTCCTCGCCGATCAGCACCTTCTGCTTGCCGGCATGCTCAGCAAGATCTTCCGGCTCAATGACGGTTTCGATCCGTTCCAGATGGGGCGCAAAGCCCTTGCGCCGACGCGGTGCACGCTTGCCATCCGCTTGCTCACGGCCCCTGCTGACCTGAGCTTTGATTGCAGCGATGCCGGTCTCGATCTCCTCGAAGACAAAGGCCTGCTGTTCATCGTCGCCGTTCGCAGCGCCGAACTTTTCCGATCGTCGGCCGAACCGGGCGCGGTCGACGGCCTTCAGGATCTGCGTCAGCCGCTCGATGCGCGCATCGGCATCGGCGTTGCGGGCCCTGAGTGCGCATTCCAGGGATGGTGATCAGGTGTTCCAGGCGATGGTGATCACGGATTCC
>NZ_LLYA01000066.1 GCF_001440415.1 Bradyrhizobium retamae
CAAGGACATTGCGGGCGGGAAGCCGCCCCACATCGTGGCCTGCGGGATCGCGCATTGTCCGGAAGGACGGCGTGTGTTTCCGCACATGACGGTCGAGGAAAATCTCGACATAGGAGCCTATCTCCGCACTGATGCCGCCGCGATTTCGGCGGACCGCGAGCGCATCTACGCCGAATTTCCGCGTCTGGCCGACCGCAAGCGGCAGGCTGCCGGCACCTTGTCGGGCGGCGAGCAGCAAATGCTGGCGATCGGCCGTGCGCTGATGTCGCGGCCGCGGTTGATCATGTTCGATGAACCATCCCTTGGGCTTGCGCCCAATATCGTCGAGCGCACCTTCGCCATTATTCGCGGCATCCGCGATTCAGGTACGACCGTTCTGCTAGTCGAGCAGAATGCGTTTGCGGCGCTCGAGATGTGCGACCATGCCTATCTGCTGGAAGGCGGCCGCATCGTTCTCTCCGGCGCCGGCGCCGAAATGATCGAGAACGAACACGTGCGAAGGGCCTATCTTGGTGGATGAACGGCACCAAACGGTCGCAGACTTCGGCGAGGGAAGGTGGATGCCGGTCTGCGGACTTAGCCGGCTGATCTCGCAAACGATTGTTTGCGCGCGTGTGACCGGCGTCGACCTGATCCTGGTCTGGACCGAGGGAAGCGCGGTGGCCTGCGAACGGCTGTGCCCGCACGAACAGGCCGACCTCGCACGCGGGCATCTGTCGGGAGAACGTCTGTTTTGTCCGCGTCACGCGGCGTCGTTCGATCTCCGCACTGGGAGAATTTCCTATGGTTGGCCGTATCGGACGTTGCGGATCTATCCAACGCGGATCGACGACGAGCAGGTCTGGATCGACGCGACGGTGGTCAATTCACGGGCGATCTAGCCATTATTGGATTGGCCGACGAGCTTTCGGGCGATATCCACCAGCGCGCCGTCGGGACGTCGAAGGTCGCCGAGAATGCTAAAGTGGTTGGCGCCCTCGATCGCGTAAATGGAGCCGGGCGCGTTTGCGGCAACGCGCGCTTCGTGAAAATGGATCGAGTCGAAAACCAGCGCCGGCAGTTCGGCCGCGCCGTAGGCGATGTCGAGTCGCTTGTGAACGACGGGTAGGTGCAACGGCGACAATTTCTCGACCTCCTGGTCGGTCAGCTTCAGCGCATTGTTCAGGCCGGTGTCGCGGATCGGTGCAAGATCATATACGCCGGAAATCGCAAGGCCTGCGGCGACGCGGGGGTGATCGAGCGCCATCGCGACGAGATGGGCGCCGGCCGACCAGCCCGAGAGCACAACGGGGCCGGACACGCCGTAGGAAGCGCCGTTCTTGGCCAGCCAATCGAGCGCCTGTGATATTTCACTCACGATCTCGGTCAGCGATGCCTCCGGCGCCAACGAATATCCGGGAATGGCAACCGACCAGCCATGCGCGGCAATGCCCTCGACAAGCATCGCAAACACATCGCGGGAATTGCGCTGCCAATAGCCGCCGTGGAGAAAGACCAGACAGGGGGCCGCGCTGTCGGCGGCCGGATAGAGGTCGATCTTCGTCCTCTCACGGTTGCCATAGGCGACATCAAGGAAGGATCTACGGCTGGCCCGCAGCGCCTTGGAGGCCTCGTTTCGCTCCGCAATCAGGGCCGCACTGTCCTTCACCGCGGCATTGTTGTCATACGCGGCGTCGCGTTCGGCTTGGGAAAGCGCAGCCCAGTTCGACCGGGGATCAAGGGGCCTGGCTTTCGTCGCCGAGATGCTGGTCACGCGTGTTGCTCCTGCGGAAAAGGAAGTCGTCGCCATTCTAGATCAGTGGGCGATGAACGCGAGCAAAATAGCGTAGCCGGTCCCGGCAAGATGACCAGAGCTCTAAGTGGAGCCGTTGCTCGCAGATTACGATAAACAAACACCTCGGGTCTTGCCGCGGATCTGAGCGTGCCAGTTTCCGGATATTGAGAGTCGCCAAGCGTATGCACTCGGATTCTCGCGTGTGTGATGTGCGCACCAAGACGGTGATTTGGCTTCCAAGTTGAGCGAATATGGTCGTAGAAGAACAGGCGCAGGAAGGTTCGCTAGCCGCAAGTTTGCCAATCGGGCCAATTCCTTAGGGAACGACTGGAGACAAAAAAGACTTATGAAATGAGTACCTTCGACTCGAAGTTCTCCGTTGCTCCCATGATGAATTGGAACGAGAGTTTTGGTTTTTCAATCGGTTAGAAGGCGGCGTGTGCACGACGTGTGCACCGAGAGATCAAACAAAATCTTGAAACAACCAACGTGAACAAGCTGAACTGAACGCGCACCAGCGGCGAGCCGCTGTTTCGATCGAGGCTGATCTCGTTAATCATCTGGAAGTTGACGATGTTGCGCTTGTCGCGGCGAGGCGCGACTCGCGAACTGAGCGATTATGGAACGCCGGATGTCTGCTATTTAGCTGAAGCTGTTGATAGCGGTCAGATAGGATCGCTCGGCCTCGCCATTCTGAGTTATGCGCGCAGCTGTGAGCGCATTCCGCAACCGCTCGACTTCGGCATCTGAAATCTTGACCAGCGGAGGTCGCTCGAAATGAGCGGTCGAGCCGGCCGACCAGCACCAGCGCCTCTTTCATGCGATTATGTATATCGACGAAGGGCGGTGCGTAAAATGCCTGCTGAAGCGGAAGAGCCTGTCGTTGATCAGCTGCGCGGCTGTAAGATCGCCTTTCTTCACTGTTCTGAACAGTGCCACCTGCAGATCGGCAACAACGCTGCCTGCTCCGGACAGGAGGGCCCTTCGCTCCCATGGCGGGAGACGCCATCAGCCACGAGCTTTGCGTGGTGCGGACGTTGACTGGCCGCGACAAGCTTTGGAACGTACGAATGCGGCGTTCATGTAATGGCCTTGACGGCGCAGATGCTTGGTATTTGCTCAAGCATCGAAATCAATGTGTCGAATGCATAGCTATAGCCATAGGTTGATAGTGGATACTGGAAGCAGATCAACGGAAGATCAGATCCATAATCGAGGCGCGCAAAAGCGCACCTCAGGATAACGTCCGTACGTGCGGCAGGTTTCGTCTACACCGCAAAGCCCGGCGAATTACGCGCCATGCCGCCAAACGCATCGAATAACTTTTCGCGCCAGGCATAGATCGGATCATCTTCCTTCAGGAGCTTGAGGGGGCTGGTCGCACGCGCCCACTGGAACGGGCCGAACGCGATGTAGTCGGCATAGTTCGGCGGTGAGCGTCACGATAGGATCACCGGTGCCCGGGCTTGACTTGCGCGGAATGCTCT
>NZ_LLYA01000067.1 GCF_001440415.1 Bradyrhizobium retamae
AATGATCAGCAGCAACTGTCGTTGAACGTAGATTACCGGGACTTCACGAAGCCAAAGGGAAAACTGGCGTGAGTCTCGTGAGTCTCAAGAAGCTTGGACAGTACCTACGAGTCGTCGAGGCAAACAGAGCGCTGGGTGTGGCCTTCCCTGAGCGGCCGAGTCAGGAATCGCGGCTTGCCGGGTCGAGCTTATCGTGGTCGCCACGAGTGCCGTCCGACTTCGACCCGAGTGAGTGGCCGACGCCGCAAGGCCCGGCTGGGTCGAGCTCAACCTGGTCGCCGCGAGTGCCGTCCGACTTCGACCCAAGTGAGTGGCCGACGCCGCAAGGCCCGGCTGGGTCGAGCTCAACCTGGTCGCCGCGCGTGCCATCCGACTTTGACGCGAGCATGTGGCCCACACCGCAGGAGATGCGTGACGATGCTCAGTCAGCGCCGGTGCTTAGCCCTGCCGGCAGACCCCCGTTCTTCATCGCGCCATCAGGCGTGTCTCAAGAGCTAGAGGATATTGGACATCTCGTCGGCGACGATTGGCAGCATGGCTCCCAGCCTGTCCCGGATTTCCTGCTCGATGTACTCGACAACAAAATGCTGATGCCGAGTTCGCGAATGGTTCCGCAGCCGGTCTCTATCAACGGTGAGACCTACTCGATCACGTTAGGGCCGCGAGGACGCAGCGACGCTCAGCTTATCCATCATCCTGGCCCATCCTCGGTTCCTGATGCCCGGATCGGCGCTCCGGCTACGAGTGCCTCTTCCGGCGACCGCAGCGGACGGGTGCTCGGAGCCAGCGAATGGCTGGGTGACGAGCATGTCCAGCGGGACTACGAACTCCTGGCGCAGGAGTTGCGGGGGAGCAATCCAAATCTCGCCGCCCGGACTCGGTTCGTGGATCCTCTCATGGCCTTTCGGGTGGGCCAGGGTACCGAGATCGACGCGCTACGCGCATTCCATCGCATTGTCGATGATCGGAATGGTAACGATACAGCCGACTTCCTGTTCTTGCCGGTGAACGATGCCAGCGCTACGGACATCAATCGCCGCGGCACCCATTGGTCGTTGCTGCTGGTGGACCGCCGCGATCGCGAAAGGCCGGTTGCCTACCACTACGACTCCGCCCGGGGACACAATGACAGACCTGCAGCAATGCTCGCAGCACGGGTGGGAGCCAACCTGCAAGACGCCCCCATAAGCCAGCAGAGGAACGGCTATGATTGCGGCGTCTTCGTGGTGGACGGTACGCGGGCGCTGGTTAGGCGATTGGCGGAAAGACAGCAGGCAGACCTGAACCTCGACAACCTCGTCGTCGATCGGCAGGCACTGCAGAACCGACTGAGGGGCTGATGCCGGCTTCGACTGATAGTGCGCGCCGAGCTGGACGGAGCGGCTTCTCGCCGACTCGAATGCGTCATCAGCGCCCTCGCAGAGCATCATGGCGGCTCACAATGTGGAGCGGATGCCGGAGCTAATGCTGTTTTCGGAGACGGCGAAGGAGCCCGACGGGCGACTTCGGAGCCAGCGTTTCCGATGGTTTCACAGCCGTCATTAAGCTGTCCGGTAGCATCGTCCCCAAATAGCCGCAGCTGGGACCGACGGCCCGGCTGCGCGCCAGGCGCGTGGAGATGTCGCGCCACGATCGCTCCACGACTTGACGGTCGCAAAGTAGCAGCGTGCCTAACATCACCCGTGAAAGTTCGTCAGTCGGCAAGACATTTTCTTGGAACGGCTGTCAAGAGTGGTACACGAAGCGCTCGGGAAACGACAGCTGCGGCCTCGGCAAGTCCATGCGTATCGAGCTTACTGGACATAGCTCCGCTGCCGAGTGGCTGGGAAATCGAGATCTCTTGCTCCGTCGCAACGTCGACCGCGAGCATAGCGTGCTAGCCGTTTGCGTCCCTCAAGTGTCGCTGGACGATGCCGCCGACGCGTACGCCTTGCCGCGCGAGATCCTGGACGAAATCGGCCAGCAGCTTATCGACGTCGTCTTTTGGCCGGTAGAAAATTGCCGCCAGATCATTCGGATCAATTTCATGAAGATTGTCGATCATGGCTGTGGTCCTATTGCCGTTCGTTTCTCGTGTCGGCGCTTACGGCCATTCGTTGCAAGCACCCTCGTAGGTGCTATGTCCGTGACGCAACAGTGTGAAAGTCACCTCGTCACGGGAGGTGCTCGATGGCATATTCCACCTCCCCGGGCGCCAGCGTCAGGGCAGCAAGTTGACCCGCTTTGGCGTTCGTTACCTGCTCAAGAAGCACATCACAGCCGGAGCCATAGCAACCCGCACGCTGCAGGAGAAGCGGATCCATCCGCATTCGTTGCGGCATACGACCGCCATCTTTCTCCTGAAGGCGGGGGTCGACTTTGCGACCATCAGTCAATGGCTTGGACATTCGTCGCTGAACACAACAATGACTTATGCAAGGGCGTACATCGATCTAAAACGCCAAGCGCTTATGCAGGTATTCCCTGAGATCCTCGCACCGCCTCGTGCCCGGCACGTCTCTTCTGCGGCGATCGACATCGTTGATTGGCTGAAGAGGCGATGACCTACAGGTAAATTATGTGGAGTTGGCGGCTGTCAAAAACCGAACCGGCGCCGATTGTCGACCCTCAACTCCACATCACTGTGTGCTCCACCTAAGTCGAAGATGAGGAGATTGACGCGCTCGAGCGTGGCGATCAGGCGCGCCAACGGCCCTCGCCGCGCGCCTAGGAGCCTGTCCAGTTAGCTTTGGGAAGGCAGTTTTATCTTGATAATGGCGGCTCAGGTGGCCCTTGCGAGCTTGACGAGGTTGTGAGCGGTGCAGATGAGCGCCCATTCTGCGCTGACCTTTTCGATGCCGCGCAGCAGGAATTGCCTGAACCCTCTTGCCTGTTTGATCTGTCCGAAGACGGCTTCGACGATCTGCTTGCGCAAGCGGTAGCGACTTCGGTAGCCGGCGCGCTTGAGCTTGGTGCTCATCCTGGCGATCAGCGAGCCGGGTCTTGAAGCCTTTTTCGCGGTGGCGGATTTGGTGCCGTGCTTCTGCCTTCCGGTGGCGATGTAGCCCTCGATGCGCCGCCGTTTGATCGTGCGAAGATTGGCGGCGGAGCAGTAGCCGGCGTCGGCCGATACTTCGTCGGGATTGGTCCCCAGATTGGCCCTGATCCCGTCGAGCAACGGCGCCAGTTGCGCCTGATCGCTGGAGGAACTGGTCAGCGTCTGCGCCACGATGATCTGATGGGCACCATCGACCGCGGCCTGGGCGTTGTAGC
>NZ_LLYA01000068.1 GCF_001440415.1 Bradyrhizobium retamae
CCGTGAGACGGGCGGAGTTATGCGACTGATTTGGGTGAGAACGAAAGCGGAATATCTTTGATTCCCAAGCTTGACACGATTTCTGAAAATCAGAAGTGGTTTGCCCCTCGGCTTATCTTGTCCCAGGTCGTTGCATGATTGCGGCATGATTGCGCTTGCGTGCGCGGCAAATCAGTTCGTCGTCCTGGGCAAGCGAGCAACGCGAGCGCGATCCGGGACCCATACGCCGCGGCGTGGGTAGACGGCCTCCGTCAACAACGCAAACCTGTGGTTATGGGTCCCTGCGCCGAGTGTGCGATTGCGCACGGAGGCAGGGACGACGCGCATCAGTGCCTGAAATGCCTGACGCCGGTGAACACCATGGCGATGCCGTGGTCGTCGGCGGCCTTTATTACTTCTTCATCGCGCATCGAACCGCCGGGCTGGATTACCGCCGTTGCGCCGGCTTCGATGCAGGCCAGCATGCCGTCGGCGAAGGGGAAGAACGCATCGGATGCGACGACGGAGCCTTTGGTCAGCGGTTCAGCGAGCTTCATTTCGGCCGCAGCATCCTGTGCCTTGCGGGCGGCAATACGCGCCGAATCGACCCGGCTCATCTGGCCGGCGCCGATGCCCACAGTGGCGAGATCCTTGGCGTAGATGATGGTGTTCGACTTGACGTGCTTGGCGACGCGGAAGGCGAATTTGAGATCGCGCAGTTCGGCGTCGGTCGGCGCGCGCTTGGTTGCGACTTTGATGTCCATGTCCTCAACCACCGCATTGTCGCGGCTCTGCACCAGCAAGCCGCCGGCAACCGTCTTGGCGGTCAGGCCGACCCTGCGCGGGTCGGGCAGGCCGCCCGCGAGCAACAGGCGCAAATTACGCCTGCTGCCGATGATCGAGATCGCCTCTTCGGTGGCGTCGGGGGCGATGATCACTTCGGTGAAAATGCCGATGATGGCGCGTGCGGCCTCCGCATCCAGCGTGCGGTTGACTGCGATGATGCCGCCATAGGCCGACGTCGAGTCGCAGGCGAGCGCGCGGCGATAGGCGGTGACGAGATCAGGACCCTCCGCAACGCCGCAGGGGTTTGCATGTTTCACGATAACGCAGGCGGCCGTGCGCTTCGGATCGAATTCACCGACGCATTCGTAAGCTGCGTCGGTATCGTTGATGTTGTTGTAGGACAGTTCCTTGCCCTGCAACTGGCGCGCGGTGGAGACGCCGGGCCGCTTGTCGGGTGTCGCATAAAACGCCGCGGTCTGGTGCGGATTCTCGCCATAGCGCAAGGACTGAATCAACCGGCCGCCAAAGGCGCGGAAATCCGGCGCGTTGTCCTTGAGCTGCGTAGCAAACCAGTTCGAGATCGCGGCGTCGTAGGCGGCGGTGCGCGCATAGGCTTTTGCGGCGAGGCGGCGGCGCAACGCGAGCGTCGTTGCGCCCTTGTTGGCGGCGAGTTCGTCGAGCACGGCCTGATAGTCCTGCGCCTCGACGACGACGGCGACGTCGTCGTGATTCTTTGCCGCCGCCCGGATCATCGCGGGCCCGCCGATATCGATATTCTCGATGCAGTCTTCGTAAGCAGCGCCTTTGTCGACGGTCGCCTCGAACGGGTAGAGGTTGACGACGAGCAGATCGATCGGCGCGATGCCGTGCGCCTTCATGGCGTCGGCGTGCTCCTTGTTGTCGCGGATCGCGAGCAGGCCGCCATGCACCTTCGGATGCAGCGTCTTGACCCGGCCGTCCATCATTTCAGGGAAGCCGGTGAGTTCGGAGACATCCCTGACCTTCAACCCCGCGGCGGCGATCGCCTTCGCCGTGCCGCCGGTCGAGACCAGCTCGACGCCATGTCCTGCCAACGCCTGGGCAAATTCGATCAGGCCGGTCTTGTCGGAAACGGACAACAGGGCGCGGGTCACGCGGCGCGGATGGTCGGTCATGGCTGGATTCCTGGCTGTTAAGGCCAGCCCGGTAGCATGGATTGGCCGGTCATGAAACCGCCAGAAGGCGCCAAATCCGGGTGTGGAAATCTGGCCGGGAAGGGCTCAGAGCGGCAATTCCGGCTCGCGCCGCGCAGTGCGCCGGGCGTTGGTGGCGCTTGCCGACGTGCTTGAGCGGACAAAGCTCCAGCGGATCGAGGAGGCGTGGCGGGAATCCTGGCGGATCACGATCTGGGCGGTGCGGCGCGGGCCGTCATTGCCGGCCAGAAACACGCTATCTTCGAGATCGACCTTGTCGTCGAGCGCCTCGAAGGTCCAGACGTCGCGGTTGGGCAATACCAGCATGACGCCGCGCGCATCGCTGAGGCGGCTAGCCTTCACCGCGGGATGAAGATGAAACCGCAGCGCAAAATCGGTCTCCGCGCCCTTGATGCGCGTCCCCGGCGCCGGCGACACGGTGTCCTCGCCGTCGAGCCTTGCGCCGTCATGGGAGATCATCAGCACCCGGCGATGCACGACGCCGAAGCGTGCGAGATAGCCGTCATGCGAGGTGGTCAGGAGATCGCCGTCGCCCACCGTCTCGCGGTAGCTTTCCACGTTGACCGGACCGCTGACGACCGGCGCGCCCTGCAGCAGGCGTTTCATCGCCGACAATTCGACGAACTGGCATGAGGACGCCTCGTGATAGGTCAGGGTCGAATGCGCCGCGGTGCTGCGGGCAAAGGTGCGCCAATTATCCCTGCCGGTCGAGGGCATCCCGCAATTGACCACGATCCGGCTCGACCCCGAAGACAGTTCGAACGAGAGACACCCGGCGTGCGCTTCCTGGCTGACATTCGGCGGCGGCGGCGGGCCGCTATCGATGATGACGGTCGTCGTGCCGGCGTCGAGGCGCTGGAAGCCGGTATGCGGCATGTTCGCCATCGGCACGCCGTGCGTGTCGTCATAGGCGAGCAGCGTCGCCACCAGGTCCGAGGGGGCGTTGCTCATGCCGTTGAACAGCGCGAAGCTGCCATCGCCATGACGGAAGAAGCGCAGCATCGGCATCATGCGGTCGATCGCATTCAACAGCGCGGGCGGCGGCGCGATGTTGCGGGCGGCAAAGGTCTGGCGCAGGGGCAGGAGGTCGCTGAGCAGTTCGACCAGCGCGCCGGGGTTGCGCGAAATATGCCCGCCGTCGGGCTGGATCTGGCGCTGCAATTCGTCGGAAAGCCGTCGCGTCGCGGAGCGGATGTGTCGCGCCTGATTGGCCAGGCACAGCGAGGCGTAGCACAGCGCGATCAGGACCTGCAGCCGCGGCACGCCGTCGGCGATGTCGAGCATCGTGTAGCGAAGATATCGAATTTCGCGGGTCAGCCCGCGCAGATATTTGCGATAGAATTTTCCGTCGGTGTCGCCGAGCACCAGCGGCGCCTGCGACAACAGCGAGATCACGCGGCGCGCCAGCACGTCGGGGCGGCGTTCGAGCGGCCGCTTGCGCGCCGGATTCGAGATCCAGTCGTCGACCAGCGAGCGGGCATTGGCGCGGGTCAGCGCGGTGTCGGCGGCGCGCAGGTGCCGCAGCCAGCCGAAGCCGAGCAGCGCGACTTCCCAATCTTCCGACGGCGGCTCGAGATCGAATATCGAGCGGCCATGGCAGGTGACGATTTTGCCGGCGAACACGAAGCGGCCGGCATAGATTTCCGCGGCGCGGGTGGCGTCGGCGGTGCGCAGATCGTGCGGAGCGATGATCAGCCGGTCGGCGCGGCCCGGCCACAGCCGCGATACCGCCACCGTGACGCCGGTCGCGCGGGCGATCACGGTCCGCGCCGAGCGGCTCATGATAAGCGTCGAGATGCGTCTGCGTTGAGCGACCGACACGCCGTGCCTTGGCTTAAGGAGGGGAGGGGTATTCTGGCGAATCCTTTTAATCCGGAAACGCCGGTAAGACACCATCTTGAAAATCGACGAATCACCCCGAAGGCAGGGTGATTCCGGTCTAAAATCAGGTTTTAACCAGCCGCGCCGCGTAAAATCCATCCAGCCCGCCGAGCCGGGGGTCGTCATGGGGCAAATGGCAGGGAAGGGTGCGTAAATCGCCGCTTGCGGTCACGATTTCGCTGAGGCCTGCGACCTCGTCCACCTCGACCGGGACACGGCGCATGCCCGGTTCGGCAGCGAGCAGGGACGCGACCGCCTGTTCGCCTTCCTCGGGCTCCAGCGAGCAGGTACAATAGACCAGCGTTCCGCCCGGCTTGAGCAGGGCGACCGCCTTTTGCAGCAACCGTTTCTGTAGCGCGGACAGCGCCGCAATGTCGGCTTCCTGACGCAGCCAGGCGACATCGGGGTGTCGGCGGATGGTGCCGGTGGAGGTGCAGGGTGCATCCACCAGCACGCCGTCGTAACCTCCATTGCCGCTGCCTTGCCATTCGGCCGCATCGGTCACGATGTCATCGGCCTGTAGCGAAAGCCGGGCCAGATTGTCGCGCAGCCGCGCCATGCGCGCCGGCGAGCGATCGACCGCGGTGACGCGCGCGCCGGCGTGCGCGAGCTGCGCGGTCTTGCCGCCGGGCGCGGCGCAGAGATCGACGATGCTCTTGCCGGCGCAATCGCCGAACAATCGCGCCGGCAGCGCGGCGGCGGCGTCCTGCACCCACCACTGTCCCTCGGAGAAACCGGGCAGCATGGTCACCGAACCCTGCAGCAGCGTACGCACGGTTCCGGTCGGCAAGGCTTCGCCATGCAGGCGGCTCGCCCATTGCGCCGCGTCCGTCTTCACGGTGATGTCGAGGGACGGCTCGTGGCCGATGGCGCGCGCCATCTCGCACGCGGTGGTCTCGCCATAGGCGCCGATCCAGCGCGTCAACAGCCACGGCGGGACATCAAGCGTCTGCGACTTGACTTCCTCGATCAGTGGCTGTCCCTCGCGGGCGCAGCGGCGCAGCACGGCATTGACGAGGCCGGCATACTTTGCGGCGCGGCGGTCCGATTGCACCAGCCGCACCGAAAGATCGACGGCGGCGTGATCCGGCACGTCCATCCAGAGAATCTGCGCCGCGCCGATCAGAAGCGCGCTCTGTGCCCGCGGCGCATCCGTCGGAATGCCGCGATCGAGCAGGCGCGACAGCAAATGGCCGAGCGTGCCGAGCCGCCGCAGGATCGTCGCCACCAGCCGCCGCATCAGCGCGCGATCGCGATCGGCGAGCGCCTTCAGTCCGGGATGGGCGCCTGCGCCGTCGAGCTGGTCGTCGAGGGTGCGATGCTTGTGCAGCACGCCGTCGAGAATATCAGCTGCGATCCGCCGCGCCGCGAGGCCGGGCACTTCTGAAGGTACTGCGAATCTTGAAGAGGGCATGAAGCAGGAATATCTCGGAAGGCGGAAAGGTTTCGGCTCATGCCAATGAAATGAAACGCTCATTTGGCATGCGAATATGCCAAATGTAAGAATCGCCACAGACAATTTCCCGATTGTGATGTCATCTGTGCGCTCATCCCGTGCTATGGGAGAGCTGCGATGACCGACAATTCTTCATCCCCCGCGCCGGTTGCGGAACGCAAGAAGCTGACGCCCGCAGCCGAGCGCGCGCTTGCCGAGGCCGAAGCGCGCCGCAAGGCCACTGACGCCTGCGCCATGCCGCAGCAGAAGGAATTCCAGGGCCCGAAGGGCCCGGAACCGACCCGCTACGGCGATTGGGAGCGCAAAGGGATCGCTTCGGATTTTTGACCGCACCGGCTCTTGCCGGACGACCCGACTCAGCTCTTAGTCGGGAACATGCCTCCATACGAGAAGATAAATGCTTACCGGACCTCGCGCCGGGGTCCGCGGCGCCGCTGGTTTGCGGCGGCCTTGCCGTGGATGTTCGTGTTTTGCGTGGCGGCGGCGACGACGCTGCCGGTGCGGGATTGGCTACGCCGGTCGTTGCCTGACTTTGCCGACAGCCAGGCGGCGCGCGATGCCGAGATGGTCTGGAAGCACTCTGGAAGTCCTGACATGCGCCATCCCGTCGATGTCATTCGGACCATCGATGGCGACACGTTTGAGGCGCGGGTGTATTTGTCGCCCGGCGTTGAGCCGACCACGCGCGTACGCCTGCGCGGGATCGACGCGCCCGAATTGAAGGCATCGTGCCCTGGTGAATTGCAGATGGCGGAGGCGGCGACCGGTGCGCTGCGCGCGCTGCTCGGCGAAGGCGGCGTCACGATCTTCAACATTGGACCGGACAAATATAGCGGCCGGGTCGTGGCGGAGGCCGCGACCCGGCGCACCGGGAATATTTCGACCGCCATGCTCGCGGCAGGTCATGCACGCGGCTATGGCGGCGGTCATCGCAACGGATGGTGCGCGAACGCGGGCCAGGCACTGCCGAAATGAAAAGGCCGCGCGATCGCGGCGGCCTTTGCGTTCAATTCAATCCGAAGATCAGTGCATGACGGTCACCGTCGTTCCGACCGGCACGCGTTGATAGAGATCGGAGATGTCGTCGTTGAGCATGCGGATACAACCGTAGGACACGAAGCCGCCGACCGAGCCCGGCACGTTGGTGCCGTGAATGGCATACTCGCCGCCGGCCAGCGTCATCGCCGCGACGCCCATCGGGTTGCGCGGCGAGCCGCCGGGAATCACGTCGGGCATATAGGGCTTGTCGCGCCTGACTTCGCTCGGCGGCGACCAGGCCGGGTTGAGATACTTGCCGTCGATCTTTGTGGTGCCCAACCATTGCTTGCCGGCCTTGCCGACGCCGACCGGATAGCGCATGGCGCGGCCGGACTCGAGAATGAGATAGAGACGTCGCTCGCCGGTCTTCACCACGATCGTGCCCGGCGCGTACTCGCCGCTGACATCGACCAGTTCCGGCCTCGCTTGTGCCTGCGACGACATCATAGTGCCCGCAGCCAAGGTGGCGGCCAACGCCACCGCAATCCACTTCGACATTCCCCAGCTCCGCCTTTGCCCGCCCCTCTCGGGGGCCCTCAAATGTCCTTTCAAGCCTTGACGGCCTGCTGTCTCGTCCACGCGTTTTCAGTTTAGTCGCGCGAACTGACCGGCTGGTTTCAACGCCAGCCTTCGAGATTGTTTTCGATGGGGGAACCAAGGGAATGTTCGAATCAAAGTAAATGACCGTAAAACAACACGCAGCGGCGAAAAGCCCAGTGAGGCGGGCTCGCCACTGACAAACGCGTGGGCGATGGGATTGCCGCAAAACTCGGCATTGCCTCGTCCCGGGTCCGGGACGAGATGCTTGCTTCAGCGGCGTGCTACGCCGGTGCGCCCTTCTTGTTCTGCCGGTTCTTCACGAGGTCGTCGACCACGGCGGGGTCGGCGAGCGTCGAGGTGTCGCCGAGGCTGGAGGGTTCATCCTCGGCGATCTTGCGCAGGATGCGGCGCATGATCTTGCCGGAGCGGGTTTTCGGCAGGCCCGGCGCGAACTGGATCTGGTCGGGGGACGCGATCGGGCCGATGTCCTTGCGCACCCAGGCGACCAGCTCTTTCCGCAGCTCCTCGGTCGGCTCGGTACCGGCCATCAACGTCACATAGGCGTAGATGCCCTGGCCCTTGATATCGTGGGGATAGCCGACCACGGCCGCTTCCGACACCTTGGCATGCGCCACCAGCGAGCTCTCGACTTCGGCGGTACCCATGCGGTGGCCCGAGACGTTGATGACGTCGTCGACGCGGCCGGTGATCCAGTAATAGCCGTCGGCATCTCGGCGGCAGCCGTCGCCGGTGAAATACTTGCCCTTGTAGGTTGTGAAATAGGTCTGCTCGAACCGCGCGTGGTCGCCATAGACCGTGCGCATCTGCCCCGGCCAGGATTTGGCGAGGCAGAGATTGCCGGTGCATTCGCCCTCCAGCACTTTGCCGTCGGCGTCGACGATCTCCGGCACCACGCCGAAGAACGGCCGCGTCGCCGAACCCGGCTTGAGTTTTGTCGCGCCCGGCAGTGGCGTGATCAGGATGCCGCCGGTCTCGGTCTGCCACCAGGTGTCGACAATCGGGCAGCGGCCGTCACCAACCACGCGGTGATACCATTCCCATGCTTCCGGATTGATCGGCTCGCCGACCGAGCCGAGCAGGCGCAGGCTCTTGCGCGAGGTCTTCTTCACCGGCTCGTCGCCGCTTTGCATCAGCGCGCGGATCGCGGTCGGCGCGGTGTAGAAGATATTGACGTTGTGCTTGTCGATGACGTTCCAGAAGCGCGAATTGTCCGGATAGTTCGGCACGCCCTCGAACATCAGCGTGGTGGCGCCGTTCGCCAGCGGCCCATAGAGAATGTAGCTGTGGCCGGTAACCCAGCCGACGTCGGCGGTACACCAGTAGATGTCGCCGTCGTGATAGTCGAACACGTATTGATGCGTCATCGCCGCGAACACGAGATAGCCGCCGGTGGTGTGCAGCACGCCCTTGGGCTGACCGGTAGAGCCCGATGTATAGAGGATGAACAGCGGGTCTTCCGCGTGCATGTGCTCGACCGGGCATTCCGTCGTTACCAGCTTGGCCACTTCGTGGTACCAGAAATCGCGCGTCGGATTCATGTCGACCGGTGCGCCGGTGCGCTTCACGACGACAACCCAATCGACGCCACCCGCTTTCTCGATCGCCGCGTCGACATTTGCTTTCAGCGGCACCTTCTTGCCGCCGCGCAGTCCCTCGTCTGCGGTGATGACGACCTTGGACCGGCAATCGGTGATGCGTTGGGCGAGGCTATCCGGTGAGAAGCCGGCGAACACCACGGAATGAATGGCGCCGATGCGCGCGCAGGCCAACATCGCGTAGGCGGCTTCCGGGATCATCGGCAGATAGATCGTGACGCGGTCGCCCTTCTTGACGTTTCGCGTGCGCAGGATGTTGGCCATCTTGCAGACTTCGTCGTGCAACTGGCGATAGGTGATGTGCTTGGACTGCGAGGGATCGTCGCCCTCCCAGATGATGGCGGTCTGGTTGCCGCGCTTGTCGAGATGCCGGTCGATGCAGTTCCAGGCGGCGTTCAGAACGCCATCCTCGAACCATTTGATCGAGATGTTGCCGGGGGCGTAGGAGACGTTTTCGACCTTGTGGAAGGGCTTGATCCAGTCGATGCGCTTGGCCTGTTCGGCCCAGAAACCATTGGGGTCCGAGACCGAGCGGGCGTACATTTCGCGGTACTTGGCGTCATCGACGTAGGCACGTTTGGCCCAATCGGCGGATACGTCGTAAATCTTCTCGGACATCTTTATCCTCCCACTCATTGCGGCCGGATGCTCGGCGGCCACAAATCGTCCCTGATTGTTGCAGCGATTATGCGTCGCGGGACGATGCCCGGACAAGGCGGAACGTCTGCGACCTTGGTCGGCCAGCCGGTTCCCGGCCTTGTCGCGGATCAAAGTCTGAGTATTTTTCGCGGGTCCCGCTCAGGGCAAATCAACGTTATCGGCCGAATGGCTCCCAATATTGGTATCTAATAACCGTCAATGACGGATTCGGGACTCGCAAACTGGTTCGTTACCTCCTAAATGGCCTCCCCGGGGCCGGAGGCCTCCCGGAACAAGCCATAACAAACGGCATTACCGGCGAAACAGGCGGAGCAAGGCGACAACGGACATGATGGATCAGCAGAATTTCGAGGCTACGCGGCCCGTTTCCGCCGATCCTGCCGTCGCATTGGCCGAAGCGCTCGGGCAACTGCCGAAGGAACCTGCCAAATCGTCCGCGGCAAAGCCGCGCATTATCACCGTCGAAGCGCTGGCAGAAGAACTTGGCCTCAAACTCGGCGATCAAAACGGCCTGACCATCCGCCGCATCAAGCGCGGAAAAAGCTATTCATTCATTCGCGCCAATGGCACGCAGATCCGTCACGCCGGAACGATCCGGCGCCTGCATTCGATGGCGGTGCCGCCGGCCTATCGCGACGTTCGCTATTCGGCCGATCCGAATTCGCATCTGCAGGCGGTCGGCTTTGATGCCGCTGGCCGGTTGCAATACCGCTACCACGCCGATTGGGAAAAGGTCCGCGAGCACCGCAAGGCGCATCGCCTCGCCAAACTGGTCGCGGCGCTGCCCAAGATCCGGCGGAAGGTCTCTGCGTATCTGTCGGGCGAGGAGCCGACGCGGGAGTTTGCGCTCTCGGCCGTGATCGAGTTGATCGCGCGTACCGCGATCCGTCCCGGCAACGAGTCATATGCTCGTCTCAACGGCACCCGCGGCGCCACCACGCTGCTGAAATCGAACGTCACGCTGGAAGACGATTGCCTCGTCCTGACTTTCAAGGCCAAGGGCGGCAAGGCCGTGCGCAAGGAATGCGACGCCGCCAAGCTGGTGCGCGCCATCGGCATCCTGCGCACCGTGCCGGGCAAGCGCATGTTCCAGTACCGCGACAGGTCTGGCGTCGTGCGCGCAGCCTCGACCACGGCCGTGAACGGGTTCCTGCGCGAGATCGCCGGCATCAAGATTTCGCTGAAGGATTTCCGCACGCTGATGGCATCGGCCGTGGTGCTGGAATCATTGTCGCGAATTTCACCGGCGGCGAGCGCCCGCGGCCGCAAGAAGCAGGTGCTCGAAGCGGTGCGCGCGGCGGCCGACGAACTCTCGAACACGCCGGCGATCTGCCGCAAGAGCTACGTCCACGACACCATCGTCACCGCGTTCGAAGACGGCATCCTCGAGCGCTTTGCCGCGACGATGAAAGGCTACCGCACGCAGGCGAAACGCGAGGCCCTGCTGGCGCAGGTGGTGACCGCGGCGGCGGCCGCGTAAACCGTAGCTCTTGTGGGCAAAGCGAAGCGTGCCCACCGTCTTTCCACGAGCTGTGTTCTTGAATGGTGGGCACGCTGCGCTTTGCCCACCCTACCAATGGCGCGCGCTACAGCCCGCCCATCTTGCAGACCAGCTTCCACTCTTCCGCCGTGACCGGCTGCACCGACAGCCGCGAATATTTCACCAGCGCCATGTCGGCGAGCTTCTTGTCAGCCTTGATCGCGGCCATCGTCACCGGCGTCTTCAACGGCTTGTCGGCCTTGATGTCGACGCAGACGAATTTGCCGGTCTTGTCGGTCGGATCGGGATAGGCTTCCTTGATGACTTCCGCGATGCCGACGATCTCCTTGCCCTCGTTGGAATGATAGAAGAAGGCTTTGTCGCCCTTCTTCATGTTCACCAGATTCTGCCGCGCGGTGAAATTGCGCACGCCAGTCCAGGCTTCGCCTTTTGCTCCCTTTGCGACCTGCTGGTCCCATGACCAGGCCGACGGTTCAGATTTCACCAGCCAGTACGCCATCGTCATTCCTCCGCCTTGAACGGCCGCGTCAGCAGGCCTTCGATCGCTGCGTCGATCGTCGCCTTGCCGCCGAGGATCGCCGCGACCGCATTTGATACCGGCATATCGACGTTTTGCGAAGCCGCCAGCTCGATCAAGACCGGCGCGGTGAACTCACCTTCGGCGAGTTTGTCACGGTTCGGCGGCTCGCCGCGCCCAAGCGCTATGCCAAATGCCAAATTGCGGGACTGCGGACTGGAGCAGCTCAGGATCAGATCGCCGAGACCCGACAGGCCCGCCAGCGTTTCGCTGCGCGCGCCGCAGGCGCGGCCGAGGCGAGCGAGTTCGCTGAAGCCGCGCGTGGTCAGTGCGGCCAGCGCCGAGGCACCGAGCTGACGGCCGACGACGATCCCGGCTGCGATCGCCAGCACGTTCTTGGCCGCGCCGCCGATCTCGACGCCGCGAACATCCGTGGTGTGATAGGGCCGGAAGGTTGATGAGCCCAGCGCCTGCACCAGACGGCTCGCCAGCTTTTCGTCCCTTGCCGCAAGCGTCACGGCGGTCGGAAGGCCTCGCGCGACGTCGTCGGCGAAGTTCGGTCCCGACAGGATCGCCGGGATTGCTTCCGGTATGGTCTCGGCAATGATCTCGGTCATGAAGCGGTGGGTGCCGCGCTCGATGCCCTTGGCACAGGCGACGACGGGTGTCTTTGGCTTGAGGTGCGGCGCTAGCGTCGCCGCGGCTTCGCGCAAACTTTGCGCAGGCGTCGCAAGCAGGACGATGTCCGTGCGTGCCGCGGCAGCGATGTCGGCCGTGACGCCGATACTGCTGTCGAGGCTCACGCCGGGTAGTTTTGGATTGTTTCGCGTCGTCTGCATCTGCGCGGCGCTTTCGGCGCTTCGCGCATAGAGCACGACTTTGCGGCCGGCGCGCACCGCGGCGCAGGCGAGCGCGGTGCCATAGGCGCCACCGCCGATCACCGCGACGGATTTGAAGGACGTCATGTCAGAATCCAGCGCGGGTGTTGGCGAAGCCGGCCGGCGCGGTTGCGTTGGCGTCGAGCAGCCAGCGCGCGCGCGGCGGCGCATCCATCGTATCGGTCAATCCCAGCGCCATCCGCTCCGCGCCGGCCCAGGCGATCATGGCGCCGTTATCGGTGCAGAGCGCAGGCGGCGGAATGATCAGCGTGGTCTGCGCCTTCGAGGCGACATCCTGCAGCGCCCCGCGAATAGCATGATTGGCGGCGACGCCACCGGCGGCGACCAACGCGCGGGGCGGGCCGAATTGCTCGTGAAACAATCGCAAGCCGACGCTCAGCCGATCTGCGGTCGATTCCAGCACCGCGGCCTGAAAACTGGCGCAGAGGTCGCTGACATCCTGCGGCTCCAGCGGCGCCAGGCGGTTGGCCTCATTACGAACCGCCGTCTTCAATCCCGACAGCGAGAAATTCGCATCCTGCCGGCCGAGCATCGGCCGCGGAAAGGCGAAACGTTTGGCGTCGCCACTTCCCGCCGCGCGCTCGACCTCAGGGCCGCCCGGATAGGGCAGCGACAACATCTTTGCGACCTTGTCGAAGGCTTCCCCCATCGCGTCGTCGACGGTGGTGCCGAGCCGCACATATTTGCCGACGCCGACCACGGCGACGATCTGGGTGTGACCGCCGGAGGCGAGAAACAGGCAATAGGGAAAGGCGAGCGCGCAAGTGAGCCGCGGCGTCAGCGCGTGCGCTTCGAGATGATTGACCGCGATCAGCGGCGTGTCATGCACCATCGCAATGGCCTTGGCGGTGGTGAGGCCGACAATCACGCCGCCGATCAGGCCGGGACCCGCGGCGGCCGCCACCGCCGACAATTGCGCGAAGCCCACATTGGCGTCCTTCATGGCCTGGCCGACGATGCCGTCGAGCAGGTCGACATGGGCGCGCGCCGCGATCTCCGGCACCACGCCGCCGAAACGGGCGTGTTCCGAGGTCTGCGAGCGCACGATATTGGACAAAATCTTTCCGCTGCCGTCGCGCTGGCGCTCGACCACGGCGGCTGCGGTTTCATCGCAGGTGGTCTCGATACCCAACACCAGCATCGGCTTGTCGTTGTCCAATTTGAACCCTTGCGCTATCGCCAAAAACAACGCTTCCGTAACCGGGTAGCATTACGAGGTCACAACGTGCAATCGCCTGCGCGTACCGAAACCGGTTTGGCGGAGATCTGAAATATGGCCGTTCTCGTGACGCGACCAAGTCCGGATGATGAGATGACGGCGAAGGCCCTCCGCGCGCGGGGGTTCGACGTGCTGCGCGCGCCGATGCTGCGGTTCGAGCCGGTGCCGTTCCAGGACGATGCGGACGCGACCTATGGCGCCGTTATCGTCACCAGCGCCAACGCGCTGCGCGCCATCTCGCCCCATCTTGCCGACGGCCAGCTTCTCAACCTGCCACTGTTCGCGGTCGGAGAAAATACCGCAGCGGCGGCCCGCGATGCGGGGTTTGGCGACGTGATCGCCTCCAAGGGCGACGCCGGCGCGTTGCGCGATCTGGTGCTGGCGAACGCGAAATCGAAGCAACTGAAGAAGGCGAGCCCGATCCTGTACCTTGCCGGCGCCGATCTCGCGCGCGACCTCGCCGGTGAACTCGGCGAGAAGGGTTTTACGGTGGTGACGCATACCACGTACCGGATGGTGCCCGTGCCCAACCTGCCGCGGGAAATATGTGACGCTTTCGTGGCGCATGAGGTCGAGGCCGTGCTGCATTACTCGCGGCGCAGCGCGCGTGCGTTTCTGGAGGCGGCGCGCTTCGGCGGCGTCGAAATCTCGGCATTGGCGCTGCCGCAGTGTTGCATTTCGGCAGGCGTCGCCGCGGTGTTGCGGGACGCCGGCGCGACCCAGGTCACGACGGCGGTTTCACCGGATGAAAACGCCCTGTTCGAGGCGCTGGACCGGGCGTTGCAGGCTCGATCGGGTCCTAATCTTTAAGTCTGAGCATGGTCTTATCGGAAAACCGGTGCCGCCACGGCCGGATCATGCTCTAAGACGTCTCGATTCTGCTAAGTTCCGGCATCTAACCACCTTAAGGGAACCGCTGTGATGGTCGACAACAGGCCCGAAGACACTGGATCGTTGCCCGAATCGGGTCGGCCGAAGCGTGAGCCGCCGACCATCGATCTCGATGCCTCTGAAGTGTCGAGCGAGACCAAGAGTTCTGGCGAGGCGCCATCCGAGCCTGAGGCTGAACCCGCGCCCGAGATCGCCCAAGCGCCGGTTGAGGAGGCTCCAGTTGAGGAGTCACGGATTGCGGAGCCGCGGTCCCGGCCCGTGTCGCCTTGGATCGTCGCGCCGGTTTCCGGCGCGGTCGCGGCGGCGCTGGTGATCGGCGTCGGCTGGATGCTGGGCTGGCCCGCGATTCAGCCGGCCTCCGTATCGCAGACCGCGCAGCTCAACGCCGCCGCCATCGACGGTTTGACCGCGCAAATCGCCGGCCTCGAATCCAAGGTGGGCAAACCCGTGGCCGATCCGGCCGCGGCCGCGCGCACTGACGCACTTGAAAAATCGGTCGCGACGCTGCGCGGGGAGCTCGCCACGGCGCGCGCGCAAGGCGAGAAGCTGGCATCTGCCATCAACGAGGTGAAGTCGACGCCGCGTGGCGACGGCACCGCGTCGCCTGATCTCGCCGCTTTCGCGGAACGCATCGCTAAGGTCGAGAGCCAGATGCGGGCGCAGAGCGCCGAGATCGCGCAGCAAGGCAGCAAGCTTGCCGACACGACAGCCGAAGCCAAACCTGCGGATGATATGCCGCTGCGCCGTGTGGTATCGGCAGCACTGCTCGATGTGCTGGTCAGAATCGGCGATCCCTATCCGACGGCGCTCGCCGCAGCCAAGGCGCTGGCACCAAATCCCGAAGCGCTGAAGCCGCTCGATGAATTTGCGGAGAAGGGCGTGCCGAACGCCGGCAAGCTGAGCACGGAACTGTTGGCGCTGGTGCCAAAGCTGTTGCCGGCCCAACAGAGCGCCGACACCACCGGCACCGGCATCTTCGACCGTCTGCAGGCGGGCGCTGCCAAACTGGTCAAGATCGAACGCACCGATACCGCCGGCACGGACCGCGGCGCCGTGGTGGCGCGGATCACGGCGGCTGCGCTGCGCAATGATTTCAACGAGGCGCGGCGGGAATTGAAGACACTGGAGCCGGCCGATCGCGCCGCGGCGCAATCATGGCTTGAGGCGGCCGATGCGCGCGACGCCGCGCTGGCCGCATCCCGTCAATTTGCGACTGAGGCCATGGCTGTGCTCGCCAAACCGGCGCAATAAGGATTTCAATGGTCCGGATCATTCTGTTTCTGCTGTTGATCGCGCTCGGTGCAGCCGGCGCGGCCTGGATTGCCGAGCAGACCGGCAATGTCGTGCTGTCTTGGGGCGGCTATCGCGTGCAGACCACGCTGCCGGTGTTCGTGCTGGCGCTCGGCATCGTCATCGTTGCGGCGATGATGCTGTGGGCGATCCTGCGCGGCCTGTGGCGCACGCCGCAACGGATCCGCCGCAACCAGCGCGAACGTCGTCAGGCCCGCGGCCGGCATGCGATCACGCAAGGCCTGCTCGCGATCGGCCATGGCGATTCCACGGCTGCCCGCATTCACGCGGACGCCGCGCGAAAGCACGCGGCGCATGATCCGCTGGCCCTGCTGCTGCACGCGCAATCGGCGCAGCTCGACGGCGACCGCGAAGGCGCGCAGCGCGCCTTCCGCGCCATGGCCGAGCGTGAAGACACGCGGCTGTTGGGCCTGCGCGGCCTGTTCATCGAGGCGCAGCGCGCCGACGATCCGGTCGCCGCCGTCATGCTCGCCGAGGAAGCGCTGAAGCTGTCGCCGTCGTCGTCATGGGCATCGCACGCCGTGCTCGGCTTCTGCTGCGCCAAGGGCGACTGGGCCGGTGCGCTAAAAATTCTCGACAACAATCAATCGGCCGGGCTGATCGACAAGGCGACCTATCGCCGGCAGCGCGGCGTGCTGCTCACCGCACGCGCGCTCGAACTCGAAAAGGTCGATCGCGACCTGGCGCGCGAGAGCGCGATGGAAGCGGTCAAGCTGGCGCCGACGCTGGTACCCGCCGCCGTGCTGGCGAGCAAGTTCGAGAGCGAAGCGCACCAGGTGCGGCGCTCGATGCGGCTTGTCGAGACGGCGTGGCTGGCGCAGCCGCATCCGGATCTGGCCGATGCCTATGCCCATGTGAAGCTCGGGGATTCCGCGCGCCAACGGCTGGTGCGGGTCGAGACGCTGGCGGCGAAGACGCCCGGCCATATCGAGGGCGCGCTGGCGATTGCGCGCGCCGCGATCGACGCGTCTGAGTTCACCAAGGCACGCGAGGCGCTGGCGCCCTTCATCGCTCAGCCGACGCAGCGCGTCGCGCTGTTGATGGCCGAGATCGAGCGCACCGAGCACGGCGATAGTGGCCGCGCGCGCGCATGGACTTTGCGCGCGGTGCGCGCGCTGCACGATCCGGCCTGGACTGCGGACGGCTATGTCAGCGATCGCTGGCGGCCGGTCTCCCCCGTCACCGGGCGGCTCGATGCCTTCCAGTGGCAGACGCCGGTCGCGGCGCTGCCGTCCGACAAGGCGAGCACGATCGAATCCTCCCCGTTCGAGGAAGCCATGCTGGCGACGCCGCGCCGTGCCGTGGTGATTGCGCCGCCTGAAGCCGCGGACGAGCAGCCTGCCGAGCCCACTGCTCCCGTCACGCCCGAACCGCCTGCGGCACCGGCCGCGCAGGACAATGTGCCGCCACCTGCGGCCGCCGCCGAAGTGCCTCCCGCCGAGGCCACTCGCCACGAAGCGGCCACCATTCTTCCGACGCAAGAGCCGGCCCCGCCGAAGCCGGCCGAACCGGCACCAAGCCAGCCGGCCCCGTTGTTCCGTTCGCGGCAGGATATTCCAAAGACGGTCCCAGCCCCGATTCCCGCCGTAATCCCCCTCATTCGAGCCCCGGACGACCCCGGCATCGATGAGGACGGCCCGGCGGACGAATTCGCGGAACAACTCGCCCCGCCCAAGGCCCAGGCCGGCGGCTGGCGGGGATTTTTGTCACGCTGGGGCGGCAGCTAGCGTTTCGGGGCTAGCGTTTTTCTTGCCAATCGGGGCGCTGCCCGATATCAGGTGCGGGCGTTCGCGGCTAACGCCCGGACGCCGCTTCGGTCCGCCGCAATAGCTCAGTTGGTAGAGCACGTCATTCGTAATGACGGGGTCACAGGTTCGAGTCCTGTTTGCGGCACCACGCTTTTCCGAAAGTTTCCTGAATTCGTCAGCACGCACGGTCACGGCTGCGTTTGCGTGACTTGTCTCACATAAGCACCGCCCTGCCCGGCCTAGTCTCTGCCTCGACCTCAAGGGGAGACATCAACATGCGTAAGCTCATTCTCATCGCAGGATTCGTTCTGGCATCCACTGCTGCTCAGGCTGGGGATCGGAGCTTGTCGCTGGGTGGCATCGAGCGGGCGTCCGCGAAGGCTGTCGATGCACCGAAAACCGCCGAAGTCCCGCAGCCGGAACCGCCGAAATATGTCGAGCGGCCGGCGATCGAGCCCAAAGCTGAGACACCGAAGGCCGAGACTCTGAAGGCCGAGACACCGAAGGCCGAGGCGCCCAGACTGGCAGCAAAGGTTCAACAGCCGGCCGCTGAGCGGTCGAGAGCCGAGCGCGGAAGGCCCGTTGCTCGAAGAACGGCCTTAATGTCCAAGAGCATGAAACCGCGCCGCAGGCACCACTGGATTGAAGCGCGCATCGTCCGCGAGCTGCATCGCCACGGCATCTACTGGTAAACATTGCCAAAGCAAAACGCGCCCCTCGGGATTACTCCGAGGGGCGCGTTTTGCGTGACGCTTGAGCCTGTCGGCTTACTGCGAAACCGTCTGCACCACGCTGCCGATCGGACGGCTGGCAACGGCCGGCATCTTCTGGTCCTTGACCAGCATCGCGTCGTATTCGGGCAGGGTTTCGAGCTGCTGCTTGGCCTTCATCTGCACGACCCTGTAGCCGCCGGCTTTCAGGCGGCGCAGCAGCGTCGGCAAGGCCTGCGCCGTGCTCTTCTGCAGGTCGTGCATCAGGATCACGCCCTTGCCTTGCTTGTCGAGCTTGGTCATGACGTTCTGGATCACCTGGTCGGGTCCGGAAGACCTGAAGTCGTTCGAATCGACATCAACTGAAAACATCGAGATGTTGCGCGAGGCGAGATAGCCAAGCGCCGGCTGTGTGTGCGCGAGTCCCGGGAAGCGGAAGAACGGCGCGGGCGCCGTCCCCAGCGCCATCTTCACCGCGCTAAAGCCCTTCTCGATCTCTTCCTTGACCTGCGCTTCGGTCAGTTTCTTGCTGTCGAGATGGGCGTGCGACCAGGTATGCGAGCCGATGGTGTGCCCGGCGGCCGCGACCTGCTTGAGAATCTCGGGATGATACGTCGTGTGCTTGCCGACCGGGAAGAACAAGGCCTTGGTGCATTCATCCGATAGCGCCTTGAGCACGGCGGGCGTGGTCGGCCACGGGCCGTCGTCGAAGGTCAGCACGACCTCTTTCTCGGTCAGGAAGTCGAACTGCTTGTATTGCAGGAAGCCGAAGCCGGGGCCGCCGGTGGTGTCGATCACGACGGTGCGGCTGACGCCGAGTGCGTCGGGATTGGCGCAGGCCGATCGCATCGGCTGGGCTGCGGGCATGGGCGCGGGGGCAGGGGCCGGCTTCGAGAGCGAGGCCGTGGTCTCGACGTCGTCCCTCAGTGCGGGCCTGGCTGCGGCGGGCGCCGGCTCGGCCGCACGGGCGGCAACGGTTTGGGGTGCAGCCGCGTCGGTCCGCGGCGAGGAGGTCCAGAACCAAACGCCGGTTATCACCAGCGCCGTCACTACACTGGCCAGCATCAGGCCCAACGCATTACGCATCGCTACTCTTTCCACATACTCGGGATACACACGCAACGGGCCATTAATGCCAACAATGTCTTAACGTCTCGCGAACAACCGCCGGTTAGGCGAAGGAGATGAGAGGCTTATCTTCGAGTGAGGTCAGTCACAGTCGCCCCGCGGTTCCGGGCGCATGCTCCTGCCATCAACAACGGGCTCGCCTGCCGAGCCAACAGGAGCCGACAATGACCGCAATGTTGTTCAATGCCGTTCGCAAGATCAGTCCAGTGCTGGCCTTGACGATCTCTTTCGCCGCCGCGTCGTCGACCGCGAGCTTCGCCTTCACCTCTGAGCAGCAGCAGATGTGCACCGGCGACGCATTCCGCCTCTGCAGCTCGGAAATCCCGAATATTCCGAAGATCACCGCCTGCATGATCAAGCATCGCGCCGACCTGAGCGCGGGCTGCCGCACCGTGATGGATCGCGATCTCGCGGCGAAGAAGGGCAAGCTCGCCGCGCAATAGTTGGCCCACCGGCTCCCGGGAACGCTTGCGGCGATGCGACGCAGGCGTTTTTCGTTTCGCGGCGTTCACAACGCGAACGGGCAATTCACCGTTCACAAATGCGTGCGGCCGGGATTTTGGCGCACTGGATTCCCGTTTGACGCGTTTTCCCGACGCGGACCGGTTCCAACCTCGCCAGAAAACGCTATAGAGCGCGCTGATCGCGTTTCCCGGCTACGAAGGCATAACAAATGACCAAGATCCTTTTCGTCATTCCCCTGATCCTGATGGCCTCAAGCGTGTCGGCACAAACACAAAAAAGAGAGGGGCATGACGAGTGCGCGCGCGACGTCTCGCGGTATTGCCGGGCGCAGATGCAGGATGGTGATCAGGTCATTCTGGCCTGCCTGAAGCAGAACCGCTCACGGATCAGCAAGGCCTGCCAGCGGAAGCTAGCGAGCGTCGGGCAGTAAAGGCTGCGCAGCCCTTGCGGCTTATCCCGTGCCGTTCCCGTTGGTGCGGAGCGATTGATAGAAGTCGTAAGTCAACAGCGCCATCACCAACACGCAGATGATGATCAGCGGCACCGCCTTGATCCACCAGAGCATGATGCCGAGAAACGCGCAGACGCCGGCAACGCCGATCAGTCCGGTGATGAAATTCGTCATCTGTCGCTCCTTGTTTTCGCGCGACGCGCACTGGTCTTGGCACTGGTTTTGGCAGGCGCGGCTCTGTCGCGGCCGCCTTTTCCGAGAGTTTTGATTAGCCAGTTGGCTGTCCGCAGGAGCCGCGCATCGTTGCCGCGGCGTCCGATCAACTGAACGCCAATGGGCAGGCCGCTTTCCGATTGCAGCAGCGGCAGCGTCACCGCCGGCGTGCCGAGATAGGTCCACGTCGAGCAGAACACGGGGTTGCCGGTACTGTCGAGGCCGCGCGGCGCCGGGCCCGGTGCAGACGGGGTCAGAATCGCGTCGTATTCGTCAAACACGCTGTCGAGCGCCGCGTTGAGCGGTGCGCTGCTGGCCAAGGCGCGCGTGTAGTCGACGGCCGCCACCATGCGGCCGCGCTCGATCAGCGCGCGCAATACCTGGCTCAAGGATCCGACGCCCTGCTCGAAATCGGGATGCAGGTTGTGCGCCATCTCCACTTCCATGATGGTGCGGTGCATGTCGATGGCGCGCTCGAAACTCGGGCCGATCTCGACTTCGGAAACGTGCTCGCCGAGCGCTTCCGCCAGTTCGGCAAACGCCTCCGTTGTCACCTGCTCAACATGCTTCCACGCGGGCGAGCGCACGAAGGCGAACCGCGGCGGCAATGGCGGCTCGCTTGCCGCCATTTCGACAAAGGGGGGAGAGGCAAGGGGGCGCGTATCCGGATCTTCCTCGTCGAAACCTGCAAGCGTCTGTGCCAGCAGTGCTGCATCGTCGACCGAGCGCGCAAACACGCCGACATGATCGAGTGCCCGCGATAGCAGTAGCGCGCCGCTGCGTGGAATGAGACCGTGTGTCGGCTTGAAGCCAACCACCCCGCAGAAGGCGGCAGGTCGGATCACGGACCCGTTGGTCTGGGAGCCGATGGCGCCCGGCACCATCAGCGCCGCAACGGCCGCGGCGGAGCCCGACGACGATCCGCCCGGCGTGTGAGCCGGGTTGTGCGGATTTCGGGTCTTGCCGGGATTGAAATAGGCATACTCGGTCGTCACCGTCTTGCCGAGGATCACGGCCCCTGCCGCACGCAGGCGCGCCACCGCCGCCGCATCGCGGCGCGGCGTGCGTCCGGCCCACAGGCTTGATCCGAACTCCGTCGGCATGTCGCCCGTATCGAAGATATCCTTGATGCCCAGCGGCACGCCATGCAACGGGCCTGTGGCCTTGCCCTGCTTGCGACGGTCGTCGGCGGCCTCGGCCTGCCGCATCGCATAGTCGCGATCGAGGAAAGCCCACGCCTCGATGTCGCGATCGGCCTCGTCGATGCGTTTCAAGCAGTCGGCGACAAGCTCCACTGAGCTGAACCGGCCATCGCGGATGCCGGCCGCCGCTTCCGCAAGCCCGAGCGCATTGAGACTCATGCGCGTCCTTTCAGCGGTTTACCCAACCTGCTCACCGCGATCCATAGAGGTAGTTGGGCAACCACAACGTAATTTCCGGGAAGATGTAGACCAGCGCCATGGTGAGGAAGACCAGGCCGACAAAGGGGAGCGCGCCGGAGAAGATGTCGGTGAGTTTCACCTCCGGCGGCGCCACGCCCTTCAGATAGAAGGCGGCCATCGCAACAGGCGGCGTATTGAACGCGGTCTGCGTGTTCAGTGCGACCAGGATGCCGAAGAAGATCGGATCGATGCCGTAGTTGGGAAGCAGGGGCAGGAAGATCGGTACGAAGATGATGATGATCTCGGTCCATTCCAGCGGCCAGCCGAGCAGAAAGATGATCACCTGGGTCAATATCAGGAACTGGACCGGCGACAGGTTCATCGAGGCGAAGAATTGCTCGACCACGGTCTGTCCGCCAAGGACGGCGAACACCGCGGAAAACGTCCACGATCCGATGAAGAGGTAGCAGACCATCGCAGTGGCGCGCACCGTCAGATATACCGATTCCTTCATCATCGTGTAATTGAGCGAACGATAGGCGGCCGCCAGAACGATGCTCATGAGGGCACCTACCGCGGCCGCCTCGGACGGCGTCGCCAGGCCAAACAGGATCGCGCCAAGCACCGAAACGATGAGCAGCGCCAGCGGCAGGAATGACGTGGCGAGCGCCCAGATCACCGTCGCGATCGGCACGTTGGTCTGCTCGGGCGGCAGCTTCGGTGCGAGCGCGGGATTGATGATCGCGCGCCCCATTGCATAGACGATGTAAAACATAGCCAGCATGAACCCTGGAAAGAAGGCGGCCGCATAGAGCTTGACCGCCGAAACGCCGGCGGTCGCCGCATAGACGATCAGGAGAATGCTCGGCGGAATCAGGATACCAAGACAGCCGCCGGCGCAGACCACGCCTGCCGACAGCTTGGTGTCGTAGCCGGCCCGCAGCATGGCGGGCAAAGCCAGCAGCCCCATCAGCGTGACAACGGCGCCGACGATGCCGGTGGCGGTGGCGAACATTGCGCAAGTGATCAGGGTCGCCACCGCAAGCGCGCCCGGCACGTTCTTCATCGACAGTTGCAGGGAGTAGAACAGGCGGTCGAGAATGTTCGCACGTTCGATCAAATAGCCCATGAACAGGAACAGCGGAACTGCGACCAGCACGTCGCTGGACGTGACCTCGAACGTTTTCTGCACCAGAAGCGTGAAGATGCGGTTCTGGAAGAACTCCTGACCGGGCGTGTAGTAGGCGTAGTAGCCGAACGAGACGCCCATCGCCATCAGCGTGAAGGCAATCGGGAAGCCGAGCATGATGATGAAGATGAACAGGCCCAGCATCAGCATGCCGAGTTGGGGATCGGTCATGCGCCTGCTCCCCTCTCGCTCTGCTGCGCGGCCGCCTGCTGCTGCTGACGTTCGCGAATGATGAGGCTCTCGGTCTCCTCCACGTCGTGCAGGCGCTGCGGCCATTGGCCGGTACGGATGCACAGCACGCAGCGGATGATTTCAGCGAAGCCTTGCAGAAACAGAAGCAGGCCTGTGATCGGGATCAACGCCTTGAGCGGAAACACCGGCACGCCAGCTGGACTGAAGATGCTGACTTCGCGGAAGCGCACCGACATATCGGCATAATTCCAGCCCGAATACATCAAGGCCGCAATCGCCGGCAGGAAGAACAGAATGTAGAGAACGAGGTCCATGGTCGCCTGGGTGCGCGGCGACCACAGCCGGTAGACCACGTCGGCGCGCACATGACCATTGCGCGAGAGCGTATACGCCCCGGCCATCAGGAACATCGCGCCATAGGTGATGTAGCTGATGTCGAATGCCCAGGTGGTCGGCGCCCGCAGCACGTAGCGCATGAACACCTCGTAACTGACGCCGAGCGTGAGGACGAGGATCAGCCAGGCGAACGCCTTGCCGACCCAGGTGCTGAGTTCGTCGATGAAAAAAAGAAACTTCCTCATGCGAGCTGAACTCGCGGCAAGTCGCACATCCGGATGTCCCCAGTTCCTGGCTGGGCGGCGCGTCAACCGCGCCACCCTTTATTCATACCGTAGCGCCGATAACGCGCCGGGAGTTCGTCAGACCTTGAGCACGCCCGGGAAGTGATGCTCGAAGGCGCCACGGTAATCCGTCGCGTTGGTCATATTGTAGTAAACCACGCGGCGCACCCATGCCTTCTGCGAGTCCATCACCTTCTTCATGAATGGATCCGACCCGAGCTGGGCGATCAAGCCATCCCATGCCTTGATCTGCGCATCGAACACGGACTTCGGCGTCCGCTGAACGTTGACCTTGTCCTTGTTGATCAGTTCCTGGAGGTCCTTGGAGTAATAGTCCATCCCCTTCCATTCGTTGGCGGAGGAAACCGCCTCTGCAGCATACTGCAGGATCGCCTTCTGCTCGGCCGGCAGCGCATTATACTTCGTGCGGTTGAACATGATCTCGAAGTATTCCGTCGCCTGATGGTGGCTGCCCAACATGTAGTTCTTGGCGACGTCCTGCGCGCCGAAGCGCCTGTCCGATGTCGGGTTGTTGAACTCGAATCCGTCGATCACGCCGCGCTCCATGGCCGGCACGATTTCCCCGCCCGGAAGCTGCGCGACAGAGGCGCCCATCACCTGGAACAAGTCGGCGGCGAGACCCACGGTGCGGTACTTGAGTCCCTTCAGGTCGGCGTCGCTATTGATCGGCTTTTTGAACCAGCCGAGCGGCTGGGTCGGCATCGGCATCGCGAAGAAGCTCTTGATGTTGACCTTCATGATCTGGGTCTGGAGTTCTTCGAACAGCTCCTTGCCACCGCCGTTGTGAATCCAGCCGAGGCCTTCGTTGGCATTAAAGCCGAACACAGGCCCGGTGCCGAACAGCGATGCTGCCTTGTGCTTGCCGTACCAGTAGACTGTCACCGTATGGGCCGCGTCGATCTGGCCGCCATGCACGCCGTCGAATACCTGGAACGGGTGCACGACTGAGCCGCCCACCAGATAGTCGATGCGCAACCGGCCGCCCGCCATCTCGTTGACGCGCTTCACATAATCTTCGGCCATCTCGTTGAAGACGTCGGCCTTGCCCCACGAGCCCTGCATCTTCAGGGTCGCCGTCTGCGCCCGGCTGACTTGTGGCATCGCAATCGCCGCACCGCCGGCGGCCGCGGCCGTCAGGAAACGGCGCCGCGTCGTTTTTGTATCGCTACGCTTGCTCATGAGCTCCTCCCGGTTGAGATGTCGCCCGCTGTCGCCGCAGGCTTGTTTGTCTCAGCGGCAAGTCAAAGGCTTGCGCGGCATTTTGGCAAGCGGGAAGTGCGTGGACTCCTTACGAATCGCTCAAGTGGCAGGGCAACGTTGTCATTTCGCAGGCGCGAAGCAGGACCTGTTCTCGCTCGGCGGGGCGAATGCGCATCGGCGTCTTGCACTTTAGTCGCAGAAAATTGGTGGCGCGCCGTCGGCAGTACGCTGAATCAAGTTGGGCTGATTTTATTCCCGCGCCATTCTGCGCCCAATAGCCGCGCCGCGTCGCCCTTATCGATGGATCAGGTGCTGCTGCCGGCTGCGGTCGCAACCACCGGCAAGACCTCGTTGGCGGCGCGGTCGGGGGTATCTTCCTTCCAGCGGACCGAGCCGAACGGCCGCTCCAGCATGCGGCGGACGCGGATCGGCTCCGGCCCGAGGTGAAAGTCGATCGCGCGCTGGTGCAGGGCGCGCTCGGACTGCGTCGCACGGTTACGCTGGCGCAGATAATCGAGCCAGGTCGGGCAATGGTAGCGCTCGGTCCATAATTCGGGGTCGCCGATGTCGCGCGCGATCGACCAGCCATAGGCGCCGTTGCGCTGGCGGCTGAGCTGCACTTCCTGCATCACATTGTGAAACGCGCGCGCGTTATCCTGCGCGACGCGATATTCGATCTCGACCACCAGCGGTCCGCTGCGCCCCGTGAGCGACAGCCGCACCTCGGGATCGGCAAGCAGTTCGGTGGCATCCTCGTTGCGCGCGCCGACCGGCGGCATGCGCAGCCAGATGCCGAGCAGGGGCGAGACCAGCATCAGGCCAGCCGAGACCAATAGCGCGATCTCCACGCCGGCGAGGTCGGTGAGGTATCCCCAGCCCCAGCTTCCGACCGCAATGCCGCCGGCGATCGACGCCTGGAAAGCCGCCAGCGAGCGGCCCGCAACCCAGCGCGGCGCTGAAAGCTGCACGCCGATATTGAACAGGGCGACCGCCAGCATCCACACCGCGCCAGCGAGCACGAGCGCAATCGCCGTCAGGACTGCGTTGGTGCTCAGGGCGACCGCCGCGATCGCGCCGGCCATCGATATCGCGCAGGCGCGTACCGCGGCCTCGCCGCTCATGCGCCGCCGCACCTCGCCGATATTCAGCGCGCCGAAGACCGCGCCCATGCCGAAGGCCCCGAGCATGATGCCGTAGGTTTGCGCGCCGCCATGCAGGAGATCGCGGGCGACCAGCGGCATCAGCGCCGAGACCGAGCCGCCAATGATGCCGGTGACCAGCGTGCGCGTCAGCACGATCTTGATCGACGGCGAATTGGTGATGTAGCGCACGCCGGAGACCATCGCGCGGTTGAGCCGTTCGCGCGGCAGGCGCGACGGCTCGTTGGCGCGATTCCACAGAAACATCACCACCATCAGCGGCAGATACAGCACCGCATTGACGGCAAACGCGGCCACGGCGCCTGCTGTGGCGACCACGATGCCGCCGATCGCCGGACCGAAGCTGCGCGCAATGTTGTAGCTGATGCCGTTGAGTGCGACCGCCGCCGGCAGTGTCTCCGCCGGCACCTGCTCGGTCACCGAGGCCTGCCAGGCCGGCCCGAACAGCGCCATGCCGCTGCCGACGACGAAGCAGAGTGCCAAGAGGATATTCGGCGTAACGAGGCCGAGCCACGCCAGCACGGTGAGCGCGGTTGCGCCGACAAATGCGATGCCGAGCGAGACCAGCGCGACGATGCGGCGGTCGTGCATATCGGCGATGGCGCCGGCGGGCATCGAGATCAGCATGATCGGCAGCATCAGCGCGGTCTGCACCAGCGCGACCTTGTCGGCCGAAGCAGTCATCTGCGTCATCGCCCAGGCCGCGCCGACGCCCTGGATCAGAATCCCCAGGTTGGAAACGAGGCTGGCGAGCCAGATGCGCCGGAACACCGCGTGCCGCAACGGCGCTGCGATGCCATCTGTCGCAAGTCGCGAGCGTTTCGGCTGGTCGGTCATGATCGGTTCCGTTGGCGTTCTGTCACCGGCTTGATTCCGTTCGAATGTAAAGTGATGCCTGCGAAAGCCCCGACCTGTCCAGTCGAAGCAGCACTATCGGCGGTGCTATCGCACAGCTAAGGTATTGAAAAGCAACGGAAGGTTTCGGAATGCGGCTGTCGCGGCGGTTGATTCTCAAGAGCGCGGGAGCGTTGCCTTTGCTGGCGGGCGGTCTTCCGCTCCTCGGTCTGCAGGCGCGGGCGCAGACCGCACCGGCGGCGGTCCCACCGATCCTGTTCGTGCATGGCAATGGCGACCATGCGGCACTCTGGATCACGACGCTGTGGCGAATGGAATCGAATGGCGTGCCACGCGAGCGAATGCTGGCGATCAGTTTTACCGATCCTCTGGCGCGCACCGATGACAAGGTGCAGCAACCGAACCGCTCCTCGACCGAAGACCAGCGCCGCGAGCTCGGCGAGGCCGTCAAGGAATTGCAGCGTCGCACCGGCGCGGCGCGCATCGCCCTTGTCGGTAATTCGCGTGGCGGCTATTCGATCCGCAATTACATCAGAAATGGCGGCGGAGCTGATGTGAGCCACGCCGTGCTGTGCGGCGTTCCCAATCACGGAATCTATGATTGGGATGACGGCATCAATAACGAATTCAACGGCCGCGGCCCGTTCTTGCGCGGCTTGAACGAGGGCGACAGCGAGGCGACGCCGGGCACGGCGTTTCTCACTTTGCGCAGCGACGGCAACGACAAATATGCACAACCCGACGGGCGCTTCGTCGGCAAGCCGGGCATGCCAACCGGCGTCACATCGGACGGCCCGGCGCTGAAGGGCGCGACCAATCTGGTGCTCGGCGCGCTCGATCATCGCGAGGTCGCGTTTCATCCGCGCGCGTTTCGCGAGATCTACAAATTTATCGCTGGCGTAGAGCCGTCACGCATCGAGATCGCGCCGGAAGCGGAAGTCAGACTGAGCGGGCTTGTGACGGGTACGCCGGGCGGCGTCGTCACCAACCGTCCGGTCTCTGGCGCGACGGTCGAAATCTATCGGGTCTCTCCCGAGACCGGCGAACGGACCGGCGGTCCGATCCATGCTTCGCAGACCGGCGCCGACGGCCGCTGGGGGCCGGCGCAGGTCGAGGCTACCTGGTTTCTCGAAATCGAGCTGACGTCAGCGGGTTCGCCGACCACCCATTTCTACCGCTCACCGTTTCCGCGCTCCTCCGAGATTGTGCATCTGCGTTCCGCGCGCCCGCTTGGGCCGGCCGATGCCGGCGCGGGTGCCGTGGTCCTGATGTCGCGCCCGCGGGGCTATTTTGGGCTGCCGCGGGACGTGGTGCTGATCGACGGCAAGGAGCCCAGGGACGTGAAATCCGGCGTGCCGACCGATTCGGTCACGACCTTGCGGCTTTCGGCCAGCGAAGCCGGTCGGCCGGTGGTAGCCCTGTTCAATCAAGAGCGGATCGTGGCGCGAGCCTGGCCGGCCTCCGAGAACCGGATTGCGGTTGCCGAACTGACTTATTAGCTGTTTCCTGACAGGAGCGCCTTTGTGGCGCCCGGATCGAATACATAGTTGCTGCCGTAGCCCGCATGAGCCAACGGGTCGCTCGAATGCGCGCCCGATGACAGGCTCCGCGATATGCGAGGGGCGTTGGTCCCTACGAGAGTGGTGCCGATGAGCATAGCCGAAGTCTACGACATGACGGTTGCGCGCGCACCGCTGGTGCCGCCGAGCCCGCCGCGGGCACCCGACGACATGACGGTGTTCGGGCGGATGAAGGCGATCCGAGAAAGCCCGATCGGTAGCTGGGGCCAGCGGGCCTATGAGGAAGATATCGTCCAGGGCCGCTTCTTCGGCCGCAGCACGTTCATTCTCAACGCGCCGGATGCGATCAAGCATGTGCTGGTCGACAATTATGAAAATTATACGCGCACGCCAGCCGGCATCCGGGTGTTGCGTCCGATCCTCGGCGAAGGTCTTTTGATCGCGGAAGGGCGCGCGTGGAAGCATCAGCGCCGCACGCTGGCGCCGGCATTCACGCCGCGCGCGGTGATGCCGCTCATTCCGCACATGCTGGCGGCGATCGACCAGACGGTCGCCAAGCTGAGAGGCGCCAACAATGGACACGTCGACCTGCGCGAGGCGATGCAGCGGATGGCGCTCGAGATCGCCGGCCGCACCATGTTCTCGTTCGGGATGGATCGCCATGGCGCCGCCTTGCGCGATTTCGTGATGGAATATGGCGAGCGGCTGGCGCGCCCGCATTTTCTGGACTTGCTGTTGCCGCTGAGCTGGCCAAGCCCGCAGGACATTGCGCGCGGCCGCTTCCGCAAGCGCTGGACTGCATTCGTCGGCATGCTGATGGCCGAACGCCGCGCCGCCGGCAAGCAGAAGGGCGCGCCGGCACGCGATCTGTTCGACCTGATGGGCGACGCGCGCGATCCGGAAACCGGCGAAGCCTTCTCCGACGAACAACTCGGCGATCAAGTCGCGACCATGATTCTCGCCGGCCATGAGACGACGGCGACCGCACTGTTCTGGGCACTCTATCTCCTGGCGCTCGATCCTGCCACGCAGGAGCAGGTGGCGAGCGAAGTACAGACCGCGTCCGTCAACGGCGCGTCCGATATCGAGCGGCTGAAATTCACCCGCGCGGTGATCGACGAAACGATGCGGCTCTATCCGCCAGCGTTCCTGATCGCCCGCGCGGCGATCGGGCCGGATACCATCGCGGGTCTGCCGGTCAAGAAGAAGGACGTCATCCTGATCGCGCCGTGGCTGTTGCATCGGCACGAAAAACTGTGGCGCGATCCGAGCGCGTTCATCCCGTCCCGCTTCATGACGGGAACGCCGCCCGACCGCTTCGCCTATCTGCCGTTCGGCGTCGGCGCCCGCGTTTGCATCGGCGCGCATTTCGCGCTGGTCGAGGCGACGCTGGCGCTGGCGAAGATGATCGGCGCGTTTCGCGTCACGCTGGTCGACAATGATCCGGTGATGCCGATCGGCGTGGTGACGACGCAGCCCGACCGTTCGCCGATGTTTGCCATCACGCCTCGGTAGTCTTTTCTTGATCGGCCGATTGCCGGACCACGCGAAGAAAATGCGTCAGAGAAGGAAGCGCATCTTGCGCAGCCCCTTCGGGAGCGTCATCTAGGTTATCACCATGAGCGATACCCAGGCCCAGTTCGCAGTCTTGAAGCAGACCGCCGATCCCGCGGTGGTCGACGCCATCACGCAACTGATCGCCAAGGGCGAAGACCGCGAGCTCAACCGGATCAACCTGTTGGATTTCGCTGCGCGCTACGGGCTCGACGAGGAAAAGGTCATCTCGGCCTTCCTGCATTCGGCGCGGCTCGGGCTGTTCGATCTCACCTGGAATGTGCTGTGCCCCGGCTGCGGTGGCGTGCTCGGCGCGCACAACACTCTGAAATCGCTGCGGCACGACGATTACAATTGCGCGCTATGCGCCCAAGGTTACGAGGCATCGGTCGACGACCGCGTCGAGGTCGCTTTCACGGTCAGCCCGCGCGTCAGGCGCATTGCGGCACACGATCCCAACACGCTGCCGATCTGGGAATATAACCGCCAGATGTTCTGGAGCTCGGGGATGGACCTGAGCGAGGAATCGATCAAGCGGCTCATCGATGAAGTCTCGCTCGAAGCCATCGAGTTGCCGGCGGGCGAGAAGGCGGTGCTGTCGCTGCAACTGCCCAATCAGTTCGTCATCGTGTTCGAGCCGGTGACGCATTCGGCGCATTTCTTTGATGTCCAGGGCGAACCGACCCGCGAACGGCAACAGTTTTCGATCGTCTTCAACAAGCTGCACGCGCCTACGGGCTCGACGGTGATGCGCCCGGGACCGCTACGGCTATCGCTCGAAAACCAGACTGACCACCGGGTGCTGCCCGCGGTCTGGGTCGCCAACGACACGCTCCATGAACTGCTTGGCAAACGCAAGCCGATCCTGACCGCCAAGCGGATGCTGTCCAACCAGACTTTTCGCGACGTCTTCAAGGCGGATAACCTCAACGTCGATCAGCGCCTCAAGATCACCTCGCTGACCTTCCTGTTCACGGACCTCAAGGGCTCCACCGCGCTCTATGAGCGGGTCGGCGATCTCGCCGCCTTCGACCTGGTGCGCGCGCATTTCCACGCGCTGCTTGAAATCATCGCCTCGGAGAAGGGCGCGGTCGTGAAGACGATCGGCGATGCCGTGATGGCGACCTTCATCAGGCCGGAACATGCGATCGTCGCGGGCCTGCGCATGCGGGCGGCGATGGCAGTCCTGAATGCCGAGCGCGGCCGGGAGGACCTGATCATCAAGATCGGCATCCACGAAGGCCCGTGCCTGGCGGTCATGCTGAACGAGCGGCAGGACTATTTCGGCCAGACCGTCAACATCGCCTCACGGGTGCAGAGCTTGTCGACCTCGCAGGAAATCCACATCACCGGACCTGTGATCGAATCGCCCGCAGTCGCCACGATCCTGGCGAAGCAGGCGATCCGGCCGATCCAGAAGGAAGCGGCGCTGCGCGGCATCGCCGACAAGGTTATGGTGTACGAGATACCTTAGACAGCGCTATTCGATCACGATCTCGCCGGTCATGCCGAGCTCGGCGTGGGTCTTGCCGTCGCTGGTCTTGATGTCGCAGCGCAGATCGTTGACGTGGCCGGCTGCGACCGGCACCAGCCACCATTCGGCGGATTGTCCCGGATAGACCTCGATCTCGCGAATGGCGCCCTTGAATTCGGCGAGTGTAACGGTCTTGCCGTTCTGCTGCTGCGTCACCTGCGCCTTGCGCGTGAACACCATCTGCGAGAACGCATGCGAGGTGAAGTAGTGCGGATCGTTGCTCGAATTGCGCAGGATCAGCTTGTAGAGCTTGCCGGTTTCGAGCTTGAGTTGCTTCGGCGCGAATTCGTGTTTGCCGGGCGAGCCGAGATCGACCGTCACCTCGATCGGCGTCTGTCGCGACAGGTCACCTGCCGCAAGCGCTGCTCCGGAAGCGATTCCCAACACAACGGCAGCGCCAAGTGCGAAGCGCAAGGAGGCCATGGTCGTTTCCTTCTTTGAAAATAGCCTGCTGAAACAAGGAGTTCTTCCCTAATGCAAATGCGAATGATTTGCAATTGAATATCGGCCGACTGCCTGCGGCGAATCGCGCAGCCGGCCGTTGGCCGATAGGCGGTGTCTTGCCGAAGCGGCAAGACTACATGCCTTGAACCGGTCCCCCTCCCAACAGAAAAGCGAAGGCGCGCCGTTGTTTTAGGCGCTGCCCAGGCTTCACGCAGATGTTTCCGTCACACCCAACGTGACGCCGATTTAATCTGCACGCCTTGTCAGCCACCGATCGCGCGGATTGCGAAGGCCAGGTCTTCGACCCATATTCGCTCGACAGCTTCTTCGAATTTGCAGGTAGATTAATGCTCGACGGACTGCGCCAATTCATTGCCGATATCGTCGCTCCCAACGCGGATCAGGATTTCGCGTTCGACGATACCGGGTATCTTCTCGCGGCGACTGCACTACTGGTCCATGTCGTCTCGCTTGACGGCGAGCCGAGCGTGATCGAGAAGCGCAAATTACACAGTTTGATCGAAAGCCGCTTCAAGCTCGATCGCGGGACGGCGGATCATTTGATCGCGTCGGCGACGCGGGCCGAAGGCGATGCGGTCGATCTCTATCGTTTCACCAGCGTCATCATGCGTTCGGTGAACGAAGAGGGCCGGCTTCGCATCATCGAGATGATGTGGGAACTGGTATACGCGGACGGCCAGGTCAGCGAATTCGAGGATAACGTCGTCTGGCGCGCAGCCGACCTGCTCGGCATTTCCTCGCGCGACCGGATCGACCTCAAGCATCGGGTGGCCGAGCGGCAGCCGGTCTCGTCTGCAGGTGCGCCGAAGGCCGAAGACGCAGCAATGTGACAATGCGCGGCGCAGCCACGCATCATTGCAGATGACGAAACTTTGATGTGCGCCGCAACCGGCTGCGCCAGCGCGCGATAAGCCTGAAAACATAGGGACTTCAGCGCGTGGAGCACACAGGCCGGCATGGCGCCATGTTTGGGGGATGGCTTGCGCCACACCGCGCGCCTATGCTCTCGTTCTCGTGCTGGCGGCATAACCCTGATTTGATTTTTAAGAGAATTCAATCGTGACCGAGCGTGTGACGCTGATTACTGGTGCATCGGCGGGCATAGGCACCGAGCTGGCGCGCGTTTTTGCATCGAAGGGTCATCGCGTAGCGCTGGTGGCGCGGCGCGCTGATCGCCTGGAAGCGTTGGCGGCGGAAATCAAGGCGGCCGGCGGCGCGGCGCCGATCGTCATTCCCTGCGACCTTGCGCAACCCGACTGCGGCGACAGGATTGCCGAGGCCTTGACCGCCTCCGGCGTGGAGGTTGAATACCTCGTCAACAACGCCGGATTTGGCGTGTTTGGCAGAGCGATCCAGCGCGATCGGTCCAACCAGCTTGAGATAATCGCCGTCAATATCCGCGCGCTGACTGACCTGTCACTGCGGTTTTCCGATCACCTGATCCGCAATCGCGGCGGCCTTCTCAACGTCGGCTCGATTGCGGGCTTTCTGCCGGGGCCGGGAATGGCGGTCTATTACGCGTCCAAGGCCTATGTGCTGTCGTTCACCGAAGCCATGCGCGCAGAACTGGCGCCACATGGCGTGCGCGTGACGGTGTTGTGTCCGGGACCCGTGCCCTCGGAATTTCAGGCGCGCGCCGGATTCAGACCCGGCTATGATTCGTCGATCCTCAATATGTCGTCGGCCGATGTCGCGCAGCAGGCCTACAGCGGCCTCATGGCGAACAAACGGGCAGTGTTGCCGGGCCTCGGCATCAAGATTGTGCCGTTCATGCTCCGGCTGGTTCCGCGCTCCTTTGTCCTCGGGGCGATCGGCCGCTTCCAGCTCCGCCAGCGCTGAAGAAACCCCAGTTTTTTCCGGTGTTCTTGCCCGTTCGCACCGCGGGTCGGGGCGCTGACCGCATCTGGCCCGCGGTTTGCTTACAATTTTGGATGTGTGCGTGAACTCACCCGAAATTAACAGTCACTTAGGTATGGTTTCGATTCGAGGCACCTGAGCAACGTCGATGTCGTTCCGCTCGAGCAAAAAAGACGACAACATCGTGCCCTTTCCGGGCAGAGGGGCGCTGGCTGCGCCTGACGCCGCATCCCTGTCACCGGTTCTGATCGTTCTCCACCAGGAAAGCTCGACGCCCGGCCGGGTCGGCAACGCGCTGCGCGCGCTCGGCTATCCCCTCGATATCAGGCGTCCGCGGTTCGGCGACCCGTTGCCTAAAACATTGGCCCAGCATGCCGGCGCGGTCATCTTCGGCGGCCCGATGAGCGCCAACGACTCCGAGGAGTATGTCCGCCGTGAGATCGACTGGATCGAAATTCCCTTGCGCGAGCGGCGGCCGTTTCTCGGCATCTGCCTGGGCGCCCAGATGCTTGCCAAACAATTGGGCGCGCCGGTCGCGCCGCATCATGAAGGCAGGGTCGAGGTCGGTTACTATCCGATCCGCCCAACCGCTGCCGGTCACGCGCTCTGTTCGGACTGGCCGGAGCGCGTCTACCATTGGCACGGCGAAGGATTCCAACTGCCTGACGGCGCCGAACTGCTTGCCGAAGGCGATGACTTTCCGGTGCAGGCGTTTCGGCACGGCCACGCGTTCGGCTTCCAGTTTCATCCCGACGTCACCTACGCCATGATGCATCGCTGGACCACGCGCGGATGCGTGCGGATGGATTCGCCAGGCGCGCAGCCGCGTCACCTTCACTTCGAAGGCCGCGCCGTGCACGACGTCGTCGAACGGGCGTGGCTGAAGAATTTCATTGCAGGCTGGATCGTGCGCGCGCCGCAGGCGGCTCTGCTGGAAGCGGCCGAATAGCCGCCACGCGGAATTTGCCCGCGCGTCCGAACGTCTTTCAAAAACCGCTGATGTGATAGGGTCGCGCTCCTGAGCCCGCACGGCAATGACAAGAACGACAGGGAGACCCGCGGTGACCTATCAGCATATTCTCTTCGAGGTGAGCGACAAGATCGCGACCATCACGCTCAATCGCCCCGACCGCATGAACGCATGGACCGCGACCATGGAGCGCGAAGTGCGCCATGCAATGGAGGCGGCCAGCGCCGACGACAATGTCCGCGTCATCGTGCTCACCGGCGCCGGCCGTGCCTTCTGCGCAGGTGCCGACATGGAGGCGTTGCAGGCCATCGACCCCAGCGAGATCAGGCGCGGCGAGAACATCCCGCCCTTCGACATGAACCGCCGGGCGGACTGGCAGACGCGCTACGCCTATTATCCGGCGATCCCAAAACCCGTGATCGGCATGCTCAACGGCGCTACCGCCGGCATCGGCCTGGTCCACGCGCTCTATTGCGACCTGCGCTTCGCCGCCGACAATACCGTCTTCACCACCTCGTTTGCGCGCCGCGGGCTGATCGCCGAGCACGGCATTAGCTGGATGCTGCCACGCATCGTCGGCCACGCCAATGCGCTGGACTTGCTGATGTCGGCGCGACGGGTTTCGAGCGAGGAAGCCTTGCGCATCGGGCTGGTCAACCGGATCTATCCGCCGGACCAGTTGCGCGAACAGACGTATGCCTACGCGCGCGATCTCGCCGATTTCGTCTCGCCCAGCGCGATTTCTGTAATCAAGCGCCAGCTCTATGACGTGCCGTTCCAAACGCTCGCCGAAGCCACCATCGATGCCAACCGCGAAATGCAGATCGCGCTGAAGGGGAGCGATTTCCGGGAGGGGGTAGCGAGTTTTGTGGAGAAGCGGCCGCCGTGGTTTACGGGGAAGTGAGGGGGAGTTGGTCTAACAGCCCGTCTTCGCCCGTTGGGCTACGCCGGGCTCGCTTCGCCCTTCTGGCTCTTGCGTGGCTGCGCCACGCGTAGCCCGAAGGGCGAAGCGTGGTGGAGCCAGGCGGGATCGAACCGCCGACCTCGTCATTGCGAACGACGCGCTCTCCCAGCTGAGCTATGGCCCCGTCGCGACCGCCTCGACATCGTCCGAAGCAGCCGACAATCGGCGCCATTTACAGTCCGGCCCAAGGCCAAGTCAAGAACGGTGAAAGTACCGATTTTGGCGTGATTTTGCCGGGAACTTCCCTTGTTTGCGAGAGGATGAACCGATATCTAGCTGTTTACCCCTCCTCGCGAGCTCCCCCCTCCCATGCGCGCTATCCTCGACATCGTCATCATTGTCCTTGACCTATACGTCTGGCTTTTGATCGCCGCGGCCATCCTGTCCTGGCTGATCGCCTTCAATGTCGTGAACACGCGCAACGGGTTCGTCGCGGCGGTAGCCGAATTCCTGTACCGGATCACCGAGCCGGCGCTGGCGCCGATCCGCCGGTTCATGCCCAACCTGGGTGGGCTCGACATCTCGCCGATCATCCTGATCCTGGTCATCATGCTCATCCAGCGGGTAATCCTCTACTACGTCTATCCCAACGTCATCTGACCGCGAGCACTGATAGCTGACGGATGCCCCATGGATCCCTGGCGCTACTCCACCGACGGCATCAGTGTCGCGCTGCGGGTGACACCGCGCGGCGGCCGCGACGATATCGATGGCATTGAGACGCTCGCCAACGGCCGCTCGGTGGTGAAGGTTCGCGTCCGCGCCATCGCCGACGGCGGCGAAGCCAACCGTGCGGTCACGGAACTGATGGCGAAGGTGCTCGGCGTCCCGAAGGCGAGGGTGAAGATCCTGTCGGGCATGACCTCGCGCATCAAGCAGGTCGCCGTTGACGGCGATCCCAAAATTCTCGGCGAAACGCTGCGAAAGGTAGCCGCCGCCAAAGCATGATCCGGACCCGGAGGGCCGCGGAAGCGCAAAGTGGGAACCGGTTTTACGAAAAGATCATGCGTCAAGACGAAGACGAAGGATTGAGATGACGGCACGCATTATCGACGGAAAGGTCATTGCGGCGGAGCTTCGCGCCCGTGTCGCGGAAGAGGTCGCGCGGGTCAAAGGCGAGCATCAGGTCACACCGGGCCTTGCGGTGGTGCTGGTCGGCAACGACGCCGCCAGCGAGGTCTATGTTCGCAGCAAGCACACCCAGACCCAGGCCGCCGCCATGGCCTCGTTCGAGCACAAACTGCCCGCCGACGTCGCGCAGGCCGATCTCCTGGCGCTGATCGCAAAGCTCAACCGCGATCCCGCCGTGCACGGCATTCTCGTGCAATTGCCGCTGCCGAAATCGCTTCACACCGAAACCATCATCAACGCGATCGATCCCGCCAAGGATGTTGACGGGCTGCATCCCAACAATGCCGGCCGGCTGGCCGGCGGCTTTGCCGCGCTGTCGCCGTGTACGCCGCTCGGTTGCATCATCCTGACCAAGAGCGTGCATGCCTCGCTGGAAGGCATGAACGCGATCGTCATCGGCCGCTCCAACCTGGTTGGCCGCCCGCTGGTGCAGTTGCTGCTGAATGAAAATGCGACGGTGACGATCGCGCATTCGCGCTCAAAGGACCTGCCGCAACTTTGCGCCGGCGCCGATCTGGTCTATGCCGCGGTCGGCAAGCCCGAGATGGTTCGCGCCGACTGGATCAAGCCGGGCGCCACCGTGATCGACGTCGGCATCAACCGCCTGCCTTTGGCTGACGGCAAGACGCGGCTGGTCGGCGATGTCGCGTTCAAGGAAGTGGCCGAAGTTGCCGGCGCGATTACGCCGGTGCCGGGCGGCGTCGGCCAGATGACGGTGGCGTGCCTGCTGGTGAATACGCTGCGTGCGGCCTGTGCGATTCACGGGCTGCCGAAGCCGGCGGTGTAGGTGTTACCTTCGTTCCAGGGCGAAGCGGTCGAACTATGGAGCGCAATTGCGCACCTGAGAACCTCGAGATTCTCCAATGCGCCATTGCGCATCGTAGTTCGATGTGACGCTTCGTCCCGGAATGACACAACCTCATCAGCGACAACGACGTGCTGAAAAAGGCTACTTCTTGTTGGCGCGTTCGATGCCTTCCAGGATCAGGCGGTGGGCGTCCTCGGCGCCGCACCAGCGCAGCACCTTCACCCACTTGCCCTTTTCGAGGTCCTTGTAGTGCTCGAAGAAGTGCTGGATCTGCTGCAGCGTGATGTCGGGCAGGTCGTTGTAGTTCCGGACCTTGTCGTAGCGCTGGGTGAGTTTTGAGGACGGCACGGCGATGATCTTCTCGTCGCCGCCGGCCTCGTCTTCCATCAGCAAGACGCCGACCGGCCGCACGCTCATCACGGCGCCCGGCACGATGGCGCGGGTATTGGCGATCAGCACGTCGCAGGGGTCGCCGTCGCCGGACAGCGTGTGCGGGATGAAGCCGTAATTGCCGGGATAGCGCATCGCCGTATAGAGGAAGCGATCGACCACCAGTGTGCCGGCTTCCTTGTCCATCTCATATTTGATCGGCTCACCGCCAACGGGCACCTCGATGATGACGTTGACGTCGTGTGGCGGATTTACTCCGATCGGGATGGCGTCAATGCGCATAAAGGGCTCCGCTTTGCGTTAAGGGGCGCGCCCGGAATCAGGTGCGCGTCCGGGTCCGTTTAGACCCGCAGCGGAGCAGGGGAAAGCCGAAATTAGGCTCAGTTGGTCCAGGCGAAAGCGACTTTATCGAGCGATTTGGCCCCGAACTTCTCCGAGGAGCGGGCCACCATGCGACCGCCGAGCGCGCGGTAGAATTCCGTCGCCGGATCGTTGTCGGACAGCGCCCAGATCACCATGCTCTTTAGCCCGCTCTGCATCAGATCGCGCCGGGCAGCAGTGAACAGGCGGCGGCCGAAGCCGAGGCCCTGGAATTCCGGCCGCAGATAAAGCTCGTAGATCTCGCCTTCGAAATGCAGGCTGCGGGCGCGGTTGCGGCCGTAATTGGCGTAGCCCGCGACCTTGTCGCCGAACACCAGCACGCTGACGCGGCTGCCTTTGCGGATTGCGCTGTCCCACCATTGCGGGCCGCGACGGTTAATGAGCTTTTCGAGCTCGGCGCCGGGAATGATGCCCTGATAGGCCGAGCGCCAGGCTTCATCATGGGTAGACGCCACCGCGGCTGCATCCGCAGCCTTGGCCGGTCGAACCTCGATCAGGGTTGTGCTCATATGCTGATCAAAGCAAGTCGGCGGGCCGGCTTCAAGGTCCATCGTTAATTATCGGTTAACCTGTGGATTTTCTGCATCAGTTTCGTGTTCTTCTGTACCGAAAGAGGACAAGGTGGCTGTCTCATCAGGTGTTTCGCCAAGGCAATGGGTGGCGAAATCGTTGTTAAAATCATCCAACCAAACGACTCAGTGAATTCTGTTCACGGAAAAATGCGCAGGATTTGATTCGCCGACGGTATTCTGTTGGTGACTTCGCAATACGCCCTTCCCTCGGCTGCACCAGGCCAGTTCATGCGTCCCCTGAACATGCTTCCTGCGCTGGTTCTCGTTGCCGCGCTCGGTGTGAAGGCTGCCGCCGCGCCGCAGCCCAGCCTTGGCGCGCAAGGGCCGGAAGGCGAACCTCACCGGCTGCAGCAATGGCTGGTGCCTTCTCCCGATTCTGCAACCGCCGCGCATGCGGTGCTGTTCAGGCCGCCGGGCAGGGGGCCGTTTCCACTTGCCGTGATTGCGCACGCCTCGACCCAGAACGTGTTGCGGCGGGCGCAGATGCCGCAACCCGAATACCGCGCGCTCGCCGGATGGCTCGTGGCGCGCGGTTTTGCCGTGCTGGTTCCTGAACGCCCGGGTCACGGCGCGACGGGTGGAAAATACCTGGAGGATCAGGGCGGTTGCGACGAGGCTGACTACGCCAAGTCTGGCCGCGCCACGGCGGATGCGATCGCCGCTGCCACCGGCTTCATACGCAAGCAGCCCTTCATCCGCGCCGAGGGCATGGTCGTGATCGGCCATTCGGCCGGTGCCTGGGGTGCACTGGCGCTGGCCGGCGAAGATCCGAAGAACGTTGCCGCCATCATCGCGTTCGCGCCGGGGCGCGGCGGGCATGCCGATGATTCTTCCAACCGCGTCTGCGCGCCGCACACGCTAATGGCTGCCGCGGGCGAATTCGGCCAGGCCGCACGCGTGAGGGTGACCTGGCTGGTGGCTGCCAATGACAGCTACTTTTCGCCCGCGTTCTCGCGTCAACTGGCCGATGCGTTTCGCGCCGCCGGCGGCAAGGCCGATTTTCGCGTGCTGCCGGCACATGGCAGTGAAGGCCACTGGCTGATGGAAACCGGCGGCGGTGTAAGCCTTGCCGGACCTGAACTCGATCATGCCTTGAAGGCGCGGTCCCGTACCCCGGCAGCCAAGTGATGACGCGTGGAGCGAACGCTGGTTGATGATCTCGCTCGGGCTCTATGCGGTGGCGGGCTGTTCTGGGTGCCGGTCGTCTTCATGCAGATTGAAATGCGCGATCTTGCGCGCAAGGCGGCCGAGCAAAACCGAGAGTTGCCGCTGCGCTATTCCGCACTTTTCCACCGCTGGTTTCTGTTTGGGATTCCCGGGTTCGGCTCGGTCATGGCTATTCTCTGGCTGATGATCGCCAAACCGTTCTAGGCAGCATGAACGCCGACATTCGAAAAATCCTCGTGCTCGGCGCCTCCGGCCTGATCGGCCGCTTCTTGACCGACGATCTGCGCGGGAGAGGATTTCGCGTGGTTGGCGTCGCCCGAAGATTATCCGCTTCGCAGAAGGCCGGCGCGCTCGACCTCGAACTGCCGCTCATGTCGATGGATGCGGCGGCGATGGCGCGCCTGCTGCGCGATCACGGCATCGGCCTCGTCGTCAATTGCGTCGGCGTGTTGCAGGATGGCCCCGGCAGCGACACCGCCGCCGTGCATCGCGAATTCGTCGCGCGCCTGTTGCAGGCGATCCGCGAAAGCCGCCTCGCGATCCGGCTGGTGCATATCTCGATTCCTGGCGCCGCCGAGACGGACGCCACGGCCTTCAGCACCACCAAGCGCGAGGCCGAACGGCTGATCGCCGATTCCGGCCTCCCGTACACGATCCTGCGGCCGGGTTTCGTGGTGGCATTGGCCGCCTATGGCGGCAGCGCCATGCTGCGCTCCGTCGCAGCACTTCCGATCGATCTTTCGCCCGCCGAACGGCTGACGCCATTCCAGCCGGTCGCCATGGAGGATATCGCGGCGACGATTGCCTGGCTTGCCGCGCGCGATCCAGGCGCGGCGAACGCGGTGACGTGGGACCTCATGCAGGAGCAGCCGGTCACGCTGGGCGACGTGATCGATCAATTTCGCGAGGTGTTCGGCACCGGCAAATGGTGGCGCATTGTAATGCCGGCGTTCCTGCTCGATCTCGGCGCCAGGCTCGGCGACCTCACGAGCTTGCTCGGCTGGAAGCCGCCGATGCGAACCACGGCGATTGCGGAGCTGCGCCGCGGCGTCAGCGGCAGCCCCGCAGGCTGGATGGCCGCCACCGGCATCATACCGAAGACGATCGGGCAAATGGCGGGAAAGCGCGTAGCGACCATCCAGGACAAATGGTTCGCCCGGCTGTTCCCGATCAAGGCCCTGATGATCGCAAGCCTCGTGCTGTTCTGGGTCGTCTCCGGCTTCATTGTGCTGGTGATTTCCTATGACGCGGCGGCCGGAATCCTGCGCAGCCACGGCTTTCCGCCGGCGCTCGTCGCGCCCATCACGGTGGGTACCAGCCTGATGGATATGACCATCGGCGTGCTGATCGCGTTCCGTCGCACCTCGGCATTTGGCCTAGTGGCGGGTATCATCGCCTTGCTCGGCTATCTGGTGGGCGCCGCAATCCTGACGCCGGACCTCTGGATCGAGCCGCTCGGCGCGCTGGTGAAGACGGGACCCGCGGTTGTGCTGATGCTGGTGGCGCTGCTGACATTGGATAACCGATGAGCCCAAACTCGTGACCCAATGGCCCGACGATGACGTGATCCTCTATGACGGCGTTTGCGTCTTCTGCTCGCGCTGGGTCCGCTTCGTTTCGAAACGCGACGTCGAGCGGAGGTTTCGTTTCACCGCGATCCAGTCGCCCTATGGCACACGGCTGGCGCAAGCGTTTGGTATCGATCCCAACGATCCCGACACCAATGCGGTGGTGCATGGAGGCGTCGCATATCTCAGATCGGACGCCGCTTTGACAGTACTCGGCATGCTGCCGGGCTGGCGCTGGACGCGTGCGCTGTTTGCCGTGCCGAAGCCGCTGCGCGACGCGGTGTACAGCCTCGTCGCCCGCAACCGCTACCGGATCTTCGGAAAGTATGAGGAGTGCTTTGCGCCGGACGCGGAGATGCGGGCGAGGGTGATGGAGTAGGAAAGAAAGTCGCCTCTACCGTCATTGCGAGGAGCCAGTCCGGCGGCGCCTCGCGCCGACTGGCTGACTCGCAATGACGGCGTAGACGTCAGCGCTTCTTCGACGCAGCCAATACCTCTTCCGCCGCGCGTTCACCCGAATCCCTTGCCCCATGCGCGGTCGAGAAGAACTCCGGCGAGGTTGCCTCGCCTGCAAAGAACAGCCGGCCATCGACGGGCGCGGCGAGGACCTCGCGATCTCCCGCATGTCCCGGCAGCGCGTGTGAATAGGAGCCGCGGGCGAAGAGGTCATGCGCCCAGCGTGACTCCGCGAGCGGCTTCAGCTTGCGGCGAAAATCGTTGCCGAGGATCGAGACGATCTCGTCGATGCTTGCTGCGGCCAGTGCGCCGGGGCCGGCGTCCTCCAGCGACTGCGCGAAGCGGCCGCCGAAAAAGCCCTCGATGCAGGGTTGGCCGAATGGGCGGATGTGATAGGTGCCCATTTCGGTGCGCATAGTGGCGGCGCGCAGATTGCCCTCTACGGGCAGCGCCTCGGGCTGATCCACTGCCAGTGTCACCTTGTCGGCGAGGCCGAGCGGCAGGCCGCGCGCGGCATCGACCTTTTCGGGCAATTGCGGGTGAAAGCGTATCGCTTCATAGGCGATCAGGCTGGTCGGCACCGTGATAATCACCTTGTCGGCGGTCAGCGTGCCGCGCGATGTCTCGATGCGGACGCGCTTGGCTGAGTGATCAATCAGCGTCACGGCGCAATTGAGTGCAAGCGGACACGTGGCGCCATAGGCCGCTACCAGTGCGCCATAGCCGCGGCGGACGCGCCAGTTGATGTCGGTGTCTTCATAGGCGTCCATGTCGAGGATCGAGACCTGGTCGAGCTCGCAGCCGTTGACGTAAGTCGAGATCGCATCGATCATCGGGTTCCAGCGATTGCCAGGCTCCAGATAAAGGCTTGCGGCGCAGTCGCGGCCACTCTTCTCGGCTTCCGCCGCTGCTACTTCGGCGCGGTCGTAGAACGCATTGAGCGCGTGCATGAAGTCGTCGCGCTCGGCCTGCGGAAACGCCTTGCCGTGGGCGCGCTCGCGCCAGGGCGGCAGTGACCTGTTGATCTCGAAACCGAGCTGTTCGGCGATTTTGACAAAAGAGTTCTCATCCGCCGAGTGCAGCCAGCCGCAGCCGACGTCGAAGGTGACGTCAGGTGAGGCCATGATGGTGTGTGCGCGGCCGCCGACGCGGTCACGCGCTTCCAGCACAATGACGGAGAGGCCGGAGATTTTCAGTGCGTTCGCCGCGCCGAGCCCGGCAGCACCGGCGCCAATGATGGCGACATCGATTGAGGAGGGGAGAGACGTCATGCGGCAGGCTCTAGCACGTTCGCCGTGAAGCTAGAAGCCGGCCCTTGACGAGGGGCGATGCCGGGGCGGCAATCCGGGCGCGTCCGCGTATCGATCCGCAAGCGGACGTCGGTCGCGGCGGGCGGTTGATGCGACGCTGTGGAAACACGGTGGCAACGACGCGGTCTCTTGCGCCTCGTTCTGTAGTTGTATTGAATACAATATTCACTTGTCTCATTTCAGATATGGATTTCAGCCATGACCACGTTGGATCCGGCGACGAGACGCAAGCGAACCGCCGTTCTCGTCGTTCACGGCATCGGCAGCCAGCGCGCCCTGGAGACAATGCGCGGGGTGATACGGGGGATCTGGGTCGACCGCAACAACCCGGCCGACAAGGACAAGCGGGTATGGACGCATCCGCAAAAGGATGGCGCCGATATCGATCTGTCCGTCATGACGACCAACAGGGTGCCGGGCTCGAAAGACAATCGCAGCGTCGACTTCCACGAACTGTATTGGGCTCATCTGATGAGCGAAACCAGGGCGGTTGCGGTGCTGCTCTGGCTGTACGAGCTCTGCCGGAAGGGTCCGATCATGAAGCTCGGCATGAACGGACTCTGGTGGGCCGCGGCCATTTTCCTGTGCCTGATGAATCTTTCCTTCGCAGTGCTGGTGCTGCGGGGCATCTTGCTGTTTTCGGGAAACAGCGCGCAGATCATGCTGGTGTCGCCGTTTCTGCTGCTCATCGCCAGTATATTTGTCGGTTTTGCCGTGGCGTGCCGGTGGCTGGCGTTCCGGCTCATCATCCTGTTTGCAATTCTATTGGCGGGCGGAGGCCTGCTGGCTCTCGGCTACTTCGAGGTTGCGTGGCATTTCCCCGGCAGCCCCGGAATTCCTGACGGCGCCGAACTGGTGACACTGATTGCGCTGCCTACGCTGATCGCGTTCATCGCAACCGGGCTGGTCATGGGGCTGCAGGGGCTGCGCGCCTTCTGCTGGGCTTTGTTCATTTCGCTGTTCCTGTTTGGCTGGTTTGTCGCTGCCGACCGGTACTGGAATTCGGAGACGGCCTTCGTTTCGACCGTGATCAAGGGTTGGGTGTGGGGGCTGAACTCGCCGTGGGCCGTTGCCACGGCCGCAGCCGTGATCGGCATCTATTTGATCGTCAATGCCGCGTTCCTGCAGCCCTATCTCGGCGATGCGGCGCGCTATTTCCGCAATTCGCCCGCCAATGTCGCGGTGCGCCGGGCGATCCGGAAGGATGCCGTGGAAACGCTCGAGCGTCTTCACACCAGCGGTCAGTACGACCGGATCGTCGTGGTCGCGCACAGCCTCGGAACCGTGGTGGCCTACGACATGCTGCGCGCCTATTTCAGCCGGATTTCCAGCGAGCTGCCGCCGGTCGACCAGCTTGGGCAGGAATTCGCCGACATCGACGGCGCGCCATGGCAGCCAGACGACAAGAGCGCGTCGATCGCAGACAAGAAGGCGTTGCGGACGAAGGCGCGAGCGGCGATCGCAAACATCGCAGCCGCCGCGGCCCTGCAATCGCCCAATGGACAGCGGCCCAAAAGCTGGCTGGTTACGGACTACGTCACGTTGGGAAGTGCGCTGACCCACGCCTACTTCCTGATGTGTGAGGACAAGCACAAGACCGACGCCGCGGCGCGTCAGGACAAGACCAACGCTTCGGCCAAGGTGGCCGACGCCGGGCTCAAGAAAGATTTCAAGCGTCGTGTTGAAGAAAGAGAATTTCCGACCTGCCCGCCAAAACGGCTTGATACGGATGGTTTGCTAACGTTCAGGGACCCAAATACGGGGAATAGGCGGGTTCATAACGGCGCCCTGTTCGGCTTGACCCGATGGACCAACATCTATTTCCCGCGGTTTCAGCTTTTCTGGGGAGACGCCATCGGCGGCGCGCTATCGCCGATTTTCGGCTACCACATCGTCGATCTCGAAGTATCGACCAAGGCGGCAGGCGGCGCCGACTTCTTCACCCATACCGCCTACTGGGACGTCGAATGCAAACCTGACACCTATAGCGCCCCGCACATCGTTGCACTGCGCAACGCCGTCGATCTGGTCGACGCCGTCGGCGCCATCGATCTGGTTGACGACGGTGACGATCCGACCAAGCACGAGGGGGAGTAGAGCATGGCGTCATCGCGGAGGAAGAACGATGCTGTCGTGTCCCGGACACGGTGCAGCCTAGGCGATGCGTAGCGTCCGGCAGCGCTGCTCCGCAGAGCCGGGAACCAGAAGGTGCCACTAACGCTTGGGCTCCGGCTCAGCAGCGCACCGCTATCGCACTGCGCTGCGTCCGGGGCACGAGACTGGCCTTACGCTACCGCTTCCTTGGCCTTTTCCGCGCGCTTGCGGTCGTTGGCGTCGAGGAACTTCTTGCGCAGGCGGATCGACTTCGGCGTCACTTCGACCAGCTCGTCGTCCTCGATATAGGCCAGCGCCTTTTCCAGGGTCATCTTGATCGGCGGCGTCAGGCGCACCGCCTCGTCCTTGGACGTGGTGCGGATGTTGGTGAGCTGCTTGCCCTTGAGCACGTTGATCTCGAGATCGTTGTCGCGGGTGTGCTCGCCGACGATCATGCCCTTGTAGACCTTCCAGCCTGGCTCGATCATCATCGGGCCGCGGTCTTCCAGCTTGAACATCGCGTAAGCCACCGCTTCGCCCTGGTCATTGGAGATCAGGACGCCGTTGCGGCGGCCCTGGATGTCGCCCTTGTAGGGCGCATAGCCGTGGAACAGGCGGTTCATGATCGCGGTGCCGCGGGTATCAGTGAGCAGTTCGCCCTGATAGCCGATCAGGCCGCGGGTCGGCGCGTAGAACACCAGCCGCAGGCGGTTGCCGCCGGAGGGGCGCATCTCGATCATCTCGGCCTTGCGCTCGCTCATCTTCTGCACGACGACGCCGGAATGCTCCTCGTCGACGTCGATCACGACTTCCTCGATCGGCTCCTGCCACTGGCCGGTGGCTTCGTCCTTCTGCAGCACGACGCGCGGACGCGACACCGAGAGTTCAAAGCCTTCGCGGCGCATGGTCTCGATCAGGATCGCGAGCTGCAATTCGCCGCGGCCTGATACTTCCATGGAATCCTTGTCGGCGGCCTCGACCACGCGCAGCGCGACGTTGCCTTCGGCCTCGCGCAGCAGGCGGTCGCGGATCATGCGAGAGGTCACCTTGTCGCCTTCAGTGCCGGCGAGCGGCGAGTTATTGACGATGAACGACATCGACACTGTCGGCGGATCGATCGGCTGCGCCACCAGCGGCGTCTCGACGGAAGGATCGCAGAAGGTGTCGGCGACGGTACCCTTGGTCAGGCCTGCAATCGCGACGATGTCGCCGGCTTCGGCTTCATCCAGCGGGGTGCGCTCGATGCCGCGGAAGGCGAGGATCTTTGTGATGCGCCCTTGTTCGATCGTCTTGCCGTCTGCGCCCAGCACCTTCACTTGCTGGTTCGGCTTGATCGCGCCCGAGGTGATGCGGCCGGTGATGATGCGGCCGAGATAGGGGTTGGCTTCGAGGATGGTGCCGATCATCCGGAACGGGCCCTGCTCGACGCTCGGCGGCGCGACGTGGCGCACGATCAGGTCGAACAACGGCTGCATGCCGGCATCCTGCGGGCCGTCCGGGCTGTCGGCCATCCAGCCCTGCTTGGCCGACCCGTAAAGAATCGGGAAATCGAGTTGCTCCTCGCTGGCGTCGAGCGCCGCGAACAGGTCGAATACCTCGTTGATGACTTCGGTCGGACGCGCATCGGGACGGTCGACCTTGTTGATGACGACGATCGGCTTCAGCCCGACCTTGAGCGCCTTGGAGACCACGAATTTGGTCTGCGGCAGCGGACCTTCGGCTGCGTCTACCAGCACCAGCGCGCCGTCCACCATGTTCAGGATGCGCTCGACCTCGCCACCGAAATCGGCGTGGCCGGGGGTGTCGACGATGTTGATCCGGGTGTCCTTCCACTGCACCGAGGCGGCCTTGGCCAGAATGGTGATGCCGCGCTCGCGCTCCAGGTCGTTGGAGTCCATCGCGCGCTCGGTGACCTTCTGATTCTCGCGATAGGTGCCGGATTGCTGCAGCAGACGGTCGACGAGGGTGGTCTTGCCGTGGTCGACGTGGGCGATGATGGCGACGTTACGAAGGTTCATGGCTCTTCTTCTGGTCGTGCATGTGGAGGCGCGATCTCACCGGAAAACCGGGACCCACTTTTCCGGATCGCGCTCAAACCTGGGATGCGAACGGGGCCAAGGCTCAAACCTGCCCCAAAAAGGAAGCCCGGCCAAAAGGACCGGGCACACCTTACGCGTTGCGGCGCAATATATTCAGAAAACGCCAAAAAACAATGGTTCGTTTGGCATTTGGTTAGCCGATTTTGGGCCTGGCCGGGCTCAGTTGCCCGTTTCGGGGTCGGGATAGACCCCGCGCAAAACCTCGTCAAAATGGGCTTTCACCGCCTCGTTACAGCGGCAGGACCGGTTCCGCAGCGTCTCCCGGTTACGGACCAGGATCGAGCCGCGCCGGGTCTCCAGCGTGCCTTCCACCCTGAAAGTCTGAATAACCCGGCTGGCGTAGGAGCGGCCGACGCCGAGCAGGGTCGCCAGTTGCTCATGAGTCAGCGGCACGACGTCATCGCCATCGGTGCGCTCCATCGCTGAAATGATCCATTTCGCGGTGCGCTGTTCGATCGAATGGATCGCGTTGCAGGCGGTGGACTGGAAGATTTGCGCCAGCATGCAATCCGCATAGCGTGCGAAAATGTTGCTCAGCGTGCGTGACTTCGATTTCGCCGCATCGAGCTTTCCGACCGGGAGCCGCACGAACGGCCCAGCGAACTTGACCGTGATGCGGGTATAGGCTGGCAGATAGCCGTGGCTGACGACGCCGCCGACTGCACCTTCGCGACCGATCAGAACGGTTTCGACGTCGCGGCCATCCTCGTTGGGGACCATGTAGGAGACAAGGCTGGGGCCGCAGGGAAAATGGACGGTCTCGACGTTGTCGCCGGGGTTGTAGAGCAGGTCGTTCGGTTGCGTATCGACCGGAACGAGATGTGGTTCGATCAACCCGAAGTCGGCGTCATTCAAGCGACGCAGCAGGTTATTGAACGGCCGAACGGCGGCCGTCACTTCGCGTCGCGTGAGCATCAGGAATCCCCTATTTCCCTCAATATAATCGGTTTGGCTCCGTTCATATGTTCACAAGTGAACAGACGATCGAACGAAGATGTGGTGGTTTCAGTTCCGGACGGGCGGATGCGCTTTTTGCGAGGCATAGGCCGACTTCCAATCTCCGGGGCTTCGGCCCGGATCCCGATCAAAATCTGAACCTTGGAACCGGCGAGAACATGGACTGCGCCCCCCATGACGGCATGCCCTGCGACGTGCTGGTCGTTGAAGACGATCCGATCATCGCACTCGATTTTGAAGACACCATTCTGGGTTTTGGCGTGAAGACGGTGCGGATCGCCGCGAACGTGGCCAAGGCGCTCGAATTGATCGCCCATCGGCCGCCGGAGTTTGCCCTGCTCGACGTCAGCCTTATCCGCGAAAAGAGCTTTGCCGTCGCCGAACGGCTTGAGGTGCTGAAGATCCCGTTTGTCTTCGTCACCGGGTACGGCGCGGACGCCCCGCTGCCGGCGGCATTTGCGGCGAAGCCGCGTCTGCCGAAACCTTGTTCGACCGAAGCGCTTGAGGCGCTGCTGAAGAACAGCCGCGTCATGCCTTGAGCGGTTGCGGCCCGCGCAGCGATTACACCGGCTTGGGATCGAGCGTCGTCGACCACAATGCAACATCGGCGCGGTCGCGCAAGGTCACCGTCATCTGTGCGCTGTCGCCGTCGATCCTGACATGGCCGAAAAACTGCATTCCGGCGGACGGCGGCAAATTCTGTTTGCCGGGTCCCGGCGCCTTGATGAACTTCACCTCGGGTCCGAACGTGTTGTCGAGCTCGTTCGGGCCGAAGGTGCCGGCGTGCAGGGGACCAGCGACAAACTCCCAGAACGGGCCGAATTCTTGAAATTGCGCCTTGTCGGGATTGTAATAATGGGCGGCCGCGTAGTGCACATCCGCCGTCAGCCACACGGTGTTGACCACGCCCGACGTCTTGATGAAACGCAGGAGATCGGCGATCTCCAGCTCGCGGCCGCGCGGCGGGCCGTCGCTTTGTGCAACGGCTTCCGAGCCTTTTCTGTTGCGTGCATCGTCATAGACGATGATGCTGAGCGGCATGTCGGATGCGATCACCTTCCAGGTGGCGCGCGAGTTCAACAGTTCCCGTTTCAGCCACGCGAGTTGCGTCGGCCCGAGGAAAAAGCTTTCCGGCCCGTAAGCGGTCTCCTGGTTCGCGCCATTCGGTCCGCGATAGCTGCGCTCGTCCAGCATGAACACGTCGAGATGCGGGCCATAATGCAGCGTGCGGTAGAGCCGTCCCGGCTCGGTGATGTTCGCGCGGATCGGATACATCTCGTGGAAGGCGCGTGCTGAGCGGGCCGCGAGCAGGGCGACGTTGCGTTCCCTGTAGGCGGCGGGCAATTCCTTGGACGACGACCAGTTGTTGACGACCTCGTGGTCGTCCCACTGCACGAAGATCGGCACCTCGGCATTGAACGCGCGCAGATGCTCGTCCATGAAGTTGTACTTGTGCGCGGCGCGGAATTCGTCGGTCGTTTCGGCGACCTTTGCTTTCTCGGGCGTCGTCACGTTCTTCCAGACCTTGCCGTCGGGAAGCGTCACCTCGCTCTTGATCGGGCCGTCGGCATAGATGGTGTCGCCCGAGTGCAGCAGGAAATCCGGGCGATGCTTGCGCATGGTGGCGAAGGTGAGCATGCCGCCGTCATCCTGGTTGATGCCCCAGCCCTGTCCGGCAACGTCGCCGCCCCAAACGAAACTGACGTCGCGGCGGTCGCCAGGTGCGGTGCGAAACCGCCCGACCACCGGCTCGCCTTCGATGCCGGTATGGGCGAGGTCGCGAAACCGGATGCGATAGAAGATCTCCTGCCCGGCAGGAAGGTTCTCCAGCAGCATTTTTGCGGTGAAGTCGCTTTCGGGCAGCGCTGCGATCGGCGGCAAAGCCCGTGCGTTGGCAAAGGATTCATTCGTGGCGACCTCGACCAGCATTTGCGAGGGCCGGTCGGCGCGCGCCCATACCACGCCGCCGTCAGCGCCGACATCGCCGGACTGCACGCCGGAAGTGACGATCGGCCGATCCGCGGCGCGGCTGAGATAAGGCGTTGCAATGACGCCGATGGCGCCTGCTCCGGCGGTGGCGAGGAAGTGACGCCGCGAAATTCCAGGAAGGCGGTTGCGGGAAACCCTGAATGTCATGCAAGCCTCTTCCGGACCAGGTTTAGGCGCAATAGAGCGGCCAGACCTAGAGGGAATTGATGACGGCCCGATTACCGGGTTCGCAGATCAGGCGTTGCCGGCCGCGCGGAACTGCGCGGTGGCGCGTTGCAGGTTGTGCGGCATGCTCAGCAACAGCGCCTTGCGGTCGGCGACCGCGTTGTGGAATTGCTCGATCGCGATGTTGAACGCGGTCAACGTACCTTCCTCGATCGTGCCGTGTTCGTAGCACAGCAGCGTGTGGCGCAAGATGTCGTCCGCTTCCGCCTGCATCTGGTCGAGCTCGTCCATCGAATCGCACTGGCGGGCGGCGCTGAGCATGTCGAGAAGCCGGTCGCGCTGCGATACGTTGACGTTGCGCTCATCCTTCTTGAGGTAGCCCGCAAACCACGCGCCGGCGGAGCCCATCGCCGACATCGCCATCAACGTCCACCAGATGTAATCGCTGTAACGGTCGAGAAAGGTCTTTTCCTCGCCGTCGACAAAGGCGGCGGCTCCGGGATGCACTGGAATCGTGGCGTCCTTGTCGGTGTCGGGCGTCTCGATCTTTGCGGTGAGCGGAAACTCGTTCTTCAGGATTTGCCGGATGGCGAACAGTTGGCGGGTAAAGGCGGCGATGGTCGATTCCGAAATGCCTCTGCGCGCCACGATGTGATGCGCGAAACTGATGGTCTTGACCTCTGCCTCGGGCTTGTCCGGCGCGCCGCCGAAAGTCCCGGCGGGAATGTCGGTAGCCTCGTAGGCGGGGTGGTTCTGCGCAATCGCCTCCGCCGAATCGATCGCCAGGAATTTCGGCGTGCCGCCGTCGCGCGTCGAAGCCGCGATCGCGTCCGAAGTGATTTTGCTGTTGACCGGGCCGGCCGCGAGATAGGCATCCGCCTTTTGGCTGCGGATGGCTTCCGCGGCCTCGTTGGCCGGAAACTGAACGATCTCGACCTTGCCGGGATCGACGCCGTATTGCCGCAGGATCACCTTGAGCAAATTGACATTCGCCTGGGTGCGGCCGACCACGCCGATGCGACGGCCGGCGAGTTGCGTAATGTTCTTGATTTCGGGCGCGGCCTTGCTGCCCCTGGCAGCCTTGGCCTTGCCGGCCGACGGGACCCATAACACGGCGACGTTCTTGCGCAGCGTTGCCACGGCCTGCGCGTTCTTCGGCACCTCGAGATCGCCGCGGATGATGGCGAGATCAGCTTTGCCTTCGCCGAGCAGATTGGCGCTCGCGAGCGCGCCGTCGGTTTGCACCGGACGCAGCCGGACCTGGCTGTTTCGGGGATTATTGAAGGCCTGCGCCAGATTCTGAACCACCTTGAGATCGTCGCTGTTGGCAGGGCCAACCGCGATCCGCAGCGTCACCGGCCGCATCGCAAAGTAATAGCCGGCCGCCAGCGCGCCGACGACGGCCAGTACGCCGGCCAGCGTTACGAATGTCAGCCGTCGTTTCGCAGAGCGGGGCGAGGGGGCGGCCGGCGTTTCCGCAGAATGGGGGCCGTCGGTCATCAATCCCAGTAGGTTTGAGGGTGGAATTCTCACGCGGCCGGCACGCTTCGCCCAACATTCTAGCAAATTTTCCCGCGGAACCATTGTTACATCTCTGTCATGGTTACCGGCGTCCGGGCCGCCATTCCTCCTTGCTTGCCAATTTTAGGCGTGGGGGATCCCCAAAGCGGCCTTGGGTGTTAGGCTTGGCGTTAGGTGACAGGCAGAATTCAGCGCGGAGGCGATCATGGCGGAACGGCTGTCGGCAGAAGCGCGAAAATCGGCGCTGGCGGAACTGCCCGGCTGGTCGGAAACGGCCGGCCGTGATGCGATTGCCCGCACCTTCACTTTCAAGGACTTCAACGAAGCGTTCGGTTTCATGTCCCGCGCCGCCCTCGTGGCCGAAAAGAACGACCACCACCCGGAATGGAAGAACGTCTACAAGACGGTGGAAGTGGTGCTGGCGACCCATGACGCCGGCGGCGTCACCAAGCGCGATATCGATCTGGCCAAGGCCATGAACGCCATCGCCGGGCAATTGGGCGTCGCCTAGAGCCCTTTCGGTTCTGATTGAATCAGAACCGGGCTCCAGGTTTTTGTTTTGACGCGTTTTCTTGACGCGAACCGGTGTCCACTTGGCTGGAAAAACGCTCTGAGGTCGCCTCGCCGCGATCTTGCGGGGTGGGGCGCACATCCCCAATTCTTCATCCGTACATATTGACCGCGGCGATCTGCCGCGCCGGATGCGAGGGGAGCGCCGCAATGGCATCGTCCGATCACACCGTGGGTTTTGAGCCGGCCGACCGGCTGGCGCAGGACCGCGAGAGTGTGCGCCGGCGCTTCTGGATCAAGCTCAAGCGGGTGGTAGCGCAGCTTCCCTTCGCCGAGGATCTGCTCGCGGCGTACTATTGTGCATTCGACAAAGAGACGCCGCGTCACGTACAGGCGGCGCTGCTCGGCGCTGTCGCGTATTTCATCCTGCCGTTCGATTTCACGCCGGACGTGCTGCCGTTGCTCGGCTTTACCGACGATGCCGCTGTGCTCGCCACCGCCATCCGCATGGTCGCAAGTCACATCACGCAGGAGCATCGCGATGCCGCCCGCGCTGCGCTGAAGCGCGGGATCGACGCTGCTGAAGCGACGGAATAGCGGATGCCAAAAGCCCGTTCCGATGAAATCGGAACGGGCTTTTGATTTTCTGGCCTTGATGAACCGGCCGCCGTCCCGGACTAAATCCGACGCCGGCTTCCACCGGAAGACGCCTGGAGCCCGGTTCTGATTGAATCAGAACCGGGCTCTAGGTTTTTGTTTTTGACGCGTTTTCTTGACGCGGACCGGTGTCCACTTCGATGGAAAACGCTCTAGCGAGTCTGCGCCCTTGCGCCTCGCTCCGCTTCCCACGCCTGGAACTGCTTGAAGAGCGCCTCCTTGTCCGCGTCGGTCTTGACGCTCGCCGCGGTCGTCGGGCTCTGTTTCAGGAATTCATCGAACCTGGCGCGCGACACGGCCTCGACGTTGTGGGTCTTGAGCCATTGCTCGGCGACCGGCAGACGCTGCCAATCAGGGAGCGGCGCCGACAGCGAGACCTCCTTCCACTTCGGGTGGAACGGCGGGTTCTGGAACGTCGGAAACTTCGTGAAGAAGGCGTCCACGAACTGGGCCAGCTTGCGGTAGCGCTCCGTGTTGGGCGCCCAGTTGTAGGCCGCGAGCACCGCGGGCACGGCGATGGTATCGACCTTCGCCCCTTCCGCAATCAGATTGGGATAGTCCTTCGAAGTCAGGACCGCGGGCAGATAATCGCCCTGCAGCGGCCGCGAATAGTCGACCGGAACCAGGTGGAAACGATCGTCCTTGAATGCGGCGACGGATTTGTACGGTTTGCCGCCGACGGCAACCACGGCGTCGATCTCGCCAGCCCGCATTCTCTCCATCGCGATGCGCTGCTCGAGATAGAGGAAATTCGGTTTGATGCCGAGCCGTTCGAACACGATCGCGGCGGTTACGAAGGTGCCGCCATTGGGTAGGTCGACGCTGACCTTCTTGCCGTTGAGCTGGCTGATGTTGGTCACCGACTTCGATGCGAGGACGTACATCTCTTCATTGTAGAGCTTCGTCACATAGGTGAATTGCTTCTTGATGTCCTTCGCGAAGCCCTTCTTTTCGAGATAGTCGAGCGTGTCGGCGCGCACGATGCCGAGGTCCACACCCTGCAGGAACAGGATGTCGGCCACGCTCTGTACAGAACCGCGCCCGACGATCGGAAGTACGCGCAACTTGTTTCCGTCGTCGAGCACGGAAGCGAGGTCGGCACCGAACTGCACATAGGTACCGCCGATTGTTCCTGAGATCAGCGTAACTGTGTTAGCGTTCAGCGCCTGCTTGGTGGCGACCGAACCGAACTGGAAAATGGCCTTCAGGCTTTCGCTGACTTTGGCTGGATCGTATTCCTTCTCAGCGGCCTTGGCCGCCGTATTGCTGCACGCCACCGTCATGGCAAGCAACGCCATTCCCAGTAAATGTCGCATGGGTTCCTCTGCGCTGGTCTTGAGTAATTTTCTTGAGTAATTGCCTAGTTCTGTAACTGGCCGAGCCGCCGCTTCGCATCAGGCGACCCGAGCTCGGCGGCCTTCTGGTACCAGAGCCGCGCCGCCGCCGGATCGGGCGTGACGCTGCGCAAGTCCTGGCTGCCCAGCACGTGCGGATCATACGTTCCGGCCAGCATCAATGCCGCCTCCGCCTCCTGCGCGTCCGCCGCACGCTCAAGCAATAGTCGGGCGGAAGTAATATCGCCGATCGCAAGCAGGCCTTTCGCTCGCTTCAGCAACGCCGCCAGTTCGTCCGGATCGATGCGACGTGCCGGAGCCGCCTCGCGCGCGGGCTCACGAAACGCCGGTGCGGCCGCAGCAACCGGGGCCGCCGGATTGATCGCAGCGACGACGTCCTGTGATGCTTCGCGCGCCACCGGCTCAGGCACCGCGACCTTGCCCTTGAGCGCGCTTTGATAGGCGGCGGTAATTTCGTCGCGCGACGGCGACGCGGATGCAAGCGCGGTGGGTGTCGAGCGGCGAGCGGCTGCCATCTCCGCACCGGATGGCTCGGCGGCCAGCGGCGGCGCGGCAACGCGCTGTTGCGGCGGCGGGGGCTCCGGCACCGCCGCGGCGAGCTGGTCGGCTGGCGGCGCGATGCCGCCGCCACCGCCGCCGAGCGAGGCGTTGAAGATGACGGCCCGGGTCGAGTCGATCGAAAAGAGCGCGAGAACGGCCGCTATCGCCGATACGATCACGACGCCGGTTACAATGCGCCCGGCGCGCGCCTTCTTCAGGCCGCCGCTGCCGAATCTTCCGCTGCCGAACGTATATTCGGAAAGCTGCTGATGCGACTCCTCTTCGTAGTTGGAGAGGAAAAGCGGCACCGGCTCGTGTGGCGCCAGCTCCTCCGGCAGCACATCGGTCCGCTCAAACGATGGCGCAAAAGACTGCGCATACTGGGGCTGCTCGTATTGCGGCTGCTCGTATCGGGGCTGTTCGTATTGAGGCTGTTCGTATCGAAGCTGCTCGTATCGAGGTTGATCGGCCTCGTACAACCGAGGATCGCTGATGGCTTCGTCGAATCTGTCGAACGGATCTCTCGCCTGAATCGGCTTGGTGTTGTCCGCCATGGTGATGCTCCCCACTACTGAACGCAACGACGGGTTTCCCCCTGCACCTACTTCTTGCTCTTCTTGACGTACAGGAGCCCCTTCACTGATGGTTAAAATCGCACACGGAATGGGTTCAAAAAACGACGGCGGCTGGTGGGAATGAGGAGATATTTTGGTATGATTGAGGCAAACAAGCGGCATCCTGCCGTTTGAAAACACGCATTGTTACCGAGAAACTATATTGGTGAGATGAAATTCATGCCGCAGATGCGAAAAAAGTGCGTCGCTGGTCCGCGCATGACCGCTCTCGCTTCTTCCGAGTGAGCGACTAAGTTCGACAGATGATCCCGCACCTCAGGGATGCAGGATCACCTTGCCCATCGCTTTGCGGCCGGCAAGCACCTTGAGCGCTTCGGCGGTTTCTGCCAGCGGAAAGGTGCGGTCGACATGCGAGGAAATCTTGCCTTCCGCCGTCCACTTCACGAGCTTTTCCAGGTTGGCGCGGTTCTTCTCGGGATTGACCCTGGTCCAGGCACCCCAGAACACGCCGCGGATATCGCAACCCTTGAGCAGCGCGAGGTTGAGCGGCATCTTCGGAATGTCGCCCGCCGCGAAGCCGATCACCAGGAAGCGGCCTTCCCAGGCGATCGAGCGCAAGGCGGCTTCGGCGTAAGTGCCGCCGACCGGATCGAAGATGATATCGACGCCCTTGCCCCCGGTGAGTCGACGCAAGCCCTCTTTCAAATCTTCCTTGCTGTAATTCAGCGTCAGCTCGGCGCCGTGCGCCTTGGCAAATTCCAGCTTCTCGTCCGACGACGCGCAGGCGATCACCTTCAGACCCATCAGCTTGCCGAGCTCGCAGGCCGCAAGGCCGGTGCCGCCGGCAGCGCCCAGCACGGCAAGCGTCTCGCCTGGCTTCGGGCTGGCGCGATCTTCCAGGGCGTGCAGCGCCGTGCCGTAGATGATGATGATCCCGGCGGCGCGGTCAAAATCCAGATTGTCGGGGATCTTCACGATCGAGCTTGCCGGCAGCGCGATCTTTTCGCGCGCGCCGTTGTGGCCGCAGGATGCCACCACGCGGTCGCCGACCTTCAGGTCGGTCACGCCGGCGCCGACGCTTTCGATCACGCCGGCGACTTCGGCGGCCGGCGAAAACGGGAACGGCGGCTTGATCTGGTACTTGCCCTGGATCATCAGAATGTCGAAGAAATTCAGCGCCGCGGCCTTGATCGCGATCACGGCCTGTCCCGGTTCGGCCACCGGATCGGGCAGGTCGGCCAGCACGAGATCGTCCGGTTGGCAATATTGCGAGCAGAGAATGGCTTTCATGGACACACCTGATTTTCGGACCGACGATGAGCTGACTGCTTCATGCCGGATTTGAAGCCGGGCTACAATCCGATTCAGACCGATTCGGACGCATGACTGCGCGGGTGAAGGGGATTCAAACGATGTTTGAAAACAACCTGTTGGCCGGCAAACGGATATTGGTCACCGGTGGCGGCTCGGGGCTGGGAGCGGCGATGGGACGCCGCTTCGTCGAGCTCGGCGCAGAGCTCGTCATTTGCGGCCGACGGCTCGAAGTGCTGGAGGCGACTGCCGCGCAGATGCGCGGTGAACTCGGCGGCAAGGTCACTGCAGTCCGATGCGATATCCGCGACGGCGCGGCCGTCGATCTGATGATGGACCAGATCTGGCGGGAGGCGCCGGTCGATGTGCTGGTCAACAATGCTGCCGCGACCTTCATCGCGCAGACCGAACATCTTTCGTTCCGCGCGGCGGATGCGATCCTGGCGCCGACGCTGCACGGTACGATGTACTGCACCCTCGCCGCGGGCAGGCGCTGGATCGAAAGCAAGCACGAGGGCGTGGTGCTGAGCATACTCTCGACCTCGACGATTACCGGCCGCGCTTTCACGGTACCTTCGGCGATGGCGAAATCCGCCGTGCTCGCGATGACCAAAAGCCTTGCGGTGGAATGGGGACCGAAGGGTGTGCGCACGGTTGCGATCGCGCCCGGTGCGTTTCCGACGCCCGGCGCGTCGGGTCAGCTCCGTCCCGAGGGCCGCGATGAAAGCTGGGCGCAACGCAATCCGCTTGGCCGTGCCGGCGAGCATGGCGAACTTGCGAATCTCGCGAGCTTTCTGATTTCCGACCAGGCCGGTTACATCAATGGCGAGATGGTGGTGCAGGATGGCGGCGCGCATTTGCGCAGTTCCGGCGCCGAGGATTTGCTGCAATGGACCGATGCGCAGTGGCAAAAGCAGCGCGAGCGCCGTTCCAGGGACTGAAGTCGAAACCCGCGCCCTGAATTCGAGCGGACCTGGGACGAAGCGTCGCCACGGCGGTGAGTAACACCGTAACTGCCTTCCCAAAAAAGCATTTCCCGGCTATCCATCCCCGGCGGCGCGATGCGCCCGCGGGCCATCTTCCAGTCACAATAATGAGGGAACCAGTTGTCCGTGTTGCGAATACTGGCATTTCTGGTTGCGATAGCGGCGTTGTGCGGGACGACAGCCCTCGCGCAAACACCGAGCCCTGCTGCGAAGGGCGCCAAGGACTCAGGCAAGGCGGCACCTGCACCAGCGGCAAAGAAGTCGGAACCGGGAGCGGCTGCTGCCGCGGGCGGCGCGGAACCTACCTTGATCGGTCAGTACGGGACCTGGGGCGCCTACACCGCGACGCCGAATGGCAAGAAGGTTTGCTTCGCGTTGGCGAAGCCGTCGTCGTCGAAGACCAACCCGCCGAACCGTCCGCGCGATCCCGCCTACGCTTTCGTCTCGACGCGTCCGGCTGAAAAAGTCGTCAACGAAGTTTCGATCATGATCGGCTACGCGCTGAAGCCGGGCTCGGAATCCTCGCTCGAGGTCGGCGGCGCGTCCTATGCGATGTATACCCAGGGCGATGGACTCTGGATCAAGAACGCCGCGGAGGAAGAACAAATGGTCGCGGCCATGCGCAAGTCTGCCGAGGTCACCATCAAGGGCGTCTCTGCCAAGGGCACCGAGACCACGGACGTCTTCTCGCTCAAGGGGCTGTCCCAGGCGCTCGACCGGCTGGCGCAGGATTGCAAGCGCTAGACGGCATTTAAGCCTAGAATCACGTTGTTTATGGGCCGTGGAAGGCCTATTTGAGGGAGTTCGCAGGGTGGGCAAAGGCGCGGAGGCGCCGTGCCCACCATTAACGTTTGTGGTGGGCACAGCGGAGTTTATCATCGGGCGCGCGTTCGCGCGGCCCGGTGGCTTTGCCCACCCTACGTATCCGCTTCAACCTCGTGTGAATTAATGACGCTTTCATCTTCCGTGGTGCCGCTGGAGAAGGTTCCACTCGAAACCTATGTGCCGCCGGCAAAACCCTCGCTGATCGGCCTGTCGCGCGCCGAGATCGCCGACCGGCTCGGCGAGATCGGCGTTGCGCCAGCGCAGCGCAAGATGCGCACGCAACAGCTCTGGCACTGGATGTACTTTCGCGGCGCCAAATCCTTTGCGGAGATGACCAGCGTCTCCAAGGACATGCGCGCGCAGCTCGAGCAGCATTTTACCGTCGATCGTCCGGAAGTGGTGGCCGAGCAGGTGTCCAACGACGGCACCCGCAAATGGCTGTTGCGCCTGCCGAGCGGCGATGCGTTCCAGAAGGCACATGAAGTCGAGTGCGTCTACATCCCCGAAACCGATCGCGGCACGCTCTGCGTTTCCTCGCAGGTCGGCTGTACGCTGAATTGCTCGTTCTGCCATACCGGCACGCAACGGCTGGTGCGCAACCTCACCGCGGGCGAAATCGTCGGCCAGATCATGGTGGCACGCGACCGCCTCAACGACTGGGCCGATCGCGACACGCCGACCGGCAGTCGCCTTGTCACCAATATCGTCATGATGGGCATGGGCGAGCCGCTCTATAATTTCGACGCGGTGCGCGATGCGCTGCTGATCACAGCCGATAATGAAGGCATCGGCATTTCCCGCCGGCGCATCACGCTGTCGACCTCGGGTGTGGTGCCCAACATCATCCGCACCGGTGAAGAGATCGGCGTCATGCTCGCGATCTCGCTGCATGCGGTTCGCGACGAATTGCGCAACGAACTGGTGCCGCTGAACCGAAAATATCCGATTGCCGAATTGCTGCAGGCCTGCCGCGATTACCCGGGCTCGTCGAATGCGCGGCGCATCACCTTCGAATATGTGATGCTGAAGGGCGTCAACGATTCCCTCGACGACGCCAAGCTGCTGGTCAAGCTGCTCAAGGGCATTCCGGCCAAGATCAACCTGATCCCGTTCAACCCGTGGCCGGGCTCGCGCTACGAGTGCTCGGACTGGGAGCAGATCGAAAAATTCTCCGAATACATCTTCAACGCCGGCTATTCCTCGCCGGTCCGCACGCCGCGCGGCCGCGACATCCTCGCCGCCTGCGGCCAATTGAAGTCGGAGACCGAAAAACTGTCAGCGCGCGAGCGCCAGGCGCTCCGCGCCATGGCGATGACGGATTGATATGATGGGCGAGCCGTCACTCAGGCCGTCATTGCGAGCGAAGCGAAGCAATCCATCCCTCGGCTTGCTGAGGGATGGATTGCTTAGTCGCTTCGCCCCTCGCAATGACGGCGTGTGAACCATGTCCCTAATCGGCCGCCTCTTCGTCATCCTGTTCGCCTTCCTCGCCGCCTGCTTCGTGGCAGGGATGATCGTGGTGGGCGCGGTGTTGTATCCGGAGTTCAGCGACCTCGACAGCGGCATGATCGATCAAAGCGCGATTAATGTCGTGCTCGGCTTTGGATTCATCTTCCTGTCCGGCTTTGCGCTGCTGCCGGCGCTGGTGGTGGTGCTCATCACCGAAGCGTTCTACATCCGCAGCGTGCTGGCTTACGCGGTCGGCGGCGCGATCGTCGGCGCGGCCTGCTATCTCGGCCTCGTTCCCTTCGACCCCGAGACGCTGAAATTTGATGGTATCGTGCGCCGTCATCTCGAAATCATGACCGGTGCAGGCATCGTCGCCGGCCTCGTCTACTGGATGATTGCGGGCCGCACCGCCGGGGCCTGGCGCGAACCATCGCCCCCGATAAAGCCTCCGCCGCCCTTGCCGTCGCAGTCACGGCCATTCTCTTGATGCTTCTCCCACAAGAGGAGAAGGGAAGCGCGCTTGTGCCTTTTCTTCCCCAATCGCCTCGGCTAAACCCCGCGCCATGAACCGTACCGGACTTGTTATCGCGTTGGGCTTGTCGCTCGTCATCGGACTGCTGTTTGGAATCTTTCCCGAACTCGATCTGAAGCTGGCGGCATTGTTCTACGATCCCGCAAGCGCCTCGTTTCCATCCAAACAGAACGGGCTTTACGCTTTCGCGCGTGATGCCGCGATGTGGATCGCGTGGGCGCTGGCGCTGCCCGCCCTGATCGCCATCGTCGCGAAGCTGCTGCGGCCGGATCGGCCGATGCTGGTTCCGGGACGCGCGGCGGTGTTTCTCCTGGCCACCATCCTGCTCTCCGCGGTCGTGCTGACCAATCTGACCTTCAAGAGCCATTGGGGACGGCCAAGGCCAGTGGTGGTGACGGAGTTCAAAGGCCCTTGGGAATTCGTGCCGTGGTGGGACCCGCGCGGGGCTTGCGGGCGTAATTGCTCGTTCTTCTCGGGCGAGGGCGCCACCGCATTCTGGACCTACGCGCCCGCGGCGTTGACGCCGCCGGCGTGGCGGCCGCTGGCCTATACGGCGGCGACCCTGTTCGGTATCGCGACCAGCGTGCTACGGATGGCGTTCGGCGGGCATTTCTTCACCGATGTCGCAGCCGCCGGCCTCGTCAGCTTTTTCGTGATCTGGCTGGCCTATGCCTGGATTTACCGCTGGCCGTCGACGAGGCTCACCGATGCGCAAATCGAAGCCGCGCTGGCGCGCTGGGGCTGGCCCGGCTACCGCCTGTGGCAGCGCTGGCGCGGGCGCGAGGCGGGGTAGTTCGCCCCCAGCCGCCAAGCGCCATTAAACGCGTGCCCACTGCTGCGAAATTTGATATTCGCGGCCCTCAAGCTGCCAGAGCTTCGGTTCTGATTGAATCAGTACCGAAGCTCTAAATTCTTGTTTTGACGCGTTTTCTTCACGCGAACCGGTATCCACTTCGCTCGAAAACGCTATAACGACACCCGCCATTTCGACCGATTGGAAGCTCGATGAGTACGATCCTGAAAAGCCTGCCCAAGGGGGAAAAAGTCGGCATCGCTTTCTCGGGCGGTCTCGACACCAGCGCGGCGCTGCTCTGGATGAAGCAAAAAGGCGCGCGCGTTTTTGCCTATACCGCCAACCTCGGCCAGCCTGACGAGGCCGACTACGACGAGATTCCGCGTAAAGCGCTCGAGTTCGGCGGGGAGAAAGCCCGGCTCGTGGATTGCCGTACCCAACTGGTCCACGAAGGGATTGCCGCGATCCAGTCCGGCGCCTTCCACGTCTCTACCGGCGGCATCGCATACTTCAACACCACGCCGCTCGGGCGCGCGGTGACCGGCACGATGCTGGTCTCGGCCATGAAGGAGGACGGCGTCAACATCTGGGGCGATGGCTCCACCTTCAAGGGCAACGATATCGAGCGGTTCTATCGCTACGGCCTGCTCACCAATCCGAACTTGCAGATCTACAAGCCCTGGCTTGACCAGCAGTTCATCGACGAGCTGGGCGGGCGCGCGGAAATGTCGGCGTTCATGACCGCCAACGGATTCGCCTACAAGATGAGCGCCGAAAAGGCGTACTCGACCGACAGCAATATCCTCGGCGCCACCCATGAGGCCAAGGATCTCGAGCGTCTCGACAGCGGCATCAAGATCGTCAACCCGATTATGGGCGTGCCGTTCTGGCGCGACGACTGCGCCGTCAAGGCCGAACAGGTCGCCGTGCGTTTTGAGGAGGGCCAGCCCGTCGCGCTGAATGGCCAGACATTTACCGATTCGGTTGCCTTGTTCCTCGAGGCCAACGCCATCGGCGGCCGGCATGGCCTTGGCATGAGCGACCAGATCGAGAACCGGATCATCGAGGCCAAGAGCCGCGGCATCTATGAAGCGCCCGCCATGGCGCTGCTGCACATCGCTTACGAACGCCTGGTCACGGGCATCCACAACGAAGACACCATCGAGCAGTACCGGATCGGCGGCATGCGCCTTGGCCGACTGCTGTACCAGGGACGGTGGTTCGATTCCCAGGCCCTCATGCTGCGCGAAACTGCCCATTGGGTGGCGCGCGCGGTCACCGGTGAGGTGACGCTCGAGCTGCGCCGTGGCAATGACTACTCGATCCTGAACACCGAGAGCCCGAACCTGACCTATCAGCCGGAGCGGCTGAGCATGGAGAAGGTCGAGGACGCCGCGTTCTCGCCGGCGGACCGCATCGGCCAGCTCACCATGCGCAACCTCGACATCGCCGATACCCGCACCAAGCTGAAGCTTTATTCGGATACGGGGTTGCTGGCGGGAAGCGAAGGCCCGGAGATATTCAAGCTCGAGAGCGACAAGGGCTGAACCGCGCAGGCGTTGTAACGGGAACGTCATTCGGGTCCGATAAGATACAGGTAGGCCCATGCCTAAGGCTCGGCGGCCGTTGGCTGCCGCTTGGCGCGACCTAATCCGACTCCGATCCGGTGCACGCTCATGATCAAACGCTTCATCAAACTCTTCGCTGCCGCCCTCGTTGTCCTGTCTGCGGGATCCTCGGCGGTTGCCCAGACCATCTACCCGATCGACCGCGCGTCGATTCTCGCCGGCGCACGCTTCGATTTCAAAGTCGAGTTCCCGGATCGCGTCGATCCCTCGAAGCTGAAAGTGACCGTGAACGGCGACGACCATGCCGCTGTGTTCAGCCAGTCCGGAACATTCGTCGAGCGCGAGGACGGCAAGGACCAGTCGGCATTGATGCTTCGCGGCGTCACCCTGACCAGGCCGGGCAATGTCACGGTCGAAGTCAGCGATGGCACGCGAAGCCGCACGGTGGCGTGGACAGTCTACGATACCGGTCCGCGCAAGGCGAAGAACGTCGTCCTGTTCATTGGTGACGGGCTGTCACCCGCGCACCGCGTCGCCGCCCGTCTGCTCTCCAAGGGCATCGCGGAAGGCAAGAGCCTCGGCAAGCTTGCGATCGACGACATGCCGCATATGGCGCTGGTGGCGACCGCAGGCTCGGATTCCATCATCACCGATTCAGCGAACGCTGCGAGCGCCTATGCCACCGGCCACAAGGCCGCGGTCAATGCCATGGGCGTCTATGCGGACCGTACTGCAAGCCCGTTCGATGATCCAAGGGTCGAGACCATTGCGAGCCTGGCGAAGCGGCGGCACGGCATGGGTATCGGCATTGTCACCAATACCGAAGTCGAGGATGCGACGCCGGCGGCGATGGTGGCGCACACCCGCCGTCGCGCCGCCTATGACCAGATCGTCGAGCAATTATTCGCCGCCAGGCCCGATGTGCTGATGGGCGGCGGAGCTGCGAATTTCCTGCCGCAAGGAGCGCCGGGGTCCAGGCGCAAGGACAACGTCGATTACCTCGCCCGATTCCGCGATGCCGGCTATTCGATTGCGGCGACGGCGGGCGAACTCAATGCGCTTGCGGCCAAGCCCGACACGCGCCAGTTACTCGGCCTGTTCGCCACGGGAAATATGGACGGCGCGCTGGATCGCAAGTTTCTCAAAGGCGGCGGCGTGGCGAGATTCCCGGAACAGCCGGATCTAACCGAGCAGATGCAGGCCGCGCTGAACATCCTGTCCAGGAACGATGCGGGCTTCTTCCTGATGGTCGAATCCGGCATGATCGACAAATACGCGCATGCGCTGGATATGGAGCGCGCGGTCTATGACACGATCATGCTGGATAACGCGGTCGCCCTGGCGCGCAAATGGGCGCTGGCGCGCGGCGACGACACCCTGATCCTTGTGCTCGCCGACCACAATCATCCCAACAGCCTTGTCGGCACCATCAATGACGATATGAGCACGACGCCCAACGTGCCTTTGCGCGAGCGCGTCGGTACCTACGACAAAGCCGGATTTCCTAATTATCCGGCTCCCGATGCCGATGGCTATCCGCCGCGCGTGGACGTCAGCCGACGGCTGGCGCTCTTCTCCGCGAGCCTTCCGGACCACTACGAAACCTTCCGCCCCAAGCTCGACAATCCGAACGAACCAAGCGTCAAGGGCGATGCGCCGGGCACGTTCAAGATCAACGAGAAATACAAGGACGTGCCGGGGGCGGTGCTGCGCTTTGGCAACCTGCCGGCGATGATGGGCGCCAGCGTGCATTCGGGAGAGGATGTCATCCTGACGGGGACTGGACCGGGCAGCGAACGCATCAGCGGCTCGATGGACAACACCGACGTATTCCGCATCATGGCGGACGCGCTCGGCCTTGCAGCCGCGGGACAATAGTTTCGCGTGCGAAGTCCTCGCGTCAGGAGAGCGGCGGTGCAAACATCAGTTTGATGCAGCTTCGAAAGATCATGATCTGCCGTTCGAGACGGCCGGGATCGTTCAGCGTCTTGGACATGATGATGGCGCCGTCGACGATGCAGGACAGCATGTCGGCGACATCGTCGAGGTCGACCGGCTCTCTCGGAGGATGGACCGCCGCGATGCCGTCGAGGATCGTGCGGAAGCGCGCGTTCCAGTCCCGCACGGATTGCGCGGTGAGATCGCGTATCTCACGGTCGAACAGCCGTTCCTGATAGCAGATGCTGGCGATCAGGCAGCCGGGATGTCCGTTCGGCAGATCGGCCATCGTTTCCGCAAGCAGCTTCAGTGAAATCAGGAACGCCTGCAGCGGATCGTCCGATAGCTGTTGGCCGCGCCCGAAAATTTCGTCGAACAGGCGATCGTTGGTTGCGACATATCGCCGGACCATTTCGCGGGCGAGCGCGTTCTTGTCCTTGAAGTGGTAGAAAAAGCCGCTCTTGGTGAGGCCGGCCTCGGCGATCACTTCCTCGATCGAGGTCGCGCCGAATCCTTTGGCGAGCACGGCCGCCTCCGCGATCTCGAGAATTCTCTCGCGGGTGGCTTCGCCCTTGCCCTTCGGGGTCTCCAAAACTGTACTCATGGTACGGTTTCTCCACGGCCGGCAGCGCAGGAGCTTTGCGCCCCGCCGGCAACCATTTGATTTCGTATCATTTTGCAGCTCAAGGTTCATCCGCACCACGAGCCGCCTAGGCGGCCGCGACACTATGAGGCACCAACATCGTCGGACCTGGCCGATGCGCGAGAGACGTATCGAAGTCCTCTAATTCGCGGAGATGGTGAAATGGCCAAATACCGACACGCCCTGCCGCAGCGCCGCGGTGGCGTTTTTCTCACCGATGGCGGCATGGAAACCACGCTGATCTTCCACGAAGGCGTGGAGCTGCCGCACTTCGCCGCCTTTGTGCTGCTGGATAGCGCCGAAGGGCGGGAGAAGTTGAAGCAGTATTATGCCGCCTATCTCGCGGTCGCGCGCGACCATGGCACGGGTTTCGTGCTCGACAGCCCGACATGGCGTGCCAATCCGGATTGGGGCATCAAGCTCGGCTATGACGCGTCCGCGCTCGCTGGGATCAATGTCCGTTCGATTGCATTGCTCGAGGAGCTGCGCACCGGCTGGGAGCGGCCAGGCGCACCCTGCGTCATCAGCGGCGCCATCGGCCCGCGCGGCGACGGCTACAAGGCAGGCAACATGCAGGCTGACGAAGCCGAGGCTTATCATCGGGCGCAGATTGCGGCCTTCGTCGAAGGCGGCGCCGACATGGTCACCGCCTATACGCTTACCAGCATCAATGAAGCGATCGGCATCGCGCGCGCGGCGCGGTCGCAAGGGATTCCGGCGGCCATCTCGTTCACTGTGGAGACCAACGGCCGCCTGGTGAAAGGAGAAACGTTGCGTGAGGCGATCGAGACCGTGGATCGCGAGACCGACGGTGCGCCCGAATACTTCCTGATCAACTGTGCGCACCCAACCCATTTCGAAGACGCGTTGAAGGTGGGCGAAGCCTGGACCGAACGTATCCATGGCATCAGGGCCAACGCCTCGACAAAGAGCCATGCCGAACTCGACGAATCCGAAACGCTCGATGCGGGCGATCCGGCCGATCTCGGGCGGCGGTATGTTGCGCTCAGGAGCGCGTTTCCCACGATGCGCATCCTTGGCGGCTGCTGCGGCACCGATCACCGGCACGCCGCCGCCATTTGCGAGGCGTGCGTGCCACCGCGGGCCCTCAGCGCGTGATGCAACAAAAATGGCCGGGATTGTTCCCGGCCATTTTCATTTTGATTGACCGCCAGCTCAGCGCGGCGGCGCGGTGCCGGGCGGGGGCGGCGGCAGCGAGGCCTGTCCGCCGTTGAGCAGCGGCGTGATGTTGCGGATGGTGACGCGCCGGTTGATCGGGCTCGGCCCGTCGACCTGCTCCTTCAGGTACTGCTCGCCATAGCCCTGCGAGGTCAGGTTTTCCGCCGGCACGTTGAACTGCTGCGTCAGCAAGGTGGCCGCCGATTCGGCGCGGCGGTCCGACAGCGACAGATTGTCGACGTCGTTTCCGACCGCGTCGGTGTGGCCCTCGATCAGGAACACTGCGCGCGGATTCTGCTGGATCGCGCGGTTGAGGCCGTCGGCGATCGCCTGCAGCTTCTCCGCCTGATCGGGCGGGATTTCCCACGATCCGGTTTCGAAGTTGATGGTGTTGACGTCGATGCTCGGCATCCGCTGCCGCACCGTGGGGCTGTAGCGGATTTCGTCCAGCGAATAACGCCGTTCGATCCGCTCCACCGGTGGTGCAATCATGGTGTCGTAGATCAATTCCGGCGACGCTTCCTCCGCGTCGACGATGTAACGGTTGTAGGGAATGCGGACCACCGGCGGCGCGAGGGCGACAAAGAATCCGCCGCCCCCACGCGGATCGCGGTAGCTGTTGTCGATGATGATGATCTCGCGACCGCGCTCGTCGCGGCGGATACGGCGCAGCAACTGGCCGTCGCGGCCCATCACGGTGATGACCTGGGTGCCATCCGGTCTGATGACGACGGTACGGGTCTCGCCGCCGACAGTCTGGGTCTGGATGTCGCGCGCGCCGTAACGGAAGCGCTCGACCTCGTTGTGACGAACATATGCCTGCCCGCCGGGATCGCGAACGATGATCCGGCCGGGTTCGGTGATAACCGTGCGACCGCCTTCCTGAACTTCGCGACGCTGGCCGCGGAAGTCGTCGAGGCGCTGCGGCCCTGTGGCCCGAGTGCCCGGGGCGATCACCCTGAGCCCCTCTTGGGTCGGAGGAGGCGCCGGCAATGGCGCCGTGATCTGAGGCGCGCGCTGGAAGGCCGGCGCGACCGTTGGCGGCGCGTTCTGGACCCGGCCTGCCGGCGGCGTGGCGGCCGGCGCACCGGGCACGGCGGTTGGCGCCGCGGGAGCGGTCGTGGTGCCCGGAGCCGCCGGAGTGCCAGCAGCCGGGGGTGCCGTCGGCGCGGGTGTCGCGGCCGGCGCCGTTGCAGCGGGGGCGCCGGGAGCCGGCAGGCCGGGGCGGCCCGTCGGTGGCGTTGGCGCCGGCGTTGGCGCACCCGCCGCGGCCGGAGGCGGTGTGCCGGGACGTCCCTGCGGTGTCGTTGGCGCGGTCGTCGGAGCGCCCGCAGCCGGTGGTGTCGTCGGAGTACCCGCGGCTGGTGGCGTCGCCGGCGGCGCCACCAGCCGCGGGTACTCCGACGACACCACCGGCTGCGGGCGCTCCGACGACCGCGCCAACGACACCGCAGGGACGTCCCGGCACACCGCCTCCGGCCGCGGCGGGTGCGCCAACGCCGGCGCCAACGCCACCGACGGGCCGCCCCGGCCTGCCGGCTCCCGGCGCCCCCGCTGCAACGGCGCCGGCCGCGACACCCGCGCCGACGGCACCCCCGGCTGCTGGCACTCCGGCGGCTCCGGGCACCACGACCGCTCCCGCGGCGCCAACCGCCGTGCCCGGTGCGCCGGCCGCCACGCCGCCGGCAGGCCGGGTCCAGAACGCGCCGCCAACGGTCGCGCCGGCCTTCCAGCGCGCGCCTCAGATCACGGCGCCATTGCCGGCGCCTCCTCCGACCCAAGAGGGGCTCAGGGTGATCGCCCCGGGCACTCGGGCCACAGGGCCGCAGCGCCTCGACGACTTCCGCGGCCAGCGTCGCGAAGTTCAGGAAGGCGGTCGCACGGTTATCACCGAACCCGGCCGGATCATCGTTCGCGATCCCGGCGGGCAGGCATATGTTCGTCACAACGAGGTCGAGCGCTTCCGTTACGGCGCGCGCGACATCCAGACCCAGACTGTCGGCGGCGAGACCCGTACCGTCGTCATCAGACCGGATGGCACCCAGGTCATCACCGTGATGGGCCGCGACGGCCAGTTGCTGCGCCGTATCCGCCGCGACGAGCGCGGTCGCGAGATCATCATCATCGACAACAGCTACCGCGATCCGCGTGGGGGCGGCGGATTCTTTGTCGCCCTCGCGCCGCCGGTGGTCCGCATTCCCTACAACCGTTACATCGTCGACGCGGAGGAAGCGTCGCCGGAATTGATCTACGACACCATGATTGCACCACCGGTGGAGCGGATCGAACGGCGTTATTCGCTGGACGAAATCCGCTACAGCCCCACGGTGCGGCAGCGGATGCCGAGCATCGACGTCAACACCATCAACTTCGAAACCGGATCGTGGGAAATCCCGCCCGATCAGGCGGAGAAGCTGCAGGCGATCGCCGACGGCCTCAACCGCGCGATCCAGCAGAATCCGCGCGCAGTGTTCCTGATCGAGGGCCACACCGACGCGGTCGGAAACGACGTCGACAATCTGTCGCTGTCGGACCGCCGCGCCGAATCGGCGGCCACCTTGCTGACGCAGCAGTTCAACGTGCCGGCGGAAAACCTGACCTCGCAGGGCTATGGCGAGCAGTACCTGAAGGAGCAGGTCGACGGGCCGAGCCCGATCAACCGGCGCGTCACCATCCGCAACATCACGCCGCTGCTCAACGGCGGACAGGCCTCGCTGCCGCCGCCCCCGCCCGGCACCGCGCCGCCGCGCTGAGCTGGCGGTCAATCAAAATGAAAATGGCCGGGAACAATCCCGGCCATTTTTGTTGCATCACGCGCTGAGGGCCCGCGGTGGCACGCACGCCTCGCAAATGGCGGCGGCGTGCCGGTGATCGGTGCCGCAGCAGCCGCCAAGGATGCGCATCGTGGGAAACGCGCTCCTGAGCGCAACATACCGCCGCCCGAGATCGGCCGGATCGCCCGCATCGAGCGTTTCGGATTCGTCGAGTTCGGCATGGCTCTTTGTCGAGGCGTTGGCCCTGATGCCATGGATACGTTCGGTCCAGGCTTCGCCCACCTTCAACGCGTCTTCGAAATGGGTTGGGTGCGCACAGTTGATCAGGAAGTATTCGGGCGCACCGTCGGTCTCGCGATCCACGGTCTCGATCGCCTCACGCAACGTTTCTCCTTTCACCAGGCGGCCGTTGGTCTCCACAGTGAACGAGATGGCCGCCGGAATCCCTTGCGACCGCGCCGCGCGCGCGATGCCGATCGCTTCATTGATGCTGGTAAGCGTATAGGCGGTGACCATGTCGGCGCCGCCTTCGACGAAGGCCGCAATCTGCGCCCGATGATAAGCCTCGGCTTCGTCAGCCTGCATGTTGCCTGCCTTGTAGCCGTCGCCGCGCGGGCCGATGGCGCCGCTGATGACGCAGGGTGCGCCTGGCCGCTCCCAGCCGGTGCGCAGCTCCTCGAGCAATGCAATCGAACGGACATTGATCCCAGCGAGCGCGGACGCGTCATAGCCGAGCTTGATGCCCCAATCCGGATTGGCACGCCATGTCGGGCTGTCGAGCACGAAACCCGTGCCATGGTCGCGCGCGACCGCGAGATAGGCGGCATAATACTGCTTCAACTTCTCCCGCCCTTCGGCGCTATCCAGCAGCACAAAGGCGGCGAAGTGCGGCAGCTCCACGCCTTCGTGGAAGATCAGCGTGGTTTCCATGCCGCCATCGGTGAGAAAAACGCCACCGCGGCGCTGCGGCAGGGCGTGTCGGTATTTGGCCATTTCACCATCTCCGCGAATTAGAGGACTTCGATACGTCTCTCGCGCATCGGCCAGGTCCGACGATGTTGGTGCCTCATAGTGTCGCGGCCGCCTAGGCGGCTCGTGGTGCGGATGAACCTTGAGCTGCAAAATGATACGAAATCAAATGGTTGCCGGCGGGGCGCAAAGCTCCTGCGCTGCCGGCCGTGGAGAAACCGTACCATGAGTACAGTTTTGGAGACCCCGAAGGGCAAGGGCGAAGCCACCCGCGAGAGAATTCTCGAGATCGCGGAGGCGGCCGTGCTCGCCAAAGGATTCGGCGCGACCTCGATCGAGGAAGTGATCGCCGAGGCCGGCCTCACCAAGAGCGGCTTTTTCTACCACTTCAAGGACAAGAACGCGCTCGCCCGCGAAATGGTCCGGCGATATGTCGCAACCAACGATCGCCTGTTCGACGAAATTTTCGGGCGCGGCCAACAGCTATCGGACGATCCGCTGCAGGCGTTCCTGATTTCACTGAAGCTGCTTGCGGAAACGATGGCCGATCTGCCGAACGGACATCCCGGCTGCCTGATCGCCAGCATCTGCTATCAGGAACGGCTGTTCGACCGTGAGATACGCGATCTCACCGCGCAATCCGTGCGGGACTGGAACGCGCGCTTCCGCACGATCCTCGACGGCATCGCGGCGGTCCATCCTCCGAGAGAGCCGGTCGACCTCGACGATGTCGCCGACATGCTGTCCTGCATCGTCGACGGCGCCATCATCATGTCCAAGACGCTGAACGATCCCGGCCGTCTCGAACGGCAGATCATGATCTTTCGAAGCTGCATCAAACTGATGTTTGCACCGCCGCTCTCCTGACGCGAGGACTTCGCACGCGAAACTATTGTCCCGCGGCTGCAAGGCCGAGCGCGTCCGCCATGATGCGGAATACGTCGGTGTTGTCCATCGAGCCGCTGATGCGTTCGCTGCCCGGTCCAGTCCCCGTCAGGATGACATCCTCTCCCGAATGCACGCTGGCGCCCATCATCGCCGGCAGGTTGCCAAAGCGCAGCACCGCCCCCGGCACGTCCTTGTATTTCTCGTTGATCTTGAACGTGCCCGGCGCATCGCCCTTGACGCTTGGTTCGTTCGGATTGTCGAGCTTGGGGCGGAAGGTTTCGTAGTGGTCCGGAAGGCTCGCGGAGAAGAGCGCCAGCCGTCGGCTGACGTCCACGCGCGGCGGATAGCCATCGGCATCGGGAGCCGGATAATTAGGAAATCCGGCTTTGTCGTAGGTACCGACGCGCTCGCGCAAAGGCACGTTGGGCGTCGTGCTCATATCGTCATTGATGGTGCCGACAAGGCTGTTGGGATGATTGTGGTCGGCGAGCACAAGGATCAGGGTGTCGTCGCCGCGCGCCAGCGCCCATTTGCGCGCCAGGGCGACCGCGTTATCCAGCATGATCGTGTCATAGACCGCGCGCTCCATATCCAGCGCATGCGCGTATTTGTCGATCATGCCGGATTCGACCATCAGGAAGAAGCCCGCATCGTTCCTGGACAGGATGTTCAGCGCGGCCTGCATCTGCTCGGTTAGATCCGGCTGTTCCGGGAATCTCGCCACGCCGCCGCCTTTGAGAAACTTGCGATCCAGCGCGCCGTCCATATTTCCCGTGGCGAACAGGCCGAGTAACTGGCGCGTGTCGGGCTTGGCCGCAAGCGCATTGAGTTCGCCCGCCGTCGCCGCAATCGAATAGCCGGCATCGCGGAATCGGGCGAGGTAATCGACGTTGTCCTTGCGCCTGGACCCCGGCGCTCCTTGCGGCAGGAAATTCGCAGCTCCGCCGCCCATCAGCACATCGGGCCTGGCGGCGAATAATTGCTCGACGATCTGGTCATAGGCGGCGCGACGGCGGGTGTGCGCCACCATCGCCGCCGGCGTCGCATCCTCGACTTCGGTATTGGTGACAATGCCGATACCCATGCCGTGCCGCCGCTTCGCCAGGCTCGCAATGGTCTCGACCCTTGGATCATCGAACGGGCTTGCAGTACGGTCCGCATAGACGCCCATGGCATTGACCGCGGCCTTGTGGCCGGTGGCATAGGCGCTCGCAGCGTTCGCTGAATCGGTGATGATGGAATCCGAGCCTGCGGTCGCCACCAGCGCCATATGCGGCATGTCGTCGATCGCAAGCTTGCCGAGGCTCTTGCCTTCCGCGATGCCCTTGGAGAGCAGACGGGCGGCGACGCGGTGCGCGGGTGACAGCCCGTCACCAATGAACAGGACGACGTTCTTCGCCTTGCGCGGACCGGTATCGTAGACTGTCCACGCCACCGTGCGGCTTCGCGTGCCATCGCTGACTTCGACCGTGACATTGCCCGGCCTGGTCAGGGTGACGCCGCGAAGCATCAATGCCGACTGGTCCTTGCCGTCCTCGCGCTCGACGAATGTTCCGGACTGGCTGAACACAGCGGCATGGTCGTCGCCGTTCACGGTCACTTTCAGCTTCGAGGGATCGACGCGATCCGGGAACTCGACTTTGAAATCGAAGCGTGCGCCGGCGAGAATCGACGCGCGGTCGATCGGGTAGATGGTCTGGGCAACCGCCGAGGATCCCGCAGACAGGACAACGAGGGCGGCAGCGAAGAGTTTGATGAAGCGTTTGATCATGAGCGTGCACCGGATCGGAGTCGGATTAGGTCGCGCCAAGCGGCAGCCAACGGCCGCCGAGCCTTAGGCATGGGCCTACCTGTATCTTATCGGACCCGAATGACGTTCCCGTTACAACGCCTGCGCGGTTCAGCCCTTGTCGCTCTCGAGCTTGAATATCTCCGGGCCTTCGCTTCCCGCCAGCAACCCCGTATCCGAATAAAGCTTCAGCTTGGTGCGGGTATCGGCGATGTCGAGGTTGCGCATGGTGAGCTGGCCGATGCGGTCCGCCGGCGAGAACGCGGCGTCCTCGACCTTCTCCATGCTCAGCCGCTCCGGCTGATAGGTCAGGTTCGGGCTCTCGGTGTTCAGGATCGAGTAGTCATTGCCACGGCGCAGCTCGAGCGTCACCTCACCGGTGACCGCGCGCGCCACCCAATGGGCAGTTTCGCGCAGCATGAGGGCCTGGGAATCGAACCACCGTCCCTGGTACAGCAGTCGGCCAAGGCGCATGCCGCCGATCCGGTACTGCTCGATGGTGTCTTCGTTGTGGATGCCCGTGACCAGGCGTTCGTAAGCGATGTGCAGCAGCGCCATGGCGGGCGCTTCATAGATGCCGCGGCTCTTGGCCTCGATGATCCGGTTCTCGATCTGGTCGCTCATGCCAAGGCCATGCCGGCCGCCGATGGCGTTGGCCTCGAGGAACAAGGCAACCGAATCGGTAAATGTCTGGCCATTCAGCGCGACGGGCTGGCCCTCCTCAAAACGCACGGCGACCTGTTCGGCCTTGACGGCGCAGTCGTCGCGCCAGAACGGCACGCCCATAATCGGGTTGACGATCTTGATGCCGCTGTCGAGACGCTCGAGATCCTTGGCCTCATGGGTGGCGCCGAGGATATTGCTGTCGGTCGAGTACGCCTTTTCGGCGCTCATCTTGTAGGCGAATCCGTTGGCGGTCATGAACGCCGACATTTCCGCGCGCCCGCCCAGCTCGTCGATGAACTGCTGGTCAAGCCAGGGCTTGTAGATCTGCAAGTTCGGATTGGTGAGCAGGCCGTAGCGATAGAACCGCTCGATATCGTTGCCCTTGAAGGTGGAGCCATCGCCCCAGATGTTGACGCCGTCCTCCTTCATGGCCGAGACCAGCATCGTGCCGGTCACCGCGCGCCCGAGCGGCGTGGTGTTGAAGTATGCGATGCCGCCGGTAGAGACGTGGAAGGCGCCGGACTGGATCGCGGCAATCCCTTCGTGGACCAGTTGGGTACGGCAATCCACGAGCCGGGCTTTCTCCCCGCCGAACTCGAGCGCTTTACGCGGAATCTCGTCGTAGTCGGCCTCGTCAGGCTGGCCGAGGTTGGCGGTATAGGCAAAAACGCGCGCGCCTTTTTGCTTCATCCAGAGCAGCGCCGCGCTGGTGTCGAGACCGCCCGAGAAAGCGATGCCGACTTTTTCCCCCTTGGGCAGGCTTTTCAGGATCGTACTCATCGAGCTTCCAATCGGTCGAAATGGCGGGTGTCGTTATAGCGTTTTCGAGCGAAGTGGATACCGGTTCGCGTGAAGAAAACGCGTCAAAACAAGAATTTAGAGCTTCGGTACTGATTCAATCAGAACCGAAGCTCTGGCAGCTTGAGGGCCGCGAATATCAAATTTCGCAGCAGTGGGCACGCGTTTAATGGCGCTTGGCGGCTGGGGGCGAACTACCCCGCCTCGCGCCCGCGCCAGCGCTGCCACAGGCGGTAGCCGGGCCAGCCCCAGCGCGCCAGCGCGGCTTCGATTTGCGCATCGGTGAGCCTCGTCGACGGCCAGCGGTAAATCCAGGCATAGGCCAGCCAGATCACGAAAAAGCTGACGAGGCCGGCGGCTGCGACATCGGTGAAGAAATGCCCGCCGAACGCCATCCGTAGCACGCTGGTCGCGATACCGAACAGGGTCGCCGCCGTATAGGCCAGCGGCCGCCACGCCGGCGGCGTCAACGCCGCGGGCGCGTAGGTCCAGAATGCGGTGGCGCCCTCGCCCGAGAAGAACGAGCAATTACGCCCGCAAGCCCCGCGCGGGTCCCACCACGGCACGAATTCCCAAGGGCCTTTGAACTCCGTCACCACCACTGGCCTTGGCCGTCCCCAATGGCTCTTGAAGGTCAGATTGGTCAGCACGACCGCGGAGAGCAGGATGGTGGCCAGGAGAAACACCGCCGCGCGTCCCGGAACCAGCATCGGCCGATCCGGCCGCAGCAGCTTCGCGACGATGGCGATCAGGGCGGGCAGCGCCAGCGCCCACGCGATCCACATCGCGGCATCACGCGCGAAAGCGTAAAGCCCGTTCTGTTTGGATGGAAACGAGGCGCTTGCGGGATCGTAGAACAATGCCGCCAGCTTCAGATCGAGTTCGGGAAAGATTCCAAACAGCAGTCCGATGACGAGCGACAAGCCCAACGCGATAACAAGTCCGGTACGGTTCATGGCGCGGGGTTTAGCCGAGGCGATTGGGGAAGAAAAGGCACAAGCGCGCTTCCCTTCTCCTCTTGTGGGAGAAGCATCAAGAGAATGGCCGTGACTGCGACGGCAAGGGCGGCGGAGGCTTTATCGGGGGCGATGGTTCGCGCCAGGCCCCGGCGGTGCGGCCCGCAATCATCCAGTAGACGAGGCCGGCGACGATGCCTGCACCGGTCATGATTTCGAGATGACGGCGCACGATACCATCAAATTTCAGCGTCTCGGGGTCGAAGGGAACGAGGCCGAGATAGCAGGCCGCGCCGACGATCGCGCCGCCGACCGCGTAAGCCAGCACGCTGCGGATGTAGAACGCTTCGGTGATGAGCACCACCACCAGCGCCGGCAGCAGCGCAAAGCCGGACAGGAAGATGAATCCAAAGCCGAGCACGACATTAATCGCGCTTTGATCGATCATGCCGCTGTCGAGGTCGCTGAACTCCGGATACAACACCGCGCCCACCACGATCATCCCTGCCACGAAGCAGGCGGCGAGGAAGGCGAACAGGATGACGAAGAGGCGGCCGATTAGGGACATGGTTCACACGCCGTCATTGCGAGGGGCGAAGCGACTAAGCAATCCATCCCTCAGCAAGCCGAGGGATGGATTGCTTCGCTTCGCTCGCAATGACGGCCTGAGTGACGGCTCGCCCATCATATCAATCCGTCATCGCCATGGCGCGGAGCGCCTGGCGCTCGCGCGCTGACAGTTTTTCGGTCTCCGACTTCAATTGGCCGCAGGCGGCGAGGATGTCGCGGCCGCGCGGCGTGCGGACCGGCGAGGAATAGCCGGCGTTGAAGATGTATTCGGAGAATTTTTCGATCTGCTCCCAGTCCGAGCACTCGTAGCGCGAGCCCGGCCACGGGTTGAACGGGATCAGGTTGATCTTGGCCGGAATGCCCTTGAGCAGCTTGACCAGCAGCTTGGCGTCGTCGAGGGAATCGTTGACGCCCTTCAGCATCACATATTCGAAGGTGATGCGCCGCGCATTCGACGAGCCCGGGTAATCGCGGCAGGCCTGCAGCAATTCGGCAATCGGATATTTTCGGTTCAGCGGCACCAGTTCGTTGCGCAATTCGTCGCGAACCGCATGCAGCGAGATCGCGAGCATGACGCCGATCTCTTCACCGGTGCGGATGATGTTGGGCACCACACCCGAGGTCGACAGCGTGATGCGCCGGCGGGAAATGCCGATGCCTTCATTATCGGCTGTGATCAGCAGCGCATCGCGCACCGCGTCGAAATTATAGAGCGGCTCGCCCATGCCCATCATGACGATATTGGTGACAAGGCGACTGCCGGTCGGCGTGTCGCGATCGGCCCAGTCGTTGAGGCGGTCGCGTGCCACCATGATCTGGCCGACGATTTCGCCCGCGGTGAGGTTGCGCACCAGCCGTTGCGTGCCGGTATGGCAGAACGAGCAATTCAGCGTACAGCCGACCTGCGAGGAAACGCAGAGCGTGCCGCGATCGGTTTCGGGGATGTAGACGCACTCGACTTCATGTGCCTTCTGGAACGCATCGCCGCTCGGCAGGCGCAACAGCCATTTGCGGGTGCCGTCGTTGGACACCTGCTCGGCCACCACTTCCGGACGATCGACGGTAAAATGCTGCTCGAGCTGCGCGCGCATGTCCTTGGAGACGCTGGTCATCTCCGCAAAGGATTTGGCGCCGCGAAAGTACATCCAGTGCCAGAGCTGTTGCGTGCGCATCTTGCGCTGCGCTGGCGCAACGCCGATCTCGCCGAGCCGGTCGGCGATCTCGGCGCGCGACAGGCCGATCAGCGAGGGTTTTGCCGGCGGCACATAGGTTTCGAGTGGAACCTTCTCCAGCGGCACCACGGAAGATGAAAGCGTCATTAATTCACACGAGGTTGAAGCGGATACGTAGGGTGGGCAAAGCCACCGGGCCGCGCGAACGCGCGCCCGATGATAAACTCCGCTGTGCCCACCACAAACGTTAATGGTGGGCACGGCGCCTCCGCGCCTTTGCCCACCCTGCGAACTCCCTCAAATAGGCCTTCCACGGCCCATAAACAACGTGATTCTAGGCTTAAATGCCGTCTAGCGCTTGCAATCCTGCGCCAGCCGGTCGAGCGCCTGGGACAGCCCCTTGAGCGAGAAGACGTCCGTGGTCTCGGTGCCCTTGGCAGAGACGCCCTTGATGGTGACCTCGGCAGACTTGCGCATGGCCGCGACCATTTGTTCTTCCTCCGCGGCGTTCTTGATCCAGAGTCCATCGCCCTGGGTATACATCGCATAGGACGCGCCGCCGACCTCGAGCGAGGATTCCGAGCCCGGCTTCAGCGCGTAGCCGATCATGATCGAAACTTCGTTGACGACTTTTTCAGCCGGACGCGTCGAGACGAAAGCGTAGGCGGGATCGCGCGGACGGTTCGGCGGGTTGGTCTTCGACGACGACGGCTTCGCCAACGCGAAGCAAACCTTCTTGCCATTCGGCGTCGCGGTGTAGGCGCCCCAGGTCCCGTACTGACCGATCAAGGTAGGTTCCGCGCCGCCCGCGGCAGCAGCCGCTCCCGGTTCCGACTTCTTTGCCGCTGGTGCAGGTGCCGCCTTGCCTGAGTCCTTGGCGCCCTTCGCAGCAGGGCTCGGTGTTTGCGCGAGGGCTGTCGTCCCGCACAACGCCGCTATCGCAACCAGAAATGCCAGTATTCGCAACACGGACAACTGGTTCCCTCATTATTGTGACTGGAAGATGGCCCGCGGGCGCATCGCGCCGCCGGGGATGGATAGCCGGGAAATGCTTTTTTGGGAAGGCAGTTACGGTGTTACTCACCGCCGTGGCGACGCTTCGTCCCAGGTCCGCTCGAATTCAGGGCGCGGGTTTCGACTTCAGTCCCTGGAACGGCGCTCGCGCTGCTTTTGCCACTGCGCATCGGTCCATTGCAGCAAATCCTCGGCGCCGGAACTGCGCAAATGCGCGCCGCCATCCTGCACCACCATCTCGCCATTGATGTAACCGGCCTGGTCGGAAATCAGAAAGCTCGCGAGATTCGCAAGTTCGCCATGCTCGCCGGCACGGCCAAGCGGATTGCGTTGCGCCCAGCTTTCATCGCGGCCCTCGGGACGGAGCTGACCCGACGCGCCGGGCGTCGGAAACGCACCGGGCGCGATCGCAACCGTGCGCACACCCTTCGGTCCCCATTCCACCGCAAGGCTTTTGGTCATCGCGAGCACGGCGGATTTCGCCATCGCCGAAGGTACCGTGAAAGCGCGGCCGGTAATCGTCGAGGTCGAGAGTATGCTCAGCACCACGCCCTCGTGCTTGCTTTCGATCCAGCGCCTGCCCGCGGCGAGGGTGCAGTACATCGTACCGTGCAGCGTCGGCGCCAGGATCGCATCCGCCGCGCGGAACGAAAGATGTTCGGTCTGCGCGATGAAGGTCGCGGCAGCATTGTTGACCAGCACATCGACCGGCGCCTCCCGCCAGATCTGGTCCATCATCAGATCGACGGCCGCGCCGTCGCGGATATCGCATCGGACTGCAGTGACCTTGCCGCCGAGTTCACCGCGCATCTGCGCGGCAGTCGCCTCCAGCACTTCGAGCCGTCGGCCGCAAATGACGAGCTCTGCGCCGAGCTCGACGAAGCGGCGTCCCATCGCCGCTCCCAGCCCCGAGCCGCCACCGGTGACCAATATCCGTTTGCCGGCCAACAGGTTGTTTTCAAACATCGTTTGAATCCCCTTCACCCGCGCAGTCATGCGTCCGAATCGGTCTGAATCGGATTGTAGCCCGGCTTCAAATCCGGCATGAAGCAGTCAGCTCATCGTCGGTCCGAAAATCAGGTGTGTCCATGAAAGCCATTCTCTGCTCGCAATATTGCCAACCGGACGATCTCGTGCTGGCCGACCTGCCCGATCCGGTGGCCGAACCGGGACAGGCCGTGATCGCGATCAAGGCCGCGGCGCTGAATTTCTTCGACATTCTGATGATCCAGGGCAAGTACCAGATCAAGCCGCCGTTCCCGTTTTCGCCGGCCGCCGAAGTCGCCGGCGTGATCGAAAGCGTCGGCGCCGGCGTGACCGACCTGAAGGTCGGCGACCGCGTGGTGGCATCCTGCGGCCACAACGGCGCGCGCGAAAAGATCGCGCTGCCGGCAAGCTCGATCGTGAAGATCCCCGACAATCTGGATTTTGACCGCGCCGCCGGGATCATCATCATCTACGGCACGGCGCTGCACGCCCTGGAAGATCGCGCCAGCCCGAAGCCAGGCGAGACGCTTGCCGTGCTGGGCGCTGCCGGCGGCACCGGCCTTGCGGCCTGCGAGCTCGGCAAGCTGATGGGTCTGAAGGTGATCGCCTGCGCGTCGTCGGACGAGAAGCTGGAATTTGCCAAGGCGCACGGCGCCGAGCTGACGCTGAATTACAGCAAGGAAGATTTGAAAGAGGGCTTGCGTCGACTCACCGGGGGCAAGGGCGTCGATATCATCTTCGATCCGGTCGGCGGCACTTACGCCGAAGCCGCCTTGCGCTCGATCGCCTGGGAAGGCCGCTTCCTGGTGATCGGCTTCGCGGCGGGCGACATTCCGAAGATGCCGCTCAACCTCGCGCTGCTCAAGGGTTGCGATATCCGCGGCGTGTTCTGGGGTGCCTGGACCAGGGTCAATCCCGAGAAGAACCGCGCCAACCTGGAAAAGCTCGTGAAGTGGACGGCGGAAGGCAAGATTTCCTCGCATGTCGACCGCACCTTTCCGCTGGCAGAAACCGCCGAAGCGCTCAAGGTGCTTGCCGGCCGCAAAGCGATGGGCAAGGTGATCCTGCATCCCTGAGGTGCGGGATCATCTGTCGAACTTAGTCGCTCACTCGGAAGAAGCGAGAGCGGTCATGCGCGGACCAGCGACGCACTTTTTTCGCATCTGCGGCATGAATTTCATCTCACCAATATAGTTTCTCGGTAACAATGCGTGTTTTCAAACGGCAGGATGCCGCTTGTTTGCCTCAATCATACCAAAATATCTCCTCATTCCCACCAGCCGCCGTCGTTTTTTGAACCCATTCCGTGTGCGATTTTAACCATCAGTGAAGGGGCTCCTGTACGTCAAGAAGAGCAAGAAGTAGGTGCAGGGGGAAACCCGTCGTTGCGTTCAGTAGTGGGGAGCATCACCATGGCGGACAACACCAAGCCGATTCAGGCGAGAGATCCGTTCGACAGATTCGACGAAGCCATCAGCGATCCTCGGTTGTACGAGGCCGATCAACCTCGATACGAGCAGCTTCGATACGAACAGCCTCAATACGAACAGCCCCGATACGAGCAGCCGCAATACGAGCAGCCCCAGTATGCGCAGTCTTTTGCGCCATCGTTTGAGCGGACCGATGTGCTGCCGGAGGAGCTGGCGCCACACGAGCCGGTGCCGCTTTTCCTCTCCAACTACGAAGAGGAGTCGCATCAGCAGCTTTCCGAATATACGTTCGGCAGCGGAAGATTCGGCAGCGGCGGCCTGAAGAAGGCGCGCGCCGGGCGCATTGTAACCGGCGTCGTGATCGTATCGGCGATAGCGGCCGTTCTCGCGCTCTTTTCGATCGACTCGACCCGGGCCGTCATCTTCAACGCCTCGCTCGGCGGCGGTGGCGGCGGCATCGCGCCGCCAGCCGACCAGCTCGCCGCGGCGGTGCCGGAGCCCCCGCCGCCGCAACAGCGCGTTGCCGCGCCGCCGCTGGCCGCCGAGCCATCCGGTGCGGAGATGGCAGCCGCTCGCCGCTCGACACCCACCGCGCTTGCATCCGCGTCGCCGTCGCGCGACGAAATTACCGCCGCCTATCAAAGCGCGCTCAAGGGCAAGGTCGCGGTGCCTGAGCCGGTGGCGCGCGAAGCATCACAGGACGTCGTCGCTGCGATCAATCCGGCGGCCCCGGTTGCTGCGGCCGCACCGGCGTTTCGTGAGCCCGCGCGCGAGGCGGCTCCGGCACGTCGCATCGATCCGGACGAACTGGCGGCGTTGCTGAAGCGAGCGAAAGGCCTGCTTGCGATCGGCGATATTACTTCCGCCCGACTATTGCTTGAGCGTGCGGCGGACGCGCAGGAGGCGGAGGCGGCATTGATGCTGGCCGGAACGTATGATCCGCACGTGCTGGGCAGCCAGGACTTGCGCAGCGTCACGCCCGATCCGGCGGCGGCGCGGCTCTGGTACCAGAAGGCCGCCGAGCTCGGGTCGCCTGATGCGAAGCGGCGGCTCGGCCAGTTACAGAACTAGGCAATTACTCAAGAAAATTACTCAAGACCAGCGCAGAGGAACCCATGCGACATTTACTGGGAATGGCGTTGCTTGCCATGACGGTGGCGTGCAGCAATACGGCGGCCAAGGCCGCTGAGAAGGAATACGATCCAGCCAAAGTCAGCGAAAGCCTGAAGGCCATTTTCCAGTTCGGTTCGGTCGCCACCAAGCAGGCGCTGAACGCTAACACAGTTACGCTGATCTCAGGAACAATCGGCGGTACCTATGTGCAGTTCGGTGCCGACCTCGCTTCCGTGCTCGACGACGGAAACAAGTTGCGCGTACTTCCGATCGTCGGGCGCGGTTCTGTACAGAGCGTGGCCGACATCCTGTTCCTGCAGGGTGTGGACCTCGGCATCGTGCGCGCCGACACGCTCGACTATCTCGAAAAGAAGGGCTTCGCGAAGGACATCAAGAAGCAATTCACCTATGTGACGAAGCTCTACAATGAAGAGATGTACGTCCTCGCATCGAAGTCGGTGACCAACATCAGCCAGCTCAACGGCAAGAAGGTCAGCGTCGACCTACCCAATGGCGGCACCTTCGTAACCGCCGCGATCGTGTTCGAACGGCTCGGCATCAAACCGAATTTCCTCTATCTCGAGCAGCGCATCGCGATGGAGAGAATGCGGGCTGGCGAGATCGACGCCGTGGTTGCCGTCGGCGGCAAACCGTACAAATCCGTCGCCGCATTCAAGGACGATCGTTTCCACCTGGTTCCGGTCGACTATTCGCGGCCGCTGCAGGGCGATTATCTGCCCGCGGTCCTGACTTCGAAGGACTATCCCAATCTGATTGCGGAAGGGGCGAAGGTCGATACCATCGCCGTGCCCGCGGTGCTCGCGGCCTACAACTGGGCGCCCAACACGGAGCGCTACCGCAAGCTGGCCCAGTTCGTGGACGCCTTCTTCACGAAGTTTCCGACGTTCCAGAACCCGCCGTTCCACCCGAAGTGGAAGGAGGTCTCGCTGTCGGCGCCGCTCCCTGATTGGCAGCGTCTGCCGGTCGCCGAGCAATGGCTCAAGACCCACAACGTCGAGGCCGTGTCGCGCGCCAGGTTCGATGAATTCCTGAAACAGAGCCCGACGACCGCGGCGAGCGTCAAGACCGACGCGGACAAGGAGGCGCTCTTCAAGCAGTTCCAGGCGTGGGAAGCGGAGCGAGGCGCAAGGGCGCAGACTCGCTAGAGCGTTTTCCATCGAAGTGGACACCGGTCCGCGTCAAGAAAACGCGTCAAAAACAAAAACCTAGAGCCCGGTTCTGATTCAATCAGAACCGGGCTCCAGGCGTCTTCCGGTGGAAGCCGGCGTCGGATTTAGTCCGGGACGGCGGCCGGTTCATCAAGGCCAGAAAATCAAAAGCCCGTTCCGATTTCATCGGAACGGGCTTTTGGCATCCGCTATTCCGTCGCTTCAGCAGCGTCGATCCCGCGCTTCAGCGCAGCGCGGGCGGCATCGCGATGCTCCTGCGTGATGTGACTTGCGACCATGCGGATGGCGGTGGCGAGCACAGCGGCATCGTCGGTAAAGCCGAGCAACGGCAGCACGTCCGGCGTGAAATCGAACGGCAGGATGAAATACGCGACAGCGCCGAGCAGCGCCGCCTGTACGTGACGCGGCGTCTCTTTGTCGAATGCACAATAGTACGCCGCGAGCAGATCCTCGGCGAAGGGAAGCTGCGCTACCACCCGCTTGAGCTTGATCCAGAAGCGCCGGCGCACACTCTCGCGGTCCTGCGCCAGCCGGTCGGCCGGCTCAAAACCCACGGTGTGATCGGACGATGCCATTGCGGCGCTCCCCTCGCATCCGGCGCGGCAGATCGCCGCGGTCAATATGTACGGATGAAGAATTGGGGATGTGCGCCCCACCCCGCAAGATCGCGGCGAGGCGACCTCAGAGCGTTTTTCCAGCCAAGTGGACACCGGTTCGCGTCAAGAAAACGCGTCAAAACAAAAACCTGGAGCCCGGTTCTGATTCAATCAGAACCGAAAGGGCTCTAGGCGACGCCCAATTGCCCGGCGATGGCGTTCATGGCCTTGGCCAGATCGATATCGCGCTTGGTGACGCCGCCGGCGTCATGGGTCGCCAGCACCACTTCCACCGTCTTGTAGACGTTCTTCCATTCCGGGTGGTGGTCGTTCTTTTCGGCCACGAGGGCGGCGCGGGACATGAAACCGAACGCTTCGTTGAAGTCCTTGAAAGTGAAGGTGCGGGCAATCGCATCACGGCCGGCCGTTTCCGACCAGCCGGGCAGTTCCGCCAGCGCCGATTTTCGCGCTTCTGCCGACAGCCGTTCCGCCATGATCGCCTCCGCGCTGAATTCTGCCTGTCACCTAACGCCAAGCCTAACACCCAAGGCCGCTTTGGGGATCCCCCACGCCTAAAATTGGCAAGCAAGGAGGAATGGCGGCCCGGACGCCGGTAACCATGACAGAGATGTAACAATGGTTCCGCGGGAAAATTTGCTAGAATGTTGGGCGAAGCGTGCCGGCCGCGTGAGAATTCCACCCTCAAACCTACTGGGATTGATGACCGACGGCCCCCATTCTGCGGAAACGCCGGCCGCCCCCTCGCCCCGCTCTGCGAAACGACGGCTGACATTCGTAACGCTGGCCGGCGTACTGGCCGTCGTCGGCGCGCTGGCGGCCGGCTATTACTTTGCGATGCGGCCGGTGACGCTGCGGATCGCGGTTGGCCCTGCCAACAGCGACGATCTCAAGGTGGTTCAGAATCTGGCGCAGGCCTTCAATAATCCCCGAAACAGCCAGGTCCGGCTGCGTCCGGTGCAAACCGACGGCGCGCTCGCGAGCGCCAATCTGCTCGGCGAAGGCAAAGCTGATCTCGCCATCATCCGCGGCGATCTCGAGGTGCCGAAGAACGCGCAGGCCGTGGCAACGCTGCGCAAGAACGTCGCCGTGTTATGGGTCCCGTCGGCCGGCAAGGCCAAGGCTGCCAGGGGCAGCAAGGCCGCGCCCGAAATCAAGAACATTACGCAACTCGCCGGCCGTCGCATCGGCGTGGTCGGCCGCACCCAGGCGAATGTCAATTTGCTCAAGGTGATCCTGCGGCAATACGGCGTCGATCCCGGCAAGGTCGAGATCGTTCAGTTTCCGGCCAACGAGGCCGCGGAAGCCATCCGCAGCCAAAAGGCGGATGCCTATCTCGCGGCCGGCCCGGTCAACAGCAAAATCACTTCGGACGCGATCGCGGCTTCGACGCGCGACGGCGGCACGCCGAAATTCCTGGCGATCGATTCGGCGGAGGCGATTGCGCAGAACCACCCCGCCTACGAGGCTACCGACATTCCCGCCGGGACTTTCGGCGGCGCGCCGGACAAGCCCGAGGCAGAGGTCAAGACCATCAGTTTCGCGCATCACATCGTGGCGCGCAGAGGCATTTCGGAATCGACCATCGCCGCCTTTACCCGCCAACTGTTCGCCATCCGGCAAATCCTGAAGAACGAGTTTCCGCTCACCGCAAAGATCGAGACGCCCGACACCGACAAGGACGCCACGATTCCAGTGCATCCCGGAGCCGCCGCCTTTGTCGACGGCGAGGAAAAGACCTTTCTCGACCGTTACAGCGATTACATCTGGTGGACGTTGATGGCGATGTCGGCGATGGGCTCCGCCGGCGCGTGGTTTGCGGGCTACCTCAAGAAGGATGAGCGCAACGTCAACGTATCGCAGCGCGACCGGCTTCTCGACATGCTCAGCGCCGCCCGCCAGTGCGATTCGATGGACGAGCTCGACCAGATGCAGGCGGAAGCGGACGACATCTTGCGCCACACGCTGCTGTGCTACGAACACGGCACGATCGAGGAAGGTACGTTGACCGCGTTCAACATCGCGATCGAGCAATTCCACAACGCGGTCGCCGACCGCAAGGCGCTGTTGCTGAGCATGCCGCACAACCTGCAACGCGCCACCGCGCAGTTCCGCGCGGCCGGCAACGCCTGATCTGCGAACCCGGTAATCGGGCCGTCATCAATTCCCTCTAGGTCTGGCCGCTCTATTGCGCCTAAACCTGGTCCGGAAGAGGCTTGCATGACATTCAGGGTTTCCCGCAACCGCCTTCCTGGAATTTCGCGGCGTCACTTCCTCGCCACCGCCGGAGCAGGCGCCATCGGCGTCATTGCAACGCCTTATCTCAGCCGCGCCGCGGATCGGCCGATCGTCACTTCCGGCGTGCAGTCCGGCGATGTCGGCGCTGACGGCGGCGTGGTATGGGCGCGCGCCGACCGGCCCTCGCAAATGCTGGTCGAGGTCGCCACGAATGAATCCTTTGCCAACGCACGGGCTTTGCCGCCGATCGCAGCGCTGCCCGAAAGCGACTTCACCGCAAAAATGCTGCTGGAGAACCTTCCTGCCGGGCAGGAGATCTTCTATCGCATCCGGTTTCGCGACCTCGCCCATACCGGCATCGAAGGCGAGCCGGTGGTCGGGCGGTTTCGCACCGCACCTGGCGACCGCCGCGACGTCAGTTTCGTTTGGGGCGGCGACGTTGCCGGACAGGGCTGGGGCATCAACCAGGATGACGGCGGCATGCTCACCTTCGCCACCATGCGCAAGCATCGCCCGGATTTCCTGCTGCACTCGGGCGACACCATCTATGCCGACGGCCCGATCAAGAGCGAGGTGACGCTTCCCGACGGCAAGGTCTGGAAGAACGTGACGACGCCCGAGAAAGCAAAGGTCGCCGAAACGACCGACGAATTCCGCGCCGCGCACAAGTACAACTTCATGGACGAGCATCTGCGCGCGTTCAATGCCGAGGTGCCGATCTTCGTGCAGTGGGACGACCACGAGGTCGTCAACAACTGGTCGTCGTCCAAGGAATTGCCCGCCGCCTACAGGGAACGCAACGTCGCCCTGCTCGCGGCCCGCTCAGCACGCGCCTTCCACGAGATGTATCCGATCCGCGCGAACATCACCGAGCCGGGACGGCTCTACCGCACGCTGCATTATGGCCCGCATCTCGACGTGTTCATGCTGGACGAGCGCAGCTATCGCGGACCGAATGGCGCGAACCAGGAGACCGCTTACGGGCCGGAAAGCTTTTTCCTCGGGCCGACGCAACTCGCGTGGCTGAAACGGGAACTGTTGAACTCGCGCGCCACCTGGAAGGTGATCGCATCCGACATGCCGCTCAGCATCATCGTCTATGACGATGCACGCAACAGAAAAGGCTCGGAAGCCGTTGCACAAAGCGACGGCCCGCCGCGCGGCCGCGAGCTGGAGATCGCCGATCTCCTGCGTTTCATCAAGACGTCGGGCGTGGTCAACACCGTGTGGCTGACGGCGGATGTGCACTACGCGGCCGCCCATTATTACAATCCCGACAAGGCGCAATTTCAAGAATTCGGCCCGTTCTGGGAGTTTGTCGCTGGTCCCCTGCACGCCGGCACCTTCGGCCCGAACGAGCTCGACAACACGTTCGGACCCGAGGTGAAGTTCATCAAGGCGCCGGGACCCGGCAAACAGAATTTGCCGCCGTCCGCCGGAATGCAGTTTTTCGGCCATGTCAGGATCGACGGCGACAGCGCACAGATGACGGTGACCTTGCGCGACCGCGCCGATGTTGCATTGTGGTCGACGACGCTCGATCCCAAGCCGGTGTAATCGCTGCGCGGGCCGCAACCGCTCAAGGCATGACGCGGCTGTTCTTCAGCAGCGCCTCAAGCGCTTCGGTCGAACAAGGTTTCGGCAGACGCGGCTTCGCCGCAAATGCCGCCGGCAGCGGGGCGTCCGCGCCGTACCCGGTGACGAAGACAAACGGGATCTTCAGCACCTCAAGCCGTTCGGCGACGGCAAAGCTCTTTTCGCGGATAAGGCTGACGTCGAGCAGGGCAAACTCCGGCGGCCGATGGGCGATCAATTCGAGCGCCTTGGCCACGTTCGCGGCGATCCGCACCGTCTTCACGCCAAAACCCAGAATGGTGTCTTCAAAATCGAGTGCGATGATCGGATCGTCTTCAACGACCAGCACGTCGCAGGGCATGCCGTCATGGGGGGCGCAGTCCATGTTCTCGCCGGTTCCAAGGTTCAGATTTTGATCGGGATCCGGGCCGAAGCCCCGGAGATTGGAAGTCGGCCTATGCCTCGCAAAAAGCGCATCCGCCCGTCCGGAACTGAAACCACCACATCTTCGTTCGATCGTCTGTTCACTTGTGAACATATGAACGGAGCCAAACCGATTATATTGAGGGAAATAGGGGATTCCTGATGCTCACGCGACGCGAAGTGACGGCCGCCGTTCGGCCGTTCAATAACCTGCTGCGTCGCTTGAATGACGCCGACTTCGGGTTGATCGAACCACATCTCGTTCCGGTCGATACGCAACCGAACGACCTGCTCTACAACCCCGGCGACAACGTCGAGACCGTCCATTTTCCCTGCGGCCCCAGCCTTGTCTCCTACATGGTCCCCAACGAGGATGGCCGCGACGTCGAAACCGTTCTGATCGGTCGCGAAGGTGCAGTCGGCGGCGTCGTCAGCCACGGCTATCTGCCAGCCTATACCCGCATCACGGTCAAGTTCGCTGGGCCGTTCGTGCGGCTCCCGGTCGGAAAGCTCGATGCGGCGAAATCGAAGTCACGCACGCTGAGCAACATTTTCGCACGCTATGCGGATTGCATGCTGGCGCAAATCTTCCAGTCCACCGCCTGCAACGCGATCCATTCGATCGAACAGCGCACCGCGAAATGGATCATTTCAGCGATGGAGCGCACCGATGGCGATGACGTCGTGCCGCTGACTCATGAGCAACTGGCGACCCTGCTCGGCGTCGGCCGCTCCTACGCCAGCCGGGTTATTCAGACTTTCAGGGTGGAAGGCACGCTGGAGACCCGGCGCGGCTCGATCCTGGTCCGTAACCGGGAGACGCTGCGGAACCGGTCCTGCCGCTGTAACGAGGCGGTGAAAGCCCATTTTGACGAGGTTTTGCGCGGGGTCTATCCCGACCCCGAAACGGGCAACTGAGCCCGGCCAGGCCCAAAATCGGCTAACCAAATGCCAAACGAACCATTGTTTTTTGGCGTTTTCTGAATATATTGCGCCGCAACGCGTAAGGTGTGCCCGGTCCTTTTGGCCGGGCTTCCTTTTTGGGGCAGGTTTGAGCCTTGGCCCCGTTCGCATCCCAGGTTTGAGCGCGATCCGGAAAAGTGGGTCCCGGTTTTCCGGTGAGATCGCGCCTCCACATGCACGACCAGAAGAAGAGCCATGAACCTTCGTAACGTCGCCATCATCGCCCACGTCGACCACGGCAAGACCACCCTCGTCGACCGTCTGCTGCAGCAATCCGGCACCTATCGCGAGAATCAGAAGGTCACCGAGCGCGCGATGGACTCCAACGACCTGGAGCGCGAGCGCGGCATCACCATTCTGGCCAAGGCCGCCTCGGTGCAGTGGAAGGACACCCGGATCAACATCGTCGACACCCCCGGCCACGCCGATTTCGGTGGCGAGGTCGAGCGCATCCTGAACATGGTGGACGGCGCGCTGGTGCTGGTAGACGCAGCCGAAGGTCCGCTGCCGCAGACCAAATTCGTGGTCTCCAAGGCGCTCAAGGTCGGGCTGAAGCCGATCGTCGTCATCAACAAGGTCGACCGTCCCGATGCGCGTCCGACCGAAGTCATCAACGAGGTATTCGACCTGTTCGCGGCGCTCGACGCCAGCGAGGAGCAACTCGATTTCCCGATTCTTTACGGGTCGGCCAAGCAGGGCTGGATGGCCGACAGCCCGGACGGCCCGCAGGATGCCGGCATGCAGCCGTTGTTCGACCTGATCGTGCGCCACGTCGCGCCGCCGAGCGTCGAGCAGGGCCCGTTCCGGATGATCGGCACCATCCTCGAAGCCAACCCCTATCTCGGCCGCATCATCACCGGCCGCATCACCTCGGGCGCGATCAAGCCGAACCAGCAAGTGAAGGTGCTGGGCGCAGACGGCAAGACGATCGAACAAGGGCGCATCACAAAGATCCTCGCCTTCCGCGGCATCGAGCGCACCCCGCTGGATGAAGCCGAAGCCGGCGACATCGTCGCGATTGCAGGCCTGACCAAGGGTACCGTCGCCGACACCTTCTGCGATCCTTCCGTCGAGACGCCGCTGGTGGCGCAGCCGATCGATCCGCCGACAGTGTCGATGTCGTTCATCGTCAATAACTCGCCGCTCGCCGGCACTGAAGGCGACAAGGTGACCTCTCGCATGATCCGCGACCGCCTGCTGCGCGAGGCCGAAGGCAACGTCGCGCTGCGCGTGGTCGAGGCCGCCGACAAGGATTCCATGGAAGTATCAGGCCGCGGCGAATTGCAGCTCGCGATCCTGATCGAGACCATGCGCCGCGAAGGCTTTGAACTCTCGGTGTCGCGTCCGCGCGTCGTGCTGCAGAAGGACGAAGCCACCGGCCAGTGGCAGGAGCCGATCGAGGAAGTCGTGATCGACGTCGACGAGGAGCATTCCGGCGTCGTCGTGCAGAAGATGAGCGAGCGCAAGGCCGAGATGATCGAGATGCGCCCCTCCGGCGGCAACCGCCTGCGGCTGGTGTTCTACGCGCCGACCCGCGGCCTGATCGGCTATCAGGGCGAACTGCTCACTGATACCCGCGGCACCGCGATCATGAACCGCCTGTTCCACGGCTATGCGCCCTACAAGGGCGACATCCAGGGCCGCCGCAACGGCGTCCTGATCTCCAATGACCAGGGCGAAGCGGTGGCTTACGCGATGTTCAAGCTGGAAGACCGCGGCCCGATGATGATCGAGCCAGGCTGGAAGGTCTACAAGGGCATGATCGTCGGCGAGCACACCCGCGACAACGATCTCGAGATCAACGTGCTCAAGGGCAAGCAGCTCACCAACATCCGCACCACGTCCAAGGACGAGGCGGTGCGCCTGACGCCGCCGATCAAGATGACCCTGGAAAAGGCGCTGGCCTATATCGAGGACGACGAGCTGGTCGAAGTGACGCCGAAGTCGATCCGCCTGCGCAAGAAGTTCCTCGACGCCAACGACCGCAAGCGCGCGGAAAAGGCCAAGGAAGCGGTAGCGTAAGGCCAGTCTCGTGCCCCGGACGCAGCGCAGTGCGATAGCGGTGCGCTGCTGAGCCGGAGCCCAAGCGTTAGTGGCACCTTCTGGTTCCCGGCTCTGCGGAGCAGCGCTGCCGGACGCTACGCATCGCCTAGGCTGCACCGTGTCCGGGACACGACAGCATCGTTCTTCCTCCGCGATGACGCCATGCTCTACTCCCCCTCGTGCTTGGTCGGATCGTCACCGTCGTCAACCAGATCGATGGCGCCGACGGCGTCGACCAGATCGACGGCGTTGCGCAGTGCAACGATGTGCGGGGCGCTATAGGTGTCAGGTTTGCATTCGACGTCCCAGTAGGCGGTATGGGTGAAGAAGTCGGCGCCGCCTGCCGCCTTGGTCGATACTTCGAGATCGACGATGTGGTAGCCGAAAATCGGCGATAGCGCGCCGCCGATGGCGTCTCCCCAGAAAAGCTGAAACCGCGGGAAATAGATGTTGGTCCATCGGGTCAAGCCGAACAGGGCGCCGTTATGAACCCGCCTATTCCCCGTATTTGGGTCCCTGAACGTTAGCAAACCATCCGTATCAAGCCGTTTTGGCGGGCAGGTCGGAAATTCTCTTTCTTCAACACGACGCTTGAAATCTTTCTTGAGCCCGGCGTCGGCCACCTTGGCCGAAGCGTTGGTCTTGTCCTGACGCGCCGCGGCGTCGGTCTTGTGCTTGTCCTCACACATCAGGAAGTAGGCGTGGGTCAGCGCACTTCCCAACGTGACGTAGTCCGTAACCAGCCAGCTTTTGGGCCGCTGTCCATTGGGCGATTGCAGGGCCGCGGCGGCTGCGATGTTTGCGATCGCCGCTCGCGCCTTCGTCCGCAACGCCTTCTTGTCTGCGATCGACGCGCTCTTGTCGTCTGGCTGCCATGGCGCGCCGTCGATGTCGGCGAATTCCTGCCCAAGCTGGTCGACCGGCGGCAGCTCGCTGGAAATCCGGCTGAAATAGGCGCGCAGCATGTCGTAGGCCACCACGGTTCCGAGGCTGTGCGCGACCACGACGATCCGGTCGTACTGACCGCTGGTGTGAAGACGCTCGAGCGTTTCCACGGCATCCTTCCGGATCGCCCGGCGCACCGCGACATTGGCGGGCGAATTGCGGAAATAGCGCGCCGCATCGCCGAGATAGGGCTGCAGGAACGCGGCATTGACGATCAAATAGATGCCGATCACGGCTGCGGCCGTGGCAACGGCCCACGGCGAGTTCAGCCCCCACACCCAACCCTTGATCACGGTCGAAACGAAGGCCGTCTCCGAATTCCAGTACCGGTCGGCAGCGACAAACCAGCCAAACAGGAACAGCGAAATGAACAAAGCCCAGCAGAAGGCGCGCAGCCCCTGCAGCCCCATGACCAGCCCGGTTGCGATGAACGCGATCAGCGTAGGCAGCGCAATCAGTGTCACCAGTTCGGCGCCGTCAGGAATTCCGGGGCTGCCGGGGAAATGCCACGCAACCTCGAAGTAGCCGAGAGCCAGCAGGCCTCCGCCCGCCAATAGAATTGCAAACAGGATGATGAGCCGGAACGCCAGCCACCGGCACGCCACGGCAAAACCGACAAATATACTGGCGATGAGCAGCAGAAACGGCGACACCAGCATGATCTGCGCGCTGTTTCCCGAAAACAGCAAGATGCCCCGCAGCACCAGCACTGCGAAGGAAAGATTCATCAGGCACAGGAAAATGGCCGCGGCCCACCAGAGTCCGTTCATGCCGAGCTTCATGATCGGACCCTTCCGGCAGAGCTCGTACAGCCAGAGCAGCACCGCAACCGCCCTGGTTTCGCTCATCAGATGAGCCCAATACAGTTCGTGGAAGTCGACGCTGCGATTGTCTTTCGAGCCCGGCACCCTGTTGGTCGTCATGACGGACAGATCGATATCGGCGCCATCCTTTTGCGGATGCGTCCATACCCGCTTGTCCTTGTCGGCCGGGTTGTTGCGGTCGACCCAGATCCCCCGTATCACCCCGCGCATTGTCTCCAGGGCGCGCTGGCTGCCGATGCCGTGAACGACGAGAACGGCGGTTCGCTTGCGTCTCGTCGCCGGATCCAACGTGGTCATGGCTGAAATCCATATCTGAAATGAGACAAGTGAATATTGTATTCAATACAACTACAGAACGAGGCGCAAGAGACCGCGTCGTTGCCACCGTGTTTCCACAGCGTCGCATCAACCGCCCGCCGCGACCGACGTCCGCTTGCGGATCGATACGCGGACGCGCCCGGATTGCCGCCCCGGCATCGCCCCTCGTCAAGGGCCGGCTTCTAGCTTCACGGCGAACGTGCTAGAGCCTGCCGCATGACGTCTCTCCCCTCCTCAATCGATGTCGCCATCATTGGCGCCGGTGCTGCCGGGCTCGGCGCGGCGAACGCACTGAAAATCTCCGGCCTCTCCGTCATTGTGCTGGAAGCGCGTGACCGCGTCGGCGGCCGCGCACACACCATCATGGCCTCACCTGACGTCACCTTCGACGTCGGCTGCGGCTGGCTGCACTCGGCGGATGAGAACTCTTTTGTCAAAATCGCCGAACAGCTCGGTTTCGAGATCAACAGGTCACTGCCGCCCTGGCGCGAGCGCGCCCACGGCAAGGCGTTTCCGCAGGCCGAGCGCGACGACTTCATGCACGCGCTCAATGCGTTCTACGACCGCGCCGAAGTAGCAGCGGCGGAAGCCGAGAAGAGTGGCCGCGACTGCGCCGCAAGCCTTTATCTGGAGCCTGGCAATCGCTGGAACCCGATGATCGATGCGATCTCGACTTACGTCAACGGCTGCGAGCTCGACCAGGTCTCGATCCTCGACATGGACGCCTATGAAGACACCGACATCAACTGGCGCGTCCGCCGCGGCTATGGCGCACTGGTAGCGGCCTATGGCGCCACGTGTCCGCTTGCACTCAATTGCGCCGTGACGCTGATTGATCACTCAGCCAAGCGCGTCCGCATCGAGACATCGCGCGGCACGCTGACCGCCGACAAGGTGATTATCACGGTGCCGACCAGCCTGATCGCCTATGAAGCGATACGCTTTCACCCGCAATTGCCCGAAAAGGTCGATGCCGCGCGCGGCCTGCCGCTCGGCCTCGCCGACAAGGTGACACTGGCAGTGGATCAGCCCGAGGCGCTGCCCGTAGAGGGCAATCTGCGCGCCGCCACTATGCGCACCGAAATGGGCACCTATCACATCCGCCCATTCGGCCAACCCTGCATCGAGGGCTTTTTCGGCGGCCGCTTCGCGCAGTCGCTGGAGGACGCCGGCCCCGGCGCACTGGCCGCAGCAAGCATCGACGAGATCGTCTCGATCCTCGGCAACGATTTTCGCCGCAAGCTGAAGCCGCTCGCGGAGTCACGCTGGGCGCATGACCTCTTCGCCCGCGGCTCCTATTCACACGCGCTGCCGGGACATGCGGGAGATCGCGAGGTCCTCGCCGCGCCCGTCGATGGCCGGCTGTTCTTTGCAGGCGAGGCAACCTCGCCGGAGTTCTTCTCGACCGCGCATGGGGCAAGGGATTCGGGTGAACGCGCGGCGGAAGAGGTATTGGCTGCGTCGAAGAAGCGCTGACGTCTACGCCGTCATTGCGAGTCAGCCAGTCGGCGCGAGGCGCCGCCGGACTGGCTCCTCGCAATGACGGTAGAGGCGACTTTCTTTCCTACTCCATCACCCTCGCCCGCATCTCCGCGTCCGGCGCAAAGCACTCCTCATACTTTCCGAAGATCCGGTAGCGGTTGCGGGCGACGAGGCTGTACACCGCGTCGCGCAGCGGCTTCGGCACGGCAAACAGCGCACGCGTCCAGCGCCAGCCCGGCAGCATGCCGAGTACTGTCAAAGCGGCGTCCGATCTGAGATATGCGACGCCTCCATGCACCACCGCATTGGTGTCGGGATCGTTGGGATCGATACCAAACGCTTGCGCCAGCCGTGTGCCATAGGGCGACTGGATCGCGGTGAAACGAAACCTCCGCTCGACGTCGCGTTTCGAAACGAAGCGGACCCAGCGCGAGCAGAAGACGCAAACGCCGTCATAGAGGATCACGTCATCGTCGGGCCATTGGGTCACGAGTTTGGGCTCATCGGTTATCCAATGTCAGCAGCGCCACCAGCATCAGCACAACCGCGGGTCCCGTCTTCACCAGCGCGCCGAGCGGCTCGATCCAGAGGTCCGGCGTCAGGATTGCGGCGCCCACCAGATAGCCGAGCAAGGCGATGATACCCGCCACTAGGCCAAATGCCGAGGTGCGACGGAACGCGATCAGCACGCCGATGGTCATATCCATCAGGCTGGTACCCACCGTGATGGGCGCGACGAGCGCCGGCGGAAAGCCGTGGCTGCGCAGGATTCCGGCCGCCGCGTCATAGGAAATCACCAGCACAATGAAGCCGGAGACGACCCAGAACAGCACGAGGCTTGCGATCATCAGGGCCTTGATCGGGAACAGCCGGGCGAACCATTTGTCCTGGATGGTCGCTACGCGCTTTCCCGCCATTTGCCCGATCGTCTTCGGTATGATGCCGGTGGCGGCCATCCAGCCTGCGGGGCTGCCGCTGACGCCGCGGCGCAGCTCCGCAATCGCCGTGGTTCGCATCGGCGGCTTCCAGCCGAGCAAGCTCGTGAGGTCGCCGAGCCTGGCGCCGAGATCGAGCAGGAACGCCGGCATTACAATGCGCCACCATTTGCCGGTGCCGAACACCTCGCGAAATTGATCGATCACGTCGCCCAGCGTGACCGGCTGCTCCTGCATGAGGTCCCACGTCACCGCGTTCGCCGCGCCTGGATCGCGCGCGGCAAGCCAGGCAATCGTCGCCGCGATATCCTCCATGGCGACCGGCTGGAATGGCGTCAGCCGTTCGGCGGGCGAAAGATCGATCGGAAGTGCTGCGACGGAGCGCAGCATGGCGCTGCCGCCATAGGCGGCCAATGCCACCACGAAACCCGGCCGCAGGATCGTGTACGGGAGGCCGGAATCGGCGATCAGCCGTTCGGCCTCGCGCTTGGTGGTGCTGAAGGCCGTGGCGTCCGTCTCGGCGGCGCCAGGAATCGAGATATGCACCAGCCGGATCGCGAGGCGGCTTTCGCGGATCGCCTGCAACAGGCGCGCGACGAATTCGCGATGCACGGCGGCGGTGTCGCTGCCGGGGCCATCCTGCAACACGCCGACGCAATTGACGACGAGGCCGATGCCGTGATCGCGCAGCAGGCGCGCCATCGCCGCCGCATCCATCGACATGAGCGGCAGTTCGAGGTCGAGCGCGCCGGCCTTCTGCGAAGCGGATAATCTTCGGGCGACGCCAACCACGCGAAATCCTCTCCCGCGCAGATCGTCGGTCAAGAAGCGGCCGATCAGGCCGGAGGCGCCGAGCACGAGGATTTTTCGAATGTCGGCGTTCATGCTGCCTAGAACGGTTTGGCGATCATCAGCCAGAGAATAGCCATGACCGAGCCGAACCCGGGAATCCCAAACAGAAACCAGCGGTGGAAAAGTGCGGAATAGCGCAGCGGCAACTCTCGGTTTTGCTCGGCCGCCTTGCGCGCAAGATCGCGCATTTCAATCTGCATGAAGACGACCGGCACCCAGAACAGCCCGCCACCGCATAGAGCCCGAGCGAGATCATCAACCAGCGTTCGCTCCACGCGTCATCACTTGGCTGCCGGGGTACGGGACCGCGCCTTCAAGGCATGATCGAGTTCAGGTCCGGCAAGGCTTACACCGCCGCCGGTTTCCATCAGCCAGTGGCCTTCACTGCCATGTGCCGGCAGCACGCGAAAATCGGCCTTGCCGCCGGCGGCGCGAAACGCATCGGCCAGTTGACGCGAGAACGCGGGCGAAAAGTAGCTGTCATTGGCAGCCACCAGCCAGGTCACCCTCACGCGTGCGGCCTGGCCGAATTCGCCCGCGGCAGCCATTAGCGTGTGCGGCGCGCAGACGCGGTTGGAAGAATCATCGGCATGCCCGCCGCGCCCCGGCGCGAACGCGATGATGGCGGCAACGTTCTTCGGATCTTCGCCGGCCAGCGCCAGTGCACCCCAGGCACCGGCCGAATGGCCGATCACGACCATGCCCTCGGCGCGGATGAAGGGCTGCTTGCGTATGAAGCCGGTGGCAGCGGCGATCGCATCCGCCGTGGCGCGGCCAGACTTGGCGTAGTCAGCCTCGTCGCAACCGCCCTGATCCTCCAGGTATTTTCCACCCGTCGCGCCGTGACCCGGGCGTTCAGGAACCAGCACGGCAAAACCGCGCGCCACGAGCCATCCGGCGAGCGCGCGGTATTCGGGTTGCGGCATCTGCGCCCGCCGCAACACGTTCTGGGTCGAGGCGTGCGCAATCACGGCAAGTGGAAACGGCCCCCTGCCCGGCGGCCTGAACAGCACCGCATGCGCGGCGGTTGCAGAATCGGGAGAAGGCACCAGCCATTGCTGCAGCCGGTGAGGTTCGCCTTCCGGCCCTTGCGCGCCAAGGCTGGGCTGCGGCGCGGCGGCAGCCTTCACACCGAGCGCGGCAACGAGAACCAGCGCAGGAAGCATGTTCAGGGGACGCATGAACTGGCCTGGTGCAGCCGAGGGAAGGGCGTATTGCGAAGTCACCAACAGAATACCGTCGGCGAATCAAATCCTGCGCATTTTTCCGTGAACAGAATTCACTGAGTCGTTTGGTTGGATGATTTTAACAACGATTTCGCCACCCATTGCCTTGGCGAAACACCTGATGAGACAGCCACCTTGTCCTCTTTCGGTACAGAAGAACACGAAACTGATGCAGAAAATCCACAGGTTAACCGATAATTAACGATGGACCTTGAAGCCGGCCCGCCGACTTGCTTTGATCAGCATATGAGCACAACCCTGATCGAGGTTCGACCGGCCAAGGCTGCGGATGCAGCCGCGGTGGCGTCTACCCATGATGAAGCCTGGCGCTCGGCCTATCAGGGCATCATTCCCGGCGCCGAGCTCGAAAAGCTCATTAACCGTCGCGGCCCGCAATGGTGGGACAGCGCAATCCGCAAAGGCAGCCGCGTCAGCGTGCTGGTGTTCGGCGACAAGGTCGCGGGCTACGCCAATTACGGCCGCAACCGCGCCCGCAGCCTGCATTTCGAAGGCGAGATCTACGAGCTTTATCTGCGGCCGGAATTCCAGGGCCTCGGCTTCGGCCGCCGCCTGTTCACTGCTGCCCGGCGCGATCTGATGCAGAGCGGGCTAAAGAGCATGGTGATCTGGGCGCTGTCCGACAACGATCCGGCGACGGAATTCTACCGCGCGCTCGGCGGTCGCATGGTGGCCCGCTCCTCGGAGAAGTTCGGGGCCAAATCGCTCGATAAAGTCGCTTTCGCCTGGACCAACTGAGCCTAATTTCGGCTTTCCCCTGCTCCGCTGCGGGTCTAAACGGACCCGGACGCGCACCTGATTCCGGGCGCGCCCCTTAACGCAAAGCGGAGCCCTTTATGCGCATTGACGCCATCCCGATCGGAGTAAATCCGCCACACGACGTCAACGTCATCATCGAGGTGCCCGTTGGCGGTGAGCCGATCAAATATGAGATGGACAAGGAAGCCGGCACACTGGTGGTCGATCGCTTCCTCTATACGGCGATGCGCTATCCCGGCAATTACGGCTTCATCCCGCACACGCTGTCCGGCGACGGCGACCCCTGCGACGTGCTGATCGCCAATACCCGCGCCATCGTGCCGGGCGCCGTGATGAGCGTGCGGCCGGTCGGCGTCTTGCTGATGGAAGACGAGGCCGGCGGCGACGAGAAGATCATCGCCGTGCCGTCCTCAAAACTCACCCAGCGCTACGACAAGGTCCGGAACTACAACGACCTGCCCGACATCACGCTGCAGCAGATCCAGCACTTCTTCGAGCACTACAAGGACCTCGAAAAGGGCAAGTGGGTGAAGGTGCTGCGCTGGTGCGGCGCCGAGGACGCCCACCGCCTGATCCTGGAAGGCATCGAACGCGCCAACAAGAAGTAGCCTTTTTCAGCACGTCGTTGTCGCTGATGAGGTTGTGTCATTCCGGGACGAAGCGTCACATCGAACTACGATGCGCAATGGCGCATTGGAGAATCTCGAGGTTCTCAGGTGCGCAATTGCGCTCCATAGTTCGACCGCTTCGCCCTGGAACGAAGGTAACACCTACACCGCCGGCTTCGGCAGCCCGTGAATCGCACAGGCCGCACGCAGCGTATTCACCAGCAGGCACGCCACCGTCATCTGGCCGACGCCGCCCGGCACCGGCGTAATCGCGCCGGCAACTTCGGCCACTTCCTTGAACGCGACATCGCCGACCAGCCGCGTCTTGCCGTCAGCCAAAGGCAGGCGGTTGATGCCGACGTCGATCACGGTGGCGCCCGGCTTGATCCAGTCGGCGCGAACCATCTCGGGCTTGCCGACCGCGGCATAGACCAGATCGGCGCCGGCGCAAAGTTGCGGCAGGTCCTTTGAGCGCGAATGCGCGATCGTCACCGTCGCATTTTCATTCAGCAGCAACTGCACCAGCGGGCGGCCAACCAGGTTGGAGCGGCCGATGACGATCGCGTTCATGCCTTCCAGCGAGGCATGCACGCTCTTGGTCAGGATGATGCAACCGAGCGGCGTACACGGCGACAGCGCGGCAAAGCCGCCGGCCAGCCGGCCGGCATTGTTGGGATGCAGCCCGTCAACATCCTTGGCGGGATCGATCGCGTTGATGATGGTTTCGGTGTGAAGCGATTTCGGCAGCGGCAATTGCACGAGAATGCCGTGCACGGCGGGATCGCGGTTGAGCTTTGCGATCAGCGCCAGGAGATCGGCCTGCGCGACGTCGGCGGGCAGTTTGTGCTCGAACGAGGCCATGGCGGCGGCCTGGGTCTGGGTGTGCTTGCTGCGAACATAGACCTCGCTGGCGGCGTCGTTGCCGACCAGCACCACCGCAAGGCCCGGTGTGACCTGATGCTCGCCTTTGACCCGCGCGACCTCTTCCGCGACACGGGCGCGAAGCTCCGCCGCAATGACCTTTCCGTCGATAATGCGTGCCGTCATCTCAATCCTTCGTCTTCGTCTTGACGCATGATCTTTTCGTAAAACCGGTTCCCACTTTGCGCTTCCGCGGCCCTCCGGGTCCGGATCATGCTTTGGCGGCGGCTACCTTTCGCAGCGTTTCGCCGAGAATTTTGGGATCGCCGTCAACGGCGACCTGCTTGATGCGCGAGGTCATGCCCGACAGGATCTTCACCCTCGCCTTCGGGACGCCGAGCACCTTCGCCATCAGTTCCGTGACCGCACGGTTGGCTTCGCCGCCGTCGGCGATGGCGCGGACGCGAACCTTCACCACCGAGCGGCCGTTGGCGAGCGTCTCAATGCCATCGATATCGTCGCGGCCGCCGCGCGGTGTCACCCGCAGCGCGACACTGATGCCGTCGGTGGAGTAGCGCCAGGGATCCATGGGGCATCCGTCAGCTATCAGTGCTCGCGGTCAGATGACGTTGGGATAGACGTAGTAGAGGATTACCCGCTGGATGAGCATGATGACCAGGATCAGGATGATCGGCGAGATGTCGAGCCCACCCAGGTTGGGCATGAACCGGCGGATCGGCGCCAGCGCCGGCTCGGTGATCCGGTACAGGAATTCGGCTACCGCCGCGACGAACCCGTTGCGCGTGTTCACGACATTGAAGGCGATCAGCCAGGACAGGATGGCCGCGGCGATCAAAAGCCAGACGTATAGGTCAAGGACAATGATGACGATGTCGAGGATAGCGCGCATGGGAGGGGGGAGCTCGCGAGGAGGGGTAAACAGCTAGATATCGGTTCATCCTCTCGCAAACAAGGGAAGTTCCCGGCAAAATCACGCCAAAATCGGTACTTTCACCGTTCTTGACTTGGCCTTGGGCCGGACTGTAAATGGCGCCGATTGTCGGCTGCTTCGGACGATGTCGAGGCGGTCGCGACGGGGCCATAGCTCAGCTGGGAGAGCGCGTCGTTCGCAATGACGAGGTCGGCGGTTCGATCCCGCCTGGCTCCACCACGCTTCGCCCTTCGGGCTACGCGTGGCGCAGCCACGCAAGAGCCAGAAGGGCGAAGCGAGCCCGGCGTAGCCCAACGGGCGAAGACGGGCTGTTAGACCAACTCCCCCTCACTTCCCCGTAAACCACGGCGGCCGCTTCTCCACAAAACTCGCTACCCCCTCCCGGAAATCGCTCCCCTTCAGCGCGATCTGCATTTCGCGGTTGGCATCGATGGTGGCTTCGGCGAGCGTTTGGAACGGCACGTCATAGAGCTGGCGCTTGATTACAGAAATCGCGCTGGGCGAGACGAAATCGGCGAGATCGCGCGCGTAGGCATACGTCTGTTCGCGCAACTGGTCCGGCGGATAGATCCGGTTGACCAGCCCGATGCGCAAGGCTTCCTCGCTCGAAACCCGTCGCGCCGACATCAGCAAGTCCAGCGCATTGGCGTGGCCGACGATGCGTGGCAGCATCCAGCTAATGCCGTGCTCGGCGATCAGCCCGCGGCGCGCAAACGAGGTGGTGAAGACGGTATTGTCGGCGGCGAAGCGCAGGTCGCAATAGAGCGCGTGGACCAGGCCGATGCCGGCGGTAGCGCCGTTGAGCATGCCGATCACGGGTTTTGGGATCGCCGGATAATAGGCGTAGCGCGTCTGCCAGTCCGCCCGGCGGTTCATGTCGAAGGGCGGGATGTTCTCGCCGCGCCTGATCTCGCTGGGGTCGATGGCCTGCAACGCCTCCATGTCGGCACCTGCGCAGAAGGCACGGCCGGCGCCGGTGAGCACGATGACGCGGACATTGTCGTCGGCGCTGGCCGCCTCCATTGCATGGCGCACTTCGCGCTCCATGGTCGCGGTCCATGCGTTCATGCGGTCGGGGCGATTGAGCGTGATGGTCGCGATCTTGTCGCTCACCTCGAAGAGAATATGCTGATAGGTCACCGCGGGTCTCCCTGTCGTTCTTGTCATTGCCGTGCGGGCTCAGGAGCGCGACCCTATCACATCAGCGGTTTTTGAAAGACGTTCGGACGCGCGGGCAAATTCCGCGTGGCGGCTATTCGGCCGCTTCCAGCAGAGCCGCCTGCGGCGCGCGCACGATCCAGCCTGCAATGAAATTCTTCAGCCACGCCCGTTCGACGACGTCGTGCACGGCGCGGCCTTCGAAGTGAAGGTGACGCGGCTGCGCGCCTGGCGAATCCATCCGCACGCATCCGCGCGTGGTCCAGCGATGCATCATGGCGTAGGTGACGTCGGGATGAAACTGGAAGCCGAACGCGTGGCCGTGCCGAAACGCCTGCACCGGAAAGTCATCGCCTTCGGCAAGCAGTTCGGCGCCGTCAGGCAGTTGGAATCCTTCGCCGTGCCAATGGTAGACGCGCTCCGGCCAGTCCGAACAGAGCGCGTGACCGGCAGCGGTTGGGCGGATCGGATAGTAACCGACCTCGACCCTGCCTTCATGATGCGGCGCGACCGGCGCGCCCAATTGTTTGGCAAGCATCTGGGCGCCCAGGCAGATGCCGAGAAACGGCCGCCGCTCGCGCAAGGGAATTTCGATCCAGTCGATCTCACGGCGGACATACTCCTCGGAGTCGTTGGCGCTCATCGGGCCGCCGAAGATGACCGCGCCGGCATGCTGGGCCAATGTTTTAGGCAACGGGTCGCCGAACCGCGGACGCCTGATATCGAGGGGATAGCCGAGCGCGCGCAGCGCGTTGCCGACCCGGCCGGGCGTCGAGCTTTCCTGGTGGAGAACGATCAGAACCGGTGACAGGGATGCGGCGTCAGGCGCAGCCAGCGCCCCTCTGCCCGGAAAGGGCACGATGTTGTCGTCTTTTTTGCTCGAGCGGAACGACATCGACGTTGCTCAGGTGCCTCGAATCGAAACCATACCTAAGTGACTGTTAATTTCGGGTGAGTTCACGCACACATCCAAAATTGTAAGCAAACCGCGGGCCAGATGCGGTCAGCGCCCCGACCCGCGGTGCGAACGGGCAAGAACACCGGAAAAAACTGGGGTTTCTTCAGCGCTGGCGGAGCTGGAAGCGGCCGATCGCCCCGAGGACAAAGGAGCGCGGAACCAGCCGGAGCATGAACGGCACAATCTTGATGCCGAGGCCCGGCAACACTGCCCGTTTGTTCGCCATGAGGCCGCTGTAGGCCTGCTGCGCGACATCGGCCGACGACATATTGAGGATCGACGAATCATAGCCGGGTCTGAATCCGGCGCGCGCCTGAAATTCCGAGGGCACGGGTCCCGGACACAACACCGTCACGCGCACGCCATGTGGCGCCAGTTCTGCGCGCATGGCTTCGGTGAACGACAGCACATAGGCCTTGGACGCGTAATAGACCGCCATTCCCGGCCCCGGCAGAAAGCCCGCAATCGAGCCGACGTTGAGAAGGCCGCCGCGATTGCGGATCAGGTGATCGGAAAACCGCAGTGACAGGTCAGTCAGCGCGCGGATATTGACGGCGATTATCTCAAGCTGGTTGGACCGATCGCGCTGGATCGCTCTGCCAAACACGCCAAATCCGGCGTTGTTGACGAGGTATTCAACCTCCACGCCGGAGGCGGTCAAGGCCTCGGCAATCCTGTCGCCGCAGTCGGGTTGCGCAAGGTCGCAGGGAATGACGATCGGCGCCGCGCCGCCGGCCGCCTTGATTTCCGCCGCCAACGCTTCCAGGCGATCAGCGCGCCGCGCCACCAGCGCTACGCGATGACCCTTCGATGCAAAAACGCGCGCCAGCTCGGTGCCTATGCCCGCCGATGCACCAGTAATCAGCGTCACACGCTCGGTCACGATTGAATTCTCTTAAAAATCAAATCAGGGTTATGCCGCCAGCACGAGAACGAGAGCATAGGCGCGCGGTGTGGCGCAAGCCATCCCCCAAACATGGCGCCATGCCGGCCTGTGTGCTCCACGCGCTGAAGTCCCTATGTTTTCAGGCTTATCGCGCGCTGGCGCAGCCGGTTGCGGCGCACATCAAAGTTTCGTCATCTGCAATGATGCGTGGCTGCGCCGCGCATTGTCACATTGCTGCGTCTTCGGCCTTCGGCGCACCTGCAGACGAGACCGGCTGCCGCTCGGCCACCCGATGCTTGAGGTCGATCCGGTCGCGCGAGGAAATGCCGAGCAGGTCGGCTGCGCGCCAGACGACGTTATCCTCGAATTCGCTGACCTGGCCGTCCGCGTATACCAGTTCCCACATCATCTCGATGATGCGAAGCCGGCCCTCTTCGTTCACCGAACGCATGATGACGCTGGTGAAACGATAGAGATCGACCGCATCGCCTTCGGCCCGCGTCGCCGACGCGATCAAATGATCCGCCGTCCCGCGATCGAGCTTGAAGCGGCTTTCGATCAAACTGTGTAATTTGCGCTTCTCGATCACGCTCGGCTCGCCGTCAAGCGAGACGACATGGACCAGTAGTGCAGTCGCCGCGAGAAGATACCCGGTATCGTCGAACGCGAAATCCTGATCCGCGTTGGGAGCGACGATATCGGCAATGAATTGGCGCAGTCCGTCGAGCATTAATCTACCTGCAAATTCGAAGAAGCTGTCGAGCGAATATGGGTCGAAGACCTGGCCTTCGCAATCCGCGCGATCGGTGGCTGACAAGGCGTGCAGATTAAATCGGCGTCACGTTGGGTGTGACGGAAACATCTGCGTGAAGCCTGGGCAGCGCCTAAAACAACGGCGCGCCTTCGCTTTTCTGTTGGGAGGGGGACCGGTTCAAGGCATGTAGTCTTGCCGCTTCGGCAAGACACCGCCTATCGGCCAACGGCCGGCTGCGCGATTCGCCGCAGGCAGTCGGCCGATATTCAATTGCAAATCATTCGCATTTGCATTAGGGAAGAACTCCTTGTTTCAGCAGGCTATTTTCAAAGAAGGAAACGACCATGGCCTCCTTGCGCTTCGCACTTGGCGCTGCCGTTGTGTTGGGAATCGCTTCCGGAGCAGCGCTTGCGGCAGGTGACCTGTCGCGACAGACGCCGATCGAGGTGACGGTCGATCTCGGCTCGCCCGGCAAACACGAATTCGCGCCGAAGCAACTCAAGCTCGAAACCGGCAAGCTCTACAAGCTGATCCTGCGCAATTCGAGCAACGATCCGCACTACTTCACCTCGCATGCGTTCTCGCAGATGGTGTTCACGCGCAAGGCGCAGGTGACGCAGCAGCAGAACGGCAAGACCGTTACACTCGCCGAATTCAAGGGCGCCATTCGCGAGATCGAGGTCTATCCGGGACAATCCGCCGAATGGTGGCTGGTGCCGGTCGCAGCCGGCCACGTCAACGATCTGCGCTGCGACATCAAGACCAGCGACGGCAAGACCCACGCCGAGCTCGGCATGACCGGCGAGATCGTGATCGAATAGCGCTGTCTAAGGTATCTCGTACACCATAACCTTGTCGGCGATGCCGCGCAGCGCCGCTTCCTTCTGGATCGGCCGGATCGCCTGCTTCGCCAGGATCGTGGCGACTGCGGGCGATTCGATCACAGGTCCGGTGATGTGGATTTCCTGCGAGGTCGACAAGCTCTGCACCCGTGAGGCGATGTTGACGGTCTGGCCGAAATAGTCCTGCCGCTCGTTCAGCATGACCGCCAGGCACGGGCCTTCGTGGATGCCGATCTTGATGATCAGGTCCTCCCGGCCGCGCTCGGCATTCAGGACTGCCATCGCCGCCCGCATGCGCAGGCCCGCGACGATCGCATGTTCCGGCCTGATGAAGGTCGCCATCACGGCATCGCCGATCGTCTTCACGACCGCGCCCTTCTCCGAGGCGATGATTTCAAGCAGCGCGTGGAAATGCGCGCGCACCAGGTCGAAGGCGGCGAGATCGCCGACCCGCTCATAGAGCGCGGTGGAGCCCTTGAGGTCCGTGAACAGGAAGGTCAGCGAGGTGATCTTGAGGCGCTGATCGACGTTGAGGTTATCCGCCTTGAAGACGTCGCGAAAAGTCTGGTTGGACAGCATCCGCTTGGCGGTCAGGATCGGCTTGCGTTTGCCAAGCAGTTCATGGAGCGTGTCGTTGGCGACCCAGACCGCGGGCAGCACCCGGTGGTCAGTCTGGTTTTCGAGCGATAGCCGTAGCGGTCCCGGGCGCATCACCGTCGAGCCCGTAGGCGCGTGCAGCTTGTTGAAGACGATCGAAAACTGTTGCCGTTCGCGGGTCGGTTCGCCCTGGACATCAAAGAAATGCGCCGAATGCGTCACCGGCTCGAACACGATGACGAACTGATTGGGCAGTTGCAGCGACAGCACCGCCTTCTCGCCCGCCGGCAACTCGATGGCTTCGAGCGAGACTTCATCGATGAGCCGCTTGATCGATTCCTCGCTCAGGTCCATCCCCGAGCTCCAGAACATCTGGCGGTTATATTCCCAGATCGGCAGCGTGTTGGGATCGTGTGCCGCAATGCGCCTGACGCGCGGGCTGACCGTGAAAGCGACCTCGACGCGGTCGTCGACCGATGCCTCGTAACCTTGGGCGCATAGCGCGCAATTGTAATCGTCGTGCCGCAGCGATTTCAGAGTGTTGTGCGCGCCGAGCACGCCACCGCAGCCGGGGCACAGCACATTCCAGGTGAGATCGAACAGCCCGAGCCGCGCCGAATGCAGGAAGGCCGAGATGACCTTTTCCTCGTCGAGCCCGTAGCGCGCAGCGAAATCCAACAGGTTGATCCGGTTGAGCTCGCGGTCTTCGCCCTTGGCGATCAGTTGCGTGATGGCGTCGACCACCGCGGGATCGGCGGTCTGCTTCAAGACTGCGAACTGGGCCTGGGTATCGCTCATGGTGATAACCTAGATGACGCTCCCGAAGGGGCTGCGCAAGATGCGCTTCCTTCTCTGACGCATTTTCTTCGCGTGGTCCGGCAATCGGCCGATCAAGAAAAGACTACCGAGGCGTGATGGCAAACATCGGCGAACGGTCGGGCTGCGTCGTCACCACGCCGATCGGCATCACCGGATCATTGTCGACCAGCGTGACGCGAAACGCGCCGATCATCTTCGCCAGCGCCAGCGTCGCCTCGACCAGCGCGAAATGCGCGCCGATGCAAACGCGGGCGCCGACGCCGAACGGCAGATAGGCGAAGCGGTCGGGCGGCGTTCCCGTCATGAAGCGGGACGGGATGAACGCGCTCGGATCGCGCCACAGTTTTTCGTGCCGATGCAACAGCCACGGCGCGATCAGGATGACGTCCTTCTTCTTGACCGGCAGACCCGCGATGGTATCCGGCCCGATCGCCGCGCGGGCGATCAGGAACGCTGGCGGATAGAGCCGCATCGTTTCGTCGATCACCGCGCGGGTGAATTTCAGCCGCTCGATATCGGACGCGCCGTTGACGGACGCGGTCTGTACTTCGCTCGCCACCTGCTCCTGCGTGGCAGGATCGAGCGCCAGGAGATAGAGTGCCCAGAACAGTGCGGTCGCCGTCGTCTCATGGCCGGCGAGAATCATGGTCGCGACTTGATCGCCGAGTTGTTCGTCGGAGAAGGCTTCGCCGGTTTCCGGATCGCGCGCGTCGCCCATCAGGTCGAACAGATCGCGTGCCGGCGCGCCCTTCTGCTTGCCGGCGGCGCGGCGTTCGGCCATCAGCATGCCGACGAATGCAGTCCAGCGCTTGCGGAAGCGGCCGCGCGCAATGTCCTGCGGGCTTGGCCAGCTCAGCGGCAACAGCAAGTCCAGAAAATGCGGGCGCGCCAGCCGCTCGCCATATTCCATCACGAAATCGCGCAAGGCGGCGCCATGGCGATCCATCCCGAACGAGAACATGGTGCGGCCGGCGATCTCGAGCGCCATCCGCTGCATCGCCTCGCGCAGGTCGACGTGTCCATTGTTGGCGCCTCTCAGCTTGGCGACCGTCTGGTCGATCGCCGCCAGCATGTGCGGAATGAGCGGCATCACCGCGCGCGGCGTGAATGCCGGCGCCAGCGTGCGGCGCTGATGCTTCCACGCGCGCCCTTCCGCGATCAAAAGACCTTCGCCGAGGATCGGACGCAACACCCGGATGCCGGCTGGCGTGCGCGTATAATTTTCATAATTGTCGACCAGCACATGCTTGATCGCATCCGGCGCGTTGAGAATGAACGTGCTGCGGCCGAAGAAGCGGCCCTGGACGATATCTTCCTCATAGGCCCGCTGGCCCCAGCTACCGATCGGGCTTTCTCGGATCGCCTTCATCCGCCCGAACACCGTCATGTCGTCGGGTGCCCGCGGCGGGCTCGGCGGCACCAGCGGTGCGCGCGCAACCGTCATGTCGTAGACTTCGGCTATGCTCATCGGCACCACTCTCGTAGGGACCAACGCCCCTCGCATATCGCGGAGCCTGTCATCGGGCGCGCATTCGAGCGACCCGTTGGCTCATGCGGGCTACGGCAGCAACTATGTATTCGATCCGGGCGCCACAAAGGCGCTCCTGTCAGGAAACAGCTAATAAGTCAGTTCGGCAACCGCAATCCGGTTCTCGGAGGCCGGCCAGGCTCGCGCCACGATCCGCTCTTGATTGAACAGGGCTACCACCGGCCGACCGGCTTCGCTGGCCGAAAGCCGCAAGGTCGTGACCGAATCGGTCGGCACGCCGGATTTCACGTCCCTGGGCTCCTTGCCGTCGATCAGCACCACGTCCCGCGGCAGCCCAAAATAGCCCCGCGGGCGCGACATCAGGACCACGGCACCCGCGCCGGCATCGGCCGGCCCAAGCGGGCGCGCGGAACGCAGATGCACAATCTCGGAGGAGCGCGGAAACGGTGAGCGGTAGAAATGGGTGGTCGGCGAACCCGCTGACGTCAGCTCGATTTCGAGAAACCAGGTAGCCTCGACCTGCGCCGGCCCCCAGCGGCCGTCGGCGCCGGTCTGCGAAGCATGGATCGGACCGCCGGTCCGTTCGCCGGTCTCGGGAGAGACCCGATAGATTTCGACCGTCGCGCCAGAGACCGGACGGTTGGTGACGACGCCGCCCGGCGTACCCGTCACAAGCCCGCTCAGTCTGACTTCCGCTTCCGGCGCGATCTCGATGCGTGACGGCTCTACGCCAGCGATAAATTTGTAGATCTCGCGAAACGCGCGCGGATGAAACGCGACCTCGCGATGATCGAGCGCGCCGAGCACCAGATTGGTCGCGCCCTTCAGCGCCGGGCCGTCCGATGTGACGCCGGTTGGCATGCCCGGCTTGCCGACGAAGCGCCCGTCGGGTTGTGCATATTTGTCGTTGCCGTCGCTGCGCAAAGTGAGAAACGCCGTGCCCGGCGTCGCCTCGCTGTCGCCCTCGTTCAAGCCGCGCAAGAACGGGCCGCGGCCGTTGAATTCGTTATTGATGCCGTCATCCCAATCATAGATTCCGTGATTGGGAACGCCGCACAGCACGGCGTGGCTCACATCAGCTCCGCCGCCATTTCTGATGTAATTGCGGATCGAATAGCCGCCACGCGAATTACCGACAAGGGCGATGCGCGCCGCGCCGGTGCGACGCTGCAATTCCTTGACGGCCTCGCCGAGCTCGCGGCGCTGGTCTTCGGTCGAGGAGCGGTTCGGTTGCTGCACCTTGTCATCGGTGCGCGCCAGAGGATCGGTAAAACTGATCGCCAGCATTCGCTCGCGTGGCACGCCATTCGATTCCATTCGCCACAGCGTCGTGATCCAGAGTGCCGCATGGTCGCCATTGCCATGCACGAACAGGATCGGTGGGACCGCCGCCGGTGCGGTCTGCGCCCGCGCCTGCAGACCGAGGAGCGGAAGACCGCCCGCCAGCAAAGGCAACGCTCCCGCGCTCTTGAGAATCAACCGCCGCGACAGCCGCATTCCGAAACCTTCCGTTGCTTTTCAATACCTTAGCTGTGCGATAGCACCGCCGATAGTGCTGCTTCGACTGGACAGGTCGGGGCTTTCGCAGGCATCACTTTACATTCGAACGGAATCAAGCCGGTGACAGAACGCCAACGGAACCGATCATGACCGACCAGCCGAAACGCTCGCGACTTGCGACAGATGGCATCGCAGCGCCGTTGCGGCACGCGGTGTTCCGGCGCATCTGGCTCGCCAGCCTCGTTTCCAACCTGGGGATTCTGATCCAGGGCGTCGGCGCGGCCTGGGCGATGACGCAGATGACTGCTTCGGCCGACAAGGTCGCGCTGGTGCAGACCGCGCTGATGCTGCCGATCATGCTGATCTCGATGCCCGCCGGCGCCATCGCCGATATGCACGACCGCCGCATCGTCGCGCTGGTCTCGCTCGGCATCGCATTTGTCGGCGCAACCGCGCTCACCGTGCTGGCGTGGCTCGGCCTCGTTACGCCGAATATCCTCTTGGCACTCTGCTTCGTCGTCGGCAGCGGCATGGCGCTGTTCGGGCCGGCCTGGCAGGCCTCGGTGACCGAGCAGGTGCCGGCGGAGACACTGCCGGCGGCGGTCGCACTCAACGGCATCAGCTACAACATTGCGCGCAGCTTCGGTCCGGCGATCGGCGGCATCGTGGTCGCCACAGCAGGCGCCGTGGCCGCGTTTGCCGTCAATGCGGTGCTGTATCTGCCGCTGATGGTGGTGATGTTTCTGTGGAATCGCGCCAACGAGCCGTCGCGCCTGCCGCGCGAACGGCTCAACCGCGCGATGGTCTCCGGCGTGCGCTACATCACCAATTCGCCGTCGATCAAGATCGTGCTGACGCGCACGCTGGTCACCGGCATCATTGGCGGCTCGGTCTCGGCGCTGATGCCGCTGGTCGCCCGCGATCTCCTGCATGGCGGCGCGCAAACCTACGGCATCATGCTCGGGGCCTTCGGCATGGGCGCGGTCTTCGGCGCGCTGAATATCGGCGAGGTGCGGCGGCGCATGAGCGGCGAGGCCGCGGTACGCGCCTGCGCGATATCGATGGCCGGCGCGATCGCGGCGGTCGCCCTGAGCACCAACGCAGTCCTGACGGCGATTGCGCTCGTGCTCGCTGGCGCGGTGTGGATGCTGGCGGTCGCCCTGTTCAATATCGGCGTGCAGCTTTCAGCGCCGCGCTGGGTTGCGGGCCGCTCGCTGGCGGCTTTCCAGGCGTCGATCGCCGGCGGCATTGCGGTCGGAAGCTGGGGCTGGGGATACCTCACCGACCTCGCCGGCGTGGAGATCGCGCTATTGGTCTCGGCTGGCCTGATGCTGGTCTCGCCCCTGCTCGGCATCTGGCTGCGCATGCCGCCGGTCGGCGCGCGCAACGAGGATGCCACCGAACTGCTTGCCGATCCCGAGGTGCGGCTGTCGCTCACGGGGCGCAGCGGACCGCTGGTGGTCGAGATCGAATATCGCGTCGCGCAGGATAACGCGCGCGCGTTTCACAATGTGATGCAGGAAGTGCAGCTCAGCCGCCAGCGCAACGGCGCCTATGGCTGGTCGATCGCGCGCGACATCGGCGACCCCGAATTATGGACCGAGCGCTACCATTGCCCGACCTGGCTCGATTATCTGCGCCAGCGTAACCGTGCGACGCAGTCCGAGCGCGCCCTGCACCAGCGCGCGATCGACTTTCACCTCGGGCCGGAGCCGATCCGCGTCCGCCGCATGCTGGAGCGGCCGTTCGGCTCGGTCCGCTGGAAGGAAGATACCCCCGACCGCGCCGCCAACGAGGTCTTGCCGGTGGTTGCGACCGCAGCCGGCAGCAGCACCTGATCCATCGATAAGGGCGACGCGGCGCGGCTATTGGGCGCAGAATGGCGCGGGAATAAAATCAGCCCAACTTGATTCAGCGTACTGCCGACGGCGCGCCACCAATTTTCTGCGACTAAAGTGCAAGACGCCGATGCGCATTCGCCCCGCCGAGCGAGAACAGGTCCTGCTTCGCGCCTGCGAAATGACAACGTTGCCCTGCCACTTGAGCGATTCGTAAGGAGTCCACGCACTTCCCGCTTGCCAAAATGCCGCGCAAGCCTTTGACTTGCCGCTGAGACAAACAAGCCTGCGGCGACAGCGGGCGACATCTCAACCGGGAGGAGCTCATGAGCAAGCGTAGCGATACAAAAACGACGCGGCGCCGTTTCCTGACGGCCGCGGCCGCCGGCGGTGCGGCGATTGCGATGCCACAAGTCAGCCGGGCGCAGACGGCGACCCTGAAGATGCAGGGCTCGTGGGGCAAGGCCGACGTCTTCAACGAGATGGCCGAAGATTATGTGAAGCGCGTCAACGAGATGGCGGGCGGCCGGTTGCGCATCGACTATCTGGTGGGCGGCTCAGTCGTGCACCCGTTCCAGGTATTCGACGGCGTGCATGGCGGCCAGATCGACGCGGCCCATACGGTGACAGTCTACTGGTACGGCAAGCACAAGGCAGCATCGCTGTTCGGCACCGGGCCTGTGTTCGGCTTTAATGCCAACGAAGGCCTCGGCTGGATTCACAACGGCGGTGGCAAGGAGCTGTTCGAAGAACTCCAGACCCAGATCATGAAGGTCAACATCAAGAGCTTCTTCGCGATGCCGATGCCGACCCAGCCGCTCGGCTGGTTCAAAAAGCCGATCAATAGCGACGCCGACCTGAAGGGACTCAAGTACCGCACCGTGGGTCTCGCCGCCGACTTGTTCCAGGTGATGGGCGCCTCTGTCGCGCAGCTTCCGGGCGGGGAAATCGTGCCGGCCATGGAGCGCGGCGTGATCGACGGATTCGAGTTCAACAACCCGACATCGGACAGGCGCTTCGGCGCGCAGGACGTCGCCAAGAACTACATGTTGGGCAGCCACCATCAGGCGACGGAATACTTCGAGATCATGTTCAACCGCACGAAGTATAATGCGCTGCCGGCCGAGCAGAAGGCGATCCTGCAGTATGCTGCAGAGGCGGTTTCCTCCGCCAACGAATGGAAGGGGATGGACTATTACTCCAAGGACCTCCAGGAACTGATCAACAAGGACAAGGTCAACGTTCAGCGGACGCCGAAGTCCGTGTTCGATGCGCAGATCAAGGCATGGGATGGCTTGATCGCCCAGCTCGGGTCGGATCCATTCATGAAGAAGGTGATGGACTCGCAGAAGGCATGGGTGCGCCGCGTGGTTTACTACAATATGACCAACGCGACGGATTACCGTGGCGCCTTCGAGCATCACTTCCCGGGCGTGCTCAAGGTCTGACGAACTCCCGGCGCGTTATCGGCGCTACGGTATGAATAAAGGGTGGCGCGGTTGACGCGCCGCCCAGCCAGGAACTGGGGACATCCGGATGTGCGACTTGCCGCGAGTTCAGCTCGCATGAGGAAGTTTCTTTTTTTCATCGACGAACTCAGCACCTGGGTCGGCAAGGCGTTCGCCTGGCTGATCCTCGTCCTCACGCTCGGCGTCAGTTACGAGGTGTTCATGCGCTACGTGCTGCGGGCGCCGACCACCTGGGCATTCGACATCAGCTACATCACCTATGGCGCGATGTTCCTGATGGCCGGGGCGTATACGCTCTCGCGCAATGGTCATGTGCGCGCCGACGTGGTCTACCGGCTGTGGTCGCCGCGCACCCAGGCGACCATGGACCTCGTTCTCTACATTCTGTTCTTCCTGCCGGCGATTGCGGCCTTGATGTATTCGGGCTGGAATTATGCCGATATGTCGGTGCGCTTCCGCGAAGTCAGCATCTTCAGTCCAGCTGGCGTGCCGGTGTTTCCGCTCAAGGCGTTGATCCCGATCACAGGCCTGCTTCTGTTTCTGCAAGGCTTCGCTGAAATCATCCGCTGCGTGCTGTGCATCCGTACCGGCCAATGGCCGCAGCGCCTGCACGACGTGGAGGAGACCGAGAGCCTCATCATTCGCGAACGTCAGCAGCAGCAGGCGGCCGCGCAGCAGAGCGAGAGGGGAGCAGGCGCATGACCGATCCCCAACTCGGCATGCTGATGCTGGGCCTGTTCATCTTCATCATCATGCTCGGCTTCCCGATTGCCTTCACGCTGATGGCGATGGGCGTCTCGTTCGGCTACTACGCCTACTACACGCCCGGTCAGGAGTTCTTCCAGAACCGCATCTTCACGCTTCTGGTGCAGAAAACGTTCGAGGTCACGTCCAGCGACGTGCTGGTCGCAGTTCCGCTGTTCCTGTTCATGGGCTATTTGATCGAACGTGCGAACATTCTCGACCGCCTGTTCTACTCCCTGCAACTGTCGATGAAGAACGTGCCGGGCGCGCTTGCGGTGGCGACCCTGATCACTTGCGCAATGTTCGCCACCGCCACCGGCATCGTCGGCGCCGTTGTCACGCTGATGGGGCTGCTGGCTTTGCCCGCCATGCTGCGGGCCGGCTACGACACCAAGCTGTCGGCAGGCGTGGTCTGCGCCGGCGGCTGTCTTGGTATCCTGATTCCGCCGAGCATTCTCCTGATCGTCTATGCGGCGACCGCCGGCGTTTCGGCGGTCAAGCTCTATGCGGCCGCCTTCTTTCCAGGGTTCATGCTGGCTATGTTTTACATCGTCTATGCAATGGGGCGCGCGATCATCAATCCCGCGCTCGCACCGAAGCTGCCGCCCGAGCAGACCAACGTGCCGATCGCGACGGTGATCTGGGCGCTCGCCACGTCATTCCTGCCGCTGGCGCTGCTCATCGTTTCGGTGCTTGGCGCGATCCTGTTTGGCCTGGCGACGCCGTCCGAGGCGGCCGCGGTAGGTGCCCTCATGAGCATCGTTCTGGCGGCCGCCTATCGTTCGCTCAATTACACGATGATGAAGGAATCGGTATATCTGACGGTGCGCGCCACTGCGATGGTCTGCTACCTCTTCATCGGATCGTGGACGTTTTCCGCGGTGTTCGCCGTCCTTGGCGGACAGACCGTGGTCGAGCAATTCTTCGCCTCGATGAACCTGTCGCCGGTCCAGTTCCTGATATTGACCCAGGTGATCATCTTTCTGCTCGGCTGGCCGCTGGAATGGACCGAGATCATCATCATCTTCGTACCGATCTTCCTGCCCCTGCTTCCCAACTACGGCATCGATCCGATCTTCTTCGGCATCCTGGTCGCACTGAACACGCAGACCGCGTTCAATACGCCGCCTGTTGCGATGGCCGCCTTCTATCTGAAGGGCGTGGCGCCGCCGGAGGTGAAACTCACCGACATCTTCTCCGGCGCGCTCCCCTTTGTCGGCCTGGTCTTCCTCACCATGGCGCTGGTCTACATCTTCCCGGAAATTACGTTGTGGTTGCCCAACTACCTCTATGGATCGCGGTGAGCAGGTTGGGTAAACCGCTGAAAGGACGCGCATGAGTCTCAATGCGCTCGGGCTTGCGGAAGCGGCGGCCGGCATCCGCGATGGCCGGTTCAGCTCAGTGGAGCTTGTCGCCGACTGCTTGAAACGCATCGACGAGGCCGATCGCGACATCGAGGCGTGGGCTTTCCTCGATCGCGACTATGCGATGCGGCAGGCCGAGGCCGCCGACGACCGTCGCAAGCAGGGCAAGGCCACAGGCCCGTTGCATGGCGTGCCGCTGGGCATCAAGGATATCTTCGATACGGGCGACATGCCGACGGAGTTCGGATCAAGCCTGTGGGCCGGACGCACGCCGCGCCGCGATGCGGCGGCGGTGGCGCGCCTGCGTGCGGCAGGGGCCGTGATCCTCGGCAAGACGGTGACGACCGAGTATGCCTATTTCAATCCCGGCAAGACCCGAAATCCGCACAACCCGGCTCACACGCCGGGCGGATCGTCGTCGGGCTCCGCCGCGGCCGTTGCGGCGCTGATGGTGCCGGGCGCCATCGGCTCCCAGACCAACGGGTCCGTGATCCGACCTGCCGCCTTCTGCGGGGTGGTTGGCTTCAAGCCGACACACGGTCTCATTCCACGCAGCGGCGCGCTACTGCTATCGCGGGCACTCGATCATGTCGGCGTGTTTGCGCGCTCGGTCGACGATGCAGCACTGCTGGCACAGACGCTTGCAGGTTTCGACGAGGAAGATCCGGATACGCGCCCCCTTGCCTCTCCCCCCTTTGTCGAAATGGCGGCAAGCGAGCCGCCATTGCCGCCGCGGTTCGCCTTCGTGCGCTCGCCCGCGTGGAAGCATGTTGAGCAGGTGACAACGGAGGCGTTTGCCGAACTGGCGGAAGCGCTCGGCGAGCACGTTTCCGAAGTCGAGATCGGCCCGAGTTTCGAGCGCGCCATCGACATGCACCGCACCATCATGGAAGTGGAGATGGCGCACAACCTGCATCCCGATTTCGAGCAGGGCGTCGGATCCTTGAGCCAGGTATTGCGCGCGCTGATCGAGCGCGGCCGCATGGTGGCGGCCGTCGACTACACGCGCGCCTTGGCCAGCAGCGCACCGCTCAACGCGGCGCTCGACAGCGTGTTTGACGAATACGACGCGATTCTGACCCCGTCTGCACCGGGCCCGGCGCCGCGCGGCCTCGACAGTACCGGCAACCCCGTGTTCTGCTCGACGTGGACCTATCTCGGCACGCCGGCGGTGACGCTGCCGCTGCTGCAATCGGAAAGCGGCCTGCCCATTGGCGTTCAGTTGATCGGACGCCGCGGCAACGATGCGCGGCTCCTGCGGACAGCCAACTGGCTAATCAAAACTCTCGGAAAAGGCGGCCGCGACAGAGCCGCGCCTGCCAAAACCAGTGCCAAGACCAGTGCGCGTCGCGCGAAAACAAGGAGCGACAGATGACGAATTTCATCACCGGACTGATCGGCGTTGCCGGCGTCTGCGCGTTTCTCGGCATCATGCTCTGGTGGATCAAGGCGGTGCCGCTGATCATCATCTGCGTGTTGGTGATGGCGCTGTTGACTTACGACTTCTATCAATCGCTCCGCACCAACGGGAACGGCACGGGATAAGCCGCAAGGGCTGCGCAGCCTTTACTGCCCGACGCTCGCTAGCTTCCGCTGGCAGGCCTTGCTGATCCGTGAGCGGTTCTGCTTCAGGCAGGCCAGAATGACCTGATCACCATCCTGCATCTGCGCCCGGCAATACCGCGAGACGTCGCGCGCGCACTCGTCATGCCCCTCTCTTTTTTGTGTTTGTGCCGACACGCTTGAGGCCATCAGGATCAGGGGAATGACGAAAAGGATCTTGGTCATTTGTTATGCCTTCGTAGCCGGGAAACGCGATCAGCGCGCTCTATAGCGTTTTCTGGCGAGGTTGGAACCGGTCCGCGTCGGGAAAACGCGTCAAACGGGAATCCAGTGCGCCAAAATCCCGGCCGCACGCATTTGTGAACGGTGAATTGCCCGTTCGCGTTGTGAACGCCGCGAAACGAAAAACGCCTGCGTCGCATCGCCGCAAGCGTTCCCGGGAGCCGGTGGGCCAACTATTGCGCGGCGAGCTTGCCCTTCTTCGCCGCGAGATCGCGATCCATCACGGTGCGGCAGCCCGCGCTCAGGTCGGCGCGATGCTTGATCATGCAGGCGGTGATCTTCGGAATATTCGGGATTTCCGAGCTGCAGAGGCGGAATGCGTCGCCGGTGCACATCTGCTGCTGCTCAGAGGTGAAGGCGAAGCTCGCGGTCGACGACGCGGCGGCGAAAGAGATCGTCAAGGCCAGCACTGGACTGATCTTGCGAACGGCATTGAACAACATTGCGGTCATTGTCGGCTCCTGTTGGCTCGGCAGGCGAGCCCGTTGTTGATGGCAGGAGCATGCGCCCGGAACCGCGGGGCGACTGTGACTGACCTCACTCGAAGATAAGCCTCTCATCTCCTTCGCCTAACCGGCGGTTGTTCGCGAGACGTTAAGACATTGTTGGCATTAATGGCCCGTTGCGTGTGTATCCCGAGTATGTGGAAAGAGTAGCGATGCGTAATGCGTTGGGCCTGATGCTGGCCAGTGTAGTGACGGCGCTGGTGATAACCGGCGTTTGGTTCTGGACCTCCTCGCCGCGGACCGACGCGGCTGCACCCCAAACCGTTGCCGCCCGTGCGGCCGAGCCGGCGCCCGCCGCAGCCAGGCCCGCACTGAGGGACGACGTCGAGACCACGGCCTCGCTCTCGAAGCCGGCCCCTGCCCCCGCGCCCATGCCCGCAGCCCAGCCGATGCGATCGGCCTGCGCCAATCCCGACGCACTCGGCGTCAGCCGCACCGTCGTGATCGACACCACCGGCGGCCCCGGCTTCGGCTTCCTGCAATACAAGCAGTTCGACTTCCTGACCGAGAAAGAGGTCGTGCTGACCTTCGACGACGGCCCGTGGCCGACCACGCCCGCCGTGCTCAAGGCGCTATCGGATGAATGCACCAAGGCCTTGTTCTTCCCGGTCGGCAAGCACACGACGTATCATCCCGAGATTCTCAAGCAGGTCGCGGCCGCCGGGCACACCATCGGCTCGCATACCTGGTCGCACGCCCATCTCGACAGCAAGAAACTGACCGAAGCGCAGGTCAAGGAAGAGATCGAGAAGGGCTTTAGCGCGGTGAAGATGGCGCTGGGGACGGCGCCCGCGCCGTTCTTCCGCTTCCCGGGACTCGCGCACACACAGCCGGCGCTTGGCTATCTCGCCTCGCGCAACATCTCGATGTTTTCAGTTGATGTCGATTCGAACGACTTCAGGTCTTCCGGACCCGACCAGGTGATCCAGAACGTCATGACCAAGCTCGACAAGCAAGGCAAGGGCGTGATCCTGATGCACGACCTGCAGAAGAGCACGGCGCAGGCCTTGCCGACGCTGCTGCGCCGCCTGAAAGCCGGCGGCTACAGGGTCGTGCAGATGAAGGCCAAGCAGCAGCTCGAAACCCTGCCCGAATACGACGCGATGCTGGTCAAGGACCAGAAGATGCCGGCCGTTGCCAGCCGTCCGATCGGCAGCGTGGTGCAGACGGTTTCGCAGTAAGCCGACAGGCTCAAGCGTCACGCAAAACGCGCCCCTCGGAGTAATCCCGAGGGGCGCGTTTTGCTTTGGCAATGTTTACCAGTAGATGCCGTGGCGATGCAGCTCGCGGACGATGCGCGCTTCAATCCAGTGGTGCCTGCGGCGCGGTTTCATGCTCTTGGACATTAAGGCCGTTCTTCGAGCAACGGGCCTTCCGCGCTCGGCTCTCGACCGCTCAGCGGCCGGCTGTTGAACCTTTGCTGCCAGTCTGGGCGCCTCGGCCTTCGGTGTCTCGGCCTTCAGAGTCTCGGCCTTCGGTGTCTCAGCTTTGGGCTCGATCGCCGGCCGCTCGACATATTTCGGCGGTTCCGGCTGCGGGACTTCGGCGGTTTTCGGTGCATCGACAGCCTTCGCGGACGCCCGCTCGATGCCACCCAGCGACAAGCTCCGATCCCCAGCCTGAGCAGCAGTGGATGCCAGAACGAATCCTGCGATGAGAATGAGCTTACGCATGTTGATGTCTCCCCTTGAGGTCGAGGCAGAGACTAGGCCGGGCAGGGCGGTGCTTATGTGAGACAAGTCACGCAAACGCAGCCGTGACCGTGCGTGCTGACGAATTCAGGAAACTTTCGGAAAAGCGTGGTGCCGCAAACAGGACTCGAACCTGTGACCCCGTCATTACGAATGACGTGCTCTACCAACTGAGCTATTGCGGCGGACCGAAGCGGCGTCCGGGCGTTAGCCGCGAACGCCCGCACCTGATATCGGGCAGCGCCCCGATTGGCAAGAAAAACGCTAGCCCCGAAACGCTAGCTGCCGCCCCAGCGTGACAAAAATCCCCGCCAGCCGCCGGCCTGGGCCTTGGGCGGGGCGAGTTGTTCCGCGAATTCGTCCGCCGGGCCGTCCTCATCGATGCCGGGGTCGTCCGGGGCTCGAATGAGGGGGATTACGGCGGGAATCGGGGCTGGGACCGTCTTTGGAATATCCTGCCGCGAACGGAACAACGGGGCCGGCTGGCTTGGTGCCGGTTCGGCCGGCTTCGGCGGGGCCGGCTCTTGCGTCGGAAGAATGGTGGCCGCTTCGTGGCGAGTGGCCTCGGCGGGAGGCACTTCGGCGGCGGCCGCAGGTGGCGGCACATTGTCCTGCGCGGCCGGTGCCGCAGGCGGTTCGGGCGTGACGGGAGCAGTGGGCTCGGCAGGCTGCTCGTCCGCGGCTTCAGGCGGCGCAATCACCACGGCACGGCGCGGCGTCGCCAGCATGGCTTCCTCGAACGGGGAGGATTCGATCGTGCTCGCCTTGTCGGACGGCAGCGCCGCGACCGGCGTCTGCCACTGGAAGGCATCGAGCCGCCCGGTGACGGGGGAGACCGGCCGCCAGCGATCGCTGACATAGCCGTCCGCAGTCCAGGCCGGATCGTGCAGCGCGCGCACCGCGCGCAAAGTCCATGCGCGCGCGCGGCCACTATCGCCGTGCTCGGTGCGCTCGATCTCGGCCATCAACAGCGCGACGCGCTGCGTCGGCTGAGCGATGAAGGGCGCCAGCGCCTCGCGTGCCTTGGTGAACTCAGACGCGTCGATCGCGGCGCGCGCAATCGCCAGCGCGCCCTCGATATGGCCGGGCGTCTTCGCCGCCAGCGTCTCGACCCGCACCAGCCGTTGGCGCGCGGAATCCCCGAGCTTCACATGGGCATAGGCATCGGCCAGATCCGGATGCGGCTGCGCCAGCCACGCCGTCTCGACAAGCCGCATCGAGCGCCGCACCTGGTGCGCTTCGCTCTCGAACTTGCTCGCCAGCACGGCGGCGGGTACCAGCGTCGGCGCCAGCTTGACCGCTTCCATCGCGCTCTCGCGCGCCAGGTCGCGATCGACCTTTTCGAGTTCGAGCGCGCGTGCGGTGAGCAGCACGCCGCGCTGCCGGCGATAGGTCGCCTTGTCGATCAGCCCGGCCGATTGATTGTTGTCGAGAATTTTTAGCGCACCGGCCCAGTCGCCCTTGGCGCAGCAGAAGCCGAGCACGGCGTGCGATGCCCATGACGACGACGGCGACAGCTTCAGCGCTTCCTCGGCGAGCATGACGGCGGCGACCGGATCGTCGGCGCGCTGCGCCTCGATGAACAGGCCGCGCAGGCCCAACAGCCGCGTGTCTTCACGCTCGGCCATGGCGCGGAAGGCGCGCTGCGCGCCTTCGCGGTCGCCGTCGAGCTGCGCCGATTGCGCGTGCAGCAGCAGGGCCAGCGGATCATGCGCCGCGTGCTTTCGCGCGGCGTCCGCGTGAATGCGGGCAGCCGTGGAATCGCCATGGCCGATCGCGAGCAGGCCTTGCGTGATCGCATGCCGGCCGCGGGCCTGACGACGTTCGCGCTGGTTGCGGCGGATCCGTTGCGGCGTGCGCCACAGGCCGCGCAGGATCGCCCACAGCATCATCGCCGCAACGATGACGATGCCGAGCGCCAGCACGAACACCGGCAGCGTGGTCTGCACGCGATAGCCGCCCCAAGACAGCACGACATTGCCGGTCTGCTCGGCAATCCAGGCCGCGCCGGCTGCACCGAGCGCGATCAACAGCAGAAACAGAATGATCCGGACCATTGAAATCCTTATTGCGCCGGTTTGGCGAGCACAGCCATGGCCTCAGTCGCAAATTGACGGGATGCGGCCAGCGCGGCGTCGCGCGCATCGGCCGCCTCAAGCCATGATTGCGCCGCGGCGCGATCGGCCGGCTCCAGTGTCTTCAATTCCCGCCGCGCCTCGTTGAAATCATTGCGCAGCGCAGCCGCCGTGATCCGCGCCACCACGGCGCCGCGGTCCGTGCCGGCGGTATCGGTGCGTTCGATCTTGACCAGTTTGGCAGCGCCCGCCTGCAGACGGTCGAAGATGCCGGTGCCGGTGGTGTCGGCGCTCTGTTGGGCCGGCAACAGCTTTGGCACCAGCGCCAACAGTTCCGTGCTCAGCTTGCCGGCGTTCGGCACGCCCTTCTCCGCAAATTCATCGAGCGGCTTCAGCGCTTCGGGATTTGGTGCCAGCGCCTTGGCTGCGGCGAGCGCCGTCGGATAGGGATCGCCGATTCTGACCAGCACATCGAGCAGTGCTGCCGATACCACACGGCGCAGCGGCATATCATCCGCAGGTTTGGCTTCGGCTGTCGTGTCGGCAAGCTTGCTGCCTTGCTGCGCGATCTCGGCGCTCTGCGCCCGCATCTGGCTCTCGACCTTAGCGATGCGTTCCGCGAAAGCGGCGAGATCAGGCGACGCGGTGCCGTCGCCACGCGGCGTCGACTTCACCTCGTTGATGGCAGATGCCAGCTTCTCGCCTTGCGCGCGCGCCGTGGCGAGCTCCCCGCGCAGCGTCGCGACCGATTTTTCAAGTGCGTCAGTGCGCGCGGCCGCGGCCGGATCGGCCACGGGTTTGCCCACCTTGGATTCGAGGCCGGCGATTTGCGCGGTCAAACCGTCGATGGCGGCGGCGTTGAGCTGCGCGGTCTGCGATACGGAGGCCGGCTGAATCGCGGGCCAGCCCAGCATCCAGCCGACGCCGATCACCAGCGCCGCCGCGACCGCGCCGGAAACCGGCGCGACGATCCAAGGCGACACGGGCCGGGACCGCGGCTCCGCAATCCGTGACTCCTCAACTGGAGCCTCCTCAACCGGCGCTTGGGCGATCTCGGGCGCGGGTTCAGCCTCAGGCTCGGATGGCGCCTCGCCAGAACTCTTGGTCTCGCTCGACACTTCAGAGGCATCGAGATCGATGGTCGGCGGCTCACGCTTCGGCCGACCCGATTCGGGCAACGATCCAGTGTCTTCGGGCCTGTTGTCGACCATCACAGCGGTTCCCTTAAGGTGGTTAGATGCCGGAACTTAGCAGAATCGAGACGTCTTAGAGCATGATCCGGCCGTGGCGGCACCGGTTTTCCGATAAGACCATGCTCAGACTTAAAGATTAGGACCCGATCGAGCCTGCAACGCCCGGTCCAGCGCCTCGAACAGGGCGTTTTCATCCGGTGAAACCGCCGTCGTGACCTGGGTCGCGCCGGCGTCCCGCAACACCGCGGCGACGCCTGCCGAAATGCAACACTGCGGCAGCGCCAATGCCGAGATTTCGACGCCGCCGAAGCGCGCCGCCTCCAGAAACGCACGCGCGCTGCGCCGCGAGTAATGCAGCACGGCCTCGACCTCATGCGCCACGAAAGCGTCACATATTTCCCGCGGCAGGTTGGGCACGGGCACCATCCGGTACGTGGTATGCGTCACCACCGTAAAACCCTTCTCGCCGAGTTCACCGGCGAGGTCGCGCGCGAGATCGGCGCCGGCAAGGTACAGGATCGGGCTCGCCTTCTTCAGTTGCTTCGATTTCGCGTTCGCCAGCACCAGATCGCGCAACGCGCCGGCGTCGCCCTTGGAGGCGATCACGTCGCCAAACCCCGCATCGCGGGCCGCCGCTGCGGTATTTTCTCCGACCGCGAACAGTGGCAGGTTGAGAAGCTGGCCGTCGGCAAGATGGGGCGAGATGGCGCGCAGCGCGTTGGCGCTGGTGACGATAACGGCGCCATAGGTCGCGTCCGCATCGTCCTGGAACGGCACCGGCTCGAACCGCAGCATCGGCGCGCGCAGCACGTCGAACCCCCGCGCGCGGAGGGCCTTCGCCGTCATCTCATCATCCGGACTTGGTCGCGTCACGAGAACGGCCATATTTCAGATCTCCGCCAAACCGGTTTCGGTACGCGCAGGCGATTGCACGTTGTGACCTCGTAATGCTACCCGGTTACGGAAGCGTTGTTTTTGGCGATAGCGCAAGGGTTCAAATTGGACAACGACAAGCCGATGCTGGTGTTGGGTATCGAGACCACCTGCGATGAAACCGCAGCCGCCGTGGTCGAGCGCCAGCGCGACGGCAGCGGAAAGATTTTGTCCAATATCGTGCGCTCGCAGACCTCGGAACACGCCCGTTTCGGCGGCGTGGTGCCGGAGATCGCGGCGCGCGCCCATGTCGACCTGCTCGACGGCATCGTCGGCCAGGCCATGAAGGACGCCAATGTGGGCTTCGCGCAATTGTCGGCGGTGGCGGCCGCCGCGGGTCCCGGCCTGATCGGCGGCGTGATTGTCGGCCTCACCACCGCCAAGGCCATTGCGATGGTGCATGACACGCCGCTGATCGCGGTCAATCATCTCGAAGCGCACGCGCTGACGCCGCGGCTCACTTGCGCGCTCGCCTTTCCCTATTGCCTGTTTCTCGCCTCCGGCGGTCACACCCAGATCGTCGCCGTGGTCGGCGTCGGCAAATATGTGCGGCTCGGCACCACCGTCGACGACGCGATGGGGGAAGCCTTCGACAAGGTCGCAAAGATGTTGTCGCTGCCCTATCCGGGCGGCCCTGAGGTCGAGCGCGCGGCGGGAAGTGGCGACGCCAAACGTTTCGCCTTTCCGCGGCCGATGCTCGGCCGGCAGGATGCGAATTTCTCGCTGTCGGGATTGAAGACGGCGGTTCGTAATGAGGCCAACCGCCTGGCGCCGCTGGAGCCGCAGGATGTCAGCGACCTCTGCGCCAGTTTTCAGGCCGCGGTGCTGGAATCGACCGCAGATCGGCTGAGCGTCGGCTTGCGATTGTTTCACGAGCAATTCGGCCCGCCCCGCGCGTTGGTCGCCGCCGGTGGCGTCGCCGCCAATCATGCTATTCGCGGGGCGCTGCAGGATGTCGCCTCGAAGGCGCAGACCACGCTGATCATTCCGCCGCCTGCGCTCTGCACCGATAACGGCGCCATGATCGCCTGGGCCGGCGCGGAGCGGATGGCGCTGGGATTGACCGATACGATGGATGCGCCGCCGCGCGCGCGCTGGCTGCTCGACGCCAACGCAACCGCGCCGGCCGGCTTCGCCAACACCCGCGCTGGATTCTGACATGACGTCCTTCAAATCCGTCGCGGTGATCGGCGGTGGCGCCTATGGCACCGCGCTCGCCTGCGCCGCGGTGCGCGCCGGCCGCAAAGTCGTGCTCTATGCGCGAAGCGCCGAAAGCGCCGCGCAGATGCAGACGACGCGAAACAATCCAAAACTACCCGGCGTGAGCCTCGACAGCAGTATCGGCGTCACGGCCGACATCGCTGCCGCGGCACGCACGGACATCGTCCTGCTTGCGACGCCTGCGCAAAGTTTGCGCGAAGCCGCGGCGACGCTAGCGCCGCACCTCAAGCCAAAGACACCCGTCGTCGCCTGTGCCAAGGGCATCGAGCGCGGCACCCACCGCTTCATGACCGAGATCATTGCCGAGACCATACCGGAAGCAATCCCGGCGATCCTGTCGGGACCGAACTTCGCCGACGACGTCGCGCGAGGCCTTCCGACCGCCGTGACGCTTGCGGCAAGGGACGAAAAGCTGGCGAGCCGTCTGGTGCAGGCGCTGGGCTCATCAACCTTCCGGCCCTATCACACCACGGATGTTCGCGGCGTCGAGATCGGCGGCGCGGCCAAGAACGTGCTGGCGATCGCAGCCGGGATCGTCGTCGGCCGTCAGCTCGGTGCCTCGGCGCTGGCCGCACTGACCACGCGCGGCTTCAGCGAACTCGCTCGCCTCGGCCGCGCCTGCGGCGCGCGCAGCGAAACGCTGGCGGGCCTGTCGGGTCTCGGCGATCTGATCCTGAGCTGCTCCAGTCCGCAGTCCCGCAATTTGGCATTTGGCATAGCGCTTGGGCGCGGCGAGCCGCCGAACCGTGACAAACTCGCCGAAGGTGAGTTCACCGCGCCGGTCTTGATCGAGCTGGCGGCTTCGCAAAACGTCGATATGCCGGTATCAAATGCGGTCGCGGCGATCCTCGGCGGCAAGGCGACGATCGACGCAGCGATCGAAGGCCTGCTGACGCGGCCGTTCAAGGCGGAGGAATGACGATGGCGTACTGGCTGGTGAAATCTGAACCGTCGGCCTGGTCATGGGACCAGCAGGTCGCAAAGGGAGCAAAAGGCGAAGCCTGGACTGGCGTGCGCAATTTCACCGCGCGGCAGAATCTGGTGAACATGAAGAAGGGCGACAAAGCCTTCTTCTATCATTCCAACGAGGGCAAGGAGATCGTCGGCATCGCGGAAGTCATCAAGGAAGCCTATCCCGATCCGACCGACAAGACCGGCAAATTCGTCTGCGTCGACATCAAGGCCGACAAGCCGTTGAAGACGCCGGTGACGATGGCCGCGATCAAGGCTGACAAGAAGCTCGCCGACATGGCGCTGGTGAAATATTCGCGGCTGTCGGTGCAGCCGGTCACGGCGGAAGAGTGGAAGCTGGTCTGCAAGATGGGCGGGCTGTAGCGCGCGCCATTGGTAGGGTGGGCAAAGCGCAGCGTGCCCACCATTCAAGAACACAGCTCGTGGAAAGACGGTGGGCACGCTTCGCTTTGCCCACAAGAGCTACGGTTTACGCGGCCGCCGCCGCGGTCACCACCTGCGCCAGCAGGGCCTCGCGTTTCGCCTGCGTGCGGTAGCCTTTCATCGTCGCGGCAAAGCGCTCGAGGATGCCGTCTTCGAACGCGGTGACGATGGTGTCGTGGACGTAGCTCTTGCGGCAGATCGCCGGCGTGTTCGAGAGTTCGTCGGCCGCCGCGCGCACCGCTTCGAGCACCTGCTTCTTGCGGCCGCGGGCGCTCGCCGCCGGTGAAATTCGCGACAATGATTCCAGCACCACGGCCGATGCCATCAGCGTGCGGAAATCCTTCAGCGAAATCTTGATGCCGGCGATCTCGCGCAGGAACCCGTTCACGGCCGTGGTCGAGGCTGCGCGCACGACGCCAGACCTGTCGCGGTACTGGAACATGCGCTTGCCCGGCACGGTGCGCAGGATGCCGATGGCGCGCACCAGCTTGGCGGCGTCGCATTCCTTGCGCACGGCCTTGCCGCCCTTGGCCTTGAAAGTCAGGACGAGGCAATCGTCTTCCAGCGTGACGTTCGATTTCAGCAGCGTGGTGGCGCCGCGGGTGCCGTTGAGACGAGCATATGACTCGTTGCCGGGACGGATCGCGGTACGCGCGATCAACTCGATCACGGCCGAGAGCGCAAACTCCCGCGTCGGCTCCTCGCCCGACAGATACGCAGAGACCTTCCGCCGGATCTTGGGCAGCGCCGCGACCAGTTTGGCGAGGCGATGCGCCTTGCGGTGCTCGCGGACCTTTTCCCAATCGGCGTGGTAGCGGTATTGCAACCGGCCAGCGGCATCAAAGCCGACCGCCTGCAGATGCGAATTCGGATCGGCCGAATAGCGAACGTCGCGATAGGCCGGCGGCACCGCCATCGAATGCAGGCGCCGGATCGTTCCGGCGTGACGGATCTGCGTGCCATTGGCGCGAATGAATGAATAGCTTTTTCCGCGCTTGATGCGGCGGATGGTCAGGCCGTTTTGATCGCCGAGTTTGAGGCCAAGTTCTTCTGCCAGCGCTTCGACGGTGATAATGCGCGGCTTTGCCGCGGACGATTTGGCAGGTTCCTTCGGCAGTTGCCCGAGCGCTTCGGCCAATGCGACGGCAGGATCGGCGGAAACGGGCCGCGTAGCCTCGAAATTCTGCTGATCCATCATGTCCGTTGTCGCCTTGCTCCGCCTGTTTCGCCGGTAATGCCGTTTGTTATGGCTTGTTCCGGGAGGCCTCCGGCCCCGGGGAGGCCATTTAGGAGGTAACGAACCAGTTTGCGAGTCCCGAATCCGTCATTGACGGTTATTAGATACCAATATTGGGAGCCATTCGGCCGATAACGTTGATTTGCCCTGAGCGGGACCCGCGAAAAATACTCAGACTTTGATCCGCGACAAGGCCGGGAACCGGCTGGCCGACCAAGGTCGCAGACGTTCCGCCTTGTCCGGGCATCGTCCCGCGACGCATAATCGCTGCAACAATCAGGGACGATTTGTGGCCGCCGAGCATCCGGCCGCAATGAGTGGGAGGATAAAGATGTCCGAGAAGATTTACGACGTATCCGCCGATTGGGCCAAACGTGCCTACGTCGATGACGCCAAGTACCGCGAAATGTACGCCCGCTCGGTCTCGGACCCCAATGGTTTCTGGGCCGAACAGGCCAAGCGCATCGACTGGATCAAGCCCTTCCACAAGGTCGAAAACGTCTCCTACGCCCCCGGCAACATCTCGATCAAATGGTTCGAGGATGGCGTTCTGAACGCCGCCTGGAACTGCATCGACCGGCATCTCGACAAGCGCGGCAACCAGACCGCCATCATCTGGGAGGGCGACGATCCCTCGCAGTCCAAGCACATCACCTATCGCCAGTTGCACGACGAAGTCTGCAAGATGGCCAACATCCTGCGCACGCGAAACGTCAAGAAGGGCGACCGCGTCACGATCTATCTGCCGATGATCCCGGAAGCCGCCTACGCGATGTTGGCCTGCGCGCGCATCGGCGCCATTCATTCCGTGGTGTTCGCCGGCTTCTCACCGGATAGCCTCGCCCAACGCATCACCGATTGCCGGTCCAAGGTCGTCATCACCGCAGACGAGGGACTGCGCGGCGGCAAGAAGGTGCCGCTGAAAGCAAATGTCGACGCGGCGATCGAGAAAGCGGGTGGCGTCGATTGGGTTGTCGTCGTGAAGCGCACCGGCGCACCGGTCGACATGAATCCGACGCGCGATTTCTGGTACCACGAAGTGGCCAAGCTGGTAACGACGGAATGCCCGGTCGAGCACATGCACGCGGAAGACCCGCTGTTCATCCTCTATACATCGGGCTCTACCGGTCAGCCCAAGGGCGTGCTGCACACCACCGGCGGCTATCTCGTGTTCGCGGCGATGACGCATCAATACGTGTTCGACTATCACGACGGCGACATCTACTGGTGTACCGCCGACGTCGGCTGGGTTACCGGCCACAGCTACATTCTCTATGGGCCGCTGGCGAACGGCGCCACCACGCTGATGTTCGAGGGCGTGCCGAACTATCCGGACAATTCGCGCTTCTGGAACGTCATCGACAAGCACAACGTCAATATCTTCTACACCGCGCCGACCGCGATCCGCGCGCTGATGCAAAGCGGCGACGAGCCGGTGAAGAAGACCTCGCGCAAGAGCCTGCGCCTGCTCGGCTCGGTCGGCGAGCCGATCAATCCGGAAGCATGGGAATGGTATCACCGCGTGGTTGGTGACGGCCGCTGCCCGATTGTCGACACCTGGTGGCAGACCGAGACCGGCGGCATCCTGATCACGCCACTGCCGGGCGCGACAAAACTCAAGCCGGGTTCGGCGACGCGGCCGTTCTTCGGCGTGGTGCCGGAGATCGTCGACGCCGACGGCAAAGTGCTGGAGGGCGAATGCACCGGCAATCTCTGCCTCGCCAAATCCTGGCCGGGGCAGATGCGCACGGTCTATGGCGACCACGCGCGGTTCGAGCAGACCTATTTCACAACCTACAAGGGCAAGTATTTCACCGGCGACGGCTGCCGCCGAGATGCCGACGGCTATTACTGGATCACCGGCCGCGTCGACGACGTCATCAACGTCTCGGGCCACCGCATGGGTACCGCCGAAGTCGAGAGCTCGCTGGTGGCGCATGCCAAGGTGTCGGAAGCGGCCGTGGTCGGCTATCCCCACGATATCAAGGGCCAGGGCATCTACGCCTATGTGACGTTGATGGCCGGTACCGAGCCGACCGAGGAGCTGCGGAAAGAGCTGGTCGCCTGGGTGCGCAAGGACATCGGCCCGATCGCGTCCCCCGACCAGATCCAGTTCGCGCCGGGCCTGCCGAAAACCCGCTCCGGCAAGATCATGCGCCGCATCCTGCGCAAGATCGCCGAGGATGAACCCTCCAGCCTCGGCGACACCTCGACGCTCGCCGACCCCGCCGTGGTCGACGACCTCGTGAAGAACCGGCAGAACAAGAAGGGCGCACCGGCGTAGCACGCCGCTGAAGCAAGCATCTCGTCCCGGACCCGGGACGAGGCAATGCCGAGTTTTGCGGCAATCCCATCGCCCACGCGTTTGTCAGTGGCGAGCCCGCCTCACTGGGCTTTTCGCCGCTGCGTGTTGTTTTACGGTCATTTACTTTGATTCGAACATTCCCTTGGTTCCCCCATCGAAAACAATCTCGAAGGCTGGCGTTGAAACCAGCCGGTCAGTTCGCGCGACTAAACTGAAAACGCGTGGACGAGACAGCAGGCCGTCAAGGCTTGAAAGGACATTTGAGGGCCCCCGAGAGGGGCGGGCAAAGGCGGAGCTGGGGAATGTCGAAGTGGATTGCGGTGGCGTTGGCCGCCACCTTGGCTGCGGGCACTATGATGTCGTCGCAGGCACAAGCGAGGCCGGAACTGGTCGATGTCAGCGGCGAGTACGCGCCGGGCACGATCGTGGTGAAGACCGGCGAGCGACGTCTCTATCTCATTCTCGAGTCCGGCCGCGCCATGCGCTATCCGGTCGGCGTCGGCAAGGCCGGCAAGCAATGGTTGGGCACCACAAAGATCGACGGCAAGTATCTCAACCCGGCCTGGTCGCCGCCGAGCGAAGTCAGGCGCGACAAGCCCTATATGCCCGACGTGATTCCCGGCGGCTCGCCGCGCAACCCGATGGGCGTCGCGGCGATGACGCTGGCCGGCGGCGAGTATGCCATTCACGGCACCAACGTGCCGGGCTCGGTCGGCGGCTTCGTGTCCTACGGTTGTATCCGCATGCTCAACGACGACATCTCCGATCTCTATCAACGCGTGCCGGTCGGAACGACGGTGACCGTCATGCACTGATCTTCGGATTGAATTGAACGCAAAGGCCGCCGCGATCGCGCGGCCTTTTCATTTCGGCAGTGCCTGGCCCGCGTTCGCGCACCATCCGTTGCGATGACCGCCGCCATAGCCGCGTGCATGACCTGCCGCGAGCATGGCGGTCGAAATATTCCCGGTGCGCCGGGTCGCGGCCTCCGCCACGACCCGGCCGCTATATTTGTCCGGTCCAATGTTGAAGATCGTGACGCCGCCTTCGCCGAGCAGCGCGCGCAGCGCACCGGTCGCCGCCTCCGCCATCTGCAATTCACCAGGGCACGATGCCTTCAATTCGGGCGCGTCGATCCCGCGCAGGCGTACGCGCGTGGTCGGCTCAACGCCGGGCGACAAATACACCCGCGCCTCAAACGTGTCGCCATCGATGGTCCGAATGACATCGACGGGATGGCGCATGTCAGGACTTCCAGAGTGCTTCCAGACCATCTCGGCATCGCGCGCCGCCTGGCTGTCGGCAAAGTCAGGCAACGACCGGCGTAGCCAATCCCGCACCGGCAGCGTCGTCGCCGCCGCCACGCAAAACACGAACATCCACGGCAAGGCCGCCGCAAACCAGCGGCGCCGCGGACCCCGGCGCGAGGTCCGGTAAGCATTTATCTTCTCGTATGGAGGCATGTTCCCGACTAAGAGCTGAGTCGGGTCGTCCGGCAAGAGCCGGTGCGGTCAAAAATCCGAAGCGATCCCTTTGCGCTCCCAATCGCCGTAGCGGGTCGGTTCCGGGCCCTTCGGGCCCTGGAATTCCTTCTGCTGCGGCATGGCGCAGGCGTCAGTGGCCTTGCGGCGCGCTTCGGCCTCGGCAAGCGCGCGCTCGGCTGCGGGCGTCAGCTTCTTGCGTTCCGCAACCGGCGCGGGGGATGAAGAATTGTCGGTCATCGCAGCTCTCCCATAGCACGGGATGAGCGCACAGATGACATCACAATCGGGAAATTGTCTGTGGCGATTCTTACATTTGGCATATTCGCATGCCAAATGAGCGTTTCATTTCATTGGCATGAGCCGAAACCTTTCCGCCTTCCGAGATATTCCTGCTTCATGCCCTCTTCAAGATTCGCAGTACCTTCAGAAGTGCCCGGCCTCGCGGCGCGGCGGATCGCAGCTGATATTCTCGACGGCGTGCTGCACAAGCATCGCACCCTCGACGACCAGCTCGACGGCGCAGGCGCCCATCCCGGACTGAAGGCGCTCGCCGATCGCGATCGCGCGCTGATGCGGCGGCTGGTGGCGACGATCCTGCGGCGGCTCGGCACGCTCGGCCATTTGCTGTCGCGCCTGCTCGATCGCGGCATTCCGACGGATGCGCCGCGGGCACAGAGCGCGCTTCTGATCGGCGCGGCGCAGATTCTCTGGATGGACGTGCCGGATCACGCCGCCGTCGATCTTTCGGTGCGGCTGGTGCAATCGGACCGCCGCGCCGCAAAGTATGCCGGCCTCGTCAATGCCGTGCTGCGCCGCTGCGCCCGCGAGGGACAGCCACTGATCGAGGAAGTCAAGTCGCAGACGCTTGATGTCCCGCCGTGGCTGTTGACGCGCTGGATCGGCGCCTATGGCGAGACCACCGCGTGCGAGATGGCGCGCGCCATCGGCCACGAGCCGTCCCTCGACATCACCGTGAAGACGGACGCGGCGCAATGGGCGAGCCGCCTGCATGGCGAAGCCTTGCCGACCGGAACCGTGCGTACGCTGCTGCAGGGTTCGGTGACCATGCTGCCCGGTTTCTCCGAGGGACAGTGGTGGGTGCAGGACGCCGCCGCCGCGCTGCCGGCGCGATTGTTCGGCGATTGCGCCGGCAAGAGCATCGTCGATCTCTGCGCCGCGCCCGGCGGCAAGACCGCGCAGCTCGCGCACGCCGGCGCGCGCGTCACCGCGGTCGATCGCTCGCCGGCGCGCATGGCGCGGCTGCGCGACAATCTGGCCCGGCTTTCGCTACAGGCCGATGACATCGTGACCGATGCGGCCGAATGGCAAGGCAGCGGCAATGGAGGTTACGACGGCGTGCTGGTGGATGCACCCTGCACCTCCACCGGCACCATCCGCCGACACCCCGATGTCGCCTGGCTGCGTCAGGAAGCCGACATTGCGGCGCTGTCCGCGCTACAGAAACGGTTGCTGCAAAAGGCGGTCGCCCTGCTCAAGCCGGGCGGAACGCTGGTCTATTGTACCTGCTCGCTGGAGCCCGAGGAAGGCGAACAGGCGGTCGCGTCCCTGCTCGCTGCCGAACCGGGCATGCGCCGTGTCCCGGTCGAGGTGGACGAGGTCGCAGGCCTCAGCGAAATCGTGACCGCAAGCGGCGATTTACGCACCCTTCCCTGCCATTTGCCCCATGACGACCCCCGGCTCGGCGGGCTGGATGGATTTTACGCGGCGCGGCTGGTTAAAACCTGATTTTAGACCGGAATCACCCTGCCTTCGGGGTGATTCGTCGATTTTCAAGATGGTGTCTTACCGGCGTTTCCGGATTAAAAGGATTCGCCAGAATACCCCTCCCCTCCTTAAGCCAAGGCACGGCGTGTCGGTCGCTCAACGCAGACGCATCTCGACGCTTATCATGAGCCGCTCGGCGCGGACCGTGATCGCCCGCGCGACCGGCGTCACGGTGGCGGTATCGCGGCTGTGGCCGGGCCGCGCCGACCGGCTGATCATCGCTCCGCACGATCTGCGCACCGCCGACGCCACCCGCGCCGCGGAAATCTATGCCGGCCGCTTCGTGTTCGCCGGCAAAATCGTCACCTGCCATGGCCGCTCGATATTCGATCTCGAGCCGCCGTCGGAAGATTGGGAAGTCGCGCTGCTCGGCTTCGGCTGGCTGCGGCACCTGCGCGCCGCCGACACCGCGCTGACCCGCGCCAATGCCCGCTCGCTGGTCGACGACTGGATCTCGAATCCGGCGCGCAAGCGGCCGCTCGAACGCCGCCCCGACGTGCTGGCGCGCCGCGTGATCTCGCTGTTGTCGCAGGCGCCGCTGGTGCTCGGCGACACCGACGGAAAATTCTATCGCAAATATCTGCGCGGGCTGACCCGCGAAATTCGATATCTTCGCTACACGATGCTCGACATCGCCGACGGCGTGCCGCGGCTGCAGGTCCTGATCGCGCTGTGCTACGCCTCGCTGTGCCTGGCCAATCAGGCGCGACACATCCGCTCCGCGACGCGACGGCTTTCCGACGAATTGCAGCGCCAGATCCAGCCCGACGGCGGGCATATTTCGCGCAACCCCGGCGCGCTGGTCGAACTGCTCAGCGACCTCCTGCCCCTGCGCCAGACCTTTGCCGCCCGCAACATCGCGCCGCCGCCCGCGCTGTTGAATGCGATCGACCGCATGATGCCGATGCTGCGCTTCTTCCGTCATGGCGATGGCAGCTTCGCGCTGTTCAACGGCATGAGCAACGCCCCCTCGGACCTGGTGGCGACGCTGCTCGCCTATGACGACACGCACGGCGTGCCGATGGCGAACATGCCGCATACCGGCTTCCAGCGCCTCGACGCCGGCACGACGACCGTCATCATCGATAGCGGCCCGCCGCCGCCGCCGAATGTCAGCCAGGAAGCGCACGCCGGGTGTCTCTCGTTCGAACTGTCTTCGGGGTCGAGCCGGATCGTGGTCAATTGCGGGATGCCCTCGACCGGCAGGGATAATTGGCGCACCTTTGCCCGCAGCACCGCGGCGCATTCGACCCTGACCTATCACGAGGCGTCCTCATGCCAGTTCGTCGAATTGTCGGCGATGAAACGCCTGCTGCAGGGCGCGCCGGTCGTCAGCGGTCCGGTCAACGTGGAAAGCTACCGCGAGACGGTGGGCGACGGCGATCTCCTGACCACCTCGCATGACGGCTATCTCGCACGCTTCGGCGTCGTGCATCGCCGGGTGCTGATGATCTCCCATGACGGCGCAAGGCTCGACGGCGAGGACACCGTGTCGCCGGCGCCGGGGACGCGCATCAAGGGCGCGGAGACCGATTTTGCGCTGCGGTTTCATCTTCATCCCGCGGTGAAGGCTAGCCGCCTCAGCGATGCGCGCGGCGTCATGCTGGTATTGCCCAACCGCGACGTCTGGACCTTCGAGGCGCTCGACGACAAGGTCGATCTCGAAGATAGCGTGTTTCTGGCCGGCAATGACGGCCCGCGCCGCACCGCCCAGATCGTGATCCGCCAGGATTCCCGCCACGCCTCCTCGATCCGCTGGAGCTTTGTCCGCTCAAGCACGTCGGCAAGCGCCACCAACGCCCGGCGCACTGCGCGGCGCGAGCCGGAATTGCCGCTCTGAGCCCTTCCCGGCCAGATTTCCACACCCGGATTTGGCGCCTTCTGGCGGTTTCATGACCGGCCAATCCATGCTACCGGGCTGGCCTTAACAGCCAGGAATCCAGCCATGACCGACCATCCGCGCCGCGTGACCCGCGCCCTGTTGTCCGTTTCCGACAAGACCGGCCTGATCGAATTTGCCCAGGCGTTGGCAGGACATGGCGTCGAGCTGGTCTCGACCGGCGGCACGGCGAAGGCGATCGCCGCCGCGGGGTTGAAGGTCAGGGATGTCTCCGAACTCACCGGCTTCCCTGAAATGATGGACGGCCGGGTCAAGACGCTGCATCCGAAGGTGCATGGCGGCCTGCTCGCGATCCGCGACAACAAGGAGCACGCCGACGCCATGAAGGCGCACGGCATCGCGCCGATCGATCTGCTCGTCGTCAACCTCTACCCGTTCGAGGCGACCGTCGACAAAGGCGCTGCTTACGAAGACTGCATCGAGAATATCGATATCGGCGGGCCCGCGATGATCCGGGCGGCGGCAAAGAATCACGACGACGTCGCCGTCGTCGTCGAGGCGCAGGACTATCAGGCCGTGCTCGACGAACTCGCCGCCAACAAGGGCGCAACGACGCTCGCGTTGCGCCGCCGCCTCGCCGCAAAAGCCTATGCGCGCACCGCCGCCTACGACGCCGCGATCTCGAACTGGTTTGCTACGCAGCTCAAGGACAACGCGCCGGATTTCCGCGCCTTTGGCGGCCGGTTGATTCAGTCCTTGCGCTATGGCGAGAATCCGCACCAGACCGCGGCGTTTTATGCGACACCCGACAAGCGGCCCGGCGTCTCCACCGCGCGCCAGTTGCAGGGCAAGGAACTGTCCTACAACAACATCAACGATACCGACGCAGCTTACGAATGCGTCGGTGAATTCGATCCGAAGCGCACGGCCGCCTGCGTTATCGTGAAACATGCAAACCCCTGCGGCGTTGCGGAGGGTCCTGATCTCGTCACCGCCTATCGCCGCGCGCTCGCCTGCGACTCGACGTCGGCCTATGGCGGCATCATCGCAGTCAACCGCACGCTGGATGCGGAGGCCGCACGCGCCATCATCGGCATTTTCACCGAAGTGATCATCGCCCCCGACGCCACCGAAGAGGCGATCTCGATCATCGGCAGCAGGCGTAATTTGCGCCTGTTGCTCGCGGGCGGCCTGCCCGACCCGCGCAGGGTCGGCCTGACCGCCAAGACGGTTGCCGGCGGCTTGCTGGTGCAGAGCCGCGACAATGCGGTGGTTGAGGACATGGACATCAAAGTCGCAACCAAGCGCGCGCCGACCGACGCCGAACTGCGCGATCTCAAATTCGCCTTCCGCGTCGCCAAGCACGTCAAGTCGAACACCATCATCTACGCCAAGGATCTCGCCACTGTGGGCATCGGCGCCGGCCAGATGAGCCGGGTCGATTCGGCGCGTATTGCCGCCCGCAAGGCACAGGATGCTGCGGCCGAAATGAAGCTCGCTGAACCGCTGACCAAAGGCTCCGTCGTCGCATCCGATGCGTTCTTCCCCTTCGCCGACGGCATGCTGGCCTGCATCGAAGCCGGCGCAACGGCGGTAATCCAGCCCGGCGGTTCGATGCGCGATGAAGAAGTAATAAAGGCCGCCGACGACCACGGCATCGCCATGGTGTTCACCGGCGTCAGGCATTTCAGGCACTGATGCGCGTCGTCCCTGCCTCCGTGCGCAATCGCACACTCGGCGCAGGGACCCATAACCACAGGTTTGCGTTGTTGACGGAGGCCGTCTACCCACGCCGCGGCGTATGGGTCCCGGATCGCGCTCGCGTTGCTCGCTTGCCCAGGACGACGAACTGATTTGCCGCGCACGCAAGCGCAATCATGCCGCAATCATGCAACGACCTGGGACAAGATAAGCCGAGGGGCAAACCACTTCTGATTTTCAGAAATCGTGTCAAGCTTGGGAATCAAAGATATTCCGCTTTCGTTCTCACCCAAATCAGTCGCATAACTCCGCCCGTCTCACGG
>NZ_LLYA01000069.1 GCF_001440415.1 Bradyrhizobium retamae
AGCTGTCTTATGGGCAAATCCATTAATGGGGAGCTGGCGGCGACTTGATCACGCTCTTGTATCGGCCGCTGCCAATTCGGCTCACCATTACGAAGAGCGCTTGAGGAGCGCGATCAGCCTGTCGGACGGCTGGAACGCGCCGCGCCGCAGATGCGGTGGAACGATCGATTCCATGGCGTCAAGCTTCTCTGTCGGATCGCCACGCGTGTAGATTTCGGTGGTCGTCAGAGTGGCGTGCCCCAACCACAGCGACACCTTACGGATGTCCTGTGTTGCTTGCAGGATGATCATTGCGCATGTATCTGAGCACGTGGGGTGAGATGCGTTTCTTGACGAGGCCGGGATGCGCTCGAGCGGCGGTCGCTGCATGCTGTTTGAGCAGATAGGCGAAGCCCCATCGGCTCAACGGCTCTCCCCGGGCGTTGACGAACACCTCGGGTGCTGCGACCCGCCCACGAACGGCGAGCCAGGCGCGCAGGGCAGCAGCTGTGGTCTTCCACAAGGGGAGCGCCCGTTCCCGCCGTCCCTTGCCCAGAACACGAATGCTCATCGACGACAGGTCGATGTCCTCGAGCTTCAACCCCGTCAGCTCGGACACGCAGACCCGCACAAACCGCCAGATGCAGCATGGCCCGGTCGCGGATGCCTTCGCGCGTGGCGGGATCCGGAGCGTCGAGCACCGCTTGCAGCTCCTCCCGCAGAAGATAAGAGACCAGACGCCGATCCGTTTTCTTGAACGGGATCGCCAGGACGCGGCGGACATGCTCCAGGGCCGCCGGCTTCCTGTATTCGAGGAAGCGGAAGAAGGACTTGATCGCTGCCAGCCGGACATTGCGCGTCACCGGCGCGTTTTTGCGCTTATCTTCGAGATACTCCAGGAAGGCGCTGATGAGGCCGGCGTCGAGTTGCTCCAGCGTCAGCGCCGATGGCGTCACCTTCAGTCTCTTTGCAGCGAACATGAAGAGCAACTGGAAGCTCAGGGCATAGGAGTCGCGCGTATGCCGACTGACGCCCCGCTGGCGGGCGAGTGTCTCATCAAGGAACGCTTCAATGAGGGGAGCAATCGGCGTCATGATTGCCTCCCTTCGGCGACGAACCCTTCACCGGCCGCGGCGACGTCGCGCATGAGGTCGGCGGTGGCCTCCAGGTACCAGTAGGTCGCATAGATGTTGACGTGACCCATGTAGGTCGCAAGTGCCACCATGTGCGCGCCGCTTCGGCTTCGATCCGTCGGACTGCCTTGCAGCGCGCGCACCGCAAACGTGTGCCGCAGATCGTGTAGACGCGGGCGACGCTTCGCCGCCGGTACGATACCTGCGCTGCCGACCAGCCTGTCGAAGGTCTCTTTGACCGCAATGTAGCGCAGCGGCAAACCACGCGCGTCAACGAACACCGGATCGGCCTCGGAACGGGGCCGGCGACGCGCCAGATAGCGCCTCAAGCCCGCTACTGCCGTGTCGTGCAGCGGCACCAAGCGGGTTTTCCGGAACTTGGTCTCGCGGATCAGCAGGCCGTCGCGCGTCACATCGGCGACCGTCAACTTCAGCGCTTCGGAGATCCTCAACCCGGTGACTGAGAGCAGTGCGATCAATGTCGCATAGGTCCGTGAGCGCAAGCCGCCTTTGGGGCGAAGCCGAAGAGCGGCCTCGATCAGGCGATCGATCTCCACTGCTGAGTAGATATACGGCGAGCGCCGCGTCTTGCGAGCGCCGAAGTGATTGACCGGCGGCAGCTCATGCCGGGCGTCTTCAACCCGGACATGACGCACAAACCGGCAGACGGCTTTCAGCCGGGCATCGCGTTGCGCGACAGACGGTCCGCGCGCCGCCCAATCAATTGCGGTTTGCGTGTGGACATGCGTCTGCCCGCGTTCGGTCGCAAAGGCGGCAAAGCTCTTGAGCAGGTAGTCCGCATTCAGCATCGCGAATCCAGTGGCACGCCGGAGCGCCAGATTTGCGCCCCCTTGACTGGCGCCACGATGCCGGCCCGCTGCATAAGGCGTTTCACCACCGACGAGATGCCATCACCTTTCCGGAACGGTCGAAACGGCGCAATTTGCGCAGGAACACGTGATCGCTCGGGCAGACCGAAGGGCGGCACGCGAGGTAGGCGGCGATCGCATCCCCGACGTCTTGCGGAAGCGGCAGTCGCACCTCGTAGCGCGACTTGCCCGACACCCGCAGCGAGCCCGTCTCCCACTCGATGTCTTCGAGGCGGAGTTGCGCCACGTCGCCGGCCCGCACCCCGAGGCGCGCCAAGAGCAGGACGATCGCGCGATCACGCCGGCGCGCAACGACTTCGCCATCGCATGCCGCGATCAGCCGGTCCACCTGCTCCGCCGCCAGATATCGCGGCAAGTCGGCAAGCCCCAATGGGCATAGCCAGGAACGACATCGGCGAGACCTGCTCGGCAGCAGCCTTTGACAGCAAGATACCGCAAGAACGCGCGCAGGCTGGTCGTCAGCTTCTCGACGGTTCCATTGCCGCAATGGTTCGCGCGGTCCAGGAAAAAACTGCGAATAGCGGCCGGTTCCCACCTTTCTGGATCGTCCCCGAGTGCCGCCATCAAGTGGGCGGCGTCGCGGACGTAGAGCTTGATGGTGGAATCAGACGCCCCCCGGTGCTTACGCAGCCACACCTTGAAGTGAGCCACCAGGCACGGCTCGGCAGGCTGCAATACGGTAGCGGCGGACCGGCAAACGCCGATTTCGACAAGGTGCTGGCGAAAGAGCCTGGCGCCGAAAATGGTGTGGTGGTTGCGACGCCCTCCCATGGCGCGCGGACATCGACAAGTGCGCAAGTGCTCGCTGAACACCGCCAGATCAATGTCGCTCGGCACTGCCCCTTGCCGGGCCACGACATGGCCGAGGTGCGCTGCCGCCCGCAAATATCGCACGGCCGTGCCGGCGCTATAGCCCTGCTGCTCAAGCGCGGCTGCGAAACCGTCTAGGTATCGTCCGCTTGGCCCGCTCCGCAGATACCCCAGCATCTTCGACGCCGAGAAGTAGGTCTCCAACATGTTCGTCCCCGTTTGTGATCAGCCATCAGTGGCCGAGCCGATGGAGGCGCAGGACCGCACTGTTATGGAGACAAAGATCGCTACAATTCACCGAAAAATGCCGATGCCGGCACGCCAGCTCCCCATTAATGGATTTGCCCATAAG
>NZ_LLYA01000070.1 GCF_001440415.1 Bradyrhizobium retamae
TCGAGGCGGTGCACGCCGCCGGCGAGCTTGGCCATGCGGGGGTCGAGATTGACGGGGTTTTCCTCGCAGCTTGCGTCGGACAGCCGCAGCACCTCGCCGATCTGGTCGATCAAGAGGCCGTAGGACTCGCCTCTGAGGTCGACGCCGACCGCCATCGGCGGGCTTGCCGTCGTCGTTCTTCGGCAAGCCGAGCCGGGCGCGCATGTCGACCACGGTGACGATGCGGCCGCGCAGGTTGAGCACGCCGGCGATCTCGGCGGAGGACAGCGGCACCCGCGTCAGCCGTTCCGGCATGAACACGTCCTGGACGCGGGAGATCGGCAGGCCGAACAATTGCCCGCCGATCACGGCGGTGACGTATTCGGCCACGGTGGCCTCGATGGTCTCGGTCTTGGTTGTCATGGTCTAACTTCCTTATGCCCCGGCCAAGCCTGCTTAGGCCGCGTGCCGGGTCTCGGCGGTCTGTTCCTTCAGCGCCGCGATCAGGCCGGGACGGTCGAACTTGGCGACGTAATCGTGGAAGCCGGCCTGCCGCCCGCGCTCGATCGCCGCCGGCGACACCAGCGAGGACAAAGCGATGATCGGCAGCATGCCCAGATTGTTGTCGGCGCGGATCGTCTCGGCGAACTCGAAGCCGTTCATGTCGGGCATCTCGATGTCGGTCAGCACCACGTCGAAGGTCTGGCCCGAGCGCAGCGCCGAGAGCCCCTCCTGCGCGTTGACGGCGACCCGCACCTTGTAGCCGGCGGCCTTCAAGACCGGCGCCAGCATGTTGCGGAAGAAGGCGGAGTCATCGACCAGCAGCACCGATTGCGCGGTCGAGGAGGCCCGCATCTCCTTGCGCGAGAACCAGTCGGCAAACGCCATCGGCAGGAAGTGGCCGACGTCGATCACCTCGGTGGCCTGGCCCTTGATCACGGCGGAACCTAAAATGCCGTCCTGCTGGCCGGCGACCTCGATGTGCAGCCGCTCCTCGACGATGTCGATGATCTCGTCGACCACGAGCCCCATCGAGCGGCCGTCGTCGGCAAACACCAGGATCGGCTGCGAGCCGGTGGTCTGCACCGTGACCCCGGCCATCTGCACCAAGGGCATGAGCTGGTCGCGGTACTGCACCATGTAGCGGCCGTTGCTCAGCTCGATCTTGTCGGTGGCGATCTCTTCCAGCCGGGTGACGAGGCCGAGCGGCACCGCCTTGGGCTGCGAGGAGCCGGCGCGGAACACCAGCAGCGAGGTGAGCTGTTCGCTGCCGAAGCCATGCGCCGCCGAGGCCTCGTCGGCCATCTCATGGGCCGAGGAGCCGGAGGCGCCGAGCGCTTTCGCAATGCCGTTGGGGTCGATGATCATGATCACGGCGCCATCGCCCAAAATGGTGTTGCCGGAGAACATGTCGATGTGCCGCAGCTTGGTCGACATCGGCTTGACCACGATTTCTTCGGTGTGGAACACGCCGTCGACCACGATGCCAAAGGTCTGGCTGCCGACCTGCGTCACCACGATGAAGCCGTTCTCGGGGTCGCTGGACGAGCCGTCGTCGATCTTGAGTAGCTTCTTTAAGTGCATCAGCGGCAGGAGCTTGTTGCGCAGCCTGAGCACCGCGGTGTCCTTGATGCGCTCGATGCGGTGTTCGGAGTTGGCGCGGGCGCGCACCAGCTCGACAACCGACAATTGCGGGATCGCAAAGCGGTCGCCGGCGGCTTCCACGATCAGGGCCGAGACGATCGCCAAGGTCAGCGGGATCTTGATGGTGACGGAAGAGCCTTCGCCGGCCACGCTCTTGATGTCGATGGTGCCGCCGATCTGGTCGATATTGGTGCGCACCACGTCCATGCCGACGCCGCGGCCGGAGACCGAGGTGACGGCGGCGGCGGTGGAGAAGCCCGGCGCGAAGATGAACTTGTGGATCTGGGCTTCGGTCATCTTCTCCAGTTCAGCCTCGGTGACGAGACCGTTCTGCAGCGCTTTGGCCTTGATCCGCTCGGTGTTGAGCCCGCGGCCATTATCGGCAATGCAGATGATGATGTGGCCGCCCTCGTGATAGGCGGACAGCCTGATGGTGCCCTGCTCGCCCTTGCCGGCGGCGAGCCGCTCGGCCGGGGTCTCCAGGCCGTGGTCGGCGGAGTTGCGCACCATGTGCGTCAACGGATCCTTGATCAAATCGAGCACCTGGCGGTCGAGCTCGGTGTCGGCGCCGTGCATCTCCAGTTCGATCTGCTTGCCGAGTTCGCCCGAGAGGTCGCGCACGATGCGCGGCAGCTTCTGCCAGGCGTTGCCGATCGGCTGCATCCGCGTCTTCATGACGCCTTCCTGCAGCTCGGCGGTGACGTTGGAGAGCCGCTGCAGCGGCACCTTGAACTCGGTGTCCTCGTTGCGGCGGGAGATTTCCAGGAGCTGGTTGCGGGTCAGCACCAGCTCGGAGACCATGGTCATCAGATGTTCGAGGGTGTCGACGTTGACGCGGATCGACTGGTTGGCGATCTTGTCGGCGACCTCGCCGTCGGCATCCACGGCAACCGGCTTGCGGGCCGGCTTTGCCTTGGCCGCTTCCTTGGCAGTTTCCTTGGCAGTTTCCTTGGCTCCCTTAGCCTCAGGCGCCGGCGCAGCCTTGGCGACAGGTGCCGGGGCGGCTTCGGTCGCGGTCTCGCGGAAGGCGCGCTCGAGGTCGTCGAGCGAGACTTCACCCGGACGCAACGGGCGTTCCAGCACCTGCTCGACCAGCGTGCCCTTGGTCATCGCGGGCGCAACCGGCGGTGCGGCGACGACGGGCGCGGGTTCAGGCTGCGCTTCCGCCGCATGGTGGCCGCCTTCGGCCATCGCATGCAGCTTCTCGATCAGGTCTTCGTCGGTGCCCTCGGGCTCGGTCTCGGTGGCTTCCAGACCTGCGAGGATCTCCTTGATGCGGTCGATGCTCGACAGGATCAGCGTCACGGCTTCGGCCTTGACCGGCATGCCGTCGCGGAATTTGCCCATCAAGGTCTCGCCGGCATGGGCGAGTGCTTCCAGTCGCGGCAGGCCTAGAAAGCCGCAGGTGCCCTTGATGGTGTGGACCAGGCGGAAGATGTTATCCAGGATCTTCGCGTCGCTCGGGTCCTGCTCGAACCGCACCAACTGATTGTCGACCGTATCCAGGCTCTCGCTGGT
>NZ_LLYA01000071.1 GCF_001440415.1 Bradyrhizobium retamae
AGTATCAATCCCGCATCCGGCGGCGTTCCTTCACATTACCGCCACCTCGCGATTAGCCGGGATCCTGCAGGCCGACGCCTATAGCGAATTCAATGCTCTCTTCGATCCCGGGCGCAAGGCGTCGCCGGCCACGCCTGCCTTCTGCTGGGCGCACGGCCGGAGGGCGTTCTTTGAACTGGCGGACATCGCCAAGAACGCGCGGCGCGGACGCTCAGCGACGGCAATCTCGCCGATCGCACTGGAAGCGGTCCGTCGGATCGATCAGTTGTTCGAGATTGAGCATGAGATCCACGGGTTGAGCGCTGAGCAGCGGCTGCAGATCCGTCAAGAGAGAAGTGCGCCGCTGCTAAGCGATTTTGAGGCTCGGCTGCAAGCGGAGCGCTCCTCGCTGTCGCGTTCGTCCAACGTGATCAAGCCCATTAACTACCTGCTCAAGCGGCGGGATGGCTTCGCCCGGTTCGTCCATGATGGAAGGATCTGCTTGACCAACAATGCCGCGGAGCGCGCCCTGCGCGGTTTTGCACTTGGAAGAAAGGCATGGTTGTTCGCCGGCTCCGATCGGGGGGCCGAGCGAGCCGCCGTGATGGCGACGCTCATCATGACGGCGCGTCTCAACAACATCGACCCGAAAGCCTGGCTCGCCGATGTCTTCGCGCGCATCGCCGACATGCCGCAGAGCTGCCTGCACGAGTAGCTGCCGTGGAATTGGACGTCTCCCACATCGACGTCCTCCGCTCAGGCGGCGTAGCCATGCACGTCAATAAAGTTCATTCCGTCTTCACCATCGGTCGCGTCGCAAAGGACCTCGGCGAAGACGAGGACTGGCTCTGGGACGTGGCCAACGGAATGGACCCGGAGGACGGCGTCATCTGGGTTTACGGCATAAGTGACGACAGCGTCATGGCGTTCACCGACTTCGGCATCGAAAACCTGATGGAACTCATCAGGATACACAAGGAAGACCCCGAACTCCTCAAGCGGTGGAATCAGTGATCCACTGTCCGCGGCTTAGCTCGGATGGATACTTTGTTACACCAAATCCTCGTCTCGCGCACCTCCGACCCGCGCCGCACCATGAGGTGTCGCAGTGATGGCGCAAAGCCCGGTCTCGGCTTGCACGATGGGTCATACGCCTTCAGATGCGACAAGGCGCCGTCATCGCCGAATGCTCAGATGTCGCAAGTTAGCAGCCGGGGAAAGCGCTTGCGAAGATCTGCGGAACCGAACCCAAGCTTTCTAATGCTGCCAGGTTTTAGAAAATCTGCCTGAGCGACCATGGCATCGAAAACTGCACGACCTTGCTCGACGTGAGATCGAGGCAGATCGATTCCTTCCTGCGATCAAATTAAACAAAATACGCACTCTGGCCACGCACGAGCTTGTCATAATTTCGCGCGAAGTCGCCCTCGGACGCTTGACCTTGATGACACGAGCCCCAGCACCCGCAAGACGGGAAGAAGCATACGGCGCTGCTTCCGCCTGCTCGACAGCAACAACGGCTATACCTTCAAGGACCTTTGTCAGCGCAGGCCGACTTAGCATTCCGAATGGACGAGTGGGAACGTCGGTACTTGAGAATGGAAAGGAGTCTGCTCTGCTCATTCCCGACGATGGAGATGCCCTCATCGACGCCCATTCCAGGTTTTGCGAGCATCATGTCCGCCCGTGTAGCGACTGCAATATTGACCGCGGCCCTCGCTGACAAGTCTGTTTCAGTGCAGCTTCCACCCACATACGCCCCGATCCCATTTTCCTTGCAGATCAACACAGCCCTAGCAGTGTCGGCGATCGAACCAACGTCAGGCATCTTGATCTGAACCAAGTGAGCCGCCTTTGCTTTGGCGAAGAGCCGGATGTCATCGAGAGTATTGCATCTCTCATCGACAACAACCCTGGCTTGTGTGCCGCGCCGATCAAGAAGCGCGACGATCTTGGCGTACTCGTGCAGCTGAGCCTCCATTGATCCAAAGTCTGCCGGGCATTCAATATGAAGACGAAAACCGGAGATGTCGTCTGCAAGCCGCGTGATGAAATCGGCAATTTTCTCCGCGTCCATGCCGATCTCGAGACCAATCCAACCGTGAAGGTCGAAGTGCAGGACGGGGTGATACCCGGGCTCTCCGATTTCGATCGTGCGTTGGGCGACCCATTTTGCGAACTCACGAAACGTCTCGCCTGAAGCGCCGAACTTTTCACGCGAGTTGATTAATCCATGTGGAAGCACATCCACAGACTTGAGGATCATCTTGTCGACATTGACCTCTCTTGAATCTCCACTTTGGGCGAAGATCGGAACCGGCCTCTCCGGCAACGGCAAGCAAAATTCCGAGCAAATCACTTCGGCAAGTGTCGTCCGGGCAAAATGAGCAGCGGCGCGAAGCAAAGCTTGGCTCACACCGTATTCGATCGCAAGGGGCAACCGCTTGCCTTCATGGTATGAGAGCACATGTTCACAGGCGCTGAGAAAGTTGGATACATCGGTAGCAAGAAGCCGCGGGATGACGACAGATCTACTGAGTGCTTCGATTGTGTCGACCTGAAAAAGTAGATCGCGCCCGCCGGCACCTGAATATTGTACGCTCATCATGTCGCCCCACACGATGATATCGTCCGACAACACGAGACCGATGCTGAGCGAACGCGACGGCGTACGGACAGTCGTGAAACCAGGCGTCAGGGGTGTCCCTAGATAGCGAAAACCATCATGAGCAACGCCGGCCCGTATTGCAGCTTGATCGTCATAGAAGAAGGCTCCATTCCCGGGAGCCAGAATAACATCGCTTATCGTCTTCATTTACGCGCTCAATCTAACGTTAGTAGCCGTGTGCCATTGATCTCGAAGGAACCGGGGAATGCCGACAGCTTTGGCAATGCAAGCCGCTCCAGCATGCATCATCTGAGATGAATCGAGATAGTCGTCCGTGAAGAATGCCGATCTCACGCTGGAATGGTCAGAGCGCCGGGAAAGA
>NZ_LLYA01000072.1 GCF_001440415.1 Bradyrhizobium retamae
CATGGCCGCCGACCCTCCGCCATGAAAAGATTCACAGCCTCGTAGGATGGGTGGAGCGAAGCGATACCCATCAGGGTTGCCGCACGAGCAGAATGGTGGGTTTCGCTTCGCTCTACCCACCCTACGGCTCACTCTCCGATCGTCCCTACACCCCCCAATAATGCGGATGCGGGCGTGAGCGGTCGCCCCAGTCGAAGGCGTCGTCATCGAGCTCGGACGGGCCCGCGCGCAGGTCCTCCAGTGTTATGTCGGATTGGTAGGCCTGACGCGCGGGATCAAATCGGAGTGCGTCCCACCGGATCGGACAATGATGGTGGCTGCCGAGCAGCCCTCCTGTTTTGATCACGGCATAGGCAACCGTTCCGCTCACCTTGTCGAGCATCAGCCGCTCGATCGAGCCGAGCTTTGTGCCGTCGCGCCCGTACACGCTCACGCGCTCGACGCGATCACTGGGCACCAGGGTATGAGGCATGGCGTCCTCCCTGTTTTCCCTTGTTCGGTCGACATAATAGCACAAACGAGCCCAACACAGGTGGCATAACCTGCGACAAAGTTTGCAGTGGTGTAGGATGGTAGAGCCATCGGGCCGACCGACTGGCCGGACCCGTTGGCTCTACCCACCCTGCAAGACTTCACTCCTCGATTGCCGCCTGCACGAATCCGTCCGGGTCGTCGCAAAACTCGCGCAGCACCTTGTAGTGGTCCGTTTCACGCACCGTCACGGACTCCAGCCCATATTTCGTCAGCCGCAGCAGCGTCGCGTTCGGATACGCCATCAGCACCGGCGAATGCGTGGCCATGATGATCTGGCAATGGCCGATCTGATCCATGCGCCGCATCAGCTTCAGAAACTCGATCTGGCGCGCGGGCGACAGCGCGGACTCCGGTTCATCGAAGATGAAGATACCCTGCCGCTGGCAGCGCTCTTCGAAGAAGCGCAAAAAGCCCTCGCCGTGGGAATGGGAGAGGAAGTTAGGTGGGGGGCCTCCTCCCATCGGATATTTCTGGGCCATCTCGTCTAAGTATCGGGCAACGGAGAAAAAGCTTTCGGCGCGGAAAAACCAGCCATTGGTAATTTTAGGCAGCCAGCTCGCCCGCAACGCTTTCGACAATTGCCCACCCATTTTCTCCAACGCCCATGAGTGGTCGACCGTCATGTATCCCTTGCCGCCGCCGGCTTCGTCATAGCCGGCAAGCACGGCGATGCCTTCGAGCAAGGTGGATTTGCCCGTACCGTTCTCACCGACGATGATGGTGATCGCGCGGTTGAAGCTCAGCTCGAAATCATCGCGCAGCAACGGCAGGCAGAACGGATAGGCTTCGCGGTCGGTGATGCGCGAAGGCTCAAGCCAGATGCGCTTGAGGTACGGCGCCGGCAGGTTGATCGGGCGATTTCGGCTGTAAGGCATGGCTGGGGCCCGAGGGAAACAAAGTCGTTCGTTATGGTTATACAGAGACCTATCGTACAATCCTAGATCGCACGCTTCCCGATGCTAAGTGCCACCTACACCCTCTTCCGCAATGCCATCCTTGACGAACAGCAGGTCGTCTGCCGCTATGACGGCCGCGCCCGCGAACTATGCCCGCACATCATCGGCACCAACAGACACGGCGAAGAGGTCGTACTGGCCTGGCAATTCGCGGGCGAAAGCTCTGGCCCGCTGCCGCAATGGCGTTGCCTGAAGGTCGCGAATGTCAGCGATGCGCGCACGCGCGAGGGCCGCTGGCACGAGGGCCGCTCGCATCGCACGACGCAGACCTGCGTCAACGAGATCGATCTCGACATCAACGTCCATGTTCGAAAGCGGCGCTGACGCGACGCCCGCCTGTCATCACGCTCGCATTCGCGCCCCTCTCTCGCAGATCGCGAGAGCGTTCTGCACCACACGTCGCCGCACTGCTGTCGAAATAGCAACCTGTCCGCGCCAATGAGCGAACGCGCTTCGGTCCAATTTTTGCCGGCATACGCATCGTATGGTTAACCTGCGAACGACGTTCTCACATCCGCGCAAACGTCGCTTGCAGACGGCTCTTTGGGGGCGCGTTCGCGCCCGCTTTCCGAAAACGATACGTCACCATGCCGGTGCAATCGGTCCGCTATGGGGCCTGCAGGGGGGTATACGAGTGTTCAACTTCAGGGGACAAAAAATGAAACGACTACTTTTAGCTGGTGTGGCTCTTTCGGTCGCGAGCGCGGCCTCGGCCGCCGACCTTCGGGCGCGGCCCTATCCCAAGGCCGCCCCGGCGACGGTGGTTGCGGCGTATAACTGGTCCGGCTTCTACATCGGCGCGATGGGCGGCTATGGCTGGGACAGCGGGGATGCCAGCGGCGGCTTCGGCGGCGGCACCATCGGCTACAACTGGCAATTCCCAGGCAGTCAGTTTGTTTTCGGTGTCGAAGTCGACGCCGCCGGCGCCAGCATCAAGGACAGCCTCACCGCAGACATCGGCGGGGGCGTCCTGGCCACGGAGGAACTCAAGATCAACTCGTTCGGCAGCGTGACCGGCCGCGCGGGCTTCGCATTGGATGCGGCCCTCGTCTACGCCAAGGGCGGTTTTGCGTGGGCCAACAGAAAGGACTCCATTTCAGTGCCCGCGCTCGGCGTGTCGCTTTCGGATAGCCAGTCTCACACCGGATACACCATCGGCGGCGGCCTCGAATACCTGTTCACGCCGAACTGGTCGGCCAAGGCCGAATACATGTACACCAGCCTCGGCAGCGAGACCTACAATCTGGGCGGCGACCTGTTTGACTCCGGCACGATCGATTTTCACACCATCAAGGTCGGCGTGAACTATCACTTCAGGTAAAAGTCGAGAAGTAAAGAGCTGTAGGGTGGGCAAAGCACAAGCGTGCCCACCATTCAGCAAACGAACCGGAGAGATGGTGGGCACGGCGCGTTGCGCCTTTGCCCACCCTACGAGGCTGTGAATCTTTTCATGGCGGAGGGTCGGCGGCCAT
>NZ_LLYA01000073.1 GCF_001440415.1 Bradyrhizobium retamae
CCGCCATCCTGCCATGATACAGCTCCTCGTTTCGCCGACCGCAAACGAGGAATCCGCCAACAGCCCATCCGTTCCACCAATTCAGCCTGCTCCATCAGCGAGGTTTCATGGAATCGGTCGTCTAGTTGGTCGCATAGGAAGCACTGCATCGAAAGGAGAATGACGAATAATGAAGACGATATGCGGCCAAACAGTCTTGAATGGTGTACAGCTGCGACAAATACTCGATTCGCTTCTATATATACGGCGCATTGACGGGAGATAGCTTTGGGTGGAAATGTCATCAACAACGGGAGCCGGCTAAGGCAAAGCCGACCAAAGTCTGTCTCTATTGTGGTACCGTGCTATGATGAAAAGGACGGCATCCCCGAGCTCATTAGAAGGTGTCAGAAGAGCGCATCCGATGTAGCCGGCGATGACCATGAAATTGTGCTTGTGGATGACGGTTCTGCTGATGGAACATGGCAGGCAATCTCATTAGAGGTCGAGCGCCGGCGGAATATCGTCGGCATCAGACTGTCGCGGAATTTCGGAAAAGAAGTTGCGCTAACCGCAGGCCTATCAGCTGCCACCGGCGAGTTGGTTCTGGTTATCGACGCGGATTTGCAGGACGCTCCGGAATTGCTTTCGCCCATGGTAGAGGTCATGAAGCGCGAAGGCGCAGACGTCGTATACGGCCAGAGGAGGACACGCGCTGGCGAGAGCTGGTTTAAAACGAAGTCAGCAAACATCTTTTATCTCTTGCTCAAACATGCGAGCAGCCTTTCGATTCCTGCCGACTCGGCCGATTTCAAGTTGATGACGAGCCGAGTCGTTAAACTTATAGCGCAGATGCCCGAGCGGGATAGGTTCATACGAGGAATGGTGGCCTCCGTGGGCTTCAAGCAGGTAGCTTTTTTGTATGACAGGGATCAGAGAATTTCCGGCCAAACGAAATATCCAGTGTCAAAGCTAATTCGTCTTGCGATCGATGCCTTCCTCGCCTTTTCGCCGATCTTATTGCGCCTATCACCGGCGAGCGCAGCCTTGCTGGTAGTGGCGATCGTCGCGGTCTCCGTCTACTCACTGTACTGTTGGCTTTATCTTGAAGTGGTTCCCGGGTGGAGCAGCTTGATGATTTCGTTTTTGGTCGTGTCGTTCCTCGAACTTGCCTCGCTGAGCATTATCAGCGAATATATTGGTCGCATCTATTTTGGAACGAAGAACAGGCCGCTTTTTATCGTTGATGAGATCAAACGCAGCGCTGAGTTGTGAGGGAACTACATCCAACCGCTGACGTTCGAAGAGCTGGGAGCCGACGCGACAGAAGACGAACTAGCAGCGGAACGGATTGTGGCCAAGACGACGATTGGCGCGGATTTACGCGCAAACGCGCCGAGCGCCAACCTTCGCCGAGCATCTTCCACGCGAGCGGGTGGTAATCGATCCGCCGAGGGCGATTGCTGCGGTGGCAACCGTCTGCGTAAGCTCGGCGAAGGCGTGACGAGGACACTGGAAGTGGTGCCGCGCCCGTTGCGAGGTGACCGAGACGGCGCGGACCGGCGCCGTTCCATGCCGCCCGCGGTTGGGCCGGCCCGAGCCGGTTGGCCATGATCATGTTCGACAAGTTCGGACAACATCGTGTGTCGCGAACATACCAACAGTGATGGAGGGCGGATCGCTTCGCTCAAGAGAGTGTCCGACCGCTATCTGGAACCCTTTGGAACCGCTGTTTCCGCCCCGAACTCGTACGGTGTATCGGCCGCGACTCTCGGAGTCGATCGATGCGGTTCGGGCAGCGAGCCAACGATGTTGGCGCTATGACCGGGTGCTTGATAGTCGTCCGTGAAGAACGTCGATTCAGAGCGGATTGAACAAAGGCGGTGGGAAGAGAGCACTCGGGATTTCGCGCAAGAGATTCATGAGCCATCGGATGAGGCGGCGGAAGTTGTAGCCGGCGGCGGCGAGGACGGCGTTGGCGGCGTCGCCGTGGCGGAACCAGAGATAGTTGCGGCCCATGCGGTGCTCGGCCTTGAGATGGCCGATGACGGGCTCGACGGCGGCCCTGCGGCGCAGTTCGCGCTTGATCCTGGGCGTCACCCCTCGCTTCTGGCCGGAGATGAAGACCCTGAACCTGTAATCGGGCGGCGCGTTGTGGCCGCGGTATCCCTTGTCTCCGAGGAGGCGCGCGATGATGTTGCCGATCAGCGCCTCCATGTCCGGGATCACGGTGGCCAGCGTGTGACCGTCATAGGGATTGCCGGGCAACGCCTTCACATGGGTGACGAACTGGCCGCCCCTGGCATGGCCGAGCGTGGTGGCGACGGAGACTTTGACGCCGAACTCGTAAGGCCGATGGGCCTTGCCCTTGCCGATGCATTCGACCTCCGGCGCGTGCAGGGAATAGACCTTCGGCCCGCGCTGATGCTGCCTCTGCTCGCGCACGCGCCGCGCCAGCGCCAGCAGCCTTGTGAACGCCGCTTCGAGCCCGCCGTTACCTTCGATCTTGCGGCCGACATCGCGGATGACGCGGCCGAGATAGGTGCGCAGCTTCTTGAGCGCCCGGTTGGCGCGCTTGAACTGCTTGGCGTGGGCATAGCGCTGGTGCTGGATCAGGGCGAACTTGCCCACCCGCGCATAGGATTGGCGCAACGGCACCGCGTGAAGCTTCGCCAGCCGCACCAGCTTCTCGCGCGCCCGGTTCAGAAGCTTTGCATCGGTGGGGAACGTCACGTTCTTGGGCTGAACCGTGGTGTGTGCGCCATGACGGCGCGAAGAAGGAGGTTGAGTATGTAGACCAT
>NZ_LLYA01000074.1 GCF_001440415.1 Bradyrhizobium retamae
TTCCATCATCGAGGTGATCTGGTAGGCCGTCATAGGATCCAGCACCTGCTCGCGGCGATCCACGAGCTGCGGCTCGGCCTGGTTCTTCCAGCCGCCGGGCGCGTCGCAGCCGCGGCACTCGCGCGCGTCATGCTTGAAGATGGTGCGGCCATAACGGTCCTGAATGCGGTCGATCAAGGTCGGCTTTAGGCGACGGCCGCCATTGGCGAGCATCGAATAGGCCGTGACCATCCGCATCACTGTGGTTTCACCGGCGCCGAGCGAATAGGAAAGATAGCTCGGCAATTCATCATAGACGCCGAAGCGTTTGGCATATTCACCGATCAAGGGCATGCCGACATCCTGCGCCAACCGCACTGTCACGGTATTAATCGACCATTTGAGGGCTTCACGGAGGGTAATAGGACCCCGGTAGCTGCCAACCGAAAAATTCTCGGGACGCCAGACGCCGACGCCCGGCCCCTGATCGATCTCGATCGGCCCGTCGACCATGATGGTCGATGGCGTATACCCATTGTCCATCGCCGCCGAATAGACCAGCGGCTTGAACGTCGATCCCGGCTGACGATAGGCCTGCGTTGCGCGATTGAACTGGCTCTGGTCGAACGAGAAGCCACCCACCATCGCGAGCACGCGCCCGGTCCACGGATCCATCGCGACCATGGCGCCGGACACTTCAGGCAATTGCCGCAGGCGATACTGGCCTTCGACCGGGTTACCGTCCTTGATCAGCGGATCGGCATAGATCACGTCGCCTGGCGACAAAATTTGCGAGACCGAGCTCGGCGCCTTGCCGCGCGCCGGCACAGAAACCGCCCTCGCCCATCTGACACCTTCCAGCGTGATGAGGCCGGTTTGCCGGTCCTTGGAGATCGCGCCCCCCAGTTCGCGGCCGGGCTGGAAACCGATCCGCGCCGACTGATCGGACGTCTCCAGCACCACGGCCATCCGCCAGGGCGAGATGTCAGAGAGCGATTTGACGTCGGCGAGTTTCACGCCCCAGTCGCCGGAGATGTCGAGCTTGCTCAAAGGTCCGCGCCAACCCTGGGCCTCGTCGAAGTTCACGAGACCGGCGGCCATCGCCTTGCGCGCCATCACCTGCAGCTTCGGATCGAGCGTGGCACGGACCGACAGGCCGCCTTCATAGAGTTTCTTTTCGCCATAGCGCTCGAAGATGTCGCGCCGGACTTCCTCGGCAAAATATTCGCCGGCAAAAGTATGCGCGGCGTTGGACCGGCCGGCCACGACCAGCGGTTCCTTGGCCTTGTCGGCGTCGGCTTGCTTGATCCAGCCGTTTTCCAAGAGCCGATCGATCACATAGTTGCGCCGCTCGATCGAGCGGTCGCGGTTGCGCACCGGATGCAACGTGCCCGGTGCCTTCGGAAGCGCTGCAAGATACGCCGCTTCCGCCACCGTCAGCTCGTTCACTGATTTGTCGAAATAGACCAGCGATGCCGCTGCGATGCCGTAGGCGCCGAGGCCGAGATAGATTTCGTTGAGATAGAGCTCGAGGATGCGATTTTTCGAATACGCCCGCTCGATGCGCATCGCCAGCAAGGCTTCCTTGATCTTGCGGGTGAAGGAGACCTCGTTGGTCAGAAGAAAGTTCTTCGCGACCTGCTGGGTGATCGTCGACGCACCCTGCGGACGCTTGTTGGAGCCGAAATTCTGCACATACGCCACGGCCGCGCGCGCCATGCCGGTGAAGTCCATGCCGCCATGCTCGTAAAAATTCTTGTCCTCGGCCGCGAGGAAGGCGTTGGTGACGAGTTTAGGCATCGCCTGGATCGGCAAATAGAGACGCCGTTCCTTGGCGTATTCTCCAAGCAGCGCGCCGTCCGACGCATGGATGCGCGTCATCACTGGCGGCTCGTAATCCTGAAGCTGCGAATAGTCGGGCAAGTCCCTGGAGAAATGCCAGATTGCGCCTGCGACGCCGGCCACACCGACCAGGAACACCACGGTGCCGGCAGTAAACAGAAAGCCCACAAACCGCACCAGCAAGCGCATTACCGAAATTCCGTTCCAACCCTTGCGCGGCAACAGCCAGCGTTTGCCCTCGTGCGAAGGCTTTGCGCTATCTTCGGACGCCTATCTCGACCTCGGGCATTTCGCCCTGCCGCGATACCAACCATCGGGACCCGTCCGGGTCCAGACGCCAGTATCACGCAATGTCCAAGGATACATCCTGAGATTGCCGACGATTCGCCCGGATCAATAAAGTCCGCCGGTGCCGGGCCGCATGATGTTGCCCGCATTATCAGGCTGGTAGCCCTGCGGGTATCCCTGCGGCGCCCGGCCGTCCATGTCGGCAACGCCGATAACCGAGTAATTGTCCGGCGGCGCGGTGCCCGGCTTGAACGCTTCGAGGATGGTGCGGCCGCCCTCGCCCGGACCGACGCGCATGCCGCTCTTGGCATCGACGCGAACCAGCTTGATGCCCGCGGGCACCTTGAACGGGACCGCCGGCTTGTCGGCAAGCGCGAGCTTGAGGAAATCCTTGGCGATCGGCGCAGCGAGATGACCGCCGGTCATGCCGCGGCCGAGATTGCGCGGCTTGTCGAAGCCGACATAGATGCCGACCACGAGGTCCGGCGAAAAGCCGATGAACCACGCGTCTTTTTCATCGTTGGTGGTGCCGGTCTTGCCGGCAATGGGCTTGCCGACTTCCTTGACCACCGTCGCGGTGCCGGCCTGCACCACATATTCCATCATCGAGGTGATCTGGTAGGCCGTCATAGGATCCAGCACCTGCTCGCGGCGATCCAC
>NZ_LLYA01000075.1 GCF_001440415.1 Bradyrhizobium retamae
CCACCAAGCGATTCTGGCTGCCTCAAAAGGCCGCCGAATTTTGCGCCGGAAAGTAAACTAGGAACCGCGGCCGTGGCCGATCACCGGAGGATAATCGCAACATCCATGCTGTGGAGACAAGTCGTCACATTTCTACTCTCTCGTTGACGTCAGCCATCGATCGGATGCCTTCGAGATCAGTAGAACGAAAAGCGGATGTGTACTTCGTCGCGAATGCCCGCTCGACCTCTGTGAACAGCAGCCTCCTGCGGCAATGTGTACTCGTGCCGTCTTCCAAAGTTGCCGATCATTCTCGCGTGACAGAGGGAGATGTTTTTCAGTTCGTTGTGTGGCGCTCGTTTTGCGTGTCCCTTGCCAGTCCACGCAAGCGAGCCAAAAAACGTAACTTTAATCCGATCAATATTCTCCTCCTGGATAGCCGGCAGGCCGCGGACGAAAGTAGCGGCTGCTTGCATCGGACCGACGGTGTGAGAAGACGGGCCAATCCCGATTTTGAAGAGATTAAGGACACCTACGGGCAACCTTATGCCGCCGTTTCCGCAGAGGAAACGAGCAAGCAGATCAGATGGCGACTAATACGATCGTGTGGACATGAAGGGCACTCCAGCTCTTCAAGCCATCAATGGGTACCCCATCTGTCGATTTGCCTGAGAACGTTATCCCGTCGGGGGTCGCAAGTGCATCTCTTTTCAGATCTATTTTCTGACGGGGTCCTTTTGCCGGAGAGTTTCCTGGGGCGGTTGCTCCTTCGGCGCCGAATAAGTCGGCCCTTCTCAGCGTCAGATACTCAGCGCACCAACTTCATTGTACCTTCTGGTTTTGCCCGCTAGAAGCAACAAGGAGATCACAGGCGCTGGCAATTAGCTATTCGTTTCTGGTCTGTCAAGGTAATCGGACTTGTATCCTTCTGCGCAGCATCTCCAAGACGTTAAGCTCTCTTCTGACCTCAGTGCGTTGTTATGGCTGCTTCAACAGGAGGTGCAAAAGAGATTGAATTGATTAGCGCCTCGGGCGGGTGTCGATGCAGGAAAACTGCGCAAGGAACGGATGTGCCGAAATTTCCACGGTAGACGTTACTGAACGACTTTGCGTCAGATGTGGATCTTATTTCCCAAGACACTGCCCCCTTACTCCCCGTCAACCTGGTCAACCCGCGTGTTGGAAAAAAGCTGCCTGGTGAAGTTCCTGCGCAGAACATCGATAAATCCAACGTGCAGCTGATTGCACGGCGTGGGCAGATCGGATTTGAAAGCAACAGATAAAGATTGTAGCCTCGAGTCCAAGCACAACGACACGACCAAGACGACTGCCTTAGCCGCTGGGATGCATTCACCCGCCTTTTGACGATGGACCCTGAGCATGTCGAATAGCGCCAACGCGAGCTACAGGGTAAGCGCCAAGCTGATGCCGTTCAGGCTTTGAAGTTCTAGGGCATGAGCGCATCGATCTGAGTGATCGGCCAGCCCTGCGCGATCCGGTCGAGGGTTTGTGTGAGCCAGGCGTGCGGGTCGACGTCGTTCATCTTCGCGGTTTGCAGAAGCGTGGCAATGGTCGCCCAGGTTCGGCCGCCGCCATGCGACCCGGCGAAGAGCGCATTTTTCCTCGTAACTGTTTGCGGCCTTATTGCCCCGCTCGACGATGTTCGAATGTGTGCCTTGACAAGGCGCACTGTTCTCCCTGGTGGAAGTCCAGGCCGGCAAACTCTCGCTCTAGCCGGAAGTACTCGGAGCGGGTCAGGAGGCGACGAATGACCTGAAGCACTCTGAGAAAAGGCCCCTTTTGGGGGTCATCGGTCCGCGCGGGCCGCAACTTGCGAGTGAACACTGAGCAGGCTCCGAAAGCGTCATCGTGGGAGCCGACCCGCCATTCTAACGGGGAAGGCCGGCGTCCTGGGGGAAGCGAGCGAGAAAAGCACCCCAGGATCCCACCGGGGTAGTGGTGGCAGCACGCGCGGGACATGGACAGTGGGCAACAAGGGAAGTCTGCCGTCGATGAAGGATGACGAATCCTGACAACGACGATCCCGTGAGGGCCAGCGTCGGCGGCGGCAGATGGCGGATGGGTCCGTAATACCTATGACACCGGGTAACGCCGGAAGAGGGAAGGGGCCCTGACTTGTCTCAAGCGAGAACGAAGCAGAGAACACGGCGATTGACGATGAGTCTAGCAACACCGGATATACGCGTTCAGAAGCTGCAGAGCTCGCTACAGGCGAAAGCTAAGACCGAACCGACATACCGCTTCTACTCTCTGTGGGACAAAATCTGCCGACCGGATGTCATGGAAGAAGCTTACCAAAAGTGCCGTGAAAACGACGGCGCTCCCGGGGTGGACGGCATAACATTCGAACAGATCGAAGCAGAGGGACAGCAGCAATGGTTGGAAAGTGTCAGACAGGAGCTGAAGGATGGCACTTACCGTCCCAAGCCCCTTCTGAGAGTATGGATACCAAAGAGCAATGGCGGACGCCGACCACTCGGAATCCCTTGCATTCATGACAGAGTCGTTATGATGGCAGCGGTCTTAGTGATCGGTCCCATCTTCGACGCGGACCTGCTGGACAACCAGTATGGATTTCGCCCGAAGCTGGACGCCAAGATGGCCGTGCGCCGCGTGTTCTGGCACATCAAGGACCGGAGACGCAGCGAGGTAGTCGATGCAGATCTACGCGACTACTTGGATGTTGCGTCATACTACACCTTCAGTTTTTTTTGAGAGGGTCGAAGAGGTCCGGAGCAACTGCAGGTACTTGAATTCGTAT
>NZ_LLYA01000076.1 GCF_001440415.1 Bradyrhizobium retamae
CCCGGACGGTCACTTCAAATTCCCCCACCTGTGGTCGCGCAAACTCCCCCACTTGTGGAGCAGGACAAGAGGCTTTTAGGTTGACTGGGTTTTGCGTGCAAGGGCTTCGGCGGCTTCCTTGAGGCGGTAGCTGCGGCCGTCGAACTCAAGCAGATGACAATGGTGCATGAGGCGGTCAAGGATCGTCGTGCTCATGGTGTTGTCGCGGAGATAAGCGCCCCAATCCTGCACGACGCGATTGGACGTGACGATGACGCTGCGGTGCAATTTGTAGCGTTGATGGATCAGATTCTGCAGCAAAGCGCCGGCTTCGTCGGGGATGGTGCGAGCGAGGAACAGATCGTCAAGCACAAGCAGATCGCAGTCAGAGATGCTCCGCAGTCGCGCTTCGCGCTGAGCGGCGGGGCTGAGGGCGTAACGGTTGAAGAAGTCATCGGCCTCGAGATACTGGACCTTGTGGCCTTGCAGGATGGCCTGGTAGGCGACGGCCTTGGCCACGTGCGATTTTCCGGTGCCGGGCTTGCCAATGAACAGAGCGTTTTCACCGACCGCGACAAACTTCAGCGCATGCAGCTGGAAGCAGGCCTGACGCGGCAGTTTGGGATTGAAGGACCAGTCGAACTCCGCGAGCGTGAGCTTCTCTTCAAGCCCGGATTGCTGGTAGCGGCGAGCGATGAGACGGGACTGACGACGATCGAGTTCGTCCTGCAGGAGCAGGCAGAAGGTCTCGAGGAACGGTTGGCTGGCGCCCTGGGCCTGCAGGACGCGGCTCTCGAGCGTGTCGCGTATGCCCGACAGCCGCAACTGTCGTAGGCAGCGATCAATTTCTGGCAAGGTCATGGTCATTCCGAATGATCTCCTGTGGAGGTTGAAAGGCAGAGTTGATCGGCAATCAAGGTCTGGGCGGGAGCGCTCGCGTCGTCGGAGCTGGCCGGGATTGCGGAGACGACGCGAGCGCGGTTTGGTGCGGGCTGATCATTGCCGTTGTTTCCGGGCCGGCGCTCGATGCTGGCACGGTTCTGGGCGCCGAGGCGAAAGAGTTCGCCGTACTCGTCTGCGGGACGGATCAGTGGATGATCCTGCGTCAGAGACAGCGTGAGTTGTGGTGCCTGATCGACGCGCTCGAGCGCCCGCTCGAACAATCGCTCAAGGATGGCGCGCACCTGTTTGTAGCGATGGATGTGATGACGCATCGCGTGATCGCAGGCTTGCTCGACGAGCCGGGCGGGATACTTCTTCGCAAGTCCGACAATGCCCCACATCGCGCGTTGTCCAACGCGACCTTCGGTGTCGAACAGGTGCTGACAGAGCGCCTTCGCTTGCGGTCCGATGTCGCCGGCGCTTGCCAGCAGGAAGGCGGTCTGACGAGATGGATTGAACGGGCGCTCGTTGTGCGGCAGTTTGAGCGAACCCGGCCGTGCGGCGCGGGCATGAACGCGCAGCAGCGCCTGGGTGCTGCGGTCGCGGATCTCGATCTTGGTCTCGTAAAGGCGTACCACGACCTGGCTGCGATCGGCGCGGGGCGCGCGGCATAGTCGCTGTGATCCACCCGCACGGTGGTGTCGTCGTAGACGGTGCGCACGAGCTCGGAGAAGTAACGGAAGCCGGTCGCGGGCAATGGCCGCAGATGCGGCTTCTCCTCCTGGAACATGGCCTCGACCTGACGCCTCATGCTGCCATGGATGCGTTTGGAAGCCCAGTTCGTCTCCCAGTGCTCCAGAAAGCTGTTCTGAGCCTCGAGTGATTCGAAGCGCCGCCCGGCGAGCGCGGTGCCCTGGGTGTGCTGGATCGCGTTCTCCACGGTCCCCTTGCGGTTCGGGTCCCGCACCCGTGCCGGATCGGCGACGACGCCGTAATGCGCGAGCACCGCGCCGTAGAGCCGGTTGAGCTCGGGCTCGTACAGGTCGGGCGTGATGACGCCTTCCTTGAGATTATCGAGCACGACATAGCCGACGGCGCCGCCAAAATATCGAAAAGCCTTTTCGTGGAGCTGTGCCCAGATCTGCTGGCTCGACTTCCAGACCACCCGCCGGAAGCTACGCCGCGAGTAGCGCAGGGTCATCACGAACAGGCGCGGCCGGCGGTAACGACCGCTCTTCGGATCACGGGTCAGCGCGCCTTCGCCATAATCGACCTGGGCTTCCTCGCCGGGGGCAAACTCGAGACGGTCAAACTGTTTGGGATCGATGTGGCGCAAGGCGCGCACGAAACGCTTGACGCTCTCGTAGCTGGCAGTGAAGCCGAGCTGATCAACCAGATCCTGGTAGATCGCCTGCGCATTGCGCTTCAGTCGGACCTGCTGCTCGATCCATTCCCGATGCGGTTCACAGGCTGAGCGGGCGAAATCAAACGTCTTGGCGGCCACCTTCATGCCGATAGCCGGCGGTCGCGGAGGTGGGGGAGTTTGGCCATCCGCGGCCTCGGAGCCGGCGGTCACCCCGGGGGAATTTGCCTCCGCCGCTCGCCGGGACACGAAAATCGCCTGGTAACGCCGGATCGTCTTGCGGTCGATCCCCGTCAGCCGCTGGATCTCTCGTTGGCTCGTCTGGCGCTCAAGTAACGTAAATACGGTGCTTTGCAGATGCGGCTTCAAGACGTTCAACTCCCGGTCCCCTCTTCCCTAAAGGGGGCGAAAATAAACGTCCTGCTACGTGCTTTGCGGCCGATCAGCCGCCCAACCAGGCGGAATCAGGTGGGGGAGTTTGAGGTGACCTCACCCGGGGGATTTTGACCGACCGTCGGGG
>NZ_LLYA01000077.1 GCF_001440415.1 Bradyrhizobium retamae
TTGCCATGGCCGGCTCTCGCGCAGCCCGCAGCCGCCTCCAGGACAGGCAATACGATTTCAAGAGAGTGGCGCCAGGGGCGATACCCGAGCGAGCCGGCCTTTCGGAAATTCGAAGCATACACCGCCTTGGATCCCGTGGGGCAGTCGGCGGTCCGTGCAAACTGAATTTGAACGCCGAAGCATGTAGCAGCAAGCTCGAGGAGTTCATGTTTGCTGACAGGCCTCTGGGTGTAGAGATCGACTGCCACATTGGGCGCGCCCGCCAGCCGCCAGCAGTCGATGACGGCTGCCAACTCGAGTGCACCGGCATAGTCGCGCATCATTGGATCCGACGAGGTTACAAAGACTTTGTTGTAGGCAATGGAACGGGCAAGGTCCGCGAGGAAAAATCGGCTCTTGAGCGATATCGCGATGTCGGCATAACCGAAGATGCGGACGTCGAGTATGGCGCGGTGCGGCAAGAGACGATGGCGCGCTTCTGCTTCGAGTTTCGCCAGCGGGTAGGCGGGAAAAGACCCGAGTCGATTGACCGGTACCGAAAGCTGCGAATCTTCGTCGACTGCTTTGGAAAAATCTCCACCGTAGACTGCGCCGCTCGACAAGAAGACATACCGCGTCACCGCTGACATTGTGCTCAGCACGTGCTCGTCCCATGTCCGGGTTATGTTGAGGATTTCGCCGCCAAGCTCGGCAACGCGCGTGGGCGTTCCGGCGCCGATCGCATTGATAACGAGTTCGAATTCCGATGCTTGGAATGCCCCGAGCGCACGGATCGAGACATTGTCGGGCCAGAGGTTGGCTCGCAGCGCGCTCGGCCGGCGGGCAAAGAGAGCGAGCGGCTCATGGCTTCTTGAAGCCAGCACACGCGCCAGGCTCGAACCAACATATCCGGTAGCACCGAGGATGGCGATCACGTCAGCATACCCTTCAATGACTTAGGCCTTGGATAGTCGACAAAGCGATTGCCAGAGGCATACTCCGCATCGCTGAGATAGGGAAATTGATCGTTGATAGGTCGCCCCATCTCGAGCTTCGGCTCTATGAGTGTCTGCTCGCTCAGCATTACTTCGATCACGATTGCCCCGCCCGTAAACAGGTTCGGCGTGATCTGATCGATCCGCTCGACGCGAGCATTGCGCAAGCCATAGGCTTGCGCAATTCGCCCGAAATCCGGAACGCTGTAGCCGGTCTGGGAGGCGCTGTAGCGGCTGCCAAGATGGGAGTCCTGGAACTGCCTGACGATGCCATAGCTCGCATTGTTCATCACGACCACCGCTACATCCAGGTGAAGGTGCTTCAGGGTTTGCAGCTCTTGGATGTTCAGCTGCATGCCACCGTCTCCATTATAGGAGATCACCTGGCGGTGTGGTGCCGCGAGCTTGGCGCCGATCGCAGCGGGAAGGGCGTATCCCATCGGCGAATTGCCACCTGCGGTAAAGAGCGTATGACGCCTGATCTTGAAAGCTTGATGTAACCAGCAGATCGCGGCACCGGTATCGCCGGCAATGATCGCGTCTGCAGCTACGACCTCGTTGATGCGACGGACAACATCGTAGGGCGACAGCGAGTTGAGCCGGCGCGCCGACGCGCTGGTCTCCCGGCCAAGATAGCGGTTCTTCATCTCGGTGACGTACTTGCGCCATTCGGCATCAATCTCGGGAAGCGCCACGTTCTCCAGCACCGCCGGTAGGTGACGGAAGTCGAGATGGCTGGTCCGATAGCTGTCGTTGCGAAATTTTTGCAGTTCTTCCTCATCCACGTCGATAACATGGACGGTTGCCCCGGTAGCAAAATTGCGCGGATTGCCCGACCGCTGACGATTGTCCAATCGACTGCCGAGCACCAGAACAGCATCGGCATTCTGCAGCACAAAATTGGCACCGCGGTTACCGTAAACGCCAATTTGCCCCAGGAATCCGGGATGATCATGATCAAAGCACGTTAATCCCGCCCAGCTGGAGACGAAGGGTATTCCTGCGCGCGCGAGCCAGTCGGCGACCTGCTGCTCGACCCCGGCGAGTCCAACACCGCCGCCCCAAAGGACTACCGGCCGACGCGATTTGGCAAATGTCATTGCAATGCTCGCTGCGACGGTCTTGGTCGGCTCACTGGTCTGCGACCGTTCCGGTTGCAGGATGACATCGCCCTCTACTTCGCTCTTCTGAACATCCATGGGAACGTCGATGAGAACGGGCCCTTTCCGTCCGCTCATTGCAACCGCGTAGGCGCTGGCAAGTTCCTGCCGCAGCTCTTCGCCGCTGCGGACCATTACGGCGTATTTCGTAATCGGCCGGACCATGTCGACGATCTTCGTCTCCTGAAATCCCGACTGGCGGACATTGGCGCCGTGAAACGCGCTAGCTTCACGCTGATTCACCTGACCGGTGATGTGGATGGATGGAATGGAATCGAAATACGAGCAAGCGATTCCTGTGATGAGATTGGTCGCTCCGGGCCCGGATGTCGCGATGGTTACCCCGACTCGCCGGCTCACCCGCCAAACCGCGTCGGCCGCCATCGCGGCTGACTGCTCGTGCTGGAAACAGGTGTAGGTCAGTTCGGGATGACGGCCGACTGCGTCAACCATGAAGGCGCAGGCGCCACCTGTAAGCGTGAAGACGCGCGTGCTGCCGATCCGGGCCAGGAACTCGGCAATGTATTCGGATCCATTCATGGCCTATGCGTGCGATTGGTGGCGAGCCGGGCACGACAGAAATCACC
>NZ_LLYA01000078.1 GCF_001440415.1 Bradyrhizobium retamae
CTCGCTGAATGTTCCCTTCATCCCAAGCAGCAGGCGGTCATTGACAAGCTTTGGATCGTACGACCACACAGCATGATGCCCCCATTCGGGAGCCATCTGATCAGTTGGAGCAGATTACCGTAACCGACCCAACCCATCCACTATACGGACGGCGCTTTGATTTGGTATCGGCCGGAAGCTCGCTCCGACCCGGCGGCTGCGTTCTCGTTCATTATCGCGACGGCATTTTGCTGAGAATTCGAGCTTCAGCAACCAACCTCTATGGCGAGCGGCTGCCTGTCCCGTCAAGCAAGCTTTCGCTCGCAAGCATTCGAGACTTGCTCCGGCTTTCAAGAGACGTGGTGCTGAGGAGCTTGGCGAATCAGCCCACAAATGATTCTTTAGGGCACGGCTCCGAGTCAAAATTGGCAAGCTCGCGTGGTTCGCTGGAAGGAGAGCCATGAGGTCGGATCTCGTGACGGGGAGCCACCTGTGTCGCAGAGCCGTAATTTACATTCGGCAGTCCACGCCTCATCAGGTGATGACCAACCAGGAAAGCCTGCGGCTGCAGTATGCACTGCGACAGCGAGCCAACGATCTCGGTTGGGATGATACCAATATTGATGTCGTTGATGCCGACCTTGGGTTGAGTGGATCGACAGCCGCGCATCGCGAGGGCTTCAAGGACGTTATCGCCCGCGTCACATTGGGTGAAATCGGAATCATTCTCTCCTACGAGGTGACACGTCTCGCGCGCAACTGCTCTGATTGGTACCCGCTACTCGATCTGTGCGGCTACCGGCAATGCCTCATTGCGGATCGCGACGGCGTCTACGATCCTGGCTCAACCAATGGGCGCCTGTTACTCGGCTTAAAGGGCACAATCTCCGAAGTGGAGTTGCACACACTGCGCGGCCGTCTGACGGCGGGGCTGCGCGCCAAGGCCGAGCGCGGCGAGTTGACGTTACTGTTACCGGCGGGTTTGGAGCGTGACGCCAATGGCGTGGCATCGAAGGATCCGAGCAGGGAGGTGCAGCAGCGGATATCACTGGTTTTCACGACATTTCTGGAGGGAGGCTCCGTGGGCAAGGTAATCCGGTCATTCCGAGATCGTGCGCTCTCCATACCGCGGCGGGACCGGTTCGGCGATATTGCGTGGCGGACACCATCAGCCAGCATGATTTCCGGAATTTTGAGGAATCCGGCCTATGCTGGCGCTTTCGTCTATGGCCGTACCAAGTCCTGCCGCACGACCTATGCAAGTGGTAAACTGAAGACGGCCCGCTGCCCAATGGCAGAGTGGAAGGTAGTAGTAAAGGACCGCTATCCTGCATACATCGATTGGGATGGCTTTGAGCGGATCCAGGCCATGTTGCGCGATAACCATGCCGAATACCAACGCAATCAAACGCGTGGCGTGCCCCGAGAAGGGGCCGCTATCTTGCAGGGCATCACCTGGTGCGGCCGGTGCGGCCACAAGATGTCGATACAATACAAGGGCGGGTCTCGCTACGTCTGCAATTCCCTGTTGAACCACCAAGGCAAGACGCTATGCCAGCATCTTCCCGCCGATCCAATCGACGCACAGGTGGTGGCTGCTTTCTTTGCAGCGATCGCTCCCGCTGAGGTGGAGGCCTGGAGGCGTGCGCTCAATGCGCGGCAGCAGACTGACGAAGCGCTTGATCGCGCCGAAGAGCAGCAGGTTGAGCGACTGCGCTATCAGGCACTCCTGGCCGAACGACAGTATAATCGGGTCGATCCTGACAATCGCCTCATCGCCGCTGAGCTGGAGCGGCGATGGGAAAGAGCGCTACGCGAACTCCGGCAGGCTGAAGAGGCGCTGACCACCCGCCGAGCCACGAAGAGCAAATCAGCCATGTTGACCCCAGAGGAGCAGAATGAGTTTCTTGCGCTTGGTCCACACTTGCCTGAGCTCTGGCAGCGGCCTGATGTGAGCCGGGCAGATAAGAAGCAGTTATTACGAACGCTGCTTGACAAGGTTGTTCTCCACCGCATCACGCGCGATCGAATCGCGGTCCGGATCGTCTGGTGTGGTGGCGAGATATCCGAACTGGAAGTCGAGCCGAGGGTCCATGCACTGCATGCTCTAACTCGAGGGACTGAGATGCAAGCACGGATCCTTGAGCTGGCCCGTCAGGGTTTCGATGATGCCGAAATCGCCAATACCTTGACCCAGGAGGGGCACCGCTCACCGCGCCGAAATTATGTTCCAGTACGAACCGTTCAGATCGTGCGGCAGCGCCATCGCGTACTGCAGGACGGCGTCGCAACGCGTGCTCGTCACATTGCTGGCTGGCTGCCGGTGACCGCAATGGCAAAGCGTTTAGGAGTTTCGAGTTCTTGGATCAAGCGACGTATCCGCAGCGGCACCATTGATATCCAGCGCGATCCCTGGGACAAGCGATTCCTCTTTCCTGATACGGAAGCCAGCATTGTTGCGTTGCGAGAGCTTAAGACAGGAGCTCGAGATCACCTCGTTTTCGACCCGAGAGCAAACAAATGAAGGTATCAACATGATCGATCGTA
>NZ_LLYA01000079.1 GCF_001440415.1 Bradyrhizobium retamae
CGCCCGCGAGAACGCCGAATGATCCGGGATAGCATCCTCGATACCGAGCTTGCAGAACCAGCGATAGGCGAGGTTCACCTGCACTTCACGGCAGAGCAGCCGCTCCGAGCGGATCGCAAAGACGTACCCCACGACCAGCATCCGGATCATCAGTTCCGGATCGATCGACGGGCGACTCATCGACGAATAGTGAGGTGCAAGCTCGCTGCGAAGCCAGGAAAGATCGAGAGCAGCATCGATCTTCCGCACCAGATGATCTTCGGGAATCGCGGCGCTAAGATCAAACTCGTAGAACAGTTGACCTTGGTCACTCTTCAGACGGCCCGATCATGGATCGACCTCGTCGCGATTCGCCTCAACACAACGGAATCTCGCCTCGAGGCCTCTCTCAACCGACTTTTGCAACAAAATCTGCCATGAGGCAACATCGCAAGGTGCCGGGCAAAGTCCCATGCGGGTGCCAACTTCACTTCGGCTACGAGCACTCGATATTTGAGATCAGAGACGTTAGTGCGCAGGCTTCTGCCGCACATTCGGCTTATGGTGCGTCCCGAACCGCTCGACCATGGTCGCACTCGCCTCGTTCAATCCAATCACTTCAACATGCGCACCGTGGCGACGAAGCTTCAGGACGATATCGTCCAGCGCGCCGATCGCGGTGATGTCCCAGAAATGCGCGTCGCTCACGTCAATGCGAACGCGGTCGGGCACGTCCTGATAGTCAAAGGCATCGACGAGGCTATTGGAGGACGCGAAGAACACCTGTCCGGTTACAAAATAGGTGATCTCGCGACCGTCTTCCGACAGCTCGGTGATGATCCCGAGCAACCGGGCAACCTTTGCGGCAAAAAAGACACCACTCAGGACGACACCGGCGAGAACACCCAGCGACAGGTCACCGGTGGCCACTACAACGACGACGGTCGCCAGCATCACCCCGCTTGAACTTAAGGGGTGCGACCGCAAGCTGACGATGGACGACCAGTTGAAAGTACTAATCGAGACCATGATCATCACGGCGACCAGCGCCGCCATGGGGATTTGCTTGACCCAATCGCCCAGCACAACAATCAGGAACAGCAGGAATGCACCGGCGAAGAATGTTGAAAGTCTGGTCCGGGCGCCGGCGGTGACATTGATCACCGATTGGCCGATCATCGCACACCCGCCCATCGCGCCCAAGAAGCCCGTCACGAAACTGGCGAGGCCTTGACCGACGCATTCCCTGTTCTTGTTGCTGCCGGTGTCGGTCATGTCGTCCACGATTGAAGCAGTCAGAAGACTCTCCAGCAATCCAACAGCAGCCATCGTCAGCGAATAAGGCAAGATGATCTTCAGCGTCTCCAGATTGAGCGGGACCTGAGGCACCGCGAAGAAGGGGAGGCTTGACGGCAATTCCCCCATGTCACCGACAGTGCGCAGTTCGATGCCGGAATAGATCGTGAAGGCAGTCAGGACCACGATGCTGACAAGAGCCGACGGAACCCGTTTTGTGACGTACGGGAAAAGATAGATGATCGCGAGGCCGACGCCGACCATCGCATAAGTTTCCCAACCGACATGCATCAGTTGCGGCAACTGGGCCAGGAAGATCAGAATGGCAAGCGCATTGACGAAACCAGTCATCACCGAGCGTGATACAAACTTCATCAGCAGACCGAGGCGCAAGGCTCCGGCCACTATCTGGATCACTCCCATGAGAACCGTGGCTGCGAACAGATATTGCAGGCCGTGGTCTCGCACCAGCGTGATCATGAGAACGGCGGTAGAGGCGGTTGCCGCCGAGATCATGGCCGGTCGGCCACCTACGATGGCGGTGACGCACGCAATCGAGAAGGAGGCGTAGAGGCCGACCTTAGGATCAACACCAGCAACAATAGAGAACCCGATTGCCTCTGGAATAAGGGCCAGTGCAACGAGTACGCCTGACAGCAGTTCGGTTGGGATGTTCGTCAGCCACTCGCGACGCAACGATTGAAGGAATCTCATTTTTAGAACCAAATAGGACCAGCGAGGCGACGGGCGACGCCCGATCGGCCTTGAATTAGGTACATCGCTATTCGCTGAGGGGTTTCCGGGGGATAGGCGCCCGGCCGAGCCACCCGATCAAATCGGGTCCGACGAGACTTGGATAATGCCCTCGCTGCGCCGCAACATCAAGCGAGAATTTGACCAGCGGACTTCACTGAAATCTGAAGGGCGGAAGGGCAGACGTTAATTGAGGTTCTGCGACAAAGCTAGCAGTTGCGTTGGCTCTTATGATGTCCGTTCAGGGTCATAAGCGCCATTTCGACATTCAACCAACCACTTCCGGTCTAGCCCGGTCAACGGACATGGCCAGACCGGTACGGTTGGTCCGTTTAGTGCCCAATAGCAGCCATCACGGACTTCCTGCCTCAACTCAGCCGCGGCGCGCCGCCTCGATCGCAGCGACATCCATTTTCCTCATTTTCATCATGGCATCAAACGCGCGCTTGGCTTCGTCGCCACCTGCCGCCATTGCTGCGGTCAGCACGCGGGGTGTAATTTGCCACGACACGCCCCATTTATCTTTGCACCAGCCGCAGGCGCTCTCTTGGCCGCCATTGCCGACGATGGCGTTCCAATAGCGGTCGGTCTCAGTTTGATCGTCAGTGGTGATCTGGAACGAGAAGGCTTCGTTGTGTTTGAACATGGGGCCGCCGTTGATGCCGATACACGAGACGCCGGCAACATTGAATTCGACCGTAAGCACATCTCCCTTCTTACCGGATGGGTAGTCACCCGGCGCACGGTGGACGGCACCCACGGTGCTGTCAGGAAAGGTTTCGGCATAAAAACGAGCGGCTGCCTCAGCATCCCCATCGTACCATAGACAAATAGTGTTCTTTGCCATCGTGCATATCCACTCACTTTGACCCAAGCCCGGCGGGCTGGTTTAAGCCCTAAGGACGAAGTCAATTAATGCCGGCCGACATCGGCCCAAGGTTTTTTTGGAAGCCAAAGATCCCGTCAACCGCCAGTTGCGAAATGGGTCAATCGCAACACCGGCGACCCAGCGGCAAGTCCGGCCATGTCGGCTATACCTCCGAAAGCGGAAGTAAATTCAGAGGCATTAGCGGCTCCGCTAGGGGCCGGTGCGGATTGATGGCGCTACCCTGGACGTCATTCGAGCTTCGAAACCGAAGCCTCGAATCATGCGCTACGAATTCAGCGAACATGAGTGGACCGCCATTAAGCCGACGTTGCCGGACAAGCCGCGCGGCGTTCGGCGAGTAGATGGCCGCCGCGTGCTCGATGGCATCGTTTGGGTCCTGCGTTCAAGTGCGCCATGGCGCGACCTGCCCGCGAGCTATGGTCCCCGCACGACTTGTTACAATCGCTACCTTCGGTGGATGATGGTCTTGTCTCGCTGATTTGCCGGACGTGTCAAATGTCTACTTCGGCACTCGACGAGTGCCGGCTACTGTGCATGGGGTTGTTTTCAATATTTTGGCTGGGAGCGCCGAGGCTCCTCCGTGTCCTTCCGCCGCCTGCGGAAGGCTGCATCACCCGATCGCGGATGATGCGACGGCGCGTGGCTTGCAACCGTCGCCCTATTTTCCCAGCGGCCCGAGTATCTTCAACAACTCGCCGTGCACGAACTCGTTTCCGCACACCACATGCCCGGTTGTCAGCGCGTCGTCGCTGCCCTCGATCCCACTCACGATCCCACCGGATTCCCGCACCATGATCTGCCCCGCTGCGATATCCCACGGCGACAGGTTGCGCTCCCAGTAGCCGTCGAGGCGGCCGGCGGCGACGAAGGCGAGGTCGAGCGAGGCGGCGCCGAAGCGGCGGAAGCCCGCGACCTTGTTCTGCAGCGCGGCCATCTCACGGTTTGCCAGTTGATGGTCGCCGCGGCCGATATGCGGCAGGCCGCATGCGACCACGCATTCGTTGAGCTGGCGGCGGCCGGCGACGCGCAGCCGCTGGTCGTTGAGGAACGCGCCCTTGCCGCGCTCCGCGATGTACAACTCGTCGTTGGCCGGGTTGTAGATCACGCCGGCGATTACGGTGTCTTCGCGCCGCAGGCCGATCGAGATCGCGAATTGCGGGATGCCGTGCAGGAAGTTGGTGGTGCCGTCAAGCGGATCGACGATCCAGGTGTGGGTCTTGTCGGCGCCTTCGCGCGTGCCGCCTTCCTCGCCGATGAAGCCGTAGCCGGGACGCGCCTTGGCGAGATCCTCGTACAGCATTTCCTCGGCGCGCTTGTCGGCCTTGGTGACGAAGTTCGCCGGCCCCTTCAGCGACACCTGCAGATGCTCGATCTCGCCGAGGTCGCGCTTGAGGCTGCGGCCGGCGCGGCGCGCGGCTTTCACCATGACGTTGATAAGGGCGGAGTAGAGCATGATGAACAGGTTTCGTTGGCGCGATGATTGTGAGTGGCGATCTGAGTATTGTTCCGTCATCCCAGCAACAACGGCTACGCCGTTATTGCCGGGAGCGCGGGACGCGCGCCTTAAAGGACGACGGCCACCGGCGGGATCGTTCATCCTTCGAGGCTCGCATATAGCGAGCACCCGAGGGATGACGGGAAAGGCATGGGTGCCCTCTGGAGCCGCCGCCGTCAAGGCGTCATTTACTGGCAGTGCCGATCCATTTTTTCGCAGCTTCCTGGGCCTTGGCGCGCTCTTCGGGACTGATCTCGGAGAACCTTTCGTCCAGCTCGGGGTCGCCTTTGCCGGCGGTCTTGGCGACAATGTGCCACTTGAAGCCCTCGATCTTGTCCATCGGCGCGCCCTGTCCGGTGACCAGCACGCGGGCGAGCCGGTTCTGCGCGATCGGCGAGTTCTGCCGCGCCGCCTTGCGCAGCAGCGCGACCGCCGCGGCCTGGTTCTTCGGCGTGCCGGTGCCGTTGTAGAGCGCAATCGCATATTCGACCTCGGCGTCGACATTGTCGGCCAGCGATGCCGCCTGCAGCAGCCGCACCGCCTTGTCGATGTCCTTCGGCACGCCGGTGCCTTCCTTGTAGAAGGTCGCTAACGCGTATTGTGCTTCCGGACTGCCTGCGTCGGCTGCGACGCGCAGCAATTCGGCAGCGCGCCGGACATCCTGCGGCAGCGTGTTGCCGTCGAGGTAGAGCAGCGCCAGATTGTAGGCCGCCTTCGGGTTGCCGAGCTTGGCCGCGGAGGCCAGGAGCTTGACGGCCTGTTCCCGATTGGTCGGCCCGCCGCGGCCGGACAGCCGCATCATGGCGAGTGCGAACATGGCCTCGCGGTCGCCGGCATCGGCCGCACGCTGGTACCAATCGGCCGCCTTCGCATAGTCGCGCTTGATGCCGAGCCCATTGGCGTAGAGCTCGCCCAGCATCGTCATCGCCTTTGGGTCGCCGTTATATTGTGCGCGCGTCGTCGCGAGATCGAACGCCGTCTTGTACATGCCGCGCTGATAGGCGCCGTAGACGAGATCGACGTTGGGATCCTCGAAGGCCGTCGTCGGCGAGGGTGCCGGCGTGGGCGTTGCCTCCGGTTTGGGCGCAGCCACCGGTTTCGGCGGTGCGGCGGCGGGCTGTTTCGCTGCGGGCGGAGCCTTTGGCTTGGGCGGCGCTTCCTTTTTCGCCGGCGGAGGGCTGGCGGGCGGTTGCGCGGCAGGCGGCGTCAGCGAGATCTGCGCGGAGGCGCCGGCCATCGTCATCACGAGGCCTGCAAGCAGCGATATGGGACGCAGGAGTTTCATTGTCCGGCGTTATCCGTGCCCGGCCTTATCCGTGCCAGACTTATCGGTACCAGCTTTGGCTTTTCCGAACGCGGCTTCGTACGCCTGCGCGACTGCCTGCGCGGTGTCGACTAGTGCCGCCTTGGCGCCGCGCGGATCGGCCCAGATGAAATCGCCGACCAGCACGAAATCGGCTCCGGCAGCCGCAAATTCGCAAACCTCCTCGCGCGAGGCGGCAAAGCCGACGCAGGGCGGCTCGAACAGTTCATCCCACCATTGCAGGCGTTCGGCAATCGCTTCAGTCGATGGCCGCTGTCCCTTGGCATCGGGCTCGCCGAACAGCACGTAGTCGGCGCCCGCTTCGCCCGCGGCCATCGAATCGTGCCGCGTGGCAAGGCCGCCGATGCCGGCGATGCGGTCCGGCTTCAGCGACGGCCAGGCATCTTCCAGCGCGGCGAGGCCGGTCAGATGCGCACCGTCGGCGCCGGCACGCGCCACCAGTTCGACATGGCCGTCGAGCAACAGCGCCGCGCCGCCATTCTGGATCGCGGGCGCGAGTGCTTTCACGCGCGAGATCATCGTGCGCTGGTCGGTCTGCTTCAGCCGCAACAGCACCGCCGCGACGTCGGCCGCGGCCAACAGCTCCGGAAGCTGGTTTGCGAGCTGCGATGGATCGTCCACCTCGGGCGTCGCGAGATAGAGGCGCGGCGCCGGGCGCGGCGGAACGGGTTTGTTGGACAAGTCTAGGCGACCTTCTTTTCCTGGCCGGTGTCCCACTCGCCCTTGCTCGCCAGCGCGTTCATCCGCGCACGGTGTGTGAACGCGCGCTGGCCTGCGGCGACGTTCTCGGCCTTACCCGACCACGCCTTCTGCGGCGCCGCCTGCAGCGCTCGGCCATAGGAGAAGGTCAGCCGCCACGGCAGGCCGCCGATCCGGTTCATGGCGTTCAGATGCGCGGTCGCTTCCTCATCGGACTGTCCACCGGAGAGGAAGGCGATGCCTGGCACGGCCGCGGGAACGCACGCCTTCAGGAGACGGACGGTTTTCTCCGCAACTTCCTCGACGGAAGCCTGCTTTCCGCACTTCTTGCCTGAAATGGCCATGTTGGGCTTCAGCACCATACCCTCGAGTTCGACACGCTGGACCCGCAATTCCTGGAATGTCTTGTTCAGCACACGCTGGGTCACGTCGTAGCAGCGCTCGATATCGTGATCGCCGTCCATCAGCACCTCCGGTTCGACGATCGGCACGATCTGCGCCGCCTGGCACAGCGCGGCGTAGCGCGCCAGCGCATGCGCGTTGACGTGGATCGCCGTCTGTGTGGGGATGCCGCTGCCGATATCGATCACCGCACGCCACTTGGCGAAGCGCGCGCCGCGCTCGTAATATTTTTTCAGGCGCTCGGCGAGCTTGTCGAGGCCGATGGTCACCAGTTCGCCCGGACATTGCGGCAGCGCTTGCGTTCCTTCATCGACCTTGATGCCGGGGATGGCGCCGGACTGCTCAATCAGCTTGACCAGCGGCGTGCCGTCCTTGGCGTTCTGCCAGATGGTTTCGTCGTAGAGGATGACGCCCGAGACGTACTTGCTCATCGCCTCGGTGGAGCGGAACAGCATTTCACGGTAGTCGCGGCGGTTCTCCTCCGTGGATTCGACCTTGATGGCGTCAAAACGCTTCTTGATCGTGCCCGAGGATTCGTCGGCGGCGAGAATGCCCTTGCCTGGGGTGACCATGGCGAGGGCAACCTTGTTGAGATCAGCAAGATTCATGGGAACGTTCTCCGAAAACATCATGCCCTTGCGCACCAAAATAGGCGGTTCTCGGGCAATTGCCTAGAAAACGTTCGTCGCACCCCGGGTGTTTGCAAGGCGCGGGGGCCGGCTCAGGCGACCCGCGGGTCCAGCTCACCCTTGCCGTACCGCTTGGCCATTTCGGCCGTCGTCAGCACCTTCTTGATCTTGCTGGCTTGCCCTGCGGTATTGAATTCCTGCAGCCGCTGCTTGCACAGCTTGGCCATCGCTTCCATCGCGGGCTTGAGGTATTTGCGCGGGTCGAACTCTTCCGGATTGTCCTTGAAGACTTTGCGGATCTGCCCGGTCATCGCCATCCGGTTGTCGGTATCGATGTTGATCTTGCGCACGCCGTTCTTGATGCCGCGCTGAATCTCGGACACCGGCACACCCCAGGTCGGCTTCATCTTGCCGCCATTGGCATTGATGATTTCCTGCAGGTCCTGCGGCACCGAGGACGAGCCGTGCATCACCAGATGCGTGTTCGGCAGCTTGCGATGGATTTCCTCGATCACGTTCATGGCGAGGATGTCGCCATCCGGCTTGCGGGTGAACTTGTAGGCGCCGTGCGAGGTGCCCATCGCGATCGCCAGCGCGTCGACCTTGGTCTCCTTGACGAACTTCACGGCTTCGTCGGGGTTGGTGAGCAACTGGTCGTGCGAGAGCTTGCCCTCGGCGCCGTGGCCGTCTTCCTTGTCGCCCATGCCGGTCTCCAGCGAGCCGAGCACGCCGAGTTCGCCCTCCACCGAGATGCCGCCGAGATGGGCCATGTCAGTGACCGTCTTGGTCACGCCGACATTGTAGTCCCAATCACCCGGGGTCTTGCCGTCGGCCTTGAGCGAGCCGTCCATCATGACCGAGGTGAAGCCGGCCTGGATCGCGGTCATGCAGGTCGCGGGCTCATTACCGTGGTCGAGATGCACGCAGACCGGGATCTGCGGATAGATTTCGGTGACGGCATCCATCATGTGCCTGAGCATCACGTCGTTGGCATAGGAACGCGCGCCGCGTGAGGCCTGGATAATGACGGGCGCATCGACCGAGGAGGCGGCCTCCATGATGGCGAGCGCCTGCTCCATGTTGTTGATGTTGAACGCCGGCACCCCGTAATCGTGCTCTGCCGCATGATCGAGCAGTTGACGCAAGGTAATGCGAGCCATTCAAATTCTCCTGTATTTGCCGCGCCTTTGGCGCTTCTTCATTAAGTCCTGGTCTAACGCTGCTTGAGAACTTCGACGCCGGGAAGCGGTTTGCCTTCCATCCATTCGAGAAACGCGCCGCCGGCCGTCGATACGTAGGAAAAATCGTCGGCCACGCCGGCCTGGTTCAGCGCCGCGACCGTATCGCCGCCGCCGGCGACCGAGATCAGCTTCTTCGCCTTGGTGCGCTCCGCTGCGTGCTTGGCCGCAACCACCGTGCCGCGGTCGAATGGCGTCATTTCGAACGCGCCGAGCGGGCCGTTCCAGACCAGTGTCGCGGCGTCGTCGATCGCGGCGTGAATCCGCGCGATCGATTGCGGCCCGACGTCGAGGATCATGCCGTCGGCCGGGATGGCGTCGAGGCCGTAGGCGTGCGAGGGCGAGTTGGCGGCGAAGTGATAGGCGACCACGGCATCGACGGGGAGGATGATGGCGCAGTTCGCGGTGCTGGCCTTTTCCAGGATACGCAGCGCGGTCGCGGCGAGGTCTTTTTCCGCCAGCGACTTGCCGACGCCGACGCCCTGCGCGTGCAGGAAGGTGTTGGCCATGCCGCCGCCGATCACCAGCGCATCGACTTTCGTCACCAGGTTTTCGAGCAGATCGATCTTGGTGGAGACTTTTGCGCCGCCGATAATCGCGATAACCGGTTTGGTCGGCGCTTCCAGCGCTTTGCCCAGCGCGTCGAGTTCGGCCTGCATGGTGCGGCCGGCATAGGCGGGCAGCTTGTGGCCAAGACCTTCCGTCGTAGCGTGCGCGCGGTGCGCTGCCGAAAAGGCGTCGTTGACCCAGATGTCGCCGAGCTTCGCCAGCTCCGCGACGAAGGCAGGATCGTTCTTCTCTTCCTCTTTATGGAAACGGGTGTTTTCCAGGCAGAGGATACCGCCGTCCTTCATCGCAGCCACGGCCTTGGCGGCGGCTTCGCCGATGCAGTCGTTGGCGAAAGCGACCGCCTTCTTGATGACCTTCGACAGGGCTTCAGCGACGGGTTTGAGCGAATCCTTGGCGTCGCGCCCCTTCGGGCGGCCGAAATGGGCGAGCAGGATGACCTTGCCGCCCTTGTCGGCGATCTCGGCAATGGTCGGTGCGACGCGCTCGAGCCTGGTCGCGTCGGTGACGCGGCCGTTCTCCATGGGCACGTTGAGGTCGACGCGCAGCAGCACGCGCTTGCTCTTCACGTCGACGTCATCGAGGGTGCGGAATTTTTTGGACATTGGCGCTCTCTTGTCCCCGGGCGCACTGCGGCGCCAAGCGCCGCTGTGCAGAACCGGGACCTCTACGCTGGAGTGGGTCCCGGCTCTGCGTCGCGTCACTTCGTGCCGCGCCGCGTCCGGGACACGAGACTTACAGCAACTTCCCCATCGCCACGGCGGTGTCCGCCATGCGGTTGGAGAAACCCCATTCATTGTCGTACCAGGACATCACGCGCACCAGCGTGCCGTTCTGCACCTTGGTCTGGTCCTCGTGGAACGTCGACGAGTGCGGATCGTGGTTGAAGTCGATCGAGACATTCGGCGCGGTGGTGTAGCCGAGGATGCCCTTGAGTTGCTGCTCGGAGGCGCGCTTCATCGCCGCGTTGATTTCCTTGGCATCGGTTGCGCGCTTGGCGACGATCTTGAGATCGACGACCGAGACGTTCGGCGTCGGCACGCGGATCGCGACGCCGTCGAGCTTGCCCTTTAGTTCGGGCAGCACGAGGCCGATCGCCTTCGCCGCACCGGTCGAGGTCGGGATCATCGACATCGCCGCCGCGCGGCCGCGATAGAGATCCTTGTGCAGCGTGTCGAGCGTCGGCTGGTCGCCGGTGTAAGCGTGGATCGTAGTCATGAAACCGGTCTCGATGCCGACGGTGTCGTTCAAGACCTTGGCGAGCGGCGCCAGGCAGTTGGTGGTGCAGGAGCCGTTGGAGACGACCAGGTGATCCTTGGTCAGGATGTCGTGGTTGACGCCGTAGACGATGGTGGCGTCGGCGTTGTCGGCGGGCGCCGAGACCAGCACGCGCTTGGCGCCGGCGGTCAGGTGCGCGGAGGCCTTGTCCTTGGCCGTGAAGATGCCGGTGCATTCCAGCGCAATGTCGACGCCGAGCGCCTTCCACGGCAGCTTCGACGGATCGCGCTCGGCGGAAACCTTGATCTTGCCGTTGCCGAGGCTGATCGAGTCACCGTCGACGGTCACGGTGCCGGGGAAGCGGCCATGCACGGAATCGAAGCGCAGCAGGTGGGCGTTGGTCTCGACCGGGCCGAGATCGTTAATGCCGACCACTTCGATATCCTTGCGGCCGGATTCTGCGATGGCGCGCAAGATATTGCGGCCGATGCGGCCAAATCCGTTGATCCCGATGCGGACTGCCATGCTGGTTTCTCCTCTGATAGCCGGTGCCCGCCCCGCGGAGACGTTCCACGGAGGTGCTGACGGCGGAACGCCCGGTTCGGCCGGGCGGGAACGGTCAATATGGGGGTCTAGGTAGTCCTTTTTCCCCCACAGCTCAACCGCCAGCGGAGCGCCGCCGATTTGAAGTTCCTGCTATGGTTGCTGCGAGCACCGTCAGGAACTTCAAAATCTACAAGCGGCGCTCCCAAACGTATTCAATCGTCTAGTGCCCATCTATTTCCGAAGTTCGCATCGCACGGGCCGCAAAAAGCGCGCGAACTTCGGAAACGGGCACTAGACGCGCTTCAGGACAGCGTTAACCGCAGCCTCGGCGGTAATTCCGAAGTGCTTGAAAAGGTCCTTGGCGGGGGCGCTTGCACCGAAACCGTGCATGCCGATGAATTCACCATCCTGGCCGATCACCGCGTCCCAGCCCCAGCGTACCGCGGCCTCGATGGCGACCTTGATCGGCGCATCGCCGATAATGGCTGACTTTCGGTCTGCCGGCTGCGCCAGCAGGAGCTCGAGCGAGGGCACGGAGACCACCCGCGACGGGATGCCACGCTCACTCAGTTGCTTCTGGGCTGCCACCGCGATCTCGACCTCGGAGCCCGAGGCGAACAGTGACACTTTTGCGTTGCCCTGCGCCGCGACCAGCTCATAGGCGCCATGCGCGCAAGGATTATCGTTCGGTGCACTGGTGCGAAGCTGCGGCAGGTTCTGGCGGGTGAGCGCCAGTACCGTCGGGCCGTCGACACGGTTGAGCGCCAGTTCCCAGCATTCCGCGACCTCGACGGCGTCGCACGGCCGGAACACGCGCATGTTGGGAATCGCGCGAAGCGCCGCGAGATGCTCGACCGGCTGATGCGTCGGCCCGTCCTCGCCAAGCCCGATCGAATCATGGGTCATCACGTAGACGACGCCCGCGCCCATCAGCGCGGCGATCCGCATCGCGGGTCGGGCGTAGTCCGTGAACACCAGGAAGGTCGCGCCGTTCGGCGCGAAGCCGCCATGCAGGAAGATGCCGTTCATCGCGGCGGCCATGCCGTGCTCACGGATGCCGTAATGGATGAAGCGGCCCTTCGGCGCCTTGGCCGAGAACGCCACTGCCGACTTCGCCTTGTTGTTGTTGGAGCCGGTGAGGTCGGCCGAGCCAGCCAAAAATTCCATCGGCATCGCAGCCGCAATTGCCTCGATCGCCGATTCGGATGATTTCCGCGTCGCGACATTCTGCGGCGATTCCAATAGCGCCTTCTTGTGCGCCCGCAGCGCCTTCGACAGCGCGGCCGGCCGCTCGTGCCGCATCCGCCGCTCGAACTCGGCGCGCTTGCGGGGGCCGAGCTCGGCGAAAACGCTTTCCCATTCCTCGCGCGCGGCTGCGCCCCGGCTGCCGGCGGCACGCCATGCCTTCAGCACATCGTCAGGCACCGAGAAGGCGTCGAGCGAAATGCCGAGCTTTTCCTTGGCGCCCTTGAGCTCGTCGGCGCCGAGTGCCTCGCCATGGGCCTTCGCCGTGCCGGCCCGCGTCGGCGCGCCGTAACCGATGGTGGTCTTGCAGGAGATCAGCGACGGCTTGTTGGATTTTTGCGCGCGGGCGATGGCGGCGGCAATCGCCTTCGGGTCCTGGCCGTCGATCAGTTCGGCCGCCCAGCCCGCGGACTTGAAGCGCTTCACCTGGTCGACCGAATCGGCGAGCGATGTCGGGCCGTCGATCGAGATGCCGTTGTTGTCATACAGCACGATCAGCTTGTTCAGCTTCCAGTGCCCGGCCATCGCGATCGCTTCCTGCGACACGCCTTCCATCAGGTCGCCGTCGGAAGCGAGCACGTAGGTGTGGTGGCTGACCACCTTTTTGCCGAACTCGGCGGCCAGCATCTTTTCCGCCAGCGCCATGCCGATCGAGGTAGCGATGCCCTGACCGAGCGGGCCGGTGGTGGTCTCGACGCCGCTGGTCTCGAAATTCTCCGGATGTCCCGGCGTCTTGGAGCCGAGCTGACGGAAATTCCGGATCTGATCGAGCGTCATGTCCTTGTTGCCGGTGAGGTACAGCAGCGCATAGAGCAGCATCGAGCCGTGTCCGGCCGACAGCACGAAGCGGTCGCGGTCCGGCCAGGTCGGTGCCGCCGCGTCGAATTTGAGGAACTGCGTGAACAGCACGGTCGCGACGTCGGCGGTGCCCATCGGCAGGCCGGGATGGCCGGATTTCGCCTTTTCGACGGCATCCATGGCAAGCCCGCGAATCGCATTGGCCATACGGGTATGATCGACCTGCGTCATGATGAAAATCCGCCTGAAGTGAGGTGCTTGGTTAGGGGAATGTACCGGGCGAAGGCCGCAATACGGGCGTGTTTGAGGGAAAGTGCGGGCTGGATAGCACCTCAATCCCCGGGAGTCCAAGGCGTGGAAACGCCCTTGCCATGCGAAAAGTTGCTTAGCAGTGCATAGCTTCGCGCGGGCGTTGCGCTTGGCTCGCTTGCCACGTAAATTTCATCCTCTAACCGCTTGCCGAACCGCGGATTTTGCTGCTGTGCGGCGGGCCTACCGCGAGGGTGCGCGCTGTCTCTCATGGGCGATCGTCACACCAACGGGGCCGGCAATGCCGAGCCGGTCTATGCCGACATCGACGCCGCCACACGGCGCCTGATGATGGCGCTGGATGCGCTCGAGGCCGCGGCCGAGCGGCGGCGTGACGCCGACCGCGACGAGAACGAGCTGGCGAGCCGGATCCAGGCGCTCGGCGCCGATCGCTCGCGGCTCGCCGACGAACTCGACGGTTCGCTGGTGAAGACGCGGCGGCTGGAGCGCGCCAACCGCGAGATATCTGAAAAGCTGGATGCCGCGATCGGCACCATCCGTGCGGTGCTCGATGCCGACGCCGGGGAGAGTGAATGAGTCACATCAACGTCACCATCAACGGCCGGCAGTACCGCATGGCCTGCGAGGAAGGGCAGGAGGTGCGGCTGTTGAAGCTCGCCGAGAGCCTGGAATCGCGGGTCGGCGAGTTGCGCGGCAAGTTCGGCGAGATCGGCGATGCGCGCCTGACGGTGATGGCCGCACTCACCGTGTGCGACGAACTGCTGGATGCCAACGCGCGCATCCGTGCGCTGGAGGGCGAACTCGAAACCCTGCGCAACGTTCGCACCGCCGCCGCCGATCGCGCCAAGGCCACCCAGGTCGCCGTCGCCAACGCGCTCAACGCCGCCGCCGACCGCATCGAGAAAACCACGCAGGTCATCAACCGCACCATCGGCAGCGGCGTCGCGATCGGGTGATTGGTAGCGTTAGCGCTGGCGGATTGGCTCCGTAACGCTTACATTGCATCCTGCGAAGCTGCGTCGTGCGTCAGGAGCCATATATCCCCGGGGCCTTATCGATCCTTTAGGGAACTGTCCCTGGCCGGGTCCGTGGATCCGGACATATGGTGCCCACCTACTTTCGTAGGGAACTCCGGGATCGAGTGCTTCAACGGCGTTCGCGGCTTCGCACTTTAATTTGTTGCTTGCGACCTCGTCCTACCCGCGCACGTCCCGCCATACCCCGCGCATGCGGGGTATCCAGTACGCCGCGGCGTCTCGGTTGAATCACTGAAGTCTCTGGAATACTGGATCACCCGCCTTGCGCCTTCGCTCGTTGAGCTTCGGCGGACAGGTCGCGGGTGATGACAGCGGAAAGATACTGGATGACGGCAACCTTGTCGAAAGCCGATCTCCGCGCCGCAGCTCTGGCGAAACGCGATGCGTTGAGCGACGAGCAGCGTGCGGCTGCGGCGCAGGCGATGGCGAAGCGCGGCCTGCCATTCGAGGTCGAGCCAGGGCTCGTCGTGTCGGGATACTCGCCGATCCGCAGCGAGATCGATCCCGCGCCCTTGATGCGCAAGCTCGCCGAGCAGGGCGCAAGGCTCGCGCTGCCGGCGGTGCTGTCGCGCGGCAAATCGCTCGCGTTTCGCGCGTGGTCGCCCGACGATAGGCTGATGATGGGGCCGCTCGGCATTCTCGAACCGTCGCCGGCTGCGGCCGAACTCGTTCCCGATATCATGCTGGTGCCGCTGGCGGCGTTCGATCGCGCCGGCCACCGCATCGGCTATGGTGCCGGACACTACGACTTCACGCTTGCCCACTTGCGCAAGGCGAAGGCCATTACGGCTGTCGGCACCGCCTTTTCCGTGCAGGAAATAAAGGGCGTTCCCGCGCTGCCGCACGACGTGGCGCTGGATTATGTGCTAACGGAAAAGAAAGTGTTCGATTTCCGGAGCTGAACTTTGCGTATTCTCTTCGTTGGTGACGTGGTCGGTCGCGCTGGGCGCGCCGCAGTCGCGGCATATCTGCCCGGCATGATCAGGGACTGGGCGCTCGACCTCGTCGTCGTCAATGGCGAGAATTCTGCCGGCGGGTTCGGTATCACCGAGGTGATCTATCAGGAATTGCTCGACGCCGGGGCGGATGCCATCACGCTCGGCAATCACGCCTGGGATCAGCGTGAGGCGCTGGTGTTCATCGAGCGCGCGCCGAAACTGGTCCGGCCCGCGAACTATCCAAAGGGCACGCCGGGCCGGGGAGCGGCGCTGGTCGATACCAAGAACGGCAAGCGCGCGCTCGTTATCAACGCGATCGGCCGCGTCTTCATGACGCCGTTCGACGATCCCTTCGCGGTGCTTAATCAGGAGCTCGAGGCCTGTCCGCTGCGCGAAGCCGCGGATGCGATCGTGGTCGATTTCCATGGCGAGGCGACCAGCGAGAAACAAGGCATCGGCTACTTCTGCGACGGCCGCGCCAGCCTCGTCGTCGGCACGCATACCCATGTGCCGACCGCCGATCATCAGATCCTCGCCGGCGGCACCGCCTACATGACGGACGCCGGCATGACCGGCGATTATGATTCCATCATCGGCATGCAGAAGGAAGAGCCGCTGCGGCGCTTTACGACGGGCATTCCATCAGCCCGTTTCGAACCGGCCGCAGGGGTGGCGACACTCAGCGGTGTCGCGGTCGAGACCGATGATTTAACCGGCCTCGCGCTGCGTGTTGCGCCGGTGCGGGCCGGCGGCAGGCTCGAGCCGGCCGTGCCGGCGTTTTGGGCGTGAGGCCGCGACGGATTCAATTGAACTGAACCACCTTGTCGAGCGTGATCGGCAGGTCGCGGACGCGCTTTCCCGTCGCATGATAGACCGCGTTGGCGATCGCCGCCGCCACGCCGACGATGCCGATCTCGCCGAGGCCTTTGATACCGAGCGGATTGACGATCTCATCCGGCTCATCGACGAAGATCACCTTGATGTCGTGCACGTCGGCATGCACCGGCACATGGTATTCGGCGATATTGGCGTTCATGACGCGTCCGAAGCGATGGTCGAACAGCGTTTCCTCGTGCAGCGCCATGCCGATTCCCCAGACCACGCCACCCATGACCTGGCTGTGGGCGGTCTTCGGGTTGAGGATGCGGCCTGCGGCGACGGCATTGACCACACGGGTCACGCGGATCACGCCAAGCTGTTCGTCCACCTTGACCTCCGCGAAGATGGCGGAGTGGACGTTGCGCGCGTGAGACTTGTCTTCGGCAACCTTGTTGGCCTCCTCGCGCGTGATGCGATCGGCGTTGCCGGACTGCATCGCGCTGGCAATCGAGACCGCGCGGGTCGCATCCCGCTTGCTGACGATCTTGCCGTCGATCAGCGCGACGTCGTCCACGCCGGCGCCCGCCAGCGGCGAATCTTTCATGCCGATTGCAAGCTTCAGCAAGTCGCCGCGAACCGCGCGGGCGGTATTGGCAATCGCGTTGCATACTGAGGATGCGATCCACGAGCCGCCCTCCAGCGGACATTGCGGCAGCGTGGAATCGCCGAGCTTGACGTTGATGCTGTCGATCGGCAGGCCGAGCATGTCGGCCGCGACCTGTGCCATGATCGTGTAGGTGCCGGTGCCGATATCGGAGGCTGCGGTCGCCACTTCCGCATGGCCGTTCGCCGTCAGCACGATGCGCACCGTGGCCGGCATCTGCAGCGCCTCCCATACGCCGGATGCCATGCCCCAGCCGACCAGGTCGCTGCCCTCGCGCATCGAGCGCGGCTCCGCTGTGCGCTTGTCCCAGCCGAACGCCGCCGCGCCCTGCCGGTAGCACTCACGCAGTTGTTTGCTGGTATAGGGAATATCCGCGCCTTGATCGCGGTCGGAATAGCATTGCAGCCGCAACTGCACCGGGTCCATCTTGAGCGCGACGGCGAGTTCGTCCATCGCGCACTCGAGCGCATAGACGCCGGTCGCAGCCCCCGGCGCGCGCATGTCGCAGGACGTCGGCACGTCGAGCTTCACGAGCTTGTGCTCGAACTTCGCGTTGGGACTCTTGTAAAGCAGATTGCCCCAGCCGGTGTCGTTGCGCGCGAATTCCTCGAACTGCGAGGTCACGGCGATGGCCTCGTGCGTCATCGCATCGAGCGTGCCGTCGCTATTGGCGCCGAGCGCAAGGCGTTCGATGGTCGCGGGCCGGTGGCCTAAGGCGTACATCTGTGCCCGGCTGAGCATGACGCGAACCGGACGGTTGAGCGCGCGCGCCGCCAGCACCGCCAGCACGACCTGGTATTGCGGGCGCAGGCCGGAGCCGAAACCGCCGCCCATATACGGCGACATGACGCGAACCGCGTCCGGCTTCATCTTGAACACGCTGCACAGATATTGCTGCACGTTCTGGACGCCTTGCGTCTTGTCATAGACCGTGAGCTGGCCGTTATCCCAGATCGCCGTCGAGGCGAACAATTCCATTGGATTGTGGTGCTCGGTCGGAATGAAATATTCGGCTTCGTGGCGCAGGGCGGCGGACGCAAATGCCCTTTCGGCATCGCCGCGCGGCTTCTCCGGCTTGTCGATGGCATACGCGTTGGCGCGCTCGGCGTGCAGATCGGTGATGTGAGGGGCCTTCTCGTATTCGACCTTTACCAGCGAAGCAGCGACGCGCGCGGTTTCCCAATCCTCGGCCAGTACCAGCGCGAGCGGTTGTCCGCTGAAAAGGACTATGTCGTCGTAGAGTGGGCGATAGGGTGAGCCTTTTTCCGTCGCGACTTCGTCCTTGTAGGCGTCGTCCTTATCGGCCATCTGCGGCCGATTCCGATGGGTCAGCACGTCGATCACACCGTCAACCTCAAGCGCCCCGCTGGTGTCGATGCGCACGATCCGCCCCTTCGGAATGGTCGATTCGACGACATAGCCATGGACGAGGCCGGGGACGTTGAACTCGCCGGCATATTTGGCTTCGCCGGTGACCTTTGCCCTGCCGTCGACGCGGGATGTCGCTGATCCGATATGGGATGCCATGGCGCTCACCGTATTTTCTTGTCGGAGTTCGACTGCGGCGTGCCCCGCGCGGCCTGATCGAGCGTCCGTATGATGGCGCGCCGCGCCAGGCCGATCTTGAAGTTGTTGTGTCCGTAGCCTTTGGCGCCGTGCAGCAGCCAATCCGCGGCCTTCGCAAACGCGGTCGCGTCAGCGCGTTGTCCGAGCAGGGCCGCTTCGGCCGCGGAACTGCGCCACGGTTTGTGCGCAACGCCGCCGAGCGCCAGGCGGGCTTCCTTGATCGTGTCGCCGTCGAGTTCGAGCGCTGCCGCCACCGATACCAGCGCGAACGCGTACGACAGACGATCGCGAATCTTCAGGTAGGAATAGTTCGCGCTAAACCCTTTTGGCGGAAGCTCGATGGCCGTGATGATCTCATCGGGTTCCAGATTGGTGTCGCGCTGCGGCGTGTTGCCGGGCAGGCGATGGAAATCGGCAAACGCGATGGTGCGCGCCCCGGCCGGACCTGTGACATGCACGGTGGCTTCGAGCGCTGCGAGTGCCACACACATGTCGGAAGGATGCGTAGCGATGCAGGCCTCGCTCGTTCCGAGGATCGCATTGATGCGGTTGACGCCATCGATCGCCGAGCAGCCGCTACCCGGCTCACGTTTGTTGCACGGCGTCGCCGTGTCGTAATAATAGAAGCAGCGCGTCCGCTGCAGCAGGTTGCCGCCGGTCGAGGCCATGTTGCGCAACTGCTGCGACGCGCCTGATAGTATCGCGCGCGAGAGCAGTGGATAGCGCCCTTCGATCAGGGGGTGGTAGGCGAGGTCGGTGTTCGGCACCATCGCGCCGATCAGAACGCCGCCGGCGGAGGTTGGTTCGATACTCCTGAGCGGCAGGTGCGAAATATCGATGAGCCGGCTCGGTCCCTCGACATCATATTTGATCAGGTCGATCAGGTTGGTGCCGCCCGCGATGAATTTTGCGGAAGGATCGGTGGCAATCTGCTTGATGGCGTCGGCGACGTCGTTTGCGCGCGCATATTGAAACGGGGTCATGATCGCTCCATCGCCTGCTGGATCGCCGCCACGATGTTCGGATAGGCGCCGCAGCGGCAGATGTTGCCGCTCATGAGTTCGCGAATCTCGTCGGCCGTTTTGGCTTTGCCCTCGGCGATCAGCCCGGCGGCCGAGCAGATCTGCCCCGACGTGCAGTAGCCGCACTGAAATGCATCGTGATCGATGAAGGCCTGCTGCAGCGGATGCAACTCGCCGTCTTGTGCAAGGCCCTCGATGGTTACTATTTCGGCGCCTTGCTTCATCACCGCCAGCGTCAGGCAGGAATTGATCCGCCGCCCGTCGACCAGAACGGTGCACGCGCCGCATTGTCCGTGGTCGCAGCCCTTCTTGGTGCCCGTCAGGTCGAGATGGTCGCGTAGCGCGTCGAGTAACGTCGTCCACGGGGCGACCGTGAGTTCCATATGGTTGCCATTGACGGTCAGCCTGATCGGAATTTTCTCCGGCACCGTAGCAGTCCGCGTTACACGTTTTGCCGTGCCAGATCGCGCCATGTTGATCTCCGCCTGCCTGGGCTGGTGCGCAAGGATGGTGCGCCGGGATGATCCAGCCTGAGTTCGCGCTGAGGGGGCCAAGCCCGCCTATCAACGAGTTCGAACAGGGAAGGTTCAGAGCGAAAGCACGATATGCGAATCTGCTTGCTGTACAGTTTTTGGACAGGCTTCTGGCGCGATCGCGCGAAACCGCGCGACTGAATGCGGCTTGTCGGCCGGTTAAAGTGATTACAGCCGGTAGGCCGTGCGAAAGCCGCCCCAGTGGCGGCCCTTGACGCGGATCGGCACGTCGATTTCGCGCATCATCACGGTGTTGCCGTTGCCCATGTCGCGGGCGTAGCTCTGGATCAGATAGGCGCGCTGATTGCGTCCGGCAGCGAGTCCGGCCGGATCGTTGAAGATACGGCGGTTGCGGCTGTTGGCGGTATTCCAGGTGACGTCGCCCGGCCGCTGCGGGTGCGAATAGATTTTGTTGTGCACCGGCAAATAGCCGTTGGTGTCGATCATGGCGCAGAACGCCATCCGCTCGTCCTTGGCAAGGAACGCTTCTTGGAACGGCGGCAGCGCGCGATCGGCCCAGTCCAGGATTTTGGTGCGGTATTGCACCGGGTTGCTGCCTGGTATCTCGACATAGTTGGTATCGAACATGTCTTCCATCGAGATGGCGCCGCTATCGATGCCATTCTCGAAAATCTTCTTCAGTGCTGCGCCGGCTTCCATCGCGCGGGTGACCGCTTCGGTGTTGTCGTCCTGAATCGACCACAGCTTGTCTTCGATCTTCTCGGTCAGCGCGGCATTCGTCCGCTCAAACCGGGCCTGCGTTCCGGCCTTCGAGCGCTCACTGACGCGAATGCGACAAGCGCCGATGTCCTGGAGCGTCGCCTCGAAACTCTGGCCCTGCGCGAGCCCTTCGGCGTCTGGCCCGCTGACCAGGATGCCGTCGATCGAAATCTCATAGACCGGCGCCGATATCACGCCGCGCGGCGTCTGGATTTCGATCTTGAGGCTGCAAGGTAGCTTTTGCTGTTCGCGGCGCTCCGGGCGCTCGCCTTGCCGCAGCAGCACCGCGCAACGCGCCTTGAGCTTCTGCGCAAACGTGGTGACGGCCCGTCCGGCCTTGGCGACGCTTTCGCCATGGGCCTCGGCTTCCTTGGTGGCGCTGTCGATTTCGATGGCGCTGGCGCCGACGGAAGCGATGAAGCTCGAAGCGGAGGCCGCATTGTCGGCCATCTCGCCGGTGGTCGCGCTCTGCTCGGCGACCGCGCCGTTGACGTTCTCGAACACCGGGCGGATCGCCTCGATCGCCTGCGTGATGCGATGCACGGCATCGACCGAGCCCGCGGCATCCCGCTGCAGCGCCTCGATCTTCTTGGTGATTTCCTCTGTCGCGTTCTGGGTCTGCACCGCGAGCGCCTTCACTTCGGTGGCGACCACGGCAAAACCGCGCCCGGCTTCACCGGCGCGTGCGGCCTCGATGGTGGAATTGAGCGCCAAGAGCGTGGTCTGCCGCGCGATCTGCGCGATCAGGTTGACCACGTTGCCGATCGCGGCCGATGATTCCCGCAGGCGGTCGACATTGGCGCCGGCTTCGCGGGCGGCCTCACTGGCTTGGTCGGCGAGCTTGCCGGCGTCGCGTACCTGGGAGCCGATCCCTTGCGCCGATTGGGTGAACTTGTCGGCGGCGTGCGAAAACGTCGTCGCCGTGCCCTGTGCAGCGCTGGTGCGGCTCGTCAGGGCGTCGGTGCGCTGGCGAATGGTGGTGAGCGTCGCAGCGGTCGCCTCGGCGCCGCCGGCGACCAAATTGGCCGCGCGCTCGAGCTGGCGGATCATCGCGCCGAGTTCGAGTTCCAGAAGTTCGAGGATCGCCCTTGCCGACTCGTCCTCGCCGGAGGAGCCGGCTTCCGTCACGGCAGCGGCCGGCTGAGCCGCCGTTTGAAGCTTGGGCTGGACGGTAGGCAAGGCCGGTTCCGGTACCCGCTTTTTGAACAAACCGAAGGCCATGACGTCTCTTAAAAGTTGAGGATCGGTGCGAAATCCTCTCATCCGGGCATGAAATCATGGTTAACAACTGCCTGATATTTCGGCGCGCGGCAGTACCGGCATACCCGGATGGGCTGTAAATCTTTGATTTCGGCCAGTTGCCGGCCTATAAGGCCGCGCTTCACCCCCTACATTCCCCGGGACGAATCCAAGAGACTCCGCATGGCCGGCCATTCCCAATTCAAGAACATCATGCACCGCAAGGGCCGGCAGGATGCCCAGAAGTCCAAGCTGTTCAGCAAGCTGGCGCGCGAAATCACGGTCGCCGCCAAACTTGGAACGCCGGATCCGGCGATGAACCCCCGGCTGCGCGCGGCCGTGATCGCGGCGCGCCAGGAGAACATGCCGAAGGACAATATCGAGCGCGCTATCAAGAAGGCGATCGGCGGTGAGAGCGAGAGCTATGACGAGATCCGCTACGAGGGCTACGGCCCCGGCGGCGTCGCCATCATCGTCGAGGCGCTGACGGACAACCGCAACCGCGCCGCCTCTGACATCCGCTCCTATTTCACCAAGTCCGGCGGCAATCTCGGTGAAACCGGTTCGGTCGCCTTCATGTTCGACCGCACCGGCATCATCGAATACGACGCAAGCAAGGCCTCCGACGACGCGATGCTGGAAGCCGCGATCGAGGCCGGCGCCGACGACGTCGTATCCAGCGAAAGCGGCCACGAAATCTACGCCTCGCAGGAAACCTTTCGCGACGTTGCGAAAGCGCTGGAAGCCAGGTTTGGCGAAGCCCGCAAGGCAGCGCTGACCTGGAAGCCGCAGAACACGGTCGCGGTCGACGATGAGACCGGCGAGAAGCTGTTGAAGCTGATGGATCTCTTGAACGAGCACGACGACGTGCAGAACGTCTACGCCAATTTCGAGGTCTCCGACGCGCTGGTCGCCAAGATGGGCGGGTAGTTGGTCGTCACACTCCACTGTCGTCGCCCGGCTTGACCGGGCGATCCAGTATTCCAGAGGCCGTTGTGATTGTACCGAGAAGCCGCGGCGTGCTGGATCCCCGCCTTCGCGGGGATGACAAGAGGAGCAAGGGGCGACGACCGGGGCAGGGGATTTCCGTTCTCTTTATGTTTCGTTCACCCGGCTCTGGCGTTATCACTACGCCATGACATCCCCACCGATTCGCCAACCCGTCCGGATTATCGGCATCGACCCCGGCCTGCGCCGCACCGGCTGGGGCGTGATCGAGACCGAGGGAAACCGGCTCGTCTTCATCGGCTGCGGCTCGGTGGAGCCGCCGGATGGTCTGCCCCTGGCCAGCCGTCTCTTGGCGATCCATGAAGGGCTTGCCGCCGTGCTCGGCGATTTCACGCCGGCGGAAGCTGCGGTGGAGCAGACCTTTGTCAACAAGGACGGCGTCGCCACGCTGAAGCTCGGCCAGGCCCGCGGCGTCGCCATGTTGGCGCCCGCGATGTTCGGCATTGCCGTTGCGGAGTATGCGCCCAATCAAGTGAAGAAGACCGTGGTCGGCGCGGGCCATGCCGACAAGAACCAGATCGCGGTGATGCTGAAGATATTGCTCCCGAAGGCCGAGCCCAAATCCGCCGACGCCGCCGATGCGCTGGCGATCGCCATCACCCACGCCCATCATCGCCAGGGCGCGGCGCTGCGGCTGAAAGTGGCGAGCCTATGATCGGCAAACTCAAAGGCCTGATCGATTCCTACGGCGAGGATTACGTGATCCTCGACGTCGGCGGCGTCGGCTATCAGGTGCATTGCTCGTCGCGGACGCTGCAGGCGCTGCCGTCGCCCGGCGACGCTGCGGTTCTCTCGATCGAGACCTATGTCCGCGAGGATCAAATCAAGCTGTTCGGCTTCCGCACCGACACGGAGCGCGAGTGGTTTCGCCTGCTTCAGACCGTGCAGGGTGTCGGCGCCAAGGTCGCGCTGGCGGTGCTCTCCACGCTGCCGCCTGCTGAACTCGCCAACGCCATCGCGCTGCGCGACAAGGCCGCAGTATCGCGCACGCCCGGCGTCGGGCCAAAGGTTGCCGAGCGCATCGTTTCTGAATTGAAGGACAAGGCGCCGGCGTTTGCCAATGTCGATCCGGCCGTGGTGCATCTCGCCGGCGCGATCGACAGCGACCGCGCGCCGCGCCCGGTCACCGACGCGATCTCGGCTTTGGTCAATCTCGGCTACGGCCAGCCGCAGGCGGCCGCTGCGATTGCCGCCGCCTCGCGCAGCGCGGGCGAGAATGCCGAGACCGCGCAACTGATCCGGCTGGGCCTGAAGGAACTGGCGAAATAGACTATGTTCGCCAGTGACAGATGAAGGAACGCGTTTCCGCCATGTTGAGTGAAAAAGACCAGGAACTAATTGACGCCGCGATTGACGCGATCAGGCCGCGTTATCGCAACAAGTGGCAGGAGGTCGGCGCTGCGATGCGCACCCGCGACGGCCGCATCGTCACCGGCGTGAATATCGATGCCTATATCGGCCGGATCGCCGTCTGCGCGGAGGCGATCGCCATTGGGCGCGCCATCACCGAAACCGGCGATCGCGGCATCGAGACCATCGTCGCCGTGCGCCATCCCAAGCCGGACGAGCCCGGCGATATCGCCGTGGTCTCGCCCTGCGGCATCTGTCGCGAGCTGATCCACGATTACGATGCAAAGGCGCGGGTCATCGTCCCTGACAATGGCCGCGAGCCGAAGGTCGTCACCATCGGCGAGCTTTTGCCCAACAAGTACCGGAGGGGCAACGGGTGAACACCCCCTCCCGCATCGTCACCCCCGAGCGCCGGTCCGACGATGTCGGCGACACCGCGTTGCGCCCGCAACTGCTGTCCGAATTCGTCGGCCAGGCGCAGGCGCGCAAGAATCTCTCGATCTTCATCGAGGCGGCGCGCAAGCGCGGCGAGGCGCTGGACCATGTGCTGTTCGTCGGGCCCCCCGGCCTCGGCAAGACCACGCTGGCGCAGATCGTGGCGCGCGAGCTCGGCGTCGGCTTTCGCGCCACCTCCGGTCCCGTCATCGCCAAGGCCGGCGATCTTGCAGCACTGCTCACCAACCTCGAAGAGCGCGACGTTCTGTTCATCGACGAGATCCATCGCCTCAGCCCAGCGGTCGAGGAAGTGCTGTATCCCGCGATGGAGGATTTTCAGCTCGACCTCATCATCGGCGAAGGGCCGGCGGCGCGTTCGGTCAAGATCGATCTCGCAAAGTTCACCCTTGTCGGCGCCACGACGCGCGCCGGGCTGTTGACCAATCCGCTGCGCGACCGTTTCGGCATTCCGATCCGGCTGAACTTCTACACCGAGGAAGAGCTGGAGAAGATCGTCAGCCGCGGCTCCCGCGTGCTCAATATCGGCATGACGGCCGACGGTGCCAACGAGATCGCGCGCCGCGCCCGCGGCACGCCCCGCATCGCCGGCCGCCTGTTGCGTCGCGTGCGTGATTTTGCATCCGCAGCCGACGCCAGCTCGGTCGACCGCGCCATCGCCGACCACGCGCTGAGCGCGCTGGAAGTCGATGCCGCTGGCCTCGATGCCATGGACCGCCGTTATCTCACGACGATTGCGATGAACTATGGCGGCGGCCCGGTCGGCGTCGAGACCATGGCGGCCGCGTTGTCCGAACCACGCGATGCGATCGAGGACATCATCGAGCCGTTCCTGATCCAGTGCGGCTACCTCCAGCGCACCCCGCGTGGCAGGCTGCTCACCTCGCACGCCTTCCGCCATCTGGGGCTTGCTGAGCCCACACGCGATCCCGCCCAGTTCGGCCTGTTCGGCAATGGCGATAGCGACGACTGAGCGTTCGAACCCGATCCTTCCAGCGGTGCACTAAGGGCAAAATAGCCGGCGCGCCGGATGAGCTGAAGACGCGCCTGGACGCTCTTGTGGGACAGAATCGCTGGTGAGAAGCTGCTGGAGGTCTGCTAACGTTCTGCACAAACGTACCCCAATTCGGGCCCAATCCGCCACCATGTTGGCGCTGCATCACGATTGGATCACATGTTAACACGCCGTCATTTCTTGAAGTCCATGGGTGGATTGGGCGCGCTGGGCGTCTCGACCACCGCTTACGGGTTCAGCGCGCCGGTCGTCCGGCTTCGCGTCGTGCGGTACGATATCTCGCCGCCGCAATGGCCGGCAGGTCTCAAGCTCAGGATCGCCGCCATCGCCGACCTCCACGCCTGCGATCCCTGGATGTCGCTCGATCATATCGGTGAGATCGTCGAACGCACCAATGCGCTGAAGCCTGACATCGTCGTCATGCTCGGCGACTACGTGGCCGGACATCGCAAGGTGACGCGCTTCATTCCCGACGCCGAATGGGCGGGAGCGTTGGCCGGATTGAAGGCGCCGCTCGGCGTGCATGCGGTGCTCGGCAATCACGACTGGTGGGAAGACAAGGAAGTGCAGCGCAACGGGCAGGGGCTGCCGAGCGCGGGCCGTGCGCTGGAAGCGGTCGGTATCCCGGTGTACGAAAACGACGCCAGGAAGCTCAGCAAGAATGGTCACTCGTTCTGGCTCGCCGGTCTCGGTGACCAGCTCGCCTATGTGCCGGCGCGCCGCTTCAGATCGCTCAAGCGGATCGGCGTCGACGATCTCGGCGGGACACTGACGAAGATCACCGACGACGCGCCTGTGGTTCTGATGGCGCACGAGCCCGACATCGCGCGTCGCGTGCCCTCGCGCGTTGCGCTGCAGCTCTCCGGACACACCCATGGCGGCCAGGTGCGGATGCTGGGTTGGTCGCCGATCTCACCCTCCGGCCAGCAGCTGGCCTACGGCCACATCAAGATGAACTGCGATGTCGTCGTCTCCGGCGGCCTCGGCTGCAGCATCATGCCGTTCCGGCTCGGCGTTCCTCCGGAGATCGTGCTGGTGACGGTGGGGGCGGGGCGGCCGGCCGTGGCGTAGCCAACCCGCATCTCGTCGAGCTATTATTCCTCGACGATCAGGCTGGTCGAAATGAGAATCGAGATTTCAATCGACGATCATCTATTTGCAAGCGCGCAGCGATTCGCCGGGGTCGCCGATAAATCTGCTGTCGTGCGAATAGCATTAAAGGCGTTTGTTGAGCGCGAAGTCAGAGATGGGCGGCTCTGCTCCGGACGCAGAAGCGCCGCCACGCCGCCGTTGCTAGTCGCGCTCAGAGGATAGATAGCTCGAAATGACTCCTTCCCTCGACGGCGAGATCCGCGACGGTCGCCATCACATGCAGGTCCGTGTCTATTACGAGGACACCGATTTCTCGGGCATCGTCTACCACGCCAATTATCTGCGTTTCATGGAGCGCGGCCGCACCAACCATCTGCGGCTGATGGGCGCCTCGCAGCATGCGCTGTTCGAGCAGGCGCAGGAGGAGACGCCCGGCTTTGCCTTCGTGGTGCGCTCGATGCAGCTCGACTTCCTGCGGCCGGCGCGGATGGATGACGTGCTCGACGTGGTGACGTGGCCGGTTGCGGTGAAGGGCGCTTCCATCACGCTGGCACAGGAGGTGCGGCGAGGCGAGGATGTCCTCATCAAGGCGGCAGTGCGCGTTGCCTTCATCAGCGAGGGACGGGCGAAGCCGATCCCGAAATCGCTGCGGCTGTTGATGAAGGCCGATCTGGCGCCGGAGTAAATCTTCGGATTGACTCTATGTACCGTTCGGTACAATGTCTCGGGGTTAGCAATCCGGAGAAACCTCATGTCGCGTCCGCCGCTGCCGCCCTTCACCCGCGAAACCGCAGCCCAGAAGGCGCGCATGGCCGAAGACGCCTGGAATTCGCGCGATCCGGTCCGGGTATCGCTGGCCTATACCGAGGATAGCCGTTGGCGTAACCGCGCCGAATTCTTCCAGGGCCGCGAGGCGATCGTCGAATTCCTCACCCGCAAATGGGCGAAGGAGCACGAGTACCGCCTGATCAAGGATCTCTGGGCGTTCGATCAGAACCGCATCGCGGTGCGCTTCCAGTATGAGTGGCACGACGATACCGGGCAGTGGCATCGCTCCTACGGCAACGAGCAGTGGGAATTCGACGAACACGGCCTGATGCGGCGGCGCGAGGCCAGCATCAACGATATCGCCATCAAGGAAAGCGAGCGGCGCTTCCATTGGCCGGCCCCGGGTCCGCGCCCGACGGACGTCGCGGGGCTAAGCGAGAATCCGCTGTGATGAGATGCTGAAAAGAGGCGTCGAACGTGGAGAGGTACTGCGCGCGCTCGGCGAGGTGTTTCGCGCGCATGGCTACGAGGGCGCCTCGCTGACGCTGATCACGGAGGCCACAGGCCTCGGCAAGGGCAGCCTCTATCATCTGTTTCCCGGCGGCAAGGAGCAGATGGCCGCCGAGGTGCTGGCCGAGATCGACCGCTGGTTCGAACTCCATATTTTCGCGCCCTTGCGCACCGCCGACGATCCTGCGCGCGCCATCGCTGCGATGATCGCTCGCGTCGATCAATATTTCCACTCGGGCGATCGCGTCTGCCTGGTCGGCATGGTGGCGCTCGGCTCGGCGCGCGACAGTTTTGCCGAAGCGGTCGATGGTTATTTCGCGCGCTGGCAAACGGCGCTGGCGTCGCTGTTGCGGCGATCCGGGCTGACGAACAGCCAGGCACAGCGGCGCGCCGAAGATGCGCTCCTCACCATTCAGGGCGCGCTGGTGCTGGCACGGGCGCGGGCCGATGCCAAAATTTTTCGTCGCGCGTTGAGCGATCTGACGGCGCGGTTGCTGGCGCCACCGGCGTGACGGCTGCTAGAACGATGCGAAAGCAGGGACCCATACGCCGCGGCCTTTCGAGTTGTACGCGGTGAGTGGCGATTGCCCTCACGGATGCCGGTGGTTATGGGTCCCCGCGCCAGTGCGCAATTGCGCACAAGGCGGGGACGACACGTTGAGAGATAACGCCCTACGCCGCTGCCTTATGCCGCGCGAGTTCGGCCTTGTAGAGTTCGAACTCCTCGGCGACCGCCTTTGCAATGCTCGGGCGGGCGCGCAGCCGCTCGTAATAGGCCTTCACCGCCGGCCACTTCGCCAGTTCGATCGGCGGCGTCGCCATCGTCCAGTTGATGATGGTGACAAGATAAGCATCCGCGACGCTGAAGTGATCGAGCAGGAATTCGCGGCCCTTCAGGTAGTTCTCGAGATAGTCGAGCCGCGACATATTTTTGTTCAGCGCATACGTCTTTGCGTCCTGCGGCGCTGTCTTGTCGAGCAGCGGCACGAACAGCGCCTTGTGCAGTTCGGTGCCGATGAAGCACAGCCATTGATGCAGGCGGCTGCGCTCCTCGGCGGAGTTGGCCGAGATGCCGGCGCCCGGAAAGCGGTCGGCGACATATTGCAGGATCGCCGCATTCTCCGTCAGCACGGTCCCGTCGTCGGTGCGCAGCGTCGGCACCAGGCCGAGCGGGTTGACGGTGCGGAAATCCGAGCCGTCCTTCTGCACCACCTTGGTCTTGGGATCGACCTCGAGATAGTTGGCCTCAACGCCGGCTTCGTACAGCGCAATCCGGGTCGCCAGCGAGCAGGCGAGCGGCGAGAAATACAGGTCCATGATTTGCCTCCTTGGCGGTTGATCAATCGGCCAGCGTTCAAGGCGGGCAGGATTGATTTTTATACTGTTCCGCATAGTATGGACCCGGTCAAGGAATTATTTGCGAAATGGTACAAAAAAGGAAGAGGCCTCCGATCCCCCGGATCGACGCCCCGATCCCGCCCAAGCGGCGGGGCCGCCCTCGCGCCTATGAGCCAGGCGTGGCGCTCGGCAAGGCGCTCGACCTGTTTCGGAAGGACGGTTTTGCGGCCACCTCGCTCGACGATCTCTCCGCCGCCACCGGCATGAACCGGCCGAGCCTCTATGGCGCGTTCGGCGACAAGCGCGAACTCTTCATCAAGAGCTACCGGCGCTATCGCGACGACGCGCGGGTCGCGATGGGGGACATCTTCCGGAACGAGCTGCCGATCCGAAAACGCCTGGAACGCATCTACGCGGTGGCGCTCGACATCTATCTGTCCGGCGAATCCGGTCCGCGCGGCTGCTTCACGGTAATGACCGCAGCCTCCGAGGCGGTGCATGACGCCGATATCCGCGCGATGGTGCTGGAAGGCTTTGCCGAGCTCGACAAGGCATTTGCCACCTGTTTCCGGCTCGCCCAGGAAAGGGGCGAGCTACCGGTGAGCGCCGACGCGACCGTGCTGGCGCAACTTGCCTCCGCCACCATTCACACCATCGCCATCCGCGCCCGCGCTCAGGTGCCGCGCAAGGAATTGGAAGCGATTGTCAACGGTGCGATCGACGTGATGGTTGGGGCGGCGAAACAACGCTCTCCGTCGTCCCCATAACCACCGGCCTTTGTAGTTGCGACGGCAACCGGCCCCAGCGTCAAGACGAGAGGCCGCGGCGTATGGGTCGCCGCGTTCCGCGGGGACGACGATCTTTTTTGCGCCCCATGTCGGTTTTCAGCGTGCTCATTCGTCCTCGTGACGTGTCCAAAATCAGGAGCCCAGAAATGACTGAACCCGTCCAGATCGTTACCCCCCATCTCGTCGTTAGCGACGCCAACGCGGCGCTCGAGTTCTACAAGAAGGCGCTCGGCGCCACCGAAACGCTCCGAATGCCGGCCGAGGATGGCAAGCGGCTGATGCATTCGGAAATTCACGTCAACGGCGCGCGCATCTTCGTCATGGACGACTTTCCCGAGCACCGCGGCTCCCATGGCGTCGACGCGGTATTTCCGCCGGATCAGATCAAGGGCACCTCGGTCACCATGCATCTCGAAGTCGAGAACTGCGATGCCGCGGTGAAACGTGCAAAGGACGCCGGCGCCGCCGTGACGCTGGAGCCATGGGATTCGTTCTGGGGCGACCGCTATGCTCGCATCATGGACCCGTTCGGCCATTCCTGGAGCTTTGCGCACAGGTTGCCGGCGAAGGGGTAAGGCGTTCACCGCCGTCATTGCGAGCGAAGCGAAGCAATCCATATCTCGGCATAAGTGGATTGCTTCGTCGCTTTGCTCCTCGCAATGACGGAGAACTAATATCCTCGCTTACGGTCCACCACATTCTCCAGCGCGCCGCCTTCCTCGAAACGCCCGATCTGGCGCGCGACGTATGTCGATATCTCGTCGGGATCGGTGTCGGCGGCGTTGTGCGGCGTCAGCACTACCTTTGGATGAGTCCAGAACGGGCTGTCGGCGGGCAGCGGCTCGGTGGCATAGACGTCGAGCGAGGCGCCGCCGAGCGTGCCGTCGTCGAGGCATTGCAGAATGTCGGCCTCGTTCTGCAGGCCGCCGCGGCCGGCATTGATCACGACCGGCGCGCCGAGCGGACTTCTGCGATTTAGTTTCTCAAACAGCTCCCGATTGAGAATGTGCTGCGTCTCCGGCGTCAGCGGCAGAAGGCATACCAGAATGTCGGTCCGCCGCAGGAATGGCTCAAGCTGCGCTTCGCCGTGAAAGCATTCGATGCCCTCGATCGTTCGCGGGCTGCGGCTCCAGCCTGCGACACGAAAGCCCAGTCGCCTGAGCACCTCAGCCGCATCAGCTCCGAGCGTACCCAGCCCCATGATACCGACCGTAATTGCGCCCGCCGCCCATTGCGATTTCGGCGCCCAACGCTTTTTGCGCTGCGATTCCCGCAAGTACGGCTCCTGCCGGTGGTGCATCAGGACATGCAGCACGACATATTCGGTCATCCGCGCGGTGAGATCGCCGACCGCGACGCGCACCAGCGGCACGTCAGGCAATGAGCGATCGGCCATCAGCGCATCGACGCCCGCGCCGAGATTGAAGATGACACGCAAGTTGGGGAAGGCGGCAAGCTCGCCCGGATGCGGCTTCCACACCGCCGCGTAATGGACATCAGCCGGATCGAACGACGCATCCGGCAACAGCAGCACGGACCGCCCCTCGCAAACGTCATCGAACCGGCTCTTCCAGCGCTGCGGCGACCAGTTTTCGGTCCCGCCATGCACCAGCAGCGCAAGGGCACCCTTCGTCATTGCCATTCCTTTCGCATCGCCAACCCGGCGTGACCCGCCTCACATCGCGGACCGAGGTGTTTCTCTAGCCTCCTTTCATCCGACAAGGGAGACCTTGCATGGTCAATCAGGGTCGAGGCCGTCAGATGAAAACGCTCAGGTGCATCGTTCTCATTCTCGGAGTGTGCAGCCTTTGTTCCACGGCGGCCATTCACGCCTACAGGCACTTCAATCCACCACCGCCGCCGATTGTAGGTCCCTGACGGCAGGCAGGCGTCTTCAAAATTTCTTCGACGCGCCTGTCGGCTCCGGGCATAATCGTTCGTCATCAAGACAACGGAGATGCTTGAGCCTCATGCTGTACGCCATTCTTTGCTATCACGATGAAGACACCGTCGGTTCCTGGACCAAGGAACAGGACGCCGCGGTCATGAAGAAACTGACCGTCGTTCAGGACAAACTGACCAAACAGGGCCGGCTCGGCCCGGTCGCGCGTCTGTTGCCGACCACGGCGGCGACCACGCTGCGCAAGGACGATCCGCCGCTGGTGCTGGACGGCCCCTATGCCGAAACCAAGGAACAATTGCTCGGGTTCTATCTCGTCGACTGCAAGGACCTCGACGAGGCGCTCGACGTCGCCCGGGATCTCGGCGCGGCCAATCCCGGCGGCGCCTACGAGATTCGCCCCGTCGGCCACTTCACGGCGGGGAGCGTGCAGCCATGACCGATACCGCCTGGATCGATGCCGCACTGACTTCGGCGCGCCCCCAGGCGGTCGGCGCGCTGCTGCGCTATTTCCGTAACCTCGATACCGCCGAGGAAGCCTTTCAGAACGCCTGCCTGCGCGCGTTGAAGAGCTGGCCGCAGAACGGCCCGCCGCGCGATCCGGCGGCGTGGCTGATCATGGTCGGGCGCAATGTCGCGATCGACGATATCAGGCGCGGCAAGAAGCAGACGGCGCTGCCCGAGGACGAGGCGATCTCCGACCTCGACGACGCCGAGGAGGAGCTTGCCGAGCGGCTCGACGGCTCGCATTACCGCGACGACATTCTGCGGCTATTGTTCATCTGCTGCCATCCGGACCTGCCGGCGACGCAGCAGATCGCGCTTGCGCTGCGCATCGTCTCGGGTCTCACGGTGAAACAGATCGCGCGCGCCTTCCTGGTCTCGGAAGCCGCGATGGAGCAGCGCATCACGCGGGCGAAGGCGCGGGTGGCGGACGCTAAAGTGCCGTTCGAAACGCCGGGCGCAGCGGAGCGTTCTGAGCGCCTCGCCTCCGTCGCCGCCATGATCTATCTGATTTTCAACGAGGGCTACTCGGCCTCCGGCGACACCGCCGAGATTCGCAAGCCCCTGTGCGAGGAAGCGATCCGCCTGGCGCGGCTGCTGCTGCGGTTGTTCCAGAGCGAGCCCGAGATCATGGGGCTGACCGCGCTGTTGCTGCTGCAGCATGCGCGCTCTGATGCGCGGTTCAATGCCGATGGCGCCGTGATCCTGCTCGACGACCAGGACCGTTCGAAATGGAATAAGACTCTGATCGCCGAGGGGTTGGCGCTGATCGACAAGGCGATGCGCCATCGCCGCAGCGGGCCCTATCAGGTGCAGGCCGCGATCGCCGCGCTGCATGCCCGCGCCGAGAAGCCCGAGGATACCGACTGGACCCAGATCGACCTGCTCTATGGCGCGCTGGAGATCATGCAGCCGTCGCCGGTGGTGACCTTGAACCGCGCGGTCGCGGTGTCCAAGGTGAAAGGGCCGGAAGCTGCGCTCGACATGATCGAGCCGCTGGCGGCGCGGCTGTCGAACTATTTTCATTTCTTCGGCGTGCGCGGCGCCTTCCTGATGCAACTCGGCCGCAATGACGAGGCCCGCGTCGCCTTCGACCGCGCCATTGCGCTGGCCAACACCTCGGCCGAAGCCGCCCACATCCGCATGCACCTCGACCGTCTGCAGCGCGACAGCCAGCCCCGCGGCAAAAAAGCCGGGAAGTAACCCTTCTCCCACAGGGGGAGAAGGGAAGAACCGACACCACGAAAATTTTTCTTCCCCTGTCGGTTTCCACCTCCCTCGTTCGTCTTGAATCCGAGCAGCCATTCAAGACAACGGGGACCGATCATGACCGTCATCGCCGAGACCGCGCCTGTCTCAAATCCGGCACGCTGGATGGGCCGCATTCTCTCTGGCCTCGTCATCCTGTTCCTGATGATCGACGGCGCCATCAAGCTGGTGCCGTGGCCGGTCGTCACCGAAACCATGGAGAGAATGGGTTATGAATCGAGCGACGCGCTGATGCGCGGCCTTGGCGCCATCACCATCGTTTGCACTGTGCTCTACGCCATTCCGCCGACCTCGATCTTAGGGGCGATCCTGCTCACCGGCTATCTCGGCGGCGCGATTGCTTCGCATGTGCGGATCGATAGCCCCCTGCTTACGCACACGCTGTTCGGGCTCTATCTCGGCCTGATGCTGTGGGGCGGGCTGTGGCTGCGCGACAAGAACCTGCGCAGCTTGATCCCCCTTCGCCGCTGATTAGCTTCAACCAATTGTTCACGGAGCCCGATATGCTGGAAGTCATTGCCGTCGTCGCCGTCATACTGGCGATTGCCGTCGCCATCGTGCTCGTTCTCGCCGCAACGAAGCCGAATACGTTACGGGTGCAGCGCGCCGTCAGCATCAAGGCGCCGGCGGAGCGGATATTTCCGCTGATCTCCGACTTTCAGCAGTGGCGGAGCTGGTCGCCCTACGAGGAGAAGGATCCGGCGATGAACCGCACCTATAGCGGTGCGGAGCGCGGCAAGGGTGCCGTCTATGCCTGGGACGGCGACAAGAATGTCGGTTCCGGCCGCATGGATATTCTCGAGGCCCTCGCGCCGTCGAAAATCGTCATCAAGCTCGATTTCTTTAGGCCGTTCGAAGGTCACAACACCGCCGAGTTCACAATGCTGCCGCAGGGCGATGGCACCCATGTCACATGGCTGATGCATGGTCCGGCGAACTTCATGTCCAGGCTGATGCAGGTGTTCATGAACCTGGATCGCATGATCGGCAGGGATTTCGAAGCCGGTCTCGCCAATCTGAAGACGCTCACCGAGAAATGAGCGACGCGACAATGTCGCCGACACTATCGTGTCTCGGACGCGTGCAGCACTTCGTGCTGCGCAGCATCCGGGGAACGCCGCGGACGCGACTGATCGACAACCAAAGGAGCCACCGATGCAGGTCAATCCCTATCTGTTCTACAACGGTAATTGCGAAGAAGCGCTGAACTATTATCAGAAGGTGTTGGGCGCCCAGATCGAGGCGAAGATGCCGTATGGCGAGGGGCCCGCCGATATGCCGGTCCCAGGGGACTGGAAAACCAAGATCATGCATGCCCGCATCACCATCGACGGCGAATTGCTGATGGCCTCCGACGCGACGCCCGGCGATTACCATCAGCCGCAGGGCATGTCGGTTGCGCTGGCGGTCGAGGATCCCGCCGACGCCGAACGCCGCTTCAATGCGCTCGCCGAAGGCGGCACGGTCAGGATGCCTTTCGGCAAGACCTTCTTCTCCAACGGTTTCGGCATGTGCGTCGACAGGTTCGGCATTCCCTGGATGGTGAACTGTCCGAAGGAAGATATGTAGATTTGGTAGGATGGGGCAAAGCGACTTGTCCGCCGTAGCTCAACGCGCGAACGCGGAAGCGTGCCCACCATGCTTGCCGCAACGACGATGGTGGGCACGGCGCTAGAGCGCCTTTGCCCACCCTACAAATCATCTGCACCGCGGGTAGATCGCCGCCAGGTCACGCCCGCGCAGCAGCAACAGCCGCGAGGTCAGGCCGCCGCGGCTCCTGATCCAGTCCCGCACCGGCGCTGGATAAGCTGCCTGCACGGCGCGCGAGGCTTCCGGCTCGGCATAGATCCGGCCGCGGCCGTCGATCGAGCGCGCGGCGTGGAATCCGAGCACCGCCCGGCGCGTCACGCAGATGCGCTCGGCCGGCACCGTCATCAGCACCAGCGTGCAGGCCGACAGGCATGGCCCGTCGATCACCACCCGCTCGCCGGATTCGCGCACGCGCTCGAACAGCTCGAGAAACGGCCCGACCTGTCCGCCGGGGCTGGCGAGAATGCGGATCTCGGCCCGCCCCGGCACGATTGCCGCCAACAGCGCGGCGGCGACAACGATGAGCTTGATGAGTGCCATTCCCATGTGGGGCTCCTTCGTCAGCACGGCCCTCCTGGCACAGTTACCCTGAGATAAGTGGCAAGGTTTCGTCAAGCGTCTGCGCTGAAGACGCCGGCCTCGGTAAACGTTGCCATCCCGGCGTGGCAGGCGAGTGCGCGCCAGCGGAATCGCAAAATGACGCGTCCACCGTGGCTTTCACGAGCGAACGCGGGACCGGACCCTTCGCCTCCGCCCGTTTACGGGCGCTGAGAAGCTCAGCGTTACTCCATCGAAAACGGTCCGCGCAGTCGCGGAACGAATAGTGCAGCTCCTCGTTGAGGCCCGATGGATCATCTTTTCCTCAGCATAATCTGCGCGGGCGTTCTACTGCTCGTGACGGCGTTCGCACTGGGAACGCCGAGCATGAGATCGGATGTTCCGCTGGAAAGGACGGTGTTGCTGCATCGCGGCGCACTGAACAACGACCTGCCTCCTCGATCCAGCAATGATGGGCCGCCAGCCAAGTTCATTCTTACTGGGCTCTGATCCGCACTCCGAGCAACATAGCCACTGAGGAACTACCCGTTCCGCCGCTGGCCGCGCAGCGTCGGCAAACCGATGCCGGCGGCATCAAAACCGCCATCGACGGCGAGGATCTGCCCGGTGATGTAACTAGCGCGATCGCTGCAAAGGAAGAAGATCGCTTCCGCCAGTTCCTCCTCGAGGCCATAGCGGTTGAGCGGAATGGCGTCGTGATAATCGGCGCGGATTTCCGGCGTGTGGACCTGCTTTGCCATCGCGGTCTCGACCGGACCGGGCGCCACGGCGTTGACGCGAATGCCGAGCGAGGCCAATTCGACCGCGAGCTGTTTGGTCAAATGCGCGAGCCCCGCCTTGCTGGTGCCGTAGGCCGAGCGCAGCGTGGAGGCGCGCACTGCCGAGATCGACGTGACGTTGACGATCGCGCCGCCGCCATGTTCGCGCATCAATGGCGCCGCCGCCTTGGTGCACAGGAAAGGACCGGTGAGGTTGACCTGCAGGATGCGGTTCCAGTCGTCATCCGAGGTGTCGAGCAGCGGCGCGAACACCGCGATGCCGGCATTGTTGACCAGCGCGTCGAGCCGGCCGAAACACTCGCTCACCGCCGCCACGGCGTTCGCCACCGCCTTGCCGTCGGAGACGTCGCAATGCAGCGCCAGCGTATTGTCGGGGTCGGCGAGGCCGGCGACCGCGCCGCGCAGCAATTCGCCTTCGATGTCGAGCAGCGCCACCTGCCAGCCCTCGGCGACAAAGCGTTTCGCCGTCGCAAGCCCGATGCCGCGCGCGGCGCCGGTGACGAGAGCAACTTTTTGCGGAGAGGGAGGCATGGGCGGGTCCGTTTGCGAGAGAGAAGATTTCCCGCTCCTATAACCCAGGCCCCGTCGCATGTCCCGGCGACAGTGATGCAGACTTCAGCGCTGCCCGGCCGAGCCCCGGCATAGCAAATCCGGTACGGGCGGCTGTCCCGTACCTGACGCATTTCGATGGTGGTATCTAACTGCCCGCGCGCTGCGCGATCGCCTTCGCTTCCGCGGCGGCGCGCTGCATGTTGGCCGACATCTCGCCGGTCACCGTGCTCTGCTCCTCGACTGCGGCCGCGGTGGCGGTAACATATTCGCTGACGCCCTGGATCGCACTCTTTATGCTGTCGAGCGCGCCAACGACGTCGCCGGAGATGCCGTTGAGATTGCCGATCTCCTGGCCGATCTTGTCGGTCGCCTGCTTGGCCTGGGTGGCGAGGTTCTTGACCTCGGAAGCCACCACGGCAAAGCCGCGTCCGGCCTCGCCGGCGCGCGCCGATTCGATCGTCGCATTGAGCGCCAACAGGTTGATCTGGCCAGTGATGTTGCCGATCAGTTCCACGATGCCGCTCATCGCCTGCGCCGCTTCGTTCAGCCGCTGCGCCTGGGCGTCGGCCGCCTCGACCCGCCCGACCGCGGTCGCCGCCGTCTCGCGCGACTTGGTCATGGCTTCGGAGATTTCCCGGACCGAAGCGTTCAGTTCCTCGGCGCCTGCCGCCACCGATTCCATCATGCCGCGCACGCGCTCGTTGCCCATGCGGACCAGCACCTGCGCGGTGGTGTCGGTGGCGTATTTCACCACCTTGAACGGCTTGCCGTTGAGGTCGAGGATCGGATTGTAGGACGCCTGGATCCAGATCTCCTTAGCCCCCTTGCCGATCCGCTTGTATTCGGCCGCCTGATATTCCCCGCGGTTGAGTGCCACCCAGAATTCACGATAGGCCGCGCTGTCGCGCTCCGTCTGTTCGACGAACATGCTGTGGTGCCGGCCGCGGATCTCGTCCAGCGCATAACCGACCGTCCTGAGGAAGTTCTGGTTGGCGCCGATGATGGTGCCGTCCATCTTGAACTCGATCACGGCCTGCGACTTGCCGATGGCGGCAATCTGGCCGGCGAGATCGGCGGTCGAAACTTTCTGGCTGGTGATGTCGGTGGCGAATTTCACCACCCGGAACGGCTTGCCCTTCTCGTCGAGCACGGGGTTATAGGAGGCGAGAATCCAGACTTCCTTCCCGCCCTTGCCGATCCGCTTGTACTCGGCCTGCTGGCTTTCGCCGCGGTTGAGGCTCGCCCAGAACTGCCGGTAGGCGGCGCTGTCGCGCTCCGACGGACTGACGAACATGCCGTGATGCTTGCCCTGGACTTCGGCGAGCGTGTAGCCCATCGTTTTCAGGAAGTTGTCATTGGCGGTGACGACGGTGCCGTCCATCTCGAACGCAATGACCGCCTGCGTACGGTTGATCGCGGCTATCTGGCCGGCATCCTCCATGCCCTTGAGCTTGCGGGCGGTGATGTCGGTCGCGAACTTCACGACCTTGCAAGGTTTGCCGCTGCCGTCGAGCACGGGGTTGTAGGTCGCCTGGATCCAGACTTGCTTGCCGCCCTTGCCGATCCGCCTGTATTCGGCGGCCTGGCATTCGCCGCGCTTGAGCGCCGTCCAGAAGTCGCGATACGCCGCGCTGTCGCGCTGCGATGGATCGACGAACATGCTGTGATGCTTGCCCTTGATTTCGCCGAGCGAGTAGCCAAGAGCTTTGAGGAAATTGTTGTTGGCGGTGAGAATCGTGCCGTCCATGCCGAACTCGATAACGGCCTGCGAGCGGCCGAGAGCGTCGGCAAGCGCTTTGTCTGTCGAGGAACTCCTGAGAAACTGAAACACCGAAGGCCTCATCCAAATGGCGGTAAGATGTTGAGGCCGTCGTCCGGTTTACCCGAGCCTCATTGCTTTCCTACGTTTGACCGGAAGGCAAAAAGAATGCGTTAACGCTGTTCTCCGTAATATGACGGATCACATCGCGACGTAATGCTGATCTTAAGATGTCCCCGCGCGCCACGCCGGCTTGACGAGCATGCGGCCCGTCAACCTGGGCTATCTTCCGTTCACGACGCTTTCATACGCTGCCTGCAGTCGCTCACCGACCGAAGGACCGCTACGCCTGCGCCGCTTTGCGCCGAGATGGCTCTCGCGCAGTTCGTCCATGAATTCGGTCCACATCTTCGGTCCGCCCTCGCTGAGCAGCCGCGCGCGGATGCCGAGTTCCTCGGTGACGGGTAGATACTTGTAACCCCAGGCCGCCATCTGCGCGAGAACGGGCAAGAGCTCGATGCCTTGCTCCGTCAGCGAATAGATTCCCTTCTGCTTGTGCGTGGGATCGTCTTCGCGGGTGATGATGCGCTGCTCGAGCAGGGTCTTCAGCCGGTCGGCGAGGATGTTGGAGGAGATGCCTTCCTCCGATTTGGTCAGAAGCTCGCGAAAATGCCGCCGGTTGCCGAACATCATGTCGCGGATGATCAAAAGGCTCCATTTGTCGCCGAGCACTTCCAGCGAAAGATTGATCGGGCAGCCGGAGCGCTGGTGGGCATCGGTCATGGTCGTCTCCAGGGCGGGCGCCAAGGCGCCCTCAAAAAAACTGCTTGCAATATCGCACCAGTTTGGTCATCCTGCAACCAGTTGCAATTCGCAATCAGTTTAGGAGAGATCGCAATGGCGAAATTGATCATGTGGAACCTGATGACGCTGGATGGCTTCGTTGAAGGCCCCAACCGCGACATTTCCTGGCATTCCGATGTTTGGGGCGAGGAACTGGCGCAATTGTCGATCGTGCAGTTGAACGCCGCCGGTGGATTGCTGTTCGGCCGCGTCACCTATGAGCTGATGGCGGGCCACTGGCCGAGCGCGACCGGCGAGGTCGCCGACTTCATGAATGCCGCGCCGAAATATGTCTTCTCGCGCACGGTGAAGAAGTCCGACTGGAACAACACCCAGATATTCCGCGCTGATGTGCCGGAGACCGTCGCGCGGCTGAAGCGCGACAGCGCCAAGGACATGTTTCTGTTCGGCAGCGCCGATCTCGCCAGCAGCCTGATCCCGCACGGGCTGATCGACGAGTTTCGTATCGCGGTAAGCCCCGTTATCCTCGGCGGCGGAACGCCGCTGTTCAAGCCGGGGGAAAAGCTCAAGCTGAAGCTGCTCGACAGCCGGCCGTTGTCGACCGGCATCGTGATCCTGCGCTACGTGCCGGCGCCATAAATGTCGGCATCACCAGGCGCAGATCGTCTTGCAAAGGCAAACCGGAGTTTCCATGTCGCTGACACTGCACTTCCACCCGCTGGCCTCGTTCTGCTGGAAGGCGCTGATCGCGCTCTACGAGAACGACATTCCGTTCCGGCCGAATCTCGTCGATCTCGGCAATCCGGCCGAGCGCGCCGCGCTGCTGAAACTGTGGGGGATCGGCAAGTTCCCGGTGCTGCGCGACGATGCGCGGGATCAGACCGTGCCGGAATCCAGCATCATCGTCGAATATCTCGATTCATACTATCGCGGCCGAGTCCGGCTTATTCCCGAAGATCCCGCCCGCGCCTTGCAGACTCGGCTGCGCGACCGCTTCTACGATTTCTATGTGCATATGCCGATGCAGAAAATCGTGACGGACCGGCTGCGACCCGAGGGCAGGCAGGACCCGCACGGCATCGAGGAGGCGCGGGCGCAGTTACACACTTCCTATGCCATGATCGAGCAGCAGATGAAAAGCGGCGGCTGGGCGATGGGCGAGGATTTCAGCCTCGCCGATTGCGCGGCAGTGCCGTCATTGTTCTACGGCAACATGGCGATGCCGTTCGGCGAAGCGCAGAAAAACCTCAGCGCCTATCTCGAGCGGCTGAAGGCGCGTCCCTCCGTCGCGCGCGTGTTGAAGGAAGCCGAGCCGTATTTTCAGATGGTGCCCAAGGAGCCTTAAAGGAGTGCTGAATGGCCGAAGCAAACAGGGCGGAGACGATCCGCAAGATCTTCGCAGCTTATCTGTCCAACGATCGCGAGTTCGTCGAGAATGCCTTCAGCGAGGAGTTCCGCTTCACCAGTCCGTTCGATGACAACATCGATAAAGCGACCTATTTCGCGCGCTGCTGGCAGAGCAGCGACTGGATCGAACGGCACGAGCTGGAGCGAATTCTCGTCGAAGGCGATCAAGCCTTTGTGACCTACCGCTGCACGGCCAAGGGCGGAAAGAGTTTTTGCAACACCGAGTTCCTTGTGTTCGACGGCGACAAGGTGAAGCGCATCGACGTCTATTTCGGCGCGACCTACCAGGACGGCAAGTTCGTCAGGCAACAGCTATAGAAATCACGCGCCAGATCGTCTGCCATGTCGGCAAGAGGCAGGCCGGATCGTCGTGGTTGCAATCTCGAGAGGAGAATGGGCCATGCCGACAAATTCAGATGCCGGTGGACTGTCGGGATCGCGGCTCGGCCGTATGCATGAGATCCTCTCGGGGCATGTCGAGCACGGCGGTGTTCCCGGTCTGGTGGCGCTGGTCAGCCGCCGCGGCGAAATTCATGTCGATGTCATGGGCAGCATGGCAATCGGCGGCACGCCCATGCAGCGCGACAGCATCTTTCGCATCGCGTCCATGACCAAGCCGGTGACGGCGGTGGCCGCGATGATCCTGGTCGAGGAATGCAAGTTGCGGCTCGATGATCCCGTCGATGACTTTCTGCCAGAACTAGCCGACCGCAAGGTGCTGCGTGCGATCGACGCAGCCATCGACGACACGGTGCCGGCGAAACGCGCCATCACGCTGCGTGATCTGCTGACCTTCCGGCTCGGCCTTGGCATGATTGCGATATTTCCCGATCGCTATCCGATCCAGAAGGCGATTGCGGAAGCGGGCTTCGCGCCCGGGCCGGTATTTCCCTCGTTTCCACCGGACGAACTGATGCGCCGCTACGGCACGCTGCCGCTGATCTATCAGCCCGGCGAGCGCTGGCTCTACAACAGCGGCAGCGAAATCCTCTCCGTGCTGATCGCGCGCGTCGCGGGAATGAGCCTTGCAAAATTCCTGGGCGATCGCATCTTCGCGCCGCTCGGCATGAAAGACACCGGCTTCCACGTGCCCAAGGAAAAGCGCGACCGGCTCACGACCGCCTATGCGCGGGATCAAGCGAGCGGCGAATTGAAAGTCTTCGATGATCCTGCCACCGGCAAATATGCAAGCCCGCCGGTGTTCGAGAATGGCGCCGCCGGATTGGTATCGACTGCGGACGATTTCAACGCGTTTGCGCAAATGATGCTGAATGGCGGCCGGCTCGGCAGCGAGCGCATTCTCTCCCGTCCGTCCGTTGAACTGATGGCGAGCGACCAGCTCACCTCGGAGCACAAGCAGGGTTCCGAACTGTTTTTTGGCGACAACAGGGGCTGGGGTTTTGGTGTGTCGGTCTTCACGCGGCGTGACGATCTCGCTGATACGCCCGGCCGTTTCGGCTGGTATGGCGGCTACGGCACCTCCTGGTATTCCGATCCCAGCGAAGGCCTCACCGGGATCGTGCTGACCCAGCGAATGATGGAATCGCCGCAGCCGCCGCGGGTGATGACCGACTTTTGGACCTCGACCTATCAGGCGATCGACGATTGACCGGCCTGCTGGTCAAATTACTTCCGAAATAATTTTGCAGGACATGTCGGCGGCGTAAAAGCCCGCTCGTCTTGTTGACGAAGGCCGACGCGGCAAGTGGCCGGCCCAAGAAGATCAACACGGAGAATGACGATGCGATTCATGGTGATTGTGAAGGCAAACAAGGATTCGGAAGCCGGCGTGATGCCGACTACGGAACAACTGGCGGCGATGGGCAAATTCAACGAGGAGTTGGTCCAGGCGGGCATGATGGAAGCAGGCGAGGGCCTGCATCCGACCTCGAACGGTGCGCGGATCAAGTATGCAGGCGGGCAGGGCAGTGCCAGCCGCGGTCCGTTCCCGCTCTCGGGTGATCTCGTCGCCGGCTTCTGGCTGATTAACGCCAAATCGCTCGATGAAGCGATCGGCTGGATGAAGCGCGCGCCGTTCGGCGATGGCGACGAGGTCGAAATCCGCCAGGTGTTTTCGACCGAGGATTTCGGCGAAGCCCTCACGCCCGAACTTCGCGAGCAGGAAGAGTGGCTGCGGGCGCAGACTGCGAAGAAATGACGGCGCGCCGTCGCTGCGCGATGCCCCGGAATGACGACACCTGAACAAGGACACCCACCATGCGATTCATGATGCTGATGATCCCCCTGGGCTATGAGACCGCACCGCCGGACGTGCAGCTCGATACCGAGCGTGTCAAGGCGATGATGAAATACAACGAGGCGCTGAAGGAGGCCGGCGTGCTGATCGCGCTCGACGGGTTGCATCCGCCCTCGACGGGCGCGCGGGTCTCCTTCGCCACCGGCAAGCCTGTCGTTACCGACGGCCCGTTCACGGAGGCCAAGGAAGTGCTCGGCGGCTACTGGATGATCAACGTGAAGTCGCGCGAGGAGGCGATCGAGTGGGCGAAGAAGTGCCCGGCCTCCGAAAACGAGATCATCGAAATCCGCCAGGTGCAGGAAATCGGCGATTTCTCCGAGGAAGTGCAGCAGGCCGCCAAAGGCTTCGAGGAATTGCAGAAGGGAAATGCGAACAAGGCGCGGTGAACCGGGAGGCGCTGTAACTTGGCTCCGCCCGACGTCAAGTCGACAGCCTATCGCTATCAGTCAAACCGCAAGGGAGGAGAACCTCATGAGCACCAACGATACGTTCCTCGCAGTCTTCCTCGGCAGCAAGACCAATGCGAAAATGGCGGCCTGGAATGCGTTGCCCGAGGCTGAGCGGCGCGCCAAGGAGCAGCAGGGAATCGCGGCGTGGAAGGCTTGGGTCGAAAAGCACCAGGCGGCGCTCGTCGCCATGGGTGGCCCGCTCGGCAAGACCAAGAAGGTCGATTCAAACGGTATTGCTGACGTCGCAAACGAGATGGGCGCCTTCACGGTGGTGCGCGCCGGCTCGCATGAGGACGCCGCAAGGATGTTCGAGAACCACCCGCACTTTACGATCTTTCCCGGCGAGCGCGTGGAGATCATGCCGGTCCTTCCGATCCCGGGCGGTTAGGCCGGGCGGCTTGGAATCCTCGGAATTTGCGCCGCCCGCACGCCGTTAATCTTGATGAACACCAGTTAACGGCCTCAAATTAAGTGACCTTTACGGCCACCTCATGTAAAAGCCTTTAACATGAGTTGGCAAAAGGACCGCCGCGGCGAGCGTGGCTACCATCACGGCAATCTGAAAGAGGCATTGCTGCAGGCGGCGCTCGACCTGATTACGCAAAAAGGCCCCGCCGGCTTCACCTTTGCGGACGCCGCACGCATGGCCGGCGTCAGTCCGGCCGCGCCCTATCGTCATTTTCGCGACCGCGAGGAATTGCTGTCCTCGATCGCGCAGCGCGGCTTCGAGCAGTTTGAGGCGCTGCTGACGCAGGCCTGGGACGACGGTCGCCCGGACACGGTCACGGCGTTCGAACGGGTCGGCAAGGCCTATCTCGCCTTCGCCCGCAACGAGCCGGCGTTCTATTCGGCGATGTTCGAATCTGGGGTGCCTGTCGATTCGAGCCCGGCATTGATGGCTGCCAGCGAGCGTGCGTTCGCGATCATTCGCGCCGCCGCCGAGCGGCTCGCCGCACTGGCGCCGCCCGGCATGCCGCGGCCTCCCGCGATGATGATGGCGCTGCATATCTGGTCGATGTCGCACGGCATAGCCTCGCTGTTCGGCCGCGGCGACGCCGCGCGCCGCAAATTGCCGATGTCGCCGGAAGAGCTGTTGGAAGCGGAAGTGCTGATTTATCTGCGCGGCCTCGGCTTCCCGACCGACCGCCGGCCGTCAGACCAGAAACCGTCCCGCCCGCCGCCGGTGCCGCCGGAAGGGGGCGCGCCCTCAGGCCCCTGGGGAACCCGCAAATAATTTTGCGGGCTGCGCCCAGCCGCCCGCTTGACAAAAACGCGGGCCGGTTTAATTATGTAAATGTTATTTACATTCACAACGGCGTGATTGCCGTCATGGAGAGGGAAATGGCCTACACCGCAGATGTCAATCGATGGCGCGGTCAGACGGAACAGACCTATCGACCGCATATGCTTGAGAGCCCCTGGCACCCCGGCTGGATCGTGGTGACTATCCTCGGCTTCATCATCTGGTGGCCGATCGGGCTTGCCCTTCTCTTTTTCACACTAGGGAGCAGAAAAATGGGTTGCTGGAGCAACGGAGACCGCTGGCAGAACAAGATGGAGCGGATGCAGTACAAGATGGACCGGATGCGCGACCGCATGGAGCGTCGCGGCTTTGGCGGCTTCGGATTCGGCCCGCCGTCCAGCGGCAACCGCGCCTTCGACGAGTACCGCATGGAAACCCTGCGCCGGCTTGAGGAAGAGCAGGTCGAGTTCAAGAATTTCCTCGAGCGTCTGCGCCAAGCCAAGGACAAGGAAGAGTTCGACGCCTTCATGGCGCAGCACAAGCAGCGTCCGACCCCGCCGAACGACCAGCCGCAGCAGGGATGAGCTCGAAATACGCATTCAGCCGCAGGCGTGATGCCCCCATGACGCCTGACGGCGGATACAACCGCCCATCTGCGAGAAGCAGGTGGGCGGTTTGTTTTGTGTGGACGGCAACCCTGAAACGCGCTGTAACTGCGGCAGCGTTCGTCCTATAATTGAATAATGATGTTGCTTGCGATGATTTACCGAATGGTCGGAATGGCGGTCGTCTTGGCCGTGCTTTCGTTCATTCCGTCTGCAGCCAAGGCCCATTCGGGTCATCAACATCATGCCGCGCATCACGCGGGTGTTGCATCCATTGCGACGGCAAGCACCCATCACCAGGCATCTCTCTCCGCCGCGGCGGAGGCGAAGCTGGACCAGGATGGAGATCAAGCGCCCCCGGAAGGACCCTGCGTGGGCGGATGCTGCTCCTCGGCCTTCGGCTCGTGTTGCCCTTCGGGACTTCCCAGCGCCTCGCCGCTGCTGATTCCTTATCTGCAGAGTGTCTCGCGCTTAGGTTTTCCGCCGTCGCAAGCGGGGGTACGCCGCACCCCGGAATCTTTCGAGCGTCCTCCCAGAACGTCCCTCTGAGTGCTGAATCCGCGTGAGCGCGCCCGCGTGTGGCGCTTCTCGCGGCACGAATCTCGAGTGAGGACGACTGCCATGTTTCGAAAGTTTCGGCGCATCTCGTGCGCCATCGCCTTTGCCGTTGTTGCGACCTGCGCCACGCCAACGGCTGCATCGGCCCATGAAGGCCATAACCACGCCGATGAGCCGCCGGCGAGCGTCAGCGCGGCGCCGCGCGGCGAAGCCGCCTCCGCAGACTTTGAGCTGGTTGCGGTCGCTCGTGGCGACGCCATCGATATCTATGTGGACCGTTTCGCGACCAATGAGCCAGTGACCGGCGCCAGCCTGGTCGTTGAGACGCCTGCCGGGCCTGCCACGCCGAGCGAGCAGCCGGATGGCGCCTATCGGCTGGCGGCGCCCTGGCTCGCCAAGGGCGGCCGAACCGATCTTGTCGTTTCGATCACGGCCAGGGACCTGACCGACATCCTTCCGGTAAGCATCGAAACGCCACCGCAGACATCTGCATCGCCGGTTGCGCAGGCCGGATTGTCAGCCGACCCGCGCACGATTTTGCTCATCGGTGGCGGGTTTGTTGCGGGTCTTCTTGTCGCGGCGGTTGCCCTGCGCCGCCGCGCGGCCATTGTCGCCCTGGCTTGCATGGCACTCGCCGGCAGCGTGGAGCAAGGCCGGGCGCATGAAGGCCACGGTCACGAGGAGGAAAAGGGGCAGGTCGCGATCAGGGCAAATTCGGAGGAACGTGCCCAACGCCTTTCGGATGGAACGGTGTTCGTTCCTAAGTCCGTCCAGCGCATCTTTGCCCTGCGCTCGATGGTGACGGAGAAGGCGCGTCATCCGAAGGTCGCCGAGCTTCCCGGTCGTATCATTCCGGACCCCGCCGCCAGCGGTTACGTGCAGTCATCCGTCGGTGGTCGGCTGTCGGCGTCGACGGACGGCTTTCCCCGGCTCGGCACCCGCGTGAAGCAGGGGGATATTCTGGGCTACGTCACGCCGCCCTTGCAGGCCATCGATCTGTCGGACATGCGCCAGCGGCAGGGTGAACTGGATCAGCAAATCTCGATCGTCGAGCGGCGCGTGGCGCGCTACGAGCAGCTCGCGGCGGGCGGGGCCGTGTCCCGAACACAGCTCGAAGAGGCCCGCCTTGAACTCGAAGGGTTGCGCGACCGCCGCGCCTCGATCGAGAAGGCCCGTCGCGAACCCGAAGCGCTCGTCGCTCCGGTGGCCGGCGTGATCGCCGAAGGCACTGCGGTCGCCGGACAGATCGTGCAGCCGAGTTCGATCGTCTTCAATATCGTCGATCCGTCGCGCCTGTGGGTCGAAGCATTGAGCTTTGAGACCATCGAAGGCGCAACGAGCGCGCGCGCCACGACCTATTCGGGCCGGAGCCTCGACCTTGAATATCGCGGCGCCGGCTTTGCCGACCGCAGCCAGTCGGTACCGGTGCATTTTTCCATCGTCGGCGATACGGCCGGCTTGAGGGCGGGGCAGTTCCTGACCGTTCTTGTCCCGACGCGGGAGGAGAAAGAAGGAATCGCGGTCCCGCGCACCAGCCTTGTCCGCGGCTCGAACGGCCAGGACTTCGTCTATGAGCATGTCGGGCCCGAGCGGTTCGCGCCGAGGAGCGTGCGCGCGGAGCCGCTCGACGGCGAGAAGGTGCTGATCATGTCGGGCGTCGCCGCCGGCAAGCGAATCGTCTCGCAAGGAGCCGAGCTCCTTGAACACGTACGCTGAAGGAGGCGTCTTGATGTTTTCGCTTCTCGTCAGCGCCTCGCTCCGCAACCGGCTTTTCGTGCTCGCCTTGGCCGGCCTGCTCGTGGTTCTCGGCGCCTACACGGCCCGACAACTCCCCGTGGACGTATTTCCTGATCTTAACCGCCCGACGGTCACCGTCATCACGGAGTCCGAAGGCTACGCGCCGCCCGAGGTCGAGCAGCTCATCACATTTCCGATCGAAACCCAGATGAACGGTGTTCCCGGCGTCAGCCGTGTTCGTTCGGTTTCGGGAATCGGGCTTTCGATCGTCTACGTCGAGTTCGACTGGGGCACGGATATCTACCGCAACCGGCAGCTCGTGGCCGAGCGTCTGGCGCGGGTTCAAAGCCAGCTTCCCCTCAATGTCACCTCGCAGATCGCCCCGATCAGCTCGATCATGGGGCAGATCCTTCTCGTGGCCGTGACCTCGAAGACGGCATCGCCCATGGAAGTGCGCGAGGTCGCCGACTTCACGATCCGTCCGCGCCTGCTCGCCATCCCCGGCGTCGCACAGGTGATCCCGATCGGCGGCGAAGTCAGGCAATACCGGATTGCGCCGCAGCCTTCGGCGTTGCGAGCGCTTTCGGTGAGCTATGAACAGCTTGAGCTTGCGCTGGCCCAGTTCGGAACCAATACCGGCGGCGGCTTCACCGACCAGAACACCCGCGAGTACCTGATCCGCAATATCGGACGGACGACAAGCCTGGACGATCTGCGAAGCATCGTCGTGGCCACCATCGACGGCAGGCCGGTCTACATGCGTCAGGTGGCGGATGTCGACTTCGCGCCCAAGATAAAGCGCGGCGATGCCGGGTATATGAGCAAGCCCGCCGTCATTGTCTCGGTCGAAAAGCAACCCGGCATCGATACCGTGCGGTTGTCGGGTCAGATCGAGCAGGCGCTTTCCGAACTCGCGCCGTCGCTTCCGTTCGGCATCAAGGCCGACGAGGTCGTCTTTCGCCAGGCGGACTTCATCGAGAATTCGCTCCACAATGTCGGCCGGGTTCTGATTGAGGCGGCCATCGTCGTTTCGGTGATCCTGTTCGCATTCCTTCTCAATTGGCGCACCACGGCCATCTCGCTCACGGCCATCCCGGTATCGATCCTGACCACGGCGATCGTTTTCAAGCTTCTTGGTCTGTCGATCAATACGATGACGCTCGGCGGACTTGCGATTGCCATCGGCGAGCTTGTCGACGACGCGGTGGTTGATGTCGAAAACATCTTTCGGCGGCTGCGGGAAAACAGGGAGCAGGGCAATCCGCGGAGCGTGTTCGAAGTCGTCGTTGCCGCCTCCAGCGAAGTCCGTTCCGGCATCGTTTATGCGACGACGATCATCGTGCTGGTGTTCGTGCCGTTGTTCGCGCTCTCCGGCGTCGAAGGGCGCCTGTTCGCCCCGCTCGGCCAGGCCTACATCATTTCCATTCTCGCAAGCCTTGTGGTCTCGATCACGCTCACGCCGGTCATGGCCTATTACCTGCTGCCGGGCGCAAAACGCATGGCGGAGGGCGAAGGCTGGCTGGTGCGACAGCTCAAGCGCATCAACCGCGCCGCACTTGATGCGGCTTTCGTCCGCGGGAAGCTTCTGCTGGCGCTGACCTTGATCGCGGTGGTGGCGGCGGGGTGGGGCGCGTTCCAGCTCAAGCGCGCCTTTCTGCCGGCATTCAACGAAGGCACGTTCACCATCAACCTCGCCTTCAATCCCGGCGTTTCGCTGGCAGAATCGAACCGCGTCGGCACGATCGCCGAACGGCTGCTGCTGGACGTCCCGGAGGTGATCAGCGTGGGCCGGAGGACCGGCCGCGCCGAGCTGGACGAGCATGCGGAAGGCGTGCATTCCTCCGAGCTCGATGTCGCCTTGAGGCATTCGGATCGCGCGAAGGCGGACATCGTTGCCGACATACGCTCGCGCCTCGCTGTCCTGCCACTGTCCGTCAACGTCGGGCAGCCGATCTCACACCGGCTCGATCACCTGCTCTCCGGTGTCCGGGCAGAGATCGCCTTGAAACTGTTCGGCGAGGATCTCGACACCCTGCGCGGTACGGCAGAGGAAATCCGGAGCCGAATCGCCGGCCTGCCCGGCATCAAGGACCTCCAGGTCGAAAAGCAGGTGCGAATTCCCCAGCTTGAAATCCGCGTCAACTATACCCGCGCTGCGCTTTACGGGGTTCAGCCGGGCGCGGTCGTCGAGCAATTGTCGCGGCTGTCAAGCGGCCGCGTGATATCGCGCGTCGTCGACGGCTATCGCCGCTTCGATGTTGTCATGCGCCTTCCGGACCGTCTGCGAACCACGGAAAAGCTCGGCGATCTCCTGATCAAGACGCCGACCGGATGGATACCGGCGCGACAGATCGCCGATATCACGGAGACCGACGGACCCAATCAGATTTTGCGGGAAAACGGCCGGCGGCGCATCGTCATCCTCGCAAATTCCGATGCCAAGGCCGACATGGCCAAGCTGGTCGAGGGAATTCGCGGCGAGCTGCAAGCCGCGAAACTGCCATCGGGCGTGACCGCAAGCCTTGAAGGAACCTTCCAGGCGCAGGAAGAAGCGAGCCGGACCATCGGCATTCTCGCGCTCATCTCGCTCTCCCTGATCTTCGCAATCCTGTACAGCCGCTATCGGTCCGCGGTGCTGGCGCTGATCATCATGGGCGGCATTCCGCTCGCCTTGATCGGATCGGTTGCCGCGCTGGCCATCACGGATCAGCCGCTCTCGGTTGCGAGCCTGGTCGGGTTTGTCACGCTCACCGGCATCGCCGCGCGCAACGGCATCCTCAAGATCAGCCACTATATCAATCTGGCGCTGCACGAGGGGATGGCGTTCGGGAAGGAGCTGGTCGTCCGGGGAAGCCTCGAACGGATGACGCCGGTCTTGATGACGGCGCTGTCGGCGGGGGTGGCGCTGGTGCCGCTCCTGATTGGCGCCGATGAATCGGGCAAGGAGATTCTCCATCCCGTTGCGGTGACGATCTTCGGCGGCCTCGTCAGTGCGACACTGCTCGATACCGTCGTGACGCCGGTGCTGTTCCTGTGGTTCGGGAGAAAACCGCTTGCGCGCTTGTTGCAACGGCAGGCCGACGACACGGGCAAACGAACCGCCCCGGCCCACTCTTACTGACGCAACACGAGAAGGAAAGAATTCACATGAGACACAACGCCATTGTCATTCGTTTTGTGCTTCTGATGGCGTTGATGGCCTCGCCAGCCGGCGCTCACTCATCGAAAGGGCCGCATGGCGGTCGGTTCGTCGATGCCAAGCCCTACCACGCCGAACTCGTAACCAAGGGCGACATCGTCGAAATCTTCATCAGCGACGCCGACGAAAAGCCGATGAATGCTGCCGGCTTCAGGGGCGTCGCTATTTTCCAGGTTAGCGGCAAGGTGGAACGGATCGAACTGCGGCTAAGCGAGTCGGGTGCGCTTGCCGGAAAAGCCGGTGAGGCGCTTCCAGAAGCCGTCAAGGGCGCGGTCCAGCTTACCGGCCCCGACGGAAAAACGACCATTGCTCGCTTCGAGTGATTACTTCTCTGTGAGGATGAGTCCGTTTACTGGCACGAACGGATATCCGCCAGCGCACCGGCTGGCGCGTTCTTGTAAGTGGCTTATATTGCCTCGGCAGCATTAGGGTCACGGGCGGACCGCGATGATTCCAAACGAAATTGCACCAGTCGGTCAACTCTGGCAGGCGATCCGGCGTGAAGCCGAGGGTGTGCTCGCAAATGATCCGGTATTTGGCGCCGCGCTGTCATCAGCCATTCTCGACCAGCCCGATTTCGGCGGCGCATTATCGCATCAGATCGGCGCGCGGCTCGGCAAGACTCCAGCGGATCGCGCGCGCTTTGCGGAGCTTGCCCGTGACGCCGTCAGATGCTCCCCTGATCTGATCGACGCGGCGAGCCGCGATCTGCAAAGCATTGCTATTCACGATCCCGCGACGATGATGCTTCTGCCGCCGCTGTTGAACTTCAAGGGCTATGTCGCACTGCAGACTTGGCGCGTCTCCAACTGGCTCTGGCGCCAGAGCCGCAACGATCTCGCGCTGTTGCTGCAAAGCCTGTCGGCCGATCAGCTTCAGATCAGCATTCACCCCGCCGCTTCGATCGGCACGTCGGTGTTTCTTGATCACGCCACCGGCATCATCATCGGCGCCTTTGCCGTGATCGGCGATGAGGTGACGATTTTACAAAACGTCACCATCGGCCGAAAGCATTCGGAACCGGACCGCGCGCCGAAGATCGGCAGGGGAGTGCTGCTTAGCGCCGGATCGACCATTCTCGGCAACGTTACCGTCGGCGACTTCGCGAAAATCGGCGCAGGCGCAGTCGTCGAGCACAACGTGCCGCCCGGCTGCACCGCCGTCGGCGTTCCCGCGCGGCTGACCAATTGCCCAGAAGCGTCGGTGCCGGCCTGAGCGCTGCACCCGCACAGGCAGTCACGCCGACGTCCTCGAACAGCGTAGTTGGGAAGAAGAGGTAATATGGCTGCCCTGATTTTTGTGGAAGGGCCCTCGCTTGGCGCTGTCCGGCCTTAAGCAGCGATCTGTGTGACCTCGCTGCAAAGGAAAGCTCGGCAATGCGAGGAACAACGCGTCCCTCAGTAAATTGTTTTGATCGTCTGGAAGACCGCGAATGGTCCCTCCACAACCCCGGAGGACACCCGTGAGCGAGCACTCGAAAAAGGAATCCATTTCGCGTCGCAATTTTATTGGAAAAACCCTCTGTGGAGCGGCACTTGCCGGGACGGCGCTGCCGGCATGGGCGGCCCCGCCGATTACGCCCCTGCCATTAGATGACGGGCTGCTGCAAGAGATACGCGGCCGGCGAAAAGTCAGCAAAGCATCGGCCCAGTATCGCGATAGTCCAAATGGACCCCAGCGCTGCGGCGGCTGCGTCAATTTCCGCGGAGGGACCTGCGCGATCGTCGAGGGACGCATCAGCGCCAACGGCTGGTGTCGCCACTACCGAGCCGCTAGTAGAGGCCGAGCGCCCGGTGCTTCCGGCGGCGGAGGTGCGCGTGGAGGCGGAAGCAGTTACTAGAACTGCCCCCAACACGTACGGCACCGTAGGCGGTGTCTGCGCTGACAGGACGGTGCCGCGACCACAGCGGCGCAGCAATGAATGTCTGGGCGGCAGCAAGACGATCAGGACAGACCACTGATCAGCCTGAAGGCGGCGCTGCGCTCAAGTGTCTTAAACTCGAAAAGCCTGACTCGACTTCGATGAGAGGCTCGCAATGAAAATCCCTTCTTCCCGCCTCGTGACCCTTACGGCAGTTCTCGTTGCGATTGGCTTCGCGCTTGCACCAGCCTGGGCTCAGCGTAGAAACGCGCCCGCCGCTCAGCCCCCGGCAGAAAAGCCGGCGGACCCGGCGCTCTTGCCCGACCAGGAACTTGGACGCCGGTTCACGGTCAAGGCGGAGGACCTGCCGCCCCCGAAGACCGGCCCGATCGTCAGCAACCGCTCCCTTGTCATTCCCCACCAGGGCAAACGCCCCGCGTCCTTGAAGGCTTCATCACGACAGCTTTCATGACCGGCCTTGAGCATCCGAGGCGTCTGCTCGTGCTGCCGAACGGCGACGTGCTCGTGGCCGAACAGAAGGCGGGCTATCTCACATTGCTGCGCGATGAGGACGGGGACGGCAAGGCCGACTGGATTCAGCGCCACGCGGAGGGACTCAACCAACCTTACGGACTCGCCTGGCGGGACGATCACGTCCTGGTCGCGGATCAGGATGGGATCTGGAAGGTACCGCACCGGCTTGGCGCATTGCGTGCAGGCCGTGGTGGCGAGCAAACGAAGGCTGCCGATGTGCCGCCGGATCAGCGCAAACCTTCGCCCGCCGTGGTTGGCGAGGAAATGATCACCAGGAAGGGCGTGTTCGGCATCGTTCAAGGCCATATGAACCGACACCTCGCGATTGATCCCAAGACCGGCGGACTATTCGTCGGTGTCGGCTCGTCCGGAAACGTCGGTGTTGAACCGGAGGTCAAGGCGACGATCCAGCGCTTCGATCCCAATGGCGCGAACCAAGTCACGTTCGCTTCGGGATTGCGCAATCCGACGGCGCTCGCCTTCGAACCTGGAACGGGCGATCTCTATGCGGTGGTTCAGGAGCGCGACGGTCTCGGCGACCGGCTTCCGCCCGATTATCTGACGCGTGTCGAGAAGGGCGCCTTCTACGGTTGGCCTTACGCATATATCGGTCAACACCCGCAGCCGGGTTTCGCCAATTTGAAACCAGACAAGGTCAAGGCTTCAACCAAGCCCGACCTTCTGTTCGAAGCGCATTCCTCGGCGATGGATCTGGTGTTCTACGATGGCGAACAGTTTCCGCCCGAATTCCGCGGCGGCGCCTTTGTCGCCCTCAAAGGGTCGTGGAATCGATCCGAACCAACCGGTTACAAGATCGTGTTCGTGCCGTTCAAGGATGGCCGTCCGCAAGGCTGGTACCAGAATTTCGCCGTCGGCTTCTGGGTTTCCGGCATGCATCGCGCGGAGATCTGGGGCCGACCTGCCGCGCTTGCCATTGCCAAGGACGGTTCGTTGCTCGTTGCCGACGACACCGGCGGCACCGTCTGGCGCATTGCTTACGCAGGGCCTCAGAACCGTACAGGAAAACCCGATGGCAATACCGAGGCGCCACGCTAGCTTGAACGGCTGTCCGAACAGCCAGCGCGGCGGATGCCGGCACGATCACAACCTGGATTCGTGCGGCAGAGTGCGTATCGCAGTCAGGTGCTCCTGAGCTCTCCGTTCATTCCGTTCGGGTAGAACCCGCCCTTGCTGACGCCGGCCTTGTCGGTCAGATAGACGATACGCAGCACCTCTTGCGGCGTGCGGTGGAAGGCGATCGCGTCGGCGGTCGAAGGCACGAAGTTGGCTTTGCCGTCGATCCTGATCCCCTCGTCTTCTTTTTCGGGCGTCCCGTCAATTTTATCCCGTGCATCCGAAATGGCGTTGGCGGCGTCCCACGCCTTCTCGCCCATCATGTAGAGCTGGGAGCGCGCCATTCCCATGTGGTAGGCCTCAACAGCAAGTATCCCCGCTGCAGCCTCCACGAATTCCTTTTTCTTGAGTAGGGGAGCCGCGCCCGCATAGGCGGTCACGCCGACGTCCTCGAATAGCATGCCGCCGAGCAGAACCGACATGTCGTCGGCAAAGGGATCGAAATCGGCTGGCAATCCGGCAGCCTCAGCAGCAGCCTTGAAGCCGGCGTCGAAGTCGATCGCAGGTCTTGAAATAGCGTTTCGGCCAAGCGTCTTGCGATAGAAGCGAACATGGGCCAGTTCGTTCTCCGCCGTCTCTTCAATGAACTCGCGGATCGCTTTCTCCTTGAACTGGGCCTCGTGGCCGCCCACGACCCTGCCGGCATCCATACCGGCGTCGGTATCGCTGATGCCCTTGCCGGTCGTTGCACGCAGATAGAACTCGGCTTCCATGTATTCGAGGTTCAGCGCGAAGGTGAGAATGTCCTCGTCGTCGATCGCTGCTCCCTTCTTGCCGATCCCAACGCCCGTGGTCTCGCGCTTCTGCTGGGCATAGGCAGGTGGAATAAGCAGTCCCGCGAGTCCTGCGACGGACAGGCCGGCGATCGATTGCCGGCGAGAAATGCGCAATGCATCCATGGCGTAACCTCCTCCGTTCTGGATTGGGGGCCGCGCCACTCACTGTTCAACGCTAATAAGGGCGCTTCATGGCGCGACCTCGGTACCAGCTAGTACTGGCGCGGTACAACGTTAGGCCGCAGGCCACGTTCCAAGCGAACTCGAAATCAGGCAGGCACGACGTCGTGAGGCCGCTGAGCCATGCTTGGCCTGTGCATGCAAGAGTGGACAAAGGCGCGAAGGCGTCGTGGGCGAATCACTTCTGATTTTCAGAAATCGAGACCATGGATGCGCGCGCACCCGGTCTTCCCTGCGGCCCTCGAACGAGAGGGCGGGAGGTTGAGAGCAAACCTTGGGCAGTTCATGTCGCGAGACCGGGCGATCAGTATTCCAGAGACGTCAATGATTGAACCGAGAAGCCGCGGCGTACTGGATCCTGGATACCCCCTTGCGGGGCGTAAGGGGGAGGGAGCCCATCGTCCGTGTGGGGACGGCGTGCCCTAATCGTCCACGTCCTCCTGCGGGCGGCCGAACAGGTGCACGATGCCGGGCGTGGTGATCGAGACGAACACGAAGCGCGACAGATGATGGGCGCCGACGAAGATCGGATCGATATGCAGCGTGAGCGCCAGCGCCAGCATGGCGTCCATCGCGCCTGGTGCAAACGCCACGACGACGTCGGCGAAGCGCACATCGGTGGCCAGCATGATCAACGTGACGAAAATGGCGGAGATGAAAATCGCGACCGCAAACGAGCCGAGCCCGGCATTGATGTGGCTGAGCAGCGTCGACTTGCTGATCCGCGCAAAGCGCGTGCCGATCACGGCGCCGATGCCGACCAGCGCCACGCCGCGCATCCAGGGCGGCAGGCCGCCCTCGATCACGTCGGTGCCGTGCAGCACGGCGGAGGCGATCATCGCGCCGAACATCCAGCTCGCCGGAAATTTGGCGAGCCGCAGGAGCAGCGCGACCGCGATGGCCGCGGCCGCCAGCACGGCGAGCTCGAGCGGCGAAGCAATGAGGCTCGCCACTTCCCTCGGCGTACTCGACGCAACGCCGGTGAAGGCCAGCAGCAGCGGCAGGGCGGCGGTCAGGATGATCACGCGCATGGTCTGCACCACGGCGATTGCAGCGACATCGGCACCCTTCTCGGCGGCGAGCATGGTGATCTGCGACAGCGCACCGGGACTTCCCGCCAGCAGCGCCGAGGTCGGGTCCCAGCCGTGTACGCGCTGCAGATAGAAGCTCGAGCCGAAGGTCGTGCAGAACGTCGCCAGCGCCAACAGGCCGATGGTCAGGGGATAGGCGCTCATGTGCTGGATCAACTGCCGCGATACCAGTGAGCCCAGCGTGATGCCGAGCAGCACCAAAACGCTCTGCGTCAGGGTCGCCGGCATGGTGACCGGCCGCCCCGCCAGCGCCGCGATGCCCACCGCGACCATCGCGCCGGAAATCAAGCCGCCCGGCAGGTTGAGCCACAGAAACAAGAGGCCGCCGGCGGCGCCGATGACGAGCGTCTCGAGCGTGCCGAGAATCTTGGCGCGGTCGGACATAGCGGAGGATATCGAGGCGGGGATCAGGCTCACGCCGCCTTATGGCAAATCCTCTTGCACCGGACAAATGCGCCACGCGATTGCAGCAATGCAGGGAGGAGGCCTGCATTGCCTGCACAAACGTTCCGTGGCCTTGGCTGAACGCGGGCTGAATGCGACGGCGGATCGCGCCTATTCGCCTCAGAAAATTTTTACCGCAGGGTTCGTTCGATGCGTTGTCGCAAGCTGTGGTTGCGCTAGGATGGTCGCGCAGATGACTACTGCCCTAAGGAGACCAGGGATGACTATCGAAGCAAAAATACTGGGCGCGTGTGCGCTGTCGGCATTGGCTGCGTTTGCGATGACCTCGCAGGCGAATGCCCTGACGGCGCAGGAATGCAGCGCCAAATACCAGGCCGCGAAGGCCGCCGGCACGCTGGGCGACCAGAAGTGGAGCGACTTCCGGAAAGCCCAGTGCGGCGCCGACGCCGCGCCCGCCGCCGCCGCTGCGGCTCCGGCCGCCGCGAAGGAAGAGAAGACGGCTGCCAAGAAGGAAGCCGCACCTGCGGCGGCGCCATCCGGCCCCGCGACTTTTCCGAGCGCGGTCGACGCAAAATATTCGAAGGAGACGGCGACGAAGCAGCGCTTCCACACCTGCCTCGATCAATACAACGCCAACAAGGCCAGCAACGCCAACGGCGGGATGAAGTGGGTCCAGAAGGGCGGCGGCTATTACAGCGAATGCAACAAGAAGCTGAAGGGCTCGGCCTAGCCAGCAATCGACGCGGGCGCGGCCGGAGCTTTCGGCCGCGCTCACAATTCGGCTTACAATCCACGGAGCAACGTCTCGGCCGACTTCGCCACCAGTTGTGTGCGCTTGCGCTGGCCGCGTTCGAGAAACAGCAGGCTCTGTCCGAACACGAAGCAGTAGAACAAAAACGCCTGCGCATCGGCCTCCTCGGCCGCCAGTCCCGTCGCGCGATAGAGATGCCCGACATTCTTCAGCCGCGCGGCGTCCACGCTCGCCACCGCATTGGCTGCCAGCTCGTCGGAGCGGGCCCATTGCCGGATCGCCAGTTCGACCGCCATGCCCTCGGTGTTCATGCGCTCGGAATAAAGCGCGATCAGCGCCTTCAGCCGCTCGCGCGCGGTCGCGCCGTCGAGGCTGGTCTGTTTCTCAATCGCGGCGATGCGGCCCGCGCTCCAGTGCTGCAGCATGGCGTCCAGCAGGGCCGCGCGGTCGCGGAAGCGGCGGTAAAAGCCGCCCTTGGTGACCCCGAGGTTCTTGGCCAGCACCTCGACCCGTACGCCTTCGACGCCGGTCCGGGCGATTTCCTCAAAGCCGGCCTCGATCCAGCTCTCGTGGCGAACCTCGCCGGCGCGCGCCTCTCCGGTTCGCGCCTCTCCTTTGGCATCGCTCATGGTCCGGTCCCACGGAGTGGTTGATACGGTACCGTATTGCTAACCCGGGGAGGGCATGATACGCTACCGTATCGAGAACAAAAGAGCGGGAGCAAGCGATGGAGACGGACGCGACCTATCGCGGCACGGTCTATCCGTGGCAATGCGATCATGTCGGGCACATGAACATCATGTGGTATGTCGGCAAGTTCGACGAAGCGAACTGGAATCTGTTCGCCCGGCTCGGGCTGACGCCGTCGTACTTGCGCACCTCCGGCCGCGGCATGGCCGCCGTGCAGCAGAACATCACCTACAAGCGCGAAGTCCTGGCCGGCGATATCATCGAGGTCAGAAGCCAGGTGCTCGAGATTCGCGACAAGTCGATCCGCTTCGTCCACGAGATGCGTAACGCCGAAACCGGCGAAATCGCCGCGACTTGCGAATTCGTCGGCGTCCACATGGACCGGCAGGCGCGCAAGTCGATCCCGTTCGCTCCCGTGATCCGCGACGCCGCAAGGCGGCATCTCGAACCGGCGATGGCGTGACCCATGCCGCGCTTCGAGCCGAAGAACCCGGATTATCGCGCGGTCGCCACCGCCATGTTCGAGCAGCAGCGGGCGATGAAGACGCTGGGCATTTCGATCGCGCGGCTGGAGCCGGGCGAGGTCGATCTGGCGATGGACTATTCGGCCGATCTCACCCAGCAGCACGGCTTCATACACGCCGGCATCATCACGGCGGCGCTCGACAATGCCTGCGGCGTCGCCGCCTTCACGCTGATGCCGCCGGGTGCGGGAATTCTCACCGTGGAATTCAAGACCAACTTGCTGGCGCCGGCGCGCGGCGAGCGGTTCGCGTTCCGCGCCAGCGTCGTCAAGCCCGGCCGCACGATGACGGTGTGCGAGGGCCGCGCCTATGCGGCGGATGACGGCAAGGAGACGCTGATCGCGACCATGACCGGCACGCTGATGGCGCTGACCAGCCGCGAGGGCGCTTCGCCGGAGAAGGGGGTACGTCGTAGCCTGATCGGCTGATGTGTATTGCAGGGCAGCTTTGTGCTGCGGCCATGGCGATCTGCAGAAAATCCTTCTATGGTCGCGCCGTGCAACAGAGTCTTTCAACTTGATCATCTCCACCGCGCAAGGCGTGCTGGGACTGGCGTCGGGGATGCTGGTCGGGTTCTCGCTTGGCCTGGTCGGCGGCGGCGGCTCGATCCTGGCGGTGCCGCTGATGGTCTATGTGGTCGGCGTGGCGGAGCCCCATATGGCGATCGGCACCAGCGCGATTGCGGTGGCCGCCAACGCCGCGCTCAACCTGTCCAACCATGCGCGCGGCGGCACCGTGATCTGGTCCTGCGCGCTGATCTTCGCCGCGGCCGGCATGGCCGGCGCCTTCGGCGGCTCGATCCTCGGCAAGATGATGGACGGTCAGCGGCTATTGGCGCTCTTCGCGCTGGTGATGATCGTGATCGCGCTGTTGATGCTGAAGACGCGCTCGCGGATCGGCCTGCCTGACGTCAAGGTCTCGATGGCGAACATGCCGGCTATCGTCGGCCTCGGCCTCGCCACCGGAACGGTGTCGGGATTTTTCGGCATCGGCGGCGGATTCCTGGTCGTGCCGGCCCTGATGCTGGCGACCGGCATGCCGATCATGAACGCGGTCTCCTCCTCGCTGGTCGCGGTTACCGCGTTCGGCCTGACCACCGCCGCCAGCTATGCCTGGTCCGGGCTGGTGTCGTGGGCATTGGCGGGACTGTTCGTGGCGGGCGGCCTCGCCGGCGGACTGGCCGGCACGCGTTCGGCGCGGCACCTCGCCGAGCGCCGCGGCGCGCTCAACATCGTGTTCGCCGTGGTCATTATTGCCGTGGCGCTCTATATGCTGGCGCGTAACATATCCCTATCTCAACCGTAGACAGGAAATGCAGCCCTTGGCGAGACCCAGATGAAGCGATTGAATAATCCGGCCGGGACGATCCCAGGCCCGACGCGGCGCGAAGCGCTTGGCTTGCTCGGCGCGGGCGTGGCGCTGTTCGGCGCGGGCATGTCGCGTCCGGCGTTCGCGCAAGGCGACGACGTCCTGACCGAAGCCCTGGTGCTCCGCGACCCCGACGCTCCCGCGACCGGCAATCTCGACGGCGACATCAACATCGTCGAATGGTTCGACTACAACTGCCCGTATTGTCGCAAGATCGCGCCCGAGATCCAGCAGGTGGTGCAGGACGACGGCAAGGTCCGCCTGGTGCTGAAGGACTGGCCGATCCTGGGCGACGTCTCAAAGTACGCGGCGCGGGTGGCGCTCGCCGCCAAGTATCAGGACAAATACCTGCCGGCGCACGAGGCAATGATCGGCGTCAGTTCGAAATTGACCGAACCGCGCATCCGCGAACTGGTAGCAGGCGCCGGCATCGATATGGACCGTCTCAACCGCGACCTCACTTCCAATGCGAAGGCAATCGACACCATTCTCGCCCGCAACCACGATCAGGCGGTGGCCTTCGGATTCAAGGGAACGCCGTCCTTCATCGTCGGCAAGTTCCGCGTGCCGGGAATCCTGACCATGGCGGAATTCGAGATGGTGATTGCCGACGCGCGCAAGGCGAAGAAGAGCAATTAGAGCGTCAAAACGCCGTCGTTCGGGACGACGGCGTTTGAATGTTGCGATTGATCTCGCCAGGAAGTTATCAAGGAACTATCGCGACGAGAGCTTGACCCAATCGTCGTGGGCGCGCGTTTTCAGCGCCTTCCAGTCCTCTGCCACGACATCCCAGTTGACGAGGGTGCGACTAGCCTGCGCGACCTGGCCGCTGGCGACACTCGACGTCCGCATGGAATCGTAGACATAGACGCCGAAAACCAGCAGCAGCGCGCCCAAAATCATTCCGACAAACGTCCGCATGCGATACCTCCGTGACCGCTCACTAACGCGGAGGACGAGGGATGGTTCCCTGATCTAGGATCGCGCCTTCGGCGGCGCCGGGCGGGGAGCCGAGGCGGAAGGTGCTGCCGCCCCGGTGGCTGTCGCCAGGTTGAGCGACTTCAATTCATCGGGCTTGAACACGAAAAGCTTGTCGTGCGGCGTCTCCATCGCATGTACCCAGACCTGGAGGTTCACGCCCATATCGCCGAGATAGCGTTGGCACCGCGCCGAGACATTTTGCGCCACGTTCATCTCGTCGCGGGGCAGGCCGGCTGTGGTGCCCAGCGCCGCCACCTGATGCACGCCGACGATGGCCTTGTCGCCGACCCGGCGCTCGACGCCGCCGGCGAACATCAGCGGGCAGGATGAGGCGCAGTATTTGCCAGCCTCGATCTCGGTCGCGAAACTACGCTCTCGAATGAGTCGTCCCATCGCCAACGCATCGCTGACCGAGCCGCCCGGCGAGTTGAGCACCACCGTCTTGATGTAATCGCCGCGCTTGGCGACCTCGGCTGCAAACGCATCCGAAATCCCTGGCGTAATGGTGCCGATCGCCATCAGCTTGCCGCCACCCACCAGTTCGAAGGTCATGGGCTCGGCCATCGCGCCATCTGCTTGCGGTCGCGGCGTCAGGCGCTTGTTGTCGCCGGGTGCCAGCGGCGCCAGAATGGATGGCACCGCATTGGGAAGGTTCAGCGAAGGCGTGTCCTGCCTAAGCTCGACGGCAGGATCAGCAGTGCCGATCCATCCATTCATGCCGGCGAGGTCGGCCGCCAGTACAGCGATCGTGATCGTGACGATGCTGCGGAACAGCCAGCGCAGGATCGCTTCGTCCGGATTGGCCGCAAGAAAGGCTTGAACGCGCTGTTGAAGCGTTGCGGAGCGCTGCATCGCGACACCTACTTGGTATGCCGCGCCGACGATAGCGAGGTAACGTTTTCGTCCGTCTCCGCCGCCTGATCGGCCACAGGCTCTTCAGCGGGCGCCTTGGTCCCGGCCTCACGTGGCGCCACCTGGCGCGCGTCCTCGACTTCGCGGGCCATCTGCAGGGCCGCAACCAGTTCGCCCGCGGTCATGTCAGAGGCGCTGAACGCGGGAAGCCCCTCGCGCCGGATCGCGGCGTGCACGACACACAGGATCAAGACCAGCACCGCCGGCATCAGGTCGATCGAGATCGCGCCGGCCCAACTCGGAATGAAATCGCCGGCATAACGAAGCACGGCTTCGGCGGGCGACATGGTCTGGAATCGGGCCGGCTCGACCCGTGGCAAAGCCAGGATCTTGTCGGCCGCCCCGGCGAGCGAAGCCGCCTGTGTCGCGATGGAGCCCTCGACCTTGCCGACCACGGCAGTCTGCCGGTCGGCGAGATCGGCAGTGCGGCCGCCCGCCGCGGGCGCGATGAAGCCTGACGACAGCGACGCCGCCGCGCGCTTGACGGCGGGTGCCACCGAGGTCTGCTGCAGGTTGGCGATCACGCCGGAGAGCGCCAGCGATTCGGTCGCAAAGGCGTCGCTGCGCGTCGAGATCGGCCCCCGGTCGGAAATCAATTCGCGCATCTTCGCCAAATGCTTGCCGCCCTGCTCGAACAGGGTCGAGACGCGCTTCGCCGACGCCTGGACTTCCTGCCCGAGACTGTCGAGCTGTCCGGACATCTGCGTCAGAAGCTGCACGACGGTACCGGATCCGGAGGTGCCGGTCAGCGATCCCGCGCGTTCGGCGTCGGCCAGTTTCGCAAACCGGGATGACGCCAACTGAATATCAGGCAACAGCCCCTGCGCGGCGATAGCATTGCTGTTGGCGGTATCGAGGTCGCGGGTGTAATTCTGCACGGTGATGGCGAGATGCTGCTGGATCGCGGCCGCGCCTGCCAGCGCCGAAGCGTTGAGCCAGGATGACATCGCCACGATCATCAGCGAGCCCAGCAGCATGCAGCCGAACATCAGGCCGCGGCCGGTGCGGTCCACCACGTGGGGCATGAACTGCATCAGGAAAATCCAGAAGGCGTAAATGCCGACCGATACGGCAACCGAATAGATCACGGCGGCGAAGAACACCGTGGTCGGATCGCCGTTGAGCAGTTCGCGGACGCCGAGATAGGTGTAGACGCCGGCGGCCAGCGCGAGAATCGCAGTCGTCAGCTTCAGCGTGACTTCAAGGCGCGTGACGCCTTTCGACAGCAGCAGCGAATTGGAGGAAGGCGCGTTGGAGGCAGGCGTGGTGGCCGCGGGAGCGCCGAGGCCGGAGTTCGAGGGCATGACGTATCCTCTCGCGGTTCCAATGAACCGGCTGATCAACGCCCCCACGTTGTTGGCTAAGTCGTTCTGCTCATAGGGATAAATTCAGACGAGATTGTGTCGGCAGCATCGTCGGTGGTCAGGCTTGGCCGTTCAGCCAACGCAATATCTCTGCATTCATCTCGCGCGGATAGGTGTGGCTGAGATCGTCGAGCTCGCGATAGATGACGTTGGCGCCTGCGGCCGACAGCGCTTGGGCCGTTTGCCGCGCCACCTGCACAGGAAACATCCAGTCGAGCCTGCCGTGCACGATGTGAACGGGCAGGCCACGCAACCTGTCCGCATCGGCCATTTCGGCCATCAGCGGATGAAACGTTGCCGAGACCGGCGCGAGATGGGTGAAGGGCGAGGCGCTCTCGAATCCCGTGACATAGCAGAACGTGCCGCCGTCGCTCATCCCGGTCAGCAGCATCCGCCTGGGATCGACGTTCCAGCGCGAGCGCACGGCGTCCAGGATGCGCATCAAATTCGGCGTGTCGGTATCGTCGCCCATCAGTGCCCAGGTCGAGCCGGTCGCGGTCGGGGCGACCAGGATCGCGCCGCGGCTACGGGCATCGCGCAGCCAGCTCCACAGAAAACCGCGGCCATTGCCGCTGCCGCCATGCAGCGCCATCACCAGCGGAAGCGCGCGGTCGGGGGTGTAATATTCCGGCACGTAGGCGGAGAAGCCGCCGCGGCTGCCCGACTCGTTACGATCGTGAAAGACGCCGGTGTTTGGATTGGCTGGCGCCGCCAGCCGCGCCGCGAGATCGTCGTTGTCGCGCAGCGACGGGTCGACGAAGAATTCGCTCACCGGCGGCAATTTTGTAGCCAGCGCGTATAGCGCCTCCTGCGCACGCGGAGCGTAGCGAAGTGCGCGAAACACGCTAACGAGATCGCCATTGCCATTTTGCACGACGCGAAGACCCGCGAACGCGGCGAGTGCCGCATCGCTCGCCGCGTCGAGGGAGGTCTTGATATCTGCGAACTCCGCCGGCCATTCTGCGAGCTTCGACCGAACCGCGCGCAAGGCCTCGTCAGGCTGGCCTGCGGCCTCCATCACGCGGTCGAAATCGGGCGGGTTCAGGTAGCGCGCGATAAAGCCGAGGGCTTCCAGCGATTGCAATAGCGGTGGCAGCACGGCCACGATGTCGTCCACCACGGCCTCATTCATCACGCCATCCCTTATTGCAATGCAGCCTCAATCCAGTGAAGTCTTGATCTAGTGAAGCCTTCATCTAGTGAAGCCTTCATCTAGTGAAGTCTTCATCTAGTGAAGTCTTGGCGCCTTCAGTAGCTTGGCGCGGTCGGTCGAGGCCAGCACCACGTCGAAGGTGAGGCCCTCGTGGTAGACCGTGAGCGGTACGTCGACGCCGGCGCTGCCGAGCGACCAGAGCTTGCGATAGAAGCCGGTCTGGCTGGTGATCTTGTCGCCGTTGACAGCGAGAATGACGTCGCCGGTCTTCAGTTCGGCGAGCGCCGCGGGTCCCTTGCTGGCGATGCCGACCACCACGACGCGGTTGTCGATTTCGGTGGTGAACATGCCGAGCCACGGTCGCGCCGGCTTGTTGGCGCGGCCGAATTTCCTGATGTCATCGAGTACCGGCTTCAACAGGTCGATCGGCACGATCATGTTGACGTGTTCGGCCTTGCCGTCGCGCTCGCGCTCAAGCTGCAGCGACCCAATGCCGATCAGTTCGCCGCGGCTCGAGATCAGCCCGGTGCCGCCCCAATTGGGATGCGCGGGATGGGTGAAGATCGCCTCATCCAGCAGATATTCCCAATAGCCCGCGAATTCCTGTTTTGCCGCGATCTGGCTGGCGACTGAGCGCGTGCGCCCGCCGGCGCCGCCGACCACGACGCGGTCGCCGATTGCAGCAGTGGCGGAAGAACCGAGCGGCAGCGGATCGAGGTCGAGGTCGCCGAGCGCTTGCACCAGGCCGAAGCCGGACTCGAAATCGAAGCCGAGCGCGTGGCCTTCCACCACGCGGCCGTCGCTGCGGTGCAGCCAGACGGCCTCCGCTTCAGTGATAAGGTAGCCGATCGTCAGCACCAGCCCGTCATCGATCACGACGCCATTTCCGGCGCGTTCGGTGCCGAGCGTCTCGGCGCTAAACGCATCGGGTGGAATGATCGAATGCAGCCCGACCACCGACGACAGGGCTTTGTCGAGGTCGAAGGCGTAATCGCCCGGACGCGGCTGGTTTGCGGGCGGCACTCTCCATTCGGTCAAAGAAGGCATGGATGGTCTCCTGGCGAACCGGCGCGCGTTTCGGGCGAAAGCGCGGGAAATTCATTCACAATCTATGCTGCAAACTGCCGTCTTGAAAGTGTCCCCCAAAATGAGCCGGCATGCGACTCATAAGGGGGCAGATTCTCAATTGTTCCACGGCCAGTTAAGGATCATTCCACATTTACCCGCGCGCGGGCCGGCATGATCCGGAAATCGCGGTTCTCCTTCAACCAGCCGACGCGTTCGTCGCGCAGCAACGTGCGGCGAACCTTACCGGAATCGTCGCGCAGGCCGACATCGACGGCTTCGAAACTTTCCGGGTGCTTGTAGCGGCTGAGCCGGTCGGCGAGGAACGCAGCCATGCCGTCGGCGATAGCCTTCGCGTCTGTGCCCCGGTCGAGTTCGAGAATAGCGTGCACGCGCTGCCCGAATTCGGGATCGGGCAGGCCGACCACGACGCAGGAGCGCACATCGGGATGCGCCGATACCGCAGCCTCGACTTCGGCCGGATAGATGTTGGCGCCGCCGCGCAGGATCATGTCGGCGAGCCGGTCGCCGAGATAGAGATAACCTTCCGCGTCGAGCCGGCCGATATCGCCGAGCGATTCCCAGCCGTCAGGCCGGCGCTTCGGCTCGGCTCCGAGATAGTGATAGGTGGAGCCCGGGCCGTCATTGGGCAGGAAATAAATCTCGCCGGTCTCGCCCGGCGCTACGTCGTTGCCGTCCTCGCCGATGATCCTTAAGCGGCAGGTGTCGCCGATCTTGCCGACCGAGCCCTTGTGCGCCAGCCATTCGGTGCCGGAGATGATCGTGGCGCCCTGTGCTTCGGTGCCGCCATAGAGTTCGTAGATGCGCTCGGGCCCGAGCCACTCGATCCATTTTTCCTTCAGCCATGGCGGCATCGGCGCGGCCATGTGAAACACGATCTGCAGGCTCGACAAGTCGTAGCAGTTGCGCACCTCCTCGGGCAGCGCCCAGATCCGGTGCATCATTGTGGGCACGAAATTGACCCACTGTACCCCGCTGGCCTCGATCAGGCGCAGGCATTCCTCGGCGTCGAATTTGACGAGGCCGGTGACGCGTCCGCCGTTGAACAGCGCGGTGTGCGAAACGATGAAGGGTGCGTTGTGGTAGAGCGGGCCGGGGTTGAGCAGGGAAGCGCCGAGTGGCATGCCGAGCGCCGCCGGTCCGGCGGTATCGACCACGGCGGGCCGGTGATCGAGGATCACTTTCGGCCGACCGGTCGAGCCGCCGCTGGTCATCGCCTTCCAGTAGCGCGCCACCGGATTGTTCACAGGCTCGTCCGAGAAGCCGTCAGGCATGAAATCGGCGGGCAGCGAATTCGGCGCATTCCAGTCGGGCTGGCCGCCGACCACCAGCGACGGCTTGAGAATGTCGAGCACGGCTGCGGCTTCGCCGCGCGGCAGCCGCCAGGTCAGCGACGTCGGCGTTGCGCCGCATTTCCACACCGCAAAGGTGGTTTCGAAAAACACGTTGCTGTTGGGCAGCCCGATTGCGACGAAATCGCCGGGCTTGACGCCTTTGGCGGCAAAGGCCCGCGCGCGGCGGTTGGCGTTGCGCTCGAGCCGCTCCCAGGTGATGGCATCGGCGCCGTGACTGACCGCGATGGTGTCCTTCGGTTTCCGTTCGGCATACCAGCGTGGCACGTCGGCGATAGGAATGAGCATGGGACGTTTCCGTTGGAGCGTTGATGCCGCTCTTGTGTTCTGACGAGGCGGGCGCCTCAAAGCTATCGTGACAGAATTGGATCGCGGAGTGAAGGTGCAGCTTGCGTTCCAAGATTGCGCGCGCCGCCTAGTCCGACCCAAAGGAATTCGACGGACCGACGCGCGACGCGAAAAGAAAAGGCCCCGCTCGGCGGGGCCTTGCTGCGCGGGCCGTCTAGGCGATCGGCTTACCAGTCGGAAACGGTATAGCCGACTTCCGTGGTGTAGCCGTAGGGTCCGTAATAAGGCACCGGCGCGCCAAACGCGGGGGCCGGCACATAGGCCCGACGGCTTACCACCACGGTGCGTGGCCGTACAATCGGCGGCGCCGCGACAACCGGCGCCGGCGCGACGTAAACGCTGCCGGGAGCCACTGCCACGGGATAGGGGTCGACGTACGAATCGACATAGATTGTCTGCGCGGATGCACTGGTGATGCCAAGGGCCAACGAGCCGGCGATCGCCATGCCGGCCATCGAGCAAATGCGCGATCTATTTGTCATGTTCCGCAATCTCCTTCACTGCTTGTTACGGCTTCCAACGAACCCACACCGCGCACGGGCGTTCCGGTGCTCACGAAGTTTTTTAGACGCAAGCTCCGTAATGACGCCCCCCGCTCACGAACCGGCCAGGATCTCGGTATCCAGCGGGCTGTTGTGTGAAGCAAACCATTCGGCGCGAAGCGCTGCACGGCGGCGACCGCGATCGTTGATTGGCAGCTTCAACCCCTCGATCAGGCCCTGAACCTCGCGGCGCGCGGCGAGGCGAGATGCCTCCTCCACGTCGGTGGCAGGCATTGTCTCGCATAGCTCGTCCAGCGCGGTCAGCCCACGGGGAAAAAGATCGCGATAAATTGCCCGCTCCTGAAGGCCAGTCGCAGCCCGGAAACCTGCATTGAGGGCCAGTTCCTGCAAGCAGCCGCAAAGAACCGGGGCGGTAGATGACCGTTGCGCCGAATTGCGGTTGCGCACGACCACCCAATCGATGAGGGCGCCGTCAACCGGCCGGCGATGCCGGCGTATCTCGCGCACCAACTCGCCGTAATGGCCGACCCCGGTGACCGTCAACGTAACCGGATCGAGTGTCGCCAGCACGTCGAGGTCGAGAAAACTGTCGTTCAGCGCGTCACCAGGGTGTCCGTGATCGAATGGGCAAGCCGCATCAGGTAGCTGTCATGCGGGGGCGTACCGATCACGACGAAGTCATGGCGATCCTGCGCGGCGGCAACGGCCCGCTGGAATTCGGAGCATTCGGCGGCCTCGTTTTCCGCCACCATGGGGCGTTCGGCGCGTGCGATGCAGAAATGCGTCGGCAGTTCCAGATCGACCTGGCTCCGCCGCGCCCAACCGCGCCGGCTCTCGACGTAGTGGGTGAGGGTCCGTTGCCGGCCGTCGAGGTCGATGGTTGCGACGCGCTGGCCGGCCTTCAGCAGCGCAACGGCAACGTGCATCGCGATTGTGGTCTTACCTGAGCCGCCCTTCTCGTTTCCGACCACGACGACATGCGGCGACGGGCGTAATTGATATGCGGGCGCGGTAAGCACGGCTGCGCCTCCACGAACCGTCGGTTGCTTCTCAGCCTGCTCAGGACGGGCGCTCTGTAAAGGCGCGGCAGTCCTGTGCGGCAGGCAACGACATAACAGACGCGTGGAGCCGTTTGTTCCTGGAAACGCTTGCAACCCCCGCTGTCGTCGATCATTTTTTTGCAAGTCCCTTGAAGCGCAACTCTGAGCCACCTAGGTCGCATGCTGCAGCCGCAGACTTCCGCCTGTCTGTCGCAGACTTCCGCCTGTCGATGGCTGCGATTCCCTGTCACGTCCACAAACAGCCGAGGAGGAGCGCAATGAAATTCCGTCCGCTTCACGATCGGGTAGTCGTCAAGCGCATTGAGGCCGAGGAAAAGACTGCTGGAGGCATCATCATCCCCGATACCGCCAGGGAGAAGCCGCAGCAGGGGGAGGTCGTGGCGGTCGGGCCCGGCGGGCGCGACGAGGCCGGCAAGCTCGTTCCGATCGACCTTCAGGTGGGCGATCGCGTGCTGTTCGGCAAATGGTCGGGCACCGAGGTCAAGATCGACGACACCGAGTATTTGATTATGAAGGAGAACGACGTCATGGGCGTGCTGGTGGAGTCGGGCGCCAGTCGCAAGGCCGCTTGAAAGCCCGCCCGATGTAATGGGTAACCGATGAACAGTATCTTAGGAGCAAGACCATGGCTGCCAAGGAAGTCAAATTTTCGGTCGATGCCCGCGAGAAGATGCTGCGCGGCGTCGACATTCTTGCCAATGCGGTGAAAGTAACGCTCGGACCGAAAGGCCGAAACGTCGTCCTCGAAAAGTCGTTCGGCGCGCCGCGCATCACCAAGGACGGTGTCACCGTCGCCAAGGAGATCGAGCTCGAAGACAAGTTCGAGAACATGGGCGCCCAAATGGTGCGCGAGGTCGCGTCCAAGACGTCCGATCGGGTTGGCGACGGCACCACCACTGCCACCGTGCTTGCCCAGGCGATCGTGAAGGAGGGAGCGAAGGCTGTCGCCGCAGGCGTGAATCCGATGGACCTCAAGCGGGGTATCGATCGCGCTATCGATGCCCTGATAGGGGATATCGAGAAGAACTCGAAAAAGGTCACATCGAACGATGAGATCGCGCAGGTTGCAACCATTTCGGCCAACGGCGACGCCGAGATCGGCCGCTTCCTCGCCGACGCCATGAAGAAGGTCGGTAACGACGGTGTAATAACGGTCGAGGAGGCGAAGTCGCTGCAGACCGAGCTTGAAGTGGTGGAGGGCATGCAGTTCGACCGCGGCTACATCTCGCCCTACTTCATCACCAACGCCGAAAAGATGCGGGTCGAGCTCGAAGACCCCTACATTCTAATCCACGAAAAGAAGCTGTCGGGACTGCAGCCAATGCTGCCGTTGCTCGAATCCATCGTGCAGTCGGGCAAGCCGCTGCTTATCATTGCCGAGGACGTGGAGGGGGAGGCGCTCGCCACCCTCGTCGTGAACAGGCTGCGTGGCGGATTGAAAGTCGCGGCGGTGAAAGCGCCCGGCTTCGGCGATCGTCGCAAGGCGATGCTCCAGGATATCGCCATCCTTACCGGCGGCACCATGATTTCCGAGGATCTCGGTATCAAGCTGGAGAGCGTGACCATCAACATGCTCGGCCACGCCAAGCATGTGAGGATCGATAAGGAAAATACCACGATCGTTAACGGCGGCGGCAAGAAGGCCGACATTGAAGCTCGCATTACCCAGATCAAGGCCGAGATCGAGGAGACCACCTCCGACTACGATCGTGAGAAACTCCAGGAGCGGCTCGCCAAGCTCGCGGGCGGTGTCGCGGTGATCCGTGTCGGTGGGGCGACCGAAGTGGAGGTGAAGGAGCGCAAGGACCGCGTCGACGACGCGCTGCATGCGACCCGCGCGGCAGTCGAGGAAGGCATTTTGCCCGGCGGCGGCGTTCCCCTGCTCCGCGCCGGCAAGGCGCTCGACAGACTGAAACCAGCCAACGAGGACGAGCGCTATGGCGTCGAGATCGTCAAGAAAGCGCTTTCGTGGCCGACCCGCCAGATCGCGATCAACGCGGGCGAGGATGGTTCGCTCGTGATTGGACATATCCTGGATAAGGATACATACGCCTTCGGCTTTGATGCCCAGACCGGCGAGTTCGGCAACCTGATCGCAAAGGGGATTATTGATCCCACAAAGGTGGTGCGCACCGCGCTTGAGGACGCCGCATCCGTGGCTGGCCTGCTCGTCACCACGGAGGCAATGGTTGCTGAACTTCCGAAGAAGAAGTCGCCGCCGACAGCTCCGGGTGCGAGCATGGCCGATATGGATTACCAGATCTAACTCGCGAGTGATTGGCGGCCTGCGAGGGCGCGTCAATCACCGAAATTCAACTTCGTTATCGAACGGGTGACGCGCTTTACAGGTGTTGAACCGCTCGCTTACGGATCGAGCTCGGTATCCCAATAAAGATAATCCAGCCAGCTATCGTGCAGATAGTTCGGCGGAAATAATCGCCCATTGCGATGCAATTGATGCACCGTCGGCGCGAACGGGTGTTGCCGCGGAAACATCTTCGCCTGCTGCGGGGTTAGATTGCCCTTGCGCAAGTTACACGGCGAACAGGCCGCGACGACGTTCTCCCAGGTGGTCTGGCCGCCCTTGCTGCGCGGAATGATGTGATCGAATGTCAGGTCGTCATGCGCGTTGCAGTACTGGCAGACGAAGCGGTCGCGCAGGAAGACGTTGAATCGGGTGAAGGCGGGATGCGTGGTCGGCTTGACGAAGGATTTGAGCGACACCACGCTCGGAAGCTGGATCTCGAAGCTCGGGCTATGCACCGCGCGGTCGTAGTGCTCGACGATGTTGACGCGATCGAGAAACACCGCCTTGATCGCGTCCTGCCACGACCAGAGAGACAGCGGGTAATAACTCAGCGGCCGGAAATCCGCGTTCAGCACCAATACCGGCCAACCGCCCTGCGAGACATGTGCGTTCAAGTAACGCTCCTGACCCCCATGTTAGCTGCGAAGCAGCGTGTGCCCTGCATACTACAGGCAGCGTGACGGGATTGTGAAGAGCGTTCCGGGGCTTATCCAGCAGCGGGAACGCGTGATTCTCTGCCGACCCTGGAAAAAGCCTCGGTTCCTGACCTCGCCAATGCCGGACATTCGCGGTCAATCCATCGTGATAGGCGGCCCGGGCCGCGCGATCCGAGGGTAGGCGCGCATTGTTGAAGACTTCGGGGGAATGGCGATGGGTTATCGTCGCGCTGGCCTCTACGGCTTGGCGGCGCTGGTCAGGATGCTCTGCAGCCCGAGCAGCGCGGCCGCGCCGAAGCTCGTGCCGCCTGCTGGCGAGCGCGGCAATTCCTGCATGCCTATTCCTCCGGCGTGGGCTGTATGGCGCGACTATTCGGTGTGCGGCGGAGCTTTGACCGCCCAGCTCGGATCGGCACCGAACGGGTGGTCAATGAAGAACACCCATGTGCCGTCGGGCATCCGGCGGTGAACCTCCATTCCGTGGTGATGCACCTCGGTGCGCTTGCCGTTTTCGTCGGTGCCCTTGATCAGCCACTGCGACCGCGTCATCGCGAAGTCGCCGGAAACCGTCGTGTGATGGGTCACGACATCCATGTGCGGCTTCAATCCGACATAGGCCGCCATCGTCTTGCGGATACCGTCGGCGCCGCGCGCGACGCTGCTGCCGCCATGGACCTCGTCGACCTGAACGATCGAGGCGTCCGGGTGATACATCGCTGCCGCGGCGTCAACGTCCTGCGCATTGAACGCGCGTGCCAGCCAGAGATTGCAAAGTTCGGGGGACGGAGCACCCATTTCTCGGACTCTCCCATGTGTTGAACGTTGTCGATGCGAGGAGGCCGTGGCCTCACGCTCCGGTACAAGGCCGGATCGCGGTCACCTTAAGTTCTCATCTCGCTTCCCGTTGCGGTAGGTAACGTTTGGCGCGGCGGAAAGCACGTTGGGAATACGCCAGCGTCACTTGCGAAACTGCAAGCGGCCCTTACGTTTGCGTTATGGAGGACTGGAACGAGCCCCAACTCGTGTTGGCGGTACATCGGGCAAGCAGCCTCACCGGCGCCGCCAAAGCGCTTGATATCGATCACTCGACCGCGTTTCGGCGCCTGAATGCCCTGGAGACGCGGCTCGGCGTGCGTCTGTTCGAGCGTCTTCCCGGCGGAGCGTATCAAGCGACGCCGGCCGGCGAGCGGATGGCGGCAGCGGCCGAGCGGATGGAAGATGAGGCGCTCGCCATCGACCGCGACATTGCGGGGCGGGATCACCGTCCCTCCGGACGCCTGCGCGTAACCTCCTCGGAGACGCTGGCATATCGAAAGCTGACCAGCCATCTCGCCGCGTTCCGGCGAACCCATCCCGGCATCGTCGTCGAGCTCGTGGTCGACAACCGCGTCCTCAATCTCTCGCGCCGCGAGGCCGATATCGCGCTTCGTCCTATGCGGCCGAAGGAGGGCGATCTCTGGGGCCGCAAGCTCGCCGACGTCGCATGGACGGTTTACGGTGCAACCGGCTATCTCAAAGAAAGAGGCGGGGCCGTTTCATCCCCGGAAGATCTCGGCCGCCACGCCCTGATCGGATGGGAAGAAACCGCAGTCGGCATCATGGCGGCCGACTGGCTCAATCGAATGGTGCCGGATGATGCCTTCGTCTACCGGACCAACAGCCTCGTCAATCAGTTCATTGCTGCGAAGGCCGGCATCGGCCTTGCGCTGCTTCCTTGCTATCTCGGGGACGAGGATCGCGATCTCGCCCGCGCGCTGCCGAATGCGGTGTCGGATCTGGTTGGCGAATTGTGGATCGTGACCCATGCTGATCTGAAGAGGACCGCACGGGTGCGCGCCTTCTTCGATATCGTCGGAGAAGGCCTCGCGCGTGAGCATAGCCTGTTTGACGGGGGAGGTCGGCCCCGCGCTTCCGGCCTCCGGCGCTAGCAAGGCCTTGCCCTTAGCACCGCCCTAGATCTTCTCCAGCTTCTGCAGGCAGCGCGTCACCCCGACCTCCGGCGGCATCGGCGTATCCGGAAAGCTGGTCTTCCAGTCGGTGACGCCGACCTCGCCGATATAGATGTCGCCCTTGGAATCCAGCGCGATGCCGTGGGGTGCGAGGAATTTGCCGGCCTCCAGCCCTGGGCCGTTTTCGCCGCCGAGGCGGGCAATGCGCTTGCCCTTCGAATCCACGATCGAAAGCCGTGGACCGAGATTGGGCACCTTGCGGTTCACAGCCATGCCGGGGCCGAGCTCGCCGACGATGAAATTCGGCTGCTTGCCGCCGCAGCAGCACAGCGCGCACGGCCGGTGCAGATAGTTCCACTGCGTCTCGTATTTGCCGTTACCGTCGAACACCTGCACGCGGTGGTTCTCGCGGTCGGCAACATAGACCCAGCCGTCGGAATCGGTGGCGATGTTGTGAACGATGTTGAACTGGCCGGGATCGGTGCCGGGCTCGCCCCAGGTCTTCAAGAGCTTACCGTCATGCGAATATTTGTGAACGCAGGCATTGCCGTAGCCGTCGGAGACGTAGATCTCGCCCTTCGGCGACAGCGCGGTATGCGTGCAGCGGTGAAACGGCTCGCCGCTCATGAATGGGGCGGGCTTGTTCGGGATGCCGATGGTCAGCAGCACCTTGCCGTCGGTGGAGCACTTGCGCACGGTGTGGTCGCCGTCATCAGTGCAATAGAGATTGTCGTCGGCATCGATGTGCAAACCGTGAGCGCGGTTGAACAGGCCTTCGCCCCAGCTCTTGATGAAATTCCCCTCGCGGTCCAGCACCACTATCGGATGGGCGCCGCGGTTGAAGACGTAGATCCGGTCCTTGCTGTCGACGGCGACGGAGGCGACGTCGGTCAGGCTCCAGCCGTCGGGCAGCTTCGCCCAGTTTTCGACGACGCGGTAACGGTGCTCGCCCGAGCCTAGGATGACCGGCATGCGTTTCTCCCCATCTGTTTGTTGGCCAAGAGTGTTGCAGAGACCCGCCCGAAGCACGAGGGGGATTTGCGCATGGCACGTTTCTTCCAGACTAGCCCCCGATATCCTCCGCCGCGATGATCCGCTGGCGAAGCGCCAGGCGTACCAATTCGATGTCGGAGGCGACGCCGAGCTTGGCGCGGATCTGGTAGCGCGTGTTGGCCGCGGTCTTCGCGCTGATATGCAGCGTGTTTGCAATCTCATCCACGGATTTTTCCGCCAGCAGCATGCGCAGGATTTCGAATTCCCGTGGGCTCAGTGCGTCGACGGCCGAAGGCTCGTCGGCGAGCCGGTTGATGGCGAGTTCGTGGTCGATATCGGGGCTGAGCGCGATGCGTCCGGCCATGACTTCGGCAATCGCGCGCAGCAGCGCGTCGGGCGGATTGCTTTTGGTGACGAAGCCACATGCGCCTGCCTTGATTGCCTGGACCGCATAGGCCGCGCTCTGGTGCATCGTGAAGACCAGGATGCGCGCCGACTTGTCCCATTGCCGGATGCGCTTGATGGCTTCGACCCCGCCAATTCCCGGCATCGACAGGTCCATGATGACGAGGTCGGGCCTGGCTTCCTTGTAGACGCGATAGGCGTCGGCCCCATTGTCGGCTTCAGCGACGACTTGCAGGCGATCCTGCTTCTGCAACAGCGAGCGATAGCCCTCGCGCACGATGGCATGGTCGTCCACCAGCATCACGCGCGTGCGGCCACCGGCGTCCGCCAAATCCAAGGCTGCCATGTCTAAGACTCCACCCGCATCGTGGGAATGCGCGCGACAAGTCGGGCGCCGCCCGCTTCTCGCCGCTCAAACTGCAAGGTCCCTCCGAGCGAAACCACGCGCTCCTGCATGCCGAGCAGTCCCATGCCGGCTTTCGGCGTCAGGCTGGCGCTGGCCGATTCGCCGTCGTCCTCGACGGTCAGGACGATCTCGGCGTCTCCGGCCTCGAGACGCAACTGCACGCACCTAGCCTGCGCATGTTTTGCCGCATTGGTGATCGCCTCCTGCGCGATGCGATAAAGACTTGCGCTGACACCGGGCGCCAAATCATCGGCCTTGCCACTGGCGGAAATCTCGAATCGGGTGCGGCCCTTCTCAAAACCATTCCAGCTCGCAACCAGGCTTTCGAGGCTGAGGGTGAGGCCGAGTTCCTCGACGTCGGGCGGCCGCAGGCGCACCAGCGCGCCGCGCAAGGTTTCCATCATATGCGCCGTCGTACGCGAGATGCCCCGGCATTCCTCGTACAGTGGCGGGCATTGGCGCTCCGCGGTGTGAGAGGCGGCGGCAGCCTGCGCCGCGATGGCGGAAAGCGACTGGCCGAATTCGTCGTGCAGCTCGCGCGCGAGATGGCGCCGCTCCTCGTCCTGCACTTCGATCAGTTTTCGCGTCAAGGCGTTGCGTTCGGCAAGCGTTGCCTGCAGCCGCTGTGCAAGGGTGTTGAAGACGCCGGAAATCGCCGACAATTCCGCAAGGTCGAAACGCGGCAGGCGCGCGGAAAGATCGTTCGCCGCCAGTTGCCGGAGGCCAGTGGCAATGGCCTGGGTCGGCCGCAGCGCCCGCGCCAGCGCGGCATAGACCGCAACACAAAGCCCGGCCAGCGCGAAAGCCATGATGGAGAGCAGCCGGCTCACCTCGCGCCAGCTCTGGCCGATCTGTGTAGCGGGGTCGAAGGTTGCGACCGCCATGCCCCGAGCGCTGCCGGCAACTAGGACCGGCATCGAGACCGGTTCACCGGGACGAAAGACGGTGCGATAGAGGGAGGCGAAGCTTTCGGGCGCGGCCATGTCGTCGGCGGGCGCTCCGCTGCAGACGCCCTGGCGAAACGCGCCGGTATTGTCGCGGTAGGCAATGCAAAGGCCCGGCTCCATCAGCGCCGCGATTCCCTGCAAATCCGGCGTTGCGTTGATGGAGACGGAGAGCCATTGCGCCTGCGATTGCTGCAACGAGAGATCCCGGGCAACGATCTCGGCGATTCGGCTCGCTTTGGCTCTGGTGGTACGGTCGCTGTCGAACAAGGCGTAGGCCGCGACGGCGATGAAGCACGCTGCCGCAAGCGCCGCGACGCGTAACGCCAGCCGCAGCTTCAGATCGATGGCGGGCACAGGCCTCGCCACGGAGTTGGATGCCTGTCGCAAGCTCCCTCCCATCGGCTTAGACTATAGAAGCAAATTTCCCCGGGAAGAAAGCGGGGCAAGCCAAGATCGGGTATTTCACCCGGCCAATGCAGGGACAGTTGCCATTGCGGCGGGGCAGCAGATCGGGCGAAATCGCGGCGAGTAAGGCAGCTCCGCGTTAGCAGTTCGAGGTGATCCATGCGCTCCATCGCCACCATCCTCGCTCCGGCCATTGTGCTGGCCACGCTCGCGACGGCTGAGGCCGCTGAGACGGCCGCGCCGCCTCCAATTAAAATTGCAGTCTTTCCCTTCGAACTGGAGGATTTCAGTGCCGCGGCCGCCTACGTCCCTCCTGATGACATCGACCGCGAGCAATTGCGGCTTTCGACGGAGGAAGCGCGCCGGCTGATCGCGGCGTCCGGGCGCTACAATATCATCAATGGCAGCGCTGCGAACGACCCGGCGGCGAACGCAGGCAGGTTGCGGGACTGCGATGGCTGCGAAGCCAGTATCGCCGCCGGCCTCGGCGCAGATCAGTCGATGATCGGGATCGTCACGCGCATCACCCGAACGGAATACGCGGTCACCTTCAAGATACGCGACGCCAGATCCGGGGCGATCGTCGCGGTCGAGCAGACGGATTTGCGCATGGGCGCCAATGTGGCCTGGAGCCGCGGGGCGCGGTGGCTGATCCAGAACCGTCTGCTGGATCGGGCGCAGGACAAGCCGCTCTTCTTCGCAGTCGCCGAAATCGAATATATCGACACCTCGGGCGAGGTCATCGATCAAAGCGCCGACCATTTGCGGCGCCGGCGCACCTTCGAAGCCTCGCTACGTACCGATCTGGCGGCGAGTGGAAAGCTGCGAAGTGCCGATCTCGATTGTCCGCCGAATGCCTGTTCGGTCGGTGACCTCACTGCCGCTCAGTTGCTCGGCAAGGCGCAGGCGGCCGGCGCCGACCTTCTCCTGATCGGCAGCGTTCAAAAGATGAGCACGCTCGTGCAATGGGCGAAATTCGACATTATCGACGTGAAGGCGCGGAAGGTGGTGTTCGAACGCCTCGTCAGCTTTCGCGGCGACAACGACGAAGCCTGGCGCCGCGCGGCAGCCTTCATCATCAGGCAAATCAGCGATCGCGAGGCAGAACTCACGCGCCTCGCGGCAACAGCCCTTCCTCGATCGCCTTGATCTGCAGCGCCAGATGTTTTGAGCCGATGCGGCATTGTGCGAGGCCGCCGGCGATGAACCACAGGCCTGGCTGACCGGTCCGCCTGTACATGTTGCGCAGTTCCTGCTCCTCGCCAAATCCCCAGATCGTGCCGACGCGCTTTTCCACCGCCTCGCCGAACAGCTTTCGCACCAGCTCTTCCTGGCGCTTGTAGCCCGTCGCCAGCACGACGAGATCCGCGGCGATGGTCTCGCCGTCCTTCATTTTCGCGCCTGCGGCCGTGAATGTGCCGAGATCGGCAAATTGCTTCAGCGCGATATCGCCTTTGATGATCAGGTCCGAGCAGCCGACGTTGAAGTAATAGCCGCCGCCGCGGGTGAGATATTTGAACTGCCAGCCGGTATTGTCCTCGCCGAAATCGAGCTTGAAGCCGACGCCCTCCAGGCCATGGAGCAATTCCTTATCGAGCGCCTTGGATTTCTCCGCGGTCAATGCGTGGCTCTTGCGCGCCAGCTTGAGCGGCATCGAGACAGTGATCAGGTCGTTGTCCTCGAGCGTGCCTTCATTGTAAGGCGCATAGACCAGTTGCGCCGATGGCTCGATGCTGACGACCAGCGTCGAAGAGCGCTGGAACAGCGTGACTTTTGCGCCGCTGGAGTGGAGGTCCTGTGCGATGTCGTGGCCGCTATTGCCGGTGCCGATCACGATGGCGCGCTTGCCCTTCCAATTCTCACCGTCGTCATACTGGCTGGAATGCATCACCTTGCCGGCGAAATCCTTCAATCCCGGAATGTCAGGCACGCTCGGAATGCCGCTGACGCCGGTCGCCAGCACGACATGGCGTGGATGCATGCTGCGCTTAGCTCCGTCGGCGCAGCGCAGCGTCACCGTCCACCGACCTTCCGTCTCGTCATAGCTGCCGCCCTCGAACTCGGTCTCGGTCCAAAAATTCAGCTCCATGGCATCGACATAGGCTTCGAACCAGTTGGCCAGCTTGTCCTTCGGAATGTAGGTCGGCCAGTTCGGTGGGAACGGCATGTAGGGCAGGTGATTGACCTGCACCTGGTTGTGCAGCGTCAGCGCATGATAGCGCTTGCGCCAATTGTCGCCGATGCGCTTTTCGCGGTCGACGATCAGCGTATCGACATTCAACTGCTTCAGCCGCGCGGCGATGGACAGTCCGGATTGCCCGCCTCCGATGACCAGCACGGTGGGATCATGATCCGAATATCCGGCTGAGGCCTTGCGCAGGTCGAGCCAGTTCGGCCCGCGAAAGTCCCGCGAATAGGCGTTGCCGCGCGGGCGATTCACGCCGAGCTGTTCCTCAAAGCCTTTCAGCTCGCCAAGCTCGGTCAGCAGCGTCCAGGCCTTCAGGCGGTTGCCATCGTCCGCATCTGATATCAGGCGGATGATGCCGTTGCCGCGCCCGACCCTGGTTTCGAACCTGAAGATCGCCTCGATGGCGTTGGTGCCCGCCCGCATCACCTTGCGCGGTGCGGCGCGATCGGGGGCGATGGCAAAGCCTGCGGGAGCCATGCGGTGAGCCAGCGGCGGAAGGGCTTCCAGAATGGCGTCGGCGCCATTCAGCGTCTGGATATTCCAACTCAGCGCCAGCACATCGCGCCAGTAGCTGTCGGGATGGAACAGCGTCTTCAACAACCCTTCGTCGGGTTTTCCGAGCGCTTCTTCAAACTGCGCAAGCCAAGTGTCGGCGGCAACCGCACTGTCGTCCGTCCTGTCGAGCATGGGCGTTTCCCATCACCGGCCGTCTTCGCGGCGTTTTCCTGTGGGCGAAAGCCTATACCTATTCCCGACGGTGCAGGAAGGGCGCAAGGAGATGCCGCCTATTCCGAGAGCGACAGGATCAGCCCCTGATCCGGCGGTACGCGGCCGTTGAGGGTGTCGAGATAGGTGCGTTGAACCGCCGCGGGCCCATGGTTCTCGATCACCTTCATCCAACGTTCCAGGTTCGGGACGAAGCCGGACCATGCGGCGCCGAACCGGATGTCGACGCCGCCCGGTCCCCACTCCTTGGCGCGCTTGCGGATCTGGTCCGGCGCGAAGAAGAATTGCGGCTTGGCGCCGGGTAGTGCCTGTGCCAGCTCATCGGGCGATGACCTGCGATGCGTGAGCCCAACGATTCCGCTGTATTTCATTTGCTCGCCGAAGTGCCGGTGCAGCGTCGCACGTAATGGAGTATTGCCGGTCATGTCGACATAGGCGACCGCAGAGTTTGTCGGCAGCGAGCTTACGTTCTCATAGGTTACGACCTCGTCGTAACAGCCGAGCGATTTGACGAAGGACGTGTTGCCCGGCGAGGTCAAGCCGATCGACTTGATGCCGTTGCCTCTCGCGTGCAGGAGATGCGCGAGCCCGTAGGCGGTCTTGCTGGAAGCCGACGACAGCATCACGCTTTTTGCGCCATAAAATTCGTTCTCGGCGAGAAAGTCATCGACCAGGAACGACAGCATGAACAAGGGGCGCAGCAGCGCCTGATAGGCGCCCTGCCTGTCTGCGAATGCCGGATCGCCGCTGACCCGAGCATAGGCATTATAGACCGGCGCCACGCCCTGCCGGTGCGCGGCGGCATCGCGCAAGGCTCGCTTACTGACGTCGGCGGCTTCGATCACGAGATGCGTCGACATCGGGAAATAGCCGAACAGGATTTCGCCAACGGCAATCCCGGAATGCTTCGAGGCGATCACCTCGCCAAATCCCCATACCGGAACGTTGCCGAAACCTTCGGGCGCCGGAAACAACTGCCAATATTTTAGACGATCGCCGAGCACGGCATAAGTGATGTTGTTGGCGGTGAAGGCGAAGCGCGTCACCTTTACCAGCAGCGTCTCGTCAGGCAGCGCCGCCGCGTCGGGCAGCGGCGTTTCGATGGTCTTGCATTGCTGCAGATCGTTGCGGGCGACGACGAAGTCGGTGGATTGCATTGTTTCGATCCTAGCGCTTCACATGACCGATCTTTGCGCCGACCGATGACCGTTTTGCAACAGCCATGATGTTTAAAACGCTGTTTGGATTGGTTGCGGGAAGGCTACACCCGTCATTGCGAGGAGCGGAGCGACGAAGCAATCCATCTATCTCCGTGTGGAGAGGTGGATTGCTTCGCTTCGCTCGCAATGGCGCGGAGGGATACACTGCTCATCCAATCGCCCGCAACCTGCCCTCGGTATACAGATCGCGCAGCTTGCGCTTGAAGATCTTGCCGGTGGCTTCGCGTGGCATGGCATCCATGAACTGGATGTCCTTGGGCACCTTGAAATTGGCAAGCTTGCCGCGCAGAAACTCCTGCACGGCTACTGGCGATAGTGCCGCATCCGCTTCCGGCTCGATGCAGGCAAAAAGCCGCTCTCCGAATTCGTCGTCGGGAATGCCGAACACCGCGCAGTCGCGCACGCCGTCCATGCCGATCAGCGCGTTCTCGATCTCGGCGGGGTAGATGTTGACGCCGCCCGAGATCACCATGTCGCGCTTGCGGTCGCACAGGAACAGATAGCCGTCTGCGTCGAGAAAGCCGACGTCGCCGACGCTGACGAGGCCGTCGCGGCCGGCTTCGGCGCGGGCCTCGGCCTTGCCGTGGTAGTCGAAATCCGGCACCGACATTTGCCGCATGAAGATTTCGCCGGGCTCGCCAACGCCACACGGCTCGCCGTCAGGGCGGAAGATTTTCACGACGCCGCCTTCGATAGCGCGGCCGACCGTGCCGGGTTTTGCCAGCGCCTCTTCGGCCGAATGCCACACCGGAATGCCGGTTTCGGTCGAGCCGAAATATTCGTTGATGACCGGTCCCCACCAACTGATCATGGCACGCTTGACCTGCGGCGGGCAGGGCGCAGCCCCATGCACGACGAAGCGTAGCGACGACAGATCGTAACGGCGCTTCACCTCATCCGGCAGCCGCAGCAGGCGGACGAACATCGTCGGCACCATGTGCATGTGGGTAACCCGATGACGTTCGATCAGTTGCAGCATGTCCTCGGGATCGAAGCGCGGTTCGAGCACGATTGTGCAGCCGCTGCGGAATGCCAGCATGCCGTAAGAGTTCGGCGCCGAATGGTACATCGGGCCGTTCATCAGGATGACCTGCTCTTCGTTCGGCTTGACGCCATAGGCGATGCCGCCGACCCGCGCGGAAGCCGCAGCCTGTTCCGGCGTCATCGGCTTGCGGCGCACGCCCTTGGGCAGGCCGGTGGTGCCCGAGGTATAGAACATCGGCGCGCTGCCGATCGGCGATTCCTGCGAGGGCGCATGCGTGTCGCGCCAGCGGTCCCAGTCGATCATGCCGTCAGGGACCTGTGTCAGTGCGGGTGCGACGTTGAAGGCGGCCGCGATTTCCGGCGGCGTAGCCACCACCAGGAGCCGCACGTCGGCGGGCAGGCCATCGCTGATCTGCGGCAGCAGGTCGGCATGGCAGACCAGGATTTTCGCGCCACTGTCGGCGAGGATGTAGGCAACTTCCTCGGCCTTCAAATGCCAGTTGATCGGCACCACCGGGCTGCCTAGCGCGGCTGCGCCGCCCGAGACTTCGAAGAACGCAAAATCGTTGCGCAGCATCATGCCGACAGGCACGCCGCCGCTGACGCCGAGCGCCTTGAAACCCGCCGCCGCCCGCGCGATGCGGGCGTGGATGTCGGGATAGCTGATCTGGCGTTCGCCGCTGATGATCGACGTCATATTCCCTCCCGGACTAACCGGACGCGCCGCTTAGCGGTCGTCCAGAATTTCACCGAAGCCGACCCAGCTCTTGCCGTCGAAGCGGCGCAGCCGTAATTGCTGGAACGGCAGGTAGTCATCGGCTGCGGTCGTTACCGTGATGCCCGGCAATAGCAGTGGAAGCGCCACATCACGCAACGAGGCGGCCTGCTTCATGATGTTCTCGCGGCTGAAGTCGTCCTTGCAAGCCATCAGAACTTTCACCATCAGGTTCGCATAGTGATAGCCGGCGGCGTAGTTCGAATTGGAGAGGTCTGCATTCGGCAAATATTGCTTCATGAACGCGAAATACTCTTTCACGCCGGGGTCATTGGCCCATTGAACGTCCATCGTGTCCTTCTGGTTGCTGGACGAGATCAGGCCGACGGCGTTCTCCAGCCCGGCCGGCTCCAGGAACGAGATCGATGACGCCGAGGTCGGCACGAAAAACAGATCCGGCTTCCAATTGATCTCGGCGACGCCCTTGATCATCTGCGAGGTGAACTTGCCGAGCACGACACCAAACATCACGTTGGCGCCCGAGGCCTTCAGTGTCGCAAGCTGCGAGCTGATGGTTGGCGCGCTGGTCTCGTAGGTTGCCTCCGACACGATCATGGTCGCGGCCTTGTCGCCGAGTGCCCGCTTGAAGCCGGCGACGTAGTCGCGGCCGAAATCGTCGTTCTGCGACAGGATGGCGATCTTGGCGTCGGGCTTGGTCTGCAGGACATGCTTGGCGTAGACGACGCCTTCGGACTGATAGGTCGCCATTCCCGGCATGGTCCACCGAAAATTCTTCGGGTCGGCCCATTTGGTTGCGCCGCTCAGCACGAACAACTGCGGCACCTTCTTGCTATTGAGGTAGCGATGCACGGCGTTGTTGGTGGCGGTTCCGAGCGAGCCGAAGGTCAGCAGCACCTCTTCCTGCTCGACGAGCTTTCGGGTCTGCTCGACCGTCTTGGGCGGCGAGTACGCGTCATCAAGGCTGAAGAACTTGATCTTGCGGCCGTTGATGCCGCCCCCGGCGTTGATCTTCTCAAAATAGGCTTCCTGCGCCCGGCCGATGATGCCGAAGCCGGATGCCGGACCGCTATAGGGCAGCGTCTGGCCGATGCGGATTTCACCCTTGTCTCCTTCGGCGAGAGCCGTGGTGCTTCCCAGCAACGCGAGTGCGATAGTCAACACAGGTCGCGACAGTCTCATGATTCCCATCCCTCTGTTTATTTGATTGGCTTGTCGTTGAATCCGGCGTGTCTTACGCACGCGCTCGTTTCAGAAATTCCTCGCTGGCGTCGGCGAATTCGCACCTGAGCCGCTCCACCAACTCGGCTACCGGCGGCGCGTCGGCGATCTGGCCGATGCCCTGACCGGAGCCCCAGATGTCGCGCCACGCCTTGGCCTTGGTGTTGCCGCCGGAGCCGAAATTCATCTTCGACTTGTCGCTTTGCGGCAGATTGGCGGGATCGAGCCCCGCGGCCACGATCGACGGGCCGAGATAATTGCCGTGCACGCCGGTGAACAGGTTGGAATAGACGATATCGTGCGCGGCGTGGCCGATCAGCGCGGCCTTGTAGGCCGGATCGGCATTGGCTTCAGCGGTGGCGATGAAGCGCGTGCCCATGTAGGCCATGTCGGCGCCGAGCGCGAGCGCCGACGCGATACCCCAACCATCCGAGATCGCACCCGACAGCAGCACGGTGCCCTTGAACCACTGCTTCACCTCGCGCAGCAGCGCGAACGGCGACAGCGTGCCGGCATGTCCGCCGGCGCCGGCGCAAACCAGAATGAGACCGTCGACGCCATGTTCGGCGGCCTTCCGCGCATGCTTGACGTTGATCACGTCATGGAAAACCACGCCGCCATAGGAATGCGCGGCCTCGACGATCTCGATCGGCGGCCGCAGCGAGGTGATGATGATCGGAACCTGGTGCTTCACGCAGGTCTCCATGTCCTTCATCAGCCGGTCGTTGGAAGCGTGGCAGATCTGGTTGACCGCGTAGGGCGCGACCTTCTTTTCCGGATGCAGCGCCTTGTACTCGCCGAGCTCGTTGTCGATGCGCGTCAGCCACTCGTCGAGCTTTTCGACCGGTCGCGCGTTCAGCGCCGGAAACGAGCCGACGATGCCGGCCTTGCACTGGGCGATGACGAGCTCGGGCCCGGACACGATGAACAAGGGTGAGCCGACCACCGGCAGTTCGAGCGAATTGGCAAGCGAAGCGGGCAACGGCATTCGGTCTCTCCCTTGATCGCGCAAGGCCGGTAACGGCCGGAGCGCGTCTGTTGCTGTGGATTTGCGAGCGTCGGGCTGGGCGAAGCCGCTGGCCTGCACTTGATTGACGTTCATTATAGGACTGGACGGGAGGCCGCGGCCGTTCAATATTGAACAGCTCGCTCGCCAGAAATGAACATGAGCCGCGCGTCGCGGCGGAGGAGCGGATGGATTGGAACCTGTGCAAGACCTTCGTCGCGGTGGCCGAGACCCGCAGCTTCGCGGCGGCCGCGCGGCGATTGCGCTCCAGCCATCCGACGGTCGGCCGCAAGATCGCCGAGCTGGAAGACCAGCTTGGCATTCCCCTGTTCGCCCGGTCCAACGAAGGTCTTTCGCTGACTTCGCAGGGCCGGAAATTTCACGAGCATGTCGAGGCGATGGCGGCGGCGGCGTTGCGCGCCGAAGCGGCGGTCTCGGCGACCGGTGCGCAGGCACGCGGCGTGGTCAAGCTGTCGATCGGCGCCACGCTCGCCTCGCACTGGCTGATGCCGCGGCTCGGGCCGTTTCTGCGCCAGCACGACCATATTCAGCTCGAGATCATCACCCATCCGTATCCGGCGAGCGTCCGACGCCGTGAGGCCGATGTCGTGCTGCGCCCCGTAGACAGCGGCGAGGAGAATTTGATCGGCCGCAAGATCGGCCGGCTCGGCACCGGCTTTTACGCCTCACGCGATTATGCCGCGCGGCGGCGCCTGCCCGAGCGGCGCGACGAATGGAAGGGCCACAGCGTCATCGGCTTCGCCGACCGGTTGTCGAACGAGCGGCTGGCGCGCTGGAGCGACGCGATCACGCGGCAGGGTTCGATGGTGATGCGTTGCTCGTCGCAAGGCGACATGCTCGCCGCGGCGCGCGCGGGCCTTGGGATTTCGACGCTGTCCTGCTTTGTCGCGGCCGCCTATCCGGACCTCGTCCGCGTCGCGCCACAGAAGCTCGCCAGCGTTGCGGACCTCTGGCTGCTGGCCCATCCCGATCTCGTCGACCTGCCCGCCGTGCGGGCGCTGATCGACTTCGTCACGGTTTCCGCGCGCGAGGATCGGGTACGACTGCGGGGGTGATCTTGTCGGGAAGCACGCCCTCGCGTTTCTTCAGCACGCGATAATAGCTCCACCACAGATGCGCCGCCGCACCGCGCAGGGGACGCCACGGTTCCGCCAGCGGCGCCATCTGCTTGACGGTCGGGCGTGCCTTCAGGCCAAGCCCGATCTTCACGGCCTCCTGCACCGCGAGGTCGCCGGCCGGCCAGGCGTCGCCATGGCCGAGACAGAACAGCAGGTAAATGTCGGCAGTCCAGGGGCCGATGCCGGGCAGCGCGGTCAGCGTGTGGTGGGCGGCATCCGCATCCTCTTCCGCCAGCACCTCGAGATTGAGCCGCTCGGCGGCCAGTTCGCGCGCGATGTTCTTCAGCGTCTTGATCTTGGCGGCCGAAAGCCCGAGCCGGCCGAGGCGGTCGGCGCGGGTCTTGCGGATGACCTCGTGATCGAACGGATCGAACGCGGCCGTCAGCCGCGCCCAGATCGCCCCGGCGCTGGCAGTAGACAATTGCTGACCGCAGACGATTGCAGCTAACCCCGCGAACCCCGGCGCGCGCTGCCGCAGCGCCGGCATGCCCGTGAGCTCAAAAATCGGCTTGAGCCTCGGGTCTTGCTTGACCAATGCATGGACGGCGTCTTCGAGATCGGACTGGCTGTTGAGGTGGATGGTCATTTCTCTCTCTTCGTCATGGCCGGGCTTGTCCCGGCCATCCACGTCTTCCTATCTTGCCGATCAAATGAGATTCTCGGTTATGACAACATACAGGAGGCCGTCGCTCTTGGCTCATGGTCTCGACATGCATCTCAGTTTGCGACACGGTAAGACGTGGATGCCCGGGACAAGCCCGGGCATGACGACGGCCGCGTAATGTCGCCACCCGTTTTCCGATTTGCCCCCAGCCCGAACGGCTATCTCCATCTCGGCCACGCCTATTCGGCGCTCCTGAATTTTGATCTCGCGCGCGAGCTCGGCGGGCGGTTTCTGCTGCGGATCGAGGATATCGATACGACGCGTTGCCGGCCGGAATTCGAGGCGGCGATCTATGAAGACCTCGCCTGGCTCGGGATTTCCTGGGAAACGCCGGTGCGGCGGCAATCGGAGCATTTTGCGCGCTATCGCGAAGCGGTCGAAAAATTGGCAGGCTTGGGCCTGATCTATCCGAGCTTCGAGAGCCGCGCGGAAATCGCCCGTCTGGTCGCGCAGCGCGAGGCCGGCGCGCCCTGGCCGCGGGATCCCGACGGGGCACCGCTCTATCCGGACGTCGCGAAATCGCTGCCGCCGGACCGGCGCCAAGAGTTGATCTCGCAAGGTGCGCCTTATGCGCTGCGGCTCGATATGCAGGCAGCGCTCGCGCGCACGAAGGAACTGGCCTGGCAGGAAGAGGGTGCTGGGCCCGGCGGCGAGACCGGCGTCGTCGCCGCGCGCCCTGAAGCGTGGGGCGACGTTGTGCTGGCCCGAAAGGAGACGCCGACCAGCTATCATCTCTCCGTCGTGATCGACGACGCCCTGCAGGGCGTGACCGACGTGGTACGGGGAAGGGACCTGTTCTGGTCGACGAGCGTCCACCTGGTGTTGCAACAGTTGCTCGGTATGCCGCAACCGGTGTATCGGCACCATCGCCTCATCGAGGATGCGTCGGGACTCAAGCTGTCGAAATCGACGCAAGCTACGGCCTTGCGCGACTTGCGTGGGCAAGGTGCGACGCCTGCGGATATTCGCAGCCTCGTCGGCTTGCCCGACGATTCCTGTAGTACTACTGCGGGTTGTTGAAAACGTCTCCGTGACACCGGCCGCCATCGCGTGTCATGCTGGTCGCGGCAGAGGAAGGGGGATCATGGCGGCAAAGCGGCGCTCACCAGGCACCACGGGAACAGTCAAGAAGCGGCGAGCGAAAAAGCGCGTATTCGGCGCCGCGGTCAAAAAACGCGGCACGCGCAAGTCCGCCATCGCTGCGCCCGGCATGGTCGAGACTGCGCTGGCGGCCTTTGCGCACGAGGTCCGCACGCCGCTGACCGGCATTCTCGCGATCAGCAATCTGCTCGCGACCTCGGACCTTGACGAACGCGAACGGCGCTGGGTCGACACCATCAAGGCGGGCGCGGAACATCTGGCGAGCCTTGCGACCCTGTTCGTCGACGCCGCGCGCAGCGGCGGCCCCGGGCTCGAGGTGCGGCAGGACTTCTTCGACCTGCAGGCGCTTGCCCGCAATGCCGGCGATTCGCTGACCGGGCGCGCCGCGGCCAAGGGTCTGCAGTCGTCGGTCGATATTTCCGAAAAGCTTCCAGGGTTTGCGATCGGCGATCCCGTCCGCCTGCGCGCCGCGCTCGAGAACCTGATCGACAATGCGGTAAAATTTACTCAACAAGGCAGTGTTGGGCTGCAGGTCAGGCCCGTGCGGGGTCCGAAGGGCAAGGTCGCCGTCTCGTTCGCGATCTCCGACAGCGGGATCGGCCTTGCGCTGAGCGAAATCAAGCGCCTGTTCCGGCCGTTCTCGCAGGCCAATGCCTCCATTGCATCGCGCTTCGGCGGCGCCGGGCTCGGATTGTCGTCGGTCAAGCAACTGGCGCGTGCCATGGGCGGCGACATCACCGTGACGCAACGCCGGGGCGGCGGCGCCACCTTTACCCTCAACGTCGCAATGTCGCCCGCAAAGGACGCCGTGACGGCGGCGTCCGGTGCCGGTGGCGAGGTATCGATCAGTTCGCCTCGGCCATTGCGCCTGCTCAGCGTCGAAGACAATCCGTTCGGCCGCGTCGTGCTCAACACGATCCTGACTGAACTCGGTCATCAGACCGACTTCATCGGCCAGGGCGAGGCGGCGCCCGAGCGGCTCGCGCAAGGAGCATTCGATGCGGTATTGATGGACATGGTGCTGCCGGGTATCGATGGCGTCGAGGCGATCAGGCGCATTCGCGCGCTGGAGCCGCCGCTCGGGCGCATTCCGATCATCGGCATATCAGGCCGCAGCGAGGACGAGGCGGCGTCGCGCGCCGCCGGCGCCGAGATCTTTCTGGTCAAGCCTGTGAGCCCGCGCGCCCTGGCGACTGCGCTGCATGCAGCGACATCCCCTTCGGCAGTTGCGACTTCATGATGGCTGCGTTCAGTTCGCCGCCGAAGACGAAAATCGCCGAAATGAAATACAGAAACACCAGGGCGATGATGACCGAGGCAAGTCCCGCATACATCGTCACATAGTTGCTGGCGAAGCGCGCCAGATACTGGCCGAACACGACGCCCGAGATCAGCGAACCCACCATCGTAAAGACGATACCCGGAAGGATCTGAAGAAAACTCCGCCGGCCGCAGGGCAACCAGGCATGCAGCACGAACAGCGCCACTGTCATCGCCGCGATCGTGATGCCGTAGCGGGCGAAGGTGAGAAGGCTTTCGTTGGACTCGACGAAGAAGGGAATGTGGCGGCGCGCCGTCTCCAGGATCAGCGGACCGAGTACGATCAGGAACGCCATCAAGAGCGACGTGACGGCGGCGACCAGCGTGTAGCCGATCGATTCCAGCCGCAGCCAGTACCACGCCCGCGGCTCGACCACCGAATAGGCGCGGTTCAGCGCGACCCGCAGCGCCTCGACGCCGTTGGAGGCGAAATAGACCGCCAGCACCGCGCCGACGGTCAGAATGTCGCCGCGCGTCGTCGTCAGTACGTCGTGGATTTCGCCTGACAGCGCGTCGGCGACCTGTTGCGGCCAGGTTTGAAGCAACAGTCCGACGGCCCCATCGGCGAGCTCCTTGGAGCCGAAAAAGCCAGCCAGCGACGTCAGCACGATCAGGAACGGAAATAGCGCCATCAGCGTCGACAGTGCGATATGGCTCGCGATCGCCCAGCCGTCATCGGCGAGGAACGTGTAAAACGCCTCCATGACGACGAGGTAGACGTAGCGAATGAGCTTCACATCTCACCTCGATCGGGGTATCGCGGTCCGGTCCTAAGCCGGAGCTAGCATCTGATATTATTGGGTTAAAAGCCAGATCGTCGAGCGGTGGTGCGAGAGTTGTGATCGTGTGGAAGTCAGCGCCTCGCGGTGTTATGTACCGCCGATGGCATCCTTTCTGAGTTCGATCGTCCTCCCCATCGCGGTTGCGGCCGTGGCCATCGTGCTGTTGCTTGGCCTCGTCAACATGATGCGGGGCGGCTCGCCGAACCGCTCGCAGCACCTGATGCGGCTTCGGGTGCTGCTGCAGTTCATTGCCATCGTCATCACCATGGTCGTGGTGTGGGCGTTGGGTAGATAAGGATCAGGAAAGGGGAAGCGTCGATGGTCGTGCTCAACCGCATCTATACGAAGACCGGCGATGACGGCACCACGGCGCTCGGCAGCGGCGAGCGCCGCCCGAAATACGATCTGCGCATTAGCGCCTACGGCACCGTAGATGAAACCAACGCCGCCATCGGCGTGGTGAGGTTGCACCTCGGCGATGCCCGCGAACTCGATGCGATGCTCGGCCAAATCCAGAACGATTTGTTCGATCTCGGCGCCGACCTTGCGGTGCCCCAGCGCGACGGCAAGGCCGAGCGGCTCCGGATGCTGTCGAGCCAGGTCGAGCGGCTCGAGCGCGACATCGATGCGCTGAACGATCATCTCGCGCCCCTGACCTCGTTCGTGATGCCCGGCGGTACCCCCGCTGCCGCATACCTGCACCTCGCCCGTACCATATGCCGCAGGGCGGAACGGATCATGGTGGAACTCGCCGCGCACCCGGAGGAGCCGGTGAGCCCGGCTGCCATTCAGTATATGAACCGCCTGTCCGATTTCCTGTTCGTGGCCAGCCGCGCCATGAACGATAATGGAGCCGGAGACGTGTTGTGGGTGCCGGGTCAGAACCGTTAAGGTAAGCCTTGAAGGTAGGGCCTTCCGGGGCCGATTTTTGGCTTTCGCGCGTTGACCGCCGATAGCGGGACCTTTAGGTTCCGCGCCCAAGCTAATAACAAGCTGATCAACCCCAGAATTCAAGCGAAAGAGGATCGATGAAGGTTCTTGTGCCGGTAAAGCGGGTGGTCGATTTCAACGTCAAGGTCCGCGTCAAGAGCGACGGAACGGGCGTGGAACTCGCTAACGTGAAGATGTCGATGAATCCGTTCGACGAAATCGCCGTCGAGGAAGCATTGCGGCTGAAGGAAGCCGGCAAGGCGACCGAAGTGGTGGTGGTGTCGATCGGCCCGGCGCAGGCCTCGGAGACGATCCGGACAGGTCTCGCCATGGGCGCCGACCGCGGCATCCTGGTCAAGGCCGAAGGCAATGTCGAGCCCCTGGCGGTCGCGAAGATTCTCAAAGCCGTAGCGGATGCCGAGAAGCCCGGCCTCATCATTCTCGGCAAGCAGGCGATCGACGACGATTCGAACCAGACCGGCCAGATGCTGGCCGCGCTGCTCGGCTGGTCGCAGGCGACATTTGCGTCCAAGCTCGAAGTTGAAGGCGCAGACTTCAAGGTCACGCGCGAGGTCGACGGCGGCCTGCAGACCCTGAAGCTGAAAGGACCGGCGATCGTCACCACCGACCTGCGGCTGAACGAGCCGCGCTATGCGTCGCTGCCCAACATCATGAAGGCGAAGAAGAAGCCGATCGACGACAAGAGTGCCGCCGATTACGGCGTCGATCTCACGCCGCATCTCGAAGTGCTCAAGACATCGGAACCGCCCGGCCGCAAGGGTGGCGTCAAGGTCAAGGACGTCGCTGAGCTCGTTTCCAAACTCAAGACCGAAGCCGGGGTTCTCTGATGACGACGCTATTGATTGCCGAACACGACAACACGTTGATCAAGGATGCCACCAACAAGACGCTGACGGCGGCCGCTGCGCTCGGCGCCGACGTGCACGTGCTGGTCGCCGGCGAGAACGCCAAGGGTGCGGCCGATGCCGCAGCCAAGCTTGCCGGCGTCAAGAAGGTGCTGCTCGCGGACAATGCCGCCTATGCCCATGATCTCGCCGAGCCGCTGGCCGCGTTGATCGTGTCGCTGGCCCCTAACTATGACGCCTTCGTCGCGCCTGCGACCTCGCGCTTCAAGAACGTCATGCCGCGCGTCGCAGCTCTGCTCGACGTGATGCAGGTGTCCGAGATCATCAAGGTGGTTTCGCCCGATACCTTCGAGCGGCCGATCTATGCCGGCAACGCGATCCAGACGGTGAAGTCCAAGGACGCCAAGAAGGTCATCACGGTGCGGACCTCGACCTTTGCCGCGGCGGGCGAGGGTGGCAGTGCGCCGGTGGAGGACGCCGCCGCTGCGGCCGATCCGGGCCTCTCCAGCTTCCTCGGCGAAGAGGTGGCAAAGAGCGACCGTCCGGAACTGACCTCGGCAAAGATCATCGTTTCCGGCGGCCGCGCCATGCAGAGCCGCGAGAACTTTGCCAAATATATCGAGCCGCTCGCCGACAAGCTCGGCGCGGGCGTCGGCGCCTCGCGCGCCGCGGTCGATGCCGGCTATGCGCCCAACGACTGGCAGGTCGGCCAGACCGGCAAGGTGGTCGCTCCGGAACTATATGTCGCAATCGGCATCTCCGGCGCGATCCAGCATCTCGCCGGCATGAAGGATTCCAAGGTGATCGTTGCGATCAACAAGGATGAAGACGCGCCGATCTTCCAGGTCGCCGATTACGGCCTGGTCGCGGACCTCTATCAGGCGGTTCCTGAACTGACCGACGCGCTCGGCAAGCTCGGAAAGTAACGGAGCACCGGCCGGACGCGCAAACGTCCGGCCGGTGTTTACCTTAAGGGGATGCGGGCGAAGGGGATTAAGCTTCGCGTGAAGAATACGTGCCAATGGTGGGACTGAAACCTCGCGTCTGGTGATATCGTAGCTGAGGTTTAGAGATGAACAGGCGCGATATGCGCGCCGTTCCGGTGGATGACAAGATGGCGGTGACAATCAAGAAGGTCGGCGTGATCGGCTCGGGCCAGATGGGCCACGGCATTGCGCATGTGGCGGCGCTCGCCGGCTTGGACGTGGTGCTCAACGACGTCTCCGACGAACGGCTGAAATCGGCGATGGCGACCATCAACGGCCATTTGTCGCGGCAGGTTGCCAAGCAGGTCATTACCGAGGACGCGCGCAAGAAGGCGCTGGAGCGGATTACCTCCTCCGAGACGCTCGACGGGCTTTCGGATTGCGACCTCGTAATCGAGACCGCGGTCGAAAAGGAAGAGGTCAAGCGCAAGATCTTTCACGAACTTTGCGCGGTATTGAAGCCGGAAGCGATCGTCGCCACCAACTCCTCGTCGATCTCAATCACCCGGCTCGCCGCCTCGACCGATCGTCCCGAGCGCTTCATCGGCATTCATTTCATGAATCCGGTGCCGGCGATGGAATTGGTCGAACTGATCCGCGGCATTGCCACCGACGATATGACCTTCGACACCGCCAAGGAATTTGTCGGCAAGCTCGGCAAGCAGGTCGCGGTATCGGAGGATTTCCCAGCCTTCATCGTCAACCGCATCCTGCTGCCGATGATCAACGAGGCGATCTACACGCTCTATGAGGGCGTCGGCAACGTCGAGGCGATCGACGCTGCCATGAAGCTCGGCGCGCACCATCCGATGGGGCCGCTGGAATTGGCGGATTTCATCGGGCTCGATACCTGTCTGTCGATCATGCAGGTGCTGCATGAGGGGTTGGCGGATTCGAAATACCGGCCATGCCCGCTGCTGGTGAAATATGTCGAGGCCGGCTGGCTGGGGCGCAAAACCCAGCGCGGTTTCTACGACTACCGCGGCGACAAACCGGTCCCGACGCGCTGACGGTCGCGAATTCGTAGGTTGCACTCAGCTCACTTCTCCACCGCTCAGTTTTGCCAAGCATTCATTAACCGGTGCCGGGGTACGGTGCCCTCAGGTTTGAGGAGTGCTGCGTATGGATATAATGGCTATGGTTTCGAGCATGCTCGCGATGCAGGCGGCAGGCACGCAGCAGCAGATCCAGACCTCGATCATCAAGCAGAATGCGGACGCCGAGAAGGCCGCGGTTCAGACGCTGCTCGGCACGCCCTCGACCGCCAATCTCGCCCCCGGCGTCGGCGGCAACCTCAATATTGCGGCCTAAACTAGCCCCTACCTAACTCCCCGCCTTCATCGGCTGTATCGCGCCCTTGATCAGCTTGATTGCGTCCTCGCTGGCCCATTCGGCGGGGCCGGCAAGGGTGGCGATCTCGCAGCCCTGGGCGTCCACCAGCACTGAAGTGGGCATGCCCAGCGCCTTGCCTATGTTCTTAAGATCTTGAAAAACCTTGGCTTTCTGGTCGGCGAAATAGCCGAGCCGAGTCAGATTGGCCTCTTTAAGAAAGTTTTTCGGCTTCTCGGGGTCGCGGGTGTCGATGTTAATGGCGACCACCTCGAAATCCTTGCCGCCGAGCTTGGCCTGCAGGTTCTCCAGCGCCGGCATTTCCTTGCGACAAGGCACGCACCAGGTGGCCCAGAGGTTCACCAGCACGGTCTTGCCGCGCCATTCCGACAGCTTCCTCAGCTTACCCTCGGCATCCTCGAAGGCGAGGTCGGGCAGCCGTAACGGCGTCGTCGCCATGGTCAGCGCGGCCACCTCGCCATGCGCCAGTGGCGATATCTTGCGGGCCAGTTCGACGGCTCCCGCACAGGATGGATCGCCACCCGTTCCGCGCTTGAAGCTGCCGAGCCCGTAAAACGCGCCCAATCCGACCACGCCCGCAGCCGCCACCGCGCCGATGGCGATCGGGATCCGGCGCCTCGTGGCCGGGCGGGGCGGGGACATTTCGGGCATATCGTTTGTCATCCTGTGTCAGTTACGGCTATGCAGGGCTCAAGGTTACGGTCGAATTACGGTCGAAACCGCCACGGCGTTTCGCTTACTCCGACGGTATAGATGGCAGGGCTTGGGAAGTCATGAGCAACAAGATGTGGGGCGGCCGGTTCAGCGAGCGCCCCGATGCGATCATGGAGGAAATCAACGTCTCGATCGACGTCGATCGTCACCTCTATGCCCAGGACATCGCCGCGTCCAAGGCCCACGCTGCAATGCTGGCCGCGCAAGGCATTATCACCGCGAGTGATGCGAAAAATATCGGCAAGGGTCTAGACACGATTTTGTCAGAAATCGGCAAGGGCTCGTTCGACTTCAAGCGCGCGCTCGAAGACATCCATATGAATGTCGAGAGTCGGCTTTCCGAATTGATAGGGCCGGCCGCCGGGCGGCTGCACACCGCGCGCTCGCGCAACGACCAAGTGGCTACCGATTTCCGGCTCTATGTCCGCGACACGATCGACGAGACGGACGCGGCGCTGGCTGCCTTCCAGCACGCGCTGGCCGAGCGCGCCGTGGAGCATGCCGCAACCGTGATGCCGGGCTTCACCCATCTGCAGACCGCCCAGCCCGTCACCTTCGGGCATCATCTGCTCGCCTATGTCGAGATGGCGGCGCGCGACCGCGGCCGTTTTGCCGACGCGCGAAAGCGGCTGAACGAATCGCCGCTCGGCGCCGCGGCGCTCGCCGGAACCTCGTTTCCGATCGATCGCACTGCCACCGCCAAGGCGCTCGGCTTCGACCGCCCTATGGCCAATTCGCTGGACGCAGTATCGGACCGCGACTTCGTGCTCGAAACCCTGTCGGCGGCGTCGATCGCGGCCGTGCACATGTCGCGCTTTGCCGAGGAAATCGTGATCTGGACCTCGCCGCTGGTGGGGCTGGTGCGGCTCTCCGACAAGTTCACCACCGGCTCCTCGATCATGCCGCAGAAGCGCAATCCGGACGCGGCCGAACTGGTGCGCGCCAAGACCGGCCGGGTGATCGGCGCGCTCAACGGGCTTTTGATCGTGATGAAGGGGCTGCCGCTCGCCTACCAAAAGGACATGCAGGAGGACAAGCAGGGTGCGATGGAGGCGTTTTCCGCGCTCTCGCTCGCGATTCGCGCGATGACCGGCATGGTCCTCGATCTCGTCCCCGACGAGGCGCGGATGAAGGCCGCGGCCGGCGAGGGCTACGCCACCGCCACCGATCTCGCCGACTGGCTGGTGCGGACGCTGAAGATGCCGTTCCGCGACGCCCATCATGTTACCGGGCGAATCGTCGCCCTCGCGTCGGAGCAGGGCGTGGCGCTGCACGAGCTTCCGCTCAAGGCGATGCAGGAAGTCGAGCCCAAAATCACCGCGGACGCCCTGCGGGTTCTTTCGGTAGAGGCTTCCGTCAAGAGCCGGACCAGCTATGGCGGCACCGCGCCGAAGAACGTGCTTTCGCAGGCCAAAGCCTGGCTGAAACGGCTGGAAAAAGAGCGAAAATAGGTGTGAAGAGAAAATTTCGCTGCTATTTCATGACTGTCCGTGGCCCATCGGCACTCGCCAGACTGAAGCAATCTTTGTATGGTGCGGCGCGCATTGGGGATTTCGTCGTGATCAATAACTACCGCCCATCATCGTCGGGATGGGCCATTATCCTGCTGAGCGTGACCGCGCTCGCGCTCGGCGGCTGCGGACGCAAGGGCGGGCTCGATCTGCCGCCAAACGCGCCGCAAGTGTCGGGCACGTCAGATACTGAGGCCGAGCGCGCGGCGCAGCCCGGCGTCTTCAATTCGACCTACGGGTCCGAAGCCGCGCCCGCGGCCCCCAAAGGCAGCAAGAAGAAATTCGTTCTCGATCCGCTGCTGGACTGAGACTGAGCGCGCTATGAATCACTTCGACTATCGCAACGGCGTGCTGCACGCCGAGGCCGTGAACCTGTCCGAACTGGCGGATGCCGTCGGCACGCCGTTCTATTGCTATTCGACGGCGACGCTGGAGCGTCACTACCGCGTTTTCACTGAGGCCTTTGCCGGCGAGAAGACGCTGGTCTGTTACGCCATGAAGGCCAATTCCAACCAGGCGGTGCTGCGCACCCTGGCAAAGCTAGGCGCTGGCGCCGATGTCGTCTCCGGCGGCGAATTGAAGCGGGCGCTGGCGGCGGGGATTCCGCCTGGCAAGATTCTGTTTTCCGGCGTCGGCAAGACCGAGATAGAACTGCGGGCGGCGCTCGCGGCCGATGTCCTCTGCATCAACGTCGAGTCCGAACCCGAACTGGAGCTGCTGTCGAAGCTTGCGGTCGAGACCGGCAAGACCGCGCGGATTTCGTTGCGGGTCAATCCGGACGTCGACGCCGGCACGCATGCCAAGATCGCCACCGGCAAGTCCGAGAACAAATTCGGCATTCCCATTGCACGCGCACGCGAGGTCTATGCCCGTGCGGCCAGCTTACCGGGGATCGAGGTGACCGGTACCGATATGCACATCGGCAGCCAGATCACTGATCTCTCTAAAATGGAAACCGCGTTCCGGATTCTGTCAGAATTCGTGCAGACGCTGCGCGCCGATGGCCACAGGATCGAGCATATCGATTTCGGCGGCGGGCTCGGCATCCCCTATCACGCCGACCGCGAGGCTCCGCCATTGCCGTCGGCCTATGCCGCGATGGTCAAGCGTGTCACGCACAATCTCGGTTGTACGCTGATGTTCGAGCCCGGGCGGATGATCGTCGGCAATGCCGGCATCCTCGTCTCCCGCGTCATCTATGTGAAGCCGGGCGAAGCCAAGAACTTCGTCATCATCGACGCCGCGATGAACGATCTGATCCGCCCGACGCTTTACGAAGCGCACCACGATATTCTCCCCGTTCGCGAGCCAGCGCAGGGCACGCCAACGATCACGGCCGACGTGGTCGGACCCGTCTGCGAGACCGGCGACTATCTTGCGCTCGATCGCAATTTGCCCGAGCCCAAGGCCGGCGATCTCCTGGCCATCATGACCGCCGGCGCCTATGGCGCGGTGCAATCCGGCTTCTACAACACGCGGCCTTTGGTGCCGGAAGTCCTCGTCAAGGACGACCAGTACGCCGTGGTCCGCCCCCGCATCGAGGTCGAGGAATTGATCGCGATGGATAAGCCGGCGCCGTGGCTGTGATTTCGTAGGATGGGTGGAGCGAAGCGATACCCATCAATGTCAGTGCGGAAACGTGATGGGTATCGCTTGCGCTCCACCCATCCTACGCCACCTCACTTCGCGCCGCCGACCACCACGCCCGCCGCCTTCTCGATCGGCTTGATCGCCGCGGTGAAATCCGACTCCGCGCCCTCGTCGCGGATGATGACTTCCCACAAGCGCCCGACCGCTTCGGCGACTTCCATCGATAGCCCCAGCGATTTCATCTCCTCCAGCGCGAGCCGCACGTCCTTCACCATCAGTCCCGTGGCAAAGCCGAAATCGAAACTGCGCGGCAGCACCGAGCGCGGAAACTTGTCGCGGCTCGCCGTGTTGAGCCCGGAGCCTGCGTTGATGACGTCGATCATCACGGCCGGATCGAGCCCCGCCTTGACGCCCATCACAACCGCCTCCGACGTCGCCACCATCGCGGTCGCCGACAGGAAGTTGTTCGCCAGTTTCATTGTTTGCGCCGAGCCGGGCTTCTCGCCGATGAAAAACACTTTTCCGATGACGTCGAGCGCGGGTTTTGTCAGCTCATAATCGGCGCGCGGGCCGGAGACCATCACGGCCAACGTTCCCTTCTCGGCGCCTCCGACGCCGCCGCTGACGGGGCTGTCGATCTGCACGATGTTATTCGTCGCTAGAAGACCGTGAATTCTGGACGCCATTTGCGAGCCAACGGTAGAGAGATCGACGAAGCGTTTGACGCGCCTCCCTTCGACCACGCCACCTGCGCCGGTCGCCACGTCAAGCGACGCCTGCAGCGACGGCAGGCTCGCCAGCACCGTCTCGCAGCGGTCGGCGATATCCTTCGGCGACGATGCCGCCTGCGCGCCGAGCGCGACGAGCTTGCTTATGGCTTCCTGCCGCGTATCGAACACGGTGAGTTGATGCTTGGCCTCGATCAGGCGGCGCGCCATCGGGAAGCCCATCTTCCCGAGGCCGATGAATCCTATTTCCATGGTGCTACGCCTCAGCCCTTGTCCAATTCCGCGAACACCTCGCGCGCGATGCGAAAGCTGTCGACGCCGGCGGGGATGCCGGCATAGATCGAAGCCTGCATGAAGATCTCGCGGATCTCGTCGCGACTGACGCCGTTGGTCAGCGCGCCCCTGATATGTGCCTTCAGTTCATGTGGGCGGTTTAGGATCGAGATCATGGCCAGATTGAGCATGCTGCGGGTCTTGCGCGGCAGTTCCTCGCGGCCCCACACCGCGCCCCAGCAATATTCGGTGACGAGTTCCTGGAACGGCTTGTTAAAACTGTCGGCGTTCTTCAACGCGTTGTCGACATAGGCCTCGCCGAGCACCGCTTTGCGAATTTCCAGTCCCTTGTCGTGCGTCTTCTGGTCCATGTCGTTTCCTCGTAGTTTTACGGTTCGGCGCAAACGTTACGGCGTGGGATGCCCTCAGTCACGCCTTCGTGTTATGTTATGCGCATTTCCGGGTGTGGGTTACCCCGGGAACGGGTGCCTCATTGCCGCCGTTGTGATAGGCTGACTTATCGATAACCCGGAGAGATTGTTGAGCGGCGCTTCCCCCGATCCCACAAAGCCAGCGCGCGAGCCGGATGCTGTTGCGCGGCTTCAACTGACGCAGGCTCTGCAACGAGCCCAATACGCGATTGCGTGGGAACGTAGCTGGCCAGGGCTCGTCCGGTTTCTGAGCGTCATTGGGCTGTTCCTGGTGGTGTCCTGGGCCGGATTATGGCTGGCGCTGCCGTTCCTTGCACGCGCGATCTGCCTTGGCCTGTTCGCCCTCGCGGCGCTGGCCGCATTGTTCCCGCTCGCGCGATTTCGCTGGCCGAGCCGCGAAGAGGCGTTGAGCCGGCTCGACCGCGGCACCGGCATTCGCCATCGCCCGGCGACCGCGCTGACCGATACACTCTCGACCAATGATCCGATCGCGCAGGCGCTGTGGCGGGAGCAGCGCGAGCGCACGCTGGCCTCTATCAAACGGATCCGCGCCGGGCTGCCTTCGCCGCGGCTGGCGATCCACGACCCCTGGGCGCTGCGTGCGCTGGTCATGGTAATGCTGGCGGCCGCCTATGTCGCCGCGGGCGACGAGCGCCGGCTACGAATTGCTGCGGCATTCGACTGGAACGGCGTGCTGGCGCCGGCCAACGTCAGGGTCGATGCCTGGGTGACCCCGCCGCTCTATACCGGCAAGCCGCCGGTCATTCTGTCTGCCGCCAACAGGGATGCGGCTTCTCCCGATAGCGGGGCACCATTGCCGGTGCCTGGAGGCAGCACGCTGCTGGTGCGCTCCAGCGGCGGCAATATCGACGTCGTGGTCGGCGGCGGCGTGACGGAGGTCGCGCCCAGCGAGCAGGCGCCGAAGGGCACCAACGAACGGCATTTCAAGATCACGGGTGACGGCACCGCGCATGTCCGAGCGCCCTCCGGCCAGCCACTGTGGCGCTTCGCGGCGACGCCCGACCGTGCCCCGACCATCTCGTTGGCGAAGGATCCGGAGCGCCAGGCCCGCGGCTCGCTGCAGACGTCCTACAAGCTCGAGGATGATTACGGCGTCACCGAAGCACGCGCGCAATTCGCCGTCCGTGTCCCCGATTCCGGCAAGGAAGGGAATAAGGAAGGCAACAAGGAAGACAAGAACAAGGAGGCCGAGAAGGCCGAGCCACGGCCGCTGTTCGAGCCGCCGCAGTTTGCGCTGGTGCTGCCGAATGCGCGCACCCGCAATGGCGTCGGCCAGACCGTGAAGGATCTCAGCGAGGATCCCTATGCCGGCGCCGATGTAACGCTGACGCTCACGGCCAAGGACGAGGCCGGCAATGAGGGCAAGAGCGAGCCGTTCAACATGCGGCTGCCGGAACGGCTGTTCACCAAACCCCTCGCCCGCGCCCTGATCGAACAGCGCCGCATTCTGGCGCTCGATGCCAATCAGAATTCGCAAGTCTATACCGCCCTCGATGCGCTGATGATCGCGCCGGAATTGTTCACTCCCGAAGCCGGTCACTATCTCGGTCTGTTCAGTGTTAAGCACCAACTGGAGGAGGCGCGCACCGATGCCGCGCTGCGCGAGGTCGTCGCCAGCCTGTGGGCGCTTGCCGTCACCATCGAGGACGGCAACATCACCGATGTCGAGAAGGCGTTGCGTGCGGCGCAGGACGCGCTCAGGCAGGCGCTGGAGCGTGGCGCCACCGATGAGGAGATCAAGAAGCTGACGGATAATCTGCGCGCTGCGCTGGATAATTTCCTGCGCCAGCTCGCCGAGCAGTTCCGCAACAACCCGCAGCAACAGGCGCGCCCGCTCGATCCCAATACGAAAATGCTGAGCCAGCAGGATCTCAAGAACATGCTCGACCGGCTGGAGCGGATGTCGCGTTCCGGCGACAAGGATGCCGCCAAGCAGCTATTGGAACAGCTACAGCAGATGCTGGAAAACCTGCAGATGGCGCAGCCCGGCCAAGGCGGCGACAACGAGATGGAGCTGGCGCTGAACGAGCTCGGCGACATGATCCGCAAGCAGCAGCAATTGCGCGACAAGACCTACAAGCAGGGTCAGGATTCGCGGCGCGACCGCATGCGCGACAAGCAGGGCGACCAGAGCATGGGCGACCTGCAGCAGGACCAGCAGGGCCTGCGCGACCGCCTGAAGAAGTTGCAGGAAGAGCTCGCCAAGCGCGGCATGGGCCCGGGCCAGCGCGGCCAGCAGGGCCAGCGTGGCGACCAGCAGGGGCAGCAGGGCCAACAGGGTCAGGGCCAGCAGGGTCAAGGCGGCGAGCAAGGCGATGGCGAGGACGGGCTCGACCAGGCCGATTCGGCCATGGGCGATGCCACCGGCCGACTCGGCGATGGCAATGCCGAGGGTGCGGTGGACTCGCAGGGACGTGCGCTCGACGCGCTGCGCAAGGGCGCCCAGAGCCTTGCGGAAGCCATGCAGCAAGGTGACGGCGACCAGCCGGGCGACGGCCCCGGCAACCCCAGAGGCCGCCAGCAGGGCGCCGCCAACTCGACCGATCCGCTCGGACGGCCGATGCGCCATAACGAATTCACCGACGACTATTCGGTGAAGATCCCCGGCGAGATTGACGTGCAACGGGTCCGCCGGATTTTGGAAGAACTGCGCCGCCGTCTCGGCGATCCGGCCCGTCCGCAGATCGAACTGGATTACATCGAGCGGCTGTTGAAGGATTATTGAGCGCTCGCCTCGCACTCCGCCGTCATCGCCCGGTCGAGCCGGGCGACCCAGTATTCCAGAGACGCCGGTGATTGAGCCGAAAAGCCGCGGCGTACTGGATACCCCGCCGGAGCCTGTCATCGGGCGCACATTCGCGCGACCCTTTGGCGGGTATGACGAGTTGAGGATGCGGGCGCCGTCGCCCGCTTTTCTGGCTTACCCAGCCTTCCGCGCCGCCAGCGCATCGGCCACAGCCGTACGGATGTCGTGCACCGAAAACGGTTTCGTCACCACGTCGTGCACGATCGCATTGAGGCCGGAGGCGCGTTCGCGCTGGTCGGCGAAGCCCGTCATCAGCAGGATCTTCAGGTTGGGAAAATCGCGCGCCGCCGTCAGCGCCAGCGCGATGCCGTCCATGACCGGCATCTGGACGTCGGTCAAGAGCAGGTCGAATAGGCCTTGCTCGCGCGTCAGGATATCGAGCGCGTCGGCGCCGTCCTCGGCGGTGACGGTCTCGTGGCCATCCATGGCGATGGCGCGTGCCACCAGCGAGCGCATGGAGTCTTCGTCATCGGCAATCAGCACGCGTGGCATGAAGCCTTGATCTCTCGCCTTGCGGAAGCGCGGCCAGATTCAGGCGTGGCCGGCCAGATCCCGCTTGTTGAAAAAGCGTACGTCAATATTACGGCCTTCGGGCGGCGGCGAAGCCAGCCGCGACTTGAAATAGGCGCGCTCGCCGGGCTTGAGCACCGGCTGTTCCAGCACCGCGTTCCAGGCGTAGATCTCGGCGCCCTGCGCGTCGCGGACGGAGAAGCGCAGCCGCGGCAATTCGACCGGTTTTTTGGTCTCGCCGACGATCACGCCCTCGATGACCAGAACCGGCTTGCCGTCCACGGTCTCGTTACTAATCTTGATGTCCTTGAACGCCAGCCCACGAAGGTTCACTTCCAGCCCGACCATCTTGTAGAACGTCGCGGTTTGCGGTAGCAGCCGCACAATTTCGATGCGCCAGATCATCAACCCCAGTATCAGCGCGCCCATTGCGGCGCAGGCGGTCGGCAGGCCGACGGAGGGGATGAACGGAATACGGGGCAGGGAGGGCAGCCGGAAAAGACGGGCCAGCCGCTCGCGGTGCGTGGTGATCGGGATATCCCCATGGTCTTCCGCATCGTGCCGGGCAATCGATGGCCAGTCGCTGTCGCCGCCTCTGTCGCCACCTTGGCGCGACCCTTCGCCCTCGGCCGGCCAGCCTGCCGAAATCGAGGGACTGTCGACCACCGGGGTGTCCTGTTCCTCCTCCTCGCGCGCCATCGCCTCCCATTCGGCCGCGGCATCGTTTGCGGCCGGCTGGCTCGATTGCGCAGGAGCTAGCGGAGCGCTTGGCATGGCTGCCGGCATGGCGGCCAGTTCGACCGCGTCCTCGGGCCGCGCCAGCCAGGTTTCCTTGCAGCGGGAGCAGCGGACGGTGCGCCCGCCGGTGCCCAAGGTGGTCGGATTGATGGCGTAAGATGTTGTACAATGGGGACAAACGATATGCATGGAGCCCATCTCACCAGTGTCTTCGCCCGGATGCTACATACCGACCGTTAACGAATCGGAAACCATAACGGCCGCAAAACCGTTTTGTCGGGTTGGCGCCCAGACCAGCGGGCCACGAGCCCAAAGTTCAGGTTCGGGTCCAGGTTCAAGTCCGGGGTTTCCGGCCACCGTCCACGCCGAGCGGAGCTCGGTCATGGTACATGTCGAGCGGAGCTGAGCTTGGTTCGGTTCGAAAATGTCGGTTTGCGGTACGGGCTCGGCCCGGAGATTTTGCGCGACCTTTCCTTCGTGATTCCCGCCCATTCCTTCCAGTTTCTCACCGGTCCCTCGGGCGCGGGCAAGACCTCGCTGCTGCGGCTGTTGTTTCTGTCGCTGCGGCCGACCCGTGGCCTCGTCAACCTGTTCGGCCAGGACGTCTCGCTGCTCGGCAAGGATCAGATTGCCGGTCTGCGCACGCGCATCGGTATCGTGCTGCAGGATTTTCGTCTGCTCGACCACATGACGACCTACGAGAACGTGGCGCTGCCGTTCCGCGTGATGGGCCGTGACGAATCCAGCTATCGCCGCGAGGTGATCGATCTCCTGAAGTGGGTCGGCCTCGGCGAGCGCATGGACGCGCTGCCGCCGATCCTGTCCGGCGGTGAGAAGCAGCGCGCGGCGATCGCGCGCGCGGTGATCTCGCGGCCGCAATTGCTGTTGGCGGACGAGCCGACCGGCAGCGTCGATCCGACGCTCGGCCGGCGCCTCTTGCGGCTATTCATCGAATTGAACAGGCTGGGCACCGCGGTGATCATCGCGACCCACGACATCACGCTGATGGACCAGTACGAGGCGCGGCGGATGGTGCTGCACCAGGGACGGCTGCACATCTATGAGTAGGGCCGGTGACGAGCATGGGCCGCTGGTGGACCTCGGCAACGAACGTCCGCAGGTGCCGGCGCGGGCGCGCAACATGTCGCCGATCGTGCCGCGGGCGTCGATTTCCGGCCGCGCGCTGGTCGCCGTCGTCGCGATCATGACGTTCCTCGCTTCCATCACCACCGGCACCGTGCTGCTCGTCAGCGCATCGGCGGCGGAATGGCAATCCGAAGTCGCCAGCGAAATCACCGTTCAGGTGCGGCCGCAGGCAGGGCGCGATCTCGAGCGCGACGCGGCCGCGGTGGTGGAGGCGATGCGGACGCAGCCCGGCATCGTCCAGGTTAAACCGTTCAGCAAGGATGAATCGGCCAGTTTGCTGGAGCCGTGGCTCGGCAGCGGGCTGTCGATCGAGCAATTGCCGGTGCCGCGCGTTGTCGTCGCGCGGGTCCAGCCAGGCACCACGCTCGACCTCGCTGCGTTGCGCTCCAGGGTGACGCAAGTGGCGCCATCGGCGAGCGTCGACGATCACCGCGCCTGGATCGAGCGCATGCGCTCGATGACTGGCGCCACCGTGTTTGCCGGCATCGGCATTCTCGCACTGGTGATCGTGGCGACGATCATTTCGGTGTCGTTCGCGACCCGCGGCGCGATGGCGGCGAACCGCCCGATCGTCGAGGTGCTGCACTTCGTCGGCGCCGGCGACCGCTATATCGCCAACCACTTCCTGCGGCATTTTCTCAGGCTAGGGCTGGAGGGCGGGCTGATCGGCGGCGGCGCCGCGATGCTCGGTTTCGGGTTCTCCGAATCGATCGCGAGCTGGTTCTCGGGCACCCCGGTCGGCGATCAGTTCGCAGCGCTGCTCGGGACATTTTCGCTGCCGCCATCCGGCTATCTGGCGCTGGCGGTACAGGCCGTGGCGATTGCCGCCATTACCGCCTGGGCGTCGCGGCGGACGCTGTTTGCGACGCTGGACGATATCGACTGAGCCGGCCAATGGTGCTGTTGATCGGGGTCGACCGGGACTCCACTTCGTCTGAAAACCTTTTAGAATTGTGCACGGGAAGAGGGATTGCCGGACTACATGAGTTTGCAGCACGACGACAGCACGCCGAGGAGGCCGGCCGCGCGGCCGCGCGGATGGCTGCGCGCCGTCATCGTCGGCTCCATGGCGATCCTGTTCGTCGGCGCGGCGCTGGGCTTCATCGCCTTTCTCTCGCAATTGCGCGGCGCCGAAATCAAGCCGGCGCGCACCGCCGACGGCATCGTGGTCTTCACCGGCGGCTCGTCGCGGGTGTCGGATGCGATGGAATTGCTGGCCGGCGGCTACGGCAGCCGGCTGTTGATTTCGGGGGTGCATCCGACCAACGCCGTGCGCGACATCTCGCGCTCGCTGCCCGACAACCAGTCGCTGCTCGGCTGTTGCGTCGATCTCGACCGCTCTGCGGTCAACACGCGCAGCAATGCCGCCGAGACGCGGCGCTGGGCGCAGGAGCGCGGCTTCAAGTCGCTGATCGTGGTGACGTCGAATTACCACATGCCGCGGGCCATTCTGGAATTGTCGCATGCGATGCCTGATGTTACGCTGATTCCGTTCGCGGTGATCGGCGAAAAATGGCGCGACGAGCCGTGGTGGACCAGCGGCGCGACGCTACGTCTATTGCTGTCGGAATATGTGAAATATGTCGCCGCCGAGGTGCGCGTGCGCCTCGCCGGTGCGGGAATCGATCTCGTGCCCGAACTTTTCGATCAGCCCGCGCCAGCGCCGCGTCGGCCGGCGACGGCGCAAGTCAACTAGGGCACGTACATAAACTCGCGAATGGTGTCCGGCTTGTCGGCTTTGTAGTCCCACGCAGCACGTTCGCGTTCACGAAGGGCGCGCCGCGCTATTTCCGTTCTTCGCCAGGCGTTCGGCGTGGTTTCTGTGAGAATTGTGGGTCACCCCTCACATATGAGAATGAGCGCCCTGAGGACGCTGGACCCGGGCCACAACCAGTTGCGGCGGATTCCGGCTGCGCTAGGCGAACTCGTCGATCTGAGCGACTTCCTTTACTTGCACGACAACGCACTGAAAGAGCTTCCGCCGTCTTTGGGGCGTCTTACCCGGTTGCGCTATCTCAACATCAGCGAAAACGAGTTCGAGAGCCTGCCCGACGCGGTTACCGAGATGTCAGGACTTCTCGAACTTCGTGTAACCGACAATCGCCTGACCACTCTGCCTGCGACCATTTTCCAAGCTGACGCGGCTGCGTGAGCTGCATCTCAGGAACAACAGCCTGACGCACTTGCCGGGAGAGATCGGTGCAATGGTGGAGCTGCGACAGATCGATTTGAGAGGGAACCCTGTCGCCACCTTGCCGGAAGCGCTGCTTAAGCTTCCACGTCTCGAAAAACTAGATCTGCGCTGGGTGACGATTTCACGCCCGAGTTGGTTCGCTGAGCTCGAAGAACGAGGTTGCGCGATTTACCTGTAGCGGTTGCGTTCGCAACGTCAGCAGTGGGCTTGGCCGTGCAATGGGCCGACTTGGCGGACCGTAGAAGCGTTGCTCGATCACGACGGATTTCATGAACCTCCTTTCGATTCGCCGCGTCTGACCTGCAGCACGATTCGCCCCATCGCACTCCGGTTGGCAACCAGGCCCATCGCCTCACCGGCACGCTGAAGCGGAAGCACCCGGTCAACCTGAGGGCGGAGCTTGCCGTCGCCGACCCACGCCATGATGGTTTCCGCCGCGCGGGCAGCTTCGTCCGGATAGCGCTCCATCCAGGCGCCGACGAAGACACCGACGACCGAATAGTTCTTGAGCAAAGGCAGATTCATGGCGAGCGACGGAATCTCGCCGCTCGTGAAGCCGATTGGGAGCAGCCGGCCATTCCAGCCCATAAGCCTTGCAAGGATCGCGAATAGCGCGCCGCCGACATTGTCAACGCAAATGTCGAGGCCTTTATCCCCTGCAAGAGCCTTCACGCGATCACGCATCTCTTCGCACGAATGGTCGACGACCTCGGCGGCGCCATGCGTGCGGACCATGGCCGCCTTCGCAGCACTGCCCACGACGGCAATGACCCGCGCGCCGATCAAATGCGCGATCTCGACGCAGGCGAGGCCAACCCCGCCAGCGGCCCCCGTCACAAGCACCGTCTCACCGGCCTGCAGCCGCGCCCGCTCAATGAGTGCGTACCAAGCCGTGAGATAGGTGTGCATGACTGTTGACCCCACGGTGAAATCAACGTTGACCGGGAGCGACGCGACGCTGCTTTCCTTGGCGACCATGCGCTCCGCAAACGAACCGAACCAGTTTCCGCAACAGACCCGATCGCCGGGCCGGAAGCGCCTGACCCGGTCGCCACAGGCTAGCACTACACCGGCGGCGTCCGTTCCTGGCACATAGTGAAGGGAAGGCCGCATCTGATAGCCGCCACAGCTCATCAGATAGTCCATGTAGCTGACGGACGCGGCGTGGACATCGACGAGAACCTCGTTTGATGCCGGGCGAGGTTCGGCGATCTCGGTGAAGCTCAAGGCTTCGATGCCTTTGAAGGCGTTGCAAAGAATGGCGCGCATCTCAGCCTCCGCGGCGCGTCTCTGGAGCGATGGAGCCGCCGCCGAAGAGACGCGGCATCAGCATCGGAACGCGTCGGCGATAATGCTCGTAGCTCGCGCCGAACTCGGCAACCAGGTCTCTTTCCTCGAGCCTGACGCCGACAAGGATGTAGGCGGTATTCATGATGGCAAACAACAGATGCCCGGCCGTCATATGCGGCGTCGCCCAGAAGGCGAGCAAAAGACCCAGCATCAGCGGGTGGCGCACCAGGCGGTACAGGAGCGGCGTCTTGAACGCTTTCACACGATCGGCTGCTCCACGCAGCGCGTCGATGACCTGACGCAATCCGAACAGCTCGAAATGGTCGATCTGGAATGTCGAAGCCAGCGCGATCAGCCAGCCCATCCAAAACATCGCCGTGAGCATTGCCTCCGGCCAGCCCTCGACGCGCCAGACTGGCGCGACGATCGGACGCCACTGCCAGAAGATCAGGATCAACAGAAGACTCGAAATCAGCACATAGGTGCTGCGCTCACAGGAAGCCGGTATAATGCGCGTCCACCAGCGCTTGAAGGCTGGACGCGCCATGACGCTGTGCTGAATCGCGAATACGCAGAGCAAAATCACGTTGATCAGGACCGCTTGCGCGAGCCCGCCGTCCGGTCCGACGTCGATCGTCTTCGGGACGAGAAAATTGCCAAGGAAGGCTGGCGTGTAGGCAAATGAAAGAAAGAAGATGAGATAGCTCGCGAGGCCATAGATGAGAGCGGCGGCGCGTCCGGTCATGACGTTTCTCCAGAAGGTGACGGTGCAATGCCAGCGGTGCTATCATCGCAGCGTCCCTTGAGCGTCCCCGGACGCCATCATTGAAGATCGCATCGCCATGGCTTCGTTCAACGTCCGGACGCTCGGATTCCCAGAGGTTCGTTGTGATGACCGCCTGTGCCCGTTAGCGCTGCGCAAGGGCCTTGCGCTGCTGGTCTATCTGGCTGAAGCGAAGGGCCCGGTCGGGCGCGATGCGATTGCGACCATGTTGTGGCCGGAAAGCCCCACGGAGGTGGTAAGGGCACGGCTGCGTCGGTTGTTGCATCGCCTTCAGCTCGCGCTCGGCGATGTCCTCGCATCCGACAGATCCACGGTTCGGCTGTCGGCGTCGATCAATCTGGAGATCGATTCACGCCTGTTTGAAGAGGCTTGCGACCGCGGCGAGTTCGAGCGCGCCTGTCGGCTCTATCAAGCCGACTTCCTCGACGGCTTCTCGCCCGGCGGCTGTCCGCAATTCGACGAGTGGGCGTTCTTTCGCAGGGAGGCGTTACGCGGCCGCGCGATCCAGGCACTCGAGAGGGTGGTGCAGGAGAAGCAGGCGGCGGCCGACTACGCGTCCGCCGCCGCGCATGCCGGCCGTCTGGTCGCGCTCGATCCGCTCAGCGAAATCTATGCCCGCCACCTCATCCGCAATCTCATCCTGGGCGGCGATAGAGCCGGGGCCGAGCGCCAGCTCGAGGCGTTGACACAGCGTTTGCGCGATGAACTCGACGTGGCGCCCGAAGCCGAGACCAACGCGCTGCTCGAGGCCGGCGCCGCGGAGCCGCCGCCGACGCAATATGTCAGCGGCGGCCGAGTGCATCTCGCGTTCCAGACCTATGGCAGAGGGCGCACCGACATTCTGATGCTGGCCGGCTTCGTGTCCCACGTCGAACGGGTCTGGGAGGACGCAAGGTGCCGGGCCTTTCTTTCCGCGCTTGCGGCGATGGGCCGTCTCATCCTGCTCGATCGTCGTGGCGTCGGCCTGTCCGACCGGGTCGGGTTCAGCCCCAGCGCGGAGGCAACTGCGCAGGACATCCGCACCGTGCTTGATGCCGCAAGCTCGCGCCGGGTCGTGTTGTTCGGCGCATCCGAAGGCGGACCGGCCTGCATCAGGTTCGCGGCCGATCATCCCGACCGCGTCGCCGGGCTGATCCTGTTCGCTTCGCTCGCGAAGGGAAGCTCTGCACCCGACTATCCGCATGCGTTGCACGCCGATCAATATGATGCGTGGCTGCAGCAGCTCGCTTCGGCCTGGGGCGGGCCTGCCGGAATCGAGACGTTCGCGCCGAGTCTCGCGGGCGATGCCAAAGCGAGAGCCTGGTGGGCCGGCCTGCTTCGTGCGGCCTCAAGCCCGGGCGCCGTCAGGGGCGTGCTCGAGGCCTTCCGCGATACGGATGTGCGGCATCTTCTGGAGCGGGTTGCCGTTCCGACGCTGGTGCTCCACCGCCGCGGCGACCGCGCCGTCCGCATCGGCGCCGGGAGACATCTCGCCGACCACATCCCGCGGGCGCGATTCATCGAGCTCGACGGCGCCGACCACTGGGCCTTCGCCGGCGATCGGCAAGCGGTGCTTGATAGCGTCAGGCAGTTCGTCGGCGGTCTCCCCGGGTAACGTTGTTAGGTTTGTCGATCAAGCGCCTTTGCGGCGCTGAACTTTGCCGAGATGGCTTTAGCGTAGCTAACCCGGACAAAGATGGACGTTGGATGCAAAGGAATTGAAGTCGCCGGCCGGGCGAGCTTGGTACACAGCCCCAGTTCAACGGTCGCTGTCCTCTGCGGGAAGAGGCAGCGGATGCTGGTCGTGCAGCATCGCCGCGAGCCGGTGCAGTTGGGAATCGCGAAAGCCTTCCGCCTCGATCGCCTTGACTGTTGCGATAACATAGTCGCGGTTAACGCCGGACTGGCCGTGTCCCTGCAGCACGTGCCGTAACTGTTCTGCCAGCGACAGCCGCCCGGCATATTGCACGTGACCGCGGTCGACCACGTAGGCGAGGGCGCTGACGCGCTGGCGCGCCTCGTTCTCCAGCCACACCGATCGTTTCACCTCGCGATAGACCGAGGTGACCTGCTCACGCTCGCGCAAATAGGCGATGGTCGCTTCGCTGTTCTTTTCCGCGACCCGGAACGCAATGCCGCGGCAGGCGCCGCCGCGGTCGAGTCCGAGAACGAGGCCGGGCTTTTCCGGCGTGCCGCGATGGACGAAGGAGTAGACACAGAGCGCGCGGTGCTCGCCGATCAGCCGCGCCGGAACCCGTTCGATGAATTCGAAGCCCGGGTGCCACATCAGGGAGCCGTAGCCGAACACCCACAGGTCGCCTTTCGAGAATTCCGTATCGTTGAACTCAATTGCGGACATGCCGGGTGCACCGCTACCAGAACGGCGCGACAAAGCGAAGTGGATTCAATGCCTTTTGTTGCGACGAGCGAATACTTACATTCGCCAAAATCGCTAGCCAAAGGACGCCGCATGCCTGACATGACCCCTGCGCCGCGCCGGCGCCCGCTGTGGCGCCTCTTCATCGCGCCTGCACTGCTCCTTGTTGTTGCCGCGGCATGGAGCGCGTTCTGGCTCTATGCCGCATCCGAAGTCGGCGTGCGCGCCGACGCATGGGCCGCGCAGGAAGCGAAAGCCGGCCGGGTCTATGCCTGCGGCAAGCGTTCGGTGGCCGGCTTCCCGTTCCGCTTCGAAGTCCGCTGCGACGACGCGAGCGTTTCGCTCGTCTCGCAGACCGCGGGCGCGCAGGTGCCGTTCACCGCGCGGCTCGGCGAGATCATGGTGATCGCGCAAATCTATCAGCCGAGACTCTTGATCGCCGAATTCAAGGCGCCGGCCACGCTCGCCGATCGCGGCCAGCCGCCGTCGATGAAGGTGAACTGGACCTTGGGCCGCAGCAGCGTGAGCGGATTGCCCGATGTGCCGCAGCGCGCTTCCATCGTGTTCGACAATCCCTCGATCGACCGCGTCAATGGACCGGTCGAGACCCCGCTCGCGCGCGCCCGCCATGTCGAGCTGCACGGCCGTCTTGCCGAAGGCTCGACGAAGGATCACCCCGTGATCGAAGCCGTGCTGCAGATATCGGGCGGCAACATGCAGGAGGTGCACGCGGTGCTGGCGCAGCCGTTCGACGCCGACATCCAGACCAAGCTCACGGGTTTGAAGGATATTTCACCAAAGCCGTGGCCCGAACGGTTCAGGGAGCTGCAGGCGGCGGGCGGCCAAGTCGAGATCGTGCGGTCGCGGGTTCAGCAGGGCGACCTGATCTCGCTGGCCGCCGGTACATTGAGCCTCAATGCGCAGGGTCGGATCGACGGCGAATTGCAGATGACGGTGGCGGGAATCGAGAAAGTAATTCCGGCGCTTGGCATCGAGAAGATGCTGGAGGAGGGCGTGCCGCAGGCAACGCTGGATCGCGTCGCGCCCGGCGTCAAGAGCCAGGACCTCAACAATCTATTCGGCGCGCTCGACAAGGCGATCCCGGGGCTCGGCAAGGTCGTCAAGCAGAACGCCAATGCCGGCGTCACCGCCAGCATCAACGCGCTTGGCAAGGAGGCGGAGCTGGAGGGGCGGAAAGCGCGCGCCTTCCCGCTGCGCTTTGTCGATGGCGCGGTATTTCTGGGTCCGATAAAAGTGGGGCAGGTGCCGCCGCTGTTTTGATGACGGCCGTGAGAGCGGAGCGCAATCGCCCAAGCCGCGCTTCACTCCGTCTTCTTCAGCGGCTGATGCAGGCGGCCGAAATCCGGCCCCCAACCCGCCTTCGGCGGCCCATAGTGTTGGCGTTGGCGGCAACCTGAGCTGGGATTGCGTTTTGACGAGGGCTAATGCGCCAAGAGAACGGGGCGTGCCGAAGCGTTCTTAAGGATGTGGCGCGTGGCCCCACCCAGAAGCATCTCGCGCAGGCGGCTGTGGGAATAGGCGCCCATGACCAGCAGGCCCGCTTCATGCTCTGCCCCCGCCGCGAGCAGCGTATCGCCCACCGAGCGCAATTCCGGTGCATTCACCTGCGCGGTCGCACCGATGCCATGACAGCGCAAATAGGCAAGCACCTCCGCCTGCGAGGCTTGGCGATTGCTGGCGTCCCGATCAACGCTTATGACCCGCACTGATTTGGCGAGTTGCATGAACGGTATGGCAGCCGAGACCGCGTGCCAGCATTCCGGGCTCTCGTCCCAGGCGATCATCACGCTGTCGGTCAGATCACTCTGCGGGCGAGCCGGCGCCAACAGCACGGGGCGACGGGTCTGCAGCAGCGATTGCTCCGCAATGGCCCTGAGCGATTCCATCACGGTGGCGCTTGCGGCGACCATTAGGTCGAAGGCAGCGGCCCGTTGCACCGCGATTTCCACATACGATCCCTCGGCTTCGCCCCAGGATGCTGCGAGCGGGCTGCCGGGCTCGTCGCTCGCCGATAGCATCGGGATGCCGACTACCGCGCAGGCCTGTGCGAAAACCTCACGCGCATCCCGCGCAGTTCGCTCCCGTTCCTCGGCGTGCCAGTTTACCGATGCGACGGTCACCGTTCGTCCCATTTCGGTGGCACTTAGGCCGCCACGCGTGACACCGCTACGCGTGACCGGCGGCGGCTCACTGATGAACAGTGCCTGGACGTGAGCCCCCAACGCCTTCGCGGCAGACAGGGCCGTTTCAATTTGACCGGTGTGACTGGCTGAGCCGGGAAGTGGAACCAGGATTCGCTTGATGCTCATGAGAGCCTCCTGCGATGCCGCTGTTTGCGACGACAGACGGCACATGTGTGTTGAGCCGAAAGCAAAATCGCGCAATCCCGCGAAATTCATAACTCCCAGAACACCCCAAAGTTCCGGAAACCAGCAGGTGTGCCGGTTGCCGACTTTGGTCGTCGATGTTCGGAAAGATGGATTGCTTCGCTGCGCTCGCAATGACGGCCGCGAGAGCGCGCCGAAGCCGCCTCACTCCGTCTTCTTCAGCGGTGGATGCGGGCGCCCGAAATCCGGCGCGGCCGAATCCTGGCCGATCTCGACGATGCCGCGGCGGATGGCGCGAGTGCGGGTGAAATGCTCGAACAGCGCCTCGCCGTCGCCCCGACGGATGGCGCGGGTGAGTTTTGAAAGGTCCTCGTTGAAGGTGCCGAGCATTTCCAGCACGGCCTCCTTGTTGTTCAAAAACACATCGCGCCACATCGTCGGGTCCGACGCCGCGATGCGGGTGAAATCGCGAAAGCCGCCGGCTGAGAATTTGATCACTTCCGACGACGTGACCTGCGCCAGCTCGTCCGCAGTGCCGACGATGGTGTAGGCGATCAGATGCGGCAAATGGCTGGTGATCGCCAGGACCAGGTCGTGATGATCAGGCGTCATGATCTCGACCTTGGCGCCCAGGCCGGCCCAGAACGCGCGCAGCGTTTCGACCGCCATGGGGTCGGTGCCGTCAGGTGGCGTAAGAATGCACCAGCGGTCGATGAACAGTTCGGCGAAGCCGGAATCAGGACCCGAATGCTCGGTGCCGGCGACCGGATGTGCCGGAACGAAATGAACGTCGCCCGGCAGGTGCGGCGCCATCTCGCGGACGATGGCGCCCTTGACCGAGCCGGCGTCGGAAACGATCGCGCCCGCTTTCAGGAATGGCGCGATCTCCTGCGCCACCTGCCCGCAGGCGCCGACGGGGATGCAGAGGATCACGAGGTCGGCGTCTTTGACGGCCTCCGCGTTGGTCTCCAGCACGCGATCGACGAGGCCGAGCTCCACCACCCGCGCGCGCGTCTTCTCCGAGCGGGCGGTGGTGACGATTTCGGTCGCAAGCTCCTGGGCCCGCACCGCGCGCGCGATCGAGCCGCCGATCAGGCCGAAGCCGATCAGCGCGACGCGTCGGAAGATCGGTACCGTACTCACTTGGCCGCCATGAAGTCGCGCAAGGCGTCGACGACGAGGCGGTTGGCCTCCTCGGTGCCGATGGTCATGCGTAGCGCATGCGGCAGGCCGTAATTGTTGAGTGCCCGCAGTACCAGGCCGCGTTTGGTGAGGAACGCGTCTGCGTCGGCCGAGGTCTTGCCCTTCTCGGTCGGGAAGTGGATCAGCACGAAGTTGGCGACGCTCGGCGTCACCTTCAGTCCGAGTTTGCCAATCTCCTCCGTCAGCCAGTTGCGCCACTCTTCGGTGAAGGCCTTCGACTTCTGTATATGGGCGGTGTCCTCGATCGCGGCGACCGCCGCCAGCATCGCCGGCGTCGAGACGTTGAAGGGACCTCGGATGCGGTTGACGGCATCGATGATGTGCGCTGGGCCGAACATCCAGCCGATACGCAGCGCCGCCAGTCCGTGAATCTTGGAGAAGGTGTGCGTCATCACGGTGTTTTCGGTGGTGGCCACCAGCTCCAGGCCGAGCTCGTAATCGTTGCGCGACACGTAGTCGGAGTACGCAGCGTCGAGCACCAGCAGCACATGCGGCGGCAGGCCAGCGCGCAACCGCTTGACCTCGTCGAACGGCACGTAGGTGCCGGTCGGGTTGTTCGGGTTGGCGAGCCACACCAGTTTCGTGCGCGGCGTCACGCGCGCGAGAATGGCGTCGACGTCCGCGGTAAAATTGGTCTCGGGCGCGACAACGTTCTTGGCGCCGTTCGCCATCGTCGCGATCGGATAGACCAGGAAGCCGTGAGCAGTCGAGATCGCTTCATCGCCCTGGCTGAGGTAGGTGTGCGCCAAAAGGTTGAGGATTTCGTCCGAGCCGGCGCCGCAGATGATGCGGTTGGGATCGAGCCCGTAGGCGCGGCCGATCGCTTGGCGCAGCACGCGCGAGGTTCCTTCCGGATAGTCCTCCAAATGCGCCGCCACGTCCTTGTAGACTTCGATTGCCTTCGGCGACGGCCCGAACGGGGTCTCGTTGGCCGACAGCTTGAACACCTTGCGGCCCGGCTCCGGCACCGGGGTCTTGCCGGGCGTGTAGGGCGCAATATCGAGAATGCCGGGATTCGGCACGGGGCGGTTCATCTTCAACTCCGGAATTTCGGGCGGCGTTTAAGGCTTGGCCGACCCGTTCGGGGGCACCGTATAGCGTGTTGCGTGGCTGCCGACGAGAGCCGACGAGCGCACCGAGGCGCCGGCCTGGATCAGGGCGCTCTTGATCTTTTCGAACCCGGTGCCGGCATCCGATACCAAAAGCGCCGCGCCGTCGAAAGCGGTATCGGGCACGGCGACGATTTCGGCGAGCGGGGCGAGCGCGCGGGCGATATCGGCGTTCCACCCCGAGACGCGGACGCTCCACATCTGCACCTCCGTCACCATGGCATCATCGGCCACGCGCGAGATCACGAACACCGGCAGCGCGGCCGGATGATCGGCGCGCTCGAGGAACGGCAGCCGGGCAATGATTTTTGGCGCGCCTTCAGCTTCCAGCGCACTCCACCACGGCGTTCGGCTCGAGACCGCCGAGACCAGCGCCAGATCGCCCTTCGATTTCGCCACGGCTTCAACCGCGGCCTGTGCGCTGAAATGGCCGACATACGGCACGACAAAGCCGAAGTGAAACCGAGCCGAATCCCGCATCGCGGGCTCACCAACCGAGACGTCCGCATGCACCGAGAACGGCGCCTGGACGTAAGTAAAGGTCGAGATGATGACGCGCCAGATGCTCTCGATGGTATCGAGCGGCAGGATTCCGCGATGGCGCTCTACCAGGCTGCGCATCATGCTGGCCTCGCGCGCGGGCCGGAACGCCGAGCCCACCTCCTGGGTCTGCTTCACCTGGATCAGCCGGTCGATGATGTCGCCGCGCGCCATCAAGAGGCGATGGACCTGCTCGTCGATCGCGTCGATCTCCTTGCGCAATTCCTGCAGCGAGGGCGGAGCCGGGGGAGCCTTGGACATTTGGCATAACCTGATGAGAGCTTTACCTCATCCAGAAGAGCGGCGCATGCGCCGCGTCTCGAAGGATGAAGCCCGTTCTCCCTCATGGTTCGAGACGGCGCAAGGGCGCCCCTTCACCAGGAGGTCTGCGAGCCCGGTTAACCATGCGGCTGCCTTGACGGGGGACCTGCTTCGGACTAGCTTTGTTCCATTCCGTGGTCATTTGAGCCGGCCGGCTTGCAGCCACGTTAAACAACTCGCTAAACAGGCCGGGGACAGATTGATCCCGGCCGAACCTTTCGTTCAGGCCGGGTTTTTTACGGCCTGATTTCTGTCTGTAAGGACCTCCGCGAGGAGGAAGGTCGGGATGACACAATTGCAGTCGGTACCCAGTCCGTCGATTCACAGCGAGGACCGCGCCCACGAGGCCGATCATCCGACCTCGCCGGTGGTCAAATTCGGCATCGAGCAGCCCTTGAAGCTCGATTGCGGCATCGATCTCGCGCCATTCCAGATCGCGTACCAGACCTATGGCGAGTTGAACGCCGACCGCTCCAACGCGATCCTGATCTGCCACGCGCTGACGCTGGATCAGCATGTCGCCAACGTGCATCCTCTGACCGGCAAGGCCGGCTGGTGGGAAATCATGGTCGGTCCAGGGCGCCCGCTCGATACCGACAGATATTTCATTATCTGTTCGAACGTGATCGGCGGTTGCATGGGATCGACCGGTCCGGCCTCGACCAACCCGGCGACCGGCAAGGCGTGGGGGCTGGATTTTCCGATCATCACCATCCCCGACATGGTCCGCGCGCAGGCCATGTTGCTCGACCGGCTCGGCATCCAAACATTGTTGTGCGTCATCGGCGGCTCGATGGGCGGCATGCAGGTGCTGCAATGGACGGCAGCCTATCCGGAACGGGTGTTCTCCGCGCTGCCGGTCGCCTGCTCAACGCGCCATTCGGCGCAAAACATCGCGTTTCACGAACTCGGCCGGCAGGCCGTGATGGCTGATCCGGACTGGCACCATGGGCGCTATTTCGAGCGCAGCACGCATCCGCACCGCGGGCTGGCGGTGGCGCGGATGGCAGGGCACATCACCTATCTTTCCGACGCCGCGCTGCATCGCAAGTTCGGGCGGCGGATGCAGGATCGCGAACTGCCGACGTTTTCGTTCGACGCGGATTTCCAGGTCGAAAGCTATCTGCGCTATCAGGGCTCGTCCTTTGTCGAGCGCTTCGATGCCAACAGCTATCTCTATCTGACGCGGGCGATGGACTATTTCGATATTGCCGCCGACCATGACGGCGTGCTGGCGGAAGCGTTTCGCGGCATTAAGACCCGCTTTTGCGTGGTGTCGTTCACCTCCGACTGGCTGTTTCCGACCTCGGAATCGCGCGCGCTGGTGCATGCGCTGAACGCCTCCAGCGCGCGGGTGTCGTTCGCCGAGATCGAGACCGACCGCGGCCACGATGCCTTCCTGCTCGACGTGCCCGAGTTCTTCGACATTTCTCGCGCCTTCCTGGAATCGGCGGGCAAGGCGCGCGGCCTTGACGGTACAGGCGGTTGATATGGCCCTTCAGGAACAAGCGTTGCCGCTCGGCGGCATAGCGCCCGATCGCACCGGCAAATATCGCACCGATCATCTCCTCGTCGCCGAGATGATTGCGGCCGGCTCAAAAGTGCTCGACGTCGGCTGCGGCGACGGCGAATTGCTGCAACTCCTGGAGAGCCGGGGCATCGATGGCCGCGGCATCGAGCTGTCGCGCGAGGGCGTCAACCGCTGCGTCGCCAAGGGCCTCGCCGTGGTGCAGGGCGACGCCGACACCGACCTCGTCAATTATCCGGACGATGCCTTCGATTACGTCATCCTGTCGCAGACGCTGCAGGCGACACGGCAGCCGAAGCCGGTCCTGGAGAACCTGCTGCGCATCGGCCGGCGCGCGGTCGTGTCGTTCCCGAATTTCGGCTTCTGGAAGATGCGGCTGCAACTGCTCGTCGGCGGCCACATGCCGCGTACCGAAAACCTCCCGGCGACCTGGTACGACACGCCGAACATCCATTTCTGCACGATCAAGGACTTTGTCCAGCTCTGCGACGAGATCAACGTCAAGATGGAGCGCGCGGTGGCGCTCGATCTCTACGGTCGCCCTGTGCCGCTGAACCTGCCCTGGTGGGTCTGGAACATGTTCGGCGAGCAGGGGGTATTCTTGTTGAGTAGGGGCGGGCAGGGGAAGTAGGGATCGCAGCGGCTCACACCACCGCCGCCACCATCGATCTCGGATCCCGCCCGGGCCATCGCCCGGCTTCCACCAGTGCGATGAACCGCTCCACCATCTCGTTGAACAGCGCCGGCTCTTCCAGATTGAGCACGTGGCCTGATTTCGGAAAGAACGACAGCCCCGCGGCCGGCAAATGCCGCTTCAGGAACAGGCTCGGCTCAATACAGTTGTCGTCCTCGTCGCCGCACAGGATCAGCGCCGGCGTCGGCACGCGTCGGATCGCATCCGTCATGGTGTAGATCGACGGTCGCTTGCCCTGAAAGCTGCGCATGGTGTTGGCCGAGCCCTTGGCATCGTGCCGCGCCAGCGCTGCGTAGAAATCGGCATGGCCGCGCGGGTCTTTCAGCAAAAATGGAATCCGGCTCGGCGCCTCACGCGTCACCTTGGCGACTTCAACCGATCCGATCGCCTCATATTGCTCGGCATTGGCGACGCATTGCGCGCGGAAGGCGTCGAGATCTTCGAGTGACGAGCCGGCGCCGACGGCGGCGAGGGTCATTGACAGCGCGCGGTCGGCTGCGTTGAGGCCAACCTGCAGCGAGGAATAGGAGCCCATCGACAGACCGACGAAATGCGCTTTCGCAATGCCGAGGTGATCGAGCACCGCGAGCGCGTCGGTGTAGAAATACTCGTAGGTGTAGACGTCGGTCGAGGGCGGCACGTCGGAAGGCGTATAGCCGCGCGCCGAATAGGCAATGCAGCGATGGCCGCGCGAGAAGTAACGCATCTGCGGCTCCCAATTGGTGTGGTCGGCCGCGAACTCGTGCAGGAAGATGATCGGCGTCCCGCTCCCGGCCTCCTCGAAATAGAGACGCACGCGATCCTTGGCGACGGCATAGGGCATTTCGGATTCCTCCCAATTTTCTTGTTATTTCGTAACTTCCTTGCGCAGCTAACCCACAGAATTGCAATTAATTCTCGGGGCTGCAATGCGGCAGGAAAGCTCCATTTTCGCCATCGAATCGTCGCGGAATCACCCCGAAATTGTTTCCCCACCGCCACACAAAATCTTGCTCTCGTCACATCGCCAAACGCAAAACGCCGGCCGCGTTCGTTCGTAGACGAACGCAAAGTGTGGGAGTGTTAGAGGACCAAGTATGAGTCAGTTGTTTGCGTTTCGCCGGTCGCTTCGTTTCGTCGCGTTGGCACTATGTTCGGCTTCCATTTTCGTATTTGTCGCTCCAGCTTCAGCAAAGCCAAATCACGGCGCAGGGCGACACGCTCGCGCTTATCACGCCGGTCATCACGTCAAGCATCATTACGCACATCGCCACGATCGCCATGCTCTCAGGGTGTCGCGCTGGGAGCGCAGGGCTGCACGCATGCAGGCGGGCGGCTTTGTCGAGAACAACCCGAGCTTCATGGGAACGAGCTTCATGGGAAGCAGCGCCGAGATGCCGACGCGCGGCGGTTTCGTCTCGTCCAACACAGTCAAGGCAGCGCGCGCCGATCGCGCCGGCCGTCGTGCCCGGCTCCGGCACGCCGCGCACACATCGCGCTGGGAGCGCGCGGTCACGCAGATGCACGCGCGCGGTCTTGCCGATGCCAACGCCAGCGTCACGCCGGGAACGAGCGTCGAATCCAATTCAACTGTACCGCCGACCAGCGGCGCGATGGCTTCAGGCTACACCTCATCGAACGTCGTCGCCGAAGCACGGAAGTATCTCGGCGGCAACCCCACGGGACGCGGCAGCCTGTGGTGCGCGCGGTTCATGAACATGGTCCTGCAACATTCCGGCTATCGCGGCACCGGCTCGGACATGGCGAGCTCGTTCGCGAAATACGGCCAGCGCATTTCCGGCCCGCAGGTCGGCGCGATTGCGGTGATGTCGCGTGGCCGCCGCGGCGGCCATGTCGGCATCATCACCGGCATCGACGCCAAGGGCAATCCGATTATGATCTCCGGCAACAGCGGCAACCGCGTCCGCGAGTTGCCAGTCGCGCGCGGCCGTATCTACGCCTACGTCATGCCGACGAGCTGAGGCGGATTGCGCCGCGGCGCCTCTTCTTCTCGCCCCGTTCCTTCTCGGGGCGAGGCTGCCTTCACGATGATGCTTGAAGGCGGGGTGAAGGCCGGGAAGACAGATACCTCGGCGCCAGGCGCTTTGCGCTTCGTGCCGCTTGTTGATTTCGGCTCGGCGGCGTTGTGTTTTCAGTGCCCGAGTTCCCGCAGTGCGTCTACGTACACATTTTATCTACACCCGGCGCCATTTTGGCGTAGGCTTCTGCCATCACCGCTATGTCTTTGGCTTCCATCGGTGACTGAGAGCGTTGTGCTCCCGCCTCACAAGGGAGCGCCTAATGCCCGACACGCGACTTACCAACAAGCTATCGCCTCGCCAAAGCGTGCCGCCTTGCTGTCCGATGTGCCTAGACGACATGGAGGTACTACGTGTTGTTCCGGGAAGGCCCGGCTTCGAGCAATGGACCTTACGATGCGGGAAATGCGGGCTGATCCATGAAGCGCAGGCGGCTGCGGATCCGAATAATTCCGAAGCGCTGGGATGGCGGGCAGTCCGCTGAAGCCGCCCCAGTAAAGGCGCGGGGCTCCGGTCGATTTATCTCCCTACCGACTACGATTGGGCGCAGCATTCACCGCGGGCTGTCAAACAAGGAGGCCGCTCATGAACGGCAACATATTCAACAGTAAGGGAACCCGCGTCGCTGTGGTGATCGGCCCCGAAATTTTCGATCTTAGCGGCAAGAAGCTCTTTGACCTCAAGGGCAAGAATATCTACCGCCTATCCGGTGAATTGGTTGGTCATCTAAGTGACGCGAGCGGTTCGGCGAAGCGGCTCGACAAGGCGACCGATCGATTGTTCTCGTAATTGCGACGCCGGGCCGTATTAGTCCCCGGTTCAGCGGCTGGCGCGGGTTGCCCTAACCTGGACGAATGCCGCTTTGTTCGAGAAATCGATAGCTATTTGCGGGGAAAGGGCGCACGGTCGATACATGGCCATGCGCTCGCGACGGGAAATGATTCATTTCAAGCGTCCGTTCCATCTCAAGGGGGTTGGCCGGCTGTTGCCGCCTGGTGCTTATGAGGTCATCACCGACGAGGAAATGATCGAAGGACTTTCATTTCAGAGCTTCCGCCGCGTCGCCACCATGATCATGGTCCCCGGCGCGGCGCTGCACCAAGCTTCGACGGAAATGATCTCGATCAGCTCGGTCGATCTTTCCGATGCGCAGCGCGACGACGCGATCGCATCTCGTGAGTGAAACTCCGGTCGATCTCGACAAGCACCGGGGCATGGCGGCGCAAAAGGCGACCGATATCCGCCGCGCGCTCGCCGACGTCGAGGCTAACGCAAAGCTGCAGCGGGACCGCCAGGCCGCCCTCGAGCTACAGCTTCTGACCGTCCCGGCTGAGTCGTGGCCGGAAGCGGTCGCAAAGGCGCGGTACGTCCTGAATCTCTATGCGGCGGATTTGGCGCCGACCGACACGCATCACCGCGACCTCGTGGCCACCGTACTGGCCGACCTTACCCGCCTCGCTGGTGAAAGCTGACGTGGCGAATATTCCGGCTCGGCCGTCGAGCTTCTTGCCACGCACTCGAATTACCCGAACGCGCAACTGAAAGCAGCGAATGCAAAATCTCTCGCCTCGTCACGTCAAGACCGAAGAATCGCTCCGCCTCGGTGTCGTTTCCGGATGGTACTCCACCAAAGTCAGCGGAACATTCGTCTCTGGCCCGCACGATTCCGAAGCCGAGTGCCTGCGTAGGATTGCGGAGATCGACCCTCAACCCGTTCGAAAGAAATGATGAGCATGAAAGCTGGCGGCATAGCCTTTACCAGCCGGAGATGGATCAAATGACACTCGTGCGCGGCGACATCGGTGGTTATGAATTCAATCGCATGGTGGTGCTGTTCTCGATGATGGACGGTGCCAGGGTGATACCGTGCGCCATCAGCGCCACGGCGATGGACGATCTCGAACATGTCTCGCGTACAGCGGCGGACCAGCGCGAACGACAATTCGTGCGCCTGCGGGATCGGATCGAGCAATGCGCTTCCCGGAAATTTCTCGCCGGAGAGTTTGAAGGCAACCCCCCAGGTATTATTCTGCGCGGCATCGATTTTCGCGCATAGATCGAGCAGGCCTGACTCGAACAGAAATGCGGCGGCATGTCCCGCCTGAGCTGAACAGGCGAGTATATGCCCGATCCCAAAAATTTCGCTCTCAGCGAGTGGCTTGTCCCACCGATACTTTTGCCGGTCTTCCTGGAGCTGGTCATTGCCGGCGCCGTGATCATCATTGGTAGTCCGCTTTCGCCTGAGGGATTCGGCACGATAGAGGTAGTGACCAGATGAACGAACGCCATGAGATTCTGAAAAAGGCGCGGGACCGCATGATTGAGGATCGCGATGTGCACGCAAAGGTGCTCGCCGCGCCGTTCGATCGCGACAAGGCGGAGCGCGCGCGGCTAAAATTCGTCGAGCTCCAGGTCTTGATAGACGCGATCGAGCGTGCGATGGCCGGCGAACGGGCGACGTTTTAGGGACGCCAGAAGCAAGCCTAGCCGGGGTCGCGCAGATGTGCGCCCGATGACGGCCCCACCAGCGTCAAGCCGTTCGGATAATTCAGTCAGTCCTGGATTGACCGCTCGGCAAGGATTCGTCGCCGACGAGGTGCAGCGCGAACGGCTTGGGCACGGACCCATGTCCGCCGTCGGCTGGGGTCAATATCTTTCGCCTTGTTCGTTTTGCCCGCGGCACGGCCTCGGTCTCGGAGGAACGAAACAGCGCGTAGTCGCGACCAAACAGCCAGCACGAAATCTGAAAGATGCCGTGGGTGATGAACAACGCGGCGAGCACGTCGATCGAATAGTGATAGTGGCCGAGCAGCACGATTGAGCCGAAGAAGCCGGTCAGCGCGAGGTAGAATATTCGCCATTGCGGGATGTGCCAGAAGGCAAGCGCGGCGAGAAGCGGCAGGCCGGTGTGGCCGGAAAAGAACAGGTCGCTGCCGTAGAAATCGAGTTGAAGAACGGTGCCGGCTGCTGCGGATCGATCGGCGATGGCGCAACATGGGTGAGGGCCACGAACACAGCGCGGACCAGCAGGAACAGCGCTGCGGCCTTGAGTGCGAACGGCACCCGGTTTGGCCGCGCGATCAAGCGCGCTTCTACTGCTACCTTAGCTTCTACTGCTACCTTAGGAGCGTGACTAAGTACGTGCTGTACAGCATCAGTCCTATAGTCTACCGTTTAATTACAAGGTGGCAGTTGCTGACTTTGAAGCTGTCCATGAAGCGGTGACGTCCGAAGTCGCTGCTCGTCGCGTAGCGGCAGCTAGAGTGCCATCGGAAGGCGCAATCTCATAGGCTAGATACTTGCACCAAGCGCGGATGCACGCGGCTCTGCGGCTGCGAACGCGCTTGTCTACAAACAAAAGGAGACCGTCATGAGAATACCCGCAATTTTGCAGGGTGAGGCGCGGACTCGCCTCCTCCAAGGCATCGCTTTCGGCGCTGTTGCGACGATGGCGATCGGATTTATCTGGGGCGGCTGGGTCACCGGCGGCACTGCCAGAACTATGAGCGCAATGGCAGAGAGCAGCGGTCGGATGTCTGTCCTGGTCCCGATGTGCGTCGCGCAGTTCACTGCGGCGGATGGGGCCGTAGCCAAGTTTAAGGCGACGGGCACATATTCAAGGGACAACGTCATCAGCGAATTCGTGAAGACCGTTGCCTCCACGAGTATGGACTATTCGTTCGCCAGGGCGTGCGCAACCGGCGTGGAAGCTGAACTCTCAAAGACGGCCGCAAAGAGCTGAGCAGTCCGTCCGCCAACATAAGACCCAGCGAAATGAGTGAGCACAGGTCCGGACGACCGATGACGTCTCGCGCGCAGATTTCCTGAGCGCGCCTATTTCCTGAAAACGTCGCCAGAACGCCCGAGCGGGCAGGTGGATCCCAACCCCTTTCGTCTGGAAGGGTGCGCAGGCGGCGCGGGAAAATGCGCCCTCGGATAGCGAGCGCAGATGCGCGCGATTGCCCAACAGCGTTCGGTAGAGCCGGATGGTATCTTCGATTACCACTCCCCTCCGTTCGCTAATGTGTAATGCGGGGCGCGGCGGCGTATGAACTACGCCACATCTCGGAAACCCGGCCCTTGTTGCCTGGAGTTAAGGTCGGCGCGGCCTATCCCTATGCCGCACTGGCTCCTCAGTTTCGTGAGGACGTTTCGTCGGAACTCCGGGACGTAACAGCAGGACCTTCCGACGAAGTCGTTTTCCCAGTCCGACGAAGACACCCTGAAACAAGCCCGTGGTTTGATGGCTCTACCCAACAACCGGAGGCTATGTGAGCCTCCCTGGGGCGAGAGGTTCAGGCTCGCGAGAGATTAGCCTGAGGCGGTAGGTGTCGTCATGCGCGAAGATTTTGCTTCATCCAGTTTTCTTGCTGTTATCGTCGTCGGTTTGATTGTGGTTTGTACTGGCCTCCTCGCGCTTGGAATCTGAAATCCAGTCCGAGGCGATCTGTGCGTCGGCGCGACGCCGGTGCACGTCACGATTGAAGACGACGCGATCGCAAGTTTCTCCCACGGCTGCCATCGGCAAACCGGAGCTTCATCGCGCAATCTGGAGCAATTCTAGCAACCACCCATCGAACTCCGAAGATGTCTGCGTTAGAGCGAGGCATCAAAAATCCTACCGGCCAAGCCGGCAGACTTCGGGGTATCTTAAGGGTGACACTGACAGCATTTCATTCGTTTTCCGCCACGCGACTTCAACTGATGCGAATGATCTGCCTCGGGGCAGTCAGCAGTTTCACGCTCTTCCTGCCGACCGGCGCTGCGCTGGCGCAGTCGTCACTGCCGCCGGTCACCGTGGACGCGCCGCAGCAGCGCGCGCGTCCGGCCGCGGCCCAACCATCCCGCCGTGCTGCGACCACGCGCGCTACGCGCGTCACTCGCGCCGCCGCCAATCCGCAGGCGGCACCGGCTGTGCCTGCATCGGGCCCAGGTGCCGGCGAACGCGCCAACGGTCCCGTGCGCGGCTTTGTCGCAACCCGCACCGGCACCGCGACCAAGACCGACACGCCGATCATCGAAACCCCGCAGTCGATCTCCGTCGTCACCACCGACCAGGTCAAAAACCAGGGGGCTGAATCGGTCGGCGCTGCGCTGCGCTATACCGCTGGAGTCAGCGGCGACGTCAACGGCGGTTCCGACACGCGCTTCGGCGGGTTGCAGATCCGCGGTTTCGACATGACCATGCCGGGCCTCTATCTCGACGGCCTGCGGCTGCCCAGCAGCCGCTATGTGCACTTCCTCGGTCTGGAGCCCTACGGCGCCGAGCGTCTGGAAGTGCTGAAGGGTCCATCCTCGGTGATGTATGGTGGCAGCGGCACCGGCGGCATTCTCAACTATGTCAGCAAGCTGCCCACGGCCTACCAGTTCGGCGAGATGTCCGTCTCGGGCGGCAGCTTCAATCGCTACCAGGGCCAATTCGACGTCGGCGGCCCCGCCAACAAGGAAGGCACCGTATTGTGGCGCCTCACCGGCACTGTCCGCGACGGCGAAACCCAGGTCGATTTCACCAAGGACAACCGCGTCTTCATCGCGCCGGCGGTGACGATCAAGCCGAACGAAGACACCACCATCACGCTGTTGGCCAACTATCAAAAGGACACGGCCGGCTGGGGCCTGCAATTCCTGCCGCCATCGGGCACGGTGTTTCCGAACAACGGCCGCATCATTCCGAATACGTTTTTCGGCGGCGAGCCCAATTTCAACCGGTTTGATACCGAACTGGCCACGGCGGGCTACCTGCTCTCGCACGACATCAACGAGGCCCTCACGTTCCGGCAGAACCTGCGTTATGCGTGGATGCACAACGAACAGCAGAGCTTCTACGGCCTGGGCTACACCTCGGCGGCTGACGAAGCCGCAGGCCTGATGTCACGCGCCGGCTCTGGCGGTGCAACGACCATCAACTCCTTCGCAGTCGATAATCAGCTCCAGGGAAAGTTCGTCACTGGCATTTTGAGCCACACCACATTGTTCGGCATCGACTACCGCAACACCTCGTTCCGGGACGTCGCTTCAGCGTACAGCACCGGCAAGATCAACGTGTTGCGCCGGTCTACACCAATACATGGACCAATCTCGGCCCTGCTGACGACCTGAACATCAAGCAGTCGCAGGTCGGAATCTACGCGCAGGACCAGATCAAGCTCGGCCGGCTCTCGTTCCTGCTCGGCGCCCGGCAGGACTTCGCCACGACCGACCTCCGCGACTTTCTCCATACGCCTTCCACCGCCACCACCGACGCCTCGGCATTCACCCGTCGCGCCGCCGTGATGTACAATTTCGACAACGGGATCGCGCCGTATTTCAGCTATGCCGAATCATTCCTGCCGGTGCTCAACACCAACGCCGCGGGCGAGCTGCTGAAGCCGGAAACCGGCGTCCAGTATGAAGTCGGCGTGAAGTATCAGCCGGTCGGGATCAATGCGCTGATCACTCTGGCGGCGTTCGATCTGATGCGGTCCAATGTCGTCACCTTCGCGCCTCCGTCGTACACCGCCGAGCAGAGGGGGCAGGTGAACTCGCGCGGCATCGAGCTGGAAGGCACGGCCACGCTGACGGAAGGCTTCAACGTCCGTGGCGCCTACTCCTACATCGATGCCGTGGTCACGGAGGACCCCGTAAACGTCGGCAAGGCGCCGACCACCGTGCCGCTCAACCGGTTCGCGCTGTGGACTGACTACACGCTGCAGAGCGGGCCGCTCGCCGGCGTCCAGGTAGGTGGCGGCGTCCGTTATGTCGGCTCGACCTTCGGCGATGATGCCAACACCTTCAAGGTGCCGGCCTCGACCGCGGTCGACGCGCTTCTGGCCTACACCAAAGACAATTATCGCCTGGCGCTGAACGTCACCAACATCGCCGACACCCGCTATGTCGCGGCCTGCTATGGCTATACGAGCTGCTTCTATGCCGAAGGCCGCAAGGTGATCGCCAGGCTGACCTATCGATGGTAGGTCGGCCGCGAAATGCGACGGATACATCCCGCCGGTCAAATCGACCGGCGGGATGATGTTTGCTTAATTGAGGCACCAACAGCACGGGCGAAGCCATGAAATCGATCTTCGGGCGACTGCATCGCTGGGCCGGCCTTCTCACCGCCGGCTTTCTGTTTTTTTCCGGCGTCACCGGCGCGATCATCTCATGGGATCACGAGATCGATGATCTCTTGAACAAGAACCTGTTCGATGTGACCAGCAGCGGTCCCGCGATTCCCTCGGTCAAGCTTGTCAAGCTGATCGAGCAGCGCGATCCGCGCGCGCGCGTCGTCCACATGTTCATGGCCCCGGAGAAAGACCATTCGCTGTGGTTCTTCGTGCTGCCGCGGATCGATCCCGCCACCGGCAAGCGATTTAGCCTAGATTACAACCAGATATTCCTCGATCCCAACACTGGTGCAGAGCTCGGGCGGCGCTACTGGGGCGCGGTGTGGCCGGTGACGCGCGCCAACTTCGTCTCGTTTCTCTACAAGCTGCACTACACCATGCACATTCCGGAGTTCTGGGGCAGCGATCGCTGGGGGATGCGCGTGCTTGGCGTCATCGCCATCATCTGGACCATCGATTGCTTCGTCGGCTTCTATCTGACGCTGCCGTCCCGTCGCCGCGCCAGGGCAGAACGGGCGCCTGCCGTTGCGCGCGAACTCGGCCGTGGCTTCTGGGCGCGCTGGGCGCCGGCCTGGAAGATCAAGACCTCGGGCAGTGCCTATCGAATCAATTTCGATATCCACCGCGCTTTCAGCCTGTGGACCTGGGCGCTGCTGTTCGTCATCGCCTTCACGGCGTTCTCGCTCAACCTCTATTTTGAGGTGTTCTCGCCGCTGATGAAGACGGTATCGAACTACACCCCGACGCCGTATGAGCAGCGACCCTATCGGCATCTCGACGATCCGATCGAACCCAAGGTCACGTATGCCGATATCGCCGCGCGCGCCGCGGCCGACGGCAAGAGCAGGGGATGGACCACGCCTGTTGGTTCGATCAATTACGGCCCGGCCCACGGCGTGTATGCTGCGGCCTTCTTCCACCCCGGCGACGATCATGGCGCCGGCGGTGTCGGCCCGGCGCAGCTTTTTTACGACAGTGAGGACGGACGCCCGATCGGCGAGCGGCTGCCGTGGGTCGGCACCGCCGCTGATATCTTCGTGCAGGCGCAATTCCCGCTGCATTCCGGACGTATCGTCGGGCTGCCCGGCCGCATCCTGATTTCGGTGATGGGGCTGGTGGTTGCGGCGCTATCGGTGACCGGCGTCGTGATCTGGTGGCGCAAGCGCCGTGCCCGTGTCCGGGTGCGCGAGACCGCTACAGCACGCTCGAGCGGACACCTCGCGCCGGCGGAATAGCTCCATCGAGCCGTCGGGCCTCCGAATCGGCATCTGGATTGAGAATGGTGGGCACGGCCAAAAGGCCTTTGCCCACCCGGTTGCGGCGGTTGCGGCAAACCGTAGAGCGGGCAAAAGCGCGCAAGCGCCGTGCCTACCATCGCCTGGGAACGAAGGTCATTCGTTCACGGGAGCGGTTCGACCTTCGCCGCCATGTCGGGCGCGCGTGTGACTCGGTATGTCGCGTTGCTGCATTTGAGGACCCAGACGGCACGATCCGGCCGGGATCGCTTTCTGTCTCTCGTGGCGCCGAGCGCCTTGTCACAGGCAAACCCCTGCGTACGAATCTGAGCCGACAGCATCGTCTGCGGCGTTTCGGCCGGAGCCTGCTGCGCCCGGACCTGCGGGCTGAAAAGCACAGCAGCGATAGCCAGGAGTAACAATCCCTGTGTTTTGCGCATGGCCTCAATCCTCCCAACATCCGCCCGTCTGGGTGCTGAACTATATGGCAAGAACGCTGGTGTTGTCTGCGCTTGAGTCATTAGCCCAGCCAAGCTACGGGTTCGGCAACTCGAAAACACTTTCGACCAAAGTAGGAAACTCACCTAGTATCTGCTGCAAGAACGACTCGACCAGAGCCAGCGCCCGGTCATCCGCGCCGCTTTGCTCAATAGATGCATGAGAAAGTGCGTATTGCCAGACTTGCGGTCTATAGCGCACCAGTGAACTAAGTAAAAACGCGCCACAGAACTGCAAAGAACGCTCCGATAGAGTCGCCCCATTCAGCGGTTGGATTGCTGTAGGGTGCGTTTTTTGAAATTCCACCCGCTAAGGGAATGGTTTCAAATGGAACAAACTTCTCAGCTCGCAAATTTGCGGCGAAGCCGTTATCGCCAGCCACCAGCCTTTGTTCAGAGAATTCATCTACATTCGACTTAGCAATGCTATAGAATAGTAGAACGGAGTTATCCCACGCGTGTGAAGCCTCAGTGAGACGCCAACCTTTGAGCCAGGGATACAAATCACGCCACCGTGCGACGCGCGATACCAGCTCTTCTCTGCTTTTGAACAAATGCGGGTCATCAATTCGTAGCTGTGCACTTTCCCCGTTGTTGCTTTTGCCCACCTCTGCTGCGGAGTGATTTCCTTATGGCACAAGCGCAATTTCATGTAGTCGCCTGCGGCAAACTGGCACGACGGGGCAAATCAATTCTGATTTTCCGAAATCGTGTCAAGCGCAGGAAACAAAAAGAATTAAAAATATTCCGCTTTCGTTCTCACCCAAATCAGTCGCATAACTCCGCCCGTCTCACGG
>NZ_LLYA01000080.1 GCF_001440415.1 Bradyrhizobium retamae
ATGGGTGATCACGATGGCCTGGAATCGGTGATCACGATCGGCTGGAACGCGCACCCTGAGATCGGCGACTTCGCTCTCCAGAACATCGGCGCGGGCCGCCTTCTCGGCCATGGCAAGCACCATGGCTTTCAACATCTTTCGGGAGGTTGAGATCGGGTGGCGTCATTGGCCCGACCAGAGCACATTTTGCCTCGTTTCTCTTGCCCTTTCAGCTCAATGATTCACTTCGCCGCAGTGCTTTTACCCAACAATCTCCGGCGGCTTGACCGCCACGGTCCGGACCCGCTTCCAATCCATCCCGTCCACCAGTGCCATCAACTGCGCGGGATTCATCTGCACCCGATGATGCCCGATCCGCGGCCAGCAGAACTTCGCCTTTTCAAGACGTTTTAAATAGAGGCACACGCCGGAGCCATCCCACCATACGATCTTTATTCTGTCGGCTCTTTTGGCCCGGAAGACATAAAGCGCACCATCGAACGGATCTGAGCCGGCATCACGCACAAGCGCAACAAGACCATCGATACCCTTGCGCTTATGTGGTGCACCACATAAGCGCAATTGATCGGGATAGGGGGATGTCTCGCGACGCCACCCCTCCCACACCACCGGGCATACGGGTCCGTACCACGGCGGTTCGATCGAGTAAGCCGGCACAGGCATGAAGATTCGGGGGAGACCAAGAGAGTCGAACACCTGATTTCGTAGGGCGTGTTGAACCGCCGGGTGTCCGGACATGCGCCAGAGTCCCGTCGGTGAACCGGCAGCGACCGATGCGGCGAACTTCGCGATGCCGAGGCGGCGAAGCTCCGTGAATCGGTTATGCCCGTTCCGCCATTGTCGCCAGAGATACAAACGCAGTCTCCGGCGGATCCAGGCTTCCAGGTTCGTTAGCACGCGCGGGGTCTGGCAGAAGCCGAAGTACCCGCGCCATCCGATGAGGTATGGCGTGAGGTCTGCGATCATCTGCCGCAGACTGATCCCTCGCGTCCGACATGTGATTTCCCGGATTCGGTCTTTGAACTTGTCGAGGGCTTTCGGCGCAATGCGTCGCTCGCTCCCGTCATTCGCAATGCTGAATCCGAGAAATTTACGTTCCTCGGGTCGCGCCACCGCGCTTTTGGCCTCGTTGACTTTCAAGCGGAGCTTGTCGGTCAGGAACCGGCTTATCGAGGCCCTCACCCTTTCGCCGGCGTGATGGCTGCGAACATAAATGTTGCAGTCATCCGCGTAACGGCAGAACCGGTGACCACGTCGAGCCAATTCCTTGTCGAGATCATCGAGCACGATATTGCTGAGGAAGGGCGAGAGCGGACCGCCTTGCGGGGTCCCTTCGTCCACCGGTCGGACCAAACCATCTTCCAATACCCCGGCATTCAGGAATGCCCGGATAAGCTTGAGCACGCGTTTATCGGGTATCCGTGCGGCGACGCGCGCCATCAGGATGTCGTGGTTAACTCGGTCGAAAAATCTTTCCAAATCGAGATCAACCACTACGTTGTAGCCATCGGCGACGTAACGCTGTGCCTGGGCTACAGCCTGGTGGGCGGACCGCCCCGGCCGAAATCCGAAACTGTGCTCCGAAAACGTCGGATCCCATCGCTCTTGGAGAACTTGCAACACGGCTTGTTGAGTTTCCTGACCCCGCCATCCGGCTTCGGGATTTTGACCCGCTTAACCGGCTGCGGCCGATAGTTTCCGTCGAGCAGCTGAGACCGAATGTTTGGCCAGTGCTGACGCAGGAACGCCTTCGCGTCATCGATGGTCATCCCATCAACGCCGGGGCTTCCTTTGTTCCTTTTAACACGCTTCCACGCTCTTTCGAGGTTCTCTCGGTCGCACACCTCCTCCATCAGTTGTTCCGTGAAAGCCGAGTTTTCGGTAGCTGATTTCGCCATGAATGGTTCGGTCTCCTCGTCACCGCGCGCCGGGGCTTCACCCCGGTCCTTCGGTTCCAAGGCCAGCACTTGCTGGTTGTTCTGCCGCTTTCTATTCACGAGATACCAGTCCTACTTGCTCTCTCAATCGTTCGGGCCTTCAGCCATCGTTTCCGGCGCCGCCTATCTGTTTTCTCCACCTTTCGGGCTTGAAGTGCCTCAATAGCTTTGCCGACAGCCTGACCTAATACGCCCTCAGCTGACTTCTGCCCGGTGGTCAGACGGCCTCGCGGTCGCCTCAGTCGCCCGAGGGCGACACCGGACAGATCTCCCGGGGTAAGCTCAATCGCCTCCGGTGCACAACCGCCGGATCTACGCTTCGCATCCTTGATGGATCTGGACTTCGCGATGTATCGCCCGCTCGTCCGACGCTTGCGCCTCATATCCGGTTTTTGTTCATCGGCTCGCACCTTCGATCCACGCTTCCTTCAGACCCCGCTTCGCGCTGGATCGCGTGCCGGCCCGGCTTCTCTCTTCCCGTGGCCGTGCTTTCCCGTCTGTTCCGGCGCCTATTTCTCAGCGCCTTGCAAAAGTCGTTCGATACCGGCGAGCTACAATTCTTCTCGTCGCTGGA
>NZ_LLYA01000081.1 GCF_001440415.1 Bradyrhizobium retamae
TGCGCCAATTACCTCAAAAACTCAGGCTATCGAAGCTAATGCCATCACGCTTTAGCGGGGAGAGGAGCGCACTGTGCCTCACTCCGCCGCTTGCGCCGCCGCCAACGTCGGATAATCCGTGTATCCCTTGGCGCCGCCGCCGTAGAACGTCGCCTTGTCCCACTCATTCAGCGGCGCGCCCTTCTTCAACCGCTCGACCAGGTCGGGATTCGAGATGAACGGCTTGCCGAATGCGATCAGGTCGGCGGCGCCGGCTTCGAGCACTTTCGTCGCGAGGTCGAAGTCATAGCCGTTGTTGGCGACATAGGTGCCGCTGAAGCGCTTGCGCAGGCTTGCGTAATCGAACGGCGCGATATCGCGCGGGCCGCCGGTCGCGCCTTCAATGACGTGGATGTAGCTCAGCTTCAGCGCGTTGAGTCCATCCACGATATGATCGAACAGCGGCTGCGGATTAGAATCGGACACATCGTTGGCCGGCGTTACCGGCGAAATGCGGATGCCGGTGCGCTCGGGGCCTGCGATCGCGGCCACCGCCTGCGACACTTCCAGCATCAGCTTTGCGCGGTTCTCGATTCCTCCGCCGTAAACATCGGTGCGCTTGTTGGTGCCGTCCTTGGCGAACTGATCGAGCAGGTAGCCGTTGGCGCCGTGGATCTCGATGCCGTCAAAACCAGCGGCCAGCGCATTCTCGGTGCCGCGCTTGAAGTCGTCGATGATATCAGGAATTTCCGACAGCTCCAGCGCGCGCGGTTCGGAGATTTCGGTGAAAGTGCCGCCCACAAATGTCTTGCCCTTGGCTCGGATCGCTGACGGCGCCACCGGCTTGCCGCCGCCGGGCTGCAGCGTGGTGTGCGAGATGCGGCCGACATGCCAGATCTGGATGAAGATGCGCCCGCCTTTTCCGTGCACGCGGTCGGTGACCTTGCGCCAGCCTTCGACCTGCTCCTTCGAATAGATGCCGGGCGTGTCCTGATAGCCCTGGCCCTGCTGCGAAACCTGGCTCGCTTCGGTGATGAGCAATCCGGCGGAGGCGCGCTGGCCGTAATAGTCGACCGCAAGCGGGCTCGGCACCATGCCTGGAGGTACCGCGCGGTTGCGGGTCAGCGGCGCCATCACGAGGCGGTTGGGAAGCGCGATCGAGCCAAGCTTGAAGGGCTCGAACAGTTTGGTCTGGCTCATGTCTGATATGTCCGGATGCATGATGATAAAGAAGAGTTGGGCATTGCCGGCAATTCTCGCAATCCCCGAGCCATTCGGCTTGCGCAGACGAGCTGCGCACGGTACCGGCCGCGCCGGTGCAGTAGCGTTTGCGCGCCGGCGTAGGATAATTGTTTCGAAATCGGCATCGGCGCAGCCTAGCCAACCTCTCTACGGGTGCCGGATCACAGTGGTTCAGGCTTCCTTCATCATGCTGTGGCGCGCCGCAAATCCCATGCGTCGATTGTCCAGCTCCGCGACGGGTCCGGTGGAGTCCACCTGCAGCAGCTCGAACGTCAGGCATTCGCAACCGATCGAGCGAAGCACCTGACTGGCGGCTTTCTGGGCGCTGTTGCCAAAACTCTGGTGATCCATCTGAATTTCCAGGTGGGACTTTCGGCTGCACACCGCTTTCGCGACCGATTGCAGGCGGATGAAGATCTCGTCCCGGTAGTTCTGGGTGCTTTCGAAAGCGGCCCTGGGATCGACGATTTTCGTCCGGACGACATAGACGAGGTTGACCGCAAAGCGGTCGGCGGACACCGCGCCTTGCGTGAACCGAAACACTTCGGGGCGCAAATCGACCCGCGCCAGTTGGCGGCTGCCGGTGCGGATCCGGTGCCGGCCCGGCATCAAAGCCTTTTCAAAACGCCCGTTCCGGTAGAGCAGCACGGTTTCGAACTGCTGGACGCAGACCCGATCGAAGCCGAGCAGCGCCATGACCCCTTTTCTGAACAGCGTTGAAATCCAGGTCCACGCGCCGGCGATTAGAACGATTACAATCAAAGAAAGAACGATAGAGCCCAGAAGTTCACCCACTTTTATCCTTCCCTGCCGTGTTTTTATCTCGTTGGCGGATACCGCGATATCCGTTCTTCTCTTGGCTCTTCCTGCGTCGAAAATAAGTCATTCTATCTGAAGTAGAACGATTAAACGAAAAAGCGCAGATCTTCCCCGCCACTTAGATTTCCGATCAGCGCATCATGACGCCCAAGATCGTCATCCCCGCGAAGGCGGGGATCCAGCACGCCGCGGCTTATCGGCTCAATCATTGACGTCTCTGGAATACTGGGTCACCCGCTTTCGCGGGTGACGACAACGGAATATGACTTCGCGATCTCGCCACATCATCTGTGCGAGTTTTGCCAACAACTTCCCGCCCTCTCCGAATAGAGGGCGCAGGGAAGACCGGGTGCTGGCTGCACCCGCGGTCTCGTGTGCAAGTGCGCATAAGGAAACGCACACGAGCATACAGGTACAGCGGGAGCATCCCGGCCTTCCCTGCGCAATGGC
>NZ_LLYA01000082.1 GCF_001440415.1 Bradyrhizobium retamae
TGAATCACAACCAAGCCCGGATGAGAATCCTGAATCCCAACAGACCCTAGCCTGAGCACCTCAGAAAAGCACGACGCGCCTTGCGCTCCTAAGAGGGGGCGCGTTATGACCGCTTCAGGCTAGACGCGGCACTGAAGATTGTGGCTCCTGTCTTCGAACCGCCTTGGATGCGAGGCCGAGATAACCCCGGAGCTATCGAGGGCGCCGACATTGCGACGCGACAGGACAACCATGGCTCCGGTCCGTGCGCAGACAAGGAAAGGGATCCGAGGAGCAGAGCGTGAGGCGCAGATGAGCCGGCGGTTTGAGCTTCTCGTCGCTCGGGATCATACGGCAGCCGATCGACTCGTTATCGCTCCGGTAGAATTGCCTTTTATGGGCGAACGCGAGAACGTGTCTCGAGAAGTTCAGATGGTCGACGTCGTCGGATTCCTCATGGTCATCGCAGCATATATGGCGCTACCGAACGACGGAGTGTGGGCTGTTGGAAGATTGATCGCAAACAAGCTGGAGCGGCGGCGAATCGTGCTGCTTTTCAATTCGAAAACATCGGGCAAGACGGCTCCCCAACCGAACTCACGCGACGTGCGCGCTTCGGATCGAGCGAGCATGCCTTACCGCTGCAGTTGCACCTTTTACCGGAGGTTCGCGTGAGTGACAGCAGTAGCGGCTCCAATCAGTGGCCCCGCCCCTATGCGGTGGATAGGCGGCTTTATGAGGACTTCTGGAACTGGCTTGCTGCGAAGCTCCCGGACCGTTGCTCCCGCGGCGCCGACATTGCCGCAGGCGATATGTACGATTTCCTCGAGTGGGTCCGTGAGACCAACAGACCCCCAATGGCCGACCGCATTGCGCGGCCGTCGTTGGATACCGACATGCAAGCCTATGCAGCCGACTATATAGGGCGCGATGTACCGGCGATTGGCGGGTTTCGTAACCGCCTCCTGAACTTGCGAGATATGCTTCGGGACCTGCATTTCGAGAACTGGGCCCGTGAGAGGCATGTGTGGTTTCAGGGCTTTGATGGAGCCGGGCCGTCGTCGGGTAGCCGCAGTAGCAGCGATACCACCGACAGCCGCGGTAGCAGCGGCAGCGGCAACAGTGACAGCAGCAGCAGCGGCAATAGCGGTAACAGCAGCGGCTCCAATCAGGGGCCCGGCCCGTATGACGTGGATTGGCCGCTCCATGAGGACTTTTGGAATTGGCTTACTGAGAAGCTCCCTAACCGCCGCTCCCGCGGCGCCGACCATGCCGCAGGCGATATGTACGATTTCCTCGAGTGGATCCGCGAGACCAACAGACCCCCAATAGTCGACCGGATTGCGCTGCCGTCGTTGGATACCGACGTGCAAGCCTATGCAGCCGCCTATATAGGGCGCGACGCACCCGCGGTTGGCGGGTTTCGTAACCGTCTCCTGAATTTGCGAGATATGCTTCGGGATTTCCACCAGGTTCAATTCGAGAACTGGGCCCGTACGCGCGGTGTGATGTTTCAGGGCTTCGAAGTCGCCGGGCCATCGTCATCACCGCTGGCGCCCACAATGCCGTCGGATCGCCCGACCATTGCAGCCGGCGCAGGGGCTAGGCAGGCAGAGCGTGACTTCGGAGCTTATGTCCTCCCCGGTTGGAGGGGCGGCCTTGCCCCGGACCCACTGATCGCGGAATTGCGAGAAAGCAGCCTCCTTCCGGCGCTGTTGCGGCCACAAAGTGTGCTTATCAACGGTATGCGCTATGCTGCGGTATTGTGGCCAGGGCGGGCGCCCGTGACCCCAAATAATCCGGAAGGCGAAAACTTTATTCTGACCCCTGGATACAGGGAGTTAGGGCTGCAGTCCCACCCTCGAGTTGAGCAGATGAATGAAATCGGACAGTTCCCCGATATCGGAGAGAGACTGGACCCAGGCTGGATCCACGGCCCCCGAGAGGCCGACGACTCCCTGATCAGCGTACTGGGAGACTTCAGACTTCTGCCGACCCCGGAGGTCCCAATGACGCGTTTCTACATCCTGCGTGAGCGGTACACAGCCGAATCGGGACCAGACGGCCGCATCCTTGTCATCCATCGCCCCTAAGTTTGCTAAAGGAACGCGTTTGGGCTGCAAACCTACCTTCGAGTGGAGCAGATGAATGAAGCGGGGCCCCATCGTCTGCTAAGCGTGACGAGACCAGGTTGGATGGCCTGCATTTACGAACTGGTTGACCATACCTCGTGAACAACTCGCGCGGCCTTGCCGATTGTGGCGCGGTACCGCAGCGGTGGTTTGCGCGGCAGCTCATGGCGCGAGGCCGCCAGGAAGATGATGGTGTCGAGTGGCCGTGGGAACTTGGTCCTGAGTCTGCGCCCCGAAGAGATCCTGGCCCCATCGATAAAACTAGTGGTTCATCACAGTAATTTTGACTCTTTGGCGATGGCTGGATATGCGCGGCCGAGTTTGGCGCGGGCTTTGTCGGTTGTGAACATCCA
>NZ_LLYA01000083.1 GCF_001440415.1 Bradyrhizobium retamae
TCCAAAGCTTGTCAATGACCGCCTGCTGCTTGGGATGAAGGGAACATTCAGCGAGCTCGAACCGTCGATCTTACGCCAGCGCTCGCAGGAAGCGCTGCGCCTCAAAGCAGCGCGTGGCGGTCGGTTATGTGCGCAGCGCCGACGATCGGCTGGAGCTGGATCCCGACAAGCGCGTGCGCGAAGCGCTCCATTGGCATTCCACAAATTTGCAGAATTCGCCAGCGTCCGCCAGGTTGCCATTTGGTTCTGCGATCAAGGCGTCAAGATGCCGATTGTTGCGTACCGTCCTCGAGGTCGAGTGGTGGAAAGGCAGTTGCCCCGCTACAATACGATCCATCGGCTGTTGACGAACCCTGTTTACGCCGGCGCCTATGTATTTGGTTGAACCGGATCGGAGGTTCGTGTCGAAGCCGGCCTTAACTGATCACGCGCAGTGTGCGCCGCCCCCAACAGGATTGGGAGGTGCTGATTCGCGATCATCACGAGGGCTATATCTCCTGGGACGATTATGAGAACAACCAACGGACTATCAACGGGAACGCTAACATGAAAGGCGAGATGGTGCCGGCTCGAGCTCCTTGCGCTTCATGCCGACGCGGTTGCCGCTTTCGAGAAACTCGACGCCATAGATCTAGAACTGCTGCAGGAAAGTGCCGATCGAGAAGACGTAACCCACCTCCCCTTTTTGGCGAAAATCTCGCCAATCTCCTTGCCGGCTTAAGTTCCGTCATTGCGGTGGAAGAAGTACAATCCAAACTGCCTCAAGCCGATGTCCCACACCTTGAAGCCCGGCACGCCACGATAAAATGGCAGCAAGGGCTTCGACGTCCTCGACAGTTCAGCACGACGTGGCCCATCCCGAGCGCGCCGGTAGGAAAGCCGTTCATCGGTCTCCCCGACATGAACGGCTCGGACGCGAAGCTTGGGGTTGCAAAACACGTCAAGCGGATTGCGGGCGGGATCGCTGAATGAGATCAGCTCCCCGACACGGCGTTCGTCAGCGAGCGCACATGACCCACGGCTGATCTTGATGCCGGCGTTTTTCGCGGCGAGGATCGAGATAGGCTCTGCGCGACTTCCCAGTCTATTTTCGCGCGCCCGGCATCGCTGCTGCCGTCGACGATCAGCCGCTGCTTACGATCCTGCGGATGGCGCGCATGGCGCCGCGGTGGTTGATACCTGTTGCATCCCAAGGTGGTCGCGCGGCATTGGCTCCATTGGTTCAGCTGTGACGACTTGAGCTCGATATAGGCGAGCGCGCAAATACAACGCCTGATCTCCGACCGATCGCCTCTGGCAGGTTAAGGGCAGTGTTGTCCAAATCAGCCAGCGACGAGCATGGTGCTCTCCTACGACTTCGCATGGACGGGCCGCCTCCAAGAAGATGAAGTCTGCGCGCAGCATCTGCATGCGTCGCTTTGTCGACATGGTTCGGAGCCGAAAATCTTCCTGATACCAGACGCCTGTGGCGCGTACGCCGTTTCACTCTCGTGTGAGGGTACGTACGCACCGGGAGGCGTTGACGCAGACATCCTCAGATGGTGTGGACCTCCTTGCCGGAGACATCAAGATGCCTAGAAGGTCGGGACGAGAAAATTGACTGCCGTCACGAACGAAAATGTCCATAGCATCGAGGCGATGCCTCGGCTGCGTCCTCGTTCATTCGCAAGTACGCCAAGTGGAGAAACGGCATTGCCGGAATGTACGTCGGGCAAACAGCACCGTTGCCAGTCGGCAATTGCGGGGCAGGCCCTCGGTTTTCCGACTCAGAAGAGGTCCGCGTAGTAGCGGAAGAAGTCAACAAAGCACCCGCCTCGCCCGAAGACAGCATCGAAGGTCGCCCGGTATGGCTTGCCGTCATATCCGCGAAACTTAAAGATCAACCGGCCGCCAATATACCCTCTGCCGTCTCCCGGTGTCGCACTGAATATCGATTCTACGTCGTGCGGCTCGGCTTCGAGAAGCCCAAGTTTAGTGCTGGCAAAATAACGCCGAGTGTCATCCAGTAGCTTCGCCCAAACGCAATGTTTCTGGAGACCCCTTAACGTGCTTTCGTACGTGGGGTCTGGAAGCACTATGCGGTCCGCGTTGATCGTGCCATCGATCGCACGGATAACGGTAATGTCGCCTTCAGACTACCCACTGTCGATGTCTTCTTGCGAACCTGCCACGTCGAAAAGACACGCGCTTGATCCAATGGGCAACATGCGGTCAAAATTCCAGACCGGCCTTCCCTTTGCTAGTGGTTCATCACAGTAATTTTGACTCTTTGGCGATGGTTGGATAGTCCACGGCGGCGCGGCGGTCTGTTATCTTGACGTTGCGCCAGCCGCGATGCG
>NZ_LLYA01000084.1 GCF_001440415.1 Bradyrhizobium retamae
ATCCGGGTGGCCTCAAAACACGAACTCAAGGAGCGCATCATGGCTGGTATCGACGACGTCAATCGCCATCCGGTCGTCCACACATGGTCCTACAAACTCGCCGACGTCGCCTGATATGATTCGAACCAAGAAAACGCTGACCTAGATGACGCCGTCCTCGATCTCTTGGCAACGTCCCGCAGCCAGTTCTTGTCTTCGCCGACGCCCTGAAGCGCGTGGTTACGCCGCTTGAGCAGAGACTGCTGAGGCCGACGTCCAAATTCCAAGGCAGCGAATTCGTCCTGCCGATGAGCCGGACGGGCGGCGATGCGGGCGAGCATATCCGTGAGCCAGGCCTACGGATCGACCTCGTTCAGCCGTTTATGCCGAGTGCCGGACTATGCCAAATGGGCTGTTTTCGCCGAGATTCACCGTGAGCGGCATGTAGTTGGCTCGGTATAGTTTGTCTGGACTAAACCGCTTCGCGGTAGCGACGCGCGGCAACCTGCGGCGATCTTCGTGCGATGAAGTTCGTTGCGGGGTCATATCTATCGAGCAAGCTCACGCGATCAAGGCGAACGGTGTGATGGTGAATGGCTGATGATGACGGTCATGAGGAAGCCATAAAAGGAACACGACTGGAGGCGTATTCGAGCGTTTCGATGATCATCATTGTGCCGCAGCGGCACTGCGGGCATCGCCGTCGAGATGCCCGTATGTGCCTCATATGGATCTCTGTGGTCTTAGCAAATCCTCTCATGAGTACAGCGATCGCAGCGCTTGACATGACTCACCAATAGCGACGCAATAAATCGACTACTTCCGGCGCCGAGCGTCGTGAGATAGATTTGATAGGACCGCGCTCGGGGGACAACGCCTCCGGCGTGCGGAAGCAGCGTGCGGACAGCGATACCTGTTGGAGATGCGATGCCTGGTGTATGCGATGCCAAATTCCGAATCTGGCTGTTCTCGGTCATCTCTTGTCGAGGGATAGTTATAAGAAGCCCCTTTGCGATACCAATACGCTGCAAGTAGCGCCTGTATAATTTCGCAACTGAACTTCATCGGGAATGCACTAAGATCGCCGCAGGTTGCCACGCGTCGCTACCGCGAAGCGGTTCAGTCGTGTGCCGGGCATGTTCAATAGCTCGGAAGTGAAAGTCTTCCACCCAGCCTGATTGAGGTGAACGGATAGAGAAGCGCAAGGGATATCGACCGACAAGGAGCTCGCTCGACGTGGCATCCGTTCTGTCGCTATGCGGACGACTGCACATCTATGTTCGCAGGCATTGCGCCGGCGAGCGGGCCATGGCCTCGATCACCCGGTCTCTGACTGACAAGCTGCGGCTGACGGTCAAGGAGGCCGAGAGCGCGGTGGCACGGCCGGAAGAGCGCAAGTTCCTGGGTTCAGTATTGCGAGCCACGGGACGAACGACGCATTGCGCCGAAAGCGCTCGCTAAGTTCGCAGACAGAGTTCGGGATATGACGCCCCGGACAGGAGGCACCAATCTGGAAAGGATCTCAAAGACTTCTCGCCTTACCTCATCGGATGACCCGGGTACTTTGGGTTCCGCCAGCCCCTCGCGTGCTCACAAACATGGAAGCCCGGATTCGCCGGAGGCCGCGAATGTATCTGTGGCGACAATTGCAGAACGGGCAGCGCAATACTTCAATCAAAAATAGTTCAGGTTGTCGGCGTCCGATCAAAACTCCGGCCTCGCTGCACGAGCTGATGGACTCTACCAATTCTTAGAGGAGATTGCGGGGCTCAGCTCGGTTAGAAATGCCTCGAGGCAGGTTCTCCATTGGATGCCTACTCCACGAAGGCAGGAAATGTCCCATGCCAAGAGATAGCCACTTTGCCAGCGGAAGGTTACTGTCAGCCTCGCTGGGTGAGACTTTGCTGACTCTGCTCGCCGTAACCACAACAATCCGTTTCACTAAGCTAGTTCTCGCCAACCAGGGTTTCAGCCTCAACTTGCTCGGGAACCCATTCGCCTCGGGTTCTGGGCTTTGGAACCGCCACGAGCGACTCTCTGATTCTATTCAACAGGAACTGGTAAATGGTTTCAGCAAGTTGGAGGAGGAGGCGGGCTCTCGCCAAGCCACAGTAGTAATCGCTGAGGAGTCCTTTTCCACACTGATCGCGATGCGCGGACTCTGTGATTTTACCCACCATGGCCTGGCAAACCTGGCGAACAGTTTTAGCAGGTGGCCGGAAGAGGCGGGTGCCATCGCGCGGTTAGCCCAGCGAACTAGATTAGCGTTTTCTTGGTTCGAATCATATCAGGCGGCGTCGACGAGTTTGTGGGACCACGTGTGGATGACCGGATGGCGATTGACGTCGTCGATACC
>NZ_LLYA01000085.1 GCF_001440415.1 Bradyrhizobium retamae
AGACGCTCCACTTATCGAGGCGGAAATTCTGTTCAGACAACCGGGACCAGCTCACGCCGCGAGAATTCTCGGCTCTGATGCTAGATCAAGTTCAGGGAGGAATTGGACCGTCTGACCGTAACCATCGCGCCCAGCGCCGGATTTGCATAGACGTTCTGAACGCGAGATCGCGCACCGCGGCAAATGCACTTTGTTGCTGGTTAAGTGCTGCCGGTTAAGTCCAGTGCAACGGAAAACGCGAAACAGTCTCTCTTTGGTGCAGAATAACTGCTAGTAACCCGGGACATTGCGGGAATGAACATCCGGGTGCCGCTAGAATTACACGTGTCCAGCGGTACAAGCGACCGCATGTAAACAATCGGGGTAACTAATGACAGCAACGGAATTGCGATTCGAGATTGCGGAATATCAGGAGCGACTCGCCAAAACCCAAAAAGCGATGGAGCGAGAGGGGATCGACGTGCTCATCGTCACCGATCCTGCAAATATTGGTTGGCTGACTGGCTATGATGGCACGTCCTTCTATGTACACCAGTGTGCGATTGTTCGACTTGATGGGCCGCTGATCTGGTTCGGTCGCAAAATAGACGCGAACGGTGCAAGGAGGACGACCTACCTAGACGAAGATTGCATTAGGTTCTACGAAGACTATTACGTTCAATCGGACCGCTACCATCCGATGACCGTGCTTGGGGAAATCATCACCAGTAAGGGGTGGGGCTCGTCGACTATCGGTATTGAAATGGACGTCCCGTACTTTACGCATGCGGCCTTTGCGGCACTTGAGGCCAGCCTTCCAAACGCGAAGTTCAAAAACACGACGCGATTGGTGAAATGGCAGAGAATTGTTAAGTCTGCCCGCGAGATGGAATACATGCGGGGCGCCGGCAAGATCGTCACTGCAATGTACGAGCGGATCGAGAGAGTTCTTCGTCCGGGAATCAAACAGAACGATCTCACCGCGGAAATCTACGATGCGGGAATCCGCGGCGTCGAAGGATTTTGGGGTGACTATCCTGCCACCGTTCCGTTGATCGGCGCAGGTGCGAATGCCGCGGCCCCGCATCTGACCTGGAGCGACCGTCCTATCATGCCGGACGAGAGTATCTTTTTTGAATTGGCTGGCGTTCATAAGCGTTATCACGTCCCGCTGTCTCGGACGTTCTATCTGGGCAAGCCGACCCAGCAGATTCTTGATGCCGAGAAAGCAGTCCTCGAAGGAATGGAGGCTGGGTTTGAGCAGCTTGTACCAGGCAAGACTTGCGAAGACGTAGCGCTAGCCTATTTCGACGGACTCGCGCGCCACGGCCTCAAGAAGGAAGGGCGAACCGGTTACTCGATTGGAATGGGCTACCCGCCGGGCTGGGGCGAATCGTCGGCAAGTTTCCGGAGGGGCGATCACACGGAACTCAAGCCGGGGATGTGCTTTCATTTCATGACCGGGCTCTGGTACGGCGACTGGGGGATCGAGATTACTGAAAGCCTCATGATAACCAAGGGAAAGCCGGAGATACTGGCGAACTATCCCCGCAAGTTAATTACGATCGAATAAAATGATCTACGGGATGACACGTCGACTTCGGTCAAAACTTGGTTGATGTCGAAGGGGTCAGGATAGGTCCTAGTATCAGCTGACGCCTGCGGCAAATCCTCCCAGCTGATCGAAATCTGGACCAATAGCGAGCGCCGGCCAGCGACATCCGAACAGCGTGTCAATCGGGATCCAATGTTGATCCCGATGCAGGTGGTTGCGCCACTGGTCTGGAGCTAGGGTCGGGTCGGCAATCGGTTTGGCGCAGATGGTGTGAGCTCTCTGACGTCAGTTCCATGAGAAGCAAGCGGCAGAAGTGTGAAGGTCCGCACCGGTTTTAAAACGGAACTACCACGCTCGATGCTATGCTCGACGTGTTTGAAGAGGAACCGCTTAGTCTACTGTAGGATATGTCCAGTATGTCCAATGTGATTGCAGCTGGCCGCAAGTCTAGACTATGCGGAACGGGTGTCCTCTACCGTCGTAGATAATATCAAACGCTGGCTAGCGGGTGAGCCGGTACCAAATTTCTTCGATTTTGAATGCGGCTGGCGGCTAGTAGCGTATGAAGGGCTCCTGCGATGACCAATCTGCTTCGCGCAACACTAGACGATCGATTCCATGAAACCTGCGCTTATTGAGCAGACCGAGTTGGTGGAACGGACGGGTTGTTGGGGGATTCCTCGTTTGCGGTCGGCGAAACGAGGAGCTGTATCATGGCAGGATGGCGG
>NZ_LLYA01000086.1 GCF_001440415.1 Bradyrhizobium retamae
AATCCCCGATGCTCGACCATGACGCCCTTGGGCGTTCCGGTGGATCCTGAGGTGTAGATCACATAGGCGAGATGGCGCGAGGTCAGACCGAGGGCGCGCGGGTCCGGGTTCGCGGCCGGCAGCTGCGCCCACGCCGGGGTCGCCGTCTCCAGATCGACCACCGTCAGATCGAGTAGCGCATCGCTGCCGAGTGCGGCGCGGCCGGCCACATCGGCCAGCAACAGGTGTGGGGCCGCATCGTTGAGCACCTGGTGCAGCCGCGCGCTCGGATAGGCCGGATCCAGCGGCAGATACGCCCCGCCCGCCTTGAGGATCGCCAGCAGCCCGACCACCATCGCGATGCTGCGCTGAAGGCAGATCGCCACCGGCTGGTCCGGCCTGACCCCGAGCGCGATCAGGTGGTGCGCCAGCCGGTTCGCCCGCGCATTGAGCTCGCCATAGCTTACGCGTTCCTCCGCATCGACCACCGCCACCGCATCCGGCGCTTGGCGCACCTGCGCCTCGAACAGCTCATGGATGCACTGCTGCTCGGGATACGGCGCCGCCGTCCGGTTCAGCTCCTCCAGCAGATACGCGCGCTCAGCGGACGGCAGGATATCCAGCTCGCGCACCGGCGTGTTCGGCGCCTGCTCCAGCGCGTCGGCCAGTTGCTCGAGCGCGCGCTGCATGTAGCCGCAGACCCGATCCGCGGAGACGGGCTCCGCCACCTGCGCCGTCAGACCGAGCGCCTCGCCAAAATCATCCACCGACAGGGTCAGCGGATAGTTGGTGCGTTCCTCCCCGCCCAGCCATTCCACGCCGCCCAGCCCAGCATCCGGTCCGCAAGCGAGCGCCGGCGCGGTGTGGCGGTAGTTCAACAGCGCGCTGAACAGCGGCGCCGGCGCCGCAACGCCGCTGCAGCGTTGCGCCAACGCCAGCGAGGCATGCTCATGCGCCAGCAGCTCGGCCAGCCGGGCGTGCGTGGTCCGCACGCTCGCCTCGACCCCGGTGCCGTCCAGATCAAGCCGCAGCGGCAGCGTGTTGATGAACAGGCCCATGGTGCGGTCGGCACCCGCGCCGCCATGCATGCGGCCAAACAGCACCGTGCCGAACACCACCTGCTCGCGGCCGCTGCTGCGCGCCACCACCTGTCCCCACGCCAGATGGCACAGGCTGGCCAGGCTCACCCCAAGCCGCCGCGCCTGGCTGCGCAATCGCGCGTTGAGCGCCTGCGGCAGCCTCCGATGCGCCTCATGAACCCCGCAGCCGTCGCCGTGGACCTCGCTTAAGCCAAACGGCGTGGTCGGCGCATCGATGTCCCCCAGCAGTCCCCGGAAGAACTCTTCATGCGCTTTGGTACCAACGCCCAGGCGCGCCTGCGCCACCAGGTTGCGGAACGGCTGCGGGGCGGCCAGCTCATGGTCGCGCCCGCCGAGTACGGCCTTAACCTCGGCATGCATCACCTCCAGCGTCGTGTGATCCCCGATCAGATGATGCTGCAGCTGCAAGAGCAGCCAGCGCGCGCTGCCGGGCTCGCGCGCGATCACAAACCGCAACAGCGGGGCCCGGCCAAGATCGATGCGGTGCTGGCGCGGATCAAACCTCAGCCTGAGCTGCGCGTGGCCAGCACCGCCGGAGCCATCCAGCTCGACCTCGGTCACATTGAGTGGCGCGTTCCGCCACACCACCTGGGCCGCGCGCGACAGGCCCTCCCAGACAAACGACGTCCTTAAGATGTCGTGCCGGTCCACCACCCGCTGAACCGCGGCAAGATAGCGGTCCAACACGCCACGGTCGGCAAACGCCATCTGCGACACCAGCAGGTACGGATCGCCTTGGCGGGCCAACAGATGATGGAACAGGATGCCGTCCTGCAGCGGCGACAAGGCATAAATATCCTGGATGTTGCCGACGCCGCCGGGCACCGTGGCGAGGAGCCGGTCGATCTCTCCCTGCGTCAGCTCGATCAGCGGCAGCATCTGCGGCGTGATCGAGCGGCTCTCTGCCGTGATCAGGTTGGCCGGCACCGCCACGTCGTGATGACTGCGCAGGCTCGCGGCCAGATCCGCCAGCACCGGCCTGGCGAACAAAGTCCGCACCTCCACCCCCAGCGACAGCCGCCGCAGACGCTCGATCAGCTGCACCGCCAAGAGCGAGTGGCCGCCCAGTTCGAAGAAGTGGTCGTTCCGTCCGACCCGCTCAACACCCAGAAGCTCGGCCCAGATCGTCGCCAGCGCCGTCTCGA
>NZ_LLYA01000087.1 GCF_001440415.1 Bradyrhizobium retamae
TCGACAACCTCGTCGTCGATCGGCAGGCACTGCAGAACCGACTGAGGGGCTGATGTGGATGCGCCCCGTCCTGTACGGGTGGCGATCTCCAGGATTAGGGGGGCGGCCTTTGGCCGTCCTCTGCAGCAAGTCGGCGACTCCGAATCCGCTTGCTCGCGCAGTAAATCTGGCCGTGGCGTTGGCAATGCCCCACGACAGCTGTGTTATCGCCGATAATCGCCTGACCGGCGCGAGCGATTGAGGATGACGAGATGCTGCGGCTCGAATTGGCCGACCTTGTGGAAGGCGGTTGATCGAGCGACACCGCGGCATTGATCGGACATTACTGGCCGGATCAGTCACCAAAAGGCCGCCTGATGCGGGCTTGCCATTTGATCCGTAAACCAACAGCAGTCGTTCAGACATGGGCGGCATGGTGACCAACCAATCCTGGTAGGTGCGTCGCGCGTCTTTCGGGTGATACAATCCGGCGGCAAGCTCTGGCTGCCCTCCCAGGGCGGCAGGTCAGCGTAGCAAGCTGAGGCGGTGGCCGGCTGTTAAAGTTGGCGGCGCGCGGTAGGGACGGCGCTTGCGGCACGCCCCAGCGCCGAGTCACGTCGCCACTGACTTCTCTGGCAGCGCGGGCGCGATAGGGACAGCGTCGGCTCTTCTCACACGTTCACCGACGCCCAAGTTACGCCCGCGCTGCTTCCAGTTGGCTGCGAGATGAAATACCATCCGTCTCGACCAGCAGGAGAATCTGGCCATGAAGCTTAGCGATGGCGAGAAATTAATCCTCTTAATGCTTTGCGATATGTACAAAGCGATGAAGCTCAAGGGTGAGTTCGATCCGTGCTTCATTGCAATACGATTTACGGCGGCCATCTGTGGAGGTTCCGATTGGGAGCGGAGCGGCATTCCATTCGAGCACTCCGAAGCTCCGCGAGAGGTCCGCGAGACTTGCGACTACTTGGAGATGTGGCGGTTCCTTGAGAGCGGTTACCATGCTCTTTCGGAGAAGGACAAGGAACAACTAGCGAGCGACCTCGGTCCGTTCGGAAAGAGCGTCAAGTTCCCGGGCTTCGATGGCAAAACCGAGCCGCATTTCCTCGTTGCCCACTACATCAACATAAGGCACGGATTTGAGCACTTCAAAAGGACGTCGACTCAATTCGCGTCATCCCTCCGTCGACGGATACGGGTGTGCCCGCACCCGGACAATCGGTAAGACCGATAAAGGCGGGCGAGGTTTGCTAGCAGTTGAGACCGTCTAAGCGCGGGCGCCCTCGAAGATCGTCGCGGCATCGAGCGCGACAGGCGGCGCGACCAAACAACAGCCGGCGTGGAGGGGTGCGGGCAGCCAACAAATCGCCGCAAGGTAATGCGCGCCTTCAAGATCACTGTCAACTCTGCCAAGTTCAACTCGCGACTATGGAGGCTGGCACGCATTGGCTCGAAAACTTGATGCATGCGCTTGTATCGCGGAATTGCGCGGGGCAAGCAGGCGATGTCCGATCACCAATCGGAACGGCCGACGCGGAGTTCCATGGCCAGAAACGCTCGAACGACACCCGTGCTTCGACACCGATCCCGATGTCAGGCTCTACCGCAAGGGTAAAGGCAAGGAGACGAAGCTGTGCTTCATCGGCCATGGGCTGATGGAGAACCGCCACGGTCTGCTGGTCGACGCCTGCCTGACGCAGGCCGACGGGCATGCCGAACGGGTGGCCGCGCTGCACATGATCGAGCCGCATGCCGACCGGCCGACAGCGATCACGCTTGACGCGGACAAAACCTACGATGCAAGACTTCGTTAACGAGCTGCGGTCGATGAACGTGCCGCCGCATGTTGCGCAGAACACGAGCGGCCGCAGTTCCGCGATCGAGGGGCGAACAAACCGGCACGGCGGATGCCATCAGCCAGCGCATCCGCAAGCGCATCGAGGAGGCATTCGGCTGGATCAAGACAGTCGCCGGGCAGGAGAAGACCAGCTTCCGTGGCCGTGATCGCGTCGCATGGGCTTTTACCTTCGCTGCCGCCTGTCATTCGGCCCTTTAATTGCAGTTTGTTGTCAAGCTTACATTTCTGAACTCGCCCACGGCACGGTGGTAGTGCTCGCGCCGTCGGAGCTGGTCCGGATTGCGGAGACGGCGCGGGCGCGGCTGATACTTGCCCTGCCTGCGCATTCCAGGGATGGTGATCAGGTGTTCCAGGCGATGGTGATCACGGATTCC
>NZ_LLYA01000088.1 GCF_001440415.1 Bradyrhizobium retamae
TAGATTACCGGCGCCCCTCGCGAGTGCTCGTGTTGGGTACCGAACCACGCGCCGCCAATCTAAAAACGCTCTCTACTCAGCCAAGCTTTATATTAATCGCCTTGCTCGGTTCAGCGAGTTCGCTGCCGGGGTCTCAGCAACCGGGCCGATCACACAAGAAGTCATTGATCTCTTTCTTCAGGGCTTTCCAACCGCATCTCCCCGCATTGCTGCCGCAACTGCGATCGAGCACGCGCGACGGCTGGCGCCGGAGCGATTTTCCATTCCAGTCCTACCTCTAACAGTAGATCGCGACGCCACTCTGATTGCCGCATATGTTGGCTATTTGCACGGTGTGAAGGGCTTGGAGTGCGAAGGGATCCTATTGGGCGCGCGACGCTTTCTTAGCTCGTTCCGCGATCATTTTCCGGGACAAGATCTTAAGACGCTAAACGGTCAGCACGTCCTCAGCCTCGTTCAACATCAGCTGTCGCTTTCGGCCAACCAGGCCACACGGACCGCGGCGATCTCATACATCAGAACGTTTTTGCGCTTTTTGCATTGGTCTGGACATCACAACCAGGATCTCGCACCGTCCGTTCCAAGGACGCCTCATTGGCGATTAGCGCACCTGCCGCCGCGCCTTGCCTGGGAGGATATTCAGCGCGCCATCAGCGCGATCGACGTGACGACCCCTGTTGGTGTTCGCGACCGAGCACTACTGCTGCTGCTTGCCACGACAGGGATATGCAACAAAGAGATTCGCACGCTCAAGCTACAAGACATCCACTGGCGAGCTGGGGAAGTCATCGTTCGACCAAGGGGAAGCGCGACCGGGTGGCGCCGCTCTTGGAGGAGGCCGGCGCTGCGCTCGCCGACTATGTTCTGCAGGCCAGACCCAAGATCGACAACCCCCATGTGTTCCTCTCGTTCGCGCCGCCACCTCGACCATTCAGCTGTCCCGGGTCCATTTCAAAGATCGTCCGGCGCCGCCTCGAGCACGGCGGTGTAGTGCTCACGGGTCCTGCTGGCGCCCACCTACTCCGCCATAGCTTGGCGACACAGCTCGTGGAGCAACGACGGCCGATCAACGAGGTTGCAGATTTACTCGGCCATCGGAGCATCAACACGACCGCCATCTACGCAAAGGTCGCGCTGCCGCAGCTTGTCGATGTCGCGCTGCCCTTTCCGGGAGCGGCGTCATGAGAGCCTACGCGGGATTCTTGGCCGAGAAGGTTGAACGATACATCGAGCTGCGCCGCTCGCTCGGATACACATTCTATAAGCAGGCTGGCACGTTGCGGGCTTTCGTCCGCTACGTTCAGTCAAGCGAGCTGGATGGCCCCGTCACGAGGGACATGGTGCTCAACTTCGTCTTGTCGTTCAGCGGCCCGGCTAACGGCCGCGCCATTCGTCATGGAGTGCTCCGCCGCTTTTGCGGGTATCTCGTCATCTACGACGCAAGAACGGAAGCCCTCGACCGGCGGGCGCTTCCCAGGTCACGGGCGATCCCTCCACCTCACATTCTAAGCGACGCTGAGTTGGCGTCGCTCATGGCTGCCTGTAGCCGCATCTCGCCTGCAACGCCTCACCGGGGGCGGACGTTGGCCACCCTGATTGGATTGCTAGGAGCCTGTCCAGTTAGCTTTGGGAAGGCAGTTTTATCTTGATAATGGCGGCTCAGGCGGCCCTTGCGAGCTTGACGAGGTTGTGAGCGGTGCAGATGAGCGCCCATTCTGCGCTGACCTTTTCGATGCCGCGCAGCAGGAATTGCCTGAACCCTCTTGCCTGTTTGATCTGTCCGAAGACGGCTTCGACGATCTGCTTGCGCAAGCGGTAGCGACTTCGGTAGCCGGCGCGCTTGAGCTTGGTGCTCATCCTGGCGATCAGCGAGCCGGGTCTTGAAGCCTTTTTCGCGGTGGCGGATTTGGTGCCGTGCTTCTGCCTTCCGGTGGCGATGTAGCCCTCGATGCGCCGCCGTTTGATCGTGCGAAGATTGGCGTCGGAGCAGTAGCCGGCGTCGGCCGACACTTCGTCGGGATTGGTCCCCAGATTGGCCCTGATCCCGTCGAGCAACGGCGCCAGTTGCGCCTGATCGCTGGAGGAACCGGTCAGCGTCTGCGCCACGATGATCTGATGGGCACCATCGACCGCGGCCTGGGCGTTGTAGC
>NZ_LLYA01000089.1 GCF_001440415.1 Bradyrhizobium retamae
AAGAACGACCAGGCGTTTGTCGAACAGAAGAACGGCGCCGTGGTCCGACGGATGGCTGGTTATCGGCGGTTTGAAGGGCTCGAGGCGGCCGCATTGCTCGCAGCCGGGCTATGGGCGATCGAAGCCGACATCCGTGGCCAGGATCCCGCAACTCGGGTGAAAGCACGCCAGGAAAAGTCTGCCACCATCGTCGAAACGCTCTTCGATCTGTGGGAGAAGGAACTGCCTCGCCTGTCCGGCAAATCCAAGCTCGCTGAGGCGATCCGGTATGCCACATCCAGGCGCACCACTCTCGAGCGCTTCCTGAGCGACGGTCGCATCGAGCTCGACTCCAAAACCGTCGAGCGCGCGATCCGGCCACAAGCGATGCGCGAGTCATTATGCACTCCCTCGTCAAGTGTCTGTAAACATTGGAAGCGTGCCCGCGTCGACAACGCGACACGGGCGACCTTTCCGGGCCACCGCCGTTTTGACCGGCTCAGATGCCAGGTCGTCGGCACGGATTTGATGCGGTGCGCCGGGAACAACCTGCAGAGCCGGAAGGACACCGGCTTTGATAAGGCGCCGTATCGCGTGGTTTGTGACGCCTAAAACCTTTGCCGCTTCGGTCATGGTGAGCCATTCGCCATCTTTTTCCGCGGATCGATAGGCATGGATTCCACGCACGCGTCGAACGGAAGCGACGCGGTGCGCCGTCCAGGTCTTGCCTTGACCGGTGGGCAAGCCAATTCGGTTAAGCGACGCGGCGATATGTTCGTCAGACCAGCGGCCGGCCATGCTGCGCATGACCGCCAAAGCGTCTTCGGTCGTTGCGCAACCATGTTCACCAGTTCGTGGCTTGTGGACAGCTCGGAGTGCTGGCCACCACGCCAATGGATCGTGAGCACGACATCGCGCGCATCATCATCGACATCGACGACGATCTCGGTGATCAATGTCCGCAGCAGTTGCTGGCGGGCACGCATCGTAACACCTGGCGCATTCCACGCCGCCGATAGATTGTCCGCCAGATTGGTGAAGGCGCTCGGATCGACCTTGACGTCTGATGGCCTTTCAGCGGGCTGGCGTGTCTCCAGATACCGGACACGCCGGAGCGCGGCCTCCCAGTTCTTCTCCAACTGCGCGGCAATGAGACGATTGTCAGGATCGCAGGCGGCGTAGCGACGCTCGGCCAGGCTTGCCTCATAGCGGGCCTGCTGCAGTTCCATGTCCAGGATGCGTTGCTGGTCTTCCTGTTGTTCCCGGTGCATCCGCTCCGCCTCGAACGCGGCTTCGATCGCCATTGGCTCCACCGCCTGCAACAACTCCCGGGCGATCGCGGCATCGACGCGCGGGCCGCCGAAGGTCATGCACCGGGGGCAGACCCATCATAAGGTTTGGCTTGTCGCAGCGATATACCGGTCGGCGCCGCGGATTGCCAGTGTAGGCAACGCTCAGCCGCCGCCCGCATCGCCCGCAGGTCATCATCCCCCGACAGGAGTGCCCTGCCACCCGGCCGGACTTTGCGCCTCCGGCACGACCGTAATTATTGAGGGCGAGTTGCTTCTGGTTGCGCTCATATTCGGCCCAGCCGATATAGCCTTCGTGATGATCTTTGATCATCACCTCCCATGTCCCGATCGGCTTGCCATGCCCGTAGCTCCGCCGTGCCCTCCCTTCGACGATGGCGGTGCGTTTCTCGCTTTTCCCGTACACGTAAACCCTGCGTAAAACGGATTCTTGAGAACCGCGATGACGTTGCGGTAGCGGATCGCCACCCAGTCGAAGCTGGTCATGCGACCTTCGTTAGAGGGCCGCGGGAAGTGGATCTGATCCGCTTTCATCGAGAGCAACACCTGGCGCGCGCTGCCGAGCTTGCGGAAGCGGCTGAAGATGAGTCGGATCACTTCCTGGAGACGTAGATCGGGATCGAGACCAAGCCCCGCTTCACGGTGCCAAATGTAGCCGAACGGAACCGATAACCGCAGCTCGCCCCGGCTGGCCTTGGACCGGGCGGCATCCAGCATTCTCGCGCGCAGCACGCCGAGCTCGAACTCGCTGATACTGCCTTTCATGCCAAGGAGCAGGCGATCATTGACAAGATGTAA
>NZ_LLYA01000090.1 GCF_001440415.1 Bradyrhizobium retamae
CCGTCAATCTCGACCCCCGCATGGCCAAGCTCGCCGGCGGCGTGCACCGCCTCGACGGCCAGCTCATGGTCGTCCTCGACGTCGATCGCGTCCTCGAAATCATACCCGACCTGATGGCGGCATGAAAATCCAACCCGGTACGGAAACATCCCTCTTGGGAATTGATGTAGGTGGAGCCCTAAAATGAAAACATGTCTGGTCGTTGATGACTCGAGCGTCATCCGAAAGGTCGCACGACGTATCCTCGAAGGTCTCGACTTTCAGATCGTCGAAGCCGAGGACGGCGAGAAGGCGCTTGAAGTCTGCAAGCGCGCGATGCCCGAGGCAGTCCTGCTCGACTGGAACATGCCGGTCATGGACGGCTACGAATTCCTCGGCAATCTGCGCCGCATGCCCGGTGGCGACGCGCCCAAGGTGGTGTTCTGCACCACCGAAAACGACGTCGCGCACATCGCGCGTGCGTTGCATGCGGGTGCCAACGAATACATCATGAAGCCGTTCGACAAGGACATCGTCACGGCGAAGTTCCAGGAAGTCGGCCTGATCTGATCTCTATGTGATCCCGGCGGCTCAACGGCCGTCGGCGTCGGTTTTGCAAGTGTGCCGCTTGAGTTGGGTCGGGTGAAGTAATGAGTGTTGCGTTAACGAAGTCTCCACCGCCAATCTCGACAAGGCAAGACAAGCTGCGCGTGATGGTGGTCGACGACTCCGTCGTGATACGCGGGATGATCTCGCGCTGGATCGGCGCCGAGCCGGACATGGAGGTCTCCGCCTCCTTGCGCACCGGCCTCGACGCCGTCAACCAGATCGATCGCATCAAGCCCGATGTCGCCGTGCTCGATATCGAAATGCCGGAGCTCGACGGCATTTCGGCGCTGCCCCAGTTGCTTGCGAAGAAGCGCGACCTCGTCATCATCATGGCGTCGACGCTGACCCGCCGCAATGCGGAGATCAGCTTCAAGGCGCTCTCGCTCGGCGCCGCCGACTACATTCCAAAGCCGGAGAGCACGCGCGAGGCCACCGCTGCCGAGACCTTCCACCACGATCTGATCCAGAAGATTCGCCATCTGGGCGCCAGGGCCCGCCGCCGTGCGTCGCCGGGCGCGAGCCCGGCTCCGGCACCAGCCGAGCGGGCGCGCGAGGTATCCATTCATCCGGTCGCCGCACCGGTTGCGCAACTGCCACTGGCGCGCCGGCCCTTCAGCATGCTGGCGCCGCGTGTGCTTCTGATCGGCTCGTCGACCGGCGGCCCGCAGGCGCTGATGGCGCTGGTCGCCGACATCGGTCCGGTGATCGATCGTTTTCCGGTGCTGATCACCCAGCACATGCCGCCAACCTTCACCACGATTCTCGCCGAGCATCTGGCACGTGCGAGCCGTCGATCGGCGCATGAGGCCGTTGACGGCGAGATCGTCAAGCCCGGCCGGATCTATCTTGCGCCGGGCGGCCGCCACATGCGCGTCGTGCGCCATGGCGCGGACGCCACGATCGCGCTCGACGACGGGCCGCCGGTGAATTTCTGCAAGCCTGCGGTGGACCCGCTGTTCAACTCCGCCATCGACGTCTGGCAGGGCGGCATCATGTCGGTGATTCTGACCGGCATGGGCTCCGACGGCATGCGCGGCGGCAAGGAGATCGTTGCCGCCGGCGGCAGCGTGATTGCCCAGGACGAAGCGACCAGCGTGGTGTGGGGCATGCCGGGCGCGGCCGCCAATGCAGGTATTTGCGCGGCGGTTCTGCCGCTCAATCACATCGCGCCAAAACTGGTTCGGTTGTTTTCGGGAGATCGTTCGTGACGCCTTCAGACTATGAGTATCTGCGTAAGCTTCTGAAAGAGCGCTCCGGGCTCGATCTTTCGGCCGACAAGCAATATCTGGTCGAAAGCCGGCTGCTGCCGTTGGCCCGCAAGTCCAGCCTGCCCGGCATTTCCCAACTCGTCGAGAAGATGAAGGGCGGGGCCAACGCGCTGACGGCGGAGGTGGTCGAGGCGATGACCACCAACGAGACGTTTTTCTTCCGCGACAAGATTCCGTTCGATCATTTGCGGGAAGCGGTCATTCCGGCGCTGGTGCAGGCGCGTGCGGCCCGCCGCGCTTTACGCATCTGGTGCGCAGCTTCCTCCAGCGGGCAGGAACCATATTCGATCGCGATGTGCCTGAAGGAGGCGGGATCCCTGCTGTCCGGTTGGCGCACCGAGATCGTCGCGACCGACCTGTCGCAGGCGGTGCTGGAAAAATCGAAGGCCGGTATCTTCAGCCAGTTCGAGGTGCAGCGCGGATTGCCGATCCAGTTGCTGGTGAAATATTTCACCCAGAACGGCGAGCTCTGGCAGATCAACGCCGAGATCCGCAGCATGGTGCAACATCGTCAGCTCAACCTGCTGCAGGACTTCTCCCATCTCGGCGTGTTCGACATCATCTTCTGCCGCAACGTGCTGATCTATTTCGATCAGAATACCAAGGCTAACATCTTCGAGCGGCTCTCGCGGATGCTGGAGTCCGATGGCGTGCTGGCGCTGGGCGCTGCCGAATCGGTGGTCGGCATCACCAACAGCTTCAAGCCCTATCCGGAGCGACGCGGACTTTATCGTCCGAACATCGCACCGGTGATGCGGGTGGGGGCGTCGACCCTGGTGCCGCAAACCCTGCGGGCGGTTGCCGCGGCGGGCTGACCCTGTTCTTCAGCCTGCACCTCGGCATGTTGCCGCGCTACAAGATCGCGTGCGGCAGGAAACGCGACGTGTTGCCGGTGATCGGGTTCTGGTCCTCGCGGATCGACAGGCCGCATGGCGTGTGATCGACCAGCCAGCTCCCGAGCACCGGGTATAGGTCGGTGAAGCTCGGCAGCGGCGCGAAAGCCTGCCGGATGAATCCTTCCGCCCCATAGGGGCCCTGCTGCTCCGCCAGCGTGGTGCCGGCGCTGACGAGCGCAACATTGGCGCCTTCGCGCGAATAGAGCGGCTTGCGCACGAACGAGGAGCCGAGCAGTGCCGCCTTCGGATCATCCTCGAAATAGGCCGGCAGCAAATTGGGATGCTTCGGAAACATCTCCCACAGCAGAGGAAGGATGCCCTTGTTGGAGAGGATCGCCTTCCATGGCGATTCGATCCAGCGGGTCGGCGCGGTTGCGAGTTTTTCGCCGAACGTGTCGTGGAACATCCATTCCCAGGGATAGAGCTTGAAGGCGAGCTCGATGGCGCGGTCGCGGAGATCGACGAAGCGGCCATTGCCATCCAACCCGACTTCCTTGATGTCCATCAATGTCGTCTTCAATCCGGCTTGGCTCGCAGTGTCCTGCAGATAGGCCAGCGTACCGTTATCCTCGGCATTGTCGGTCATTCCTGTGAGATGAAGATGCTTGGCGCTGCCATATTTCTTCCAGGCGTCGATCAGGCGCTCGTGGATTGAATTGAACTGGTCGGCGCGCTTCGGGATGATGTTGCGCTCCATCGCCTGTTCGAGCCAGGCCCACTGAAAAACCGCCGCTTCGAAAATCGAGGTCGGCGCATCGGCGTTGTACTCCAGCAGTTTCGCCGGGCTCCAGCCGTCATAGCTAAGGTCCAACCGGCCGTGGAGGCTGGCATCATCGCGGCGCCAGCTTTCGGAAATCAGCGGCCAGAACGCTTCGGGTATTTTCAATCGGCGCAAATATTTTTCGTCGTTGATCACGCGGCCGACCAGCTCAAGGCGCATCGTATCGATCTCGGCGGTGGGCGCCTCGATCCGCCGTTCGATTTCCTGCAGCGTGAACGCGTAATAGGCCCGTTCATCCCAATAGCGTTCGCCATTGACGGTGTGAAAAGTAAACCCGACGCTTTCGGCGGTGGCGGGCCAGTCGTCACGTTCGAAGCAGACGATCCGCTGCATGAAACTCAACCGCCTGAGAAGCCGATGGCATGCCCGAAGGAGCCGAAGCCGCCGCGCTGCACCGCGTGTGAGCCGGAATCGGAGGAGGAATGGCTCGAGGAGGAGGAGTCGCTGCCATAGTAACCGCTGCGCGACGAGCCGCCGCTGGAGCTGCCGCCATGGCCCGAGGAAGAGCTGCGGGAGGAGCACTCGGCGGTGTTTTGCGTCGGCGATGCCAAGTTCGGGTTTGGTTGCTCGCAAGTGCGGCTCGGCATCAGCGTGTAGGCGGTGGCGCCGACCGCGAACGTGCCCATGAGCAGGAGTGCGACATGGCCCGAACGCTTGGCCGGCGGCGGCGGAACGGGACGCGGCGCCGCCGGCACCGAGACCGGTTTGCGCTTGCCGAATTCAGGCTCTGAATTGTTCGCCATGGTCAGTAGGTCATGCAAGCGGCGTTGATCGCGCCTGCGGCCAGCGAGGACAGCCCGAGCCAGATCGCGGCGGCGAGTTCGCCCGATGCGATCCGCTTCGACAGGTTCGGCACCGGAACCCTGACGAGGTAATAGACGATGATCTGCACGATCAGCGCGATCGCGGCCCAGATCAGGCAATCCCAGACATTGGCCGAATGGGTGATAGCGCTGACCAGCGGCAGCCGAGCAGGCTCAAGCCCAGCGCAATCGCGGCGGCCGGCTCATTGGCGCGGATCAGATCGAACTCGTTGTGCGCCGTGACGCGGGTGTAGACGAACAGGTAAGCCACCACGGCGACAATCGCCGTGCAGAAGTAAACCAGGAACGCTGGCAGCCCGGCGAGGAATTGCAGGATCAATGAATTTCGCCCCGACTCGTGCGTTCCGGTAGGTTCACACGATCTGTCAGTCGACGCATCCGAGTGGCGGGTTCAATCCCAAACAGAAACACTGCCCAAACAAAAACCCCGCCATTTCGGGCGGGGTCCAGCCGGGAGGAGTGAGCCTTGCGGCTCGCCGTAAGCCCTGATCAGGCGGGGATGCGCTCGTCCACCTCGTGCGGCTCGCGCAGCACATAGCCGCGGCCCCACACGGTCTCGATGAAGTTGCGGCCTTCGGAGGCGTTCGCGAGCTTCTTGCGCAGCTTGCAGATGAAGACGTCGATGATCTTCAGCTCGGGCTCGTCCATGCCGCCATAGAGGTGGTTGAGGAACATTTCCTTGGTCAGCGTGGTCCCCTTGCGGAGCGAGAGCAGCTCCAGCATCTGGTATTCCTTGCCGGTCAGGTGAACCCGCTGGCCGCCGACCTCGACCGTCTTGGTGTCGAGATTGACCACGAGATCGCCGGTCTGGATGACCGACTGGGCGTGACCCTTGGAACGGCGCACGATCGCGTGGATGCGGGCAACCAGCTCGTCCTTGTGGAACGGTTTGGTCATGTAGTCGTCGGCGCCGACGCCGAGACCTTTGACCTTGTCCTCGATGCCGGCGAGGCCGGAGAGGATCAGAATGGGAGTCTTGATTTTCGATACCCGGAGCTGCTTGAGCACGTCGTAGCCGGACATGTCGGGCAGGTTGAGGTCGAGAAGGATAATATCGTAATCGTAAAGCTTACCCAGATCGACGCCTTCTTCTCCGAGATCCGTCGTGTAGACGTTGAAACTCTCGGATTTCAGCATCAATTCGATCGACTGCGCGACGGCGCTGTCATCTTCTATCAGCAAAACGCGCATGCCAGTCCCCTTTAGTCCGCCGCTCCGGGCGTCAGGTCGGCCGCACTTGCGGCACTCAAAACGCCTTTAACAACTGATTCGGATCCTGACAGACACATGGTTAACAAAATCTGATTCCGGTTCGCAAGCTCTTTAAGTGCAATTTCTAGCGAATCGCCCTAAGATGTTGCTCGGAAGCAGCTTTTCTCCACAGTGCCCACTCAGGTTCCAGATTAAGAGACGGGCCTAACCGACTCCCGCGTTTAGCCCTTCTTCTGACGGGCAAGCGCTCTCAGTCACCAAAGACAGTGACGCAATGATTAATGATGCGGGTAAACACGAGGTTAAGCGCCCTCCGTTAAAGCGCGGAAACTTAAGGTTTTCGCAATGAAGGCGCTCGCGGAGCAGATCGGCGATATCGACGGCGTCAATATATATGGCCGCGTTGTGGGCGTGCGCGGGCTGATGGTCGAGATCGCGGGGCCTATCCATGCGATGTCGGTCGGCGCCCGCATCGTCATCGAGACCGGCGGAAGCCGCTTGATCTCGGCCGAAGTAATCGGCTTTTCCGGCAGCAATGCTGTCGTGATGCCGTTCGGTGGACTCGACGGCGTCCGGCGTGGTTGCCGCGCGGTCATTGCGACCGCGGCAAGCCAGGTGCGGCCGTCGCCGGCCTGGCTCGGCCGCGTCATCAACGCCATGGGGGAGCCGATCGACGGCAAGGGGCCGCTGGTGCAAGGCCCGTCGCCGATGCCCTATCGCAATGCGCCGCCGCCCGCGCATTCGCGCAAGCGCGTCGGGGCGCCGCTCGATCTCGGCGTGCGGGCGCTCAACACGTTCCTGACCTGCTGCCGCGGCCAGCGGCTCGGCATCTTCGCCGGTTCCGGTGTCGGCAAATCGGTGCTGCTGTCGATGCTGGCGCGCAATGTCGATGCCGATATCACCGTCATCGGCCTGATCGGCGAACGCGGCCGCGAGGTGCAGGAATTTCTGCAGGAGGATCTTGGCGACGAAGGCCTGGCGCGCTCGGTCGTGGTGGTGGCGACATCCGATGAGCCCGCCTTAATGCGGCGGCAGGCCGCCTACCTGACGCTGGCGATATCAGAATATTTCCGCGACGAGGACAAGGACGTGCTGTGCCTGATGGATTCGGTCACGCGCTTTGCGATGGCGCAGCGCGAGATCGGGCTGTCGGCCGGCGAGCCGCCGACCGCGAAAGGCTATACGCCGACGGTGTTCACGGAACTGCCAAAACTCCTGGAACGGGCAGGGCCGGGCACCGGCGTCGGCACCATCACCGGCATTTTCACGGTGCTGGTCGACGGCGACGACCATAACGAACCGATCGCGGATGCGGTGCGCGGCATTCTGGACGGCCACGTCGTGATGCAGCGCTCGATTGCAGAGCGCGGACGGTTTCCCGCGATCAATATTCTTAAATCGGTCTCGCGCACCATGCCGCGATCGGCCAATCCCGACTATCTTCCCATCATCATGCGGGGCCGCCAGGTGATGGCGGCCTACGCCGACATGGAGGAACTGATCCGGCTTGGCGCCTATCGGGCAGGCTCGAGCCCGGAGGTCGACGAGGCGATCCGGTTGCACGAGCCGCTGGAAGCCTTTCTGCGCCAGGCCAAGGACGAAAACTCGAGCCTTGATGACGGCTACCGCCAGTTGGCGCAGATCCTCGCCAATTTGGAAACGGAACGCTAACTTTGTCAGGCCATCATCCCCGGCACATGATTAACGACGCCGGTGGGGTCCCCCGAGGGAGCCGGCTCCGTCCCGCGTTCAGATTGGGACTTCTGGGGAGTATGAGTCGATGAAGTCACGAGAAACGCTGATCCGCCTGAAGAAATTTCAGGTCGACGAGAAGCGCCGAAGGGTTACCCAGATCGAAGGCATGATCGCCGACTTCCAGCGCATGTCGGTTGATCTCGAGCGCGAAATCCAGACCGAGCAGGAGCGGGCCGGAATCAACGACCCCTCGCACTTCGCCTATCCGACCTACGCCAAGGCCGCGATCCAGCGCCGGGAAAACCTGACCCGCTCCGCCGACGAACTGCGCATCCAGCTCGAGGATGCCAAGAGCCTGCTCAGCGAAGCCTTCGAGGAATTGAAAAAGGTCGAACTGCTCGACGAGCGCGACCAGGCGCGCGAGCGCGCCGAGGAAAGCGCCCGCGAACAGGCCGACATGGACAGTATCGGCCTGATGCGCGCCCGGCTTGGCGTCGCCTGACGCTTCTCACACCATCGGTTGAAGGAATCGAAAACCCGGGCCTCGCGGCCTGGGTTTTTCTTGGCCAATCTTTCTTGGCCAACCTTCCGGAATCGGCGACTTGGTGGCCCCTGTGACGCAAGGTATGCTACGAAACTTCTCGTCGGCTCCGGCGCAGGACGCATTGGAGGAGCGGGATTGTGGGGGTCGCTGAATGCTGACGCCAGCGGAGCTGGTCTGGCTGATTGCCGCGGTGGCGAAGGGGGATGAGGCCGCTTTTGAGCGCCTTTACGCCGCCACGCGCGCGAAACTCTTCGGCGTCGTGCTCCGTATCTTGCGGCGTCAGGACCTCGCGGAGGAGGTCATTCAGGAGGCTTACGTCAAGATCTGGAACAGCGCGGGACAGTTCAACCCGGCGCTCGCTTCGCCGATCACGTGGATGGCGTCGATCGCGCGCAACCGGGCGATCGACGTGGTGCGCAAGAAGGGCGAAAGCTCGATCGAGGAGGAGCCGACCGCGATGGAAGTGGCGGCCGAGTCGCCCGATCCGCTGGCGCGGCGCGAGATGACGGAAGAGTTGAAGCGGTTGCTCGAATGCGTCGGTCGCCTGGAGCCGGATCGGCAGAAGCTCGTGCTGCTCGCCTATTACAACGGCTGGAGCCGCGAACAGCTCGCCGCCAAGTTCGAGACGCCGGTGAATACGGTGAAGACGTGGCTGCGCCGCAGCATGATGGAGATAAGGGAGTGTCTCGGACTGGGGTCCGGGTCTTGAACGATGGCCTATAGCGAAGACCATATCGCGCTCGCCGCGGAATATGCGCTCGGCACCCTCGACGCCGGCGAGCGCGCGCAGGTCGAGACCATGATGGCCGTCGATGCCGAATACAGCGCGCTCGTTCACGCCTGGGAATACCGGCTCGGCGTGCTCAACCAGATGGTCGGTTCCGTCGAGCCGCGTCCGATCGTGTGGGAAAACATCAAGGCCGCGATTGGACGTTCCACGGAAGCGCAGGCGCCGCTGACGCTGCCTGAGGCGCCGCAGACTGCGCCGCCGCCCGAACCCACCGCTGAGCCGGTGGCTCCCGCGGTAGCCGAGGCGCAGCCCGCCGTCACGGACGGTCCGGTTGCAGACAATATCATTCAGTTGTCCAGTCGCGCGAAGCGCTGGCGCAACGTGGCTTCCTTCGCCACCGCAATTGCCGCAGCGCTGATCGCGATGCTGGCGGTGCAGGTCTATCGGCCGGAACTATTACCGGAGGCGCTGCGGCCGCAGCCGCGCATCCAGACCGTCGAAGTGAAGACGCCGGCGCCACCGCCGACACCCTCGGCCCAATATGTCGCGCTGCTGCAGCGTGACGGCGGCGCGCCCGCGTTTATTTTAACGGTCGACGCCGCGACAAAAAACTTCACGGTCCGCAAGGTCGGCGCCGATGCCGAGCCCGGCAAGAGCTTTGAGCTCTGGCTGATTTCCGACCGCCTGCCGCGGCCGCGCTCGCTCGGCGTGATCGGTGGCAGCGATTTCACCGCGCGCCCGGTGCTCGCCGACTACGACGCCAGTACGATCAACACCGCGCTTTATGCGGTAACGGTCGAGCAGGCCGGCGGCTCGCCAAGCGGCCAGCCGACCTCGGCGCCGATCTTTACCGGCAGGCTGATCGAGACGGTGCCGGCTGCTCGCTAGCGCCTGCTGGGGGCGGACGAGGGTGGCAACAGCAGCACGCCACAAAAAGAAAACGCCCGTGGGGAGCGGGCGTTTTCGCAGTCAACTTGGGGGTAGTTGGGGTCTTATATATCCACGTGGCGACTTTGGGGGGCTGTAAAGAGCCGCGTGAATTCCGTGAATTCCTGTGTTTTCGGATTCCTCCGTTAACGTACGACTGAGTTACCGGAACTGGTGATCGCCACCGGCTTGCCGGCCTTCATCACGCTCGTGCTCGCGGTCTGGGTGAGACCTTCATCCGAGCTGTTGCGCGCGGAGATGCTGAACCCGGCGACCACGATACCTGCCACGAGTGCCACGACCACGATCTTGAGATGGGTCGTGCGATCTGCGCTATAGATCGAATGGTTCATGGAAGTCTCCTGCCGCCTCCGGCCTACGGATTTGTTGGATGCGTCCGCAGGCTGGTTCAACGTCTCGCGTCGGGAAACGTAGGAATCCGCGATCCCGTTCCAAAGAGGCAATCACAAGGCGGTGAAAAGACTTGAAGGGCCGCGATCGGAACAGCCGCGGCGATCGCCGAACATGAACAAAAATTCAGTCTCTATAGTAGTTTATGCGGAGGTCACCGCTTCTCAACGCCGAATGGTGCCGTATCGGTCATTTTCGACAAACCATTTGCCTGTGGCGAAAAGGCTGCGCCGTTTTCGCCGGTGATTTGCGCCGCGCCCATAGCGGAGCTAGACGCTGCCAACCGTCTTCAGCCGCGCGCGCGGGTGAATTTCCGCCTGCGACAACACGGTGGTTTGCGAGCGGAACCGCTCGACCAGCGAGCGCACGAACGGGCGGATTGCAGCGGAGGTGACCAGCACCGGCGCCTCGCCCTCGCGCGCTGCCTGCTCGAAGGCGTTGCGAACGCTGGTCATGAACTCCGACAGTTTTGAGGGCTGCATGGCAAGGGTGCGCTCTTCGCCCTGGCCCACGATCGATTCCGCAAACGCCTGCTCCCACCGCGCCGACAGCGCGATCAGCGGCAGATACCCGTTGTATGTGGTATTCTGCGCGCAGATCTGGCGGGCGAGGCGGGCGCGGACGTGCTCGACCATGGTGGCCGGGTTGCGCGAGAAGGCGAGCGCGTCGGCGATGCCTTCGAGGATGGTGGAGAGGTCGCGGATCGAGATCCGCTCGGCCAGCAGGAGTTGCAGCACGCGCTGGATGCCCGAGACCGTGACCTGGCTCGGCACGATGTCCTTGACCAGTTCGCCCTGTTCCTTCGGCAGTTCCTTCAAGAGCTTCTGCACCTCGCCATAGGACAGCAAGTCGCTCATGTTGTTCTTGAGCAGCTCGGTGAGGTGTGTCGACAGCACGGTAGCGGCGTCGACCACCGTGTAGCCCTTCAGCGAGGCCTCTTCCTTCAGCGCGGCATCGACCCAGGTGGCCGGCAGGCCGAACGTCGGCTCGACGGTGTGGATGCCGGGCACGCCGACCTGATTGCCGGCGGGGTCCATCACCATGAACTGGTTCGGCCAGATCTTGCCGGTGCCGGCGTCCACTTCCTTGATCTTGATGACGTAGGTGTTGGCCTCGAGCTGGACGTTGTCGAGGATGCGCACGGCGGGCATCACAAAGCCCATTTCGATCGCGAGCGAGCGGCGCAACGCCTTGATCTGCTCGGTCAGGCGGTCGGTGCCGTCAGGGCCGTTGACCAGCGGCAGCAGCGCATAGCCGAGCTCGATCTTGAGGTCGTCGATCTTGAGCGCGGTGGCGATCGGCTCTTCGGCCGCGGCGTTGGCGGCAGCCGCCGCAAGCTCGGGCGCAGCGGCCGCGGCGGCTTCGGCAGCCCTGGTGACGTTGTTGTGGTTTCGCGCTTTCCAGGCCAGCGCCGCGGCGCCGCCGCCGAGCGCCAGGAACGGCAGCATCGGGATGCCCGGCAACAGCGCCAGCACCAGCATCACGCCGGCCGACATGCCGAGCGCCTGCGGGTAACCCGAGAGCTGCTTCATCAGGGCCTTGTCAGCCGCACCCGTGATGCCGGCCTTCGACACCAAGAGGCCCGCGGCGGTGGAGACGATCAGCGCCGGCACCTGCGTCACCAGGCCGTCGCCGACCGTCAGAATGGTGTAGGTGCGGGCGGCATCGCCAAAGCTCATGCCCTGCTGGGCGACGCCGATGATGATGCCGCCGATCACGTTGATGAACACGATCAGGAGGCCGGCGATGGCGTCGCCGCGGACGAATTTCGAGGCGCCGTCCATGGCGCCGAAGAAGCCGCTTTCGTCTTCCAGCGTCTTGCGGCGAGCCTTGGCGGTCTGCTCGTCGATCAGACCGGCAGAGAGATCGGCGTCGATCGCCATCTGCTTGCCCGGCATCGAATCCAATTGGAAGCGGGCGGCGACTTCGGCGATGCGGCCCGAACCCTTGGTGATGACGACGAAGTTCACGATCACGAGGATAGCGAACACGATGATTCCGATCACGAAATTGCCGCCCATCACGAAATTGCCGAACGCTTCGATGACGTGGCCGGCGGCGGCCGTGCCCTCGTGGCCGTGCGACAGGATCAGCCGGGTCGAGGCCATGTTCAGCGACAGCCGCAGCATGGTCGAGATCAGAAGCACGGTCGGAAATGACGAGAATTCCAGCGGCGTCTGGATGAACAGCGACGTCATCAGGATCAGGATCGATACCGTGATCGAGATCGCCAGGAACAGGTCGAGCACGATCGCCGGCAGCGGCAGGATCAGCACCACCAGGATGACGAGGACGCCGAGCGCCAGCGCCAGATCGCCGCGCTTCAGGATATCGCCGATTTCGTTCAAGGATGGAAACTTGCCGCCTGTGCCTGCGCCGCCCTGACCCGCCGTGACATCGACCATGGTAGCCGCTTCCCCCCGCGCCTGCCGCCATCGGGCGCCAGACGTCTTGGCGGCGGCCGAAGGGCCGCCGTTCCGAAAGTGAGGCACCGCACTGGCGTCCACGGGGTTCCTCCCGTTCTACGCGGCCGACGACACTCGACTTCACCCGGCAATTCTTGCCGGGTGTATGGTTAGCAAAGGGTTAACGGGGCGGGGTTGGCCTTAGCAAAGACCGTCATCCCGGGATGGTCCGCAGGACCAGACCCGGAATCTCGAGATTCTCAGGTGCGCAATTGCGCACCATAGTTCGATGCTTCGCATCGGCCTGGAATGACGAGCACACACACCTCCACATTCCCGCGGCGCATTCCGCCCGGGCTTTGCCAAAACTTTTCGCCCAAAAAGTGGGCGCAGGGAATGCCGGGTGCCGGCTAGCACCCGCGGTCTCGTGTGCGATGGATGGCGTCGCATACTGACAGACTTGTTCAGCGCCGGCGGAGAAACGGTGTGGATGCAGCCGCCGTTCTTCTGCGACTACGGCTCAAACATCGAACTCGGCGAGCGCGTCTTCTTCAACTTCAATTGTGTGGTGCTGGACGTATGCCCGGTAAAGATCGGTGACTTCACGCTGTTCGGTCCGGCCGTGCAAATTCCGACGCCGATGCACCCCTGGAACGCCGAACAGCGCCGAAAGGAAGAATTCGGCAAGCCTATCGAAATTGGATCGGACGTATGGGTCGGCGGCGCAGCGATCATTCTGCCCGTCGTCCGGATCGGATCGCGGGCACTGATCGGCGAGGAAAGCATTGTGGCGCGGGACATTCCTCAGGGCGTGTTTGCTGCAGGCAATCCTTGCCGTGTCGTCCGTGAAATCGCCGAATAGCGATCTTGCTCCTCCATTCACGTTCGCACGTCGGGAACATCCACGCCGGTGGGTTAACCTTGTTGGCAAACAGACTGTACATGGGTCGAGTTATTACGCGGGCCGCCGCCAAGTTGCCTCATTAGACCGGAGAATTTTCACTGCCACTAAACAAAGTGGAGGAAGCATCATGCTGAGAATGATGTTGTTGGGCCTCCTCATCCCATTGGGTGTTGGCGTGCTCGCGGCAATGGAACTCAGAACTCCTGCGCGTAATGAGGTGGTGGTGGTCCAGCCGCTTGCCGAGACAACCGTAGGCGTTTCCGATTCACATATTTCCGATTCACATGCTGCGTTGGCGAAAGCTGACCGACTTGAATTTGCCGCGGCGAACAGCGAGACGCCAGCGCAGCGTGCTCTAGAGCATGATCCGGACCCAGAGGGCCGCGTTAGCGAAAAGTCAGTACCGGTTTTCCCTCGCGACAAAGGCGGAACGGGTTCGCGCGAAGATCATGCTCAAATCAAAGAGATAGGGCGGGATGACGATTCGAAGAAAAGTCATCGCGCTCTCGTCGACGAACGCAGTTCTCCGCCGCAGGGCATCAGTGTCGGTTCTTCGGAGCCCTCGAGGGTGATCAACCGTCATCGACACGATCCCAAATCAAAGAAGGCCACCACCGACGCCCGTCCAAAGAAGGTTGCCACCGCCGCCCGTCCTAAGTCGAAGCCAAAGACCACCGCTATCAAGCAAGCTACCATTTCCGAGCGGCGAAAGACCGTCAGCGACACCGAGCCCTGTCGGCTAAGCGCGTTTGGCGGCTTGCGTAAGGCTTTGAATTCAGTCGACTGCGAGATCTGATTCATTGGAACGGCTTGAAGCTGGCTTCTAACAAGCCACTTCTCGCCGGCGGCCTTCATGGATTCCATCCGCCGCTGCCATAGGGGCGGGTGATGATTTCGAGGAGGTGACCGTTGAGATCTTCGAAGTAGACCCCGCGTCCGCCGTCGTGACGATTGATCTCGCCGGGATGCTTGCGCGCCGGATCGGCCCAGTAAGCAAGCTTGCGTTCCCGAACCCGACCGAAAATCTCGTCGAACTCAGCTTCGCTGACCAGAAAGGCGTAGTGCTGCGGCGCGATTTCGTCGGTGTCCATGTAATCGAGAAAGGCTCCGTTTTCGGCAGCGACCATCTCAAACGGCCCCCAGTGCTTCGGGGCTGGAAGGTTCAATATCTCGGTCAGGAACTTCGCGGAAGCCTTGCTGTCGCGCGCCGACAGGATCGTGTGGTTGAAATGGACCGCCATGGCGTTTCTCCCTAAAGATTTTGCGCTGCGTGCCGCTGGTTTGTTCGATCCATAAAGAGGCCTTCTCGACAGCGCGAGTAACGAGCCTTTGCTACCGGCTGTCTTCAGGCGCCCGAATGAGTCGGACGAGGCGGCTGACCTCGTTGGAGCAGCCGCAGCTCCGCACGCCAGGCCTTGCTGACAAACGGCTCCACCGCCTAACCAGCACACCTTCGGTTGAGTTCCATGCCCTAGTCGTCAAGCCCAAGTGAAGGCGGTGAACTAACCTTCAATCATTCCGGAATGGGACCAAGACCGGACATTGTCACCGCCCATTGCTCCGACTTCGCGGCAGCCCCTTTCATGCGGCGAGATAGGTGCGATAGCGAACTGCATACCAATCAGTGGTTCGCGCGTATTGCCGAACGGCCTTGCGCTCGCCCACGGCCTGGCGCCACTCGGAGAGCCCGCGGCAGCCAGGGGCAGGCGAAATTCGCTGAGTTGTTCGAGGACGTCCGACTGCTCGAACCATGGGTACAACGCAATGTCCGCGAGGGTGAACCGATCGCCGAATAGATAGGGTCCGCTGCGGGGGCGTCGTGCCATCATCTCGTTCTCGAGGAACTGAACATGGTCTCAAGCAACTGCGCGGCCAGCTCACGTCTGGCCTCCGCCTCGCGCGTAAAGATGAATCTATGCGTAGTCGAGTAGAGCTGTTCATCCGCGAGCTTGATCCAATTGCGCGCGCGATCCGCCGGCGCCGCGGGCATCAATGGCGGATCGGGCAGATTTTCGCACCCCCGTGCAACCAGTGGGATCCTGCCGTCCGGCGATATATGCACGAAATCAGAAGGCTTGTTCCTGAGATCGATCTCGATCGGCTCGGCGTCAATTCCCTTCTCGGCGAGCGTCAGGCGGACGCGGTGCGCATAGGACAGAGCTGGTTCGTATAGAGTTTCACGTGGCTCATGATCTGGTACTCCTGGATCGCGCCGGCCGATTGAAGTTATTCCTTACGAGTACCGGTTCGCGCTCAAGGCAAGAACGGAGGCGTCGCAAGTCCTAGTGACGGGCGGCCTCAATCGCGCGGCTCAAATGATCACGTGCAACGCCGACAGCGCTCAACGCTTGCGCGCAGATTCACCTGAAAAAATAGATGCTTAAAGGTGAACGAGCTCACACCAGAGCTCGAGCGGCAGGTCCATTTTGCTGGTTTCGGGACGACCCAGATGCACGACCGAATTACCATCCCCAAGTTCGTGGTCGGCGAGCTGCCGGAGCTGAAAGGCGAAGGCCGCGACCTGCGAATAGATGCCTGCCGAGGCATCGCGCTGTGGTTCATCTTTCTTGACCATGTTCCCGACAACGTCGGAGCTTGGCTGACGTTGCGGAACTACGGCTTCAGCGATGCCGCGGAAATGTTCATGTTCGTCTCGGGCGTAACCTGCGCGCTGGCTTACGGCAGGGCATGGCGCTGCGAGGGCTGGACCGGCGTGATCAGCCGAACGCTGCGGCGAAGCTGGGACATTTACGTTGCATTTCTGCTGCTCACGCTCGCTTGCGTCATCCTGGTTCACCTCGCGGGCACTGGCCGTCTTGCTGACGAGAGCAATACGCGTATCTTGCTGGACCATCCCGGAGCGACGCTCGCGCGCGCGGCGATCCTGCAATACCGTCCGGTCAATACCGACGTGTTGGCAGTCTTCGTGCTTCTTCATCTCTTGTTCGCGCCGCTGCTGTGGCTGCTGCTGCGAGCGCCGAACGCGACGCTTGCTGCCTCGCTGGCGCTTTATCTGTTGGTGCATGCCTTTGGCTGGACCTTCCCGGCGTGGCCGAACGGCCACTGGGCTTTCAATCCGCTGGCCTGGCAATTGCTGTTCGTGCTTGGCGCGTGGTGGATGATCGAGGGCAAGAGTCCTCGGTCGTGGGTGACGTCACGCACGACGCTTATGCTTGCCGTTCTGTATCTGCTCTTAACCCTGGTCATCGCATTGAGCTGGCGCATCAGACCGCTGGAGGCACTGATCCCGGAGGCGTTGGCGAAACTGATTTACCCATTGGACAAATCGAATCTCGATCCATTGCGACTGCTGCATTTTTTGGCCCTTGCGGTTTTGGCGTCATGGCTCGTGCCCCGCAAGTGGCGAGGGCTGGCGACGCCGGTGATGCGCGACGCGATCCTCTGTGGCCAGAACTCGCTGCCAATCTATTGCCTCGGCGTTCTCTTGACGTTCGCCAGCTACGCGGCGCTGCTCAGCATTTCAGACGGACTTGCGATGCAGGTAGCATTGAGTCTCACTGGCATCGCAGCGATGATCGGGACCGCAACACTGCTAAGCTCGATCAGCATCAAACCCAGGCAGCGATCGCAACAGTAACGCGCGTCGTTGCGCATGCGATCCATGTGGCGCTATACATTCCCCATGTCCCGCGATTTTCGCCTTGATCGCACTGCCGTCGACGTTCTCAACTATGAGATCGCCCAGGACCAGGCCGTTGCGCTCGGACGGATGGGGCGAGCGCTGGAAGCGGCCCTCGCCAGGCTGCGGGAGTTCGATGCCACCCATCCACGCTCGGGAGCGCCGGCGTCAGCGCAGCAGGCACGGCGCCTCCTGGTGACGGAGGCCGGCCACGCGCTCTGGATGTTCGTGGTGCAGCGAGAGGCGTGTGGCTTGCGCGACAGCCACCCTGTCATGCGCGACTATAACGTGCCGGACGAGGTACAGCATTGCATGGGGGCTGTCCCTGCCACATCGATGCTGTCAGCAACATGACTTCCTGGGTTTCAACCGACCCATCGAGGTTCGAGACGAGTAGGAAGTCACCGTGGACGCCTTTCGTGCGGCTGCCCGGCACTCGCGCCCCGGTCTCGTTTCCCAGGCCAGAATGAATCCATCGCCTTGCCGGATTTGAGCCCTATTGTGACCCAGGTCGCGGCCAAAGGTCGGTGCGGGGAGGGCGCAACACTGGGGTTCTCATGTCCGGTCATTTGCGAACTTGCATCGCCGCTTTTGTCCTTCTCGCAAGTCTCCCGACTTCGCCTGCATCTTCGAATCCGCTTGCAGACTTGTTCAATGTCTCTCCCCCGAAGCCCCCTGAGCCTGCTCCCGCGGAAAAGGAACGGGAGTGCTTGCCACGACCCGGTACGTCGACGGCGGAAGGTCAGCGCTGGGTGTATCGTTCAGAGGGGGGGCGCAAATGCTGGTTCCAGGCTGCCGAGGGAACCGCGACGGTGAAGCAGGTTCGTCGTCGCGCCGCGAAGCCTCGTGCCGCCGCTGTCGAGGAGAATGAGGCCGCGCGGGCCAAGCAGAAGGCGGTCATGGATGCGCGTGCGGAGCTGCTCCGCTCCGCACCGGCGGAAACGTCTCAGCCGACGCAACCTGCGCCCGAGCTCAAGGTTGTCGAGGCCGCTTCCGTCCCGGCTACTACGGGGCCCGCAGCCTTCGTGCCGCCGGCAACTGTCGCCAGCCGCGCGACCGATCAGCTCACGCCTGACCACCCCACGCCGCGCCGGCTCGACGCGGAGACACTTCTGGCAGCCGCACCGGCGCCAAGCGCCACGGTTGCGGTCTTCGTGCCTCCGGCCCCGCCGGTCGCCTCTCCAATCGCCGCGGTGGCCGATGACGGCTGGGGCTGGATGACAACCTGGCTTGGCGCGCTGCTGATGGCGTTGGGGCTCGCCTTCGTCTTAGCCTCGAGCCGGACCCTTCGGGAGGCCGCGCTGTTGCGCGATTGATGCGGGAGCAGTGGCTGTCCTAGGCGGGCAGTGGCCAAGTAATCTGCCTGACTTTCAGCTCCCTATGGCGTCGCGCATGGGCTGGATGCTTCTAGTCGATGTCCGACTATTGTTAGCCACGACCGTGCTCTCGATTGCAACGGCTACCGCTCTTCAGCCCAGTCCGTTTTCTCGCAGCTAAGGCAGCGGAGGAGGCGAAAGCTCTTGCCCTGGCGACTGTCGAGGATCACCACGGGCCGCGCGATGCCGCCGCAATGATTGCAAGTCGGATGATGAGGCGGCTGGCACCGCCCGGCGTCATTCGCACCTCGTACGTCACTCACTGCACCCTCCTCTAAGGGCGACTCACGTAAGAGCCGAAGCCAAGAACCAGGCGCACCGTCAATTTTCTAATCTAAAAGCCAGATCCTTCCGCTCCATAACTCATCAAAAGTGTCAGGGACGTAATTCGGCGCCCGCGCTTGCACGGCTTCCTCCGGTGCCCACGCTTGCACGGCTTCTTTCGGTACCCACGCCTGCGCGTCTAGTGGATTGAAACGCTTTTCAGGGACTATGGTCACAACGTCCTTGAGCGACGGTTGCGCGGCCACGCCCTTGGGCCACTCCAGCAAGGCTTTCGAAAGCCCCGGCTTGCCCTCGTACCAGCATTTTCGTCCGTCGATGAGACGATACGACCACCATTTTCCATTCGGATTTGACGGCGCCGCGGCGCTGCATTCCTGTTTCGCTTCCGCATCTGGAATCCCCAACAACAGCAGCGCAGCAACGAAAGCCGTCAGAGCCATTGATGAGGGCTGCTTGCTCATTTGCGTGGCTCGAAGCAACTACGTTGCTGCAAGCGGCTCACAGCAGCCATCACATCGGGACGTTCGAGAACTTCTACCAACTTGTCGAGGATACGCTCACTATTCTGCGGCCGTGGTTGCAGGTATTCTTCCAGTATGAGTTGCGCCTCGCCAATCGCGCGAATAGCCAATTGTTGATCAGTCATACGCGTTACTCACAGCGCCCCCGCTAAACAAAGAAGGCAAATCAAGACCTCATTTGGGTTTTTCCCCGTTTTTCTTCAGGGTTCCATCAATTTTTGTTTCAATGTTTGGCAGGAGCCCTGCCGGATTATGTGGAGGGACTTGGTCTTACTGGGCGCAGACGGATTGCGGCCGTGATGGTTGCGGTTGCGATCTTTCAAGCCGCCATCTTGCGGCGAGATAGAACGATCGGGCCGCGTGGGGAAAACTCCGCTTAGGTCAACCGAACTGCATTGTGCGACTCGGCAGTCCGTGCTGGCTTCCTCAAAATTCGAGTCTGGTTTTGCGGGGCAAGGAAGTTGAGCCAGTTTTCCTTTATGCTTCTGCTCGTGATGTCCCTGATGCTCACCGTGTGCGTCGGAGTGGCCGCTTGGCGCGTGTCCGACGACTGGCCGGAAGTTACCGGAAGCACTTCGCCGGCATTTGTCTACATGCGTTGAAAATAAGGGCCTCAACTCCTGACGGAGCCAAGGCCCTTGCTGCAGCAGATACAGCCTGACGCTCACACCGGGCAGACGCGGGTGCTCCGCGCATCTCACGCTGTCATAGCAAATGTTAGCCGTGCGTCAGCCGATACGTCGCGCGCAACAGGAATGTAGGCGCACCACCGCACTACGAACCCGCGCGAGCTTCGCGGCTCAATCGCAGTAGCTCCACCTGCCATAGCCGTCGTCGCATTGCGCCCGCGCACGATACGGCACGGGCAGCGGCGGCCGCGGCGCGTACTCGCCCGCATAGTCGTACTCCTGCGCGTAGTAGCGGTCGGGATAGGCGGGCGCGCGTTCGACGTAGACGGGCTGCGCGGGGTAGGGCGTTCCGTACTCGCCATAGACCGCTGCCGGTGCACGGTAGGCGGGGTCCGGCACACCGTAAGAGCGATATCGGTAATCAGGTTCCGCGTACGGCCGATAAGCCGGTCGCGGGCGCACATTGATGTTTGCGGAAGGCGCGTAGATTCCGCCTGGCGCGACGTAGACGGATGACAGGTCGCTGGCCGCGGCCGCCGTGGAACACAGCACAACGAAAGCCAGCGTGAGCGATGATCGGTACATGTGTGAAGCCTCCAACTACTCAAGCCGCGCCAGCCAGCGTGGTTAATTTTCGCTAAACAAATCGAGCTGCGCAATGTTATTTTGCGCGAAGAAGTGTGCCATTTCTGGACTGCGCACACATTCGCGTGTCGGCGATAGTCGTAATTGTGAATGCCTCAGCCTGGCGCGTCATTGCAATGACGGCTGGTGTGACACATCCAAAGGATCGTCATCATGAGCGACTTCACCATCCGCACGATGCGGCCGGATGAAATCTCACTCGCCATCGACTGGGCCGCCGCCGAAGGCTGGAATCCGGGGCTTGCGGATGCGACCTGTTTTTCGTCCGTTGATCCGCACGGCTTTTTCATCGGCGAGATCGATGGCGCACCTGTCGCGACCGTCTCTTGCGTCAATTACGGCGCGCGCTTTTCCTTTCTCGGCTTTTACATCGTGCGGGCGGATTTGCGCGGCAAACGATTTGGTCTGCGGATATGGAACGCGGCCATTGCGCATGCCGGCGCGCGCGTGATCGGGCTCGATGGCGTGACGGCGCAGCAGGACAATTACAGGAAGTCCGGATTCGAACTCGCTTACGCCAACGTACGCTATGGCGGCATGGTCGCGGCACCGAGTTCGCCGCAGACCAAGGTGATTGACCTGAGCGAAGTCCCGCTGGCTGACGTGGAAGCAGAAGACGCAACGGTGTTTCCGGCGCGGCGGTCGGCGTTCCTGCGGGCCTGGATCGGCTCGCCCGGACATGTCGGGTACGCGGTCGTGCGCGATGGCCGGCTGGCGGGCTGGGGTGTGATCCGGCCGTGCCGGAAGGGTTTTAAGATCGGGCCGCTGGTGGCCGACGACCGCGCTACCGCGGAAGCGGTATTGTCCGCCTTGCTTGCCAAGGTGGGTGGCGGCGAGATTTTTCTGGACGTGCCCAGCATCAACCGCGACGCGGTCGCGCTGGCGGAAGGTTTTGGGCTCGCGCCGGTGTTCGAGACGGCGCGCATGTATACCGGCGCAATCCCGCCGCTGCGGCTGGAGCGGGTGTTCGGGGTGACAAGCTTTGAGTTGGGGTAGGCGACACGACCGCCATTGCGACCGAAGCGACGAAGCAATCCATCTATCCCCGTGCGGACAAGTGGATTGCTTCGCTTCGCTCGCAATGACGGCGGTTGCTGAACGCTACCGATCGCTACCGATCGCCCACACGCTCATCCCGTGACGTGCGCCTGGACGTCGAAAAAATCTCCCAGCTCACCATGAAGATCGCGGCGATCAGCGGGCCGATGACGAAACCGTTGAGGCCGAAGACTTCGATGCCGCCGAGCGTGGAAATCAGCACAACGTAATCCGGCAGCTTGGTATCCTTGCCGACCAGGAATGGACGCAGCACATTGTCCACTAGGCCGATGATCAGCACGCCATAGGCGATCAGCGCGATGCCCTGCCAAACGGCGCCGGTTGCCAGAAAGTAGATCGCGACGGGGAGCCAGACTAACGCGGCTCCGATGGCCGGCAACAGCGACAGGAATGCCATCAGCACGGCCCACAAAATCGGCGCGTGAACCCCGAGGAACCAGAACGCCAAACCGCCGAGCGCGCCCTGGACAATGGCCACCAGAACCCCACCCTTGACGGTGGCGCGAACGACATCGGCGAACCTGGTGAAGAGCGCTGATTTCTGATCGCCGCGGAGTGGAACAGCCTGCTTGATCAGGTCCGCCACTGCCCTGCCATCGCGCGTCAGGAAAAACAGCAGGTACAACATGATGCCGAGGCTGATCACGAACTCGAAAGTGTTCATCCCGATAGTAAGCGCCTGGGGAGCCAGGACCTGACCGCCCTTCATCAGGTTGGACGACAATGTTTCGCGAAGCCCTGAAAGATTGGTCAGGTTGAACCGCTCCAGCCAACCGGTTGCCCAGGCCGGCAGCGCATCGAAGACACGCTGGATGTAGCCGGCGAAATCATATTCTCCGGACCTGATCTTCTCAAAAAGGCTCGTCGCTTCCTGCACCAGGGAGGCCGCAACCATCGCCAGCGGTATGAGTACGATCGCGACGATGAGCAGGACGGTTACCAGGGCCGCGAGGTTCGGCCTGCCGGGCATCGATCGCAGCAGCGCCCGATTCACTGGCGCAAAGATGACGGCTACGATGATCGCCCACAGAACGGCGCCGTAGAACGGTTGCAAAACCCAGGCGAATGCCAGCGTAACGGCAAACAGCAAGAGCAGAAAAGTCTGATCATCGATCCTTCGCACTGGCGTCTCGTTTCCTTGCCTTCACCTCGGCCGCGCCAATGTTCAGCGACGAACCGGCGCGCGCTCTCCATCGCCTTGTACAGCATTTTTCGGACTCGTACCGCGCCAGTGTAGGATGGGTGGAGGCAACGGATCCGGCCTTTGGTCGGCCCGATGATAAACTTCGCGATACCCATCACCCTTCTTGAATGGAGTGTAGACGATGGGTAGCGCTTCGCTCCACCGCATTCTGCGGACTAAGTGTCAATCCGCTGCGTTCCGATGAAGCGCATGTAAGGCGTTTGCCCAGCCGGCCCGAACAGTACGACGGTGTAGGGATGGGGAGGCCCACCTTCCATTCCGGGCGACCCAACGGGCATGCCGGGAACGGCAAGACCCTTGGCGTTCGGACGTTCCGCCAGCAAGTGCTGGATCGCGAGCGCCGGCACGTGTCCTTCGATTGCGTAGCCGCTCACGACGGCGGTGTGACAGGCGGCGAGCTCAGGCGGAATGCCATGCTGCTGCTTGCTCGGCGCAAGATCGGCAGCGTCATGCACCTCGACCGGAAAGCCGGCCGCGCGCAGATGGTCGGCCCAGCCGGAACAACAGCTGCAATTCGGGTCCTTGTGGACAATCACGACAGGGTTAGCGGCAGCGGCGGACGCGATCGTCCGGCCTGCCAGCACGGCGGCGATCACGCCGAGGAAGGACCGCCGGGCGATGCAATGCAGTGTTTCGCTCATCGACTTCACCTTTTCCGTTGGCGGGATTTCACAGCATAACCTGGCGTGGATCTGCGGATCGTTCAAAGCGGAAAGCTCGCCCGTTCCGCTTGGATCCGCTATTGTTGAGCCGGGCCAGTATTTGCTTCATCTGGTCGATCTCCTGCTGCGGTCCCTTGGTTGTCCCCTTAAGCCTGAGTTCTGGCTTCACCTCGCCGTCACTCATTTCACCAGGATTTGGCCGATCATACCGCCGTCGCGATGGCCGGGGATCAGGCACGAAAATTCGAACGTGCCTGCCCTGGTGAATTTCCAGACGATCTCGGCCGATTTTTTTGGCGCCAGCCGCACGCCGTTAGGTTCGTCGTGCTCCATGTGCGGGTGTTGCTTCATATCCTCGGCGTGCTTCAGGTTCTCTTCGGTCGTGGCGAGCAGGAATTCGTGGTCTTCCTGGCCGACATTGCGGATCACGAAACGGATCTGCTCGCCGCGCTTCACCTCGATGCGTGAGGGCGTGTAGGCCATTTCGCTCATTTCAACTTGAATCGTCCGCGAAGGTTTCTTTGGATTACCGGGCTCGCCGGCCGAATAGGTTTCATGGGCATGCTTGTCGTGGCTATGCGCAGGCGCTGGCAACGCGCACAAGGCGGCCACTGCAAGGCCAGCCGTTATGATGTTTTTCATCCGATGTTCTCTCTCGTCGTCAACGATCAGCCGCGGCGACGCGCGGCACGTTGGGCTAGATTCGTGGAAAGGTGCGGGCATGCGTGCGCTGTCGAAGCACAGCCGCCCATCGTGATGTCGGATCAGGCGATCGGAGGACGATAGAGCAGAGGGGGAGCCTCACCCGGCAGAAGCTGGAAGTTCTCGGCAGCGCAGAGCGAGATCGGCGGCGAGGGCTTTGCGACGGCAGGCGGATCGGCCGCGATCGCCGAAACGCACAGCACCGCGCAGCACGGCCCCGGCGAGGCATCGCCGTCGTGCTGATGCCCGGCGTGCCCGGTCATGACATGGCCGGCACTGGCGTGATGCTGGTGCGCGGCCCCATGTTCCGGTTGCGCGCCGTCATGAACATGCGCTGCGGCAGCCGTCCCGGGCTGGTGCGCGAGGCACGACGCGGCTTCGCCGAGCGCCAGCGCGGCGCCGGGTGCCAACACGCAAAACAGATAGAGCAGGGCAGCAAACCACCCCGCTTTGATGCGCACCGGCCTCGTCAAGCGAACGAACATGGCGGCAAATTAGTATCAGCCGACGTTTCAGCCAAGATGCTGCAGCCGGTTGGTTCTCTCTCCGTCATTCCGGGGCGATGCGACAGCATCGAACCCGGAACCTCGAGATTTCCGCGTTATCTCGGGATTCCTCAGGCGCGCTACTGCGCACCGTCGTTCACGCTGCGCGTGCCCCGGAATGACGACGACCCCCCACCACAACTGCATGCCTAACATCGCGGCATTGTGGCTTGACGTTAGGCGATTTGACCCCGAAGTTCCGCATGCCGTGGTGATTTCTTCTGAGCTTTCCCGAGATTCCGACCTGTTCGTTCCCGATTCGCGCCGGGCGTGGATCCGGCTTGCCGTGGCCGTGCTGATCGGCTCGCTAGGCAGCGTCGGCATGTGGTCCGTGGTGGTCGCGCTGCCCGTGGTGCAGACGGAGTTTGCCGCGAGCCGCGGCACCGCGTCGCTGGCCTTTACCATGGTGATGCTCGGGTTCGGTTCCGGCGGGGTGCTGACCGGCAAGATCACCGACCGCTACGGCATCGTCACCGCGATCGGGCTCGGCATCGGCATTTTGGGTCTCGGCTATGTCGTCGCGGGAATGTCGACATCGATCTGGCACTTTATCCTGGTGCATTTCGCTATCGGGCTGTCGTCGTCCGCCACGTTCGGGCCGCTGATGGCGGAAGCCTCGCACTGGTTCGACCGTTATAGGGGGCTCGCGGTCGCGATTGCCGCTAGTGGCAATTACATCGGCGGCACGATCTGGCCGCCGCTGGTGAATTTCGGCATCGAGCAGCTCGGCTGGCGCACCAGTCATGTCGCGATCGGCATCTTCACGGCGGTAGCGATGACGCTGGCGCTGATCGGCTTGCGGATGCTGATGGGCGCGGGAGGACAGCGCGACCACGACAACGCGGCGCCGCCGCGCGTCGATCTAAAACTCTCCACCAACGCGCTGACCGCGATCCTGTCGCTGGCCGGCATCGCCTGCTGCGTGGCGATGTCGATGCCGCAGGTGCACATCGTCGCCTATTGCGGCGACCTCGGCTATGGCGTGGCGCGCGGCGCCGAAATGCTGTCGCTGATGCTGGGCTTTGGCATCATCAGCCGGATCGGAAGCGGCTTTCTCGCCGACAAGATCGGCGGCATCCGCACGCTTTTGATCGGGTCGTTCGCGCAGGGCACCGCGCTTCTGTTCTATCTGTTCTTCGACAGCCTGACTTCGCTCTACGTCATCTCGGCGATGTTCGGCCTGTTCCAGGGCGGCATCGTGCCGAGCTACGCCATCATCGTGCGCGAGGCGATGCCGGCCTCCGAAGCGGCGACCCGCGTCGGCATCGTGATCTTTGCTTCCGTGTTCGGCATGTCGTTCGGCGGCTGGATCTCGGGCGCGATCTTCGACGCCACCGGCTCCTACGGCGCCGCGTTCGCCAATGGGCTGGCGTGGAACGCGCTCAACATCACGATCATGGTGCTGCTGTTGATGCGTGCGCGGCAACGACTGGCGATGGCTTGAATTTGATCAGGGGTGGCGGTTTGATGCGCATGCTAGACCGCCTGTCCCGTCTCCTTCAGGAGAGATGAGGAACAAGCCAAGGCAATTATCGTTTCTCAAGTATCCTTTCTCTCCGGGAGGAACACCCGATGGCACTCGCACGCGGAAACATTCGCGGTTACGAGTTCGACCGCATGGTGCTGCTGTTTTCCATGATGGACGGCCCGAGGGAAATACCCTGCGCGGTCAGCGCCTCCGCGATGGATGCTCTGGAGCATGCCTCGCGCACGGCGACCAGCCAGCGTGAAGAACAATTCCTTCGGTTGCGCGACCGCATCGAACAATGCGCGTCGCGCAAGTTCGATGCGGGGGAGTTCGAGGGGACTCCGCCCGGCATCATCCTGCGCAGCATCGATTTTCGCGGTTAGCTCTGTTGCTGACCCTGCTCTAGGCGATGTCTGTCGCGATGGTAGGCCGCCTAATGCGAATGCAAGTCCAGGAACGGCGTGTCATTCGCGCTGACGTAAAAGATGACCACCTTGGTCGGCTCGGTGGCGCTGCGGTTATAGCCGGTCATAGGCACGTTCGGCGGTTCGACCATCGCTTCGCCGGCCTTGACGTTAAGCGGTGGGCGGCCATTGAGTTCAAGCGTGAAGGTGCCTTCGAGGACGTAGACCGTCACCGGAAAGCGATGGGTGTGATACACGGTCTTGTCGCCCGGCTTGAACGTTGCGGTCATCACCCGCACGGTTTGCTTGTCGTCCTTTGGCAATCCCTCGACGACCTGCTGCAGCACCATGTTCGGTTTGGCGATATTCGGCGCGGGCGCCCCGTGCTGCTGCGCCGATGCGGGATTTCCGAAGCCGGCGCCGAGGCCGGCGAGCAGGAAAATGGCCGGGACGAGATGACTGCGCATGTTTTGCTCCTTGTCGGTCAGGCACCGCGTAGTGCTTTCAGAGCAAAGAAGCCTACGGGCCGCTGGTCCGCCGCGGGAGCCGCAAGATTGCTAAACCCCGCCGCAGAAGTGCATAATGGGCGGATGTTCGACTGGAACGATCTGAAATACTTTCTCGCCGTGGCGCGCCATGGCAGCACGATCGCGGCCGGCAAGGCGCTCGGCACCAGCCAGTCGACGGTGCACCGCCGCCTCGAAGAACTCGAACGCAGGCTCGGGCGGGCCCTGGTGACGCGGCAGAACACCGGCTATCGCCTGACCGAATACGGCAACACGCTCTTGAAGTATGCTGAGCGCATCGAGGCGGCGGTCGATGATTTCCAAAGGCGGGCCACCGACGTCGAGCAGGAACTAAAGGGCGTGATCCGCGTCACCTGTCCCGAACCGATCGTTTTCCGTATGACGCAGTCAGCGCTGATCGATCGCTTCCATGCCCGCTATCCAAAACTTCGCGTCGAGTTCATCACCAGCGACCGCTATCTTGATTTGTCAAAGGGCGAGGTGGACGTCGCCTTCCGCTCAGGTGATACCGATGATGAGCTGGTGGGCCGCAAGATCGCCGACTCGATCTGGGCGGTGTATGCTAGCCATGGCTATGTCGAGCGTCACGGCGGACCCGAACGCATCGAGGATCTGTCGCGCCATCCGCTCATCGGCTTCGATGAGACGCTCGCCAACCACCGCGCCGCCAAGTGGCTGAAGGAAGTCGCGCCCGGCGCCAATATGCCGGTGCGCAACAACAGTGTGCTCGGGCTGGTCTCGGCCGTGAAATCCGGCGTCGGCCTCGGCCCGCTGCCGACGGCGCTCGGCGATGCGGAGCCGGATCTGGTCCGCGTTCTCGGGCCGATCCCCGAACTGACCCGAAGCTGGCGGCTCCTGGCCCACCCGGATATCCGGCGCGTCCCGCGGATCGCGGCGTTCTTCGACTTCATCGTGGAAGAACGCGACTCGTTGAAATCGATCCTGACAGGACGAGGGCCGGGCAGCCCCCCGCCTACCTGCCCTGAAACACTGCTGCGCGGCGCTCGATGAAGGATTGAATGCCCTCGCGCGCATCGGCGCTGTTGAGCAAGCGCTCGCGGACTTTCGGGATGTAGGCGATGGCGGCCGCCTCGCCGTGCTCGACATATTTAAGGGCCGCTTCCTTGGTGGCCTGAATGCCGAGCGGCGCATTGCTGGCAATGATCTTGGCGAGCGCCATCGCCCGCTCGATTTGCTGGCCGGCCGGCACGACTTCCTGGACCAGCTCGATCTCGCGAGCGCGCGCTGCGGTGAATTCATCGCACAGGAACAAATGATACATCGCGTTGCCCCAGCCGGTGCGCGACAGGAACCGGAAATGCGCACCTCCAAGCGGTGCGATGCCGCGCCTGGATTCCATCTGGCAGAATCGGGCGTCGTCGGCGGCTACGACGATGTCGCCCGCCAGCATCAGCTCGATGCCGATGGTGAACACGATGCCTTGCACCGCTGACACGATCGGCTTCTTGCAGCGCTTCTGCAGGCCGAAGACGTCGACATTGCCCTCCCTAAAATTCCGCTTCTCGGCGTTGGGGCCGAAGAATTTCGGCATGTCGAGGCCGGCGGTGAAATCCTTGCCTTCGGCGCAGATGACACCGACCCAATAGCCGTCGTTGTTGTGGAGCTCCGTCAGCGCGTCCGACAGCTGCTCCATCATGGCGGGCGAGAACGCGTTCTTCTTGGCGGGGTTGTCGATGATGATCTTGAAGATGCGGTCGTGGATCTCGGTGCGGATTGTTCCTTCGGCGATCATGGTCTTCTCCGTCCTCATTGTTCTAAAAATGCAGTGCGGGGCGCGCGCGTCTATCGCTCGTATTTGACGGCGAGCGCGGTGCGGATTGCCGCGGCGCGTTCCTGCGAAAAGTGCGATGCGCCATGTTCGAGCAGGTCGAGGAACGACAGCACGCCGCCGCGCGACCCCCAGCTTCCTTCCTCGATGATACGGAAATTGATCCACCAGGCCGGCGAGGGCGTCTTCATCCCGCAGGCCTCTGCCAGCGCGGCGTGGATGCTGCGGATGACGGTAGCGCGATCCTCGCGCGTCCAGCAGCAGTCCATCACCACGACGTCGAGCACCATCACGTCGCTGGGCTTGTCCGAGAGCAATTCCCCGCCGTGCGCGATCATGTCGAGCGGGCGCTCGACGAAATGCACCTGATAGCCGCGGCGCGCTTCAGGCGTCAGCTTGCCGACCTCCGGCACGAGCACGGCGTCCGTCAGCGTTTTTGCCAGCACCCGCCGCTGATCGGCGTTCAGCCTTCCCTGCGGCGTCATCACATGGATAAACGTCATCGCGCGTCTCCTCTTGTCGGCAGTTTCCTGACTATGACGAACGTCATAACTTCACATGAGGCTGGCTATGTCAACCGTCATACTCTAGCATTCGACTAAGCAGACAAGGAAGATTCGCGATGACGTCAGATACCCGCGCAAAGATGGTGGCAGGCGCCGCCGACCTGATGAGCCGCCGCGGCGTCACCGCCACCAGCATGCGCGAGGTGGTCCGCCACACCGGCACGCCGCGCGGTTCGATCGGTCATCACTTTCCGCGGGGCAAGCAGCAGTTGATCGAGGACGCGCTGGTATTTGCGGGCAAGCAGGTCAGCGGGCCGCTGGAGCATCTGGTCCAATCGCGCGGCGCCATCGCCGGGCTTCGTGCCTTCATCGCGCTGTGGCGTCAGACGCTGGAGAAGTCGAAATTCCAGGCCGGCTGCCCGGTGCTCGCGGTCGCGGTCGAGCAATATGTCAACGATGCGACGGAGAAGGACGGCGCGCCGGACGAAGCCGCGCAACGGCATCTGCTCGATCTTGCCGATGGCGTGTTTGCCGACTGGCAGCGCATCATGTTCACGGCGCTGCGCCGCGAGGGCGTGGCGCCCGCGCGCGCGCGGCGGCTGGCGGCACTCGTCATCGCCTCGACGGAGGGAACGGTCGCGATGTGCCGCGCCGCGCGCAGCGCCCAGCCGCTCGATGACGTCAGGCAGGAGCTTGAATTGGTATTGTCGAGCGCGCTGGCGAAACAGGCCGAGGTGCCGCGCGCGTGACATCGTTCAGCCGCTCCCTTGGCCTTTCCTTTGCTGCCGCTCGACCATGCGGCGCACAGACGGGCATTATTTCGATCACTAATTGCGGCGGCGGACTGCACTAGCAAAAAAGTCGCGGGCTATCGCATCCAGGACTGCGGAGATTTGTTCGCCGGACTCCTTCGTTGTGACACGTCCCATTTCGAGCCTTTCGGCCTCCGAATGTAATCCATGGATAATTCGCGCAAACGCTTGGCTTCAGAGTCATCGGGTAAAGGAGCAATTTGTGCCAAAGATATCGTGCACGCGCGCGTGCGCGTTCGCTTCGAGAGCCATCCATGAGCGCCTCCGACGAACTTACGGTTTTGAGTTTTGATCAGTCCCTCTCTGCATTCGGCACGAAGGGAGGCCTTTGAGATCGGCTCGCTAGATCAAGAAACGGCCCCGTTATGTCGCGTTCCCGACATTGTGCCGGTTCTAACGCCGTGCCGTCTGGTTTTTGCCGCTGACGGGAAATCCAATGACTCAAACGCTGTGCCGCGATCCGCGGCCGTTCAGGCTGCGCCGTCCCGGAGTTCCGCCGCTCCATACCAATCGTATTGATCGGAACGGTTCGCGAAATCGTCCGGCCGCGCTTTGTTCAGGATCGCCGGAAGAGCCGCTGATCAGGCGGACTTGGCTAACGCCTGCCGCATCTGGTCGACCGGCTCCTCAGTGACTCAGCACGCACAGACAACTGAGATCGTCAGATGCTGCCTGGCGTTATAGACCGCCTCGCCCTTCCCAGTACGTAGGTATCCCGTAGTGCCGGTGGGTGCGCGTTTCCCAGTCTCGATCTTGCCAGGAGTCATCACTGAACTCCGGCGCATCCTTTAGCTGTTGCTCGGTGATATTGGTTCGAAAACCACCAAGCGACGTATCGTATGTCAGGGCGCTCCACGGGATGGGATAATGGCTGTGGCCCAACCCGACAAATCCACCAAAGCTCATGACGGCATAAGCTACGCGACCTGAGACCTTGTCGATGATGAGGTGATCAATCTCGCCGATATTCTTCCCATCTGCTCCATAAACCTCGGTTCCATGAATGTCTTCGCTTGAGATGCATTGATGATCCGGATGGGCTGTTGCGCGGGCCATGGCTCGGCTCCCTTCACAAGAGTGAATTTCGCCGACTTAACTCGGCCGCTACGGCGGTCGTTCCTGGCAGCGCAGAACATTTCACAGCGTGGCCAAGGGCCTTTGTTGCGGCGCAGGGAGCCTGAGCGTCCGCCCCCAATCATAGTGTCCGTTGTTGGCGGACATGCCGATGGGCGATTACGATGTGTGCTGCCGCAAAGGCGGAGAAGGCGACCATTCAGCGCTGCAGCGGATCTATAAGCACGCGCCTTGGCTTCTCAGAACGTCGGCGGCGTGCAGGCTGAGATCACTTCGCACGGCTTTCCGCCGACGCAGCGAAAGCGGTGCGGGCGGCGGCTTTCGAAATAGTCGTGCCGATCGAGAATGCGGCGCTCGTCGTCGGGCCGAGCAGATCCAAGTTTGGGATCTAGTAGATGCTCAAACAAATGCCCCGGTCGGAAACGACGCTATTGCGGCTTCAACTGACTGATGACGGCAGCCCCTTCTGCTGCATCGATTTGATAGAGAGCCGCACCAGAAAAGCCGGCCATAAGCGGGGACGTAGCCCGCATTTGTTGTCCGCTGCTGCCAGCAAGAGCCTGGTTGAGAAGGTTTTGGCCGGGCGCAGCCACCTGCGGTGTACCGACGCCGAAATAGTAAGTTCGTCCACCCTCAATTTCTGTTTCGGTTTCATAATCCATGGAGATCGGATTCACGCAGGCTATCCGGTACCGTCCTGGCGGTCTGTCCAAAAAGAAATACAATCCTTTGGCTACCGAACCAACCGGCTTGCCGTCAATCTTGATTCCCACTTCGGTGCCGACAAGTCCCTTCTCGCGCAGAAAATACAATCTCGCAAGTCGCGCATCACGCGGCTTGGATTGAGGCTGATTGGATTGAGGCTGAGGTTCAAGCGCCGCTTCGGAAACCGTCGAGGATTTGCATCCACCGAACTGAGCAACAAGGCAGAGTACCAACGCCCACGATACAAAACGCCGCATAACAATCCAATCTACAACGAGCACCGACAAAAACCACAAGTTGTAAATTAACGCAATGGTAATTTAGCGCGACCATTACAGCGTTGCAGCGGGCTTATGTTATCGCTCAAAACGTAGGCGGTGTGCAGGCGCTTATCACCTCGCACGGCTTTCCGCCGACGCAGCGAAAGCGGTGCGGGCGGCGGCTTTCGAAATAATAGGCGTCGCCGGGATCAAGGATGCGACGCTCGTCGTCGACCGTTACCTCCAGCCGGCCGCTCACCACGATGCCACCTTCCTCGCCGTCATGGGTCAGCGGTACCCGGCCGGTGTCGCTGCCCGGCTCATAGCGTTCTTTGAGAATCTGCAACGCGCGGCCGAACAGATTGTCGCCGACCTGGCGGTAGGAGATCGGCTGCTTGCCGATTTCGGTCAGTTCGTCGGAGCGGTAGAACGCCTTGCGCGGCCGCTCCGGCTCGATCGCGAAGAACTCGGCGAGCCCCATCGGCAGCCCGTCGAGGATGCGCTTGAGCGCGCCGACACTCGGGTTCATCTGGTTCGATTCGATCAGCGAGATCGTCGAATTGGTCACGCCGGAGCGTTTTGCCAGCTCGCGCTGCGACAGCTTGTGGCGGGCCCGGACGAAGCGGAGTCGCCCACCGATATCGACGCTCATCGAAAATCCCTGTTGCAGCTGTTTCTGATCGAACAAATATGCCCTCACCGGGCTAGCAAAATCAATAGGTTGCAGGAGTGCAGAAAAGGACTTGTTGTGGCTTCCCGAGCGTGGCCCGGTGCTCCCTTGAGCTGCCAGCAAAGGAGCTAGACCGTGACCCTTCATCAGAAGCCGAACACCCTGCAGACCGACTCGTTCTGGATGCCCTTCACGGCCAACCGGCAGTTCAAGAAAACGCCCCGCCTGTTCGCCTCCGCCGAGGGCATGCACTACACCACCGTCGACGGCCGCAAGGTGATCGACGGCTCCGCCGGCCTCTGGTGCGTCAATGCCGGCCACGGCCGCCGCCAGATCGCCGCCGCCGTCGAACGGCAGTTGATGAACCTCGACTTCGCGCCCTCGTTCAACATGGGCCATCCGCTGGCGTTCGATTTTGCCGAGCGGCTCACCGAGATCGCGCCGAAGGGGCTGGATCGCGTCTTCTTCACCAATTCGGGCTCAGAGTCGGTCGATACCGCGCTGAAGATCGCGCTGGCCTATCAGCGCGCCATCGGGCAGGGGACGCGGACGCGCCTGATCGGACGCGAGCGCGGCTATCACGGCGTCGGCTTCGGCGGCATGTCGGTCGGCGGCATGGTGGCCAACCGCCGCGCGTTCGCCACCCATCTGCCCGGAGTCGATCACATCCGCCACACCCATGATCTCGCCCGCAACGCCTTTGCGAAGGATCAGCCGGAGCATGGTGCCGAGCTCGCCGACGATCTCGAGCGGATGGTGGCGCTGCATGGCGCCGACACCATCGCCGCCGTCATCGTCGAGCCGGTGCCGGGCTCGACCGCCGTGCTGCCGCCGCCGAAGGGCTATCTGAAGCGCCTGCGCGAGATCGCCGACAAGCATGGCATCCTGCTGATCTTCGATGAGGTCATCACCGGGTTCGGCCGTCTCGGCACGCCGTTTGCGGCTGATTATTTCGGCGTTACGCCCGACATGATGACGACTGCCAAGGGCATCACCAACGGCACCGTCCCCTGCGGCGCGGTGTTTGCCAGCCGCAAGATCCATGACGGGCTGATGACCGGGCCCGAGGGCACCATCGAGCTGTTCCACGGCTACACCTATTCGGCGCATCCGACCGCCTGCGCCGCGGGCTTGGCGACGCTCGACATCTACAAGGACGAGGGGCTTTTGACGCGCGGGGCGTCGGTTGCCGAATACTGGCGCGATGCGTTGCATTCGCTGAAAGGTCTGCCGAACGTGATCGACATCCGCAATTGCGGCCTGATGGGCGCGGTCGAAGTAGCGCCGCGCAAGGACGGGGTTGGCGCGCGGGGCTATGACGTGATGGTGGATTGCTTCAATCGCGGGCTTTACCTGCGCATGAGCGGCGATTCCTTTGCGCTGTCGCCTCCCTTGATCGTCGAGAAGAGCCATATCGACGACATCGTCTCGATCCTCGGCGACGCGATCAAGCGTGTGGCCTGATCCTTGCTCGCAAGGCATAGCGTTTTTAAGCGAAGTGTACCCCGGTTCGCTTGAAGAAAACGCGTCAAGACAAAACCTGGAGCCCTGTTCCGATTTCAATCGGAGCAGCGCGCCAGAAGCCGCGGCAATTGTGCCGCGGCGGATGCGTGAGGAATCGTGAAAGTCATCGTTCTCGGCAGTGGCGTGATCGGCGTCACCACAGCCTATTATCTGGCGCGTTCCGGCCACGAAGTTGTCGTCGTCGATCGTCAGGCTGAGCCTGCACAGGAAACCAGTTTTGCCAATGCCGGCGAGGTATCGCCCGGCTATTCGTCGCCCTGGGCCGGCCCCGGCGTGCCGGTCAAAGCGATCAAGTGGCTATTGATGCGGCACGGACCGCTGGTGATCTGGCCCAAGCTGGATCCTGTCATGTGGATCTGGGGGCTGAAGATGCTGCGCAACTGCACGGCAGAGCGCTACGCGGTCAACAAGAGCCGGATGATCCCGATAGCCGAGTACAGCCGCGATTCCTTGCGCGCGCTGCGCGCCGAGATCGGTATCATGTATGACGAGCGCAGCCGCGGCACGCTGCAGCTCTTTCGCAAGCAGAAGCAGCTCGACTCGACCGGCGACGATATCGCGGTGCTCAAGCAATACGGCGTGCCGTACGAGCTTTTGGATCGCACCGGCTGCATCGGTGCGGAGCCGGCGCTCGCGGCCGTGAAGGACAAATTCGTCGGCGGGCTACGATTGCCGCAGGACGAGACCGGCGATTGCCACATGTTCACGCAGGCGCTCGCCAGGGAAGCAGCGAAGCTCGGCGTCGAGTTCAAGTTCAATACCACGATCGAGCGGCTGGTCGCGGAAGGCGGCAGGATTACCGGCGTCGTCACCAGCGCGGGCTTGTTGCAGGCCGATGCCTATGTCGCAGCACTCGGAAGCTGGTCACCGCGGTTGCTCAAGCCTCTGGGTGTTTTTGTTCCGGTCTATCCGGTGAAGGGCTATTCGATCACGGTCCCCGTCATCGATCCCGATGGCGCGCCGGTATCGACCGTGATGGACGAGAGTTACAAGGTCGCGATCACGCGGCTGGGGGACCGCATCCGCGTCGGCGGCACCGCGGAAATTTCCGGCTATTCGAATACGCTCGATGCGGCGCGAAGGCCGACGCTCGACCATTCGCTGATCGACATGTTTCCGCGCGGCGGCGATTTGAGCAAAGCGAGCTTCTGGTGCGGCTTGCGCCCGATGACGCCGGACGGACCGCCAGTGATCGGCGCGACGCGCTACAGCAATTTGCACCTCAACACCGGACACGGCACGCTCGGCTGGACCATGGCCTGTGGCTCGGGAAGGGTGCTGGCAGATCTGATCTCGGGGCGGAGGCCGGATATCGATGTGAGCGAGCTCAGCGTGGGTCGGTACGATCACAGGTTCGGGTGAGGGCGCATAACGCTCGCCACCGTCATTGCGAGCCACCGGGTCGCGCGAATGCGCGCCCGATGACAGGCTCCGCGAAGCAATCCATCTCACGGCGCGGGGATAGATGGATTGCTTCGTCGCTGTCGCTCCTTGCGCAAACGCTTCGCGTTTGTCGCAGGCAATGACGACGGTGTCGTGTCGTTCCCTCCGCATCAACCCTGCTCGGGAGGATCGAAGGCCCTAATCGGTGGTACCGATCCCCTGTACTTCTCGCAGTCGACCACCGTCACCTGACCGCAGCAACCTTGCGCGAGCCGCGAGGTGCCGATGTCGCGGGTGAGCACGTTCGGGTTGCCATGAACGCAGAGCGGATGTCCTGCGGTGCCGGCTTGCGGATCGTACCAGGCTCCGGTGGACAATTGCACCACGCCGGCCATGACGTCCTCTGTAACCGCGGCTGCGGCCAGACATGCGCCCCGGTCATTGAACAGCCGGACGATGTCGCCGTCGCTGATGCCGCGGCCCGCGGCATCAGCAGGATTGAGGCGGACAACTTCCCGGCCGGCAATTTTCTTGGACTGGCTGTAGGCACCGAAGTCGAGCTGGCTGTGCAGCCGGGTCGCCGGCTGGTTGGCAATCAGCGTCAACGGGTGGCGCGAATCCGGCAGTTCGGTTGACGGCAGCCATGCCGGGTGGGGCGGGCAATCGTCGTAATCGAAACCTGCGATGGTTTTCGAATAGATCTCGATCTTGCCGCTTGGTGTGGGCAGCTTGTTCTTGACAGGATCGTTGCGGAAGGCGCGCAGAAAGCCGCCGTCATCGGGGGCCGATGGCAGCGCGAGTTCGCCGCGCCGCCAGAACTCGTCGAAGTCAGGCGCATCCCAACCGGCGTCGGCAAGCGCCCGCCGCGTCGGCTCGTAAAGATGGGCCAGCCATTGCCTGGTATCGCGTCCTTCCGTGAAGGCCTGTTCGACGCCCAATCGCCGCGACAGCGCGGCAAAAATATCGAAATCGTCGCGCGCTTCGCCAATCGGGTCCACGGCCTTGCGCATCGCGACCAACCTTGGATCGGTGCCGGCGGCGCCGATATCGTCGCGCTCCAGCGTCATGGTCGCCGGCAGCACGATGTCGGCAAACTTCGCCATCGGCGTCCAGGCGCTCTCGTGCACGACAATGGTTTGCGGGACATTGAAGGCCCGCCGTAGCCGATTGATATCCTGGTGATGATGGAAGGGGTTGCCGCCCGCCCAGTAGACCAGCTTGATGTCGGGATACCGCATCGTGCGGCCGTTGTATTCGAACGTTTGTCCCGGACTGAGGAGCATGTCGGCGACACGCGCGACCGGGATGAACTCGGCGGTGCCATTCTTGCCTTGCGACAGCGTCGGGATCGGAACCGCGTTGAGACGGCGGCCGGTATGACCGAGCGCACCGAGTGCGTAATTATATCCGCCGCCGGGCAGGCCGATCTGGCCCAGCATGGCCGCGAGCACCGCGCCCATCCATACCGGTTGCTCGCCATATTGCGCCCGCTGCAGGGAATGCGAGACCGTGATCAAGGTGCGTCCGCGCGGCAGCCGGCGGGCGATGTCGACGATTGTGTCGGCCGGAATGCCGGTAATGTCGGCGGCCCATGCCGCGTCCTTTGGCGTATGGTCGTCGCGGCCGAGCAGATAGCGTTCAAAGATGTCGAAGCCGGTGCAATAGCGCGCGACAAAGCCGCTGTCCCACAGGTTCTCGACGAGGAGCTTGTGGGCGAGCGCCAGCATCAGTGCGACGTCGGTGCCGACCTTGATCGGCATCCACCGGGCGCCGGCCGCTTCCGGCATGTCGTCGCGCAAGGGCGCGATGCCGTAGAACACGGCGCCGCGGCGCGCGGCCCTTTGCATCGCGTCGCGCTCGATGTGCCGGCTGATGCCGCCACTTGCGACGTCCGAGTTTTTCAGCGCCATGCCGCCGAAGGCCAGCACCGTATCGGTGTGCTCGGCGATCTGATCCCATGTCACGTTGTGGCGCGAGATGCCTTCGAAGCCGCCGAGGATATGCGGCAGGATCACGGCCGAGGCGCCGGCGCTATAGCTGTTCACCGAACGCACATAGCCGCCGAACGCTATGTTCAGGAAGCGATGAACCTGGCTCTGCGCGTGGTGGAAACGTCCGGCGCTGGCCCAGCCATAGGAGCCGCCATAGACCGCGGCGGCGCCATATTCGGTTCGGATCCGCGCCAATTCGCCTGCGAGCAGGTCGAGCACTTCGTCCCAGGGGCACGCGACAAATTTCTGTTCGAAGGTGCGCGGAGCGGGTGCGCTTCGCTCCAGCCATGCCTTGCGCACCATCGGCCGCAGGATGCGGGCCTTGTGGCGCATCGCCGTGGTGAAATTCTGCAACATTGGGGAGGGCGCCGGATCGTGCTCGTACGGCTTGATATCCAGCGTCGCGCCATTCCAACGTGCCGCGAAGGCGCCCCAATGCGCGCTGTGCGGGCTCCAATCCTCTCGGGCTTGATCCATCCGTTGTTCCAGACTGTTCATGACGCCTGCGTCACGCAATTCACCCACAGCACGACCGCTTTCGCATCTTTCGCGGGATTTGAGAAGCGGTGCGGGCGACGGCTGGCAAAGCGAAAACTGTCTCCTCGCTTGAGCGACCAGGTCTCGGCGTCGACCGTCAGCGTCATCTCGCCTTCCAGCACCAGCCCCGCCTCCTCACCATCATGCGTGTAAAGCTCATCGCCGGTGTTGCCGCCGGGCTCCATGTGCACCAGAAACAGATTGAGGCGGTTCTCAGTACCCGCCGGACTCAGCAATTGCTTGGAAATGCCGGTCCGCCACAGTTTCAGTTCGGCGCGCTGCATTTCGCGCGTCACCACGCCGCCGGATGCCGCCCCGTCTTTCGGCTGCGATCCGAACAGCGCGGCGATGCCGACGCCAAGCACGTCGGCCAGCGTCGCCAGCACGCGGAGCGAAGGCGACGACAGCCCGCGCTCGATCTGGCTGAGAAAGCCGATCGACAGATCGGTTTTCGCCGCAATCGTCTCCAGCGAGAATCTGTGCTCGCGGCGCAGGTCGCGGATGCGGCGGCCGACCGCAAGGTCCATCGCCGGCTCGGCCGGCCTGACGGCGGTCTTCGCCTTCGGCCGGGCCGTTGCCTTTCCGGCGGCCTTTTTCTTGGCCCTTGCCTTGGCCTTGAACGCCGGTTTCTTTATTCGCTTGCCGCCGCTCACGTCACAACGCTTCCTTCATGTGCATGAAAATCACTTGCAAACCCCGGAGAAATGTGACCACCATTTCATATTGGTGAAAATAGGCCCGAACGGCGTTGCCCGCAACTCTTTGGTCTAAGGCGGGCGGGCCCGGGCGGCGTGCAGTTTCAGGAGGTGGTGCGATGGCTCTGAAGCGTCTCGTTCAGGCCGCGGTGGCGGCCTTGGTTCTCGCCGCCGCAATGCCGGCATCCGCGCAAAAGGTGCTGAAGGTGGGCTCGACGCCGACCGGCGTACCCTTCACATTCCTCGACACCAAGACCAACAGCATTCAGGGCATCATGGTCGATCTCATTACCGAGATCGGCAAGGACGCCGGCTTCCAGGTTCAGATCGAGCCGATGCAGTTCTCGACCCTGATTGCCTCGCTTACCTCGAACAAGATCGACATTATCTCGGCGGCGATGTTCGTTACGCCCGCGCGCAAGGAAGTGATCGATTTCTCCGAGCCGTTTTACAGCTATGGCGAAGGCCTCCTGGTGCCGAAGAGCGATACGAAGACCTACACCAAGCAGGACGATCTGAAAGGCGAAGTGGTCGGCGCGCAGGTCGGCACGGCGTTCGTCGATGCGCTGAAGAAGTCGGGACTGTTCAGCGAGGTGAAGGCCTACGACACTATTCCCGATATTCTGCGCGACGTGAACGCCGGCCGGCTGAAGGCCGGCTTCGCCGATTATCCGATCCTCGCCTATAACCTGAAGCAAGGTGGCTTCCCCGAGGCGCGCATCGTCGAGAGCTACAAGCCCGCGACCGTCGGTTCTGTCGGCATCGGCGTGCGCAAGGGCGATACCGAGCTGCTCGCCAAGATCAATGCCTCGCTGGCGAAGCTGAAGGCGAACGGCACGGTCGAAAAGATCCTCGATAAATGGGGCCTCAAGGCGCAGGGTGCCTGATGCAGGCGTTCTGGCGCGACGCGACCGAGTTCCTGCCGATCCTGATGAGCGGCGTGGCGTTGACGGTCATCGTCACCATCGGCTCGCTCTTGCTGTCGACCGCGCTCGGCCTGGTCTGGGCCTTGATGCGGGTATCCGGCATCGGCGTTTTCTCAGGTTTCAGCGCCGGGCTGATCAACGTGATCCGCGGCATTCCGATCATCGTGCTCCTGTTCTATCTCTATTTCGTGATGCCCGAACTCGGCCTCACGCTGACGGCGCTGCAGGCGGCGATCTTAGGCCTCGGCATCGCCTATTCGGCCTACCAGGCGGAGAATTTCCGCGCCGGCATCGAGGCGATCGACAAGGGGCAGATCGAGGCGGCGCAGGCGATCGGCATGGGCTGGTGGCAGACCATGCGCCGCGTGGTGCTGCCGCAGGCGGTGAAGATCGTGTTGCCACCCTACGGCAACATCATGATCATGATGCTGAAGGATTCGTCGCAAGCCTCGACCATCACGGTCGCCGAGCTCGCGCTGCAGGGCAAGCTGATCGCATCCTCCACCTTCAAGAACACCAGCGTGTTCACGCTTGTGGCGCTGATGTATCTCACCATGAGCATCCCGCTCATCCTTCTGGTCCGTCACTTCGAGAAGCGCGGGGACCAGAAATGATCGAACTCACCAACGTTCACAAGAGTTTTGGCAAGGTCGAGGTGCTCAAGGGCATCACGGCTTCCGTCGAGAAGGGCGAGGTGGTCTGTGTCATCGGCCCGTCAGGATCCGGCAAATCCACCATCCTGCGCTGCATCAACGGGCTGGAGAGCTATGACCGCGGCGACATCCTCGTCGAAGGTGCGCGGGTCGATCGCAGCGCGCCCTCGATCGTTGCGATCCGGACGCAAGTCTCGATGGTGTTCCAGCGCTTCAACCTGTTTCCGCACCGTACCGCGCTCGAAAATGTCGTCGAGGGACCGCTCTATGTGAAGAAGGAGCCGCGCGCCGAGGCGCTGGAGCGTGGCCGCGCGCTGCTGGCGCAGGTGGGGCTTGCCGAAAAGTCCGACAGCTATCCGCCGCAACTCTCCGGCGGTCAGCAGCAGCGCGTCGCGATTGCCCGCGCACTTGCGATGCAGCCGAAGGCGATCCTGTTCGACGAGCCGACTTCGGCGCTCGATCCCGAGCTGGTCGGCGACGTGCTCTCGGTGATGCGCAAGCTCGCCGACGACGGCATGACCATGGTCGTCGTCACCCACGAGATGGGATTTGCAGGAGATGTCGCCGACCGCGTGCTGTTCATCGATGGCGGCGTGATCGTCGAGCAGGGGCCAGCGAAGTCCGTGCTCAATCAACCGCAGCATGCGCGCACGCAGGATTTTTTGCGGCGCGTGCTGCATCCGCTCTGAGTTCGCAGCATGAATGCACCCATCCGACTGCCGCTGCCGCCAAGTCTCTACGCCGATACGGCGGTCGCGCCGGCACCGACGCCGCCGCTCGATGGAGACAAGAACGTTGCGGTCGCAATCATCGGCGGCGGTTTCACCGGGCTGTCCACCGCATTGCATCTGGCCGAGCAGGGCGTGAATGCGATCGTGCTGGAAGCGCAACAGCCGGGCTGGGGCGCCTCGGGTAACAATGGCGGCCAGGTCAATCCGGGGCTGAAGCACGACCCCGACCAGATCGAGGTCGATTTCGGCGCAGAGCTCGGCGGCCGCATGATCGCGTTTTCCTACGGCACCACCAACTATACGTTCGACCTGATCCGCTGCTACCAGATTCCCTGCGAAGCAAGGCAGAACGGCACGCTGCGCGCGGCGTATAACGAGGCGAGCGCCAGGGCAATCGAAAACACGGCAAGGCAGTGCATCCGGCGCGGCATGCCGGTGACACTGCTGAACCGCGAGCAGATGCGGGAGATCACCGGCACTGACCGCTATCTCTGCGCCATGCTGGACGATCGTGGCGGCGATTTGCATCCGCTGAGCTATGCGCGCGGGTTGGCGCGCGCCGCGATCGCGGCCGGCGCAGCCGTCCATGGCGAGACGCCGGCGCTCTCCTTGTCGCGTGAAGGCGCGCATTGGCGCGTTGAGACGCCGCGCGGGATCGTGCGCGCCGAAAAAGTGCTGCTGGCCACCAACGGATTCACGGACGATCTGTGGCCGGGCCTGCGCCGCACCATCGTGCCGGTGTTTTCATCGATTGCGGCCACGGCGCCTCTATCCGAGGAGGTCGCACGCGAGATCATGCCGACGCGCTCGGTGCTGTACGAGAGCGGTCACATCACGGTGTATTACCGGATCGATGCGCATAATCGATTGCTGATGGGCGGACGCGGGCCGATGCGCTGGATCAGCAAGCCTGGCGATGTCGCCTATCTTATCCGCTATGCCGAACGGCTGTGGCCGCGGCTGAAAGGCGTGACCTGGACGCACGGCTGGAATAGTCGGCTCGCGATCACGCCCGATCATTATCCCCATTTGCATGAGCCGGCGGAGAATCTTCTGATCTCGCTCGGCTGCAACGGCCGCGGCGTCGCGCTCTCGACCGCGATGGGCGCACAGCTCGCGCGCCGTCTCGCCGGCGGCAGAGATGCCGTGATCGATATGCCGATCTCAGGCATCAAGCCGATGGCGATGCACGCGTTCTGGCCGCTCGGCGTCACCGCTGCGGTGCTGGCGGGCAGGGTGCGAGACCGGCTGGGAATGTGACTCGTCGCATCAGCAGCTAGAGCAGCCGACTAAGCTTGTAGGCAAAGCAATTGACAACCCAAATCGTCATAGATATGATCATCAAATATTTGAGGATATCGGACCTGCATGCATTCTGCAGCCAAAAACCCCCGCTACGAGCCTGCACCGCTGATCCTCGGGCGTGGCGGCGTTCCACTCCGCCGCATTTTGGCGCCGCTGGTGCGACGGCTCCAGCAAATCTGCCAGAGCATGATCGCCGAGGCGCTGGAGGACGCAGGCTTGGTGCAGCTTGAGTTTGCCTTGCTGGCATTTGTCGATGACGTGCCCGGCATCAGCCAGCAAACGCTGTCAGAAGCGCTGGGAATCGATCGAAACAACGTCAGCCTCATCGCCGACAAGCTTGAAGCGCGCGGCCTTCTGATGCGGACGGTTAACAGCGCCGATCGCCGGGCTCGCGAACTCCAACTGACGCCCGAGGGCCGGAAACTGCGGCGCATGTGTATTCCGCGGGTTCGCCAGGCCAACGATCGAATTTTGACGTCGCTGAAGGCCGGCGAGAGGGAACTCTTTCTCGACATGCTGGTGCGCGTGGTGGAAGCCAATCGAGTGCACGCACGCCCCGGGGGCGGACGGCGCAAGCGCGGATCGGTCAAATCTCCACAGAAAAAAGGGAGGCCAAGCCATGCTACGTAGAGTACTCTTCAATCTGATCTTCCTGTTTGCGACGGCAATCGTCTGCACCTCGGAGCCGGTTCGCGCCGAACCCTGGCCGCAACGCGCCGTCAAAATCATTCTGCCGCTTCCTGCCGGCGGCGGCACTGATGTGGCGGCGCGGCTCTTCGCCGAGGAGCTTTCTCGACGGTGGGGACAGCCCGTGGTCGTCGACAACCGTCCCGGTGCTGATGGCATTGTGGGCGTCACAAGTTTCGTCAATGCCAATGATGACCATACGTTGCTGTTTTCATTCGCAGGGCCGATCTCGATCAATCCGTTGATCCACGACAAACTGCCTTACGACCCGGTTCGCGATCTGGTGCCGATCGCGGCCGCGGTCGACAATTTCTTCGGAATTGCGGTGTCGACGTCGAGCGGGGTGCAGATGATGGATTCGTTCATCACGGCGGCGCGGGCTTCTCCCGAGCGATTTAACTGGGCCGCAACCGCGGGTCTGCCGCAATATATCTTTCTAGCGCTCCAGAAGAAGAACGGACTGACGCTAACGCAAGTGCCTTATCGTGATTTTGCGCCGGCCGTGCAGGATCTCGCCGAAAATCGGATTCAGGTGTTGGTGACGACGCCGTCCTTCATGCTGCCGGCGGTCGCAAGCGGCAAAGCAAGATTGCTTATGGTCACTAATCGGCAACGCTCGCCGCTCGCCTTGGATGTGCCGACTGCGGAAGAAGCTGGATTTCCGGAGCTGACCTTCGAGGGCATCGTGGGCTTCTTCGGTGGGCGCAATTTGAAGGCTGCGGTTCGCGATAAGATTGCCGACGAAGTCGCTGCCGTGGGCAGAAATTCGGAAATCAGTTCGCGTCTGCGGGCGGCTGGCGTTGAGGTCCGCATCTTGATGCCCGCGGACTTCGCCAGTGCCATTGAAGAGCAGCGCACGAAGGTGCGCAAGATCGTGTCGAGCGACAAGCCAGCCCGCTGATCGTGTGGCGATTGCCGGAAGCGAATCGAGGAGGTCGAGCGATGTCCGTACCAGAAAGCAGTTCAGGTGCCACGCCGTCGACAACTTTGTGGCCGCTGATCACCGGCTACATGCCGGCGCGCGTGGTTCATGTGGCGGCTGAGCTTGGCATCGCCGACCTGATTGCGACTGAGGCGAAGACCGCCGACGCTCTGGCGCGAGAAACCAATACGGCACCGGCCCCGCTTCGCCGGCTGCTGCGCGCCTTGGCCAGCATCGGTCTGGTCGAGGAACTGGAATCCGGACACTTCGCGTTGGCGGCTGCGGGAAGCCAGCTTCGGTCGGATGTGCCCGGCTCGATGCGAAACGTCGCCTTGATGTTCGGCGGCGAGCGTGCCTGGAAATCCTGGGGCGAGCTCCTTCACAGCGTGAGAACCGGCGAATCCGGCACGCGTCGCGTCTACGGCGTAGGCACTTTCGAATATCTGGCCGCCAATCCGGACGAGGCCGTCATCTTCAATACGGCGATGGCCGAAAATACCAGGCGGGTTACTGAGCTACTGGTTTCGACGTACGATTTTTCTCAGTTCCAGAACATCGTCGATATCGGTGGCGGCAACGGCACCTTGATGGCTGCGATCCTCGCTGCCAACCCGGCCGCCCGCGGCGCAGTGTTCGATTTGCCCAGCGGAATTGCGCAAGCGCCGCAGTACCTTGCCGATGCCGGCGTTGCCGCGCGATGTGAAACTATCGCCGGTGATTTTTTCCGCTCGGTGCCCGAGGCCTCCGACGCTTATATTTTGAAGTACGTCGTCCACGATTGGGACGATGCGCAAAGTGTGGCGATTCTGAGCAACTGCCGCAAGGCCATGCATCAGACGAGCAAGGTGCTGCTGATCGAGCGCGTCATGCCGGAGAGGGTGGTGGCAACGCCGATACATCAGCGAATAGCGATGGCCGACATGAACATGCTAGCGATGCCCGGCGGGCAGGAGCGCACTGAACAGGAATATCGGACATTGCTTGAAACTGCCGGCCTCTCGCTGGAGCGGACCACTCCGATGCCCGGCTCGGAAATCTGCGTGATCGAGGCGAAGCGCGGGTAAGAGACGGACCCGATGGGGCTGTAGTGGTGGACGGCCGCGCCAGTCCGCGATCAGCCAACGGAGGCATTACTCACCCTGGATGGAACCTTCCATGCCCGGGGAACGTTCGCTTGCGCAGGGTCCGATTGCAGGAGGTCAAGATGCGCAAGCAGCTATTGTTATCGACTGGAGTTATCTGCCTGATGCTGGCACCGGGGCTGTCGCATGGTCAGGCCCCGGGCGGAAGAAGTGAGGAACCGAAGCAGATGCAGCCGAGCGATCGTGGCAAGGGTGCTGCATCGCAAGAGCGCGGCGCCGAGCGGGCGCAGGAACGCGCCAAGGGTGCTGAGCAGAAGGCTCAAGGTCCGGCGGGTCGTGAGGAAAGAGGAGCCGGCCCTCGGCAGACGGAGGAAAGGAGCAAGGCGGCACCCGCGTCCGAGCGTCCCGCGGCTGCTAGCGATGAGAGCAAACGTGGCCGCGGAGATGACGCGAAGAGAGCCACGGAGCAAACCAAGGGCGCCCGCCCGGGTGATCGGGAGGCCGACCGCGGTCGGGATGCCAGGGAGAGCGCTAAGGACAGTGCCAAAGACAGAACCAAGGGCACTGCCGAGTCCGAGAGGACTAAGAGCGGAACAACGACGTCCCAAAAGGAGCGCGAGGGCACAACCACCACGCAGAAGGAGCCGAGCCGCGATCAACGGGACAGAACCTCGAAGGATGCGGCTGAGCAGGGCAAGGAGACCGACCGGCCGGGCACCGCGACTGACACCACGCGGACACAGACCCAGACCACCCAGACGCAAGACCGCCAGCAGATCTCGACCGAGAAGCAGGTACGCATCTCCGAGACGCTAACCCGCGAGCGTCTTGCGCCGCCCCAGCGCAATCTCAACATCTCGATCCGGGTAGGCGAGCGGATCCCGCGGCACGTGCGCGTGCAGCGGCTGCCGGCGGCGATCGTCTCGATCGAGCCGCGGTACCGCGGTTATGACTACTTCACGACCGAGGAGGAAATCGTGATCGTTGAACCCGGCACGCAACGGATCGTAAGCCAGATCCCGCGCGACGCGTCGCGCATTCGCGCAGCGGGCGGCGAGACAGCCGGTGGTGGACGTGGGGCTGACGCGATGGCCCAGGCCGGCGGAGCGCCTTGCCGTATCATGCGCCGGGATACCGCGGGCAATGTTACCGAAGTCTCGCCCACAACAGTTGGTTCGACCGCGCCGCAAGATTCGATCAGCGTAACCGTTCGTGCGCCGGGCGGTGCAGGGTCGACGAACCCGATTGCATTGGGTGCGTCCGATGGACAGATCGTTGTCGCCATGCAAGGCGGCGATTGCACCGTGACGATCGAGCCGCTGACGCGGTAGGCGCGTGGGTCCGGCCTCGCAAGAGGCCGCCACATCAGGATGTCGATAAGGGTAATGGAAAGTGCGGCATCTGATTGCCGCACTGTTCTCGTTCAGCGGCATCTCACCTTTTGCAGCGTCGCTCCCTGATGACGTGCGGCTTCACCCCTCCGCCACTGCCTCGCTCCAGGCGTGGAACGGCTCGGTCGCGCCGCTGTTGGTTTCGCCGTCGCGCAGCACCACGCTGGGGCACGCGAACTTCATCGGCAGGTTCTGGATGCACGCCTCCTCGTAATCGAAACGCGAGCCCAGCGCTTCGCTCGCGGCCTGCGGCAGGCGGACGTCGCCGATCACGATCGCGCCTTCGCTGGCGTCGATGCGCGGCTGATGGATTGCGGCATCGAGATCCATGCCGTAATCCATCACGAAGGACAGAAGCTGGCTTACCGCCGGCAGAATCCGCCGGCCGCCCGAAGCGCCGACCGCGACGCGCCTTCCGTCCGCCGCCTGCGCCAGCACGGGCGTGTAGTTGGTAAGGCACCGCTTGCCCGGCGCCAGCGAATTCGGCGTGCCCGGGGTCGGGTCGAACCACATGATGCCGTTGTTCATGGTGATGCCGGTCTGGTTCGTCACGAATTTGGAGCCGAAGGTGGACAGCAAGGTTTGCGTTACCGCGGCCATGTTGCCGTCTCGGTCGACGGCGGAAAAATGCGTGGTGCAGGCCGGCGCCAGCGCTTCGGCGCCGAGCGCGCGCCTGCCGTCTTCATCGCCCATGTCCTTGAGGCGTTCGCGATACGCTTTTTGCAGCGCCGATGCATAGGCGATGTAGGCCGCAGCGTCCGGTCCGCTGCGCGCAGGCTCGAGATTTTCCTGCAGCAGACGAAGCGTGCGCGCCAGCGTCGGCCCGGCCGTGAGTTCGGGCGTCGCGAACACCTCGCCGCCGCGATAGGGGATTGCCAGCGGCTCGCGCACAACGCTGCGAAATGGCTTGAGATCCTCGGCCGACAGCGCGCCGCCGGCGGCCTGAATGTCGGCGGCGAGGCTCTGTGCCAGATCGCCCTCGTAGAAGTCGCGCGGGCCGGCGCTGGCAAGCTGCGCCATCGTGGCCTTGAGGCGGTCCTGCGGCATGCGGACCTTGGACCTGATGCCCCATTGCGGGTTGGGCGGCAGGCCGTCCTGGAGATAGGCGGCGGCGCTCGCGGGGTAACGCCGCAAGTCTGCTGCCGCGCTCGAAATCATCACCGTGGTCCACCAGTCGACCGCAAGCCCTTCGCCGGCGAGCGAGATGCTCGGCGCCAGCAACTCCTTCCACGGCAGTTTGGCGTAGCGGCGGTGTGCCTCTTCCATGCCGGCGACGACGCCGGGCACGGCGATCGAGCCGGGGCCGTGAATGTTGCGGTCGTCCTTTACCCGCGGCCAGGGGAAGATGTCAGAAGCCGCTCCACCGCCGGTCAGCGGATAATCTTCCACCCGCAGGCTGAGCGGCGCCCGCATGCCGTAGTCGATCACCTCATAACGGTGTTCGCGCGCCCGGTAGAGCACCATCGCGCCGCCGCCGCCGACCCCGCTCATCCAGGGCTCCAGAACGCCAAGCGCAAACGTTGTCGCGATCACGGCATCGATGCAGTCGCCGCCCGCGGCCAGCACCTCGACCCCCACTTGCGCCGCCCTGCTTGATTGCGCAGCGACGATGCCGCCTCTGGAGGTGACGGCTGGCTTGCGTATCGCTTGGGTATTGGAGAACTGGTCGCGCATCGGATTGCCTTTGATTCCCTGTAACGTGTGTGGTTGCCGGTCGGGCAGAAGATCTCGTTGTCGTCATTACACCCTAAAAATCTCAGGCCAGCTATGACAGAATAACATGCTGGGAATTCGCATCGCCCGTCTTCGTGTTGGCGTCTTGCCTCCGACAATGGCACATTGCGAACGATGGCCGTATCCACAAAGGAGCATACTGGCTTGACCGCCGACGCATTTATTCATCTGCCGGAGCTGCGGGCCCGGGTAACGCACCCGGAAAAATCACTGCTGCGCCTGACGCCAAAGATGTTCTCGATGTGGGAGCAGCGGGCGCGGGCCGCGGGATGGCCGGCAGGCTGGCGGCTGTCGGACGAAGCGATCGAGGCGTCGCGGTTGCGGTGCTCGGCGATCACCCTGATGGCGATGACCTCTGGATCTACTCCTACGGTTCGCTGATGTGGGACCCCGGCTTTCACTTTGCCGAAGTCCGGCTCGCCGACGTCGAAAACTATCAGCGCCGCTTCACGCTGAAGATCAATCTCGGCCGGGGATCGCACGACCATCCGGCGCTGATGCTCTCACTGGAGCCGCAGTTCGGATGTTGCCGCGGGCTGGCGTTCCGCATTGCGGCCGATTCCGTCCATGCCGAGACCGCGATCCTGTGGCGCCGCGAAATGCTGCGCGGCGGCTATGCGCCGGCGATGGTGCCGATGACGACGCCGCAGGGACCAATCACCGCACTCGCCTTCACCTCCAACCGCTCGCACCCGAGTTATGTCGGCGAACTGCCGCTCGCCGAGACCGCCGCGATGATCGCGAGCGGGAAGGGCGTTCTCGGTACCAACCGCGAATACCTCGTGCAACTGGCGACGCAGTTGCAGGCGTTGGAGATCGAGGATCCGTATGTCGCGCAGTTGCATGCGCAGATACACGGCGCTCCCGGTGCTTGAGGCGGTCACCTCACGGCGGCCTGCCGCGTCTATTTAGGCTGATTTTGCCGCGCAATTTGGCATCCTGACGCAAGTGCAGGACGCGGATAGTTGGCATCATCAGAGCCGCCGCGCGGAGACGATCGACGCAGGAATAATTCGCAGAAACAACTAATGGAGAGGGCGCGCATGACTGGGGAGATCAAGTCGCACTACGAGGTCGTTGTCGTCGGCGCGGGCGTGTCGGGCATTTACCAGATCAAGCGGCTGGCCGATCTCGACGTGGATGCCCTCGTGCTCGATGCCGCCCCCGATCTCGGGGGAACCTGGTACTGGAACCGCTATCCCGGCGCGCGCTTCGATTCCGAGAGCTACACCTACGGCTATTCCTTCTCGAAAGAGCTGCTCAACGAGTGGCACTGGCAGGAGCGGTTCTCGAGCCAGCCGGAGAATCTTCGCTATCTCAACTACGTCGCCGACAAGTTCGATTTGCGCAAATACATGCGGTTCAACCGCAAGGTGGAAGCGGCGGCCTTCGACGAGGGCAGTCATCTGTGGCGGGTCCGGCTCGACGACGGGCGTGAATTGAGCTGCCGATTCCTCATTCTTGCGGTCGGGTTGCTCTCGATACCGACGCTGCCGCGACTTGAGGGCATGGAGACATTCAAGGGGCGTTCGTTCCATACCTTCTATTGGCCGCACGAGCCGGTTGAACTCTCCGGCAAGAAAATCGGCATCATCGGCACCGGCGCCACAGCGATCCAGGTGATCGGCGAGATCGCCGACAAGGTCGGCGAACTCACGGTGTTTCAGCGGCGTCCGAACTGGAGCGCGCCGCTGAATAACAGCCCGATCTCGGACGAGGAAATGGCCGACATCCGTTCGCGCTACGATGAAATCTTTGCCGCCTGCAAGCGCACGCCCGGCGGCTTCGAGCACGAGCCGGACCGGCGCGGCTTCTATGAAGCCACCCGCGAGGAGCGGATCGCGCTGTGGGACAAGCTCTATGACGAGCCCGGCTTCGGGATCTGGCTCAGCAATTTTCGCGAGATTTTTACCGACGAGGCCGCCAATGCCGAGTTTTCCGCTTACGTCGCCGATCGCATCCGAAGGCGCGTGAAGGACCCGGTGACCGCGGAAAAGCTGACCCCGAAAGATCACGGTTTTGGCGTGCAGCGGGTGCCGCTGGAGACCAACTATCTAGAGGCCTACAACCGCAACAATGTGCATCTCGTCGACATCAGCGAGACGCCGATTCTGCGGGTCACCGAAACGGGCCTGCGCACCAACGCGCGCGATTACGAGCTCGATATCATCGTCTACTCCACCGGGTTCGATGCCATCACCGGCGCATTCGATGCGATCGACATCACGGGTGCCGCCGGAGTGAAGCTCGCCGACGAATGGCGCGACGGACCCTCGACCTTTCTCGGCATGATGGTCCACGGCTTTCCGAACTTGCTGATGCCGACCGGCCCGCAAAGCGGCTCAGCCTCGACGAATTTTCCGCGCGGCATCGAGAACGGCGTCGGCTGGTGCATGGGCCTGCTCGGCTACATCTGGGACCGCGGCTACACGCGGGCCGAACCGACGGCGGAAGCGCAGGCGCGCTGGACCGCGCACGTGACCAAGATGTACGCCATCATGCTGATGCGCAAAGCCAAGTCGTGGTTCACCGGCTACAATTCCAATATCCCCGGCCACGAGCACGGCAAGACGCGGTATCTCGTCTATAATGGCGGCACGCCGAATATGTCGCGGCGATCACCGACGTTGCCGAGAAGGGATATGACGGAATCGTATTCGATGCGAAGGGGCAGGCTGCGACGAGGGCATCGGCCGCCGCGGAGTAAGATGCGCGTCGCTCGCGCCTTCGCAAGCATCACGTCACTGTGTCCGCAGCAGGCGCCTGGGATGAACGCCGTCGACATAGCCCATGAACGGCGGATGGATCGAATAGCCGATCAGCTCGCGTGCGCGCTCGGGCAGTTTGCTCGCCATCTCGGCCGGGACGGCGAGTGCCATGTTTTCGAGTTGCCGCACCCAGCCCACGCAATATTGCGGCGTGATGATTAGGCGCGGCCGGTTCGACCGGTTAGCGCCGCCACGGTGCCATAGCGTTCCCTTGGTGATGGCCAGCGATCCGGATGGCATGATCAGCTTCACGGCGTCAGGCCTGTCGCCTTCCTCCTGACCGGCTTCGTTGGTGAAATGAGCTGGCTTCACCGCGCCCTCGATATATTGCCCGTCCCACAGATGGCTTCCGGGAATGATTTCGGTGGCGCCATTTTGCTCGGTCGTATCGTCGATCGCCCAGAACGTGCTGATGCCAAGGGCAGGGCGGGGGCGCGGAATCTTCACGCCGCTGTCGTCGAAATGCCAGGGCTGGACGGTCTCGCCGGGATGGAGATTGATCGCGAGCAGAGCAGACAGCAGGCAGCTCTCGCCGAGTTCGGCTTCCACAAAGGCCATAGCGAGCGGATGGATCGCCAGCTCGGCGAAGACAGGCGCTTTCGCCAGCAGTGCATACACCCGGTTGGTTTTGGTGCCTTCGAAATCGTTGCGGCCGAACAGATCGCGCGCCAGATGCGGCGCCAGCGCCGCGCGGATTTCGGCGACGCGGTCGGGTGCAAGAACGCGTTCGAAGATCAGGTAACCGCTGCGGTCGAACTCTTGCTTTAAGAAGGCGAATGAGCGTTCTCCGAGCCAGGGCAAAACCTGCTCCGCTGTCGCTGCCATCGGCGCTCTCCCTCGTGTGCCCGGCCAAGCCAAGATTTTTGCGATATATCATACGCAACTACGGGCGTTTTTCACGAGATTTCTGCGGCGTGAACGGTGGCACCAAATCAAGGCCGCGGTGCGAATGCGTAGCGGAACGTGCAGCTCGGCGCGCCCTGCATCAGGGTCTGGTCGCGCCTCAGGCTGACCTCGCTACCGCCGGCGGCAACGATATCGAAATCGGTGGCGCAGACCAGCAGCGCACCAAGTTCCGGCTCGCCGAGCGCGCGGAAGAATTCCGCGAATCGGCAATGCGTGACGTCGAATTCCAGCGCCGCCTCGTCGTGGCGGCGCATCTCGACCGTTACTTCCCGCTCGGTGACTTCGGCAAGCGCGCTATGCATGGTCGCCCATTTGCGCCGCGCGCTGCCCTCGACGCTCTCGCCGATGGCCGCGAATAGCGACTTCGACCAGTTGCGCAAGGCTTGTCTCGCAATCGCGTCAGCCTTTTCCTGGCCCAGTTCCGCGCGTAGCGCCCGCAGCATCGGCACCAGCACCTGCGCCTGGATCCGCGTTTTGTCCAACAGCGATAGGCGAGGATCGACCATATAATCGTCGAGTACGTTCATCGCAGGGTCCTTTCGAATCCGATCTCCAGGGAGATATTGCGAGCGTCAAGGCGAGCGCAACCGAGATAAACTGAACGATTGACTTAGAAAATCTGATGCATGACCCTTGCGGGGAACGTCGGGGCGATTGCAGGAAGTGGCCGCGGAGTGACTGTCAGCGAAAGCTATGCCGAGTTTCTGCGCGAGCAGTTCGCGCCGCTTGGCCATCTCACCATGCGGCCTATGTTCGGCGCGACCGGTGTGTTCTGCGACGGGCTGATGTTCGCCGTGGTGACGGAGAACACGCTTTACTTCCGGATCGATGATCAGAACCGGGAGATGTTCAGAGAGGCCGAGGCGTTTCCACCGCTCAGTTATGTGAAGAAGGGCCAGACCATCGACCTCGCGTTCTGGCGCGCGCCGGAACGGCTGTTCGACGAACCCGATGAGCTTGCCGCCTGGGCGCGCGCTGCGCTGGCGGCGGCACACCGGGTTGCGGCGAAGAGGCCCGCGCCAAAGCAACGCAAAGCGCCAAGGCCGCGCAAACGCCCGTCGTAAGCGGCTCAAATCTTTTGGCCGCTCGGATGAAGCCGAGCGGCCGTTGCCTCGCGCTTATCCCGCAGCCGCGTTGACCGCGATCGCCGAAGCGCTTTCGCCGCTCTCTTCCAACTTTCGCGGCAACCCCGCAAAGCTGCGCAACGCTTCCGCCATCCTGGCACGTCCGCTGACGCCGGTGATCACCACGTCCACCATCATCAGGGACGAGTGGATGTTGCCACGCGCCTGCAGTTGCTCGACCGGCACACCTGCGGCCGCCATCGCCTCGGCATATTCGATCCCCTCGTCACGCAGCGGATCGAACTCGCAGGTCGCCACGAACGCCGGCGGCAGGTTCGCCAGATTGCCGCGCAGCGGCGAGGCGCGCGGGTCGGTGCGGTCAGCGGGCGAACAATAGATATCCCAGAACCAGAACATCAGCGCGCGCGTCAGGAAATAGCCGACCGCGTTGTCGGTGTAGGACGGACGGTCGAACCTGCAATCGGTGGCCGGGCACACCAGGAGCTGGCCTGCAATCTCTGGTCCGCCGCGGTCGCGTGCGAGCTGGCAGGTGACGGCGGCGATATTGGCGCCGGCGCTCCAGCCCGCGACCAGCACCGGTCCCGCTCTGCCGCCGAGTTCGGTGGCATGCTCGGCGATCCAGCGCGTTGCCGCATAGCCATCCTCGGCCGCGGCGGGGAAGCGATGCTCGGGCGCATGGCGATAGCCGACGCTGACGACGATCATCCCGCTGCGGCGGCAGATGTCGCGGCAGAACGGATCGTCGGATTGCTCATCGCCCAACACCCAGCCGCCGCCGTGAAAATAGACCACGATCGGATGCGGCCCGGGCGTGGCCGGCCGATAGAGACGGTAGGGCAGCAGACCATCGGCGCCGTGCAGCACGCCGTCGCCGACCTCGCCGACCGGCCGCCCGGCAGGCCGTCCCTTGTTGAACTCGGTGAGGAAGTCGCGCGCGCCCTGGGCGCCGAGCGACTCGATCGCCGGCAGGTTCATCTCCGCCAGCATGCCCAGCACCAGCCGCACGTCCGGCTGCAGCCGTACGACCTGGCCGTCATTGCATTGCTCCGAAACGTTCGGGCCGGTCAGCTTGAAGCCGAGCATGCCGCGGGCGACAACCTCGTTGCAGATGCTGCGATAGGGGCCGACGCCGCCGGTATAGGGCATCACGCCCTGCGCCTTGCCGGGAACGTTGGCGCCCGTGTACCAGGTGTTGGCGAGCCGATGCAGCGTCAGTGTCGAGCAGTCGGCCATGTGCTGCGCCCAGCCGGCCTGCGCCGTCTCGGTCGCGTCGATGGTCGTGAAGCCGGCCTCGCGCAGCGACGCCAGCCGGTCGACCACCCAGTCGACATGCTGCTCGATCGAGACCGCCATGTTCGACAGCACCGACGGGCTGCCCGGGCCCGTGACCAGGAACAGATTGGGGAAGCCTGAGACCGTGAGCCCGAGATAGGTCTGCGGACCGTTGGCCCAAACATCGGACAGCGATTTGCCATCGCGGCCTGTGATCGGATGAACCGCCTTGATGGCGCCGGTCATGGCGTCAAAACCCGTGGCGAACACGATCATATCGACATCGAACGTGCGCTTGTCGGTCGTGATGCCCGAGGCCGTAATCGATGTGATCGGCTCCTGCCGCAGGTTGACCAGCGTGACGTTGGGGCGGTTGAACGTAGCGTAGTAGTTGGTATCGAGGCAGGGACGCTTGGCACCGAACGGATGGTCGCGCGGGGTCAATGCCTCGGCCGTCTCGGGGTCCTTGACGATCTCGCGGATTTTCTCGCGGATCAGGTCGGCGAGCAGCGCATTGCCGTCGACGTCGACGCCCTGGTCGGCCCAGAGCTGGGTCAGGATGTGGACGAGATCGCCGGCGGCCCAGGCCTGCTCGAAGCGCTCGCGGCGCTCGGCATCGCTCAACTGCCAGCTCACCGCCATCTGCTGCGGATAGGGGACGCCCGCGAGCGACCACCGCGCCTGCTCGCGATAGCCGGCGCGGTCGCCCTGCAGCAGCGCGAGGCGGTCCGCCGGCGCAGGGCCGTTGTGGGCGGGAAGGGCGAAATTCGGCGTGCGCTGGAAAACGGTGAGATGCGCGGCCTGCTCGGCGAACAGCGGGATCGACTGGATGCCCGATGATCCCGTGCCGATGACGGCGATGCGCTTGCCGGCGAGCTTGACCTCTTCGTGCGGCCAGCGGCCGGTGAAATAGACCTCGCCCTTAAAATCCTTGACGCCGTCGATCTCCGGCGGCTTGGGCGCAGAGAGGCAGCCGGTCGCCATGATGTAATAGTGACAGGAAATATCAGCGCCATTGCTGGTCGTGAGCCGCCAGCGTTCGGCCGCCTCATCCCAATGCGCTGCTGTAACCTTGGTGCCAAAGCGGATGTCGCGCCGCAATTCATATCGATCGGCGACGAAACCGAGATAGCGCAGGATCTCGGGTTGCGTTGCGTATTTCTCCGACCATTGCCATGCACTCTCCAGCTCGGGATCGAAGGTGTAGCTGTAGTCGATGGTCTGGATGTCGCAGCGTGCGCCGGGGTAGCGGTTCCAGTACCAGGTGCCGCCGACGTCGCCGGCCTCTTCGATCACGACCGCCGTGAAACCCGTCTTGCGCAAGCGATGCAGGAGATAGAGGCCGGCAAACCCGGCGCCGACGACCGCGACATCGACCTGTTGTGTCGTATCGCTGTTCGTCGCTTCAGAAGAACGTGCTGCGACCGCTGCGTCTGGCATGCCACTCCTCCCGTATGTTTTATGGTTTGGAGGCTACTGCTGCGTGTTCAGTTTGTCATCAGGACATATGCAATCATTGGATGTTGATTGCAGATGCGCGTGGAAGAGGCTTCGGTCCGCGACTTTGCAACTGCTTTGTTTGAAGCAACGACTTATCCGTGACGCATGTGGCCATGCGCTTGCGTCGTCCATCCGCGCGGCCGCCGCCGAGGGGCAAATCGCTGTGCATTGTCTCACCCGCAATGCAGCATGGAAAGGGCGGTGTTCACTGTATTGCACCGGCATTAATCCTTTAGCTGCTATCTGAAGCGACGTGGCGACGACGAAATGCACCGGCGATCCTGCCTGGCGGCTGATGAAGCCGCACTGCGTGTTTCTGCCTCCCTCCCTCGAATAAGTTGTGCTATAATAAATTGCACTATTAGGATTGGTTCGACGACAGCGCTTGAGGGGGAGAGTGGCGTGAGCGAGTCAATTCATCCAAGCGCGCCCCATCATCTGCCGGGCTTCATCACTGCTCCGGGTGATACCGACATCCTCATGGTGGTGGTCGGCTTCATTCTGATCGGCGCCGTCCTGATGGTCGGCAATCTCTATCTGCGCTTACATTCGTTGCCGGAGCGAATGGCGCACAAGTCGCAAAAGCTACAATTCGAAATCGTGGCAGTGCTCGGCTTGCTCGCGCTCTTTACGCATAACCACCTCTTTTGGGTGGTCGGGCTATTGCTTGCCATGATTGATTTGCCCGATTTCGGCACGCCGCTTCGCCGGATCGCGGGATCGGTCGAGAAAATCGCGGGCGCTCCATCCGGCGGCGAAGTACCCGAGGTCGCCGACGAAGGCCGCACTCACGCGGATGCTGCTGAGGGATCGGACACGACGAAACCCCGCGCTGCCAAAAGCGAGGTGCCCAGCCATGCTTGAGCTCCTTCTCTGCTCTTTGGTGACTATCGTTCCCGACTATCTTTATCGCCGCTACAGGCAGGGAAAGCGCCTCGGTAAGGAGATCACGTTCTATTCGGTGTGGTTCGAACTGAGGTGGGGAATCGTCACCTGCCTCATGCTGACGGTGGGGCTGATTACGGTCATTTTCTATTTTCACCCGTCCACCTCTACGGCGACCCTGTTCTTCAGGACTGTCCCGATCGTTCCGGAGACGATCGGCCGGGTGTCGGAAGTTCGCGCTGAATTCAGCGCTCCCGTCAAAAAGGGTGAAGTGATCTTCAAGCTCGACAGCTCAAAGCAGGAAGCCGCAATGGAGACGGCGCGGCGGAGGATCGCTGAGGTCGATGCCGCTTTGCTGGCGGCTCAGGCGGATATTCTCAAGGCGGACGCACAGATCCAGGAGGCGAAGAGCGCCTATCAGCAGGCATCGGATGAACTGGACGTCAAGCGCGAACTCCAGAAGCGCAATCCTGGCATTGTCCCCCAGCGTGACATCGAAAAGCTGGAGGTGCTGCTCGCGGGCCGTCAAAGCGCGGTTGATGCCGCGACGGCTTCGAAACAATCGGCGATGACCAACGTGAGTGCTCTTCTACCCGCGCAGAAGGCGAGCGCGGAGGCGGCGCTGGCCGAAGCGCAGGTGGAACTTGACAAGACCTACATCCGTGCGGGTGTCGCGGGGCGCGTGGAGCAGTTCACGCTGCGCGTGGGAGACATCGTTAATCCGATGATGCGGTCTGCCGGCATTCTCATTCCCGAGGGTGCGGGACAACGGGTGCTTTCGGCGGGGTTTGGACAAATCGAAGCGCAGGTCATGAAGGTCGGGATGGTCGCCGAGGCCACGTGCATTTCAAAGCCCTGGACGATTATTCCGATGGTGGTAACGGGTGTGCAAGATTATATCGCGGCGGGGCAGTTCAGGGGCGGCGAGCAACTGGTCGACGCGCAGCAGGTGAGGGCCCCGGGCACTATCACAACGTTTCTGGAGCCCATCTATCAAGGCGGGCTCGACGGCGTCACGCCTGGAAGCAGTTGCATCGTCAACGCCTATACCAGCAACCATGACCGGATTGCTTCGAACGAGACGGGCGCATTCAAGCGGTTCACACTGCACGGCGTAGATGCGGTAGGACTTGTGCACGCGATGCTCTTGCGCATACAAGCCTTGCTGCTTCCCGTGAAAACGCTGGTATTGAGCGGACACTGAGAGCTAACCAAACGGGAGGATTGGAGCCTGCGGTTCTAGGTGAAGGCGACTGGTTTCCGGTTGGCAACACCGCTAGTCGCTCAGCTCCAATCCCCCACAACCCCGGTTCGTATTGGGGGCGCTGCGATGAAACACGCATGGTTGCTGCCCATAGCCATTCTTGTTTGTTTCGCCGTGACACCGGCCGTCGCAGAAACCGTGGTGAAAGCCGGACTGCTCACCTGCAAGATGCAGGCGCCCGTTGGATCACAGCGGCATATGCGATGTCGTTTCGAGCATGACGATCATGGACCGCCCCACATATATTCAGGCACGGCCAACGGCTCTGGTCTTGAGGCCGGAACGAGGGGGGACTCGATGGGATGGGTGGTGTTTGCGCCGACCACCTCGCTGCCACGTGGCTCGCTGAGAGGAAGTTACGTCCGAGCCGACGGAGATTCTGCAGTTGAACTAGGTAATGGAGCAAAGCTGATCGGTGTTTCGCAACGGAGGATATCGCTGCAACCGATTGCTTCCGAGCGACAGGTCGCTCTGGAGATTGGCAGGCTTGAATTGCGGTAGGCTATTGTGTCGAAGCGTTTGTGGGTGGGAGATAGCATATGCGCCAGAAGCACGGACATCCTCGGGACTGCAACTGCTTAGATCGCCGGAATTTTCTCAAGTTAGGAGGTGGCGCAAGCACTCTGGGTCTAGCCGGTGCTGGCGGCGGCTTCGTGGCTCCGGCTTATGCCGACGCGCTGACCAAGGCGCAGCGGGATAAAATGACGCCCGATCAAATCATCCAGGTCATGAAGAATGGAAACCAGCGCTTTCGCAGAGGCGAGAGGAAGGAGCGCAACTACCTTCGTGAACAGAAGGCAAGCGCCTCGGGACAATATCCTGCCGCGGCGTTGCTGACCTGTATCGATTCCCGTGCACCAGCCGAGGTGATCATGGATCTCGGAATCGGCGACATCTTCAACTGCCGCGTCGCCGGCAACGTCGAAAACGCCGATATTCTCGGCAGCCTCGAGTTTGCCTGCAAACTTGCCGGCGCGAAGGTTGTGCTCGTAATGGGTCACACCGCGTGCGGTGCGATCAAGGGCGCGATCGACAATGCCGAGTTGGGCAACCTGACCGGATTGCTGGGCAAGATCAAACCGGCAGTCGAAGCGACGAAATACGCGGGTGAGCGATCCGCGAAGAACTACGACTTCGTCAACGCTGTCGCGCGAACGAACGTCGAGATGACAGTCGCAAACATTCGGAAAGGCAGTCCGGTGCTTGCCGAGCTGGAAGCCAAAGACAGCATCGACATTGCAGGGGCTATGTACAATCTCGAAACCGGCGCGGTGGAGTTCTTGGCCTGAAGCTCGTCGCGCTTTGCGTAAATCGAGACGCCGCGCCGCGCCGAATTGTTGGACGGCGCCCTTTGCTAGGTAGTCTTCTGCCGCCCGTCCGCGCGGCGGCGCTCGATCCCGACGGCCGTCCAGTTTGGGCTGAAATCCAGCGTGAAGTCGCGAAAACTCTCCACGGCCGGCGAGAGCGATGCGCTGTGTCGTACGAACATCGCGATCTTCCATTTGACGGCCGGCTGCAGCAGCGGCAGGAACGTCAGTCCGAAGCCGCGCACCAGCGGGCCCGCCATCGAGGGGCAGATCACGGCGCCCCGTCTCACCTGCAGCATCGATAGCGCGGTATTCACCCGGTGCACCGGCACCAATTCCCTGGGCTGATGCCGCGGCGGCACATTGCTCAATACATTGATGGCAATGTTCGGCATGTAGTTGAGCAGCGGTCGGTCGCGGAGATCCTTCCAACTGACCGACTTTCCTGTCGTCAGCGGGTCATCGCTGCGCAACGCCACCCAGAGCGGGTCGGCGCAAATCTCGTGTACTTCCACCGATTGATCCGGAATGACGCCGGCCGGCCCGAAGCCGATGTCGGTAGAGCCGTTCTGCAGGCCGGCCAGCACCTCCTGGATCGGCACGTCGTCGAAGCGGACGTCCACGCCGGGATGGCTGTTGTTGTACTCGGCGATCAGCTCCGGCAGCAGCGTGCAGGATAGTGTTTCGGGGGCAGCTACACGCACCAGCCCGCGGCGGAGCTCCTTGAGGTTCGTGAGATTTTCGAGCGCCTCGTCCAGGTTCGAGAGCACGCGCCGCGCCATCGGCGCGAAGGTCTCGCCGACCGCGGACGCAGACACCTTGCGGGTGGTGCGGTCCAGGAGGCGGACGCCGACGCGGCTCTCGAGCTCCTTGATCAACCCTGAGAGCGCCGCTTGCGACAAGTGCATGGCCTTGGCGGCCTCCGAGAAGCTCGCAGCCTCCAGCACGGCCACGTACGCGCGCAACTGCCGCAAGGTCACTTCCATTGCCATGTCGCGCCTCCCACTTCGCCGTTCCTGAATTCATAGGCCAAGCTTATCAATCGGTCAAAAAATACGCATTGTTCGATAGAAGGCGGGTATCTATCGTTACGGCCTCGATCAAGAAGGGCCCGGCGATCCAGCAATGCGATCGCGCCAAAGCGGCTCGATCAAAATGGGACGGACACGCCGGGCTGCGCCGCTATTGCAGGCGGCCCTCTTAAGCCCAAGGGGCATTCATGACAGTCACACGTCGAACTCTGCTGGGGACCATCGCCGCCGCCTTCGCCGCAGGGCCGGGCTTGCCTGCGTTCGCCGAGGGCGACTGGCCATCGCGGCTGGTGCGGTTGGTGTCGCCCTACGGGGCCGGCGGGGCCAACGACATCTCGCTGCGTATTCTGGCCGAGCAGATCGGGCGCAGCCTGGGGCAACAGTTCATCGTTGAGAACAAGCCAGGCGCGGGCACGCGCATCGCCAACGAACTGGTCGCGCGCGCGGCACCGGACGGATACACCTTCCTCTATGCCGCCGCGCCATATGCCACCGCCGAGGCGCTGTTCGGAAAACTGAAATACGAGCGCAAGGACCTGCGGCCGGTGGCGATGGCCGTCATGGCGCCGATCTTTCTGATCGTCAACGCCAAGGCTGCCTTCAAGAACCTGCAGGAGCTGATCGCCCATGGCAAGGCGCAGCCCGACGGCCTGACCTTCGCCTCGCCGGGCGCGGGCTCTCAGCCGCATCTGGCGGCCGAGTTGCTGCTGAAGGACGCCGGCGTCAAGGGTCTCAACGTGCAGTACCGCGGCGATGCGATGGCCTATACGGAGTTGCTCGCCGGTCGTGTCGACGCCACGTTGACTGCGATCAGCACGGCGTTACCGCATATCCGGAGCGGCGATTTTCGCGTGCTGGGCGTGGCTTCCGCCGAGCGCAGCGCGATCTATCCTGCGGCTCCAACCTTGCGCGAGCAGGGTTATCCCAACGTGGTCGCGTCTGGATGGTTCGGCTTCATGGCGCCATCGGCCACACCGCAGCCGATCGTCGAGCGGATGCAGGAAGAGATCAATCGCGCGCTCGCCGACCCCGAGGTGAAACAGAAGCTGCTGGCCCAGGGGCTGGAAGCCCGCGCCGGCACGGCCGCCGAATTCGGCAAGTTCATCGACGATGAGACGCGCAAATGGGGCGAGGTGATCCGCGCCGCCGGCCTCAAGGGAGAGTAGGGCACTCAGTTCGCGTACAGGCCTTCGACGATCGGCAATCGCGCGGCGCGTAGCGCTGGAAACAGCCCGCCGATCAGGCCCACGATCAGTGCGAGCATCACGCCCTCGGCAATCAGCCACGGGCTCAGCTTGAAGTCGAACACTACCTGGGTGAAGTTGCCGCCAAGCGTCGAGGCCGTGACGCCATCGAAAATCAGATAGGTGGCGGCGGCCCCTAACAGCCCGCCGATCGCGGCAAGCAACAGCGATTCGGCCAGTGTTCCAACAAAGGCCGGGAAGCCGCCGAAGCCGATGGCGCGTAGCGTTGCGATTTCCGTCGCGCGGGCGGCGACCGACGAATACATGGTGTTGAGCGCTCCGGCGACAGCTCCGAGCGCCATCGCGATCGCCAGCGGCCAGCCGAGTTTCTGAATCAGGTCGGACGTTTGCGAGGCCTGTTCGGCAAAGTAACTCGCTTCGGATTTGACATCGAGCTTCAGCCGCGGATCGTTGTCGCTGTAGCTTTTGAGCTCATTCAGTGCGGCCGGTCCGGTGAGCCGCGCGCGCACGATCTGGACTATGTTGTTGCGGTTGAACAGGCTCTGGACCACGGAAAGATCGGCCCAGATCTCGGATTCGAACACGCTGCCGCCGGCCTCGAACACGCCGACGACCGTCCAGCGCGTGGCGCCGAACGATACCGTGGAGCCGAGGTCTAGTCCTTCAAATTCCCGCAGCAATGCCTTGCCGACCACCACCTCGTTGCTGCCGCGATTGAACATGCGGCCTGCGGTGATGCGAACATCCTTGCGCAACTCGGAGCCCTGTTCGCCGATCCCGCGCAGCGGCAGATTGGCCTTGGTCTTGGTCGTGCGCTTGATGCCGTCGACGACAAGATAGAGTTCCGGCGAGATAAGCGGCTTGCCGTCGCTGCCGCGCGCGATGCCGGGTCCATCCTCGATCAACCGCACCTGATCGCGGCTCACGGTGCTGTTGATCTCGGCCTGCGAGCCGGCCCGCAGCACGATGGCAATGTCGTCGGCGCCGGATCCCGCAATGGTGCGCTGGAAGCCGTTGGCCATCGCCAGGAATGCGAGCAGCACGATCACCACCAGTGCGATCGCGATCACCGTCGAGAGCGAGAGCCAGCGGCGCTGCGAGATGCTCTTGAGATTGATGGCGGTGACCGCCGCCACTTGAAGCCAAAGCGAACGCATGTCTATCCCCGTCCGAGCGCGGTTGCAATTTTGAGTCGCATGGCGTTGAGCGCCGGGATGATCCCGGTGATCAGCCCCAGCGCGATCATCAGCGCCAGCCCCTGCAGAGCTATGGTCGGTGATACGGCAAAACCGGGCACGACGTTGGCGAGGCTGTTGCGCAGCGCCATGGCGATCAGGGCCGCGATCGCCAGTCCGGGAATTCCGCCGAGCAGCGCCAGCAACACGGATTCGCCGAGCACCATCGTTAGGATTCGTGGGCCTGAAAATCCGAGCGTCTTCAATACGCCGATCTCGCGGGTGCGCTCCCGGATCGACAGCGCCATCGTGTTGCCGACGATCATCAGGATGGTGACGAAGGCGGCGCCGACCACCAGCAACACGATCAGCGCGATGTTGCCGAACTGCGCCGCAAAGGCCTTGCCGAAGGCCTTTTCAGTGTCGGTCGAGGTCTCGGCGGTGGAATTGGCGAACATCGCGTCGATTGTCTTGGCCACGCGATCGTTATTTTCGGGGGAGGTGGTCTGGAGGATCATCCAGCCGATGGTGTCTTTTCCGAAACTGCGGGTCTCGTCGAAATAGGCGTACTGGAACAGGAGGAAGTTGGTGTCGACATGCTGGGCCTTGCCCTTGATGATGCCGGCAATGGTGAGATCCCAGGTATGGCCGCCGCTCTTCTGGCTGAAGATGTTGCTATTGAGAGGAATGCGGTCGCCGATCTTCCAGCCCCATTTCTGCGCCAGGCTTTCGCCGACCACCGCGCTGCCGCGGTCCCGCATGAAGGCCTGAAGCTGCTCGAGCGGAACCTCGAACTCGCTGCGGTAGACGTCGAAATAGGTGTTCGGCTCGACCGCGAGCGCCATGATGAAGTTCTTCGGGTCCTGATAGTAGCCGCCGAACCAGTTGGCGAAGGTCACCTGCCGCACCCCTTCCACCGCGCGCACGCGGTTGAAATAGGCGATCGGCATCGGCTGGGTGAAGTTGATCTTGTTGACGGTGATCATCCGGTCCGCGGCGGCGGCATCCTCGCCGGCCGTGAAGGCACGGTAGAAACCGGCGAGCACGCCGAAGATCATGAAGGCGATCAGGATCGACACGATCATCAGGCAAGCGCGCAATTTGCGGCGGAACAGGTTTTTCCGCACCAGGTCGAAGTCGTTCACGCGGCAAGCTCCCGTTCGACGAAGCGGCCCTTGTCGAGATGCAAGACGCGTTTGGCATAGTTTGCCGCCGCGGGATCGTGGGTGACCATCACGATGGTCTTGCCGAGCTCGCCGTTGAGCAGTTGCAGGATCGATAAGATTTCGTCGGCGGATTGACGGTCGAGATCGCCGGTCGGCTCGTCGCACAGCAACAGGTTCGGGTCCGAGACGATGGCGCGCGCAATCGCCACGCGCTGCTGCTGGCCGCCCGACATTTCGCGCGGACGGTGCTTGACGCGATCGGCAAGCCCGACCACGGAAAGCGCGGTGTGAACACGCTCGGCGCGTTCTTTGCTGCGCAATTTGGTGAGCAGCAACGGCAACTCGACATTCTGCGCCGCCGTCAGCATCGGCATCAGATTATAGAACTGGAAAATGAAGCCAATATTGGCGGCTCGCCAGGCCGCCAATTCGCCCTCGGAGAGGCCGTCGATGCGATGGTCCGCCACCGCAATCTCGCCCGCGTCGACGCGATCGATGCCGCCCAGCAAGTTGAGTAGCGTCGTCTTGCCCGAACCCGATGGTCCCATGACGGCAACGAAATCGCCGCGGGGAATCGCAAGATCGAGATGGTCGAAAATCGAGATCGTCTCCTTGCCCTTGGTGAAGCGCTTGCTTACGCCGGTAAGGCGGACCATCGGGTGTTCGGCTGTCACGTTTGTCTCCTCTTTGAATCGGTCGGGAGCTAGTTCGCGGCGCTGGCGTCGGCGGAGCCGTTGGCCTTGGCTTCGCGCATAAAATTCACCTTCACCGCCATGTCGGGCAGGATGCGCGGGTCCTTCTTTTCGAAGCGAATGCGGACCTTCACCGTGGCCTTCTCGCGGTTTGCTGTCGGCACGATCGCGATGACCGAGGCGGGAATGGTCCAGTCCGGATAGGCATCCAGCACCGCATTCACGGGACCGCCAGGGGTGACGCGACCAATGAAGGCCTCGTTGACGTCGACCTCGATTTCGATCGAATCCATGTCGACGATGGTGCAGATGCCGGTGCGGGTATAGCCGCCGACCGACATTGGCGAAATCATCTCGCCGGGTTGCGCGCTGCGGTCGATGACGACGCCGGCAAACGGTGCGCGGATTTGATGCTTGTCGAGCATCGAGGCGCTGCGCTTGGCGTCGATCTTGGCGGTCTCGAGTTGCGACTGCGCCTGGCGCAATTGCGCGCTGAGCACGCCGACCCGAGCCTGCGCCTTGGTCAGATCAGCCTCGGTGGCAAAGTTCTTCTGCGACAATGTCTGTACCCGCGACATGATCCGGCTCGCATCCTCAAGATCGGCGGTGATCGCGGCGACGGCGGCGTCGGCGGTCTCGACACGCGAGCGCGCCAGTTCATAGTCCCTTTCAGCCAGCACGCTGTCGAGCCGCGCGACGACTTGCCCTTCGGCCACCGTCCTGCCTTCGTCGGTGAAGACCTCGACCACCTTGCCGGTAATCTCGGCCGCAACGGTTGCCTTACGGCGCGCCACCACATAGCCGGAGGCCGCCAGGCTGCCGGCCGCCTTGCCATTCGTTGCGCCCTGCTGAGACTGCTGCTGCGCTTGCAGCTGTGAGGCAGGCTGCGGTGCGGTTTGCGATGTACTCTCTTTGGGCTGATCCTGCCTGCGCAATTCGAAGGCGGCAAAGGCCGCAAACGCGACGACGACGCAGGCGGCAACGGCCGCCGAGATCGGCAGCCAGCGGCTCTTCGGTCGTTCCACCTTGTTGGCGCTGCGATCGATGGTCAGCGATCTCAGCAATTTGCTCTTGTCTTCGCGCATCGTTCATTTCCATCCGGCTGCTCGCTGCAGCTTCCGCGCGGCGACATCGTTCTCGCGCGGGCGGTCTCTCTTACAGCCGATCTACATGTCTCGCCATAGCAGCGGTCGAGCCCTCAGCCTTTTTCGTGAGGCGGCGACCCCAGCTCGGTTGTAGATCACGTTCAGCTCTCGCGCGCGCCAGGCGGCGCCCGTTTTTCGACGAGCGAATTGCGGAAATCTAAAGCCGAATGGCGATAGAAGCAATTCTTGGAACCAGCAAGAGTTGTATCCGTTGCGCCGCCAATTGCGGCCGTCAGCATCGCGGATCCCTGCGTGGACGCCTATGATCCTGAAATGACCTCAAACCCGGCAAAATCTTGCCGTCGGAACCCTGTCATTGGACCCAGCGTATGTTTTTCGGCGCAAAGATACATAATGCTAGGGTTGAGGGCCCACCAGCGGGAGGGCTTTCTTAAAACGCTACTTCGGGCGCTCGCATTTGCCAATGTTCCAGGACAAGAGCTTGAGGAGTCGCGGAAGCCTCATCGTGGTTGATCTGCCTATGACAAGACGCCAGCCTGTTTTGATATGGCTTGGCGCAGCCACCATCGTCAGGATGCTCCTTGCAGTAGCCGTGGTTTGGTGCGCGAGCGCGATGGCGGCGGCGGGAGCTGATCTGTATCGGGCGCAGACCGTCGTCACGGGACAGGACGAGGCCAACCGAATCATCGGCTTTGCCTTCTGTCTGGAGGACGTCCTGATCAAGGTATCCGGCGCACAGAAACTCGCAGGCGACCGTCGATTGGCGGCGTACAAATCGAACGCGAAAAGTTTCGTCAGGGCATTCAATTATCGCGACCAGTTTTTGGGTAAGCCTGTTCGTGACGAGCAGGGCACCCGTGATCGGCCCTACGATCTGACGGTCGACTTCGAGGAAAAGAAAATCAACGGCATTCTCAAGGCGCTTGGTCTCAAGCCGTGGCTTTCACATCGGCCGCGCCTGGCCGTCTTTGTCGAGATGGAGAACGGCACGAGGGACTTTATCGTCACGGTGGATGGAGCTCAGTCCGATTTGCAGCGCGACGCGTTGCTCGCAGCCGCCGACAGGCGCGGGATGAACATCGTGCTGCCCAGCATGGCTGCGTTGGCGAAGTCGGGCCTCGAAGGCGCGAAGCTCGAGACTGTGCCATCGTCGGGCCTGGCGCCGCTCGCGACCGAGCAGGGTGGGGAAGTCGCGTTGGTCGGACATCTGGTGTGGAGCGATCGCGAGCTTGGGTGGATCACGCGTTGGCGAATGGACTGGCAAGGCCGGACGCACCGCTGGCAAGTACGCCGCGTGACGTTCGATGAGGCCTTCCGACGTGGCATCGGCGGCGCGGCCCAGATTTTATCAGATAACGGCGATCCGGGCGGCCGCGCCAGACACTGACGGAATTGGCCGCGGGTTGGCGGGATGGAGCTTCACCCGATTTCGATCGCCACCTTTCCGAAATGCGCGCCGCTCTCCATGTGCGCAAAAGCGTCCTTGGTCTGATCGAAATTGAACGTTCTGTCGATCACCGGCTTCATGCCGTTGGTGGTGATCGCATCCACCATCGCCTGGAGATCCTCGACCGATCCGACGGTGACGCCCTGCAGCCGCTGCTGCTGCATGACCATCAAGGGGAGCCGCAGATCGGACGGCGGCGGCCCGGCGAGCACGCCGATAAACGCGATCGTGCCGCCGATCCTGGTCGCCCGGATCGATTCGTTCAGTGTGCCGACCCCGCCGACCTCCACGACTAGGTCGACGCCCTGACCGCTCCATTCGCGGGCTTTCTTCCCCCAGTCGGGCGCCGTCTTGTAGTTCAAGGTAAAGTCTGCACCGAGCTGCTTGAGGCGTTCGATCTTTGCATCGCTGGACGAGGTCGCGATCACGCGCGCGCCGCACATTTTGGCGAACTGGACTGCGAACAGGGACACGCCGCCGGTCCCCTGCGTCAGAACGGTTTGACCGGGCTTCACGCCGCCGAGCTTGACGATCGCGCTCCAGGCCGTGAGCCCGGCGCAGGGAAGCGCGGCGGCTTCGATGTCGCTGAGGTGCTCCGGCGTCCGGACCAGCGCGTGCTTCGGAAAGACGCGATACTCGCTCAGGACGCCGTCGACCGCGCCGCCGAGGGCCGAGCGCATTTTTGCTTCACTCGGTTCGCCGCCGATCCAGCCTTCGAAGAAACTGCCGATGACGCGGTCGCCGGCTGCGAATTCCCGCACGCCCGGGCCGACCCGCTCGACCACGCCCGCGCCATCCGAAACCGGCACGAGTGGAAATTTCTGACGCGTGCCGTACCCGCCCTTGACGGTGATGAGATCGCGATAGTTCAGCGTTGCCGCCCTGAGCCGAACCAGCACCTGGCCGTCGCCGGGCTCCGGCGCAGGCTTGTCCACGAGGGCAAGTCCATCGATTCCGCTCGGTCCCTGCAGTTCGTAGCACTTCAACGGAGATCTCCTTCGACGCGGTCCAGTAAGCGCTATATTGCCGCAAATGTTCCGGTTCCGCCAACCTCGCGAGTCAGAATCGCGCGGCCATCTCGGCCAGCCGCCGATGCGCGCCTTCGCGAGCCGCCCGGATCGGTTCTAGCGGCCCCGTCGTCGGTCCAATCGGCACGACACGCACATCGCTGACGCCGATGAACCGCAGCGCCTCACGCAGGTAGGGCGTCGCCATGTCGATGCGGCCGCGATTCATGCCGGTGACGAAGTCGCTGCCGCTTGCGAGAATGACGATTGTCGGCCGGTCCTTGAACAAAGGCAAATAGCCTTGCGCCGGGTCGAAGCGGAACGCCAGCCCGGGCTGCGTGATCACGTCGATCCATTGCTTCAGCTTATAAGGAATGCCAAAATTCCACATCGGCGTCGAGATCAGCACGCGGTCGGCGAGTGCAAAGCGGATGGCGATGCGCTCGGCGACCGCAAAGGCGTCGCGCTGTGAATCGGTGAAGGCCCGCCCATTGATGCGGGCATATTTGGCCTCCAGCACGTAGCCTTCGAATTCCGGCAGGTGATCCCGCCACAGGTTCATCACGTCGACGTCCCAGTCGGGGCGTGCCTGGCGGAAGCCGTCGACAAAGACGCGCGCGCCGGCGGAAGATTCCGAGTCCGCGCGCGGCGAGCAGCTCAGGTGAAAGAGTTTTGGCATGGCCGGGCCCTGGTCATCCCAGTCCCCGGATGACCGCGTCTGCGTTGGTGACGACGGCGACGTTCTGCATGGCAAAATTGATGGAGGCGTTGTGCCAGTCGGCGTTCATGGTTGAGCAGCAGTCTTCCGGCACGATCATGAAGTAGCCTTTGTCGGCGCCGGTGCGAGCGGTGTGCTCGACCGACATGTTGGTCCAGGCGCCGGTATTGATGATCATGTCGCGGCCGGTCGCCTTCAGGATGGTCTCCAGCCGCGTGCCTTCCCAGGCGCTCATGCGCATCTTCTCGACCACGAAATCGCCGGCACGCGGCTCAAGCCCCGGCACCGCGGCAGCACCCCAGCTTCCGCGCACCATCGCGCCGTTGTCGACCAGTCCCTCGAACAGCGGCGCGTTGAGCGTGACGCCGGGCGCGCCCGGTTCGACGATGAACCAGACATGGATGATGACGACGCCGCGCGCCCGCGCGACATCGGCAAGGCGGCGGACATTGTCGACCACCCGCTGCTGGTGCGCATGGACGGGTGAGCCGGAATCGGCGAACGCACCGCCCTCCATGATCACATCGTTCTGCAGATCCTGAATGATCATGGCGCAGCGGCGCGGATCGAGCTGCATGTCGCCGCTGGTAAATTGTGGTGAGGCGGGCTGCGCGGCACCGATATCGGGGCCGGTCGAAATCCGCCCGCTCATATAGGGCTCGTGGCGCGGCCCGGCCTTGACCGGAATCGCATAGACCGAATGCGTGGCGGTCAGATAGAGCGTGCGAAACTCGGGTCCGCCCCAGGTGAGATTGGCGACGAGTTCGGGAACGCGCACCTTGCCGAGCAACTCGCCCGCGGACGAATAGACCCAGACGCCGCCGGGCGCCGTGACCCAGACATTGCCGCGCTGATCGCACTTCATGCCGTCGGGCAGACCGGGCTCTAGCTCGGAACGGATGCCGCTGGCGAAGACGCGCGCGTTGGCGAGCGAGCCATCAGTTTCGACGTCGAAGGCGCGGATCAGCGCCTGCGTGGTGTCGTTGACGTAAAGCAGGCGCTCGTCGGGCGAAAAACAAAGTCCGTTCGGCTGATCGAACATGTGCCGATCGACCACGAGTTTCGGTGGGCCACCGCCGGGCGGCACGCGAAAAACGCCCTGAAAGCCGAGCTGGCGCGGCCGCTCGACGCCGTAGACCGGCATGCGGCCGTACCAGGGATCGCTGAAATAGATCGCGCCGCTCGAATGCACGCAGACATCGTTCGGGCTGTTGAGCTCCTGATTCTCGAAATGCGAGGCAATCACCTCGCGCCTTCCGTCGGAGCGCTCGCGGATCAATGACGAGGTGGCGTGTTCGCAGACGATCAAATTGAGCTCGACGTCATACGTCATGCCGTTGCATTTGTGGGAAGGGCGCTTGACCTCGACGACACCGCGCTTCGCATCCCATCGCCGACGCACGTCGGCCGGCATATCCGAAAACAGCAGATAATGATGGGTGGGGTGCCAGATCGGCCCCTCCGTGAATTCAAAGCCCGTACCGACCTGGCCGACCGGTGCGTAAGGATCGATCAGGGTCTCGAATTCCGGGCGCAGCGTGACGTGGGTCATCGGTCCGTCCTTTCAGCGCTCAGGCCGGAAACCAGTTGCGTTGCGGCAGGCTCTGCACCACGGGGCCGGGCACTTGGTCATGGAGCCGGCCGACCACCATGCCGCCTTCGATCTTGGCCGGCCGGTCGTGCACCGGGAGCAGGTAGCGCGAATTGCTCAGGAGCTTTTTGATGGCTGCCTTCTCCGCCCGCTTGCTGGTACCGTGATTGCCTGTCGTGCGCGGTTCCCAATCGTGAATTTCGTTGAAGGGCGTGACGATCTGGTCGTTGAAGTCGTAGATCACATCGCCGCAGATGGTGGCGATGCCGTCGGCGGTATGAACGTGGATGTTCATCGAACCTTCGGTGTGGGCGTTGGCGGCATCGCAATAGACGCCCGGCATCAGTTCGATCGGGCCGGTCACCTCGAGATCGAGGAAACGCAGCGCGCTCTTGGTGTGCAGGCGGTCGATCAGATGCTTGATATCGGGCGCCGGATATTGCGGATGCATCAACCCCGAGACGGAATATTCCAGCTCCTTGCGGTTGAGCACGACGGTGGTGTTCATCGGAAACAAATCGTCCTTGCCGGCATGATCGATGTGCAGATGGGTGTGGCAGACGAAGCGGACGTCGCCCATGCGCACGCCGTGGCGAGCGAGCTGGTTCTCGATCATGTTCTCGTGGTATTGCAGGCCACGCATGCCCAGCGTTTCCATGATCTGGTTGGAACGGTAGCCGGTGTCGATCACCACCGGATAGGGCCCGCCGACGATCAGGAAGCCGAGCGTCAGGACACGGCGGGTCCTGCCGCAATCGCGGCCGAGCACGAGAAAGCTCGATTCCAGTTCGATATCCCCATAGTCGAGGATTTTGATTTCAAGCGGCATATGTTCCCTCCCACGTTCTTTTAATCGGCGGATCCGCGTGCGCCATCATCGGTCAAGCCGGTAGACACGCGTGGCAGTCGTTCGCAGAACGGCGTCGCGCTGATCCGCGGCAAGCGAGGCTGCCGCGGCGAGATAGGCGTCGATCAGTTCGCGATAAGTCGTCCAGAGTTTTTCGATCGGAAAATTGGAGCCGAACAGGCAGCGCTCGGCGCCGAAGATTGCGACCGTCTCCGTGAGGACCTCGGTGATATGCGACGGGTCGTTGCAATGGATGAAGGTGCCGAGCCCGGAAAGTTTTGAGACGACGTTAGAACAGGCTGCAAGTCGGGTCATCCCAGCGCGCCAGGCGGATCGGCCTTGCGGCGAGAGGTCTTCCAGCATGCCGGCGTGCTGCAGGATGAAGGTCACATCGGGACACGCTTCTGCAAGGCCCGCGGCATCGGCCATCTGCGGCGCAAACACCTGCAGATCGAAGCTGAAGCCATAGTGGGCGAGATGCGTGATGTTGCGCCGGATCTTTGGATCGGCGCAGAGGTCGGGCCGCGCCGCAAAACGATAAAGCGGGTTGTCGTGCCAGTGCAGTTGCATGCGCAGGCCCCGCACAAGGGGATAGCGGGCCAAACGGTCGAGTTGCGGGCGGACATCGTCGACGTTGAAATCGGCATAGGAGACGATGGCGTGCGGCCAGCCATGGTCCTTGGCGGTCTCTTGCACCCAGGCGGTTTCGTCCTCGAAACGATCGTTGGCCCAGTTAGTCTGTACATAGACCGAACGCGTTACGCCGGAGCCGGCGAGGTCAGCAAGATATTCCTGAATTGGATAGTCGCGCCGGATCGGCTCATAGGGGCCGAAGATGCGCGGCTGCATCGGGCCGACGAGCCACGGCAGATCGACCTGGCGCCAGATATGGTGATGGGCATCGACGATTTCGGTCACGCGGCCTTCCTTTGTCCAAGCGAGAGTACATGCGAAACGATCGCAGCCGTGGATCCGCCATCGACCAGATCATCCACAAAACCGCGGATCGCGATCAGCGCTTCGGTCTGCGGCTGAAAGCCGGGACCTGACGCCAGCGGCGTCAACCAGCTCAGGCGCCAGGCGCGCCGCGATAGTTTTGCCACCGCGTCGCGCAGGGCGGAGGGATCACCGCGTTCGAGGCCGTCGGAGAGGATGACGACGGCGGCGCCGCGCGCATAGCTGCCGAACCGGGGCACCGCCAGGAACGCCTGCAGCGCGTCACCGATGCGGGTGCCGCCGTCCCAGTCGCTGACCAGATGCGCGGCAGCGAACAGCGCCTGCTCGCGGCGCTTGAGACGGAGCGCGCGGGTGACGCGGGTGAGGCGGGTGCCGAAGGTGAACACCTCGACGTGAGGGATGGCGTGCACCAGGGCGTGCGCGAGCTTCATGTTGTCGTCGGTCCGCTCCTTCATCGATCCGGAGACGTCGATCAGCAGCAGGATCTTGCGCGGCCGGGCGCGCCGCTTGAGACGGCCGAGCCGCAGCACTTCGCCATCGTTGCGCACGCTCTCGCGCAAGGTTCGCCGCAGATCGGCCCAGGGACCGCGCCGGGCGCGCCTGCGCCGGTGGCCGCGCCGCCGTGGCAGCCGCGCAGGCGCCTCGCGCGACAGTTTTCGCAAGACATCGCCGGTCGCGCCCGGCGCGAAGCCGCGTTCGACCAGCGCCTCCGCCCGGGCCGCGGCAAGCCCCGACTCGTTAGCTTCATCGGCGAGCAACGTTTCATGCTCGCCGCGTCCTTCCTCCTGCAGACGAACCACCTCCTCATCTTCGGCGCTGGCACGATCGACCGCTTCACTGCCGAGGAAATGGATATCGAACAGCCGATCGTAGGTCGCGCGCCGCTCGGGTGGCGGCGCGAGCGTTGCCAATCCAGCCTGCCGAATGGCTTCGAGGCTGCGCGGACCCAGCAACTCGATGGCGGCCAGGAACGTAGTCGTCTGTTCCGGCGCCACGGCAAAACCGTTAGCGCGCAATAGAGCGACAAAGGACACGAATACGCCGGCGGCGCGTGGCAATTGAGGTTCGTCGCTCACGCGGCAGCCTCCGCAATGAGAGCGTCGAGTCGGCCGGAGATGAAGGTGAGATCCTCCTCGTCCTTCAGCGCGACGCCAATCGAGCGTTTGAAGGCGTCCGGCCAGCGGGCGCCGCGCGCGTGCAACAACGTGGCGGCTTCGGCCCAGTCCACCGCCTCGGCGATACCTGGCGCCTTGCTCAGCGGTTCGCGTCGCAACCGGCCGACCGCGGCGACGACCGCGCGCGCGGTCGCTTCGGCGACACTGGAAGCCCGCATCATGACGATACGCGCCTCGCGCTCGGCGGTGGGATAATCGATCCAGTGATAGACGCAGCGGCGGCGCAACGCTTCGTGCAGATCGCGGGTGCGGTTCGAGGTCAGCACGACGACAGGGCGCTCGGCGGCGCGAACCGTGCCGCGCTCGGGAATCGAAATCTGGAAGTCGGAGAGGAATTCCAGCAGAAACGCCTCGAACTCCTGGTCGGCGCGGTCGATTTCGTCGATCAGGAGGACGGTGGAGTCGGGCGCGCGCAAGGCGGCCAGCATCGGCCGCTCGATCAGAAAAGTCTCGCCATAGATGTCGATGCTCTCTTCCCCGGCCTGGCGGATCGCGAGCATCTGGCGCGGGTAGTTCCATTCGTAGAGCGCGGCTGATGCGTCGATGCCCTCGTAGCATTGTAGCCGGATCAGGCGGCGGCCGAGCACGGCGGCGATGGCTTTTGCAGCTTCGGTCTTGCCGACACCCGGCGCGCCTTCGAGCAGCAACGGCTTGCCGAGCGCAAGCGCCAGATAGGCCGCCGTCGCAAGGCCCTCGTCGGCGAGGTAGTACGCCGTCCGCAGCGCCCGTTCGAGCGCCTCCGGGCTGTCGATGCCGACGATGTTGCCGCGGACCGTCATGCCTGACCTCAGCGCCTCGCTTGCGGCCGCGCGCCGCCCTGCGCCTTGATCGCCCGCAAAACTTTTTCGGGCGTGATCGGCAATTCATCCATCCGCACGCCGACCGCGTTGAAGATGGCGTTGGCGACCGCCGGCAGCACGGGGTTGGCGCACATCTCGCCCGGTCCCTTGGCGCCGAACGGGCCGTCGGCCGCAGGACGTTCCAGCACCGCGATATCGTGCGGGCAGATGTCGCCGGGGCCGGGCATCAGATACTCAACGAAATCGCGCGGACCATGCGCCGGGTCGGGATAATAAGGCTCGGGTGTTTCAAACAGCGCGTGGCTGATCCCCATCCACGCGCCGCCGACGAGCTGCTGCTCCACCAACCGCGGATTGAGCGCGCGTCCCAACTCATACGCGCTGTCCATGCGCACCATCGCGACCTCGCCGGTCTCGTCGTCGACCTCGACCTCGGCGACCAGGCAGGCGTGCGCATAGCAAGTCGCAGGTGACATTTCGCCGGTTTCGGGGTTCACCTCGGATAGCGGCACCAGAAAGATGCCGCGGCCTGAGATCGTTTTGCCTTGCTTGAATTGCGCGGCGATCGCGACATCCTTGGTGGAGATCGAGCGGTGCGGCGCGCCCTTGACGTGGATGGTGCCGCGCCCGTCGGTCTCGAGATCGGCGGCGTTGACCTCCAATTCCTCCGCAGCAGCTTCCATCATGACGCCGCGCGCCTCTTTCGCCGCCGCCATCACTGCATTACCGACCCGATGCGTGCCGCGCGAGGCGAACGAGCCCATGCAGTGTGGCCCGGTGTCGGAGTCAGCGGTATCGACATAGACGTCCTCGACCGGCACGCCGAGCGTTTCCGCGCAGATCTGCCGCGTCACCGATTTCATGCCCTGGCCGAGGTCGATCGACGACAGCGACACCGTGAACTTGCCGCTGGGGTTGGAATGCACCAGCGCCTGGCTGGGATCGCCACCGAGGTTCATGCCGATCGGATAGTTGATCGAGGCGATGCCGCGTCCGCGATGCTTTGCCATGGTCAACGTCTCCTGGTGCCGAAGACGGAAGAGAAACGGGTGGCGCCATGCGACGGCGACGGAGCCGGTGGGCGCGGGGGAGACGGCGTCGGCGTAGGCGGTGGGGGCTGGATCGTGGCAGGCGGCGCGCGATCGTAGGTGGTGCGCTGCTGCGAAACTGCGGCGCCTTGCGGCGCGGGTTCGAGCGGCGTCGGCGATACTGCCGCGCGGCTGCCGCCGCCATCCTTGCGCGACGACATGCGCCTCATCTCCTCGCGCAGCGGCCACTTGGCCTTCTCGGCGGCGACCTGTACGCATTCGATCAATGCGGTGTTCTTGGCCTCGCGCCGGTGTGCCTTCATGTCGCCGTCGCGATAGGCGTTGAGGATGCGGAACTCCATCGGGTCGATGCCGACGAGATGCGCGAGCTTGTCCATCTGACATTCGAGCGCAAAGTCCATTGCCGTGACGCCGAAACCGCGCATGGCGGTAGCAGGCGTCCGGTTGGTGAATACGCAATACACGTCGCCATGGACGTTCGGAATCGTGTAAGGGCCGGGCAGGTGGGCCACGCATTTGACGACGGCGTAGCTTGAAAGCCGAGTATAGGCGCCGCTGTCGAAATAGGCGCGGATCTTCCGCGCGACGATACGACCGTCGCGCATCACGCCGTCCTTGATGTAGATGCGCTCGGCGCCGCGCGGCGAGCCGAACTGCATCTCCTCTTCGCGGCCGAGCTGATAGCGCACCGGGCGCCCGGTCAGCATCGCGCCGAGAATGGCAAGCGGCTCCGTGAGGGTGTCGACCTTGCCACCGAACCCGCCGCCGACGGTCCCGCCGATGAAGTGGAAGGTGTTGGAGGGTACGTCGAGGATCTTGGCGCAGGTATCGAGCGAGAAGAACAGCGCCTGCGTTGAGGTATAGACGACATAGCGGCCGTTGGTATCGGGGGCTGCGATCGAGCCGTTGGTCTCGGTCGGTGCATGCTCGATCGGCGACATCTGATAGTGCTGCTCGAGCACATGGTCGGCCTCGGCAAAGCCGCGCTCGACGTCGCCGAAGCGCAGTTTTTGGTGATCGTAGACGTCGTGGTAGACAAACGTGTTCTTGGGATAGGTCTCGTTGACGACGGGCGCGCCGGGTTTCAGGGCTCCCTCGACGTCGAACACCGCGGGCAGCGGCTCGTAGTCGACGCGCACTTTCGCTATCGCCTCATAGGCTTCACGCGGGCTGTCGGCAACAACGGCGACGATCGGCTCGCCCTTGTAGCGCACCTTGTCGACCGCGAGCGAAGGCTCGTCGTCCTTGCCGAAATTGATCAGACTAAGCAGGGTGTTGAGATTACGCGGCACGTCCGCCCCGCGAATGATGCGCCGCACGCCGGCCGAACGTTCCGCTTCCATCGTATCGATGCGGCGCAGGCGGGCATGCGCGTGTGGGCTGCGCAGTACCTTCAGATGGAGCATACCCTGCAGCTTATGGTCGTCGAAATAGGTCGAAGTGCCCGTGACATGGCCGAGCATGTCCTGGCGCTGCGTGCCTCTCCCGATCTCTTTCAAATTGTCGTCGCGCTCGTCGGCGAAGATGTCCTTGCGCAGTTCCAGCATAGCGGTGTCCTTTAGGCGCGGGCACGCCCGCCCGATGCGGCGGCGAGCACGGCGTTGATGATCGGCTCGTAGCCGGTGCAGCGGCAGATATTGCCGGAGATCGCCTCGATGACCTCGGCGCGGCTCGGCGACGGATTGCGATCGAGGAGCGCTTTCGCCGCCATCAGCATGCCCGGCGTGCAGTAGCCGCACTGGGCCGCGAACTGCTCCATGAAAGCGCGCTGCAGCGGATGCAGGTTGGGACCGTCCTTCAGCCCGTCGAGCGTTTCGACGGCGCGACCGTTCACGGTTTCCGCCAGCGTCAGGCAGGAGAGATGCAGCTCGCCGTCGATCAGCACGCTGCAGGCGCCGCAACCGCCCTGGCCGCAGCCAAATTTTGGCGTCATGTCGCCGATTGATTCGCGGAGCGCGACCAGCAGATTGACGCCGCCGTCGACGAATAGCGCGACGTCGCGGCCATTGTGACGAAATTGCAGGGCGGTCTTGGTCATGAAGGCTTACTCCAGGCCGGACAACAGGCGGCGAAGATGAACGCCGACGATCTCGCGGCGATACCAGGCGCTGCCAAGGGCGTTATCTGTGGGTGACACACCTTCGGCGGCTACCGCTGCCGCAGCGTTGATCGCCGCATCGTCAAGCGAACGTCCCTCCAGCGCGCGCTCGGCGGCCCTGGCACGAATTTGCGTCGCGGCCATCGAGCCGAGCGCGATGCGCGCACCTGAAATGCGGCCACCGCTGGAAGGCAGGTGCGCCGCCAGCGTGATCACCGAACCGCCCTTCGGTTTGATACGGGCGATCTTGCGATAGCGGAAGGCGTCGGCACTTGCAGGCCGCTGACACGCGATTGCCAGCACCAGCGCGCCGCTCTGCCGTTCGCGAGATTGCAGGAATTCCTCGATAGGCATGTCGCGGGCGCCAAGACCGCCCTGGACGGAGACGGTCGCGTCGAGCGCAAGCAGGGCGACGGTGAAGTCGCCGTAGGGGCTGGGCGCGAACAGATTGCCGCCCACCGTGCCCATGTTGCGCACGGCCGGCCCGCCGATCGAACGCGCCGGCGCGTGCAGAAAGGCGAGTTCGCGCTCGGCCAGAATTCTCGCAAAGGTGACGCCGGCGCCGATCGTGACGCGCGAGCTTGCGACGTCGATGCGGGTCAGCGCCCGGTCGGTCGCGCGCACGACGGTGGAGATCGAGACATCGCCCTCGTTGAGGGCGCGCATGACGAGCGTGCCGCCGCCGAGATAGCGCGCGCTGCGGTCGGACGACAATGCCGACGCCGCCTCGCCAAAATTCGCGAATGTCTTCACCGTGACGGGCATGGCTTCGCCTCCGCTTTCATGCGGCCTCCTTCAGGTGCCTTCGAATGGCGTCGAAGCCGGCTTGATAGATCTGTTCGGCGACCATCTGCGTCAGCCGCTCGGCATCGGCGGGCCGCGCGATGAACCTGGATTCCCAATGCCAAAACGTGCGGTCGCCGTCGGTGACCGGAAGCAGGCGGACATGGGCGACATAATTGAACATCGGGATCGGCGTATCGAGCAGGCAGTAGCTGAAGGTCTGTTCGAGGTCCGAAAGCGCCAGCAGTTGCTCGCGCAGCTCCGAGCCGTCCTGCAATTTGAAGCGCCGCACGCAGCCGATCTTGTCGGCGGCCTGTGCGCGCTCGATTGTGCTGGTGGCGACCTCAGGATGCCAGCGGTCGTGGCCGTTGAAATCGCGCAGCACATTCCACACCGCGATTGTCGGCGCGTCGAGGATCGTGCTTTTGACGATATGCGGCACGCTAGCCTCCGAAGGCGCGCTTGAGCGCATCAAAACCGCCCTGGAACACGCCGGTTCCGATGTTGCTGACGAGTTCGTTCTCACGCTCGGGAGCGCAGTCGAACTCGGCCGTCCATTCCAGAAAGGTCTGATCGCCGTCGGTCACGGGCGTCAGCCGCAGGGTAGCTACGTAGTTCTCCACGCCCATCGGGGACTCCAGGATGGAGTAGGTGCAGAACATGTCGTAGTCGGAGAGCCCGAGCAGCTTTTCGCGGATACGATCGCCGTTGCGCAGGCGAAAATCCCGCACGCATCCGATCTTGTCCGCGGGCTCGCCGCCCTCGATGCGGCTCTCCGCAATCGCGGGATGCCAGTTCGGCAACCCGTTGAAGTCGCGCACGCGCGCCCAGACGCGGTCGTTGCGGGCGTTGACGACAGTGGAAACGTAGACCCGGGCCATGACGCGTGCTCATCCTTTCTTGCGCGGTCCGCGTTCAGGGGCGGGTTCGCCGGGGCCGGGGACCGCAGGAGGCGCCTCGGACTTGCCTTCAGGCTTCCCTTGGCCGCCCTTACGCGCGGACTCCCTGATGCCCTGCATATCGCGCGCTTCGCGAATGAGGCCGGGCATCTTGGCAAGGCTTCCGCCCTCGACGCCGATGTCGGAAAGGATCGAATCAATCAGCGGCGCCTGCACCCGGTAGCGCAGCGCCGAGTCGATCACCTCGTCGGTGGCGCTGCGGCCGCCATTGCCGCCGCCACCGCCGTTAAGCCCGTCCACCTGAAGGATGCGGATGCCCTCGATCTTCTCCATCGGCTTGACGCTCTCGCGCACGATGCCCTCGATACGATCAAGCAGCTTGCGGCGGAACAGCGAGTAGCGCGCCTGGTCGGTAAGCACGTTCTCGGCTTCGTTGAGCAGCCGCTGCGCCTCGGCTTCGACCGCGGCGCGCACGCGTTCGGCGTCGGCAGCGATACGGGTTTCCTCGGCCCGCTTCTCCGCCAGTAGCACCTCGACGGTCTTTTGCCGTTTGGCGATCTCGCTTTCGCGGGCGGTGACGACGCGCTCGGCCGCTTCGGTCGCCCGCACCCGCGCATCCTCGGCGGCCACCTTGGCGGCAGACTCTTCCAGCGATTTCTGGTACAGAGCGATCGCCTTCTCCATCAGCGCCGTTTCGACGTCCTTCTCGCGATTGACCTCGAGTTTCCGCAAGTCCCGCTCGCGGCCGATACGGGCTTCGTCGAGGCCGCGGTCGGCGGCGATGCGCGCCCGCTCGACTTCCTCGCGGGAAGCGATCTCGGCTTCCTGCAGCGCCTGGACACGGCCGACTTCAAGCTGCTCGATCGCGCGCCGGCGTGCCAGCCGGGCGGCCTCCAGCGCCTGTTCACGCGAGACGTCTGTGGTCTCGACTTCCTTGCGCGCGTTGATCTCGGCCTGCTTGACCTGGCGATCGGCGTCGATGCGCTCGGAGCGCTTGGCGGCGAGCGCAATCACGCGCTCCTCGTCGGCGATCTCGACCGCTTTCTTCTGATCGATATTGAGCACCTCGCGGGTCTTCGACGAGGCGATACGTTCGGCTTCGAGCGCCAGCTCGATCTCGACGCGGCGCCGCTCGATGGCGTCACGCCGCTTGAGTTCGGCGGCTTCGATGGCTTCGGTACGCTCGATCTCGAGCCCCCTGGTTTCTCTTTCGGCCCGAATACGCTGCGCGGCGACGACCTTCTCCTGAGAGATGCGGGCGGCCTCGATCGCTTCGCGCGAGGCGATATCGGCCTCCTCGACGGCGCGGTTGCGCGCGATTTCGAGCGACCGAACGCGCTCTTCCTGCGCGATGCGGGAGGCTTCGGTTGCCTCTCGCGCCGAGATACCTGCGACCTCGAGCGCTTGGTTGCGCTCGATTTCCAGCTTGCGCGTGGTGTGCTCGGCGGCGATCCGCTCGGCTGCGAGTGTCCGTTCGCGCGCGATCCGTGCGGCTTCCACGGCTTTGTGCGCCTCGATCTCCGCTTCCTGGATGGTACGAACCTGCTGGATCTCCAGCGAGCGGGTCCGCTCGTCGGAGGCAATGCGTTCGACGTTGACGATCGTTGTCTGGGCGATGCGCGCTTTTTCGGTCGCCTCGCGCGCCGCGATCTCGGCTTCCTCGACCGCGCGGGTCCGCTCGATCTCGCGCCGGCGGGTTTCTTCTTCGTTGGCGATCCGCGCGTCGGTGACGGCGCGGTCCTGCTGGATGCGCGCCTTCTCGATCGCTTCGCGTGCCGTGATCTCGGCTTCCTCGACCGTCCGCGTGCGCTCGATGTCGCGCTGCCGCACCTCTCGCTCCGAGGCAATGCGGGCGGTATCGACCGCGCGCTGATTGGCGATCTTGGCTTTTTCGATCTCCTCGCGCGCCAGCAGTTCCTTTTCCTCGACGGCGCGGGTGCGCTCGATCTCGCGGTGGCGCGTCTCGCGCTCGGAGAAGATGCGGGCTTCGGCGATCGCCTGTTCGTTGGCGATGCGTGCCTTTTCGATCGCCTCGCGGGCGGCGATCTGCGCCTGTTCGGCCTCGGTCTCGCGAAGGGCGCGCTCGCGCGCCACCTCGGTGCGCTGCAGCGCGCGGCGCATCTCGATGTCGCGTTCCTGTTCGAGGCGGGCGGTCTCGCTCTCGCGCTCGATCTCCAGCGCCTGGCGCTCGGCATCGAGGTTGCGGGTGCGGATCTTGATCATAGAATCCTGTTCGATGTCGTTGCGCAGCTTGCGCTTGGCCTCGATGTCCTCCATCAGGCGGGTGAGGCCCTCGGCGTCGAACCGGTTGGATGGGTTGAAATATTCGAGATCGGTCTGATCGAGATCGGTGATGGCGACCGACTCCAGCTCAAGCCCGTTCTGGGCGAGCGCTTCGGCTGCGGCGGCCTTGAGCCGCGTGACGTATTCGCCGCGCTGCTCGTGCATCTGCTCCATGGTCATTTCGGCGGCCACTGAACGTATGGCCGAGACGAACTTGCCGGAAAGCAGGGCGTGCAACTGCTCCGGCTCGAGCGTGCGCCGCCCGAGGGTGGCGGCGGCGATCGCGACGGCTTCACGGGTCGGCTGCACGCGCACGTAAAAATCGGCCTCGATGTCGATACGCATGCGGTCGCGGGTGATCACGGCGTCGTGCTTGGCCCGCACGATGCCCATCGGCAGCACGTTCATGTTGACGGGCGTGTAGTCGTGAATGAACGGCAGCACGAAGGCGCCGCCGTTGATCACCACGCGCTCGCCCAAGAGACCGGTACGGACGAAGGACACTTCCTTCGACGATCGGTGGTAGAGCCAGTTCACGATATAGACAACAATGGCGATCACGATGATCGCGACGATCAGCCAGAGGATCAATTCGCCAATCAGGGTCCCCGACATCTCTTCCTCCCTTTGGTCTCGGCGTTACCGCGCGCCGATCGCCTTGAATTTACGAACCTGTTCGGTGAGCGCCCGCTCCACCGGCAGGCGCTCCATCGAGGAGGCGCCGTAGAAGCCGTGGCACTTGCGCGTATGTTTCATGATGAAGTCGGCGTCGGCGGGCTCGGCTATCGGACCGCCATGGGCCAGAACCAAAATGTCCGGATTGACACTGAGGGCGGCTGCCGCCCAGGTGTCGATCTGTTCCGGGCAGTCCTCGAGCTTCGGCGCGGTATGCGCACCGATCGCGCCGCCGGTGGTGAGGCCGAGATGACAGACGATGATGTCGGCGCCCGCGATCGCCATTGCCGCGGCTTCGCTCTCGCTGAACACATAGGGTGTCGTCAGCATGTCCTTGTCGCGCGCCTTGGCGATCATGTCGATCTCCAGCGCATAGGACATTCCGGTTTCCTCGAGATTGGCGCGGAATACGCCGTCGATCAGGCCGACGGTCGGAAAGTTCTGTACGCCGGCAAAGCCGAGCGCCTTCAACTGATCGAGAAAACTGTCCATGTCGCGGAACGGATCGGTGCCGTTGACGCCCGCCAATACCGGCGTCCGGGTGACGACGGGGAGCACTTCGCCAGCCATCTCCAGCACGATCGCGTTGGCGTCGCCATAGGGCATCAGGCCGGCGAGGGAGCCGCGTCCTGCCATGCGGTAGCGGCCGGAATTGTAGATCACGATCAGGTCGACGCCGCCCGCTTCCTCGCATTTGGCCGATAGGCCGGTGCCCGCGCCGCCGCCGACGATCGGCTCGCCCTTGGCGGCCATGTTGCGAAACTTCTTCAGGATGGCTGAACGTTCGAACTTCGCCATGGTCACCTCGCGACTTTCCGACGTGTCCCCGGGCGTCCGACCAGAGGACGGAGCGCGTTGACGATGGCGGATGCAAATTCGGGTTCGTTGATGTGGCGCCTGATGCGGATGAGCTGGCGGTTGCCGGTCTGGCGCACGCTGCGTTCCAGCGCTGTAAACAGCGCCGCGTCGGCTTCCGGATCCCAGAACGGCTGGCCAGGGTCGTCGAGCGCGGAGACGCCGCCTTCCGGCAGGAAGAAGCGCACCGGCCCGTCCATCCGGTTCAGTCTTTCGCCGATCCAGCGCCCGATGCGGTCGTTCTCTTCCGGCGTGGTGCGCATCAAGGTCACCTGCGGATTGTGAACGTGGAATTTGCGCTGGCGGTAGCGTTCGGGAATGCTGTCGGGCGCGCCGAAATTGACCATGTCGAGCGCGCCGGCCGAGCCGATGAAGGGGACGCGGCTGCGGATGATCGCGCCAAAGCGGTCGTCGGTTGCCGGGAACATGCCGCCCATCAGGAGATCGCAGACTTCCGTCGTCGTGAGATCGACGACGGCCGCCAGCATTCCGGAATCGACCAGCTTTTCCATCGAGCGGCCGCCGACGCCGGTGGCGTGGAAGACGAGGCACTCGAAATCGCTGCGCAGATCGGCCGTAATCTTCTGCACGGCCGGTGTCGTCACGCCAAACATGGTGATGCCGACAGCGGGCAACGCAATCCGCGCGTTACGCTCGGCCGCGCCTTGATTTTCGAGACGCGCCTTCACCATGCCGGCGATGGCGTTGGCGCCGTTGGCGAGCACGGCACGCGAGATCGAGTTGAGGCCCTGCACGTCGGTGACCGAATACATCATCGTGATATCGGCGGGTCCGACATAAGGGCCGACGTCTCCCGATGCGACGGATGAGATGATGAGTTTCGGCACGCCGACGGGAAGGCCGCGCATGCCCGGCGCGACCAGCGAGGCGCCGCCGGAGCCGCCCGCCGAAATGATGCCTGCGACATTGCCCTGACGGCGCAGCCAATTGGCGAAGGCATCGGCCATCGCAGTCACCGACGCGCCGCGATCGGAGCCGAACACGCTCGACCCGCCGCGGCCATGGTTGAGCGCAATTTCCTGGGCAGAGACGTCGCAGGTGGAGAGCTTGCCGCTGGTGGACACGTCGATCAGGCGCGTCCGCAAACCGTGTCCGGCGATCACGTCGCGGATGAAGCGCAGCTCCTCGCCCTTGGTGTCGAGGGTGCCAACGACGAGAACGACCGGTGGCCCGGCCGCGGTTTGAACGACGGCACCGGCTTGGCGCTTCTGCCGTGCGGCGTCTTCAATCCGGTTGATGCCCGTCGAAAGCGTGCGCGCGGCTGCCTCGATGCGCGCAATCGGTGCCGGCTGCGACCAGCGCGTCGGCAGCGTGGGATTGGAGATATAGATCCGGATTGGCGCCGTGCTCGGGGCGCGCGGTGGGGAGGGGCGCGCCTTCTCCGCGCTTGCATCGGTGGCTTCAATATCCGTTTCCGGCTCGGCGTGGACACCAACGACTCCAACACCGAGTAGACGTTGTTGCAACTCGCGGTCGGCGGCAAGGCGCGCGGAGTCGATGATGCGATTGATGCGGCCATTGACCATGATCGCGACGTTCTTCGAAATCGCCGTGGCGACGCCGATATTCTGCTCGATCACCAGCACCGACATCTCGCCGTCTTCGGCAAGCCGCACCAGCATTTCCTCGACCTGGGCGACGATAACGGGCGCAAGGCCTTCGGTCGGCTCGTCCATGATGAGGAGATGCGGATTGGTCAGAAGCGCGCGCGAGATCGCCAGCATCTGCTGTTCGCCGCCCGAGAGCTGGGCGCCGCCATGGTCCTTGCGCTCGGCAAGGCGGGGAAATGTCTCGTAGATGCGATCGATGGTCCAGGCGCCGCGCCGCATCCCGGCCGCCAGCCGCAGATGTTCGTCCACGCTGAGCGACCGCCACAGCCGTCGCCCTTGCGGAACGTAGCCGACACCTGCTTGCGCGATCCGCGCCGGGCTGAAGCGGGTGATGTCTTCGCCGCGGACGCGAACCGAACCACCGCTCGCCCGCAGCAAGCCCATGATGGTCTTGCACAGCGTGGTCTTGCCCATGCCGTTGCGGCCGACTACCGAGAACACGCCGGAATCCAGCGTCAACTCGACGCCCTGCAGCGCATGGGAATGGCCGTAGTAAACGTCGAGGCCCCGGACTTCGAGGGCAGGCGGTGAACGGCGGAAATCACTCATGGCCGGCCCCCAGATAGAGTTCCTGCACCTCCGGGTCGGCTTCTATCTCGTGCGGCAGGCCTTCCTTGAAGACACGGCCGTTGTGCATCATCGTGACGCTTTCGACGACGCGAAGCGCGACATCCATGTCGTGCTCGATGATGATGTAGCCGATATGGGCCGGCAGCGACGTCAGGATATCGATCAGTTCGCGCCGTTCGGTGGGGGAGAGGCCCGCGGCCGGTTCGTCGAACAGGATGAAGCGCGGCGCGCCGGCGAGCGCGAGCGCGATCTCGAGCTGCCGCTGCTGGCCATGGGCGAGTTCCGCGACCCGCTGCTCCCTGACCGATGCCAGATGCACCGCCTGGATCAGCGCCTCTGTCGCATGCATGAGGGCATCGTTCGCTCCCGGGCGCAGCGGAGAAAACCGTCCGCGAGAAACGCCGCGGCAAGCGAGGTAGACGTTGTCCCTCACGGTAAGGCCGGGGAACAGTGCTGATATCTGGTACGTGCGGCGCAAGCCGCGCCTGATACGCTCATAGGGCGGGAAGTGGGTAATGTCCTCGCCGAAGAAGCGGATGGTGCCGGAGGACGGCGGAAAGTCCCCGGTCACGCAATTGAACAGCGTGGTCTTGCCGGCGCCGTTGGAGCCGAGCACGGCGCGGCGTTCGCCCGGGCGAACGGTGATGGTAACGTCGGTCAGCGCCGCGAGCGCGCCGAACAGCCGCGTCACGCCGCGCAGCTCCAGCGCAGCGCCGGCGCCGACAGTCGAGAAGCGTGGCGCGGCGCTAACCATGGCCGTGGCCTCCGCCCGCGCGTTTATCGACGGCCGCCGCGCCGCGGCGCCACCGCTCCCATAGCCCGATCACGCCATCCGATGACCAGAACACGATGGCGAGGAAGCCGAGGCCGATCAGCAGCCGGAAGCGGTTGCCGTCGAGCCCGAACTTGACCAATAGATCGAGCGCAAAGGTACGCAGGATGACGAAGATGAAGGCGCCGATGAAGGGCCCGATGGGGCGGGTGATGCCGCCGACCACGGCTATGATCAGGATGTCGATGCAGGCGCCGACGCTGACCGAGCCGGGCGAAATCTGCCGGTAGTTCCAGACCTGCAGGATGCCGCCGAGTGCGGCGATGAAGGCCGCAAACGCGTAGGCTGCCACACGGTGCGCGTTGACGTTAAAGCCGAGGGCGGCCATGCGGCGGGGATTGTCGCGCACGCCCTGCAGCGCGAGGCCGAAAGGCGCGCGCGAGACATATTGAACGGCGAAGTAGCAAAACGCCGCGACGCCCAGCGTGACGTAATAGAAGGGAATATCGGAGCGCCAGTCGATGCCCCAGAAGCGCGGCGTGGCGATGGTATTGATGCCGGTGTGGCCGCCGAAGATCGGCCAGTTCTGGTTGGTGAAATAGTAGAAGGCCGCGCCGATCGCGAGCGTGATCATGATGGTGTAGATGCCCTCGGTGCGCACCGCGAGCGCGCCACCGAGCGTGCCGAAGGCAGTGGCCAGAATGAGCGCCATCGGCGTTGCGAGCCACCACGGCCAGCCGAGGCTGATATTGGTGTTGGCGCTCATGCCGAACACCGCGACCATGTAGGCGGCAAAGCCGGCGACGGTGAGCTGCATCAGGCTGACCATGCCGCCATAGCCCGCCAGGAACATCAGGCTGAGCGCCACGGTCCCGAGGATCAGCGTCGTGGCAAAGATCTCGATCAGGAAGAAGCCATTGGCGATGAACGGCATGATCAAGAGGATCACGGCCACCAGCCAGACAGCCGGCTTGTTGAATTCCGGCCACGCCAACAACGCCGCGCGCAGTTTTGCCGGCTGACTGGTCTGAGGATGAGCGCCCTGGAGCAACGACATGTCAGCGCCTCGCAAGGAGGCCCTGCGGCCGCAGCGCCAGCACCAGCACCATGATGAGGAAGGTCACGACGATCGCATAAGTCGGGATGTAGACGGAGCCGAGCTGCTCGGCGAGGCCGATGATGACGGCGCCCAGCGCCGCGCCCGGGATCGATCCCATGCCGCCGACGATGACGACGACGAGGGAAGCCAGCAGAAAGCGGGTATCCTCGCCGGGCGAAAGCGACTGAAAGGTTCCGCCGACGACGCCCGCGATGCCGGCAAGCCCCGCGCCAAGCGCGAACACGGCAACGAAGACGAGCTGGATCGGCACGCCGGTCGCCGCGAGCATGTCGCGGTCATCGACGCCGGCGCGCACCATCATGCCGACGCGGGTTCGGTTGAGCGCCAGCCACATCGCGATGCCGATCACGATCGCCGCGACCAGGATCACGAGCCGCACCAGCGGATAACGCAAATAGACCGCCTCACCCGACGATTTGATCGCGGTAACCAGCGGCAATTCGATCGGACCGACCAGCCAGCTCGGCGTCTGGATCTGATAGAAGTCACCACCGAAGGCCCACAGCATCAGATCGGCAAACACGATCGAGAGACCGATCGTGACCATGGTCTGGCGCAGATCCTGCCCTTCCATGCGGCGGAAGACCGCGATCTGCAGGACGATGCCGACCAGCGCCACACCGAAAAATGCGATGATGAAGCCGAGGATCCAGGAACCGGTCCAGGCGCTGATGGCGTAACCGATGTAGCCGCCGAACAGATAAAGCGAGCCATGCGCCAGATTGACATTGCGCATCAGGCCGAAGATGAGCGTGAAGCCGCTGGCCACCAGGAAGTAAAGGCTGCCGAGCGTGATGCCGTTGAATAGGGCGTTGAGAAAGACCCGCTTCCTGCCGATCGCCTCTTCGAGGCCGGGCGGCCAGACGGCAAGGATCAGCCACAACAGCACCGCAACCGCGATCAGCAGGATCAGCGCCCATGCCGGATGGCGTTCGATGAATCGTATCACGGTAGCAGCCCGGCCGTCGCCATACCGTCCTCCCAGACGCCGCGGCCGTTTCGGCTCGCGTTTTGGGGCATCCTAACGGCGCCGCGGACCTTGCACTTGATTGTCAGTATCTTTTCGCACCAGGTGCGCTCAGGGGTGCAAGACTTTGGCGGCGCGGCGGTATTCAGTCGGCGCCATCCCGACATTGGCCGCGAAGAAGCGGGTGAAACCGCTCTGGGAGGAGAAGCCGAGATCGAAGCCGATATCGGCGATCGGCACTTCGGTCGCTACCAGAGCGTCCAGCGCCTGTTCCATGATCAGTGTATTGAGATAGAGATTTGGCGTAACGCCGGTCTGGGTGCGGAACAGCCGGTAGAAGTGCGGGCGCGACAGCCCGGAGGCCCGCGCGATCGAATCCAGCTCGATCTCGGCGCCCGGGCTTTCCGACATCAGCTTGATGGATTTGCGGACGCGAAAGTCGGTGACGGCGGTGGCGGTGCGTGTCTCCTGCACCGGCTCGGACGTCTGCCAGCTTTCGTCATAACAACTGTCGATCAACTGCCTGAGTTCGCAATCGAGGCTGCTCAACGAAGGCGCGCCGCACACCAGCGCGGCAGAGCGGCGAATATGCCTGTCGAGCGTGGCCGTACGCTTGAAGCAGGTGCGGCCGAATCGCAGGCTGTGGCCGCGGGCCGCATCGGGGGCGAACCATTCGGCGTTAACGTAAAGCACGAAGAAGATCGCCCCGTTCTCCATGTCCGTTGGGACAAAGTTGTGCGGTTCCCAAGGGTTGACGGCAACGATGGAGTCTTCCGCAAGCAACCATCGCTCGTCGCACACGTCGATGCGCGCTGGCGTTCCACCGACATGAAAAATCAGGTGCCCTTCGCGATGCGCGTGCATGTTGAAGGGGCGGTTCAACTGATAGACCGTCGCGCGACCGAACCGGCCGTGGAAGACGGCGAGAGCCTTGCTCATGCCTTCCCTCCCGCGGGATGTTCTTGTCTTTTCAACGAGCGTTCAACATCCGCCGCGAGAATGCAAGGGAAGATCAAGGGAAGATCAAGGGAAGATCACGTCCAGCGCGGGCCCCGGCGTACCCGGGGCCCGTTCGCAAATGCGAAGAACTCAGTACTTCTTGCACTCCGGAACCGTTCGGCTCGGCACCCCGATCTTGGAGAATACCGCCGGATCGTAGCCCAGCGTCTGGTTCACGTTCGGAATGACCTTCACCACCTTGCTGAACAACGCGCCCTTGCCGTCGTCCACCACCTCGGTGACGAAGTTGGTTCCGATGGCCTGGCGGTTGGAGTCGAGCTTGATCTTGCCGTTGGGCGCGTCGAGCTCGATCTTGGCGAGGGCTTCCTTGAGCTTGGCCTGGTTGTTGCTGAGGTCGCCATTGGCCTGACGCAGTGCGAGGATCAGCGCCATCGTCGAGTTGTAGTAGTTGGTGGCGAGCAGCGACGGGCTCGGGAACCGCTTGTTCGGCGGGAAGGCATCCTGATAGGCCTTCACGAATTTCTGCCAGCCCGCATCCTCCCACGTATCGGCCTGGCCACTCGCCGCGATGGTGCCGATCAGCGCATTCTTGGCGTTGCCCTTGGCGGAGAGGATGGTCTGGTCGACCATGATCGAGCCGCCCATCAGATGCGCCTTGCCGCCAGCCTGCTGATACTGGTTCAGGAAGTTGACGGCATCGGCGCCGCCAAGGCCGAGATAGATCGCGTCGACGTCGTCGGGCAGGGCGGCAATAACGGAGGCAAAGTCCTTCGTACCTAGCGGCACCCATTGCCGGTTGGTGACCTGTCCGCCGGCGCCGCAGAACTCCAGCACAAGTCCGAACACCTGGGTGTAGATGAACGAATAGTCGTCGCCCACCGTTGCGATCTTTCGGTAACCCTTGGTTTCGTAAGCGTATTTGCCGAGGCCCACCTGCCACTGGGCGCCGTCCATGTTGTAGCGGAAGAAGTTCGGCGCCGGATCGACATAAGTGGTTTCCTGCGCGCCGGAAGCGGCATTCACAAAGGTCAGCTCGGGGCGCGTCTTGGCAAAATTCTTGACCGCGATGCCTTCGTCTCCGGACAAGGGCGAGAGCAGGATCTGGACCTTGTCCTGTTCGATCAGCTTGCGCACGGCGCGGACGGCGGAGTCCGGCGTGGCATCCGTCGAAGCGATGATGAACTCGATTTCCTTGTCGCCGACCTTCTTGCCGAGCGTGTTAATCGCCGTTTGGTGCCCGCGGATTCCGTCCTCGCCGAGCACCGTATAGGTGCCTTCGAGGGTCGCGGTGACGCCAACCTTGATCTTCTCTTGAGCTAAGGCGGCGCCGGAAAGCAACAGGCTGCTCAGCGCGACCAGTCCCGCACAGCTTTTAAACATCGAACCCCTCCCTTGTATCGCCAGTTTTTGTATAGGTCGTTCCGTAATCGTCATGCCCTTCACAATGCATTGCGACCGGGACCGCCGGGAGAAAACTAGCCGATGACTGGGGCGACGCGCGCAGCTTCGCCTGCTGCAACTTGACCGGTAGTCTCATTTTGCATGCTGCGCCGCGACGAGATTTGCGGCGATTCAGGGCGCAAGGTCACTGGCAGGTTTGAAGACGGCTGTGAGAACGCACGAGGCCTTATCGAGTCGAGGCTGGCGAAGCCGGCGGAGCCTAGCCGGCCCGCCCCCAGCCACGGAGCCAAAGCGCAGATGCGACGATGCCCCCGGAAACGATCGATCCCGCGGCAACGGCAACGTCGCCGGTACGCTCGCCATCCCGGATGATCTGCCGTTTTAGCTTGACCGCGGTGTGCGGTATTTCTACGTCCATCCGACCCACCTGCACGCATGGAGAAGGTCCGCCGTGGCATTTGAACTGTTCAATCTGGCCGGCAAACGAGCGCTCGTCACAGGATCATCCCAGGGGATCGGCCTCGCCATCGCGCGAGGGCTCGCCGAGCATGGCGCCTCCGTGGTGCTGAATGGACGGGAGCGCAGCAAGCTTGAAGCCGCCGCCGCGAGCTTGATCGCAGCCGGGCACAAGGTTGCGGTCGCCGGTTTCGATGTCACCGTCGCCGAGGATGTCCGCGAAGGCGTTGCCACGATCGAGCGGACGTTCGGAGTAATCGATATTCTCGTCAACAACGCCGGCATGCAGTTTCGCGCGCCGCTTGAGGATTTTCCGGCGGAGAAGTGGGAGCAATTGCTCAGGACCAATGTCTCGAGCGCCTTCTACGTCGGCCAGGCTGTCGCGCGCCACATGATCCCGCGCGGAAAGGGCAAGATCATCAACATCGCGTCGGTTCAGAGCGAGTTGGCCCGCCCGGGCATTGCCCCGTACACCGCCACCAAGGGGGCGATCAAGAACCTGACGCGCGGCATGTGCGCCGATTGGGCCAGGCACGGGCTGCAGATCAATGCCATCGCGCCGGGTTACTTCAAGACCCCGCTCAATCAAGCGCTGGTCGACGATCCCCAGTTTTCAGCGTGGCTGGAGAAGCGGACGCCGGCCTCGCGCTGGGGCAACGTGGACGAACTGATCGGCGCCGCCGTCTTTCTGTCGGGAGATGCCTCGTCCTTCGTCAACGGGCATACGCTCTACGTCGACGGCGGCATCACGACCTGTCTATAACTGTTGGACGCAAGCGTGGCCAAAAACTGCGGCGGCTCCGGCGGCTGCGGCATTCGGGTAAGCGGGCCTCGTCCGCGAAATGGCAGCGTCCGGCAATCAACGCCGGACGCTGCGAGCGCGCGATAATTCTGGCCTTACTTCTTGTAGGCGGCGATCACGGCTTCACCATCGGCACCCGTCTTCTTGAGCCAATCGGCCGTCAACTGCTCGCCGATCTTCTCGAGGCCGGACTTCAGCGCCGGAGGTGGCGGCAGCACTTTCATCTTGTTGGCCTGAAGCTGTTCGAGATACCACTTCGCCTTTTCCTCCGCGAGCTTCCAGCCGCGCTCTTCGGCGACCGCCGCTGCCTTCACGATCGCGTCCTGCGTCGGCTTGTCGAGCGCGTCGAAAGCGGCCTTGTTCACGAAGGTGACGTTCTTCGGGATCCAGGCCTGCGTATCGTAAAAATGCGTCATGGTTTCCCAGGACTTGCTGTCGTAGCCAGTGGAGCCCGAGGTCATGAACGCGTTTACGACGCCGGTGGCCAGCGCCTGCGGCAGTTCCGCCGCCTGGATGGTGACGGGCTGCGCGCCGACAAGTTCGGCGATGCGCGAGGTGCCGACGTTATAGGCGCGCCACTTCAAGCCTTTCATATCCTCGATCGTGTTGAGGTCCTTCTTGGCATAAATGCCCTGCGGACCCCACGGCACCGCGAACAGAAGCATCAGTCCTTGCGAGGCGAGCTTCTTTTCGATGGCGGGTTTCGAGGCGAGCCACAGCTTCTTGGCTGCCGGATAGCTCGTCGCCAGGAAGGGGATCACGTCGATGCCGAACATCGGATCTTCGTTCTCATGAAGCGAAATCAGAACCTCGCCCGCTTGCGCCTGGCCGGTTGCGACCGCGCGCTTGATTTCCGGCGCCTTGAACAGCGACGCGGCAGGGTGCACGGTGATCTGCAGCTTGTTGCCGGTGGCATCGGCAACATCCTTGGCGAACGCGATCAGATTCACCGAATGCGGATTGTCCGCCGGATAGGCCGCCGGAAGATTCCATTTTGTCTGCGCAATTGCTGGAACGGCAAGCGCCGCGACGCAGGCGGCCAATGCGCACGTCTTTATAAGTCTGAACATGACAATACCTTTCTCTAGCCAGGGAACGCGATCCGCGGCAGCAGCATCACGATATCAGGAAAGACCGTGATGATGGCAACCGCCAGAACGAGCAAAAAGAAGAACGGCAGGGCCGCCTTGGCGACCGTATTGGAATCCTTGCCGCTCATGGTCTGCAGGACGAACAGATTGAAGCCGACCGGCGGAGACACTTCCGCCATTTCCACCACCAATATGAGGAAAATGCCGAACCACACGAGATCGAAGCCGGCCTGCTTCACCATCGGAATGACGATGGCGGTCGTCAGCACGATCATGGAAATGCCGTCGAGTGCCGCGCCGAGCACGACGTACATGACCGTCAGCGCCGCGATCAGCGCATAGGGGCTGAGCTCGAGGCCGTTCACCCAGTTCGCGAGCGCCAACGGGATGCCGGTATAGGCCATCGACGTGCCCATGTAGGAGGCGCCCGCCAGGATCAGCAGGATCATGCAATTGACCCGCGTCGCGCCCATGACGCTCGCCCAGAACGATTGCCAGGTCAGCGCGCCCTGCCACCATGCAATCGCCAGCGACCCCAACACGCCCCAGGCCGCGCATTCGGTCGCCGTCGCCCAGCCCATCAAGAGCGACAGGAAGACGAAAGCGATCAGCAGCAGGCAAGGAATGAGATTGAGCGACTCGGCAATGCGCCTGCGAAAGCTCATGGACGGTTCGGCCGGCGGCGTGTTTTTCGGATTGGCGAGCGACCAAATCGCGATGTAGCCGGAATAGAGCGCCATCACCAACATGCCCGGCAGAAACCCGGCGAGAAAAACCTGAATGATGGAGACGTTCGCCTGCACGGCGTAGACCACCATCGTGATCGACGGCGGGATGAGAATGCCGAGCGTGCCCGCACCGGCCAGTGAGCCGAGGCTCAAGCCTTCGTCATAGCCGCGCTTCTTCAATTCGGGCAGGGCGATCTTGGCAACCGTGGCGCAGGTCGCGGCTGATGATCCCGACACCGAACCGAATACCCCGCAGGCGAGCACATTGACGTGCATGAGCCGGCCCGGCAGCCAGTTCAGCCACGGCGCAAACCCGCGGAACATTTCCTCCGACAGGCGCGTGCGGAACAGAATTTCGCCCATCCAGATGAAGAGCGGCAGCGCGGCGAGCGACCAGGATGCGCTGTTGCCCCACACCGTCGTCGCCAGCACGCTGCCCGCCGGAATGCCACCGGCGGCGAATTGCATGCCGGCCCATCCTGTCGCCATCAGGGCGACGGCGATCCAGACGCCGGCGCCGAGCAGCAGCGCCAGGAATCCGAGCAAGATGGCGGCGATGGAAAGCAGCTCCATCTCAGACCCCGCTCTGCATGGCACGCTCGACGATTTCCTTGGCGCTCTGCGGTTTCGGTAATTCGTAGCGCGGCGCAAAGCCGCGCAGCACATGGATCAACTCATCCACGAAGGCGATGAAAAGAACCGCGAGGCCGCCGCTATAGCCGAGCTGCGGAATCCACAACGGCACCGCGATGACGCCTTGCGAAATATCGGAAAATTTCCACGACTGCCAGGTCATGATCACGGCATGCCAGGCGAAGAAGCCGATGAAGCCGACACCGATCAGGAGGGCTGCGATCTCGACATAATGGCGCACATTATCGTTGAGGCGGTCGATCAACAGGCCGACACGGATCATCTCGCCGTGCTTGAACGTATGCGCGAGCCCGAGGAAAGCGGTCGCCGCCATGCACCAGGAGATGAAATCGTCGCCCGCCGGAATATTGATGCCAAACGGCCGGCCGCCCGACAGCAGCAGCATCAGGACAAAAATCGCAATGAGGAAAAGTCCGGCAAGATAGCCGGAGAAAAGGTAGAGCCGATCGAGAAACACGCGGATCATAATAAGTCCTTACCCCCTCGCACGCATATTGCCGGGAAGCAATAGACGTACCATTTTCGGTCATTCCTTCTGAAAGGGCCTGTCGATCCGCGTCCCGCCAACGCGACCGAAATCAGCCTTCTAAGGGGATAGGTTTTCGGAGTTGTTGGGGACAGTCAAGGCGGGGCGAGGCAAATCCTGCGACTCTTTCTGCGGATACCGTTCCGATCGCGGCCGGACCTTGGCTCTAGTCCTTTTCTCGTGCCAAGCGAGGTGAAAGAAGAGCGCGTCAGCCGCGCCTGGCACGGCCTGACGGCCGGGTGAGCCGCAGCCTATGATGGGTGCGGGGTAGAAACTGCTTGCCCTTGGCGCTGAGGAAATCGAGCATCGCCTGCGCCGGCGGCAGCAACACCTTGTCCTTGCGTGCAAGCGCGAACCACTGCCGCACGATCGGCAGGCCATCGACGTCCAGGGTGACCAGGCGCCGTTCGTCGAGCTCGGTCGCGACCGTGTGCGCAGAGAGGAAGGCGATGCCCAGGCCTGCGATTACCGCCTGCTTGATGGTTTCGTTGCTGCTCATGGCGAGGCCGATCTTGGGGCGGATGCCCGACGTCTCGAACAATTGCTCCATCAACCCGCGCGTTCCGGATCCCGGCTCGCGCGTCAGGAAGGTTTCGCCGACGAGCTCGCGCAGCGCGACGCGGGTTTTTCGTGCCAGCCGATGCGCGGTCGGCGCGATGATGACGTGGGGATGATCGCCGATCAGGTGGACGTTCATGTCGATATCGGCGGGCGGGCGGCCCATGATCGCGAAGTCGAGATCGTAGCCGCGTAGCGCCTCGCCTATCTCCTGGCGGTTGCCGATCGAGAGCGTGATTTCGACGTCCGGATAGAGCTTCGAGAATCCGGAGATCATGAACGGCACGAAATATTTCGCGGTCGAGACCGCGCCGATCGAGATGCGGCCCGCGGTCTTTCCCGCCATCATCTCCAACGTGGTCTCGCAGTCGGTGATCGCCGCCTCGATCCGCTCGGCGAGCGCCAATACCTCCCGCCCGGCATCCGTCAGCAGCATGCCGTCGCCGGTGCGCTGGATCAGCGGCAATCCTGCGACCGCCTGCAGGTTGCGTAGCTGCAACGTCACCGCGGGCTGCGTCAGGTATAGCTGCTTCGACGCGGCGGTAACCGACCGGTGCTTCTGAACGGCGGCCAGCGCGCGCAATTGGCGGATGGTCAATTCGCGCAACAACCGGCCGGCCATGGGCACGTCTCCATTATAATAAAAACTTTGCTCAGGCCAAAGATAACAAAATTTCCCTAATTCGGCAAACTGCGCTTGCTTAAGAGCGCGGGTCGCCAATCGGCGGACGCTTCGACAGCGCCGAGAGAGCGCACCGGGAGACGGCCATGGACGAACGCGTGACGCTGCGTTCACATCTCGAGAAGCCTGTTGCGCAGATCCCGTATGGCGCGGCGGTCGGTGCGGTGATCGAGGCCATTGCCGCCGCGGCAATCGAACTCGCCGCGCTGATTGCGAATGGGCCGCTCGCTGATATCACCGGGCAGGATGGCGGCATTAACTCCGACGGCGATCGGCAGAAAGACATCGACATCGTCGCCGACGAGATGATGCGCCGCGCGCTGCGCGGCGCGCCGGTGGCGGCGGTCCTTTCCGAGGAAGCGGCGCTGCCGGAAACCTTGCGGCCCGAGGCGCACCTCTGTGTTGCGATCGATCCGCTCGACGGATCGGCCAATCTCGAAAACAACATCTCGATCGGCACCATCTTTTCGATCCGCCCGAGAGGCAACGACATCCTTTCGACTTTCTTTGAGCCCGGCACGGCGCAATGCGCGGCAGGCTTTTTCGTCTACGGTCCACAAACCACGCTCGTCCTCGCGCTCAACGCCCGTGTCGATATCTTCATTCTCGACAGGCGCGCGGGAGAATTTCTGCTGATCCGGAAGGCCGTGCAGGTCGCACGCGATACGCCGGAGTTCGCCATCAACGCGTCCAATCGCCGGCACTGGCATGGTCCCGTTCGCGCCTACATCGATGAATGTCTCGCCGGTAGCAGCGGTGGCGGCGAGGCGGATTTCAACATGCGCTGGATCGGTTCGCTGGTTGCGGAATCGTTTCGCATTCTGGCGCGCGGCGGCGTGTTTCTCTATCCGGCCGATGCCCGCCCCAGCTATCGCGAAGGGAGGGTTCGCCTGCTGTACGAAGCCCATCCGATGGCGCTGGTAATGGAATGGGCGGGCGGCGCGGCCTCGACCGGACGGCGGCGAATTCTGGAGCTTGGCGCGAGAACGCCGCACCAGCGGGTGCCGCTGATCATGGGTTCTATGCGTGGCGTGCGCGACATCGCTGCCATTCACGAAAGAATCGAGCCGATGTTCGACAATAGCGATGCGCCGCTGTTCGCGCGGCGCGGCCTGTTCCGCTGACGGGGCATCATGATGTCACGGGCTCATCCCATCATATCGATTACGGGTTCGTCGGGCGCCGGCACCACGTCGGTGAAGAAGACGTTCGAGCAGATCTTCCGCCGCGAAAAGGTGGTTGCGGCCTACATCGAAGGCGATGCCTTCCATCGCTACAATCGTTTCGAGATGCGCACCAAAATGCTGGAGGAGGCCGAGCGCGGCAACAAGCATTTCAGCCATTTCAGTCCGGAAACCAATTTGTTCGAAGAGCTCGAAAAAGTGTTTCGCGACTACGGTGAATCCGGCACCGGAATGACGCGTCATTACGTCCACGACGACGAAGAGGCGAAGCTGTACGGCGCCAAACCGGGAACATTCACCGAATGGGACCAACTGCCGGCAGGCTCCGACCTGCTGTTTTACGAAGGGTTGCACGGCGCGGTCGTGACGGAGAAGGTTAACGTGGCGCAGCATGCCGATCTCAAGATCGGCGTCGTGCCGGTGATCAACCTGGAATGGATCCAGAAGTTGCATCGCGATCGTCGCGACCGCGGCTATACCGCTGAGGCGGTGACCGACACCATCCTGCGGCGAATGCCGGATTACGTGAACTACATCTGTCCGCAGTTCGCCGAGACCGACATCAATTTCCAGCGCGTGCCGACCGTCGATACGTCGAACCCGTTCATCGCGCGATGGATTCCGACGCCCGATGAATCGATGGTGGTGATCCGTCTCAAGAATCCGCGCGGCATCGATTTTCCCTATCTGCTGTCGATGATTCCGCACAGCTTCATGTCGCGCGCCAATTCGATCGTGATCCACGGGGCAAAGCTCGACCTGGCGATGCAGCTCATCCTCACCCCACTGATCCTGCAACTGATGGAACGCAAGAGGCGCACGATATGAACGCTCCCGCTCTGTCCCGCATAGCCAGCCGCCCGGATCTGTCACACGCAGAGATGGCCAATGCGATCCGCTTCCTGGCGATCGACGCCGTTGAAAAGGCGAAGTCCGGTCATCCGGGCATGCCGATGGGCATGGCTGACGTCGCGGCCGTCCTGTTTTCGCGCTTCCTCAAATTCGATCCCTCGGACCCGGCGTGGCCGGATCGCGACCGCTTCGTGTTGTCGGCCGGCCATGGCTCGATGCTGCTGTATGCGGTTCTGCACCTGACGGGATACGAAGGCATGACGCTGAACGAACTCAGGGCCTTCCGCCAATGGGGGTCGAAGACACCGGGACACCCCGAGTATGGCCATACGGCGGGCGTCGAGACGACCACCGGACCTCTCGGGCAGGGCATTGCCACGGCCGTCGGTATGGCGCTGGCCGAGCGGCTGATGAACGCCCGCTTCGGCGACGACTGCGTCGATCATTTCACCTACGTAATCGCGGGCGACGGTTGCCTGATGGAGGGGATCAGCCACGAGGCGATCTCGCTGGCCGGGCATCTCAGGCTCAATCGTCTGATCGTGCTGTTCGATGACAACGAAATCTCGATCGACGGCGCCACGTCGCTGTCATGTTCGGATGATCAGCTCGCACGGTTCAAGGCGGCGGGGTGGTCGGCCAGCCGAATCGACGGCCACGATCCCGAAGCGATCGCGGCCGCGATCGAGCGGGCGCGCAACAGCGACCGGCCGTCACTGATTGCCTGCCGCACCATCATCGGCTTCGGCGCGCCGAACCGTCAGGGAACCGAGAAGGTCCATGGCGCGCCGCTGGGTGGCGAAGAAGCCGCCAAAGCCCGCGATGCGCTGAACTGGCCGCACGCGCCGTTCGAGATCCCGGAAGCCGTGCTTGCGCAGTGGCGTCAAGCAGGCCGCCGCGGGCATGCCGCGCGCCGCTGCTGGATCGAACGGACCAAGCGTCTGAGTTCGGATTCCCGTTCGCCATTCCACGATGCGCTGAATCGCAACCTGCCGTGCAGCTATGCGCAAGCAATGACAAAGCTGCGCGATGACTTCGCGAATGAGCGACCGAATATTGCCACCCGGCAGGCGTCGCAGCGCGTGATCGATGCAATCGCCGAGGCACTGCCCAATCTGCTCGGTGGTTCGGCGGATCTCACGCATTCCAACCTGACGCGGGCCAGGACCCAGCGGCCGGTACAGCCTGGCTCCTTTGCAGGCAGCTATATTCACTATGGCGTCCGCGAGCACGCCATGGCGGCGGCGATGAACGGCATCGCGCTGCATGGCGGCTTCATCCCCTATGGCGGTACGTTCCTCAGCTTTGCCGATTACAGCCGTCCGGCGATCCGGCTGGCGGCGCTGATGAACGTTCGCGTCATCCATGTGATGACGCACGACTCCATCGGACTGGGCGAGGATGGCCCCACTCATCAGCCGGTCGAACATCTGACATCGCTTCGGGCGATCCCCAATCTGCTGGTGTTCCGACCGGGTGATGCCATCGAGACCGCCGAGGCGTGGGACTGCGCGCTACGGGCGCAGGCCAGTCCGTCCGTGCTGTGTCTGTCGCGGCAAGCGCTGCCTGGCTTCCGCGAAGGCGGTAGTGACAATCTGGTCGCGCACGGCGCCTATGTCGTCGTTGAACCGGCGGGCGGACGCGACGTCACGCTGATCGCGACCGGATCGGAAGTCTCGATCGTCATCGAGGCTGCGAAGACGCTCGCAAAGGATGATGTCCGCGCGGCCGTCGTCTCAGCCCCGTGCTTCGAGCTGTTTCGTCAGCAGTCGCACGAGTACCGGGCGGAGGTCCTAGGAGACGCCCCGCGGATCGGGGTCGAAGCCGCGATCGAGGGCGACTGGGCGCGCTGGCTCGGCGACGGCGGCGAATTCGTCGGTATGACCGGCTTTGGCGCATCAGCGCCGGCGGAAACGCTCTATCGCGAATTCGGCATTACCGCGAGTGCCGTCGCCATGGCGGCGATGCGCTGCATCGCGCGGTCAAGGATGGCGGCAACCTGGGCATGACGATCACACGAGAGCAATGAGACGGAGACTCCGATGGCGCTGATAACGCTGAGGCAATTGCTGGATCATGCCGCCGAGCGTGGCTATGGCGTGCCGGCATTCAACATCAACAACATGGAGCAGGGCCTTGCGATCATGGAAGCGGCCGCTGCCGTCGATGCGCCGGTCATCATCCAGGCCTCGCGGGGCGCGCGGTCTTACGCCAACGATATCATGCTGGCGAAGATGATCGATGCGCTGGAAGAGATGTATCCGCAGATCCCGCTCTGCCTGCACCAGGATCACGGCAACGAGGAAGCGACCTGCGCCACCGCGCTGCAGCACGGCTTCACTTCGGTGATGATGGACGGCTCGCTGATGGCCGATGCCAAGACCCCGGCGAGTTACCAGTACAACGTCGACATCACCCGCCGCGTGGTTGACATGGCGCACTGGATCGGCGCCTCGGTCGAAGGCGAACTGGGCGTGCTCGGCTCGCTGGAGCATGGCGGCGGCGAGCAGGAGGACGGCCATGGCGTCGAAGGCGAGGTCAGCCACGACCAGTTGCTGACCGATCCGGATCAGGCGGTCGACTTCGTTCGCGCCACCAGGGTCGATGCGCTGGCGATTGCGATGGGGACCTCGCATGGCGCCTACAAATTCTCGCGCAAGCCGGACGGTGACATTCTTGCCATGAGGGTGGTCGAGGAAATCCATCACCGGCTGCCCAACACGCATCTGGTGATGCACGGCTCGTCCTCGGTGCCGCAGCCGCTGCAGGACGCATTCAACCAGTTCGGCGGCGAGATGCCGCAGACCTGGGGCGTGCCGGTCGAGGAAATCGTCCGCGGCATCAAGCACGGTGTCCGAAAAGTCAATATCGATACCGACTGCCGGTTGGCGATGACCGCGGCGTTCCGCAAGGTCGCAACGCAGAGCCGGAGCGAGTTCGACCCGCGCAAATTTCTGAAACCGGCGATGGATGGCTTGCGCGATCTTTGCCGCGAGCGCTTCGAGCAATTCGGCACGGCGGGGCATGCGTCCCACATCAAGGCCATCCCATTGGCCGAGATGGCGCGACGCTACCGTTCGGGTGCACTCGATCCACAAATCGGAGGAATAGCCGATGCCGCCGAATGAGCTGACGACGCGTTCGATCCCCGGCCAACCCCGCACACTATCCCAGGAGAGCGATATGAACATGCACTCGATGACTGTCCGCGGCAAGGATCGCTATAAATCCGGTGTCCTCGAATACAGAAAGATGGGCTATTGGGAGCCCGACTACGAGCCCAAGGACACCGACATCATCGCGCTGTTCCGCGTCACGCCGCAGGACGGGGTCGATCCGATCGAGGCGTCGGCGGCGGTCGCCGGCGAATCCTCGACCGCGACCTGGACCGTGGTGTGGACCGACCGGTTGACGGCGGCGGAGAAATACCGCGCCAAATGTTTCCGCGTCGATCCCGTGCCGAATTCGCCGGGGCAGTATTTTGCCTATATCGCCTACGATCTCGACCTGTTCGAGCCCGGATCGATCGCCAATCTGTCGGCCTCGATCATCGGCAACGTGTTCGGCTTCAAGCCGCTGAAGGCATTGCGGCTCGAGGACATGCGGCTGCCGGTGGCCTACGTGAAGACGTTCCAGGGGCCTGCGACAGGCATCGTGGTCGAGCGCGAGCGCATGGACAAGTTTGGCCGGCCGCTGCTCGGCGCCACGGTGAAGCCGAAGCTCGGTCTATCCGGGCGCAACTACGGGCGCGTGGTGTATGAGGCCCTGAAGGGCGGGCTCGACTTCACCAAGGACGACGAGAACATCAACTCGCAGCCGTTCATGCATTGGCGCGAGCGGTTTCTCTATTGCATGGAGGCCGTCAACAAGGCGCAGGCAGCGACCGGCGAGATCAAGGGCACCTATCTCAACGTCACCGCCGGCACGATGGAGGACATGTACGAGCGCGCTGAGTTTGCCAAGGAGCTCGGCTCGGTCATCATCATGATCGATCTGGTGATCGGCTACACCGCGATCCAGTCGATGGCCAAATGGGCGCGCCGCAATGATATGATCCTGCATCTGCATCGTGCCGGGCATTCCACCTATACGCGGCAGCGCAATCACGGGGTCTCGTTCCGGGTGATCGCGAAATGGATGCGGCTCGCGGGCGTCGATCATATCCATGCCGGCACCGTGGTCGGCAAGCTCGAAGGCGATCCGGCGACCACGCGCGGCTACTACGATATCTGCCGCGAAGACTACAATCCGATTCGGTTGGAGCACGGCGTGTTCTTCGACCAGCATTGGGCGAGCCTCAACAAGCTGATGCCGGTCGCATCCGGCGGCATTCACGCCGGGCAGATGCATCAACTGCTCGATCATCTCGGCGAAGACGTCATCCTGCAGTTTGGCGGCGGCACGATCGGTCATCCGATGGGCATCCAGGCCGGCGCGACCGCCAACCGTGTAGCGCTGGAAGCTATGATTCTCGCGCGCAATGAAGGCCGCGACTATCTGCACGAGGGCCCTGAGATTCTCGCCAAGGCCGCAGAGACCTGCACGCCGCTGAAATCGGCGCTGGAGGTCTGGAAGGACGTCACCTTCAACTACGAATCGACCGACATGCCCGACTACGTCCCCACGCCCTCTGTCGCAATGTAAGGAGCGGAAATCATGCGCGTTACCCAAGGCTGCTTCTCGTTTCTGCCCGATCTCACCGACGAGCAGATCTCGCGCCAGGTGCAGTATTGCCTGGAGAATGGCTGGGCGGTGAACATCGAATTTACCGACGACCCGCACCCCCGCAACAATCTCTGGGAGATGTGGGGATTACCGATGTTCGACCTCCGCGACGCCGCCGGCGTGATGATGGAGCTCAACCAATGCCGCAAGGTATATGGTAACAGCTACATCCGCCTGTCGGCGTTCGATTCCAGTCACGGCTGGGAATCGGTCCGGCTGTCCTTCATCGTCAACCGACCGAAGGAGGAACCCGGCTTCCGGCTCGAGCGGCATGAAGTTGCCGGCCGCAACATCCGCTATACGACCAGATCATACGCCGCCGACCGTCCGGAGGGCAGGCGCTACGGTTAGTCACTGGTTCGGTCCGACAGACGAGTTCTCCCTGATCGTGCCTTTGTCTGCCGGATGCACTGCTCCGTCGCTGTGGAAAGCGGCGACGGAGTTTTTTCATACCGCGCATGCATTGGGTCGAGGTTTTTGCCAGATGGACATGGATACCGCCGACATGACGGACACGGTCAACCTCCGCGAGGAGCTCGAAGCCGTCGGCATTGAGGAAATCCTCACGCAGCTCGACCGCGAGTTGATCGGACTCGTGCCCGTCAAAACCCGTATCCGCGAAATCGCATCGCTCTTGCTGATCGAACGTATCCGCAAGCGGCTTAATCTGACGTCGGAGGTGCCGACATTGCATATGTCGTTCACCGGCAATCCTGGCACCGGCAAGACCACCGTGGCGCTGCGGATCGCGAGCATTCTCCACAGGCTCGGTTTCGTGCGTCGTGGCCAGGTAGTGTCGGTTACCCGCGATGAGCTGGTTGGACAATATATCGGCCACACCGCGCCCAAGACCAAGGAGGTGCTGAAGAAGGCGATGGGCGGCGTGCTTTTCATCGACGAAGCCTATTATCTCCACCGGCCCGACAACGAACGCGATTACGGTCAGGAAGCGATCGAGATACTGCTGCAGGTGATGGAATCCCAGCGCGAGGATCTGGTGGTGATTCTCGCCGGCTACGGCGATCGAATGGATAAATTCTTCGCCAGCAATCCCGGCTTCCGCTCCCGCATCGCCCATCACATCGATTTTCCGGACTATTCCGAGCCCGAATTGCTTGCCATCGCCGAGCTGATACTACGCGACATGAACTACAAATTCAGCGCCGACGCGCGTGAAGCGTTCATCCGCTACATCACGCTGCGCAAGACCCAGCCGCTGTTCTCCAACGCGCGCTCCATCCGAAACGCGCTCGACCGCATGCGGCTGCGCCAGGCCAATCGTCTCGTCGCCGATCTCGATCGTGTGCTGACGGCTGACGACATCATGTCGCTGGAGGCGTCAGACGTGCTCGCCAGCCGGGTCTTTCTGAAGGACAAGCCGACGGCTGGTTCCGCGTGAAGCGAGCTTTCGGTCGCCAGCCAGCGATCGGTCGGCTGTCAAAACGTCTCGGTAATCTTGCTCAGGCGAGGGGGACGATCGGGATCAAATCCGCAGGCGCGCGCTGTCTGCTCGATCATCCGATAGGCCGGAACAAGCATGGTGATCGGGTCGGTGGCGGGGTCATCCTCGGCCAACCAGGGCAGCGAGCCATGCGGTCCGCCGCATAGATGCAGCGCGATCTTTTGCTCACGCAATTCTTCCGCGAGCGCGTCCACCGTCGCCGCCGTTTCATCCATGAGGCGCATCATGATAACCGGCGTGCGCGATGATAACGCGGCGCGCGGCCCATGCTGCAGCTCGGCGGCGCTCAGACCAATGGAAGGCAGGCGCAGGATTTCCGAAAGTTTGAGCGCGATCTCCCGCGCCGAACCGAGGCCCAGGCCCCGCGCCGCCACAAACACGGCTGATGCCTTGGCTAGATCATCGGCAATCTCGGACCAGTCGAGCGCCATCGCGCGGTGCAGGCGCTCGGGCAGCCTGTCGAGGGCCGACCGCAGCGCACGATCTTCCGCCAGTTCGGCAACAAGTCCGGCGCCAGCAGCCATCGAGCCAATCACGGTCTTGGTCGCCGCTACGGAATGCTCTTGGCCGGCTTCGATCGGAACGACGAACTCTGCTTCGTCAGCCACCGGCGAGGGCGTCGCATTGACGATGGCGATGGTGCGGGCCCCTGCGGCGCGCGCCGACCTTGTCGCCGCGACAAGATCCGGGCTGCGCCCGGATTGCGAGATCACGATGAACAGCGCATGGCGCAGCATCAAGGGCGTGCGAAACGCCGTGATCACCGAAGGAGCGCTGGCCGAAACGGCGAGGCGAAGCCGCGTCTCGACAAGGTATCTCAAGAAAACCCCGGCATGCCCAGAGCTTCCCCGGCCGCACACAACGCACAGGGGGGCAGAGCCAATCCCGATTTGCTGTGCGATGTTGCGCGTGGCGGGGCGGTTACCAACGATTTTGGCGACAACGTCCGCGCTTTCCCCGATTTCGCTCGCCATCGCAGATGTCGTCACGGCTCAACCGCTCCGCCTTGCTTGCGCGGCGCCGCTTCCTTGGGATGCCGGTTGCGATCCTTGGCGAGATCTTTGGCGAGCTCGGCAAACACGCGCCGAAGGTTGCCGTCACAGCTTTTCAAAATGGTCTCGGCATCAACCCTGTCGAGACCCAACGCCAGAAGGCCTGCTGTCTTGATGTCTCCCTCGGCCTGCTCAAGCGAGCGTGCCGCGTGCGACGGATCACAGTGCGCGATTTGCGCCACCATGGCCTCGGCGCGCCGCTTCAGCTTGGCATTGGTCGGCTGCATGTTCACCATCATGCCGCGATACACCCGGCCAAGGCGCAGCATGATGCCCGAGGAGATCAGGTTGAGCACAATCTTCTGCGCAGTGCCCGCCTTCATCCGCGTGGAGCCGGCGATCAGCTCGCGGCCGGTCTCGATCAAGATCGGAAACTTTGCCGATTCCAGCAAGGCGGTGTCGGGATTGTTGGCGACACCGATCGTGACTGCACCGAAAGAGCCTGCCTGCTGCAACGCCGCGACCGTGAATGGCGTTGTCCCGCTGGCGGCGACGGCGATCACCACGTCGTACGCTGTGAGCCGCGCGGCATTGATCTGCGTGACCGCATCATCGACATCATCCTCCGCGCCCTCGATGCTGCTGACGAACGCGCTGTCTCCGCCGGCGACGATGAAGCGGATGCGCTCGTTGGGCCAGGCGAAGGTCGGCATCAGCTCGGCACCGTCCTGGACCGCCACGCGGCCCGAAGTGCCGGCGCCGGCATACACAATGCGTCCGTGATCGCCCAGCGCCGCCTTGGCCGCTTCGGTTGCTGCAGTAATCCCGGGAAGGGCATGGCCGATCGCCGCGACCGCCGCAAGCTGGCCCTCCCACATCGCTTCCATCGCTGACGTCAGCGGCCATGCATCAAGATCGGCAAAGCGGGGATCGACTTCTTCGGTGGCCATATCGTTGATCCATGTGCCGTCAAACGCGGAACTTTGAAGCCTGTTCCTGGTCAGCTTCTCTCTTGGGTAGTTCTCTCTCAGGCAGTTCAAGCCGCCCTCGCGCAACCAGCAACGCGCCGGCCGCGGCGTCGGCATCGGGACACCTCAGGCGGGCGCGCAGGTCAGGCGTCAGCCAGGGCGTAATGGCATCCGCGAGCCCGCCCACCAGCGAGAGCCGCTCTATTCCTCTCGCCAGAAACAGATCGAGCAGATCGCCAATGGCATCGGCCGCGCGTTCCACAATGCGACGGCCGACCGGATCGCCCTGATTGGCGTGCCGGATCACGATCGGCGCGAACGCAGCGTAGTCTGTGGCCCTGGCTTCTTCAGACCAAGCCACCGCCTGATAAGGATCATGATCGAATGCGCCAAGCACCTCTGACAGCAATGGGGTCAGCTCGCCGCGGCGATCTGCGGCCCGCAACGCCAGGCGAACAACCTGCAGGCCGATGTCGGCACCGCTGCCTTCGTCCGACACGGGAAAGCCGTAACCGGCGAGACGGATTTCGCGGCCGTCGATCAGGCCGACACCCACCGAGCCTGTACCGGCCACCACGATGGCCCCGTCCGCGCCGCTATGGGCGCCGAGACAGGCCGCCAGGCCGTCGCTGATGAAGATGACGGACGCAAAGGGATGCGCGATCTTGTTGAGCGCCGCTTCCGCGCCCCGGCGACCAAGACCGGCAAGGCCAATTCCGGCGTGCATCCGCGCGAAACCCTCGCGCGTCAGTCCGGCCTGTGCGGCTGCCGCCTCGGTGGCCTCCATGATGGACCGCCAGGCCTTCTCGAAGCCAATCCGCGTCGTGGCAGGCCCCGAGCTTGCTGCACCGAGTACCCTGCCGTTCTCGTCCTCGATCCGGGCGCGGCAGCGGGTTCCGCCGCCATCAATGCCGAGATACGTGGTATCTTTTGTTCCCATGGAAAGTTAACGCGAAGGTTTCGCTCCGGGTCCTCCCAAAGCGCCTTGGTGTACATATGAAGTCTTGCACGGGACTCGTCTCACGAGTCCGTGACTGCCACTTGGATCAATGCTGATGGGCCACGCTGGTTCTTCCTCTCTCACCATTGCCGCGCAGCACATCTTTGATGGCGCCGAGATGCGCGGGCCGGGGTCGGTCAGGATTTCGGAGGGGCGGATTGAAAGCGTCACCAGCGGCGAGTCGGAGGCGCGCGCCTCAATCCGTCTTCCCGCAGACGCGATCCTTGCACCCGGATTCATCGACATCCAGGTAAACGGAGGCGGGGGCGTTCTTCTCAACGACCAGCCGACGGAGGCTGGCGTTCGACGCATCGTCGAGGCGCACCGCAAGGCGGGGACCACGGGCTGCCTGCCGACCCTCATCACCGATCGCAGCGAGGTCATCGAGCGATTGGCTGCAGTCGCCCAGGCCTGTCTGAAGATTCCCGGCGTTCTCGGCTATCATCTGGAAGGACCGGCCCTCAACAGGTCTCGCAAGGGCATTCATCCGGAAGCGGAGATACGCGTGCCCGATCGGCGCGATCTCGCCGCGATCAAAAGTTTTGGGGGCCGCGGCCGCTCCATTGTGACCTTGGCCCCGGAATGCGTGCCCGCGTCCATGATCGATGAATTGATCGGCGCCGGATTGCGTATCGCGGCCGGCCACAGCGACGCCACCGCAGCCGAAATCGGGCAGGCGGTCGATCGCGGTATCTCGGGGGTCACCCATCTGTTCAATGCCATGTCGCAGTTGAATGCCCGGGAGCCGGGTTTGGTGGGCGCGGCGCTGGGGGATGACCGGCTGTTTGCAGGGATCATCTGTGACGGCATCCACGTTGACCGCGCCGGTTTGCGTGTTGCTTTCCGCTGCAAGGGGCGCGATCGATTGATGCTGGTCACCGATGCCATGCCGCTGGCGGGCACGACCGATCGGCAATTCATGCTGCAAGGAAGGCAGATCACTTTGCACGAAAATCGCCTGACTGGCCCCGACGGCACACTCGCGGGCGCTCACCTCACCATGATCGAGGCGGTGCGCAACGCTGTGGCGCTGCTCGGAATCTCCCTTGTCGATGCCCTCATCATGGCGTCTGGGACGCCCGCGGCATTTCTGGGCCTTGAGTCCGAGCTTGGACGGATCGCGCCCGGATACCGCGCGGATCTTGTCGCCTTCAATCCGAACTTCGAAGTCGTCGGCACATGGATTGGCGGTGTCGGTTCGATGGGCGAGACGAGCGAGGCTTCTCACCGAGGTTAGATGCGCAACCATCCCATCATCGTGCAAAAATATGGCGGTGTCTGCCTGGAAACACCGGAGAAAATTCGCGCGGTTGCGCGCAGTCTCGCCGACCTGCATGGCCGTGGTCATCGTGTCGTGGCGATCGTCTCCGCCATGGGCAAGACCACCGACCAACTGATCCAGATGGCCTATCAGGTAAGCCCGACGCCCAATCGCCGTGAACTCGACATGCTGCTAACGACCGGCGAGCGCATCAGCATGTCCCTGATGAGCATGGCGCTTTCCGATCTCGGCGTGCCCGCGATCAGCTTCACCGGCAGCCAGGCTGGCGTGATGACCGACGGCTCCCACTCCTCCGCACGCATTCTGGATGTACGGCCCATTCGGGTGCGTGAGGAACTTGATCGCGGACGCGTCGTGGTGCTGGCAGGATTTCAAGGCGTGAACCCGGTGACCAGGGAAATCACCACGCTTGGCCGGGGCGGCAGCGACACTACGGCCGTTGCGATGGCTGCGGCGCTGAAGGCCGAACGCTGTGAAATCATCAAAGAGGTCGACGGAATTTGTTCGGCCGATCCGCGCATCGTGCCGGATGCAAGGCCCCTGCGGCGGGTCGACTTCGCATCCCTGTCCGAGATGTGCTTCTGGGGCGCAAAGATCCTGCATTTTCGCAGCGTAGAGCTGGCGCAAAGTCAGGATGTGCCTCTGGTTCTCACGCAGTGGGGTGGCGTTGAACACAGCACGCAAGTGACGAAAGAGGTTTCAGACATGGAAAACGGGAAGGTTCTGGCCGTCAACTCGATGGCTCGCGTTGAGCACGTGGAAATCGATTGCAAAGATCTCAATCACGGGTTCGAGAAATTCGCGCAGCATCTCAAGCAAAACAGTCTGTCCTGGCCGCAGCTCCTCGCCTCGAGCTTCATCGCGGGAAAAGCCAGCATGACCGTGGCCTGTGACGCAGAGTGGCTCGACGCCCTGTTGCGCACGCTGGAGGCAAGCGAGGATCTGCGCCAGCAACGCGAGGCTTCAAGCTCGGTGAGTCTCACCTGCTTCGGCGGTGTTTCGTCGGAATTGCCTTTCATGGCATTGCAGGTTCTCGGACATCACGGAATCGTCCCCGACAAGTACGTGTTGTCGCCGCATTCGGTCAGTCTGTTTGTCCCTGTAGAGAGCAGAGAGGCCGCGGTTAAGGCGTTGCATTCGCTTGTCCAGCAAACATAGGTTCGAGAAGCGGCGGGGCGGCAGCGGGGGCTGCCATCGTGAAATTTCGTCGTCTCGAGGTGAAGGCGATACGTTCTCGGTGACTGAGTGATATCAACTAGCGCTATCAGGCCCCTTTTTGGAGACGTTCGATTTCGGCCCGCGCTTCGGCTCCCTCCGGTATGGGCCGGCCGCTATCTCGCCATTCAATGGCGGCCTTGAAGCCGTTCTGTTGGGCGTAGCGTCTGAACCAGAGTCCCTCGGGGTTGTGCCGCGATATTCCGTCAAACAGCGTGGCAAGCATCTGAGTCTGTTCGAGCCCCATGTTCAGCATCACCTGATTCACGACGGTTTTATGCATCGCAAGGTGGCTTTTGGGAACACCGGCAATCCGCTCGGCGAGCTTTCTCGTTACACTCTCCAGTTCGCCGATCGGAACCGCGTCGTTAACCAGGCCCCAGACGGCGGCTTTTCGGCCGTCGATGATGTTTCCGGTAAACATAAGCTCTTTCGCGCGCGTTGCTCCGAGCTTGAACGTCCACATGGCGGTCGTCGGACATCCCCACACGCGGGTCGGCATATATCCAATGCGAGCATCCTCCGCCATTATGATGAGATCGCAGCACAGAGCGATATCGCTGCCTCCCGCAACCGCAGCTCCGTGAATCTTCGCGATGGTTGGTTTTGAGCATCGCCAAAGACTCATGAAGTCCTCGGTGTTGCGCTTCATCGCGGCGTAATCGACCATGGGGTCCCAGGGAATGCTTTCCTGCTGGCAGGGATGCTCGATAGTGCTCTCGGCATAGGCCACGAGGTCGTAACCACCGCAAAACCCTTTTCCCGCTCCCTCCACAATGATGACGTGAATATCATCATTCTCCTGCGCCCATTCCACGGCTTTCCGTATCTCACCCGGCATCTCGTCGGTTATGGCGTTGAACCGGTCGGGCCGGTTGAGGACGAGACGGGCGATCCTCGGTGAATCGAGGTCCGCTGAAATCTTCAACGTGGAAAAATCCGGCATTGCAGCCTCCCGTTTTGAGCAGCAGTCAACGTTGACTGTACCAGCCGGCGTGCTACAGTCAACGCTGACTGTCGGGGGCGATGATGTCCAAAGAGCCACACCCTTCCAAAGACGCGCGAACGTCCAGCCTTTCCACGCGCGAGAGGCTCATGGATGCAGCCGTGGAATGCCTTATCGAGCGAGGCGTGGCTGGCACCACCACGCTCGCGGTTCAGCGCAAGGCGGGAGTCAGCCGGGGCGCCTTGCTCCATCATTTCCCAAGCCGCGCCACGCTGTTGGCCGCGAGCGTAGCTGAACTGGTCAAGCGCAACGAACGGGCCGTGCTGCATTCGCGCGCGGAGCTGCGAGCATCTGGCGATAAGCTGGAAACGGCAATTCGCTCACTCGCCTTTGCCGCCCGACAACCTGCCTACCTGGCCGAACTGGAGCTGTGGGCGGTCGCCAGAACCGACAACGTGTTGAAGCAAGCGCTGATCGCGGCGGAACGCGTCGCCAAGCGCGACCTTGAGCGGGTTTATACGTCGCTTTTTGGGGATTGGGCGAACTCAGAGACTTACGACGACGTTGTTTCGTTGACGCTGCATTTAGTCAGAGGGTTGGCAGTCTCGGAGAACATCCGCGTATCCATCCAGCGGCGCGAACGGCTTATTGTGGCCTGGACTTCAGCAGTTCGAATGATGCTTCGGCAGGGGGCACCAAATAAAGACAGCAAACGGGCAGGACAGTATTGATGAACCAGGTGGTACTGCAAAGATCATATTGGCCTGCAGATGGGTCGCGAAATGTCCAAGACATCAGCATTGGCGAAGCATTGGCGCAAGCTGCTAACGCCGTACCCGATCGCCTTGCATTGGTGGAAGTCGTTCCATCATCCATGCAATCGCCTGTAAAGGCTGCACAGACCGGTCGGGAGTGGACGTTCCATCAACTTCACAGCGATGCCCGGCGTTGCGCGAGCTGGCTTTCGGCTCGGTTTTCGAAAGGCGATCGGGTCTGTATTTGGGCGCCAAACGTACCAGAATGGATCGTGCTTCAGTATGGCGCCGCGTTATCAGGACTCGTACTGGTGACAGCAAATCCGGCCCTGAAACCATCCGAACTGAGATATGTAATCGAGCAGTCGCGAAGCCGGGCCATATTTCACCTGGAGCAGTTCCGCGGAGTCGATACCGGGTCCGTCGCCCGCCAGATGGAGGAAGTCGGTATCCAGCGATATTCCTTTGACGGCTGGCTGGAGGAGGTGCGGGGCACAACGGAAGCGGTTTTACCGGATGTTGATTCAGGACTGCCTGCGCAAATTCAATACACGTCTGGCACAACAGGGCAGCCGAAGGGGGCGCTATTGCGCCATCGGGCGCTTGTCACCAATGCGAGCTATGTTGCCGTGAGGGCCGGATTGGACGGCAGTGTGCTGGTCAGCCCGATGCCGTTGTTTCATACGGCAGGCTCAGTCATGAGCGTATTAGGCAGCGTGACCACCCGCTCGACGCTGATACTTCCGCTGCTTTTTGAGCCTTCTCTTGTTTTGGATGCAATCGCGACATGGCGGGCGCAAGTCGTGTTCGGCGTCCCAACGATGCTCCTCGCGATGATCGAGCAATTAAAGTCGGCCCCCCGCGATCTTACCTCCTTGCGAGCGGCGCTTTCAGGTGGTGCGCCGGTTCCACCGGAGCTTCACAGACGGGTCCGTGAGGCGCTTAAGACGCCACTCATGACGGTGTACGGGCAAACGGAGCTTAGCCCTATTGTCTCTCAAACAACGTTTGACGATCCCGAAGACAAGCGCATCCATACTGTTGGAAGGCCGCTTTGGAACGTCGAAGTTCGCATAGCCGTTTCTGCCACGTTTGAAGCGCTTCCGCTCGAGAGCGAAGGCGAAATTCAAGTGCGCGGATACCAGACGATGATCGAGTATTTCGACAAGCCGGAAGAAACGCGCGAGACGATCACGAAGGATGGCTGGTTCCGCACCGGTGATCTGGGAAAGATGGACGCGTGCGGCTATTTGCAAATCACCGGGCGGCTGAAAGATATGATCATCCGCGGTGGCGAGAACATTTACCCGGTAGAGATCGAGGCCTGCCTCATTCGACATCCCGATGTCGCGGATGTTGCCGTCTTTGGAGTTCCAGACGCTACGTGGGGAGAAGTAGTTGCAGCGGCAGTGCGCATCACATCTGACAGCAAAACCACCGCTGAAGAACTCGTCAATCACTGCCGTAAGGCAATGGCGCCCCATAAGGCCCCCACGTTATGGTTTGGCAGTACCGAGTTTCCCCTCACGGCATCTGGCAAAGTTCAGAAATTCAAGCTGCGAGAAGCGCTGGCCAATGGCGCTTTGCACCCGCTGCCTTAGCGGTGGCATCAAAGAACGCTTGGGAGGAAAGAATGAGAGTTGAGAACACCTCGGCTGAAGACGTGCCGGCCTATCGCGCGGTCGAACGCATCTATCATTCCTATCTGACGGGCCTCGTCCTTCATATTTCTTCACGTGCCGGGGCGGCTAACGCCGCTGAGGTCGTGTTCAGAATGTTTCGCCGTCAACAGAAGACCCATTTCGTCGCAAGCCTCAAGAAGCTTGGTTTGGACGGGCTGCCGCATGCGGTCGCCAGCGCACAGTACAATTACCTCGCCAATCAGGTTGGTGGGGTCAAGGTCGAATACGTTTATGAAAACGACAAGAAGGCATGGATCCGTTATCCGCCTCCGCGCTGGCTTTGGCACGGTACCGCGGTATGTGGAATACCTTCGGAAGTATCCCGCGGGATGCTCAGGGGATGGCATGGCAACAATGGCGTGGTGCTCGGCAATCCTCGCCTCGGCTTCGTTTGCACGGGACAGACCGTTGATGGGCAGCCTGGCCTGGAGGGGTACTATCGGGAGTACGATCACGAACTTTCTCCGGAAGAGCGACTGCAGTTTTCGCCCGGAGAGCGGTGCCCGCCATTCAGGCCAGAACTTGCGCCGCGCCTTCCCGAAATGAATTGGCCGGAAGGTCGCCTGCGAAAGGCGCTCCGCAATTATGCGATGGATTATATCACGTCGATACTACCCGAATTGATGTCGGTGCTGGGGCCGGCTGAGGGAAGTCACCTGGGAGGTTTGGCAGCCCGGTTGATCGGCATGCATACGTTCGATGATGTTGCGGCCATGCTCGGTGGAGTGGAGCAAGATGTTGCGGGCTTTGCCACCGCATTTACGAGGCTCTTGCGAGGCCAGGGCGATGATGCGGAAATGCATCTTGAAGGTGACACTGCGATCGTGAAGCAGACGACGTGGCGCCTGATGGCGGGAAAGGAGCAAATGTCTCCTGCAATATTCGATGCATGGAACCAGCTGTGGGTAGGCGCTGCACTAGCCCACGATCGCTTCATGCGCGTCACAGTTACTTGCCGCCGCGATGCTGGTGACCCGGTTTGGGCATGGGAATTTCGACCGGGCCAGTGAACCCTGCTTGCGGGTCCGGCAGGACTCGAAGCTGCAAACCAGACCGTTATGGGCGGGAGGATAGAGGTCAGTTTCGTTGATTTTCTCGTTTCGGTCGATTTCGGCCGCGTTCATTGCGCTTTGTCGAAGCCGTTTCTGGTGCGAAACTGGTGCGGTAACGCGGAGGGGCTGTAAGGCCATCGTTTTGCGTCATTTGTCATTTGACTTGTAAGGCGTCGGGTGTTCATCGTGAAGTTGCTCTGAGATTCTCGAGCCCGCGGGGATCCGCCCAGCACTTGTCGGAAACGGATACAGAATGACGGTAGCTCGATTTCGGGAGTTGCCAATCTGCCGAGCCCGGATCGCGAAGCAGCTTCCGCCGTTCATGCACTCCTAACGCATAGTGCCGTTATCGCTCGCGAGCGCACTGAGTACCGCCTGTGGTTCTGGTTTTTTCTGAAGCTGGAGCACTAAAATGATTTCTCCATCACGCACATGTCAGCCGGAATACGATTCGACCGCGGATAGATCACGCATGGGCATAGCCCGCCTGGCCGCGCTCGCTCTTGGGGTGCTCCCGTCGATCGCGTTCGGCGCCGACAAGCCGGCGCTGAGCCCGGACGCGGCAACGCCACTCGTAACGACCTCGCGCATCTCTGCGACGGTCGAGTTCGGCCTGCCAGCTCTTGCTGCGGCGATCGAGCGGGATATTCCAACGCGGCTTGCCACCATCGACGAACGCGTTAACTGCGTTCATCGTCGTGTTCTCATCTTCCGCATCAACGCCAATTGCGACGTCTGGGGTTTCGTCGACCGGACCAGCCCGGTCTCGCTGTATGGCCGGCGCGACCGCGTCTTCGGAGCGGTCTCCATACATGGCGCCGCCGAAGGCCAGGGGGCCAATCGTTTTACGGCGCGCATTCGCGGCGACACCGAGGCGAGCGCGACGATCGAGGTTGAAGCGCGCCCCGAGTTGCGGAGGGATGGATCGCTCCAGCTGAACATCAGCGATTCGTTCCGCTGGAGCGAACATCCCTACCTTCACGTGCTCGGCCGCGAGTTTGACCTTGCACCCTATGTCGAGCCCAACATCCGTACGCAGTTGGATCGCATCCGCTCGCGCGCGCTGGCGGCGGCGCGCGCGCTCGACCTGCACGGCAAGGCGGAGACGGCGTGGCGGCACGCGTTTGAACCCGTCAAACTCGCGGAGGATCCGCCGGTCTGGCTGCAGCTAACCCCGCAGAGCGCGGCTTTCGCCGGGGTCCGCGCCAATGCCAAGGTATTGTGGGGATCGCTTGAGCTTGTCGGTTCTGCCGAAACCGTGATCGGGCAGCAGCCGCCGGCTGTTAGGGTGACGGCCCTGCCGCCGCTCGGCACCGCGGTGGCCGAGCCGGGCACCTTCGATGTCATTCTTCCCGTCCGCATAAACTATGACACACTCAAGGACAAGATAAGCCAGGCGATCGCAGCCATGCCGGCGCAGGACGCGTCCGTGCGCGAGGTTCAGGTTTATCCGTCGTCGGGTAAACTCGTGATCGGCCTGCGCATCGCAAAGAGCTCGGACACCGATCCCAACGCTGGCCAATGGACCTATCTCTCCACCACGCCAAAAGTCGATACGAACAACAGGACCGTCGGCCTCTCCGAAATCGACGTAACAACTTCATCAGACGACAGCCAGATTGGATCTGCCGTGCAACAGCTCGCGGCGCAATTGAAGAATGTCGCTAATCTCGACTACGGCATCTCCTACCAGAACCTGCTCATGGCAGCGAACGAACGCCTGACGCGCCCGCTGAAGGACGGCTTTCGCATGGAGGGCCGCCTCGACTCGGCAAGGCTCGAAAAAGTGCAGTTACTGCGCGAAGGCATCTTGATTGCTCTTCATGCCAGCGGCGGTCTGAAGATACTTTACGGACTGTAAGCACGTGAGCTGGATCATGCGATACTTCAATTCCGTTGGCCGCTGGCGGGGGAAATGGATGCCGACGGCGCTCGTCGCGGCGGCTCTCCTTGGCCTGGCGCGAATGGCGTCGGCCCAGACGGCATTCTATGATGCGCCGGAATCGTTGCTTGCCGGTGCCCCGGGAACCTTGGTGCGGCAGGAGCCGATGGATGGCGCTCCGCTCGGCGCGTCCACCTATCGCGTGCTCTATCGGTCGACGGGTCTGAATGGTCGGCCGATCTTTGTGTCCGGCGTCGTCATCGTTCCGCAAGGTGCGTCCCCGCCCGGCGGTCGTCCGATCGTTGCTTGGGCACATCCTACATCGGGCATCGTCCCGCGCTGCGCGCCATCGCTCGCCATTTTTCTGTTTCAGCAGATCCAGGGCCTTCGCTCGATGATCTCCAATGGCTTCGTCGTGGCGGCGACCGATTATCCGGGGCTCGGCACGCCGGGCCCGCATCCTTATCTCGTAGGTGAGAGCGAAGGTCGCGCCGTGATCGATATCGTGCGCGCGGCACGCTCCCTTCCCCGCGTAGGCGAGGGCAAGGACTTCACCGTGTGGGGACATTCGCAGGGCGGGCAAGCCGCGCTCTTCGCTGGGATGATGGCGAACGCCTACGCCCCTGAGCTGAGGCTTCTCGGGGTCGCTGCGGCGGCGCCGGCAACGGACCTCGCGAAGCTGATGAGCGACGATATCAACTCGATCGGCGGCAAGAACATCACGGCGATGACGCTATGGTCGTGGCACCGGGTCTACGGAGCCGCCATCGACAACGTCGTCGATCCGCGCGCCATGCCCGCGATCGACAGGCTGGCGCAAGAATGCATCGAGGGGCCTTTCGACCTGATCGTCAGGCAGAGGACAGGGAGGCCGCTCGAGCAATATTTCCTGACGGTGCAAGATCCGACCAAGGCCGAACCTTGGCGCTCGCTTCTCCAACAGAACAGCACCGACGTGCTCTCTCCTGAGATCCCCATCTTTCTGGCGCAGGGGACCAACGACCAGATCATCCAGCCCGCGGTTACCCAGACCTACATGGACAAGCTGTGCAAGGCTGGCAGTAAGGTCAGGATGGTCATGCTGCCCGGCATCGGCCACGCGCGCGCCGCGCAAGCAAGCACGATGGCGGCGGTGAACTGGATGACTGACCGCTTTGCCGGGAAAACACCTCCGGACGACTGCGTCAGATAGGCCACCTTCGCTTCGCGAGCGAAGGCTAGCGGGTCCGGCGAGACTCGAAACTGCAACCGGACCGTTATGAGCGGGAGGAACAAACACGCGGTTGTTGATTTTGCTGCATTTTCGTTGGAAGCTGATCGTGTTCGTTGCGTTCTGATGAGATTTTCTGGAGCGAAGCCGGTGCGATAGATCAGAGGACTTATGCATGAGGGCGAGCGCGAACGTTGAACTCGATGCCGGCAGCAAGACATTTGCCTCGGGTCTCTTGCCGGATTTGATAGCCGCATTACGCCGTAGCCGTAAGGGCGATCTGGTGGCGGTGATCAGTGGCGACCCAAGTATCGGCCCCGAGCTCGCGGCATGGTGTCGCTTCACCCGCAACAGTTTGGTCGATACAGCAGTCGAAGACGGTCGCACGCGATGGGTGCTTCGGTACGGAGAGGCTCCCGGGAATGTGGGAGAAGATCGGCCTATCGGTTCTCGATTATGGCTTTACACCAACTTCGACTGCAACCTTAGCTGCGACTATTGCTGCGTGCGCTCGTCACCCAAAGCTCCGCGGCGTGCTCTTGGTATCGAGCGGGTCCGACGGATCGCAATCGAGGCCGCGGAGCTCGGCGTCAGGGAGATTTTTGTTACCGGCGGGGAGCCGTTCATGCTGCCGGATATTGGGGAGATCATTGCAGCGTGCGCGGCGGCGGCACCGACCACGGTCCTCACCAACGGTATGCTGTTTGCCGGACGTCGGCTCGAAACGCTGCGCTCACTACCGCGCGAGCGCGTAACCCTGCAGATCAGTCTCGACAGTCCCACGCCGGAGCGCCACGAAAGCCATCGGGGGAAGGGGACATGGGCGCGTACCTGGAAGGGGATCGAGCGAGCCCGCGCCGAAGGATTCCGCGTGCGATTGGCGGCGACAGTGTCAACTGACGCGGAGGCCGAAGAGTTTCGCAGCTTCCTTGACGCCCATCAAGTCAGTGAGGAGAACCGGGTGATCAGGCGAATTGCGCTGCGAGGCGCTGCTACACGGGGCGTCGCTGTGGCAAGGGCAGACTTGGTGCCAGAGGTGACAATTACCGCCGAGGGAGTGTTCTGGCATCCGGTTGGAGCCGAGGACAGCGACCTGCTGGTCAGCGGCGAAATCTTTCCGCTCGCCGAATCCTTCGCAGCGGTGCGCCACGCCTTCTATCGCGAATCTGAACATCAGCGCCGGTTGGCAACGATTTTTAATTGCGCCTGATGAGATCGCGGAGCGTATGTTTACGGCCGCTCTAAAAAGCCCTGCTGCGCCGACGCTTCCCGCAGTGACGCATATGCTTCAAGCTGTGGCGCGACCCATTGGCGCAACCCTTCTGCCTCGAGCACGGAACGATGGGTCGGGTTATCGAAGCTCATGGCGAAGAGGGCCTTGGCAAATTGCTGCTCCAGCGCCGGGTCGAGATCGGACCGAGCCGTGAACATGCAGTGGTTGAAGGGCGGCGAACTCCATATCTCCGTTAGCGCACCTTCCGGCACCAGGCGCTGGGCGCGTACGGCATCCCAGAACGGGCTGCCGATGGCGCCGGCATCAGCGCGGCCGTCGAGCACCGCACGAACGACCTCGGACTCGCTCGTCCCGGTGTCACCGTGCTTGCCGACGTCGCTGTTGAAGCGCAGCGTTTGGTAGTCTTCCCCCTCAACCACTCCCTCGCGCTGGAGAAAGTAAACCGGCAGGATTGCCGCGTGGCCACTGTCGCGGCTACCGAGAGCCAGTGTGCGGTTTCTAAGGTCAGAAAGTTTGGAGACTGAGCCTCCAGTTACGGCGACGATCTTGGTCATCCATCCCACATCGGTGTCGCGCATTGCGATGGGTCGGCATCGCCGATCGCTCCACGCCTCGGACTGGATAAAAGCGAGGTTCGTATTCCATCCGATGTCGATGCGCGGCAGCGCATCGCCAGGCAGGGCAAGGAGGGCCGCGACTTGGGCTTCGTAGCTCTGAAATAGCACCACCTCGACGGGGAGATGCGCTTCCTCGTGAAAGTACCGTCGCATCCCCTCCCAGATACTGACCACCTTTGGATCATATGCGACCGCACCTAACCAGATCGTTCGGGTCATGATGGCCTCACCTGTCGCGCTTGAAGTCCAGATACGATCAATTCGCTTGCCGAAATTTCCGAACGCGTCACCGCGTTCAGAACAACGGTATTCCCAAAATGGCCTTGCCGATGAAGTCGCGCAGAACATCACTCGTCGGCGCCATGACAGCGCCGGCATGGGCATCGCGGAACAATCGCTCGATGGCCAGATGTTTGGAGAACGCCGCGCCTCCGCACACCCGCATCGCGGTCGAGGTGACAGCGATCGCGACCTCACCTGCCGCCGCCTTGCTCTCAAGCACGCGCAGCATGGTGGTATCCCGGGGACGCTCAAGGTGATCGACGAGATCGTCGATGCGCGCCGCAAGCCCGTCTGTGTCGATCTGCATCGTCGCTAGTTGGGCGCGAAGCGTCTGCAGGCTCTCTCCGAGGGTCTGGCCCAAATGATCGAAACGCGCGCTGTTGAGATGAGACGCTGTGCCCGCGACTGCGGCCCGGCAAAGGCCCAGCGCGACCGCCGAGGTTCCGAGATTGAACAGCGGCAGCACAACCTCCAGCATCGCCTTGAAGCCGGCGCCGTCATCCGTCAACTGGAGACCGGGTGCAATCTCGCAATCTTCGAGGATCATCGGCGCGGAAGCATTGGCGCGCATCCCGAGACCATCCCACGGGCCGGCGACCGACAGCCCGGGCGTGTCGCACGCAACGAGATAGAGCGTCGAGTCCGTTGCAGCCTTGCCTTCGGGAGACAGTGCCGAGACGACATAGCTTTGTGCGTGACCCGCGCTCGTCACAAATGATTTTTGCGCCGTGAGGTGCACGTTGGCGGCGTTGCGCTTTGCTCGCGAGACGGGCGCCCAGAAGTGACTGCGCGATCCGGCTTCGCTGAACGCCAGGGTGGTCAGGTGTTTTCCCGCCGAAATGTCCTTTAGCGTCTGCGCGACGGTGGCCCCTTGACGGGCCGTCGCAATCGTCGCGGTAGCGCACACGTGCATCAAATAGACCATCGCCGCTGACGCGTCCGCCTCCGCAAATGTCGCGACAACAGCGGCGAGGGTCCGCGGTCCCAGGGCCGCGCCGCCTACCTCGGCGGGCAGCATGATCCCCAGCAATCCCGCCGGCCCGAGCGCTGCGACGGCCTCGGACGAAAATCGCCCGTCCTTGTCGTTTTGCCTGGCCGCCGGCGCGAGGATGTGATTGGCGATCTCCTTGGCATTCGAAAGTGCAGTCTCGTGATTCATGACTACCCTCGACATCCAGATGCTGACCACTGGGTTCTAGAACATCGAACCCGCTCTCTCTTCCCGATGCTATGCGAGCCGTACCATGGGATCAACACGACCAGCTTTGGACATGGCGATCTCTTGCCGTGCCAGCAGCAAGTACGGGGAAAGGTAATTACGTCCGTCAAAGCCATTTCGTTACGTCGCTCGGAAATTTTTTTTACGCCGTGAACCGGCCCTTCGGACCGTCGCCGGCGGGCGGCGCTTGCCCGCTGCCGAGTGGAACGCTACCAATGAACAGCAAGGGCGTAACGAGGTCTGCCTGGTAATGGCAATCAATGATGACGACCCGCTGCAATTGATCGCGACCGTCGATCCCCCGCGATTCCGGTTGCTGCCGTGAGCTGCGCAGCGATCGGAATCATTGGCAAGGCGCCGCAACCCGGCCGCTCGAAGACGCGGCTTGCGACGGCCATTGGTGCCGCCACCGCTTCCGAGCTGTCTGGCTGCTTTCTGCGCGACGTCGCCGCAGCCATCGAGGCGGTGCCCGAGGGGCTCGGCAGGCGCGGCTATGGTGTCTATGCCCCGGCAGGAGCCGAAGACATCATGCGGCGGTTGCTTCCGGCTGAATTCGGACTGTTGCTACAGGTCGGCGATGATCTCGGACACGTGCTGATCGGTGCGGCGCGTGCGCTCCTGGACGCCGAACATGACTGCGTCCTGCTCGTCAATGGCGACAGCCCGACCTTGCCGCCTCGTTTCCTCGTGCGGGCGATCGAGGCCCTGCGCGAGCCCGGTGATCGGATGGTGCTTGGGCCGGCGAGCGACGGCGGCTACTATCTCATTGGGCTGAAGCAGGCTCATCAGCAGTTATTCACGCGCGTCGCGTGGGGAACCGAAACCGTTGCCCGCAGCACATGCGACCGAGCCGCCGAGATTGGCCTTGCCACGACGCTGCTTCCGGAATGGTACGACGTCGACGATATCGAGACCTTGGGTTGGCTGCAGGAGGAACTCGCCGGCGCTTCAACTCGCTTTCGTGAAGGCGGATTTGCCCCCGCGAGCCGGGCCTTTCTCAAGGCCGGGCCCCAGATAAGCCCGTGAACTGATGGCCGGGAGCATTTCCAATCAACCCGGTCGACTGGCGCGCGCCGCCAAGCAGGTCGTTCCGCTTCATCTTTTGGCTGGCATCGGTGTCATCATCGTCGGCATGACCCTCGTGACGCCCTTTGCCTTCGAGACTCTCGGTGACAATGCCTTCATCGCGCTGACCATCCCCGCAGGTCTCTTGACGCTCGCCGCGACGGACCTTGCCGAGCGCGCTCCGCAGAAACACGCGCTCTGGCTCGTGTTTGGATGCGCGATCATTCTGAGAGGCTATGTGTTGCTGTTCGATCCGTTCCTGTCCAGCGACATCTATCGCTATGTCTGGGACGGCAGGGTTCAGGCCGCGGGCATCAACCCCTACCGCTACTTCCCGGCCGACGAGACGCTTGCATTCCTGCGCGACGGGGCGATTTTCCCCCATATCAACCGGGCCGATACGGCCGTCACCATCTATCCCCCGGTGGCGCAATTTTTCTTCCTCCTTGTCACGCGGCTAGGCGAAAACGTGACAGTGATGCGTCTCGCGCTGCTTGGGTGCGAGGCCGTTACCGTGACACTGATCATGCTCTTGCTGCAGCGAACGAACCGCCCGGTGACGCGCGTGGTCGCCTATCTCTGGCATCCGCTTCCCCTGTGGGAGATTGCCAACAACGGCCACGTGGACGCGCTGATGGTTGCGCTGATGATGCTTGGCCTATGGATCGCCTTGACCGGCCGTGCGCTCCGCGGAGCGGTGGTGATCACTTTCTCAGTGCTGGTCAAGCCCTACGCGGCGCCGGTGCTGGCCGGGATCTGGCGCCCTTGGGACGTCAAGATGCCGCTCGTCGTGATCGCTACCGTTGCGCTTTGCTATCTTCCCTATCTGTCGGTCGGCTCGGAAGTTCTCGGATTCCTGACCAAAGGCTATCTGACAGAACAGGGGATCAGTGGCGGCAACGATCTCTGGCTGTTGTCACTTTGGCGCCTTGTGTTTGGCTATCATGAAGGTGACGTTGCCGCCTACGTTGCACTGGCAGCGCTGGCTCTTTGGTTCACGGGGCTCTCCGTTGCCCGCAGCTCTCATCACAGCATCGCATCCAGTCTTGCCGACATCAACATGCTGTTACTTCTCACGCTCCTGTTGTTGTCGCCCAACTATCCCTGGCATTTTCTAATTATAATGCCGTTTGTCGCCCTGTGTGGATCCGCGCCTAGTTGGGCGGTTTCGATCGGAGCGCTGTTGCTGTCCGAACAGCTCGATTGGGATTTCTACATTCCGAGAATTGTGAGCAAATCAATTCTGTTCGGAGGTCTTTTCCTAGCTTGCGCCTTTACGGCATGGAGGGCCCGCATGCAGCGGATTGCAGATTCCGGGGCATCGCAATGAACATTTCCGGCGAAGTGCAGGGCAGTGGCGCGCCCTTCGATCCGCGCCGCTATCACGAGTCGGTCACGGCCGAGCGTACCGAGATCGCACAGCGTCCGCCGGTTTGCCTTTATCTGGAAGTGACCAACCGCTGCAATCTACTGTGCACCACCTGTCCTCGGACCTATGAGGAGCTTGAACCGCCGGCCGATATGAGCTGGGACCTGTTCACGTCGATTGTCGATCAGGTACCTGCTCTTGCGCGCGCAGTTCTGCACGGCGTCGGCGAGCCGATGCTGGTCGCGAACCTGCCCCGAATGGTGAGACACCTGAAGGATCGCGGCGTCTACGTACTGTTTAATACCAATGGAACGGTCCTCGGTGAGCGCAATGGCCGTGCGCTGATCGATGCCGGGCTGAATGAACTGCGTGTGTCGCTCGACGCGTCGAACCGCGAGAGCTTCAGGGCGATCCGCGGCAGGGATTATTTCGGCCGCATCATCCGCAATGTGCGCGCGTTTCGCGAACTGCAGGAAAGAGAAGGACATGCCAGCCCGCTGGTTTCCATGTGGCTCACCGGCCTGAAGGAGACCGTCGCGGAACTCCCGGCATTTGTGAAAGTTGCAGCCGAAATCGGTGTCAGGGAGGTCTATCTGCAACGGCTTGTGTTCTTCACTGAATCGGCCATCGGCAAGGCACGTCCGGATCAGGCCTTGTTCGAACGCCTGACACAGGAGGAAGCGGTCTATCTGAAGCAGGCTGAGGAACTGGCGCGTTCCCTTGGCGTAACCTTCAGTGCGTCGGGCGCAGCGAGCGAGCCGGAGTTGAGTTTGAAGGGCAGCGTCGACAGTTCGCCGTGGTCGTTGTGCCGGCGGCCATGGTCGCTGATGTATTTCACGGCCAATGGCCGGGCCTTGCCGTGTTGTATCGCGCCGTTTTCGCAGCATGGCTATGACAACTATACGCTCGGCCATGCCGGGCAGCAGTCGTTGCGGGATATCTGGAACGGGCCCGCGTATCGGGACTTCCGTGAGGCGCTCCTTTCGGACAAACCACCTAAATGCTGCGCCAATTGCGGACTGCGCTGGAGCCTGTGAACGAGGTAACCCACGAGATCGGTGAGAAGCGGCCTGCGTCGGGCCGCCCGCCCATCGTTTCGGCGATCATTCCGTGCCTCGACGAGGAAGCTGCGATAGGGAGGGTCGTAACCGAGGTGCTGGCGCAGAATGTGAGCGAAGTCGTCATTGTCGATGGGGGCTCGCGGGATCGTACCGCCGAGCGGGCAGAAGCCGCCGGAGCTCGCGTGGTTGTCGAGCCGCGCCGCGGCTATGGTCGCGCCGTCCAGGCGGGCATCGCCGCTGTGCGCAATGACGCCGACATTCTCGTCTTCCTCGACGGCGACGGCAGCGATCCTGCGGAATTCATCTCCAAGCTGGTGTCGCCGATCGTCGCTGGGCAGGCCGTCTTCGTTCTCGGCTCGCGCGTTCGCGGTTCACGTGAGCCCGGCAGCCTGACACCACAGCAGCTCCTCGCGGCCCATGTCGGCAGGTTGCTCCTGCGCCTCGTCTATGGCGCGAGCTTTACCGACCTGTCGCCATTTCGCGCCATCCGCCGGGATGAACTCAGACGTCTCGGCATGAAGGAAGAGACATATGGCTGGAACCTGGAAATGCTGATGCGAGTCGCGGCTGCCCGCCTTCCGGCACTGGAAATCGCCGTTGGGCAGCGGCGCCGGATCGGCGGGGTATCGAAGGTCTCCGGCAATCTCATTGCCGGCATCAAGGCGGCTTGGTCGATCTCGACGACATTTGTTCGCCTCGCGATTGAGCTGCGGCACCAAAGGGGTCCGGGAGAGAGGCGTGGCTAGATCAGCGAGTGCCGGCACCCCGACAAGCAACGATGTCCCGGGGAGCTTTTCGATCCCGTGGCTCCGGTGGCGAAAACACCGCCAGGTATCCGCCGTTGCCTGCGAGTTGATGTGTGGCGACCTCGCGATAGCCAATGGCGGTCAGTTCGCAACGCAACAGCTCGATTGGCGTGCCATGCTCCGACGTCGGACGCTCGAGGTCGACAATTCCGACCCGCGCGCCGTGCTTCAAGGCGGGTGCCAGATTGTAGAGGAAGGCGTAGGGCTGAGCTACTTCGTGATACATGTGCACGAGGATGGCAGCGTCGAGCGAGGACTTGGGAAGGCGCGGGTCGTGTGGTTTGCCAAGCGCGAATGTGACATTTGTCAGCCTCAGGCGTTGCGTTCGCCTGGCGAGCGCGATGAGGTAACTTCGTGTAACGTCCTGGGCGATGACGGAGCCGGTGGGACCGACGAGACGGGAGAGACGCACCGTGTGGTAGCCGCTGCCGGCACCAATGTCGGCGACGGTCATGCCTGGCTTGAGTTCAAGAAGGCGGGCGATCTCACCGGCCTCATTCAGGGAGTCGCGGTGCTGCTCGGAGGCACGGCTCGGGCTGACGATCTGCGCAACCGGGCGCTCAGGTGAAGGGAATTCCCTTGCCGGGACACCAGGCGGAGCCAGATAACCAATGTCAGCGGCGTAGGCGCCGATTGCGCTCAGGCCCACCAGAAGCGTCACTGCGCGGGCTAGTGCCATCATCTACTCGTCTCCCACGCAAAACGATAACGACTAACCGGCGATGTTGAAGAACCGGCCAATAAGTCCCTTTCCATCGCGCACGGCGGGCACGTTGCGGCGCAACCAAGCATCAAGGCCGAGACTGCGGCCGGCGCCCTCTAGCACAAAAAGGAACATCAGCATGGCCAGGAACATGTACGACCACGGCCACTCGGCAGGATCGCCCGGCCGATAAATGCCGAGCCAGAGTTGCAGCGTATAGGCGACGGCCAGCACGCCCACGAGCCGTACCGCAAGCCCGAGGATCATCGACGCGGCAAACACGAGCTCGGCAAGAAAAACAATCGGCCCGAAGATATTCATGTTGGGCAACACGATATCCTTCACGAAGGTGCTGTGAAACTCGAACGCTGCGCGGGTCGTTTCCTGTTCGGTCCAGTATTGCAGGCCGCCGGACGCGGGTAGCGGGAGTTTCCACAACATGCCTTCGAACCACATGCAGCCGATCAGGACCCGGACCAGCCAGATTCCAAGATGTCGCCCGCTACGTTGCGCCGAATCCTCCCGCCAATTCTGGAAGGCCAATGCAATGCCGGCGAGCAGCAGCGCCCAGAACAGCGCCAGGATCAGAAGGCGCCAGTTTCCCAGCTGAAGATAGTCGCCGGTAGTCGCGGTCAGGAACTGCCAGACGTCGGTAAATGGATTCTTGGGCATAGGCGCGTGCTCCAATGAATTGAATAGTTGCTCTGCCTATCGGCCAGTTGGCGCACGGTCGCGTGGCGATCGAAGGACACCTACCAGGTTACTACGCAGTAGAACGCGTGGTCATTACGCAGAAGGCGCGTCAAAAACTTAGATAGCGCCTGTACCTCGCCCGGGAAGGCTTCCTGGTCTTTCCCCGCGCAAGAGACCGCGTTGTGCGGTGATTGCGAAACCAGCCTCAGCAAACCACTGATTTACTGGTGGGCCCGGCAGGACTCTAACCTGCAACCAGACCGTTATGAGCGCCGGGATATCGATCAGCCTCGTTGATCTTGCAGTGGTTTTGTTTGTTTTCGATCGCGTTTGTTGCGTTCCGATCAGGTTGTTTCTGGTGCGAAACTGATGCGATGCCTTTGGAGGGCTGAAAGTCCAGGCTTTATGCTCGCAAGGCTTCCGGACTGCGGCGGAGGGTCGCTGGTTGGTCGAGGTCAGCCTTGGACCCATCCGACGCGCCGCGGAATCTGCGCCTGGCCGCCGGTCGGCAGCCTCGCGGATTGAGCGAATGCATCTTACCAGGCGCGCGCCGGCCCAACCGCTACCTAGCCGGAAGCGGCGTAAACTTGTGTCCGAGTGCCTCCGTTATGGCCGCAAATATTCTTGTCGCAGGTGAGGAGCAGATGCTGTCGCGCGGGTCATTGGCAAGGGTGGGCGATTCCGCGCAATTGCCGGACGCAATGTCGCTGTTGGTCTGCACCACCACGGTGATGTCGCTGGCGGCATGATAATAAACCGCAGTGTTGTAGCCCGGCAGTTCGCCGGTATGCCCTACCCAACCATCGATGCAGCCGATGGCGATGCCGTAGCCGGCGGGCCCGGGAATGGATTTGAGTCTCTCTTCCTGCGTGTCGGGATTCAGTAAACCTTGGCCGGTGCCCAATGCGCGGCCGTATGTCAGGAGATCATCCATATTCGAGATCAGCTCGCCCGCAGTCCAGCCCCAGGCAGGGTTCCAGAAGGTGGCATTGCTCGGCGCGTCCGGCTTGGCGAAATTGCCTTGCAGCGTGAAACCCTCCGCATAGGGTTCAGGCATCTTGGTCGATTGGCCCGGCCATGACGTGTTCAGCAATTTGAGCGGCTTAAACACCATGGCATCGAATGCCTCGGCCACCGGCTTGCCTGTCACCTTCTCGATCACCATGCCAAGCAGGATTGTGTTTGTATTTGAATAGTCGAACTTGGTGCCGGGCGAAAACAATGGAGATGCGGCGATGCCGACCTTGAGGAGTTGGTCGGGCGTGAAGACCGTCTCAGGCTTGGCGAAATAGATGTCCGTGAATTTGGCGCTGCGGGTATAGCTGGCGATGCCGCTCGTCATGTTGGCAAGCTGACGCAGCGTGATGGAGGTGCCATTGGGAACACCAGAGACATATTTCTCGATCGGATCGTCGAGCGAGAGCTTGCGGTCCTGCGAGAGCCGCATGATCACCGTGCCGGTGAATGTCTTGGTGACAGAGCCGATCCTGGTGTGCATGGCGACCGTCATTGGTCTGCCGGCCTTGGGATCGGCCATACCATAGGCAGCAGTCCAGGTACCCTCGGGCGTGCGCACACCTACAACAGCGCCCGGAGTGAAGGTCTTGGCGAACGAAGCCTGCGCCGCCGCATCGACCTTGGTCGTAAGATCCTTCGGCAGGGTCGCCTCCATCATCATGGGCGTCGCCCTACGCGCTACCACTTGGCGAATGTCGCTGACGCAAGTGCCGCCATCGGCCGCCCGGACCGGCGTCAAAACGAAGCCTACGGCGAAGAGGATAACAAAGGCAAAACCCCGGGTGCTCACCGGCCGGCTATCAAGACTTATGCGCACTGCTGTCTCCCTGCTTCGAATACATAGCTGCGGGTTTGGCGGTCCATCCGCTCATCTCGTTTTAGCGCCGCGACGGTAAAAATGTCAGACTTTGCTGCATCTCCGCCGGAGCCCGGGGCATCCCTTGTCGTGCTGGGGTCAATGAGGATGCATGCGAGGCTTGCGACAGAGCCGTTCAAGCGTGTACTTGTCTTGGTCGGCGCTTGGGTTGATTTGCCTCGGGGGGCAGAAGTGGACAAAACACAGGATCTCCGCTTCGGAGATCTGATCCTTGATGAAACATGCCTGTTCGCACGCCGCAACGGACAGACGATTCAGTTTACCAGAAACGAGCGCGCGCTGCTGCTCGTCCTCACCCGCAACCCGCATCGCCTCATGCGCCGCGGCCGTCTGCTCGATGAGGTCGCTTCGGAAGCCGACGTATCCGACCGAAACATCGACTTTCTGGTCAACAGGTTGCGGACAAAACTCGGCGATAACGCCAAATCACCAAAATACATTGCCACGCAATACGGCGAGGGTTACGTGTGGATCGCTACGCCGTCTCCGGCAGTGCCGATCGATGCGTTCCTGATTATCGGGCCGGCTTTCGGACCGCAGGGACATCCTTTCAGTCAGCAAGCGGCATCCCTGGTCGATCAGCTTCGCGACATGATCGCCGCAAGCGTTGGCGTCAGCCACAAGGTCGTCGTTGCCGAGAACTGGAGCCCCGCCGCCACTGACAGGCTGCGCTATTTCCTGCAGGTGAGCTTTCTTGCCGATAACGGGCAGCTTGATTGTGCGGCTACCTTGCGAGAAATGCCGTCAAGGCGCATCGCAAAAGCGTTCCGACTCCAACTCGACATAACCGACGCCGCATCGTTCACAAGCGAGGCGACCAGAGTTTCGGATGGCGTCATCGATGCCGTGTTGCAGGCACTCGCTGACGCCTCCACTGGTCTCGGCACCCCCGTGGACGAACCACTTGAGACGCGCCTTCACAAGGCTGCAAGCCTGCTGTCGGTCTCAAATCCATGGTGGCTGGCAAGCGGCGAGCAACTGGGCAGGGACCGCAAGCAGGATCCTCTCAATGCAGACGTCGCCCTGCAATGAAGTCTGCATCTGTTCGCGCGCCTTGTTCTGACCAGTCCGTTCGGGGAGATGAGCCTGGAAGAACGCTACCGCATCGAAAGCGAGATCGACTCCACGGTGCTGGAGTGCCTGCCCGCCATCGAGGCGAATCCGCTGCTGATGTTGGCAGCCGCCAAGCTGTTGTACTTCATCAACCGGGGGCATCTCGATCTCGCGGAGGACATTGCCGAGCGCGCCTTCGTCCGGACTGCGGACTTTGCCGCAGCCCTTCCCATTATGGGGCAATTGCGCTACGCGCGCGGCCGTTTCGACGAAGCCGTTCGCTTCTTCGACCGCGGCATCGAGATGGCCGAACTGGGCCCTGCATTCCATTTGCACATGAGGGTCCTGAAGTGCATCGCCCTGCTTGCTGCCGGCGACCGCGCCGCGCTTGACGCCGCCGCCGTCGACATAGCCAACATGGGTCCGCTCTGCCCGCCCGAGATCGCCCTGATGATCGGCTGGATGATCGCTCCGCCGGATGGAAAATTGCCGGCGGCGGACAGGCTTGCCGCGCTTGGTCCTGCGGGCGCCGGCAGCGCGATCGAATATCTCTACTTCACCTCGGCGCGTCACCTCACCTCGGAACATGCACGCGCCAACGTCATGCGTGGTCTGATCGCGCACGTGACGAGGCTGCACGGCAAGCAGGCCGTTCCTGCTTTTGTTCTCAGGAGTATCGGCCTGATCGCCGCAGCCTGAACAGGGCCGCTTGCATGCGCCGGCGACGCTCGATGCGCAGGCGCACAAAAATGAGGCACATCCCCGACAAGGCAGCGTGAAGGAGCCTTTCAAAGGCGGCGCGTGGCACAGAAGTCACAACCAGCCCCGATAGGGCCGCCTCTGCGCTCTTCAAATATTGTCCAAATAATCGCCTGCTAGACGACGCCTCCACCGACCCAATTTTGTGGGTCAACGTGCAAAGTGGTGGTGGGGCAGTATGTTCTTTCGTTCAGTTCAGATAGAAAGCCGGTCCGCAACCGTCGGCAGGCCCGCGCCGACAACTCGGCGTCCGCTCTTTTCCTTCCTGTCGACATCGGCCTCGCGTCTGGTCCTGGCAAAATGCCTTGTGGCAGGCACATTGTTGGCAGCGCTGCCGGCCTATGCCGCCAACATCAATGTCGCCAACGAAGCGCAACTTCGGAGCGCCATCAGCAACGCCCAGAACGGCGACACCATTACCTTCACCAACAACATCACCTTGACCGACAAGCTGCCGGATGTGCAGCGCAACGTGACCATCAACGGCGGCAACTTCACGCTCTCCGGCAACAACAAGCATCGCGGCCTGTACGTCGCGTCGGGCACCGTCGCGATCAACGATCTGAAGATCGTCAATGCCACGGCGCAGGGTGGAAATGGCGGCGACGGAAGAACTGAGAGCGTCCTCGGCGGCAGCGGTGGCGGTGGTGGCGCCGGATTGGGCGGCGCGCTGTTCGTCGCCAGCGGCGCCAATGTGACCGTAAGTAACGTCAACCTCCAGGCCAACCAGGCGCGCGGTGGCAATGGCGGTAAGGTCGTCTGGTCGCCCCCCACCTACAATACCAGTGGTGGTGGCGGCGGCATGTTCGGCAACGGAGGAACTGCCACCTACTTCAACAATGGCGGAGGCGGTGCAGGTAACGGCGGCTCCGGTGACTTCTCTAAGGGTGACGCCGGTGGCTTCGGTGGCGGCGGCGGCGGCTCGCGGGATAACGGCGGCGC